>CAVZRE010000015.1:0-61993 GCA_963777595.1 Terriglobia bacterium
TGTCGTGTTATGTGCCTGTTGCTTCGTTTAGATTTACGTATATTGCTGATTCGGGATCAAAAGACCAATCGGGTGCGCGTAGGGAGACCAGCTTGCGCGTGGCTCCGCAAAGCTGGGTATCGGGATGGTAGTTTTCGTAAAACGGCTCAAAGACGATCATCTCGTCACCTTGGTTAGTAATTGCTAGTAAGGAAGCGATCATACCTTCCGTCGACCCACAGCACACCGTGATTTCACGTTCGGGATCGAATTCGAGGCCATAAGTCCGCCGGTATTTTGCCGAAATTGCCTCGCGAAATGGTTTGGCGCCCCAGGTAATGGAATATTGATTAATATTTTCCTCGATGGCAGCAATCGCGGCGGTCTTCAGTTCCTGTGGAGCTGGAAAGTCAGGATAGCCCTGCGCCAGGTTAACCGCCCCATGATGCAGGGCCAGCCGGGTCATTTCGCGGATTACCGACTCGGTGAATTCCCGCGTTCGGGCAGCTCGAAATCGATCGCGTGAGGTCTGAAATATAGGGGTGGAAGCCATTTCTCAGATTGTAGCTTTCTTGCGAGACTGGCAGTTGCGAGCAGTTGGGTGCTTCGAAGTCATCTGCAGACCACAGAAATTACGCCGTGGGCGGATTGCGTTACGTGAGGAACAAATGCGGCCAGGCATGTTCTCACGTTTGTCCAGCGAAAGTGTTATCATCCGCTTCAGAAGCTGTCTCGGCGGACTCCAGAACAGCTTGTCAAACACCTTTGTAAAGATGGATTTACAAGATACCCGCGACATCTGGATTGGGAATGCGTTAGTACAGTTAGGCAGTTTAAGGATAGGTTCAATGTCACGTAAAGCTTTCTGCGCTTTTGCGCTGGCGTGTTTTCTGGTAGTTCCCGCCCTCACCACGTACGCCAAGAAGAACAAGGCGACCGCACCCGAGCCTCCGGCTATCAGCCAGATGCCCGACGACCAAAAGATAATTTATGCATTGAACCGCCTGGCTTACGGACCTCGTCCGGGCGAGGTTGAGGCGGTCAAGCGGTACGGGCTCGACCGCTGGATTGAGGTACAGCTTCACCCGGAATCCATACAAGAGAATCCCAAGCTTTTAGCTAAGCTGCAGCCGCTGGACACCCTTGTGTTACCGGCGAACGTGATGATCGATAGCTATCCGAATGCACAATTGATCCGCGCCATGGTCGACGGCCGCGCAGCTTTCCCAGATGATCCGCTGACCCGCATGATGATCCGCCGGCAGGTGGAACGGTACAAGATACAGGAAGACGCCAAAGTAAAAAGGACGTCGCAGGCCCAGGCCGCGCAGCGCCGCGTAGCTGAGATGGCTGTTGAGCCGGATCTCGACGCCGTCCTCCATAGCCTGACGCCGGAGCAACAAAACGCCATCAAGAATGGAACGCCACTCGAGAAAGTGAAGGTTCTCGAGGCACTGCCCGACGCAACCCAGATCGACGTCCTGGACGCCATGAAACAGCAGCAACGCGGCATGCTGTTTCCCATCGCATCCACGCCTTTGCGCCGCCGGATCACGATTTTAAATGGCGGTCAGCAAGTGGTCTATCAGGACTTGACCGAAGGCAAACTTCTCCGCGCTGTGTATTCCAATAAGCAACTCGAAGAAGTCTTGACCGACTTCTGGTTCAATCACTTCAATGTCTACTTCGATAAAGGCGCGGACCGGGACCTGGTAACGTCCTATGAACGCGACGTGATCCGTCCCAACGTTCTCGGCAAGTTCCACGACCTTTTGCTGGCGACGGCTCAGAGCCCGGCGATGCTTTTCTACCTGGATAATTGGGAGTCGGTTGGCGCAAATTCCGGAGCAGGGCGCGAACTACCGTGGCAAGGGACTGAAGCGAGGGCTCAACGAAAATTACGGCCGCGAGCTGATGGAACTGCATACCCTGGGCGTCGATGGCGGCTACTCGCAAAAGGACGTGACTGAAGTTTCCCGCTGCTTTACTGGTTGGACCATTCACAATCCACAGCGCGGCGGTCAATTCGAGTTCGATGCGCGGCTTCACGACAATGGCGAGAAGACCGTGCTGGGTGTCAAGATCCCTGCCGGCGGAGGCATGAACGACGGACTGATGATCCTCGACATGCTGTCCAAGAGTCCTGCGACGGCGCACTTCATCTCCAAAGAACTTAGCGATGCGCTTCGTGAGCGATAATCCTCCCGCCGCGATGGTGGATCGAATGGCCAAGACGTTCCTCTCGACCGACGGCGATCTGCGCGAAGTAATGCGCATCGATGGTCACTTCGCCCGAGTTCTTGGCGCCAGAAAACTTCCACGCCAAGGTCAAGACGCCCCTTGAAATGATGGCGAGCGCTCTGCGCGCCACCAATGCCGACCTCGATTATTCCACGCTCCTTGCGCAACAGCTCAACGTAATGGGCCAACCGCTTGTACCGGAAGGTCGAGCCGACCGGCTACTCGCTGAAGAATGCCGACTGGCTGAATTCGGCCGCCTTGTTGGGCCGCATGAACTTTTCGCTCGCGCTGGTAAGCAATCGCATTCCGGGAATCAAAGTTGATCTCACTCCTTATCAAAATGCGTCGGACCCGAACGATGTGGCGCATGAATTGTCGATGACGGATCTTTCGCCAAACGCCAAGAAAGCCATCCAGATGGGCGTGGATAATCCCGAGATACTGCAGCAGGTGAACCAACGCTCGCAGCTTCAGCCGAAAGATGGCGCCATGCAGGATGCCAGTATGCAGATGGGACGCCGCGGACGCGGTTCGATGGATGTGGCAATGAACGCCGTAGCATCCAGCAAGACCGCGCTGCTGGCAGGATTGACGTTGGGGTCGCCGGACTTCCAGCGCCGGTAACAAGTCGGTTACTTGAGTTGGTACAGAGGTAATAAACATGTCACTGAATCGTCGAATATTCCTGAAGAATTCAGCTCTTGCGATGGTGGGGATCGGCGCCGCTCCGTTATGGCTGGAACGCACCATGTACGCATCCGAGACGCCCGCGCAGCGCAAGAAAATCCTGGTCGCAATATTCCAGCGCGGAGCGGCCGACGGCCTGAATATCGTCGTGCCCCACGGTGAAAAGCGCTATTACGAATTGCGGCCGACGCTGCAGATTCCGCAACCCTCCGCGGCCGTCGATAAGGAAAAATCGGTCATTGATCTGGATGGCACGTTTGGCTTCAACCCGGCGCTCTCTGCGCTGAAGCCGGTGTGGGACTCTGGTCATCTTGCAGTAGTTCATGCCGCGGGATCACCTGATCCCACCCGTTCGCACTTCGATGCTCAGGATTATATGGAATCCGGAACGCCGGGCATGAAGTCTATTGAAGGCGGCTGGATGAATCGCGCGCTGTTGCCGGTGCAAGGTCCGCAATCTCCGATGCGAGCTTTTGCCTTGGGCGCATCTTTGCCGCGATCCTTGCGTGGGCCGAACGACGCGGTGGCGATCGAAAGCCTGCGCTCATTCCAGGTGCGCGACGCCAATGCGGCAAAAATCTTCGAGGACCTCTATCTCGCGACGGACGATCAGGCGCTCAACGGGACGGGTAAGGAAACGTTCGAAGCCGTTTCCATCTTGAAGAAAGTGCAAAGTTCTCCGTACACTCCAGCCAACGGCGCGAACTATCCAGGCGGCCGTTTCGGCGACAGTCTCCGGCAGATTGCGCAGCTGATCAAAGCCAATGTCGGCGTGGAAGTGGCGTTCGCGGATTACGGCGGCTGGGATCACCATGTGCAGGAAATGAACGCTCTGCCCAACATGCTGCGCGATTTCGGCGGCTCGCTCGCCGCTTTCTGGAACGATCTTGGCGATCTGCGCGACGATGTCGTAGTCGTCACGATGTCGGAATTCGGGCGAACGGCTAAAGAGAATGGCACCCGCGGCACCGACCATGGACACGCGAATGTGATGTTCGTGATGGGTGGTCCGGTGAAGGGCGGCAAGGTGTACGGCAAGTGGCCGGGACTCGCCGATCATGAACTCTACGAAAAACGTGACTTGGCGGTCACGACCGATTTCCGCGCTGTCCTCGGCGAAGTAGTAAGCAACCATATCGGCAATAAAGAAGTCGGGAAAGTGTTTCCGGGCTATCAAGGAGGACCTCAGGATTTCCGTGGTTTCCTGAAAGTCTGATGTTTCGCAGAAAAGTGAACACCTCGCCCTCACCGTCGCGGCTCGGTACCTGCCTCAACCGTGCGCGCCGGCAAGTAATTTGCGTCTTCGCGTCGGTCGCCGTCGCGCAGGGAGCTGCGAATTTTTCGAACACGGTTCAGCCGTTCGTCGCAAAGAACTGTGTCCTGTGCCATAACACTAAGGCCAAGGTGGGCGGCCTCGATCTCAGCTCCTACCACTCTGAAGCCGACGTGATCAAAAATCGTGACGTATGGGAGAAGGTGGCGAACCGCGTCAAGAACCACGAGATGCCGCCGAAAGGAATGCCTGCTCCGGCGGCTACCGACGTCGCGAAGGTCACTGAGTGGATTTACGGTGAAATGCTGAAAGCCGATCGGGAAACCAAACCCGATCCCGGCCGAGTTACCGCGCGGCGTCTGAACAGAGTCGAGTACAGCAACACCATTCGTGATCTGTTGGCGGTTAACTTTCGCGCTGCGGATAGCTTTCCGCCGGACGATTTCGGTTATGGCTTCGACAACATTGGCGACGTGTTGTCGCTCTCGCCCGTGCTAATGGAAAAATATCTCGCGGCCGCCGAAGTAATCGCCAAGCGGGCGATTCACGCCGATCCGCCGATGAAGCCAGTGATGAATCGCGTCACCGCCGCTCCTTACGGCCGCGGAGAGACTCGCGTGGATCAGGGCAAGTTTGATTTCCCGGTCGAAGCGGATTACGAGATTCGCACTGTGATTGCCGGCCGTAAGGCGGACATGTTTCATCCGGTGCAGTTAGTGGTCCAGGTAGATGGCAAGGACTATAAGAAATACGTGCTCAGCGGAGCGAATCCAAATAGCCGGAACTTCGAAGTTCGACTGCACCTGCCCGACGGCGAGCACGCGATTAGTAGCAGGATGGTCCTGCTGCCGTTTGACGATGCTGCCCAGGCGGTCTACGCCAAAGTTCAAGAAAAGATCCAGCAGCAGTTGCTGAACGGTACTGAGAAAGAAAAGAAGCAAGCGGCGTTAGCGGATTTCTCTCGCGATCCAGCGTCCGACGATCCGCGGAAGCGCGGCCTGCGCGTCGATTCGTTCGAGATTCGCGGACCCTACGATGAAGATAAGGCTCCGCCGCCCGCGAGTTACGCGAAGATTTTCGTGTGCACGACCAAGGACGATGCCTGCGCGCATCAGATTGTTGCCAACTTGGCACGCCGAGCGTACCGGCGTCCTGTGACGGACGCCGAGGTCGACAAAATCGCCGGCTTTATTAAACTTGCGCAGAGCCAAGGCGATAATTTCGATCAGGGCGTACGAGTCGCTCTCGAAGCGATTCTGGTTTCACCTGACTTCCTTTTCCGCATAGAGCATGATCGCGCACCCGACGATCCCGCGCAGCAGCACCTGCTCAATGATTATGAGCTGGCGTCACGACTGTCGTATTTCCTGTGGAGCAGTTTGCCCGATGACGAATTGTTCGCGACAGCCGGGAAAGGGACGTTGCACCAACCGGAGATCCTGAATGCCGAAGTGACACGCATGCTGCACGATCCGAAGTCGATCGCGCTGGTGGATAACTTCGCCGGTCAATGGCTGCAGCTGCGCAACCTCGATTCCATCAAGCCGGATCCCGACAAGTTCCCCGAATTCGATGCGGAGTTGCGCGCATCGATGAAGCAGGAAACGCGGCTGTTCTTCAAGAACATTATGGATGAGGACCATAGCATCCTCGATTTCCTGAACGCGAAATATTCGTTTCTGAATGAGCGCCTGGCCAAATTCTATGGCATTGAAGGGGTTACGGGTAGCGAATTCCGCAAGGTGGACCTGACCGGCACACCCCGCGGCGGAGTGCTGACGCAGGCCAGCGTATTGACCGTATCTTCTTATCCCAACCGGACTTCTGTCGTCATTCGCGGAAAGTGGGTGCTGGAAAATTTGTTGAACGCGCCTCCACCTCCACCGCCCCCGGATGTTCCGAGCCTGGACGAGAAAGGTTTGGGAGTGACGGTGAGTCTGCGCCAGCAGATGGAAATTCATCGCGCCAATGCAGTTTGCGCATCCTGCCACACCAAGATGGATCCGCTCGGCTTCGGGCTGGAGAACTTCAATGCGATCGGCAAGTATCGCACCGCCGACGGGAATTTTCCGATCGATGCGTCGGGGGCTATGCCGGACGGACGAAAATTCAATTCCGCCGTAGAACTGGAAAATTTGCTCGCCGCGCAGCCGCAGGCGTTTGCCGAATGCGTCACGGAAAAGATGTTGACCTTCGCATTGGGAAGAGGCTTGGAGACGTACGACAAGCCGGCCGTGCATCAGATTGTGAAGCGTCTGGCTGCCGCCGACTACCGCTTTTCGGAACTGATATCGAACATCGTCAACAGCCTGCCGTTCCAGATGCGCCGCGGTGATGCAGGAAAAGACGTTTTGCCAGAGAAAAAGCCAGGGACAAAGAAGGCCGGAATCGAGGAGAAACATGATCGTCACACGTAAGAGTCTTTCGCGGAGGTCCATTTTGAAAGGTCTGGGCGCGGCTATCGCGCTGCCGGTGCTGGATGCCATGACCCCGGCGTTCGCCGCGGCGAGTCGCCTGGCAGATGGTGCGGCGCCGCGACGTATGGCTTTCATGTACGTTCCAAATGGCATCATCATGGATCAGTACACACCCGCGACGGCTGGCGCGGATTTCCAATTGACGCGAGTGCTCGAACCTCTCGCGGCCTATCGCGAAGACTTCATGGTGCTCTCCGGATTGACGCTGAATGGCGGACGTGCGTTGGGCGACGGCGCGGGCGATCATGCGCGTGCCGCTTCCAGCTTCCTGACTTCGGCGCATCCAGTGAAGACGGCCGGCGCCGATATCAAGGTGGGAGTTTCAGTCGATCAGATGGCGGCGCAGGCGGTCGGCGACGCCACGAAATTTCCTTCACTCGAGCTCACCTGCGAAGACGGACGCCTCGTTGGGAGCTGCGACTCCGGCTACAGCTGCGCGTACAGCAATAGCATTTCCTGGCGGACACCTTCCACGCCGAATCCAGCCGAGATCAATCCTCGCGCGGTCTTCGAGCGCCTCTTTGGTGATGCCGAACTCGATCCGGTGACACGGGCCAAGCGCTCGCTCTACAACAAGAGCATTCTCGATTTCGTCAGCGACGATACACGCCGTTTGCAGGGAACTCTCGGTTCCACCGATCGCAGAAAACTCGACGAATATCTTTTCGCAGTTCGCGAAATCGAACAGAGAATTGAAAAGGCCGAAAAAGACAGCGCGACTCTGCCCATGCCTTCCATGGAGCGGCCCGCTGGAGTTCCCGTGGATTTCGCTGAACACGCACGACTCATGTTCGACCTTATGGTCGCCGCGTTCCAGACCGACCAGACACGCATTGCAACGTTCATGATCGGGCGCGAAGGCAGTGGGCGCGTGTACCGGGAGACTCGATATCTCGGACGCTCACCATCCGTTGACACATCACCGCAACAATCCCGAGATGATCGAGAGCGTGGCAAAGATCAACAAGTATCACATGGAGCAATTCGCCTATTTCCTCGGGAAGCTGAAGAGCACCAAGGACGGCGACGGCACACTGCTCGATCATTCGATGGTAGTGTACGGCAGCGGCTTGAGCGACGGCAACCGGCATCAACACGATCATCTTCCCGTCGTCCTGGCAGGACACGGCGGAGGCAGCATCAAACCTGGACGCCACGTCATCTATCCCGCGGAAACCCCCATGGCCGATCTGTATGTGGCCATGCTCGATCGCATGAACGTGAAGCGCGAATCGTTTGGAGATTCAAAGGCCGAACTCGACCAGCTCGACCTTACCTAACGCCAACTTCTGCCTGTCCCTTTATCCCTTTTGGTAGAAGAAGCGCTCGTGGACAATCTTGCCGTCTTTCCACTTGCGCACAGCCACTTGCGTCGACTTCATGCGGAAGCCGTTTTTGAAGCTGATATCCATGTACCACTCCGAGAACGATGTATCTCCGTTGATGGCGCTGGCCAGTAACTGACCGTCGTGCCACTCGGCTACCGAGGCAAAGAACTGTTCCTCGAATCCGCGATTCACGGCCTTACCGATGCGCGGTTCCTCCGAATTTTCCTGCATCACTACATCCTCCGAATAGAATTCCTCGAAGGCTTCCATGGCCTTGCCGGTCAGGATCATTTCATTCACTTGCCGGTCAAGAGCGGCGATATCGGTTGCGGGACTCATAGTTTTTCCTTTTCGATTTCGAAATAGTTAAGGGATCTGTTCCAGTTGGCCGGCCAACAGGCTTAGTTCCTGTTGACCGAGTTGGCCCGGGCTGGCTTTGAGAAAAGCATTCAAGGCGACCGAGCAGTCGCGTGATGTCCGGAGCGTGATTTACCGTGCAGTCACCGATTTGCGTAAGGTGGCGCTGGCTGTCCCTATCCTGCGAACAATGTGCAGAACGTCGGTCTGCTGGATTTCAGTCGCCAGTTTCCGGGCACAACCTGATATTAGTTCGTCTCGCGATTCACTGCTGGATAGTGAGTAGAACTCCCGTCTGGGTGGCAACTCCACCTATGTTAGCCACTACAGCCGCGTCCCCGTTTGAAAGGACCGGCACTGTCACGTTAAATTGGTACAGACCCGATTCCACCAACCCCGCAAATTGGAGTTGTGCCGCCTGCCCCCCGATTAAAAACGTCACATTATTTGCCAGCGGAACCGCCGCTGCGACCAGCTGTCCGGTAGGTTGCGCAGGACTTGTGGGACCGAATCCAACCCCGTAGACCAGAATCGTCTCGCCGGGTTGAGCCGGAGTGGTCGTTATTCCCGGCAGCAGGTTCGCCGCTCCAACCGGGGTGTAGTCGGCGTGCTGGGCCGCCACGTAAGTGCCATTGTAGGTGAGGAACGCCGGCGCAAACGAGCTCTCCTGCACGGTCGCTGCGTTACTCGGCTGTTGAGCAGTGGTTACCACCACGTGGACCGGCCCCGTCGTCGTGTCGTCCGGAGCCAGCACGTTGATCTGCGTCGGGCTTAGATATCCGATGTAAGCAGGCAATCCGTCTATCGTAACTGACACTCCTTCGAGGGACAGCGGCAGCATACCGTTCACAAAATCGCTCGACTGCCACGAATAAGTAAGGGCGGAAAGATTCGTGCCAAAGATGGAAATCCATGTCGCCGGCGCGAGCTCCGGTTGGTAGCTTCCCGCGTTTACCACCGCTGTGATCGTGCCGGCCGATTGAGAGCCTTCGACCACCAGCGTCACAGGTAGCGCCACCGGAGCCAAGCCCGTCGAACGAATCGTCACCGTGCCTGCGTAAGAGCCGGCGGCCAAATTCGCCCCACTCGCTGAAACCGAAAGCGTGCCCGGGGTGGTGCCGGAGGTAGCTGAAAGCGCGATCCAGAATGAGTCTGCGGCAGCCGTCCAGGCCAGCGTTCCTGTTCCGGCATTGCCGACGGATAGAGTTTGCGCCGCCGGAGTTGCGCCGCCGGCTGTGTACTGGAATGAGAGTGACTGCGGCGTAACGGCTAAGGCTGGAGACGCCACCGCAACCGTCAAGGTCACGCTCACCGATACCGGGCTGTTGGATGCGCCCGTGGCGGAAATCTGAATGTTGCCCGTATAGGTACCCGCACTCATACCTGCCGGATTGACCGTGATGGTGGGGGTCGACGGCGCAGTCCCAGAAGCGGCAGAGATCGTCAGCCAGCTCTGGCTGGACGTCGCGGTCCAGGCGAGCGTGCCGGTCCCGCTATTGGTGATATCGATGGACTGTCCCGCGGGAGCCGTCCCGCCCACTGCGGCGGTGAATTGCAAACTAGCCGGCGTCACCACGATCGTGGATGCTGTTTCCGCCATCACTCCGATAGTGTCCGCGCCTGCTGACGCAAATACGGTAATGGTCAGCAAGCCGGTCAAACCAGCCGGGAGCTTTACCGAAATCGCAGAAGATGCCCAGGAGGTTACGGTCAGCGTCTCCACCGTAGTAGACCCGGCCTGCTGAAGCTGAACCTTGCAGCCATTGCATTGTGTGCCGAAGCTCGAATTGAGTGCGGCGTTCAGCGTGACGGTGCTCCCAGCGCTGACCGTCCGGCCGCTTCCGCTCACCAGCGGTGTGACCGTAAAAACGTTCGTGGCGATCTTGCACCGTTCCGTCGACGTGTACGCGAGGGGCAGCGCCAGGGTGAGACAGTTGACGCTGCCGAGCGTTTGGCTGCTAAGCGTGAGCATACCGGTACCATGAATGAAGTCATCGTAGAAGATGGTCCCGATGTCGCCGCCATCGAGCAACGATATAGTTCCGAAGGTCACCGCGGTCAAATTAGCGGCGTAACTTCCGGAACTACTCACCAGCGCTGCGTAGAGGGCCCCATTCACGCTCAGATACGGGTCGGCGGACGGCGAGGTCCCGAGCGAAGACCAGGCAGTGGTGCCGCTGAGGAAAGATCGCACGATTTCGCCGGTCAAATGGGTCGTAGTGGTAACATTGGCGATTCCGACGGCATTGCACAGAAAGCTGCCGAAGCTTATGTTGGTAAATGCGCTGGGATCTACGTGGCAATAAGGCACGATTCGTGTCGCTGTGGCGGCCGATTCCACCGGTGCCGCGACGAAGCCGAGCGACGCACTGGTCTCCGAAACCAGGCCATCGCTCGCATTGGCGAGGCCGGTGGTTGCAGTCACGCTGGTGATATACGTTCCAGCATTGCCGATCACGGAGATCGCATCGACTCCGCGCAAATCGTCACCGTGCTGGTTCCAGGTCGCCAGATTCCACAAAAATGAGCTGCCCGGCTCCATTTCCGCATCCTGTGTTCCCTGGCCGATCTCGCTAGCGTAGTTTCCGGCTACAAACGAACCGAAATTCGGCGTCGCGATCAGGACGAGCTTGCGCACCAAGGTATTTGCCGGCGGCAGGTAGGCTGCGCTTGTCTGCAGCCCCGCGAGATAGCTCCTGGCGATCAAACCGCCTAAACTGAACCCGATTAGATCAACCTGCGGCACTTGCGCACCAGTGTCATATTGAATGGAGTTCAGGACGGTCGCCAGATCGTTGCCCAGAGTCTCTACGGGCTGGTTCGCATCTTCCGCGCAGTTGTCGAAGAAGAACACCGTTGGCACGCCGTCGCTCAGCAGATACTGGGCGAGATTGCCGAAGGTAACCGTAGAGTCAGTCGAAATGGCGCATGTGCCCGTGAAGCCGGTCTCCCAACCGTTCAAGAGCACCACAGGGGGACGCGTCGACCCTGATGGCACCGTCAGCATAGGCTTTACGACCACATCCAAAGTGGTCTCTCGCTGCTCGCCTGTGGCACTGGAGGCGGAGAGCGTAACCGTGTACTCACCGGGCTTGATCCGTAGCGATGCCGCCAGCAGAATTCGGTCCCTCGCATGGTTCGGCCCTGCCACCAACCCTTTGACTGACAGGTTTCGGCTTGTGGCGCTCAATAGAAAATCGAGCGTCTCCCCTTGCGCGGCGATTTCGGCGCGCTCGCCTGCGCGAATTTCATAACGGGACTCGAGCAACCCCATCGGTCTCCGATTTACTTGAGCAATGCCGGGAACTGCCATCACCAACAGACCCGCAAGTGTGAGCCGCACCGCGGAGTACAAGGCCTCAAGCCGGTTATCGATTAGCGCGTTTGATCGCCATCTTGCATGTCGGGACATTAAATAAAATGACGAAGCGGCGAGCCCGCGCGTTGAGTCTCCCGCGGAATTGACAAACTGTGTGAGGGCCATAGACCCGAAAAGCCGCGCCACCAACCGTGGCTCGCACGGGCCGGCTGTGTCGCGGGGCAACCGTGGTTGAAGACGCTGACTAGCTGTTGAGAATCAATCCCCCCGGCGACGTAAGCACGTAGTCGACGGGCTGATCATGATCCATCAGAAAAGGTATTTCAGCGCAAATTGCATAATCCTGGGACCTCCCGTGCCTGTAGCGGCTACGGAGGTAAGATACCCGGCGGCGGACTCATTAAAGTTCCGGTTCATCAGCACGAAGTTAGGGTGGTTGAAGATGTTGAAAACCTCCCACCGGAACTGGACGGTTTTCCGTTCTCCCACGGCCCAATTCTTCTGGAGAGTCAGGTTGATGTTTTGCACCCCTGGAGCGTCAAGGTCGTTTCGGCCTCCATTGCCGTCGGCGAACGGCACGAAGCCGTACTGATCGGGCGAGCAGTTAGTGCGGCTGGCGCAGCCCGGAACCGGCAAGTACTTAGCCGGGTTAAACCACGGATAATCGATTCCGCGCCTGCCGATGCCACCGGTCTCAGCTCCATTGCCAATCCGGTTCGGATAGGAATTCTGCCCGATGGACAGGTTGACGGAAGAATCCTCGACGGTCATCGGAGAGCCGGTCTGGAAAAGGGATGTGCTGGCCAGTACCCAACCGCCGAAGAACCCGTTCGTTACAGATCCTGCCGAACTCAAGAACCTCTTATTGCGGCCCACCGGGAGTGGATACGAAATCACCGCCTGTACGACGTGACCGCGGTCGAAATCGGACCTCGCCCGAGACAGAAACAAGGCCCTGGGGTCCTGGATCGTTCCTCCGAGCGTGTCCCCATTGTTGTCGCCGGCGGAGGCAACATCGATTGATTTGCTGTAAGTGTAGCTGATGTGGTACGTAAGTCCGCCGTTGGCTCGGTTGCGGAACGTAAACTGGCCCGCGCTGTAAATGGAGTTGGTGCACGTGCACCACTCGTTGATAGTGCCGAAGGTTGAGCCGTAGGGGGACGGAAACGTTCCCGTCGCTTGATAATATGCAATGGTTCGAAACGGAATATTGATGTTGTCCTCAATCAACAGGTGAGTTCCTTTCGATCCTACGTAAGCTCCTTCGAATACTACCCAGCGGCCGAGTTCCCGCTCCAATGTCAAATTGTAACTTTGCAGGTAGGAATTGTTGGGATGCAGGGGATAGCCGGTGGCAGTGGTGCCCAAGCTACCCGTTCCTCCCCACGGGCTCGCCAGCGTTGGCCCCAGCACGGGGCTGGTCACTCGTGAAAAAGATGGCGCGATGACGGCGGGAAAGACGTTGTCCAGGCCGTTGCGTATGTTGTTCAACTGCTCTCCGGTATAGAAAATACCGTAGCCTCCGCGCAGCACTGTCTTGGTGCCGCCGAACATGCGCCAGGCAAAACCCATTCGGGGAGCGAAGCCGTTATAGTTTGTGTAGATGAGCGAATTTTGCGGGATACCCAGTTTGCTGGCCGGCACGGTATATGCGCCGGTAGTGTTGGACGCGATCGCCTGAGCATAATTGGGGATATTTCCGGGATTTCCGACGGCGACCACGCCATATTGAGGCAGGAAATTGGTTACTCTTCCGTAAAGATCGGCCGGTGGACTGTCGACTTCGTAGCGCGCTCCCAGGTTGAGGGTGAGGTCGCGCCGAATCTTCCAATCATCCGTAAAAAAGGCGGAGGTCTCGTGGTTGCGCATGTAATTGTTTTGCGTCTGCGTGTCGATTGACGAACTGCCGAGCAGCCCCAACTCCAGGTCGGCGATGGCATCTCCATTGGTCGCGGTCCCATTGCCCGTCCAGATTCCGCTGGCCGTCATGCTGCCTCGCGCATTGTTGAAATAAGGCTGATTAAAGCGGTTGCGCGAAATGTCCACGCCCATTTTCATGACGTGCGCGCCTTTGATCCAAGTCAACGTTTCGTGCACCCCGTAGTTCGTTACAAAGTACTGAACAGGCTCGTTGTTGCCATAGCCGATGGCGAGGTACCCGGTGACGGCGATCTGCGGAAAAGCCGCCGGAAACCCCGGCAACCCGGGAGACGAGCCGACCATACCGAGTTGCGCGGCAGTGGGATAGTTGCCCATCAGAGCGTCGCGAGTCGAACTTCGGCTGAGGCCGAAACGGGACTCGAGCACCAGAGTTGCCGAGAAAATATGAGTAAGGCTGATTCCACCGAGTTCGCGATCGTCGCGCTCCGTGGTTCCGAATAGTCCCAGATTGCTGTACTCAGCCGGGTCGCTGGTCCATGCGAAGTGCTTACCGTAGGTTACCGAGATGGTGTTTTTTTCGCCGAGCCGGTGATCACCTCTGGTGATGAAGCTGTTGAAATTGTTGTAGCGGCTGGAGGGGAAGATGTAATTGTTCCCGACCGCAGTCCGGTTCGGCAGCGGGTAATAAGACACGATCTTTTGTCCAATGGGACTCATCAGGCTCGCAGGGATAATGTTGCCCGGAAAGACGGCGTAACTGGAGAACGGATTCTTCAGCGTGATCGCCGCTCCAGCAGTGCTCACGATACCGGCGAAGTTGCCCGCATGTTCCGCGGCCGTCGGCACCACTCCTAAGTAGCTCTGCCCGTACTGTTGCAAAAGGGTTTCCCAGCTAAACATGAAGAACGTTCTGTCGTGTCCGTTGTATAACTTGGGAATAGTGATAGGGCCGCTGATCAGCCCGCCAAATTGATTCTGGTGGAAGCCGAGTTTCGAGGTATCGAAGTACGCCTTGGAGTCGAAAAAATCATTTCGGAAATACTCAAAAGCCGTACCGTGGTAAGAGTTGGCGCCCGACTTCAGGACCATGTTCAAGATACCGCCGGCCATTTTGCCATACTCGGCCGAATAGCCGCTCGTCTCCATCTTGAACTCTTGCATCGAGTCGATATTGGGGCGCAATTGCGCCGCAGCCCCGCGAACGTTGCGGTCGTCGATGCCGTCCACCACGAAATTGGTGCTGTCGGCCCTGGCGCCATTGATGGAAGCAAATGAGCCTGGTTCGCCGGCGGGCGCCGATGCGACGCCTGGCACATAGAGCGCCAGTTCGGTAAAATCGCGTCCGTTCAAAGGCATATCTGCGATCTCTGCCGTCGTCACCACATAACCCTTCACCATTCCATTGTCGGTATTCAAGTTGGCTACATCCGCGGTAATCTCCACGGACTCGTTGACTGAGCCTACGGCCAATTTGATCTCGGCGTAGAATGTTTGGCCAACCTGCAGAACGATGCCTTTCTGCCGGTAGGTTTCGAAGCCGGCGCTCACGGCCTCAATAACGTAAGGCCCCGCGGGAAGTTGCGGAACGGCAAAGAAACCTTCCTGACTAGTCGTCACCGTGTGAGCGGCGTCAGTATCCATATTGCGCACCGTGACCCGGACTGCCGGGATGACTTTTTGGGTCGTATCCGTTACGACTCCTCTCACCGTTGCGAGTTCCGCCTGTGCGTAGAGCTGGCCCGCAACTAAGAGCGCGACCCAAAATGGCCGTTGGAAACGAAGAAACATGCCCCATACCCCTTGATTTACGAACGTATTTTGCTTTATGGCCCCTCACCAAGCGAAGCGAGAAGCCAAATCACCCTTCGAACCCTGAGCTGCGCAATCGATCTTATTCGAAAACCCAACGCAGCGCAAGCGGGCAAGTTGTCCAGCGGTGAGCTGCGAGACACACAGAAGCGGACGTACGGGAACAACGTGCGATACGGCTTGCGACTTAGTTGCACGGTTAACTGCATTCAAAACTCGTATCGCAAAGCAAACTGCATGATCCATGGTCTCCCGCTGCCGCTCGCTTGCGTCGAACTGATATAGCCGGCAGCCGTTTCGTAAAGTTGCGCTTCGGTAGCTGGAAGTTAGGGTGATTGAAGATATTGAAGACTTCCCACCGGAACCGGACTCGCTTGCGCCCGCTCTCATTCACTACCCAGTTCTTCAATACGCCGATATCGAAGTTCTGCATCCTGCGGCCTGAGTTGCCATCGGCGAATGGAAGGAAACCATATTTGTCGGGCGAATAGTCGTATCCTGTTGTGATCCGGTTGGGACGACCTGGAGTTGTTATAGTACGGCTGAATATCCGATACGAAGAATTGCACAGGCTCATTGTTGGCATAGCCTAACGATAGATAATTTGTCACGTTAACTAAGGGCAAGCCGGCTAACATGGGATTGGTGGTCGAGCCCTGCCTCCCCTACTGCGCGCACCGTGAAATATCCCTCCGGATTTGCCCGACGGGAGTTCCGCAATAACCTCCGGCTTCTTTGATGTTCGACCATCGGTTGCCGGTAACTCGAGTAAGTTACAACAGTCAAAGGGACTAAGTGCGGTTAGATGAACAGGGGTTTCCGCAACTAACGACTGATTACCCAAGCTGCATAGACAGAGAGCGGAGCCTGTGGCCCGTCGCGCGGAATACGGCGTTTTCAGCACCGGAGGCCTGCATGTCCTTACGGTCCACCAGGGCTACTTCGAGCACCCGCATATCCGAAAAATGAGAGGCGGGTGCGCAAGAGCGCTGAGCTCCTCCTCCCTCAGTGATATCCTCGTACCAATTCGTACTTTTCGCTTTGGAGTTAATTTGTCTCGAAAACTGATCTGCGCACTAGCTATTTTTGCGGCAACCCTCGCCGCCCAGCTTCCGACCTCATCCGTCACCGGCACTGTGGCCGATCCCCAAAACCTCCCGGTCGCCGGCGCGAAAGTGACCGTAACCAACGAAGGCACCACGGTCCACTACGACATCGTCACAACGTCGGCGGGCGAATTCGACGTAGCGGGTCTGGCTCCGGGAAACTATAGTGTCGAGGTCAATCAGCCTGGCTTCAAAGTCTTCGAAGCTGTTCACAATGTATTGAACGTCGGTGCACCCCTGGTAATCAATATCAAGCTGCAGATCGGCTCCACCGGCGAGAAGGTCGAGGTGGCCGGCGATTATGAGCGCCTCGATACCACCAGCGCCATGATCAGCGACGTGATGGAGCAGCGCGCGGTCCAGCAGCTGCCCCTCAACGGGCGCAATCCCCTCAACCTGATCGCACTCGAACCAGGCATCGTGCAGCGCGCCAACACTACCACCGGCACCCAGGTGAACGGCGGACGCAGCAATGCGAGCAACCTGACCCTCGACGGTATCGATATCAACGAGATCTCGGTTCCCAACGCGCAAAAGAACGTCTATAACCTCAATACCGACAACGTGCAGGAGTTTCGGGTAGTGACCCACAACGCAACCGCGGAATTCGGCAAAAACAGCGGCGCCAATATCGCCTTCACCAGCAAATCCGGTTCGGCCGAAATTCACGGCGATATGTTCGAATACCTCCGCAATCCCGACTTCAACGCCAATCAGTTCTACAGTAATGCGCAGAGTATCGGGCTGCCGAACTACAAGATGAACCAGTATGGAGGCGACATAGGCGGCCCTTTTCCAGGCAAAACGAAGAAGACCTTCTGGTTCGGGAGCTGGCAGGGGCAGCGCTTCTCGGTCGACATTCCAGGCACTCCCCTCACTTATACGGCTAGCGCTCGCGCTGGTATATTCCGCTACGTAGTCGGCACCATCAACGGTCAGACCAAAGCCAGTCCGGCGCTCGTCAATTCGCAGACCGGCGCACTCCTGCCAGGCATACAGAACTGTGGAGGCTCAGTCACCACCAACTGTATCCAGTCAGTGAACCTCTCGGCGATAGGCGCTACCGCCGCGACCCTTGCCGGTGGGCCTTATAACGTCGATCCGGCCATGAGCAAATTCTTCAACGCCGCGCCCGTGCCAAACCTCTTTACCGCCGGTGATGGACTCAACACAGCGGCCTACGGCTGGAACCGTCCGACGCAGGACCCGCAGGAGCGTTTCATGGGCCGCATCGATCACAGCTTCGGCAGTAATGACGCAGTCTTTTTCCGCTTCATCGTTTCCCGCGATAACACCGCCCTCGGTGATCCCATCAATGGCGGCTATTCCACTTTCCCCGGCTTTCCCACCACCGAAACTTCTACCCGCAAACCGGAGAACTTCGCAGCCAATTACCGCCGCGTGATCTCGCCCCACATGGTCAACAGCTTCACCGCCGGAGTGGCCCGATTCCAATACGCGTTCCCCAACGACTACACCAACAGCGAATTCCCCGCCATTCCGCCTTACCAGCCTTCCGCCAACGTCACCAGCCCGTTCGCGAATCCCACCGCGGGCGGCTTATCCAACCAGCCCGGACTGTCCCGCACCCTCACCACTATGCAGATGCTCGACGACCTGACCTGGGAGCATGGCGCCCACGTGATCAGCGCCGGATTTAATATCCGCCTGCAGCGCGAGAATGACTCCCGCAGCGCAGTAGGGACCATCTATAGCAATCCGGTAGTCGCCTTCAGCGGTTCCGTGCGTGATCCCTCTCTGGTCATGACCCTGCCCACCAACATCGGTTCCACCGATCTCGCCACCCTCAAGAACTACATCGACGATTGGCTGGGACTGCCTTCTTCGCAATCGCAAGGATACTTCGCCGCCAGCCCAAACAGCTACACACCGAGCAACCTGTACATCCGCGGCGAGCGCCTCAAGCAATACGATTCTTACGTTCAGGCCCAGTGGAAGGTGACGCACAACCTAACCCTGAATCTGGGCGTCCGCTGGGAGTTCAATCCGCCGGCTTCGGAAGTCAACAATCTCCTCTACCTGCCTAACCAGACGCCCAACATCTGGTCTCCGTCCGATCCCGTGGTGTACCATGCCGCGAGCCAGTTCTGGAGCCGCAGCAACGCCGACGCTTTTGCTCCACGCGCCGGCCTCGCATGGTCTCCCTTGGGCAATTCCCGCACAGTAATTCGGGCGGGCTATGGAATCTACTTCGATACCATCAATACTTTCCAAACCGTGCCCTTCGCCGGTACCGTTCCCGGAGCGAGTGCGAACTGTACTGTCCAGATCACCAATAATTCGAACAAGACCACTACCGCGACCCCCACCCCGAATTGCATCTCGGGCGCGAATCCGACAGCCCAGATCAGTAGCGGCTTCGGCGTCGGACTGCCCCAGCCCACAGTCCCGCCCTCCGCATTCCTGTCTCCGGCGCCCGCTGCCAAGGGCGTAGCGCCCGTAGGCGGTGAGATCGATCCCAACCTGAAAATGCCCACTGTTCACGAGTGGAATCTTTCCATGCAGCGTGAACTTGGAAGGCAGACCGTGCTTGAAGTCTCCTACGTGGCGTCTCACGGCGTCCATCTTCCGCGCGCTTACGACCTGAATCAGCTCAAACTTCCGGCCGCCTACTTGCAATCGTTTTCCATCGCGAGATCCAACCTGATCAACTGCGGAACCGCGGCCGGCACCTCTTCCTGCGGACAGCCGGTCGGTCTCCTGCAGAGTATGCTCGGCACCGCCTTGACCGCTTCGACTGCCACGACGGCGCTTCTTAACGGATCGGCCGCGGGCCTCGCCCAAACCATCGACACCAGCAATTTCACGCAGCTGATCGCGGCCACCGGCAATCCCGGCTACTTCCGGCCCAACCCTCAGTTCACCAGCGTCCTTTATATGGATTCCAGCAGCTCGTCTGCCTATAATTCGCTCCAGGTCCATCTGCGGCGTCATGAATCCAGCCTCGATTTTGGCGTAGCCTATACGTTTGGAAAATCCATCGACGACAGTTCCGGCGACCCGATCGGCTCCAGTACCACCGGCGGCGTGACCAGCAGCACGGCTCCTACCGATATCTACAACTTCTCGCTAGATCGCGGCCGCTCGGATTTCGACCGCACCCAGGTGCTGAATATTTACGACGTCTGGCAGGTTCCGGTCGGACAGGGACGCAAGTGGCTCTCGACTACGCCCAAATTCGTTAATTCGATCGTCGGCGGCTGGAGCCTGTCGGAGATCGTAAGTTGGATGGCGGGCGAGCCTTTCAGCATTTCGAGCGATATACTGACTGCCGACGACCTGCGCTCATCGCGCGCGCAAATCGTCGGACCCATTCCGAGTTTCGGCTTTAGCTCTCCCGTGCCCGGGAATGTGGGGCCGGGCTGGATCCCCAGTTCCGTTTTGAATGCAGCGACGACACCATTCGGCATCCCCGCACCCGGTACCTACGGCAACCAGGGCCGCAACATTTTCAATAGCCCCGACTTCTTCAACATCGACATGACAATGCAAAAGCAGTTTGCCATCACCGAACGATGGAAGGTGCAACTCCGGGCAGACGCCTTTAACATCCTGAACCATCCCAACTTCCACATGGCGAACCCGATTTACGCGTTCACCGGAACAACGGTCACCAACACAGGCCACACGCCGGAAGTCGTCGCTCCGACCATGAACAGTTCTTTCGGCAGCCTCTGCTGCACCTCGGCGTACCTTCCCAGCAGTTCCAGCGCAACCGGAGTCGGAGAGCCATCGCGAGTCCTGCAAGTCGCACTCCGCGTCACATTTTGACAGCTCTCTCCATCCGTGGAGCAGGGGATCGTTCATGTTGGAGAGAAAGAGCGCCTTCGATTTGGCGCACCCCGCGCCTCAGTCGTCGCGCTAACTCAGTCTTCGCGCAAACGATCGAGAAAGCGGTATAGAAAGACACCGACCACCGAGTTGAGCGCGGCGAGGATCGCGGTCTCCCGCCAATCAAAGAGAGACGCTTGCGCCAGCAGGGCACGCGTCAGCACCCAGTAGAGAAACTTCTGAAACACGAACAATAGAAATGTCAGCAGCATGCGAACAAAGGGTTGCTCGACATCGATCCGCAAACCGAACGAAGCCGCGAAATATCCCACCAAGGTGTTGCAGATACCAAACATCCCCAACGGATTGTTGGATAGCGAATCCTGCGCCAAACCGACCAGTGCTCCGATGAACAGGCCGCGAATCTGCGATCGCCGCATCAGAGCGAAATAGATGACCACCATCAGCGGCAGTTCCAGGTAGCCCAGGAAATGCCAAAACAGCGGGACATAAACCTGGAAAAGTATCGCGAGGATGGGGATAGCGAAAAAGGCCCAGGGTTTGAAATGGGCACTCTGCGCAGTCCGGTCGACTGCCAGTTCGCGGTCGCTCGAATAACTCATCAGCGTGGCGCCGGCGTAAGTGTGCCCGAGTGGGGCGCGGACGGCGCGACCGGCGATGCCGGAGTCGGCGAACTAACGGGTGCCTTGGGCGCAGGAACGTCTGTCACGTCGTTCCTGAGAGCTTCAGCCGGAGCCGCATGCGGCCTCTCCACCTCGCTGGATTTGGAGGCGGTCTCCGACTTAGGGACGCTCGGGTTCAACTTGATATTGAAGTCGATCGGCCTCGAGCCCCCGGGATTCACTCCAAATTTGTGACCCTCCTGCTGCCCAATCTCTTTCGTGCGCTCCATGACCTTATCCGCCGTGGTCTGCAGCGGACCGACAGCCGCGGGGTTATCGGCCGACTCAGGGTGCGGGTCGGGTCCGATATAGACCTGCTTCGCCGGCGCCTGATATTCCGGAACGGCCTGGTTCATGCCTTCAAGAATCACCAGCACGTCTTCCGGACTCTCTTCCACGGCAGTTGGCGAAACGAAGATTTCTTTGACGGAACTCCCGTCATGCACGGCCGTCACCTTTCCCACCGGAATGCCCTGGGGAAACACGCGGTCGTCGCCCGAGGTAAAGAATTCCTCGCCCATATCCACCTTCTGCTCATTTTCAACGTAATCCACCCGGCATCGCCCATAACCTAGGCCTTTCAGGACCCCTCGCACGTGGTTCTTCTGCGAGATCACGCCCGCCCCGAATCCTGGATCCGTTACCAGCAGCACTTTCGATGCGGTAGGATATGCCGCCAAAACCTTGCCGACGATTCCGTCCGGCGTCACGACCCCCATTCCCTTTTGCACCCCGGCATTGGAGCCGCGATCGATGAAGACGACTTTGTTGTTCGCCCCCGTTCCCGTTCCAATAATTCGCGCGGCAACCATCTTGGAGGGTGACCGGGCCGAGAACGTCGCCAATGCTTTGGCCCGGTCCGCACTCGAAAGTTCGGTCTTCAGAAACTGATTTTCCAGCTTCAGCCGGCCCAACTCTTCCTTCATCTGCTTGTTTTCAGTGCGCACGTCGCGCAGTGTGAAATAGTTCTGAAAGAATCCAGATACAGCCGACCGGACATCCTCTACCAGCGTCGCAATCGGTGTCACGGCCGTGACGGTCCAGACGCGAAAGAAGGGCACGTCTTTGTTGCCCTTTACCTGGTAGGCCAACAGAATAAGTTGCGCGAACAACACCAGGATCAGCGTGGTGAAGTTGCGATAGCGATTGAACAGGTTCTCCATAACGAACCGGGATGGATCGAATTAATCGATAGAAATCTTGCGCAGAAGGCGGAAATCACTCAGCATTCGGCCAGTACCGAGCACTACCGATGCCAGTGGGTCGTCCGCGATTGAAACCGGTAAGCCGGTCTCTTCGCGAATTCTCCGGTCGAGATTTTTCAACATCGCTCCGCCTCCTGTCAGGACGATTCCGCGGTCGCTGATGTCGGCGCTAAGTTCCGGGGGCGTACGTTCGAGCGCAACGCGAATCGCGTTCATTATCGTCGCTACGCATTCCGCCAGCGATTCCCGAATCTCGCTATCGTCGATCGCAATGGTTTTCGGTACGCCCTCGATCAGATTTCGCCCCTTGATTTCCATTGTAATAGGCTTGTCGAGGGGATACGCGGAACCGATCTCAATTTTGATGGCCTCCGCCGTACGTTCACCGATCAGCAGATTGTATTTACGCTTCAAAAACTGCATGATCGCGTCGTCCATCTCGTTTCCTGCGACCCGTACCGAGCGGGAATAAACAATACCCGAGAGTGAAATCACGGCAACATCCGTCGTGCCGCCCCCAATGTCCACCACCATATTGCCCGAAGGTTCCGTGATAGGCAGGCCCGCTCCGATCGCCGCGACCATCGCTTGCTCGACCAGATGCACTTCGCTGGCCTTTGCACGATACGCCGAATCCATCACCGCACGTTTTTCCACTTGTGTGATCTCGCTCGGGACTCCGATCACGATTCGAGGATGTACCAGCATCTTGCGGTTGTGCGCTTTCTGAATGAAATAATTCAGCATGCGCTCGGTGACTTTGAAATCCGCAATGACGCCGTCCTTCATCGGCTTGATTGCCACAATGTTGCCAGGTGTCCGCCCCAGCATCTCTTTGGCTTCCTTGCCTACGGCTTCCACTTCGCCCGTATTTTTATTCAGCGCAACGATAGACGGCTCATTAACGACAATGCCCTTACCTTTCGCAAAAACGAGCGTATTGGCCGTCCCGAGGTCGATTGCAAGATCAGACGAAAACAGACTGAACAACGAACGAAGATTCATGTATGCGCTTCAATTTTAAGGAGAAAGAGTGACGCGATGAAATTATCATCGTAACACGCTGGTTAGTAGCCGGTCGTCAGTTAGCCGTCTCTCGTCCTTCGTTTTGCCGCTGTCCGTGTGCATCCGGCACTCGTATGAAAGATGCACGACGAATAACGTGTAGCGCATACGCTATTTTCTTACCACCAGAATGCTTTTCGACGCCACGTTGCCTGCGGAGTCATAAGCTCTCAGCGTTACGATATTGTTACCTACGACCAAGGGAATCGAACCTGCGGTCCAGGCGGTAGTCCCAACTGCAGTTCCAGTGCCCCAAGGCGCTTGCCATGTCACCTTAGTGACCCCGACGTTGTCGGACGCCGTTCCTTTGACGCTAACTGTCGCCGAAGTCGATGTGATGGTGCTACTGGCTGGCGAGGAGATCGTGATCGTCGGAGGAACCGTATCCGTCGTCGCCGTGGAACTCGACGGCGGAACGGATCGCGTTACGGTTATGGTTTGAACCACCTTCCGCAGCGAATCCGCCGCCGTAACGGTGATGATGTTGCTTCCCACCGCGAGAGGCACGGACAGAATCGTCCACGAGGTGGAACCGGTCGCTGTCCCGCTAACCCCTTGACTTGTCTGCCACGTCACCTGGACACTGCCGGTAGCTCCCGATGTAGTCCCGTTGACCCCAATCGTCGTGTTGCTGGTAGTGGACCCGCCGGATGGCGAGGCGATGGTCAGCGTCAGGGAAGTAGCCTCGGTTGACGCCGCTGCACTTCCCGTTGCCGGACCATAGAGCGACTGTATCCCCGCAATGTCTCCCGCGGAGATTTTCTCGCCCAAGGTGTAATAGGGATACATCAACTCAGCCGGGTCGTCGACGTGAGCGAGACCCAGCGCGTGTCCGGCTTCATGCATCGCCACTGTCGTGAGATCCGTGTCCGCTCCGATATGCCAGTTCTCGCTTCCGTCGAAATGCATATCGCCGGCAATTGACTCCGCGTTGGGGGGCGCCGGATAGAAAGTGTGAGCCAGTATTCCGCCCGGCCCGTCGAACGGATACCCATCGCCATGATCGTACTCGGCGAACCAGATATACACCGTACGCGGCGCCGTGGCGCTTTGCCCCGCCACAAACTTGATGGGTGCGTATTGAGCCCAGGAGTTCAACGCACCGAGAATCGCCTGGGTGGCCTGGGATGAATCCAGTTTTGGCGTGAGCGGGCCAAATACATAAGAGAGTGTCACCTGTCCGGACGCGTCCTTCGGCCAACCCGATCCGGATGTGACATACATCGGTGTCACTCCTCCCGTGGTCAGCGCTCCGGCGCAATGGCCGACATGCCTCCCATGGATCAGATCGCGCGATGCCGGAAAGACATAAGCCACTTCGTCCCATTGCGTCAGCCCCACCAGGCGATCGGCAGAGCCTGAAAGTAATAAATGCGATTTGAGCAGATCAGGATGCCTGTGCACCTCGAAACCAGCGGCCTCGGCCAACCGCCGCGCGTCGTCACTGTCCACATCCGGGAAAAACTCCGCTACGAACCAAACCTCCGGTTCATTCAATCCCTGGAGCAGCGGGCTGATCTTGAAATCTGGCTCCAGGCGGCCCGCCCATGCGACGTCCAGACCCGTGAGGGAAAAATCGTCGGGCACTGATACCGCAACGCCGAAATCCGGTACGGCGCCTACCACAAAGGCCCCCCGCTGGTTGAGTTCCTGGATCAGTTGATCATTGACCGCGTATCGAAATTGCAGTACCAGATGCGAGCGTCCGGCCGTCCAACGGGGACCGGGAGCCTCCAGACCTTCGACGGAACGAGCGGCCGGCTCAATCTCCTGCCTTTTGAAATGAAGCGCTTGCGCATTCAAAAGCCACGGAATGACTAGTAGAGCAGTCAGCTTCCTTACAACCTTCATGCTTTTTTATCGGATGTAGGTGAGAATATCTGCATATCTCGCCCACTATCTGGCAGTGTATGGGTAAATACCCGATTCCCTACCTTTGCTTCTGCCTTACGGCATACGGCATCACGACCTACCAAATCAATACCGTCGCCGGCAGTAACGCCATTGGCGACAATGGACCCGTGGGACTGGCATCGCTAGCTGGCGCCGAGGGCGTTTGCGTGGACGCTGCAGGAGATATCTATGTCGCGGATACTGTCAACAACCGCATCCGTAGAATTGACCTCTCAGGCACGATTACGACCGTTGCCGGCAACGGCACCGCGGGATCTTCGGGCGACGGCGGACCCGCTACCGCGGCGCAACTGCAGCAGCCTTACGGAATTACAGTAGATCCCACGGGCAACCTTTATATCGCGGACCTGGGGAATAATCGGATCCGAAAGGTCTCTAACGGAATCATCACCACTCTTCCGAGCGCCACTCTTAATGCACCTCGCAATGTAGCGCTCGATACCTCCGGGAATATCTACATCGCGGAATTTGGAGGCAACCGCATCCTGAAAGTCGACAACAAAGGTGGTGTCACGGTAATTGCGGGGACCGGTGTCGCCGGATTCGACGCAGAAACCGCTTCCGCCACAGCCACGCGGATCAGCGCCCCGGCAGGCATGTTTATCGACGCTTCCGGCGCGCTCTATTTCGCTGACAGCGGCAACAGCCGTATCCGGAAGGTCGCGGGAGGAATGTTGACCACGGTCCTCGGAGGTGCCGGGGACAATACCGGCAATCCTGCCCAGCTCTACCTGCCCACGGCGGTGATCGTCGACGCTGCCGGAGATATGTGGGTCGCGGACAGCGGCAACAGCCGCGTGCGCAAACTCACCCAGAACACCATCACCACCGTTCCAGGCAATGGCACGGACCTCGCGTTCGACCCCGCCGGAAATGTGCTCGAAGTGGACGGCGGTTTCCTGCAGCGCCTGATGCCGAACAATACGCTGATCACCATAGTCGGCGAAGTGTCATTCGCCTTTCATGGGGATGGCGGCATGGCGACCAGCGCCGCTCTCAACGAACCCACCGACGTCGCAGTTGACGCCGGCGGCAACCTCTGGATCGCTGACTTCGGGAACCACCGGGTACGGAAAGTCTTCTCGAGCGGCCTGATCACCACCGTCGCGGGCGGCGTAATCAGCGATAATCTTCAAGGTCCTTTGGCGATCAAGCTCGACTCCTCCGGCGGCCTGCTTATCGCCGACCAGATCGGCAATCAGATTCGGCGCTTACCCGTCAACGGCGCGCTCCAGATCTTTGCCGGTACCGGTTCAGCTGGAAACCTGGGCGACGGCGGACCGGCTGTGCTCGCTCAGTTATACGGCCCGAGTGGCATTACCATCGATGGCTTCGGCAGCGTCATCATTTCGGATACCGGCAACAGCCGCGTGCGTGCGGTCCAGACCAGCGGCAATATTGCGCCGTTTGCGGGAGTCAACGTTCAAGGGTATTCCGGCAATTTCAGCAACGCGCTCTCGGCCCAGTTCACTACCCCAACCGGGCTTTGTGCCGGACCCGACGGTTCTACTTACATCGCCGACACGGGAAATCATATGCTCCGGCACGTCTCGCTGGACGGTACCATTTCGGCGGTGGCCGGAACTGGGTACCAGGGTTATACGGGAGACGGTGGTCCGGCTCTCAGTGCCCGATTGAATGCTCCCCGTGGTTGCGCCGTTGACATCATTGGGGACATCTTCATCGCGGATACTGCAAATCACGCAATTCGGCTGGTCACTCCCGACGGCAACATCTCAACCATTGCCGGGAATGGCAATCCAGGCTTTAGCGGTGACGGCGGTCCCGCCCTCGAAGCGCTGCTGCAGACTCCCCATGCGATTGCGGTGAGCCAACAAGGTGTCGTTTATGTGGCGGATACCGGCAACAATCGAATCCGGTGCCTGACGCCGGCCCTCCCTCTGCTGGGACAAGTGAATCAGACGTTAGGCTTCGCTAACGCCGCATCTCTGCTCAGCGGACCGCTTGCGTCCGGTTCAGTCATATCCATCTTCGGCTCGGGTCTCGGTCCGCTCACCGCGGTGACTGAAACCCTGCAATCCCCCACGTCTCTAGCTACTCAGTTAGGCCAGACGCAGGTTTTGTTCGCGGGAACGCCTGCAGCCCTCTTTTACGTCCAGGACAGCCAGATCAACGCGCAGGTTCCATATGAGACTGCCGGACACACAACCGTGAAGATGCAGGTCCTTGTCAACGGTATCACCATCGCTTCCACAGACGTCGCCATCGCGGCAGCCGCGCCCGGAATCTTTACCTGGAATGGGGGAACCGGCCCGGCGATCGCAATCAACGCGGATGGCAGCTTGAACGGAGCGGCGCTTCCTGCGGCCCAGTCCTCACTCGTAACCGTTTATGGTACTGGTGGAGGGTCGACAAGTCCCGCCGGCGTAGATGGCCGTATACCCGCCGCACACACAAATGCGCTCGTGTTACCTGTCAACATCACCATAGCAGGAATCCCCGCAAGTGTTACCTGGGCAGGCGATGCCGCGGGCAGTCCCGGGATGACCGAGTTCGATATCGTGATTCCCTCGAGTACTCCGTCGGGCCCTCAGCCGATTCTCGTGACAATCGCGGGAATTAGCAGTCAGCCGGGTGCGGTGATTTACGTCAAATAGCACACCCCTAACTTTGTCACATTCCTAACTTTGCAGAAAGATTTGGAACAAGTAAGAGAAAGGTTCCGTTATGCTCGCTTGTGCGGTCGTTTTTAACAGAACCTTGCATACTTCAGGACCTCTCGCGCGTCAGAACTTTCTATGAATAGCGGCACCCAGGGATTTGCCGATTCGGTGACTCAGCCATCCGGTCCAAAAGGGCTCGTCCAGTTCGGTCTCTTCGAACTGAACATGCAGACGGGAGAACTGCGCAAGAGCGGAGTTCGGGTCCGGCTGCAAGGCAAACCATTTCAGATTCTCCAGGCATTGCTCGAACGCCCGGGGGCAGTGGTCACCCGCGAAGAATTGCGCAAACGCCTATGGCCGGCCGACACCTTCGTCGATTTCGAGAGCGGACTGAACACGGCTGCCAACCGTTTGCGCCTCACCCTGGGGGATTCCGCGGAGAATCCACGTTATATCCAAACGTTGTCGCGGAGCGGCTACCGATTCATAGCTTCCGTCAGCGAAGCTGTCCCGCGGCAGGAAGTCGAGATCGTTGCGGAGCCGGCTGTCCCAATTCCGGCCGCTGACACCAGCGTGGAACTGCCGGTCTCGGCCCTTGCCACGCCCTTACCGACTCACGCGTCAAAGCGCTGGCTGATCGGGATAGGAGTCACATCTCTCGCGATCTTACTTGTTGGCGTTACTTATCTAACCGGTAGAAAGTCAGGCTCCGAGACCACCTTTCGCCAGATTACCTTCCGCCGTGGCTATATTGATCAGGCTCGCTTCGCGCCGGACGGCCAGACCGTGCTATACGGCGCTCATTGGAACGGCGAACCCTCGACAATTTCCATGGTAAGTCCTGAAAGCCCTGAATCCCGTTCCCTCGGTTTCAACGGGTTCGAGTTGATGTCGATTTCCAAATCCGGCGAGTTAATTCTCACCCGAAAGCGTGCCTCCTACCGGGTGCCGATGAACGGAGGATCTCCGAAGTTATTTTTGGACGGCGTCTCGGCATCGGATTGGACCCCGCAAGGGGATATCGCGCTCGTTCGCCAGGAATCCGGAGAAGCCAAACTCGAGTTTCCGCGCGGTAAGCCGGTCTTCCGAACCGCCGGCTACATCAGCCACATGAGGGTATCGCCGCGCGGCGACGCGGTTGCGTTCCTGGAACATCCTATGACCATGGATGATGGCGGTAACGTCGTCTGGGTGGATTCTGCCGGAACCGCGCACCGCATCTCGGAGGGTTGGGCGAGTGCAGGCGGATTGGCTTGGTCGCCGGACGGTAAAGAAATCTGGTTTACCGCAAGTCGCAACGGCCTCAATCGGTCCCTCTACGCGGCCACGCGCAACGGCCCGGTCAGACTTGTGGCCGGCATCCCGGGAAACATGACGCTGCACGATATCTCCCCTCGGGGCGAAGTAGTGCTGAGCCGCGACACTCTCAGGGAGGTAATGTTGCTCGGAAAGGAAGACGGGGAGGAGAAGGACGTTTCCTGGTTCGATTGGTCTCAACCGGCGGATCTCTCCCCTGACGGCAGGTACCTGCTATTCAACGAAGGCGGCGAAGGTGGAGGCCGCGAGTACGCAGTGTACATTCGTGATCTCTCTAGCGGCTCGACCACCAAAATCTCCGATGGCGAGGGCTTTGCATTTTTCCCGGACAGCAAGTCTATTCTCACGATGTTGCCGCGCGAGAACAACCGCTTGAACGTGGTTCCGGTGGGCGCCGGACAAACTCGGATAATCGATTGGAAAGGGAGCGGCTTTTCCTATCAGTGGGCGCAGGTCTTTCCAGACGGTCGCAAACTGCTGGTGAACGGCAGTATGCCCGGGCAGGGTCTCCGGCTATACACCCAATCGATTGACGGTGGTCCGTTGACCCCGCTGAACCCGGAGGCGACCTTTGACGTGCCCAGGATTTCGCCAGACGGTACGCGCATTGCCGCGGCCAATCGAAGCCACAAAATCGTGGTGATACCAGCAGCCGGAGGAAAGCCCGAAATCCTGCCCGTCAACACTATGGCGGTGCCGGTAAAGTGGAGCACCGATGGCAACCGCCTGCTCCTTCGTACCGACGACGGAGCAGGTTCCTCGTGGCTCGAATGGATGGATCTCAAATCAGGCAAAACTGTTCGTTGGAAAAAACTGAACAGTTCCGGCGACGGGAATGAAGGTTTGGATGCCACCATTGTGTCGCGGGACGAACGGACCTATGTCTACGCAGCCCAGCGCCGCCTGTCGGAATTATTCCTGGCGGACGGCTGGCGGTAGGTTTGCGCGTGAGGCCTTGATCAAGCTCCCATCGGACTCTGCTTGCAAAAGCTGGATGCACACGTCCCCCACTGAGGAGGACGGTCACTGGATGCAGCCTGCCCGAATCGGGCGATAGACCGAAAGGCTGCCCGGTGGCATAATGAGTCCTAATGAAATATCAGTACTTAGTTCTGATTTTAATCATTCGAGCGTCTGCACAGCAGTCGCTGCCCGGAACGGCGCCTCTGACCGCCTCTGGCGATCTCGCGGCCAAGATGGTCGAAGATATCAACGTGTTGCTGGAGCGCAAGTCGGTCGAGTCCGTGAATGGCCGTGCAAAGTACTGGCACCGCGACTTCTCGAATCCCGCGGCGTATTCGCGCTCCGTTGAAGAGAACCGTAAGCACTTGGCCCGGATCATCGGGGCAGTAGACGCGCCGGCGGAAGTGAAGGCGATTGAATTCATATCCTCGAGCATGGTCCCGGCGCTCGTTGGCCGCGGCAAAGGGTACAAGATTGAAGCCGTTCGGTGGCCCATATGGGACGGCGTCTACGGAGAAGGACTTCTTCTGGAACCGGACCGGGCGCCGGTTGCTCGTATCGTAGCGCTCCCCGATGCGGACTGGACTCCCGAGGCACTGGTTGGTCTCTCTCCCGGAGTGCCTTCGTCTGCGCAATTTGCCCGGCGCTTGGCGGAAAGTGGCTGCCAGGTGCTGGTTCCGGCGATTGTCAATCGTGAAGATACTTGGTCCGGAATCTCGTTTCTTCACCGGATGACAAACCAACCGCACCGCGAATGGATTTATCGCATGTCCTTCGAGGTGGGACGGCACATTATTGGATATGAAGTCCAGAAAGTTCGCGCAGGCGTCGGGTGGTTTGCTGCGGAAAACGCCGGCCATCCCTTGCCGATTGCCGTAGTCGGCTATGGTGAGGGTGGTTTACTGGCGTTCTATGCCGCAGCGTTGGATACGCGGATCAACGCGGCCTTAGTCAGCGGCTACTTCCAACCGCGCGAGCACCTTTGGAAAGAGCCGGTTTACAGGGATCTGTGGGGTTTGTTGCGGGAGTTCGGCGACGCGGAGATTGCGAGCCTGATCGCTCCCCGCGGGTTGGTGGTGGAAGCGAGTCGTGTGCCTGACGTCACTGGGCCGCCGCCTGCGACCGCGGACCGGGCCGGTGCGACTCCCAACGGAGCGTTAACTACACCTCCGCTCGCCGAGGTGGATGCTGAGGCGCAAAAGGCCCGTCCTTTTTTCAAGAGCCTGAATGCCTCCGCGCAACTCCAAGTAATCACCAGAGAAGGTGACGCAACACCAGGATCCGACGCTGCGTTGGATGCTCTCTTTAAGGTGGCGTCGGTGAAAGGGAAACCGGCTTCGCTCGCCGGGGCCCCCGAGAATCTCCGCACTACGTTCGATCCTGGCCCGCGGATGCACGGCCAGATCGAGCAATTGGTGGACTACACGCAGGAACTCATCCGCCGATCTCCGTTCAAACGGGAACAATTCTGGGCCAAAGCCGACGCTTCGTCGCCCCAGACATGGAAAGCCAGCACTAAGTTTTACCGGGATTATATTTGGGACGAGGTGATTGGCCGCGTTCCGGATCCCTACTTACCAGCCAATGTGCGCACTCGGCTCATCTATGATGAACCGAAATTTCGGGGCTACGAAGTGGTGCTGGACGTCTGGCAAGGCGTCTATGCATATGGGATTTTATTGGTGCCGAAAGACATTAAACCGGGCGAGCGCCGTCCCGTAGTGGTATGTCAGCACGGCCTCGAAGGCAGGCCCAGCGATACCGCCGATCCCAAGAGCGATTCCCATTTCTACCATCGCTTTGCCGCCCGGCTCGCGGAGGAAGGTTTCGTCACTTTCGCTCCCCAGAATCCGTACATCGGGCGGGACAGCTTCCGCCTGATCCAGCGGAAAGGGCACCCGTTGCAACTCTCTCTTTTTTCGTTTATCCTCGGGCAACATGAACGGACCATCGAATGGCTGGCCAAACAACCGTTCGTCGATCCCCAGCGGATCGGCTTCTACGGGCTGTCATATGGTGGCAAGACGGCGGTTCGAGTCCCGCCTCTGCTCGACGGTTACGCGCTCTCGATCTGCGCGGGCGATTTCAACGAATGGGTTTGGAAGACCACGAGTGTGGAGTCGCCCTACAGCTATATGCTGACCCAGGAGTACGATATGCTCGAATTCGATTTTGCCAACATCGTAAACTATTCCGATCTCGCGAATCTAATGGCGCCCCGGGGATTTATGGTGGAGCGCGGGCACGGCGACGGGGTGGCTCCCGACGAGTGGGTGGCCTACGAGTACGCCAAGGTACGCCGGTTTTACGATACGAAAATGCACATGCCGGATCGTACCTCCATCGAATTCTTCGATGGTCCCCACACCATTCACGGAGTGGGGACTTTTGAATTTCTGAGAAAGCAATTGCACTGGCCAGAGTAATCGAATCCATACTCCATACAAGGAGAGACTGACATGAAGAATTACCTTTGGTTCGTCGTGGTGACGATGATCGGCTTATGCGGTACGGCTTGGGCGGACGCGCCCGCACGAATCGGAAGACCGGTACGAGTACTCAGCTTAAGCTTCCACGACAAGCCGCTCGGCTTGATCCGTGACCTGATTGACACTGAAGCAGCCAAGGGCGTGGACCTGGTCATTTTGCCGGAGACATGGCGCGGGCAGAATGACCAAAGTATGGAAACGCTGGATGGACCGACAATTTCTGCCATGTCGGCCCTGGCGCGCAAACATCATACCTATATCGTCTCGCCGATTGACCGCATCGATGGTAAGCGACGCCTGAATACCGCCGTGCTCCTCGACCGTGAAGGCAAGATCGTCATGCTGTATGACAAAGTTTATCCCTACTGGTCAGAGTTCGATCATTCACACAAGGTAGAGGTAGGATCAACCGTGCCCGTATACCAGGCGGACTTCGGGAAGATCGGGATGGCAATCTGCTTCGATGTTAATTTTCCAGAAGTTTGGAAGAGCCTGTCGGACCAGGGCGCGGAGATCGTGGTTTGGCCTAGCGCATACTCGGCAGGAACCACTCTGCAGGCCCACGCGCTGAATCATCACTACTACATCGTCAGTTCCACCGGCGCACGGGATTGCGTAGTCTACGACATCACCGGGGAACAGATCATGTACCAGAAGAGCAAGGATATCAATGTCAGCCGCGTGACTCTGGACCTTGATCGCGCGATCTTCCATGAGAACTTCAACCTGGCGAAGCGGGACAAACTTCTCCGGGAGCATCCGGACGACGTGGCGCAAACGGAGTACCTGGAACGGGAGGCATGGTTCGTTCTGGAGGCCCGTCGCCCGGGCGTGAGTGCAAGGCAACTGGCAACGCAGTACGGCATGGAAGAGCTTCGCGCCTATATCGATCGCAGCCGGAAAGAGATTGACGCGATGCGTGGTCATGCGTTTGGCGAACCGCCGCAAGCGCTGCAGACGGCTCAATCCGGCCGTAGTCGATAATTGCAATCCGGCCGTTCCGCGGTATATGGACACGCAGCACGGGTGCGTGAATGATATTTCAGTATCCTTCCCTAACAACCTGCCTCCGTTCCTGAAACTATCGGCGCCAATTCATCCATGTCGTTTGCCCCACGCGTTTCAGTGGCTTTGTAGCAGCGCGCCCAGATCTTTGCAGCTATAAAACCGTTGCCCCATATAATCATTTAATAACCGTTTTTCATAGCAGAAAAATGAGGTTATAGAGTTTGTTTCAGTTACTGATCTATCCCACATCGTCATCTTACAGTCGCCGTGTGCTGCGCTTGCGCTTGCACTGGAGCAAAATTCCCAAACCGTGAAAATCCCGACAAATTCCCGGAGGCCGCGTCAGACTTATCTTGACAGGAATTTTAGGCTAGCGTATATTCACTGCAATACTGGCATTTCACTCCGTCGTTCTTGCCCCAGGAGATGAGGGTTTCCAAATGCTTTTTCGTCGTACGGTACAACTAAATCGGATTCCTGCGATCTTTTTCGCGATAGCGATTTTTCCGGCCACAGCTTTGCGGGCGCAGGTGGGTACCGCGACTCTAAGTGGTACGGTAACTGATCCGAGCGGGAGCGTGGTGGCCAAAGCCGACCTGCTTCTTGAAAGCACCGAGCGCAAATTCTCGCGCCAGGCGACTACGGACTCGCTTGGCACGTATATGTTCACTGCTCTTCCTCCGGGAGCCTATCAACTTAGCGTCTCGGCTCCTGGTTTCAAGAAAGAAGAACTGACCGCCGTCGATTTATCTTCCGGCCAGGCCAGCACGTTAAATGCGAGCATCAAACTCCTGCAATCCTCAGGTCAGGTAACTGTTACGGAAGCGCCCCCGCTGTTGCAGACTACCAACGCCACCATCGGATCAGTTGTGGAGGCCCAGCAGGTTACGGAACTACCACTGCTCGGCAGAAACTTCACCAAAGCCATGCTCATAGTTCCCGGCGTCAGCGCGCTCGACGCTCCCGATACCTATAATCGGAGTGTCGCCGGACTCACTATCAACCCGTCGTTTTACGGTCAGCGGCAGCGGGACAACAGCTTTATGCTCGACGGCATGAGCAATAAAGACCCTCTTTTTCAGGATGTCAATATGACGCCGCCGCCCGAAGCCATCGCCGAGATGAAGATCGAGTCAGGCATGAGTTCGGGTGCTTATGGACGCGCGGCCGGAGCCAACGTCAACGTGGTCACGAAATCTGGCTCAAACCAGTTCCACGGAGACTTGTGGGAGTACTTGCGAAATAACGATCTCAACGCTCGCAGCTTTTTCACTCCGAAGCTTGGCCCTTACAAATGGAACCAATTCGGGCTGGCGGCAGGCGGACCGTTGGTAATTCCGAAGATCGTCAAGAAAGAACGCGCCTGGTACGTGTTCGGCTACTACGAAGGGATTCGCATTCGCAGTTCTTCCAATGTCACGGCGCTGGTGCCGACGGCCGCGGAACTGAGCGGAAACTTTGCCGGTGACGCCCCAATCTATAATCCATACACTACGGTGACTCAGGCGAACGGAGCGTCCGTCCGCCAGCCTTTCCCCAACAACATAATTCCAGCCAACCTGCTCAATCAATCCGCGCTGACCATCGTTAAGGCGTTGTTGCCCTTGCCCAATTACCCGACCGGCATTTTTCCAGGAGTCAATTGGCTAAATCCTTCTGCGCCGAGCAATACCAACTCAGACCAGTGGAGCGGGCGCGTGGATCATCAGTTTGGCTCCAAGAACAATTTCTACGCGCGCTATTCCGACCATGCCTGGCAATTGAATAGCGATAGTTATCCGGCGTTGCCGAGCGTGCGCACAGATCGTAACGGAAACAATGTTGTCAGCGACACCGTCGTGTTCAGTCCCACGCTCCTGCTGACAGGCCGCTTTGGTTTTTCGCGGATGAATGAGACCGTGGTCACCCCACCGGTCTCGGGGCTGGCTCAGAGCGCCGGCACGCTCGCCGCGTACGTTCCGTTTCGCGGCCAGGAAGTCATTCCGCCGATCACGCTCCCCGGCTATCCGAGCTTAAGCCAGGGAATCTCCATTTATGGCCCCGAGTTCGAATGGAACTGGCTGGTGGATGGACAGAAGATTCACGGGCGCCACACCATCGATTTCGGCGGCGGCGTCATCCGCACAACTTTTATTACGGACAACCAGACTGGCCGCAGCGCTGTCTTCAGTTCCGCGCCCACTTCCAATTACGTGGCGAATACCGGCAACGTTATCGCGAGTTATGTCCTGGGACTGCCCGATTCCGCGGGCCGCATCGTCGGCTCCACGGAAGGCAACATGTACGGAAACGGTTATTCTCTCTACGCGCAGGACACCTACCGGGTCACCAGCCGCTTGACGCTCAACTTCGGCCTTCGTTGGGAATACGCCGCACCCATGATCAATCGCGACGGCAGCGGCACGTTCATCTTCGAGACCGGACAGTACGTTTGGGATAAGACGAATCCGATTACCGGAGCGCCACCGAATATCCGCAGAGGCGGAATCGTACCTGATTACCACGACTATCAGCCTCGCGTCGGCATCGCCTATCAAGTCGATCCCAAAACCGTGGTCCGCACCTCGTTTGGAATCTTCGATGACGTCTTCGGAGTTAACTACGCCCAAACCCAACAGGGCAACCGCGGAAACTGGCCTTTCGCATTTCCCCAAACGGTGGTGGGCTTAAATACCACAACTCCCAACGCGTTCTTTCCCAACCCGTTTCCTGGTCCTGCCGCGGGAAGCGCGACGCCACTGGGCTGCCAGCAGTGTCTCAACGTCTACCCCGATTCCTCCCGCACACCGTATGTCATGGAATGGACTCTATCGGTGCAACGCCAGCTGACTCCCACCCTGGTTGCGGAGGCAGTGTACTTCGGTTCGCGCGGTGTTCGAATTTCCGGCCAATTGCTTGATAACACCGCGGCTTATCCTGGGTCCGGCCCGATTGCCGCGCGTCAGCAGAACCCTCAATTTCCCTCTTACATCAGCAACGGATACAACGATTTCAACTCCTATTACGACGGCGTCAGCGTGAAGCTCGACAAGCGGTTCTCGGAAGGACTTCTTGTAGAAGGGAATTTTACCTGGTCGAAAACGCTCGATCAGAGCGATTCGCTCGACAATGGCGGCAGCGGCCAGGCGGCGTCGAACGCGACTCGCTACGATCTCGCGCAGTTCCGCGCCCGTGCGGGCTACGACATTCCGAAGCGGCTGGTGATCAGTGCGATATATAAGATTCCGGGACGAACCTCTAGCCGTATCGTGAACGGTGTTATTTCAGATTGGTCGATATCTGGGATTGCTTCTTTCGATAGTGGTATCCCATATAGTGTTTTCCTTTCTTCTGATAACGAGAATATCGGTCCGGTGCCGGGGCGCGCCACGGAATTTCCCACGCTGGTAGGGAATCCCAGCGCAATTGCCCAACGGACCGTGTTTCAGTGGTTCAATACCTCCGCGTTCGCCCTGCCGCCGACTTATACCTTAGGCAACGCGGGCAGGAACATTCTGCGTGCGCAGCCGATGCGCAATCTCGACTTCTCCGTTTTCAAGGAATGGCGCTTCATGGAGAAGCGCTCCATAGAGGCTCGCGGCGAAGCTTTCGATCTGACGAATACAACGACCTTCAACCCTCCGAACTCTTCTCTGGGAACGGCAACCTATGGAACGGTCACCAGCGTCCGGAACTCCGGCCGTCAGGTGCAGGTGGCGTTGAAACTCCATTTTTGAGGAGAAGCTCGTGGTCAATCGTCGCCAATTTCTGCAGGCCGGTCAGGCCTTGACGGCAGCGCAGGCGGTGGGACGAAGCGCCACCGAAAAGACAATTCAACTTACCCTGCAGACGCGCGACAGAAGCAACCGGCTTAGGTCGTCGGTCCAATTCGTCGACCCGAAGAAGATCGCAGTGATGGCGATCGACTGCTGGCATTACCATTGGTGCCGTACATGGAGAAATCGCGCGGGATCGCTGATGCCGCGTTTCAACTATTCGTTCGACGCGGCGCGCGAACTGGGAATGACCTTCATTTTCAGTCCGACCAACGCCATGCGGGACCTGGTCGAAGCCGATCCACGGCCCGACGTCTTACCGCCTGAGTCAGGTGGTGTTTAGCGTCTCTCTTGACGGAAGCCACGTCACGCGCACACCGGCATTGTTCAATGGAGACAAGGTGTGGGGAATCGATGTTACGATTCCGCCGGGCGCGCGTATTATAGAGCTTTCAGTAGACGACGTTGACAGCCGTTTCACTGATCCTAATGGGCATGCTGATTGGCTCAATGCCGGTTTCCTGGCCGGATGAGCGCTCAGAGGGGGGCCAAATACCCTCGGCATCCGACATGGCAGTAATATAAAGCGTGATGGGGCGCAATCTTTTGCGTCGTGAGCGAAAGGTTTGAACCTGGCGTTTCTTCCGAAATTTTCAGTGGGGCGAGGAGCCTTTCGCCCGGTGGGTGGAAGAGAAATGCGATGCTGATTCATTACGGTGGAGCCTTATATTGACACCGCGCGGCACGCCGGCTGCAATCTCGGTGCCCGGCAGACGCGCTCAAGGCACGGCTCCATAATGAATCAATTCCCCCTCATTCAAGTTAGCGGCAGCGCTTTCGAAATGGGTTTCCAGCATGGCCGTCAAGCTGCCCCGTTAATCCGCAACTATCTTAGATGGATCGAAAAACTCACGGGCGTCGGCGGCGCTGAATTACGCACCAATGCTATGAACTTTGTTCCCTTCATCGAGCAACTCAGTGCGCCCTATATGGAAGAGGTTAGAGGCTTGGCAGATGGAGCCCGGATCTCTCTCGATGAAGCGGTTCTGTGCCAGGCACGGGCGGAGGCCGCACACCGTTTCGACGGCGGTTGTTCCGCATTTGCGTTGACACGGAGCGCTACCGCCGGCGGTGCGCCCCTCGCCGGACAGAATCAGGATCTGGAATCCGAATACGCCGATTTCGGCATCGTTCTCCACGTCAAGCCTAATGATGGACGTCCACGCGCACTGATGTTCACATTCGCCGGGCAGTTAGGCTACGCCGGTATGAATGAGTTTGGAGTCTCCAATTTCGTCAACGCGCTGTACAATTTTCGCTGGCAACCCGGCGTGCCCTACTATCCTCTGAGGCGCGCGATACTGGAGCAACGCACGGTGGCCGATTCCATCAGAGTTCTCCGCAAATATCCGGCCTGCTCAGCGGCGAATCTGGTTTTGGCGGATGGCGCGGGAGATATAGCCGACGTGGAATGCCGCCCCGAAGGTCGCGTCGAGTGTGACTACTCCAGTCCGGATGGCCGGCTGCATACGAATCATTATCTGACCCCCGACTTTTCGCACTATGAGGCCGGCACCCTGACGGATTCTGTGCCGCGCCTTGCCCGGATGCAGGCGCTGGTCGAAAAATCGTGGGGCCGCATCACGGTCGCCACGATGAAAGAAATTCTGGCCGATCACCAGGGCGATTCCGCTGGAATCTGCCGTCACGGAGCCGTCCAAATGCACTCAATATGCGGGTACATCGCCGAACCTGCCCGGGGAGTGCTGCACGTTCGTCGTGGACACGGCTGCATTGGAACTTGGACCGCTTATCAGGTCTAGATCCGCCCGGTAGGCGCGATTTAGGAAGTGCACGCGCCAATTTGCCGAGAATGTATGGGTGACCGGTATGACCGGTTGACAGAGCGCCCCGGGGAGGACTAGAATCGGTGGTCAATGAGGTTGTTCATGCTTCTCTGCCGGTTTCGGAGAGGGTCTACACTGGCCCCGTTTCTTCTCTCCCTCTGTCTTTCGATTCAACTCGCCTTATCTCAAACGACGGCGACGCTCAACGGTTCTGTTACCGATCCCAGTAAGGCTGCCGTGGCCAACGTCACGGTCACGGCTACCAACGAAGCTACCGGTGTGTCGTCCGCCACCAAGACCAATTCCGACGGCCTGTATGCTTTTCAAAATTTGCCGATCGGCCGCTACGACATCTCGGTTGCGCAACCGGGCTTTAAGACGTACTCCGCTACTGGAATCGCGCTGGACGCCGCTGCGCAAGTGCGCCACGATGTTCACCTCGAAGTCGGCCAGGTTCAGCAGAGCATGACGGTCGAGTCCACTCAGGCAGCCGTGCAGACCTCCGACGGCACGGTTTCATCGGTGATCACCAGTGAGCAGATCAACGCCGCGGTTCTGAACGGCCGGAACTTTTCGCGCCTCGCAATGCTCATGCCCGGGGCCGTGTACCAGTCTTCCTCCGACGAACTCTACACGGTCGGACTGAACGCCCCCGGATCCCCGGTTTCCATTAACGGCCTGAATGCCCTGACCGCCGGCTGGTTTCAAGACGGGGCTTACAACATGAATGTCGGTAACGGGGCAGCCGTGCAGCACATTCCGTCGCTCGATAGCATCCAGGAAATGCAGGTTCAGACGGCGAACTACAGCGCGCGTTATGGCACCGCCGGCGGCGCGGTGATTAATGCGGTTACCAAGAATGGCACGGCGCATTTTCACGGCAACGCCTACGAATATCTGCGCAATAACGATTTTGACGCCAGGAACTTTTTCAATCCAATCGTCTCGCCGCTGAAGCAGAATAACTTCGGCTTCAGCATCGGCGGACCGATAATCCTGCCGCACTACAATTATAAGCGCAACAAGACTTTCTTCTTCTGGAATGAGGACTGGCGTTATCGGAATAGTGCGACCACTTTGCTCACAGCTACCCCGACGGCCGCTATGCGCACCGGCAATTTCCAGCAGGAAGCGACGCGCTTAGGGAAATCGATCATAGATCCGACTACCGGCGCGCCGTTCGCAAACAACATCATTCCGGCTAGCCGGATCGACCCGAACGCGGCGACGCTGTTGCAGAATTATTTCCCTCTGCCCAATAATCTCACTGGAGGTTTTCAGAACTACATCAACAACGGAGTGGGGAAACTCGATCCCCGGTCCGATACCGTCCGCGTCGACCACAACTTTTCGGACAAGTTCAGGGCTTTCTTCACCTTGGCGCACGACGACATTCAGATCACCAATCCTTACGTGCAACTGCTCAATGCCGATTACTTTCCGACGATGTATCAGAAGGAGAGTACTTACAGTTGGACGGGAGCGGGAAACTTGACGATGGTGCTGTCGCCCAAGAGCACTAACGAAATTCAGTACTCGTACAAAATATTCGATGTCAACCTGCTGCTGCAGGACAACACAGCGTCATCCGTCCGGCCCTCTGGCGTGGCTATTCAGGACTACTATCCGGGAGCGAACTCGCTCAACCTGCTGCCGAATATCACCTTCGGACAAGGCTGGGGGCCGATCGGAACATCTGTTCTGCCGCTCTCGCCTGCCACGGACGATACCCGGATTCTGAGCGACAATTTCACCTACGTCTGGGGGAAGCATATGCTGCAAGCCGGCGGAATGTGGTTCCACTACACCAAAGATCAGGCGGTCAACAACCAGACGCAGGGCTCTTATAGTTTCAGCGGGATCTTCACCGGCGATGCGATGGCGGATTTTCTTCTGGGCGAAGCCGCGACTTATAGCGAGAGCAACGCTCGTTTCATCCGCGATTATAAATTCGACCAGACAGAATGGTACTTGCAGGATGACTGGCGCGCGACCAGCAAACTGACCCTCAACCTGGGCCTGAGAGTCTACGTGATTCCGCTGGTCACCGTCGGCGGTAATCTGATGTCATCTTTTCTCCCGTCCGCTTATAATCCGGCCGCCGCGCCCCAGATCACGTCCTCCGGAGTTCTGGTCCCGACGGCTAATTACAGTGCACTGAACGGAATCGTCCAGGCTGGAAAGAACGGCGTTCCGGCAGGCTTCGCCTCCACCTATGTGGGCTGGGCGCCACGCTTTGGCTTTGCATACGACCCGACCGGATCGGGTAAGACAGCCATTCGCGGCGGATACGGTATTTCCTATCTGAACGCCGGGAATGACGACAGCGCCCTGGTGCTCAATCCGCCTTATAATGTCGCCGTGAGCCTGGTCAACGTCCCTCTCTCGAATCCTCGTCAAGGCACTCCGACCGCACTTGCGCCCGTCGCTTTGGACGCTTTTAGTCCCACGTTCGAAAGGCCGCGAGTGCAATCGTGGAGTCTTATGGTACAGCACGATTTTGGCGGACAGCTGCTCGCTTCCATTGGATACGTCGGAACTCGCGGCAGCAATTTCGAAGTCTGGATCGACGCCAATTCGCCCGCGTTCATCCCGCCCGCCGGTTACCAGTTCAATCCGGCGATCAATACCAATTCCGTCAACCTCAATACTCTTCGTCCCTACGTCGGCTATGGGTCCATCACGCAGTTCAATTCCGGTTTAGGGTCCATCTACAACGCTCTCCAACTCACCATGCAGCGCCGCTTTGCCAAGGGGTTTGCCATCCAGGCGAACTACACTTTTGCAAAGAATTTAGGAGAAACCCAAACGCAGCGCAACATGGTCGTACAAGATCCGCTCAATTGGAGAGCCGATTACGGCCCTACCAACTTTGACGCCACCAATGTTTTCAGCTTGAATTACATCTGGGAAATTCCTTTTCTGCGCGGGAGAAAGACGGTTCTCGGCGAGGTGTTCGGCAACTGGCAACTGGCCGGGACACTTACTGCCCAAAGCGGCCTGGCCCTGAGCCCCGGAATGTCCCTTCCCACTTCCGGCGAGGCGACTCGTCCGAACGCTACTGGCCAAACTCCTTCGGGACCCCAGACACTGAGCCAGTGGTTCAACACGGCTGCCTTTGCCGCGCCGCCTTATGGCTTCTTCGGTAACTCGGGTACCGGCGTGATCCGGGGTCCCGGATTCTGGGACTGGGACTCCTCTGTTTCGAGAATCTTTCCCGTCTGGGAATCGTTTAAACTCAAGCTGTCCGGAGAGTTCTTCAACATGCTGAATCATCCGAACTGGTCGGCAGTGAGCACTTCCCTCGGCAGCGGGACTTATGGGCATATTACCAGCGCGAGGGATCCTCGCGAGATTCAGCTTAGTCTGCGTCTCGATTTTTAGCTCCGCATCAAGTGCCGTTGGCGAGCCGGCCGGGGCGATCTACGGAGGATTTCAAGATCCCCCGTTGTCTTATTCGCCCATGCCGTATTGGTATTGGAACGGCCGCATCAACCCCGCAGACACCGAGCGGGAAATGCGCGAGATGATCAGCCAGGGCATTCACCAGTGCATCGTCTTTCCCTGGGACGGAATGGAGCAGCGCTATCTTTCTGATGACTATTGGAAGCAAGTCGGCGAAGCGCTCCGGATCGCCAAACAGTTGCACTTTACGCTCAACTTCGCCGATGAATATGACTGGCCGAGCGGACACGCGTGGACCCCGCCCTTCGACGATCCGGAATTGAGCAAGGTGCTTCGAGTGCATCCGGAATTTCGCATGCATCGGCTGTCGTCTAGTGAAGAGCAAGTCGTCGGACCGCGGACATGGCATCGAGTTTCAGACGCCGCCTTCGCGGTCGCCGCCCGGCAAACCGCTGCCGGCGCGTTAGATGAAAATACGCTAACCCAGGTGAATATGGGCGATTGGCAAGTTCCGGCAGGGCATTGGTTGATCACGATCTACCGGCTGGTGCCGGCGGTAGCCGCGCACGGCACTCGTGTGGATCTGATGAATCGCGCCGCAGTTCGGAGCTATCTGGATTTGGTTTACGAACCCTTCTTTCGACAATTCGGAGCTTATTTCGGAACTACGCTGAAACTGACCGTAGCCGACCACGAAGGCTCTTATGGCTCTCCTATCGCGTATACTCCCGATCTCTTTAAGACATTTGAAGCCCGCCATCATTACGATTTGAAGGTCCGGCTGCCGCTTTTGACTCATGATACGCCAGACCCAAAAGCGGCCCGCCGGCTCCGTTCCGATTACCTGGACACGATTTCGGCGTTGTATGCGGACTCGTTTTCGCGACAGGTCGCCGATTGGTGTACCGCCCGCCACCTGATGCACGGAACATCGATCTACGAGGAACAGCTCTACATACAGGTTTCGGAAGCCGGCGATATGTTCCGCCACTGGCGCGCCGGAAGCCTCGTCGAGATCGACGCGCTGCTCGAACGGGCGCGGATGCCAGTCGATTTCAAGGAGGCTGTGTCGGTCGCCCACTTCGATCATAAACCGCTGTTAGTGGAGAATCAGGGACTGCAGGGGAACTCGACTTACTTCAGTTTGGAGAAAGCCCGCTTGGGATCGAACATGGCGCTGTTATGGGGAGCCAACTCCCTGGTCCCGTACTTCGACTACGACCAGGCGAAAGTCACCTGGCCGCCCCAGTGGTTCTTAAGTCAGCCGTTCTGGCGCTATTTCCACGTTTATGCGGACTACGTGAGACGTGTGCAGTTCATGAACGCTCAAGGCTCTCATGTTGCGCCTATTTTGATCTACTATCCGCTCGAGATGGCCTTCGCGGATTCGAAGACCCTTTTCCGAGAGACGCCCCATCGCGATCTGTTCTGGGACAACGCCATGGACCAGACCGAGAACTTCTTCTGGGCGCTGCAACTCCAACTGGCGCGACGCCATTGGGACTACCACATCGTAGATCGCGAATACCTGAGCGCAGCGGCAATCGGCAATGGCGAACTCCGCTTGGGAGACGAACGCTTTCACGTGGTGATCGTCCCTCCAATGACCGACATGGACCCACGGTCTGAGGAACGGCTAGAGCAATTCGCGCAAAGCGGGGGTACGGTAGTGCGGTTGGGGAAAGACATTCCGGTTCGCGAGCATAAGCCGTTCATGGATCATCTGGATTATACGGAGCAGATCCAGGTGCCTGCGGGAATCCAGCAGGACCTTGAACCCCTGTTCGCCATTCTCAATCGGAAGGCGCCTCCGCAGGTCGAATTCCTGGGGAATGGCGACCATCTCTTCTTCTCGCATCGCAATCTTCCCGGAATCGACTGGTACTGGTTCGTCAACGATTCTCCGCAAAGCCGGGAAGTGCGCGTGCGGTTTCCGCTGCGAGGCGTGTTCGAGAAATGGAACGCCGAGACAGGAGTAAAGACTCCGCTCGCCGTGACGGACAGCTCCGTAGCTCTCCGGTTCGAACCGTGGGACGCTTACTTCGTCGTTCGGCATAATGGTACGCTTATCGCTGCTCCGCATCCGCAGAGCAAGGTCTCGGTGCTCACGGAACTTCCGAAGGCCAACTGGCGGTTGACTCTCGAAGTGCCCTGCGTTCGGGTACCGTACGCGCGCGATAGCATGGGCAAAGAGGTCTGGCTCGCGCCTGAGGCTTTGTCGAACCGTGATTGGTGGCTGATTGGGCCGTTTCCTTATGACGATCACCGCGGGTTTTTCAAATCCTACGGACCCGAGCAGGGCTTTGACCCGCAGGCGCATTATCCTGGGGCGTTCGGCGACGTCCGGTGGAAGTGGGTCGAATCACCGGACTACACGATCACGCTACGCGACGCTTTAGGCTTGCCCGGCCATCAGTCGATGGGCGTTTACTACGCTTATGGCCAATCTCTATTCGCCGTCGGAACGCGATGGCCAGATTGTCGCAGCCTTCGCCGATAGCCTCGCCGCGTGGTGGAACGGACGAAAGGTGATGAGCGTTCACCGCCATCCCAAGTGGTCGTTATTGCGCGACCCGTGGGCGGAGCGGGCGCCGGTTCACCTAAAACAGGGATGGAATCAGGTTCTGCTGAAAATCGGCCCCAGCCTGATGGTGCAGACGGCATTCACATTTCGCATTGTGGGTCGCGACGGAACCACCCTGCGGGATCTGGTTTATTCCCGCGACCCGAATTCACAGGATCAACAACAACGATTACAGGCTTTGCCAGAGATCAGTCTGACGGTCGCTGTCCCACCCGGCACGATTCCGAAAACGCTGCCACTGGGCAAGCGTCCGGAGCATGCGATCTGTTTCGACACGCAGCCGTCGCCTTTTACCCTCCAATCGTGGACTGATTCCGCTCTCGCCAATTACTCGGGAACGGCGCTCTACGAAACCAACTTCGAGCTACCCTCGATCGCGCGGGGACAGGAGTTGTTTCTTGATCTGGGTGAAGTCGGCGTCGCGGCTGAAGTCTGGCTCAATGGCCGTCCAGCCGGAACGCGAGTGTGGCGGCCGTTCCGGTTCGACATCACTCGCATGATAAGAACTGGACGCAACGAACTTCGGATACGCGTCGCCAACTCCGATGCGGGCTGGCAATCGCAAGGAGACACAATCTACCCCAAAGGAAGTTGGGGATTGCATTATCAAACCGAGCGTGACCGGCTGCAAACTATTCGCCCGAATGGACTGGAAGGGCCCGTCCGGATTCTGGTCGCGAATTGACGGATAACTGAATGAAAGAGGCGTGGCGCGCATCGTGGTAGATGGTGTTGTGCGCCTGATGTGAGCCGGGTTCGAGTTTGGGGAAACTGCTGCCCGAGATATCGAGCCGGATGCGGTGTCCAGCCGCAAACAGGTTGCTTGTTGTTCCCAATTCGATCACTACCTCCTGTGGTTGTCCGGCCTTCTCGACACGAACGCGACTGGCACCGTCGAGCAGTGGCGCGGCAAATCCATCCGGGTACACATCGACCAGCTTGGCTACGAAATCGGCAGTGGGTGCATCGGAAGAGACCCAAAGGGTTACGCTGGTTTTTCCCGTCACATCTCTTGACGCGAGGAGGCGATTCGACACATAGGAAACAACTCCTTCGCGGTCCTGCGGCTGATTCACGACGCACTCCGCACCGTAGCGAGCCCCGAGTGTCTGGACAGGGTGTGCGGGGTCATAGTCGAATGCGTCGGTAGACGAGACTGGCGCCGCTTGCAACCCGAGCTTCTTGGAATCCTGCAAATACCAACGCTCCGCCCGCGTACCCTGTGGAGGCCATGTGTCGGATTTGAGCCACGTCCCCGCGGCCGCAGGCTTTTCCATCCGGAAATAGCTGATTGGCCGGGCGTCAGGCTCGCGCAGCGGATACCCTTTGAGCCAGTGATCGAACCAGTCGAGTTGCAGCGGCATTTCATCCAATTCGGCGGTCGGACCGAAATTGACGTCGCCGCATTGGGACTTGCCGTAGCCGTGGGGCCATGGGCCCATAATTAACCGTTTGGGCGACTTCTGAATCGCCCGCAGAGACGCGAAATTTTCGAGTGTGGCTTCGGCAAAGCTGTCATACCAACCGCTGACAAACAGGATGGGGACGTCCTTCATCTGCGTATAGAAGTCGGACGTATCGAAGCCGGTCTGCCGCCAATACGCGTCGAACTCGGGGTGCGCATAGAAGTCTTTGTACGCCTGCAGTTGCACCGGAAAGTGAGCGAAAATCCTGGCGCGTTCCTCCCTGCTTTCGGACAACCAGGCTTCCGGATGTTTAACGATCTCGTTCATTCGCGCGGCCTCCACCGGATCCGCGTGAGGATCGGTTGCCGCGGAAAGGAGCAGCCAGACCGGCCAGCCCAGACCCGGAATCCCGCCGCGATAGCCGGCATCCTTGTAGTAGTTCGCGCCGCCCACCGCCGCATACATTGCCAGAAGATGCGGGGGACGTTCGATCGCCGCCGCATATTGATCCATAGCAAGATAAGAAGCCCCGGTGCTGCCGACCTTGCCGTTTGACCATGCCTGTGCGGCTGCCCACTCGATGGTGTCGTAACCATCGTGAGCCTCATGGACCAACGGATAGGGCTCACCCAGCGAGGGTCCCCGGCCTCGTGTATCCTGAGCTACAAAGACATAGCCGTGGCGGGCGAAGAAGTTGCCGCGTCCGCTCTCTCCCCCTTTCCCGTACGGGCTGCGAGTTACGAGGACCGGGAATTTGCGCGGCGACATAACGCCGTCGGTCACGGGCAGATAGATATCCGTCGAAAGCTCAACGCCATCGCGCATGGGAACCATCAGCGTAATCTTTTTCGGCGCATTGGAAGAGTGGGTTAGTGGAGTGGTTGGCAGATCGATTGACGAAGGATGTGCAGCGTCATGCAAAACGGCGTTATGCGCCGGCTGGATGTTCGGTTCCAATTTCGGGAAGTTGCTCGACGTGACATAGAGCCGGATCGAGTGGTCTTTCACGAACAAATTGCTGAACGAACCCAATTCGATGGTAACCTTCTGCGGCACTCCCGCCTTTCGAATTGGCGCACGGGTTGCTCCGTCGGCAAGGGTGAGCGCGTAGCCATTGGGATAAACGTCCATAATTTTGGCTGCGAAGTCAGCGGACGCGGCGTCGGAGGTAACCCACAGGGTCGCGGTAACGCGGCCGGTCACCTCGAGAGGCGCCGGCAGCGGCTCGGAGTCGAAAGACAGCACATCCGGGCGATGCAGGGTACCGTCCTGCGCGCAGCTCTTGCTCCACGCGCCAAGTCCGTAGCGCCCTCCAAGAGTGGGGACCGGATTGGCCGGATCGTAGTCGAAACGGGACTCGCCTTCGGTGCCAGGAGGAGTGGTTTCCAAATGTCCGTCGCGGCGCAGAAAGAACGAACGGGTGCGCTCGCCGGAGGGCGGCCAGGACAGCGAAGTGAGCCACTCGCCTCCTTCGTTTAATTTGCCTTTCGTGGTGCGGGAGCCGTCGCCACCGCCCATCCGGAAAAAACGAACTGGCATGGTCGAGACCAGTTTGAAGGCTTTCTGCTTCAAAAAGTGGTCGAACCAGTCGGCCATCAAAGCCCGTTGATCGACAGCGGCGGATTCTCCGAAGTAGGCATCCCCGCAGGTGTCTTCGCCGGTCGCGTGCGGCCATGGCCCAATCAGCAATCGCTTCATGGAGTGCTGGGTGCGAGAGAGTTGTGCAAAATTTTGCATAACTCCATCGGCAAAGTAGTCGTACCAGCCGGTCAGGAAAAAGGTCGGAACATCTTTCATTTCCTTATAGAAACCGGCGGTATAGAAGCCCTGCTGCTTCCAATAGGAGTCGAACTCGGGGTGCTTCAGAAAGTCGGCGTACATCCGCTGCTGATCGGGGAATCCGCGGAAAATGGCGGTCCGCTGCTGCGGGCTGAGTTTCAGCCACGGCACCGGCGTTTTCTGGAGCAATTCTGTCATCTCGGCCACTTGCTCACGATGATCCTTGGCCTGGGGACTGGTTTGCGCGGACTTGAGAATCCAAACCGGCCAGCCGAGATTCGGAATGCCGCCGGGATAAGCATACTCATCGTAGAATTTCGCTCCTCCCACCAGAGTGAACATGGCATCGAGATGCGGCGGGCTGAGCATAGCGCCAAAATACTGATCCCAAGCGAGATAGGATGCGCCGAAGGTCCCTACATGTCCGTCGGACCAGGGCTGACGGGCGGCCCACTCGATGGTGTCATAGGAATCCGGCCCTTCGTTGACGAACCCATAGAAACTGCCCTCTGAGGCGAAACGGCCCCGGCAATCCTGGGCGAGCACTACATAACCGCGTTTGGCCAAATAGGCGGCATCGCCATGAACCCCGCCTTTTCCGTAGGGCGTACGACAGACCAGGACCGGAAATTTTCCCGTGCCCTCAGGCAGATAGACATCGGTGGCCAAGGCAACGCCGTCGCGCATCCGAACCATTTCCATATCTGGAGCCGATTGTGCGCAAAGAATGCCCGGCAGCATCGCAAGCACCAGATTTAGTCCACGCATAGCGCCTTGGCCACCTCTTCGTTGATTTCGATTCCCAAGCCGGGCTGATCCGGCGCGCGCATCCAACCGTCCTCCGCCTCCGGAACACCTTTATATAATCTCCAAAACAGTTCGTTTCCTGTGTCCGGTTCGACATTGGGGAAGTATTCGATCCGGGGGCAGACGTGCGCTGCGCGGCTGAAAACCACTTGGGTGTTGTGGGCTTCGTTGGAGTGGGGCATGACCGGAAGCCCGGCAGCCTCGGCCAGGGCACAGATCTTGACCATTTCCGTAATGCCACCCGTACGATTGGCGTCGGGTTGCAGGACATCGACAGCGCGGCGGTCCAGGAGGTCTTTGAAATCCCATTTTCCGTAGGAGTGCTCGCCGCAGCTCCAGCGCTGCCATGGGCACCGCCGCTTGAGCTCGGCATAGGATTCGACTTCGTGTGGCATGAGCGGCTCCTCAATCCACGAAAGTCGATAATCGCGCAGAAGAGCCGCCATTTCAAGGGTATAGCCAAAATCCCAACCCATATAAGCATCGGCGGCGAGTTCGATTTCGTCTCCTATTGCCTCTCGGACTGTGCGCACCAATTGTGCATTCTTGTGCATTCCTGGGCGGCCGTTTTTCGGACCGAACCCAAATCGCTGCTTCATGAAGGTGAAACCGAGGCTCTTCCAGCGCCGCGCTTCGTCAGCCAACTGGTCGAGGTCTTCGAGAGCATAAAGGCGGCTGACGTAGCAAGGGACGCGAGTTTGGGCGGGTCCACCGAGCAGGGCATGGACAGGCTTCGACTCCGCCTTGCCGTGCAAATCCCAACAGGCTATATCAAGAGCAGATAGCGCTGCCATGGCGCTGCCCGAGCGACCGAAGCGTATCGTGGTGCGATACATTCGCTGCCATAGATACTCATGCCAGGTGGGGTCCTGGCCCACCAGCAAATCTGCATAATACTGCTCAATCAGGCTTTTCGAACCGCCCTGGAACGCGCCTGCGGTCCCGATTCCGACGCATCCGTCTTCAGTCTCGACCTCGACCAGGGTGCAGACAATCCTGCCAAACCAACCTTCAGGGCGGGTTTCGAAGTCCTCAAAGATAGAGGCGCTGTTGATCAGATTGCGCTTCAGCGTCAACGGGCTGCGCGAGAAGCCAATGTTGCGTGCCCGGACCTTTCGTATACGCATTTTATCGCCACCAAAGTCCGCTAATCGAGACGCCACCGTCATGCACGAGTTCAGCGCCGGTGATGTAAGCCGCTTCGTCCGACGCCAGAAACGCCGCCAGAGCAGCAATCTCTTCTACCGTTGCCATTCGTCCGGCCGGGATATGCGGCTTCCAGAGCCTGCATTATGGCAGGATCATTCAGCAGGTCGCGATTGATATCCGTGACAGCGCCCATGGGGCACAACAAATTAGAAGTGATACCGAGAGCCGCGAGTTCGAGAGCCGCCTGCCGGCTCAGCATGCCAAGTCCTGCTTTGGCGACCGAATAGGCGGCTTGTTTGGGAGCAGGAAACAGAGATGCCGTCGAGCCTACGTGGATCAGGCGGCCTCCGCGATTGCGCTCGACCATGGCCCGCCCTACGATCTGAGTGAAATGAAAGGCTCCGGTGAGATCTACGGCCAGCATCCGGTCCCAGTCCTCCGGACGGCAGTCCAGCAGCGAGCCGAAGACGATCATGCCGGCGTTGTTGACCAGAATGTCGATTTGCCCGAAGCCATCCATGATTTGGCGCACGACCCGCTCCACCTGGTCGCGATCCGCTACATCGGCTTGAAAGGCCGGCATGTTTTCCAGCGGCACTCCGAGATCCCGATCTACGATGGCGACATCCGCCCCTTCCTGAGCGAAGCGCGATGCGATGGCGCGGCCGATTCCCCTGGCTCCCCCCGTGACCAGCGCGACCTTACCGTGAAGGCGGTCCGGCGCAGGGGTGAGATGCGGCCGGTAAGCACCGGTTTTAGATACATAATGTGTCATATATCAGGTTAAGGCGATCGAGCTGAAGCGAGGAGAGCGACGCCAGGGGCCGCCGGGAATGGGTTGTGCGGAACACCTCGCGCCGAACCAACAGGTGCTTCTCGCATTGCACGAGAAACTCTATGGATTGCATCATGAATTGAAGCAGCGGGAGCAGTCTGGCGTGGGCCGCGCGTCCCTGCTCGGGCGCCTTCTTCAGCAGATCCCAAACTTTGCGGAACTGGGGCGAGAGGGATGCGGTCGGCATCACGCCCCGGCAACCGGAAATGACCGCGTCCGGGAGATCCAGTCCCATGTATCCGGCAAGCAACTGACGATGCGGCGGGACAGATGCGGCGGCAGGCGCAAAGGGCACGGCGTCAATCTTTACGATGGAGACCGGCAGGCCGGCTAGGACTTCAGGGCCGATTTTGGTTTGTGCGGGCGCATATTGGAGGATGGAGGGAATATCGACGGCTCGCGCCACGCAGGCGATATGTTCGAGAATCGCCGGGAGAGGCGGATCGAGAAAGAATGGGGGCAGGATCATGATGGCGTCCGCGCCCGAATCCTGGGCCTCGCGCGCCTGGCGGATGGCGATTTCGGTGGCGTGATGGGTCACCGAAACAATAATGGGGACGCGGCGCCGGGAGGCGCGAAGCAAGCGTTGGATGAGCAACCGCCGCTCGTCGTCCGTCAACTTGTAGTACTCGCTTGCCATCCCGAACATCGCTAAGGCGTCTACGCCATCATCGATCGCCATCTCGACCTGAGCTTCGAAACTCTCGAGGTCGACCTCACCATGTTCGTCGAAAGGAGTAGCCAGCACGGGAAGTATGCCGCCAATATTTCTCATTCTGGTCGGGTTCATTCCGGTGGGGGGACGACTACTTTTTCGGCCTCCGCTGCCACCACGATCTGATAGCCGATCTCCAGATGCTCCTTCATGATCGCCATGGTGCGGGCACTGTCGCGACTCTCGATGGCCCGCAAGATTTGCCGGTGCAGATCGACCGTGTAATCGGGATCGAACAGATGCATCCGGTCGGCAAGATCTTTCCAGATGAGGGCCGAGACGGGTTCGAACAACAATTCAAAAATGGGATTTCCGCACGCCCGCACGATGGCGAGGTGAAAACGATAGTCCTTCTCAGCGAGAAGACGCGGGTTGCTGCGCGCCCGATCCATCTCTTCGAGTTCAAGGCGGATTGCCGCTATGCCCTCCGGGGTTGCCCGGGTAGCAGTTAAGCCGGAGACCTGTACTTCTATGACCTCGCGTGTCTCAAAAAGCTGACGGGGTGAGATCTTGTTTGCCCGGATGGCGAACTGGATCGGCTCCGTCAGGAGGTTTGCCGCCGAAGCCTTGGAAGTGATGAAATTGCCATCACCCACCCTGCAGACGACGATACCCATCGCTTCCAGCGCCTTAATTGCCTGGCGGATGGAAGGGCGGCTCACCTGCAACATTTCAGCCAAACGACGCTCGGCGGGCAACCGGGAACTCAGCGGCAGCCGGCCGGATTGAACTAACTCTATGATGCGCTTGACCAAAGCGCCGGTGTTGACGCCACGTTCCAAGCCATCAAGAAGCGTCACCGCCTCAATGCCACCATTGGCTTTTCCGGTCATACCAATTCATGTTCTGACAGAGCGACGGACTTGTCAAGAAACACGAAAGTGAGTCGCCTTTTGGGCTGAGGTCGAGGCGGGTGGGGAGGCGCCGGAACCTGTTATCTCGCCGGAGCCTTCCCCCCTGCCAGCAATATATAAGTGGCTTACGGCTACCCTAGCGCCAGCGCCCTTCGACAAACACATAGCCGGCGTTCCGGTGTTCCCAACGGGGGGCAACCCATACGGCGTGCTCGCGGGGCGGCAGTTCCCAGCGGCCCGGCACCCAGACATAGGCGTGACCATCCCAGCGGTGATATCCGGCAATCCATACGTGCCGTCCACTCGGCGCGACGGCGCGATGCTCGACCACCGCATGGGGCGGCGCGATTTTCACAACTATCTCTGCCGCATAAGCGGACCCGAGACACATTGCACCGGCGAGCAATAACGAATATGTAAATCTCTTCATCTTTTCCTCCTGCAAGTGATTAATATTAATCGACTTGTACACTCTAACGACGATTTTCGCGAGGGCGAGGTTTCTCTGGTCATGCCCGGACAGGAGAATTGCACATTAAAATAGCCTAGCCATAGACAAGTGAGTCAACGCCGAACGATGACGTGCGAACGGCTCAAGAAGCCAAGGTCAAGCGTTATCGATTGCTCTGGCGACGCGAAACCCTGAACGGCTGGCGGCTTCCATGCCCCAACTCTGGTTGTCACAGTAGGCACCGGCGAAATGCACGCGTCCCACGGGCTCAATTATGGCCGGCCAAATTTTGTGAAGCTGGCCCGGCAGATAAGTCTGGGCTTCACAGGTCATGGACCACGGATCGCGGGACCAGTCGACGCTGATACTGCGCTGTATGTCGGCGGATTTGCCCGAGTAATACTTCTGAAAGACCGACAGGGCCGACTTAGCCGAAACACCTGCCTGAGCATTGCCAATCAGAAGCCCGTGATCCGTGTGAACTTCCTCCGCCATGGGCCAGAGCTCGCCCAGCATGGAAGTTCCGAACACCATGTTGCCGCTGTTGCCATCCCGCCGCCAGAACTTCGTCGCGGATTCGAAGATGAGGCGAGTTTCAACCGTGTAGGTGATGTTCGCCAAGGCATACTGCTTGGACTCGGGCAGGGTTGGCGAAACTGGAATCTCGCGCATTTTGATGGCGTTCATGCAACACACAAGATAGTCGCCCTGGACCGTTTTCTGTTGGCCGCCTTCCCGGTAGGTGACTACCACTCCGCCGGTATCGTGTCGAATGGAGCTTACCGGGCTGTTCAGGTGGATGCGGCTCGAAAGGCGCCCTGCCAAGGCATCCGCGAGTTTCTGGTTGCCGCCTTGAATGCGATACAGGTCTCGAGGCGATGTGGGAATGTTGCGCAGCCGGAGAATGGCGAGTTTCCAGATGGAGTGCAGCGCGGAATTACTCGAACCGCGGCGACTGACTACGGACTCCGGCGCTCCGTCGCGCTGCAAAAGCTGGGTGAGCGACATACCATCGAGGTCGTCGAGTCCCACTCCGAACGGCTGATACTCGTCCTTGATTTTTTCGATGTAGCGATCGAGGTAGATATCGGGTGGGGTTGACTGGTCGTCTAGCTGAGTATCTTCCACCATCCGGCCGTTGACGACGCGCAGCATCTTTTCACGGTGCGGATAGAACAACACAGGAAGATCGAATTCCTTGAAATAGCCCCAACAAAGATCGTAGCCGGGCTTGGTAAAGTGTTCTCCTCCAGCGTCGGCATAGAGTCCTTCGGTCAGGCCTTCGCGAACGGTTTTGACATGGCCGCCGGTACGATTGGAGGCTTCGAGGACGACAGCCTCGTGCCCGCGCCTGGTGAGTTCATACGCGCAGACGAGCCCGGCGATGCCTGCGCCCGCTATCAACACGCGTTTTCGAGACCGGGCCGTCTCCGCGGCCCAAGGCTTCAGAGGATCAACTAAGAGACCCGCTAGTTTAAGTGTGTCACGTCGTTTCATTAGGATGGTCTTTGAAGCTGTCGCTGTGGGCGTGGCAAATCAGTACACCAGTTTCAAACTGAGTTGAACGATTCTGGGGTCCGCGGCGCTGGTGATCCGGCCCACGCTGCTCGATGTGACCGACGAGTTCGGGTTATTGAAGTTGGGATGGTTGAACACGTTGAAGAATTCGGAACGGAACTGCAGTTTCTGGCTTTCATTCGATTTGCGGAAAACTAAGGTTCGGACGAGCGCAAGATCCAGGTTAGCAAGGCCGGGGCCAGTCAGCATGTCGCGCGATGAGGTACCGAAGGTGCCCAGAGCGTTAACCGCAAAAGCCTGGACGTTGAACCACTCCTTTACCTCGCTCGCAGTGGAGCGCCCGCCCGGCAGGGACGGATTGCCGACGATGTCCGCGCGATCGAGCCCGATACCGCTTAACGAGTCGTCGACTCCGGAGGTCACGGTAGGCGCAAACGATTTCCGAGCATTGGACTACGTTTATCAAATTGCTCTCGGAGAGGGGCTTTACCGACGAGCATATTGGCATGATCCTGGGCGGCAACTACTTACGGGTTTGGAAACAGATTTTGCCGGCGTGACATACGTTTTTGGCGCCGGAAGCAACTAGGATCCACCAGAGGGTGCGAGGCCATCACGTCCAGGCTCCGCACGGCATCCCATCTCTGCATGCGGGTCGCGGTGCGGCCGGCGAGAAGCATCTGCCGTCCTGCGTGGGAATGTTCCGCGGTCGGTGAGGCGACTCCTGGCCGCGACCCGAAGCCCTTTCGGATGTCGCACCAACCCCTGACAGCAACGCTGATAAGTTGGACCCGCTTTGCCGTTCGCCGTGTGGCCCATCTGAAACAGCACACCCGGAAATGGCGGCTGGTGCGACTTGGGTACGAGTGCGGAGTGGAGTCCGCTCACGCGCGTCCCCAACTAATTTCCAGAATGTCTCGCGGGTCCACTGTTAGCGCTTGCGGACGGCTTCGGGCGTGGTCAGCGCGGCCATCTGCCCATTCCGCTCGCGATAGGCACGTGCGGCCAGTTTATCCAGCACATCGGGCAGACAGCGAAAGTAGTCGCGATAGGCGACGCCCGAGTACTCGCAAACGGGCGAGCGGCGGAAACAGAGATAGGGTTCCAATGAGTTCGCGGCGTGTCATGACTCCTGATTGTCGCTCATTCTTGTACCCTCGCCATTTTTCGCAGACTCGGGATATCGAACTGCTCGAGCAGACCGAAGCAAAAGGACTCCGGCTCTTTGTCGACAGTCACATTCTGGTCGATGAGCTCCTTTAAGGACGAGCGGGCTCCGTTTACGTGAAGCGAGCGTATCAGGCTTGGATTGAGGGCAGCCGTTACTAGTGAGGCAAGGCTGGCTCGCGGACCGAACGCCTCTAATCTTATTTGGCCGTGATATTGATCGGCAGCCGTCCTCGCCAGCGCCTCGATTTGCGAGGCCTGTATGCCAAGTACACGATCTCCGAGACCTGACAGCAGAAGGCTCCACAAATAGCTTCGGTCCGCGATGACATTCTCGCCGAAGTTGAGTGGATCGGCAGTGATGACTGTCGCTCCGGATTCAAATGCGCGTTGGGCCGCGGTGGCGAGAGATTTGCGGCCATCGTCGGCCAACATAATTACGATCTCGGCTTTGGGCGTGGAAGGACGCATCACGACAATCGGGAGGGTCCAATCCGAATCGAGGGTGAGGCGATAGAATCGCGTCTCCTGCTGACCTGGTGCTTTTCCCGCATCGTTCCAACGCACTGCGTACCTGTGGCTCCGGACCAGTTCAGCCAGTTTGCGGCGAGCCTCTTCGGAATTGAGATTGACCGGTGCGACGCTCTTTTCCACCAGACCGCGGGCTAATGAATTCAGCGTGGCGTTGCCGGCCGGTAAAGGCACCGCGAGTTCTTCCGGAGTTCGAAGCTCGTGGCTGACGTCAATCTCAGTGGGAGAGAAACGTTCGTCGTGCGGATAAAACGCGCGTTTGACCTGCCTGAAAAAGGCCTCCCGATTGTCGCGGTCGTAATTGTGACCGTCCTGATAGCTTACGAAATGACTGAATCGCTCGGGATGATTCAGAAGCGCAAAGACTGGAGCGGTTGCCGCGATCAGCGGCGCGGGTGCGTGGCCAGCCTGGAAACAGCAATTGTCCTTGGCGTTGTAGGTGAGCTGCGCCCATCGCGGAGCGAGAAGGGCCGTCAAATGGGTGTAGTCGGCAATTGTGCCGAGATCGGTCATGACCTGTTCGGAATCGCCAAGATCCGATTTTGGAAACTGTGCCTTAGTCGTGAAGCTGGAATAGCCCGCTACGGGGTCGGATAGTGCCACTCGGGTATCGAGGGAACTGATTACGATGGTTTGCCAACCGCCACCCGATAGTCCGGTCACACCAATACGACTGGCGTCGACGTGCGGATACGAGGCCAGGAGATCGATCGCCCGGGACATGGCAAGATAGTGCACTGCCACTCCGCTCGTTCCCGTGAGGTCGATCTGATTCATCTCACCATGCGCGATGTTGCTGAGTTGGCCGGTACCGATCCAGTCGGGCTTGAGGGAAATGAGCCCTTTTTTTGCCTGGTTGATGCAGTTAATCTGCCAGCGATCTTCGGCCTTACCTTTCGGCTCGTGACCGTTTAAGTTGAGAATTGCCGGCGCCTTTCCCTCCAGGTTCCGAGGTTCGTAAAGCAGGGCCGGTATCCACAAACCGGGAACAGCTTCATAGCGCAATTTACGAATGCGGTAGTCCGATGCCTCGATCGAGTCCAACCATTCGACTTTGGCATGCGCATCGCGCCATTGGCTCGCGTAACCGCGAAAGATAACCTTGCTCAACACCCGGCCGCGGATCGCGGACGCATATTGAATCCAGTCTTGCGCGTTAGAAAAGGAGGGCAGCTGCGGCGCGCGAGAGCCGGTATAGACTTGCATTTCGGTTAAAGGCTGCACGGGGTCAAGCAGGGGCCGTGAGAGCGCGTCGGAAACAGACTGAGCTACAGCGCCGCAAGCAGACGCGAAAACGATTAGCGGAACGGTGAACACCACTCGAAACATAGAAGCAAGTGTAGCGGTTTCGGGGACCTGCGGTCTTAGAGGTGTCTGAGAATCGCGGCGCGGGTTTTTCGACGGCTGTGAGTTATAGAACAGAGGCATGCTTTCAATGAACGAATAATTGGATGTACAATCTACCTAAACAGCGCAGGCGGCATCCAAACGGAATTCTAAGATAGGGAGACCTAATCTCAATGTACGGGAGTGGCACTACTCGACTATTGCTGCTGGTGGGGGTTCTAGCTTCGTCAATTGTACTCAACGCCCAGCTAACCACCACCACAATCTCCGGCACAATTACCGATCAAACAGGGGCCGTTGTGCCAAACGCGCAAATCACGGCAACGGAAAGTTCCACCGGCGTCAATAACCGCTCGCAGGCTAATAGCGAAGGCTTTTATGTGCTAAATGGAATGTCGCCGGGCCATTACCGGCTCCGCGTGGAAAAGCCCGGATTCCAGACTGCCTTGCAGGAAGATGTTGTGGTGGAGGTGAACCGGCCGGTGACGGTGAATATCGCCTTAACGGTCGGCGCTGCCGCTCAAACTGTGACCGTAGCTTCTACCGCCGATCAGGTGAATCTGCGCGCGGAAACGCTCAGCCATGAGGTAAACAACCAGATGGTGACAGAACTCCCGCTGAACGGGCGGAATGTTCTGCAACTCATGGCACTGGCGCCGGACGCCGGTCCGACGTATTCTTCGGGCTATCAGCAATCGGCCTCGCGACCTGAGGATGCGAACGTCTATGTGGGCGCCAGCGGCGGACGCGGCGATTCAACAGCGTTCTATCTGGATGGCGCCGTCAACGAAGACGTGCTCACGCAAATTGCGAACATTTTCCCCAATCCGGATGCCATTCAGGAGTTCAGTTTCGAAACCAACACTTACAGTGTGAAATTCGGCGGCCGCGGCGGCGGAGTGATGAATGCCGTAACGCGCGGCGGCACCAACCAAATTCACGGAACGCTGTTCGAGTTTCTGCGCAATACCGATTTGAACGCCCGAAATTTCTTCGCCGCGGGTGGGGACGGACTGAAACGCAACCAGTATGGCCTGACGGTGGGAGGGCCGATCCGAAGAGATAAAACATTCTTCTTCTTCTCCTACCAGGGCACCGCGCTCCGGCAGACCCCGAACGCCAACTCCGCTACTACTTTAACGGCGGCGGAGCGTACCGGTGATTTCTCCGCGGACAAGGCCACGATCGTCGACCCGAACACCGGGACGCCCTTCCCGGGAAAGCAAGTGCCATTGTCGCGGTTCGATCCAATTGCGCAGAAGATCCTCACCTGGATACCGGTTGGAGCGCCGGGCACGGGAATCGCCTACTATACGTCGCGCACCGTGCAAAATGACAAACAGTTCGTCACGCGCATCGACCATACGATTGGGAGTAAGTTGCGGATCTACGGCAGCTATCTTTACGATGGCCTCACTCAGCCTTCCACAACCGTAGGGAATGATGTCTTGTCGGAATCGCCGAACCAATATTGGCGCAGTCAGAACGCTGTAGTGAATGCAACATACACGTTCCGTCCGAATCTGATCGCGACTTTCATTGCCAATGTCAGCCGGCGCTTGAATACTTATACCGGGCCGGAAGGATTCCCCGATTGGCCAGACCTAGGAGCCAACGTGCCGAAGATGGTCACCGGGGGCTCCAAGACCAGCTTGGATCTGAATATTGCCAATTATTTCTCCTTTAGCTGGGACGGGTTTTATACGATACCGGCCACCGTCGGAGATGTAGGCTCGCACTGGAGCTACATCAGGGGCAATCACTCAATCGACTTTGGCGGCGAAGTGATCAAGAGTAAGGTGGTGAAGGATCAGGATTACTTGAGCGACGGCTACTATATTTTCAACGCTGCGCTCTCCGGAGACAATGCGCTCGACTTCCTGCTGAGCCGTCCCAGCACTTTCCAGCAACAGGAACCCTTCTACATTGTCCCCGTTCGCACGCTTCCCGCTTTGTACGTAGTCGACACCTGGAAGATCAATCGTCGTTTGACGGTGAACCTTGGATTGCGATGGAACCCGTTTGTCCCTGTCTATGAAACTGCTTATGGGCAAGAGGCGATTTTCAGTTATGCGCTCTACGGTCAAGGGGTCCACTCTACGCTCTATCCGAATCTGCCTCCAGGCTTGCTGGTATCGGGCGATCCGGGAATTTCAAAGAAGATCATTCCGTCGAATTACCACCTGTTCGATCCCCGCGTTGGATTTGCTTTCGATCCTTTCGGTAACGGGAAGACCAGCGTCCGAGGCGGCTTCGGAATCTATCAAGATCAGATGACCGCCAATACCATCAACCCAAATTTCAGCCCTTTCAACGTGAACGCGACGATCGCGTTCCCGGTGAGCATTGAAAATCCGTACCAGGGGCAATACAATCCGTTCCCGATCACCCGGCCTAACCCCTCCAGTCTGATCTTTCCGTTGCCCGAAGCAGCCAATCCATTTACCTTGGGCATGAAGGCGCCGATGATCCAGCAGTGGAACGTCAGCGTCGAGCGCCAACTGCCGTGGGCGTCTTTGATCCGGGTGGCTTACGAAGGGCAGGAATCCTACCACTTGTTCGGTTCCGTGGAAGGCAACGCCGCGATCTACAATCCAGCTCTTTCAGCCACGGCGAACCGAACCAACGTTAACGCGCGCCGTCCGTTGGGGCAGTATTATCAGGGACTGGCGCTCGGCGAGGACGTAGGAACCGCGAGTTTCAACGCGCTCGAAATATCGATGGAAAAACGCATGACGCAGGGGCTGACGTTCCTGGCCGGCTACCGGTGGTCGAAGAGCCTGGACGAGAGCGAGGAAGCATTTTTCGATGCGAACGCGTACAGTACACCCAATCCGAAGAACGACCGCGGACCATCCAGTTTCAATGTTCCCAACCAGTTCTTGTTGTCGTATTCGTGGGTGATTCCGGCGCCGCATTCGATGAATGCCTTAGGGCGCAACATACTGGGCGGCTGGGAGACGAATGGGATACTCACTCTACGCAGCGGCCTGCCGTTCTCAGTGACTTCAGGGATAGATGACTCGCTCAGCGGAATCAATAAAGATCGCGCCGACCTGGTAGGAAACCCCTCATTACCGGGCGGCCGGGCGACGGCGCAGCAACTCCAGGAGTGGTTCAATACTCAGGCATTCGCTTTGAATGCGCTCGGAACGTTTGGCAATTCCGAACGGAATTTCTTGGAAGGGCCGGGATTGGCGAATTTGGATTTCTCGGTGGTGCGCTCTTTCCCGATTCGTAAGGGTCCTTTTGCCGAAAGGCAAGCGCTCCAATTCCGTTCGGAATTCTTCAATGGGCTGAACCATCCGAATTTCAACGCTCCGACCGCTTCGGTGAGTTCATCGAGTTTCGGCCGCATAACGAGCGCGGGGAATCCTCGCATACTGCAGTTTGGCCTAAAATTCGTGTATTAGGCTAATCCACCTCGCATATCGGTTCATCAGCAAACGCTCTCTTAACCAAGAGCGTTTCACGCGTCACTTGCAAGTAAGTAAGTAATTACTTACACTGGGAAGGTGACTCAATCCGGTGCCACCCATGCTCGCCTTCCCGCGGAACAGAGACGGCTGAAGCTTATCGAAACGGCTATCGAGCTCTTTTCACGCAAGGGCTTTTCGGGTGCCACCACAAAAGAGATCGCGGCGGCGGCGGGGGTGACGGAGGCGATCGTCTTTCGACACTTCGCGACCAAGAAGGATCTCTACACCGCCATTCTGGAGTACCGGCTAAAGGATGAGAGCGTCGAGGCCTGGCTGAACCAAGCTCAGACACTGATGGACCGGCGCGACGATGAAGGAGTTCTCCGTTTCCTGGCGAAGGAGATTATCGAGCAGTGCGGTAAGGAGCCTCGCTTCGAAAAACTCGTGCTGTTTGCGGCGCTGGAAGGCCATGAACTGGCAGTCATGCATCACCAGATTGCCGAACCCATAGGCAAAGTTTTCATCGACTACATTGAGCGGCGGCAGCGTGCGGGCGCATTACGTCAGGGAGATCCCGGCGCGATTCTCACCGCGGTCGTCGGCTTCGCCAAGTTCTTTGCGGCCCAGAAGTATATTTACGGGGTCTGCGAACCCGCGATCGCGGATGACGTCGCAATCGACACTTTTCTGAACATCTTCATGAACGGTTTGCGCGGCAAGCGCGCCAAAGGGGAAACAAAATGACACGCTTGACTTGGCCGCTGGGCGGCGTAATGGCTTCACTGGCGTTCTGGGTGGTGATGGGCGGATGCGGCAAGAGTGAGGCCGTGCAAGCCGTTCATACTGACGCTCCGAAGGCAATCACAGTGTCCACGGCAACGGTCGAGGCCCGGCAGGTCCCAGCGGA
>CAVZRE010000016.1:0-78091 GCA_963777595.1 Terriglobia bacterium
ACTTTCCGCGAAGTTATTAATCGGTCGGAACGAGCGAGTGGGTAAGGTGTAGACGAGTGCCGGTCCGTCCGGGACGATGGCGGTTACCACACCAGCCCCCGCCCACGGACGAACCGGCCATGATATCCTCGCACACTCCGCCCTGTCGGTGCCAGTGGTTTTCCACGCTGGCCAAGGGGCTCGACCCACGCTCGGCGCGACGACTCGCGGCCCTGTTCCTGGGTCTGATCCTGGCCCGCGGGCGCAAGACCCTCAGTTGTTGGATCCGCGCGGCCCAACTGTCGAGCCAATACCGCCGGTGCTACGCCACCGTCGCCGCGACCGGGCGACGGCCCGAACGGGTCGCCATGCTCCTGCTCCTCGAACTCATCAAGCCCCTGGTGGCCGATGCTTCGCGTCTGGTGCTGGCCCTCGACGACACCCCCACTCAGCGGTACGGGCCGAAGGTGCAGGGCGCCGGAGTGCATCACAACCCGACACCGGGACCCGCCGGCAGCCCATTCGTGTACGGGCACGTGTGGGTGGTTCTCGGGCTGTTGGTGACGCACCCGCTGGGCGGGATCGTGGCCTTGCCCCTGTTGGCGCGCCTGTACATCCGCCAGAAGAACCTCGGGGCCATCCCCGCAAAGCACCGGCCCGCGTTTGCGACCAAGTTGGTGATGGCGGTTGAACTGGTCCGATGGGCTCACGGGTGGCTGAAATTGTGGGGCCAAGCGGTGTGGGTGGTGGCCGACGGGGCGTACGCCAAAGCCCCGGTGCTCAAGCCCCTGCTCGCGCTCGGGGTGACGGTGGTGAGCCGACTCCGCAAGGACGCGGCCCTGTGGTCCGTGCCCCCGGCCCGGGAGCCGAACACGCGTGGGCGCCCGCGCGTGTACGGGACACAACGGGTGTCCTTGGCCAAGCGGGCCGGGCACCCGGGCGGGTGGGTCACAGGGGCGTTCACGGTGTACGGGAAGCCGGTGGAGAAGCGGTACAAGACGTTCGTGGCCACGTGGCGCCCGGCCGGGGGTGCCATTCGGGTGGTGCTCGTGGACGAGCCGACCGGGTGGGTGGCGTTCTTTTGCACCGACACGCAAGCAACGGTGGCCGACATCCTCGGACTCGTGGCCGACCGGTTCAGCCTGGAAACGTGCTTCCGCGATCTGAAACAGATTGTCGGAGCGGGCCAGCAGCAGGTGCGTGGGGTGGCGTCGAACGTGGGGTGCTTCCACCTGTGCGTGTGGGCCTTCACGATGACCGAGGTGTGGGCTTGGAACCAAAAAGGCGAGGATCTGGTGGCGCATCGGTGTGCCTCGCCGTGGGACGATCCGATCCGGCGTCCGAGCCACGCGGACAAACGCCGGGCGTGGCAGCGTGTGCTGTTGACCGAGGAAATTCAGGCCGTTGTGGGCCAACACCACGACCCGGCACAAATTCAGGAACTCGCACAGCGGTGCCTCGATCTCGCTGCGTGAGCGCTATAACTTCGCGGAAAGTACAGGTCTCCGCGACGCCTCCGACACGCGGCCTTCCGGCTGTCACGCATAAAGCCGCCGCCGGGCCGGATCAAGCACCGGCTTCCGTTGCGAAACGGCGGCGAGCTAAGGCGGCCAGCCGCCAAGCTCGCCAGTGCCGTTTCGTTCTCACCCGATGCTTGACCGGACGCGAACAACGCTCCCGGCCTGGAGCGGCTTTTGTTGCGGTGCCATCAGGCCGCGATGGTCGCAGCCGGTCACGGGTGGACCGTATCCGCGATCCGCCCCCAGCGAAAGGATTCGCCTATGGCCCACCAGTTCTGCTTGCGCTTTCCCCCCGTTTCTGCTACCGCCAGTTGCTCAACCCGTTCACCGTTTCCCGCGATGGCGAAGCAACAGTCCCTATTCGATCCGGAGGAGGATCCACCCGATGCTCTACAAGACGATCGTCCTGGAACTGCTCCAGGAGCAGTACCCGGCGCTCCACCACCGCCTGCGGCTGAGCCGGACGCTGCTGCGGGAACTGGACCGCTACGCGACCGACCTGCGGACGACATACCTCAAGTGGATCGCGCTGGGGACGGACGCCAGCGCGGCGCGGGAACTGGCGGTCGAGGAATTGCAGGACACGGCTCGCCCAGGAATCCGCCCGGCTCGAAGCGTAACCCGGAGCCTGTTCGACGAGGTCGACGAAGCCCCTCCCGAAGCACCCGTCACCCCACCCGTTGCTCCGCCTCCTCCACCCGCCTCCCCTCTCCACGCTTTCCAGTGGCGAGAAATCCAAAGCCCGCGACATCCTCGCCGCGATCAAGACCCTGCAACAGGTCGAACGGGACGAAGCGGCCGGCAACGCCCGAGGAGCGGGACGTGCTCGCGCGGTTTCCCGGCTTCGGTGCGGTGGCCCTCTCGATCTTCCCGAACCCGGTCACGGGCACGTACAAGGACGAGTCCTGGCAGGCGCTCGGCGAGGAACTGCAAATCCCTCCTCACCGCCGACGAGTACGCCAGCGCCAAGCGGACCACCTTCAACGCCTTCTACACCTCGCCCACCGTCATCACCGCCATGCACGCGGCCCTGACGCGCCTCGGCGTTCCCGAAGGCGCCTCGTGCTGGAGCCGGGGTGCGGCACCGGCAATTTCCTGCTCGAAGGCCAGCGCTACATCGGGGTGGAGCAGGATTCGATCTCCGGCCGCATCGCCCGCGCCCGCCATCCCGACCAGGACATCCGGATCGAGAACTTCGCCGACACGAAGCTGCCGGAACTCGACGCGGTCATCGGCAACGTCCCGTTCGCCGATGTTCGGCTCGATTACCACGGGCAGAAGTTCGCCCTGCACGACTTCTTCCTGGCCAAGTCAGTTGACTCACTGGCGCCCGGTGGCGTGCTGGCGCTGGTGACCTCGCATTACACGCTGGACAAACAGAACGCCGCGATCCGCGAATACCTCGCCGCCAAAGCCGACTTCCTCGGCGCGATCCGCCTGCCCTCGGACGCGTTCAAGCGGGAGGGCACCGCGGTCGTCACCGACATCGTGTTCCTGCGCAAGCGCGACCCGGGCGAACCTCCGCGCCATGCCGATCCCGACTGGCTGAAAGCGGAGCCGGTCGAGATCGAAGGCGTCACGGTTCCCATCAACCGCTACTTCCTGAACAATCCGCAGCAGGTACTCGGCACCTACACCAGCAAAGACTCGCTCTACGGCGAGGGCTACGGCGTCCGGTCGAACGGCGACCTGGCCCAGCAACTCCGTGACGCCGTCGCGCGGCTGCCCGAACTGCCTACCCGGGAACCGCGCTCGCAGACCGCACCAGCGGCCGCGTTCGTGCCCCCTCCCCCCGAACGCCACATCGCCGAAGGCAGCTTCTTCGTCCACGACCAGCGCATCCACCAGGTCGTAGACGGCCAGTCCGCTCCCGTGGTCTATGGCGGCTCGGAACTGTGGCGCATGGCGGACTCGTCGGCCGGCGTATGGCGCGCGCTGATCGAACTGCGCGACCGGTCGCGGCGCGTGTTGCAGTCTCAGAACGAGGGCTGGCCCGAACCGAACCGCGAGGAGGCCCGCCGCGAATTGAACCGCGCCTACGACCGCTTCGTCTCCGCCTTCGGGCCGATCAACAAGACCACCTTCAGCTCGACTGCCGACGGGTCGGTGATCCGGCGCATGCCCAACCTCGTGAAGAGGAGGTGAAGGGCAAGTTTTTGAAAGCCAATAGGAGGCGATTTATGAAACGTACAATCCTGATTTCCGTGGCGGCGGTGACCCTGACAGCCGCGGAGCCACAACACTATACCGTCACCGACCTCGGGCCGGTGGGCCAATATGGCCAGCCGTTCAGTGTTTCGAACAATGAACTCATAGCCGGAGTGGATGCTTCGGGCGGCGCGTCACACGCGGTCGTCTGGTACAAGGGACAGAAGACAGACACCAGCGGCAACGGATTTGGAGGCCTGAACAGTATCGGATTTGACATCAACATTAAGGGGCAATTTGTGGGTGAGGCGGAAACGTCCACGCCGAGCCCTTACCGCGAGGACTTTTGCGGCTTCGGTACCAACGTTGTGTGTCTGCCGTTCACGTGGCAGTTCGGCTTAATGACGCCCCTTCCGACGCTTGGCGGCGAAAGCGGTCTCGCCAACTGGATTAACAGTCGGGGCGAGGTGACGGGTATGGCCGAGAACTCCAAGTGGGATACCGCCTGCCCACCCCCGCAAAGGTTCGAGTTCAAACCGGTCGTATGGGTTAACGGCCAGGTCCAGGAACTCCCTACCATCTCCGGCGACTCGGAAGGTGGCGCGTTCGGAATCAATGACAACGGCCAGGTTGTCGGTGCGTCGGGCAGTTGCTCAACTTATAACCCGTACTTCCTGGCCAATTTCCAAGCTCTTCACGCTTTGGTCTGGCAAACGGGTACAGTGATCGATATCGGCAATCTGGGCGGCACCGGTAAGGGGGGAGGAAACATCGCATTTGGCATCAACAACAAAGGTCAGGTGGTCGGTAATTCTGACCTGCCCGGCGACAAGGTCACTCATGCCTTCCTCTGGCAAAGCGGCAATCTGGCCGATCTCGGCACCCTTCCCGGGGACGTTTTCAGCGCCGCCATCGCTATTAACGATAGTGGCGTTGTGGCTGGCCTCTCGCAGGATAAGGATGGGAATCCGCGCGCGATGGTTGTGCAAAACGGAGTGATGAGCGATCTGAACGACCTCACTCCTGTTGATTCACCGCTGTTCCTGTTGCTCGCATGTTCTATCAATTCTAATGGGGAGATCATAGGCCAGGCGGTGGATGAGAGTGGAGAGGTTCACGGCTATCTGGCGGTTCCGAGCCCCGGTGCGGCTCCAATATCGAGCATTTCGCCTGCATTGCAAACTCCGGCCCGACCCAAGGTTCTCTCCGAACGGGCCCGCAAGGCCCTTCAGCAGCGACTGCCGTTCGGCCGGTTCGCAGCCTATCGCCGTCTCGAAGATGGCAATCGCCAGTAGTTTTGGTCCACACAAGAAATCGTTGCGACATGGGCGAAGCATATCGAAGCCCATATTGAACTACCAGAGTTGGTGAATGATGACCGGCGGGAATTTCGCACCCTGTCTGGGTTCGGAGCGGTCCGGTTAAAGATGCGAAGTGCCGCGCCTCACCGAGAGCCCCGTTGTGACACTCAATAGCGGGGTGCCCGGGTAAGCAGTTCTGCCCACCAGCGTTTGCGGCTTGGGAGATAGGTTCCGCTCCGGAGCCCATCGATTTGCACCTCCGGGTGACTCAGAGTGCGCTCGAAAAGAGCGGCAGCCCACGGCGCCGGGCGAAAACTTCACTTAGCCCAAAGTCCGGTTGGGTGAAGTTGACCTTCCGTGACAACTACGGTGATGTCATTCTCCCTGAACGCCGTTTTTTGCCAAGCGACCAATTTGCATGTTGGCAGGCTGTTCGCACCACTAGGGAATCCGCTCAGCAAGAGGACGGCAGAGGCTTTCCAGATTCCGCTGCGGGATAGTTTACGATAACGCGCAGGTTACCGTTCATCGGGGGCGATTTCCGGGCGTGAATGGCTGGGAAAGCACGTCGCCATCACGGCGGAGGTACGTAACTTAACTTCCGGATGCCCGACAAACTAAGGGTTGAAGAGGACCGTAAACACTGCGGCGTCTGGGCGGATGTATAGAACAAAAAGCCACGTTGCTTGCAAGTGGCCAACCTTAACGTCTGCCGGCTACTCTCAGGGAAGCGGTTTCAGCAACCGGACACCACCGCCTCCGTGGAACAACTCTGGTGTCCGGTTCTGGCACTTGCGTATCTGATTGGTGCCGCGCGTAAAAAGGTTTAGTGGAACCGGTTCAAGCACTCGCGGACTTCATCAAGGCGCGACAAGCCGTCCGATTTGGCCGGAGCGCACGTGTTGTTGCAGTTGCTTACGGGCGGCGTCGGACAGAACTACGCGTTTCTTAGCCTCTTGTAACGCAGGGACCATGCTTTCGCTTCCGGCCGGAGTGCCGATCGGAGTCGCCAGAAAAGCATGTGCTTCACCTGCTTCGGTCACGCCGATACCGGCAAGCTCTCCCCGGGAATTGATGGAGCAGCCAAGGATCAGAAAAAGCGGCGAATTGGCGGGGATGAGGCTATTCAGATCGGTGACGACGCCGCCGGGCTGCTGAACGAATGCCGTCAGATTAAAGTCCTTGTCGAATGAGGCGCCGATCATTTCGCCGGCGTCGTTGATGCCAAGGACGCCGCTCGCCACATCGCCGGGAAGGGTCCCGACATCCTGCATGCCCGTTTCCTTGCTCCATACGAAACCGTGGAAGGTCTCATCGCCCGCGAGATCGGAAACGCCGACCGCCTGACCCAGGTTATTGATGCCCAAAGCAATAATTCCCATTCCATTTCCCGTCCCGCCAAGGGTGCCGAGGTTGGTCACCGTTCCCGTCTGCCAGAGCAAGGCATGATGCGCCGCCAGATAGGTTCCATTACCCTGCAAGGTCCCGCAATCGCCCGATGCACCGGCAGCCTGGCCGCTGTCGTTGATGGAGAAAGCGTAGCCGTTCACGTCCGAACCGAACGTCGGGAGTTCCTCGATCTGGCCATTCTCCCAGATGACCGGTTTGAACTGGAATTTCTGAGGAGATGGGCATGCCGGGTCTAGCTTGAAGTTCTCTGCAGTCCCGACGATTTCGCCGCGATTGTTGATCCATGAAGCCTGGCCGTTGAAGCCTCCTAGGGTGGGCAGGGGCGTCATGGCGCCGTATTGCCAGAAGAAGGGTACGCACGCTGCGCCCTTGCGACGGAAACCCATCCGCTTTGACGCCGCAGAAGTCTTCGCCATTTGCATCGGCAAATGTTGTTTCGGCTGCACCGACGGCCTGTGCCCTGGTGTTCACGGCGAGCGCCAGGCTGTTCAGTCCTCCGAGTCCGGGTGAGCCTACGTCTATCTTGAGCCCTTTGTCCCAAAGGACGGCATGCAGGGTGCCATCGGCGGCGGTCAACGCGCCGCTGAGCAGACCATTGTCGGCCATGACATAGGGCTGGCCCGGAGGCCCGCCCACCGGCCCGAGGTCGGTGATGTTATAGCGAGTGGAGGGACGCGGAGTGCTCATCAGAAAACCATGGGTCAAACCGCTAACTGTGCAGCGCCCCACGATGTTGCCGGACGCGTCGATCGCAGTAGCCCCGGTAAAGGTGGCGCCGGGGTAATCGATGCTGATGAGTTTGCCTCCTCGCAGCAGGAAGGCATGGTTGACAGCGGCCGCATCCGTATAGCGGCCGACGATGTCGCCGGCAGCGTTGGTTCCGGTCGCGATCGTAGCGCTTGCCGCGGGGTAGTCGATCGACGTGAAATCGCCGTTGCTGAGTAGGAAGCCGTGAGCCGCAGTGGTGATCTTATACGCACCCACGATGTCTCCTTGCGGGCCGATGCCGTTGATTCCGTCGGTAATCGAACCTGGAAAGTCTATGGGAGTGAAGCGCCCCCCGGTCAACACAAAGCTGTGATTCACGTTGTCGGCGAGAGTGTAGTAGCCGACAATCTCGCCGCTTGGGGTGACTCCGATCGCGGTCGTAAAGGTAGCGCCGGGATAATCGATGTTGGTGAAGATCCCACCGGTGCTGAGAACAAAGCCATGGTGTGTGCCGGTTAGTGTGGTTCCATATTCGCCGGCGATGTTGCCGCGGTCGTCGATGCCGTTCAGCAAGGTTACCGCTGCTCCAGGGAAATCGATCGGCGTATAATTACCTTCGCTCAACAGGAAGCCATGGGATGATTTATCGGCGATCGTGTAGAATCCTACGATATCGCCGCGAGAATTGATTCCCCAGGATTGCGTGCTGGCGGCTCCCGGGAAGTCGATGGTTTGAAACGTCGGTGTCTGTCCGTCAAGGTTAGATGTTACGCCCAGCGCGATGCTGAGCGCGAGTAAGTTGAGTATCGGTTTTGGTCGCATATGTCTGTCCTCCACCACAGAAGGCGCGGAGTGCGAGAGAAAACGCTCACGGGGCCGCTAAATTTCTTAAAGAGAGCACGGGCGGTATAATTCAACCACTACGCGAGGGGAGGACGGTGTTGTGGACGATGTGAGTAAGCTGCTCCGCGCCTGGAGCGATGGAGATCGGCAGGCATTGGAAGAACTGACCCCGATCGTCTATGCGGAACTTCGCCGCCTGGCGCATCACTATATGAAAGGGGAGCGCACCGGCCACAGCATGCAGACGACGGCCCTGGTTCATGAAGCCTATATGCGCCTGGTGGAATATAAGCGAATGCAATGGCAAAATCGCGCTCATTTTTTCGCGATTTCGGGCCAACTCATGCGGCGCATTCTGGTGGAGAATGCACGGCGCCATAATCTGAAACGAGGCGGCGGCGTCCAGCACATCTCGCTCGACGAGGGGGTCGTGGTGGACGGGGAAAGAGCCGCGGATCTGGTGGCCCTGGATGATGCCATGAGCGCGCTGGCGAAACTCGATCCGCGCAAGGTGGAAGTGGTCGAAATGCGTTTTTTCGGCGGGCTGAGCGTGGAAGAGACAGCCGAAGTGCTCAACGTTTCGCCGGTCACCGTGAGACGGGACTGGAGCGCGGCCAAGATCTGGTTGTATCGCGAACTGGTGGGCGGGACGGACGATGGAATTGGATCGCTGGAAACAAGTCGATAAGCTGCTGCAAGCGGTGCTGGAGTGTCCGCGGGATGACCGCGAGGCATTTTTGCGCCGCGAATGCGCGGACGATGAAGGGCTGGAACGAGAACTGCTCGCACTGCTGAAGTTCGAGCCTGAAGCAGCGGGTTTCCTGGAAGGTCCTGCGATTGATCTGGCCGCGCGGGACCTCGCGCGCCGGCAGGCTCCGGATAACTGCGACATCCATTGGAGCACCGATTTGCCGGCCGGAAAGACCGTATCCCATTATCGGATCGCCGGGAAGCTGGGGGCGGGCGGAATGGGCGTCGTTTACAAGGCCGAGGATATGCGCCTGCAGCGTCTCGTGGCCCTCAAGTTTCTGTCGGAACCCTTCGCCCGCGACCCCGATGCCTTGCAACGTTTTCGTCGTGAAGCGCGCGCCGCGTCCGCCTTGAATCACCCCAATATCAGCACAGTCTACGACATCGGCGAGGAAGACGGCCACCCCTTCATCGCTATCGAGTATCTGGAAGGCGAAACGCTGAGGCGACGGCTCGCTCGTGGCCCGCTCGACAGGAAGACACTGGCGGTTTTGGCAATCGAGATCGCCGATGCGCTGGATGCAGCCCATAACGCAGGTATTATCCATCGGGACATCAAGCCGGCCAACATTTTTGTGACGCGGCGAGGTCACGCAAAGATCCTGGATTTTGGATTGGCGAAGATCGGTGGGACCGAAGCTGACGCCACGCCGGAGAAAACCTTCACCAAACTTACCGAGACAGGCGCTGTGATGGGGACTCTGGCGTATATGTCGCCGGAGCAGGTTCGGGGAAAGTCGTTGGACCAGCGGACAGATCTGTACTCTCTCGGGATAGTGCTGCACGAGATGGCGACCGGCGCGCGCCCCGTGATTGCCGTCCGGCCGAACACCGGTTTGTCGCCGGAACTAGAGCCGGTCATTCATCGATGCCTCGAACAGGACCGGGAACTTCGCTATCAACGTGCATCAGAGATCCGCTTGGACCTCCAGCGCCTCGGCTGGGATTCGGACGCGCCGCTCGCGGCCCCGACTCCGAAGATGGCCGTCACCCCGGCCTTCACAACCGTGTGGAAAGCCATGGCTGCGGCGATGCTCCTTCTCGCTCTCTGTGCCGCAGGCTATCTCTATCTACACAGGGCGAAGCTCACCGACAAGGACACGATCGTGCTTGGTGATTTCGTGAATCAGACGGGTGAACCTGTCTTTGACGGAACACTCCGGCAGGGGTTGGCGGCCCAACTGGAACAGTCGCCATTCCTGAGTCTGATTTCCGACCAACGGATCCACGCAACGCTGAGAATGATGGGCCAGCCGGATGGAGCGCTTACCGCTGACGTCGCCAAGGAAGTTTGCGAGCGTACCTCGAGCGCCGCCGTGCTGGATGGTTCGATCGCGAAACTGGGAAGCCACTATGTTTTGGGCCTACGGGCGAGGCTCTGCGGCGACGGAAAGATCATCGCCGAGGAGCAGGCGCAGGCCGCGACCAAAGACGAGGTCATCACCGCGCTGAGTCAAGTCGCCGGCAGATTCAGGTCCAGAGCAGGTGAATCGCTTTCCACCGTCGAAAAACACTCCACTCCCCTGGATGAGGCGACAACGTCATCGCTCGAAGCCTTGAAGGCATACAGCATGGGCCGCAAGCGCCACCCTGGCTCGGGTTCCATGGTTCTCTTAAAGCGCGCCATCGAGTTGGACCCGAACTTTGCCATGGCCCACGCATACCTGGGACGTTGGTACGGCGATCATGACCAGCCGGCGCTCTCGGCGGCGAGCACCCGGACGGCTTACCAACTGCGCGATCGCACCAGCGCGGCAGAGAAGTTTTTTATCGAAACCTCCTATGACACCCAGGTCACGGGAGACCAGGACAAGGCGAGACAGACTTTGGAAGCGTGGGCCCAAGCCTACCCTCGTGAGCCGGCGCCCCACATATTCATGGCGCGGATGATTTGCCATCCCTCCGGCAACTACCCGAATGCCATCGAGGAATCCGAGAGAGCGATCCAACTCGATCCGGACTTTGCGGCCGCCTATGCAATCCTTTCTCGCAGCTATCAATACCTTGGCGAACTGGACAAAGCGAGGCAAGCCTCGCAGCGAGCGTCCGAGCGCAAATTGCAGTTCGGCGAGTTTGGTGTGCTCGGCTACGACCTTGCCTTCTTGCGAGGTGATGTCGGGGAAATGGAAGCGGTCGCGTCTAGTGCCCGGGGAAGATCCGAGGAGGGCGCCGAGGTTACCGACCATGTCGCCTTTGCCCTGGCCTATACCGGCCGCCTGGCGCAGGCAAGGATCGCGTTAAGGAGTGCCACGGACGCGGCGGGACGGTCAGCCAAGCCCGAGACCGCGGCACTGTACGAAGCCGGCGCGGCACTGTGGGAAGCCCTCTTCGGAAACGCGCCGGAAGCAGTTAGGCACGCAATGGCGGCCCACGCGGTGTCGCGGGAGATGTATGTGGACTTTGGCGCCGCTTTCGCACTGGCCATCGCGGGAGACTCGGCCCGGGCTGAAAGACTGGCGGACGAACTCGAAAAGGATTTTAGCGAAGATACTTCAGTAAAGTTCCATCATCTGCCGGCGCTGCGCGCCCGGCTGGCATTGAATCGTGGCGATTCCGCCAGGGCGATCCAACTTCTGGAGAGGGCTCGTGTCTACGAAATGGGCGTGCCGCGCAGCAGTATACACGGAAACTTCGGAGCCATGTATCCCATCTACGTGCGTGGGGAGGCTTATTTAGCTGCCCACCGGGGCCGCGAAGCCGCCGCGGAATTCCAGAAGATTCTCGGTCACCGCGGGATTGTTAACAGCGATCCCATAGGTGCGGTTGCGCATTTGCAACTTGCCAGAGTGTACGTTTTGATGGGAGATAAGATCAAGGCAAGAAGTGCCTACGAGGATTTCTTCGCGCTGTGGAAAGAAGCCGACTCCAACGTCCCGATCCTCAGAGCCGCCAAGGCGGAATTTGCCAGGCTATAGCTCAGCGCTCGAGACGACTGAAGCGCCGGCTGACGGATTCCAGGAGACAACTTCCTCCTTGTCGCTGAGGGTCGGCTGAAAGCACACCGCAAACGCGTTAAGCCGCGGTTATACTGCGGCGCTGCCTTCAGCCGTGAGTGTTAGACTTGGGCGGTGCCGAAAGTCCCCATCGCTGGCGAACTAGCCGAGGAATTTGACCTGCCAGACTCGACTCGAGTGAACCGGCGGCTGACGGAGTTGATCTCGCATGGCCGCTTGGTGCTCCTTTTCTATCGTGGTAATTGGTGACCTTTCTGTCTCCGCCAGTTGGCGGACTACCGGGAGTACGACCTGGAAATCCGGTCGGCGGGCGCGACCGTCGTAGCCATCTCGGTGGACCCGCCCGACAAATCGGAGGCCCTGCGGATTCAACTGTCGTTGCCGTTTCCGATTTTGTGTGACACGGAACGTCGCGTCGTTAGGGACTGGGGCATCTACAACTCAGAGAAAGGCGGCATTGCCAGGCCAGCTGTCTTCATTATTGACCCCGGTCAGGTGGTACATTATGCTGCGGTGGACGAGGTTGTTACGCGCGTGCCGGCGGCCGAGATCGTTTCCCTGCTACAAAATGCCGATAAAGCCCACCCGGCTCGAGGCAGAGTGCACATCCCGCTCTTTTCCGACTGGATGAACGCGATTCGGAATATCATGCAGCGCTAGATGGGCGCCGGCCGCACCGCGGAGCCCTCCCGTCAACGCTCCTTGCAGGATCTTGGCGATCGATGAAGTATCAAGTCCAAACCCATCATTGGTCGCCCGGCATTTACCGATCCAATGGTAGACACTCCAGTTAGGCGCATCCGGAAGTAGTTCGTCTGGGTGAGCATCGGGCTACTAGCACAAAACTGCACCTATAGCAGCATTTTCGTGCCTATTCTTGCCTCTTTCACTGAGTCTGATCCGGCGTCTCCGAAAGCAGCATGCAGTGCTTGCGATCAATCCCGTTGACTGACCAGATCGGCACGCTGCGGTGAAATCCCGCATGGGTTCCCGGAAATGTCTTCCTGCAACCTCACTTCGCCGCAAGTCCGGTTCTGGGAAAGTGGAGAGCGTTCACCGGTGCGGCTGCCAATTCCTGGATTTGTCGAAGCTCGATTGACCGATCGACTTCGCCCTACGCAGATTGGCCGGACAGGCCCGAACGAGACAACAGTTGCGCTTGCGTACTTCTAAATCACGCGCAAACCGCGAGAGGCGGGGCGGCGTTTCGAACAGAGTTGGCTAGCGATCTGAACTAAACCCGTCGGGAATCCGGTCGGTCGATCGCGTAAGTGCCGCAGCAGTCTTTTCGACTGTGTGTGCTGCATAGTATTGAGGGTTCGGTTTGTCACTCCGATGCGCCGTAATTAGCCCGGATAACCGCCTCTGGCCGCGCTCCGCGTTCCAGTGCCCTCTTTGCATAAGCCCAGTCATGTTCAGATTGGCTGTGACCTCCATTGTTCGGTCGCCCCTCGGCCGACGCAACCACGGAAGATCCCTGCGATCGAGCCGTGAATTCGTCCGTACCGTAATCCAGAAACTTCGCCGGCGAGTACTGCGTCGAAGCCGACGAATCAACATTTGCTCGGCCCATCCGACGTAGCCGAATGGCTGGGAGTATCGGCAGGCTGGGTTCGCGACCACGCCAGGCGTAAGGATCCATGGATCAGGGCCATCAAGGTCGGTAAACTTCTGCGCTTCCGCTCTGAGGACATCGAAACTTTCTGCGCGATTTGCCAGCACACCCTCAGACCGAATGAATACCATTTGGGGCCAACCATGACAACCAAACGATTTCGAAAACCAGTTCCACCGCCGACGCAACGCTCCTGGCTAGCCGCTCGTGGAGGCTGCCGTTGTGATTGCATGCAGCCGGGCCACCGTTCACCGGCTTCGACGTGGCGAGATCGACGGCTGCCCCGTCTACCTGCCGTGCGGGTAGGAAAGCGCAAGTGGATCGTCTCGAAGGGATCTCTTAAGCGCTGGCAGCAGGAGAATGAGCAGTTCTCGGTCGCCTAATCGTTCTTCGATCCATCACCCGGGTGCGCACGGGCACGTTCATTTGGGAGAAAAGCTATGAAGTTGATGACCATAAAGGAAGTCGCCAAGAAATTGGGGTATCGGAGAACTGGGTCTATAGCCATCTTCGGGTATCGGAGCGTGCGTTCAGGAACTGTTCCCGGAATTGGCGGTTGAACCTGAACCGAACCAGGATTCTGCGCAAGCCCTTCGCCGTAGTAACGCGGTCGGGTAGCAGAATTTCGTTTAGTGAGCGCATGATGTCATCGTGTGATAGATAGGCAACCCGACATCCATTCGGGCGAAGGGCAGCAAGAAGGCCGCCGATAGATAAGAGGGCCCCTGCGAAAAAACGAACTGGCGGTTGGGCTGCGACCCGGCGGATGCACAAGTTGCGGATCGAAGCCAATTCCGTATAAGTAGTTGTAGTTTGTCAGGCTTGAATACGAGTTGTGAGCAGGTTGCGGGTGCATTACTGTGCACCGATTCGCGAAGTTGGGGCTCCCCAGTTCCGGTGTCGAGTCTCGCGAGATCGTCACGACAGGCAAGTTAGTCAGCAATTTGAATCGCTCCTTGAAGGTGGGAAGGCCGCAACGGGCACGAGTGATCGTAAGACGGCACACGGCGCGAAGGAACGAACAGTCGAGTGGGCCGGTTGGATGCACAATTTGCGGATCGAAGCCAATTCTGTATAGTTAGCCGTGGTTTGTTAGGCTTGAATGGGAGCTGTGCGCAGGTTGTGGTTTTTCGCTTGTGCATTACTGTGCACCGATCGCGGAAATACTCTGGTGCACAGGAACACCGAACGCCGCAGTTCCGGGGCGGGTCGCGAGATCGTCAGGACAGGCAAGTTAGCAGGCAAATGAATCGCTCTTTAATGTAAGAAGGCCGCACGTGCGCGAGTGACCGCACGACGGGCTATCTGATTTCAGGTTGACACGCGAAAGCAAGGTTCTTGAGGAGCGCCACGTCCATGCGATTGTGATGAAAGAGAAAAAATAAGCGAAGGGCTTGAACGGGTTACCGGTCGAGGATGACCAGGCTATCCCGGGAACCGGGCAACCCGGCGATACGGATCGCGTTGCGCCGAAGGACCTCGGCCGCCATCGGAGTCGGGTAATTGCAGGAACGGAGAATGACGACTTTGGCGAGAGGAACCTGGCTCAACAGACCCTCGAAATCGCTATCGGTAGAGACCAGGATGAATCCGCCTTTTGAAGAGTATTCGAGAATCCTGAGATCGCCTACACCAGCCAAGCCGTTCCGAAGCGCACTTTCGGATTCAGGGAACAGATCTCGCAGCAATTCAACCAGCTTCGGCGAAAGGCTTTCGTCGAAGAGGAGTTTCATCCTCTGGCGACCTTGCCTCCTGCCGCCAATTCCGCGGCGTATGCGTAGACGGCGAGGAAATCCTCGGGTTCAAGTTGGGGGTAGTCGGCCAGGATCTGATCCTGGGATGCCCCTTTTGAAAGCCACGCGAGGATTTCCTGAACGGTAATGCGATGGCCGCGAATGCATGGTTTCCCAAACCGCACAGCGGGGTCGCTCGTGATCCGCTCAATTAGTGCACCATACGCCGGCATGTATGTTTCCTAATTGTCATGGTATCGCAGTGTTGACCCAGGCTGGCCTTCCTTGTCGCTGGATCGGTCGGCTGAGTGAGGACTCGCTGGACGACCGACCTGCGAAGCCGCCGACGCGTGGAGCCGTCCATTCGAGGGAGCATGCTGGCGAACGCATGCGCGATAATACCCAGAATGCTCCGCGTAGACCGAATCGACCTCGCAATTCTCAAGCCGATTCTGGATTCCCATGATTCACGCGGTCCGACCATGCGATTGATCGAGTGGACGACTGCCATTGTAATGCACGGCCAGGCACGACCTTCGGAGCAGGAGGTATTGAACGAGCTATTGTCCCTCCACCAAGACCAATATGTCGAATTCGGCACATACATCGGACAGGACTTTATCAGGTATCGTGGGACAGAAGGCCCCGACTACTTCCGTAGCCAAGCCTTCAGATGTACGCCTCTTCCAAAGGCTCGCAGACGCATGCAGCAATTGTCGAGCGGGGATCGGCACGGTATTTTTATCAGCCATATCAGCGCGGAGCGACCAATAGCAATCCGTCTCCAGGAGTTGCTAGGCGCAACCCTTTCCGCGGATTTGCCTGTTTCGTTTGCTCAGATTGCAAAAGCATACCGAGTGGACAGCCGTGGTATGAAGCTATCCTTGAGGGCATTCGAAAGTCTGAGGCTATCATCGCCGTCCTCTCGCGCGCATCCGTGGATCGGCGATGGATCAATTTTGAATCTGGCTTTGGACTGGGGCAAGGATCGCGAGTATTGCCTGTCGTCTGTCGAGGGCTGGAGCATGGGGCGATCGGATTGCCGCTCAACTACCTCCACGCCCGAGATTTGCACAGTAAGGACGAACTTTCGGCAATGATAGCCGATCTTGCCGCGATTTGTAATGTGAGTGCGAATTACGGGGCGGTCGATATGTTTCTAGCTGACCTACCGACTATAGAGGCTAAGATTCCCGTCGCCGATCTTGAGATCGTTCCATTTCGTGATCACAGTGTCTTTAGCCTTTCGATTCGAAATGTCGGAAACCGCCCTCTGAAGATGATAGATGCTGAGTTGTTGGTGCTAGAACAATTTTCGCCGAGACTACTTGAGATCCCGGCTACCCGATCGATTGAAAGATTTGCCAGAGGCCCCCAACGCTGGACGGGTTACCGGCTCACGACGCGAGAGAGCACTTTTCAGTATTCCGGGGTAGCAGCCTTAAGAGAATCGGTGACGCCTTCGATGGGTGCGATCGATCTCGTGGGTATTAATCTGTCGATAGATCGTATTCTTTAAATCGAAGATGGGATGTCGCCCATTCGCTATCGGGTTGCCGCTGAAGAACAGGAATTTGGACCGTTCGAGGTGCCGGTTCGTGCGCTGGACAAGCGTAATAGTTGAAACTGAGCCGAGACATTGCCCGCGTTCTCAGTTCGTAATACTGCGGTGTTTAGTCCCTATGCCATTCCGTGTGGTGAGTTCGCAAGAACGGAAATAAACGAAGGGGCTGGACGTGCAGGAGTCTGGATATCCCGAGAACCGGCCAATCCAGCGGCCGGGCGGCGGTTTTCTCTTCGACAGGTACGCCGGTTCCGACGTTACATGGTCAAGTGACCCTGGGCGGTCGCGAGCACTTGATGGTGCTAGACCTGGACGCCGACCAAAGGCCGAATCCCACGTGTCCAATCAGCGTTGACGTTATCCGACTAGCCCATCAGGCACCATCCGCAATTGCGGGGTATGGCTGACCAAGTGCATGGTCTCCTTCGATTACTCCGGTTGGATTGGACGCGCCCGGTCCGGTTCAAGCAAAACAAAAGGACATACCAATGAAGAACACGCTGGCAGTGAAGACGGCCGTCGAAGATCCCGTTTGCGGCATGGAAATGGAGACAGCTAACGCTGCCGGACACACCGAGCACAACGGAAAAACCCACTATTTCTGCGCAACGGGTTGCAAAGAGAAGTTCGATGCCAATCCGGAGCAGTATACCGGCAAGTCTTCACCGGCACCCAAGAGCGGCCCTGGCTGCTGCGGCTAAACTTGCCCCTTCGGGGTCATTGTGCACCCAAATCGAAGGCCCCCGGCGATTAGAGAATGTTGCAAAGAAACACGGTCGGCCACATCTGCGCGGCGCTCGGGCACGACCCTTCGATCGGGACCCCCTCGCCGTCGATCCTTGGATGGCGGCTCATCCATGCAAGCATTTTGTTTTGTGTTCCCTTGCTTTGTGGACAGCAACCGGACATCGCGATGACGCTGGATGCCGCGCTGGCTTACGCACGGCAGCACAGTCCACGCTTGTCCGCTAAGCGACATGGCGTAACAACTGAGGAAGACGCAATGGCAGCCGCGAGAGCAGAGCGCTTGCCTCGTTTCAATTTAGGAGCCGTGGCGCGTGCGTCCAATCAGCCATCACAGACGGCGATGGGACTCCCTTTGACGTCACTGGCGGATGTTCCGGAGAACCAGTCATTCCGCAGAGGGCACCTCAATGCGGACGTTATGGCGACCCTTCCCCTTTATACCGGCGGTAGGATCGGATCGGCCGTGAGCCTCGCGGCAGCCCAACGCGATTTAGCTCAGGCGCGTGTTCGCGACGTTGAGCGCGATTTGGATTTCGAAGTCACCAACACCTATGCCGGCCTCGTTCAACTGGATCGGGATATCGAAGCGGCGCGGGAGTCTGTCACCGCCCTAACTGAGAGCCGCCGGGTAGTCGCGCAGATGCTCAACGAAGGAAGAGCAGCGCGCGTCGATCTTCTGAAGGTTGATACGCGTTTGGCAGACGTGCAAGACACGGCCATTGAGTTCAGAAGCGCACGCGAGATTGAAACGGGACAGTTCAACGCGCTCCTGGGACGTCCGGTCGATACTCCCGTCCTGGTGGAAGCGAGTGTAACGCAGTCCCCGGCACAACTCTCCCTGGACCAAATCACTCAGCTCTCGCCCGCGGGGAACATGAAATACCAAGTTGCTCTATCCCAGGTTTCCGTTGCGGAGCGCTCTGTCGCGGTGGCGAAATCGGAGTTGCGACCGTCGCTTTCTCTTGCCGCCGATTTGCGCGGGATGAGCGCCGACCCCTTCTCTATGTATAAGAGTGGCGCGGTTGCGGGCGCAGTGTTCAAGTTGCCCCTTTTCGATCGTACGCTAACGAATCGTGTGAACGAGGCAAAGAGCCGCGAATTGGAGCGCAGGGACGAGCTGACACAGGAGGCCCTCGACGCAGCCCAGCGGGCTCGCACCGGGTACTTGCAGATCCGAAATGCGGAGGAACGAATTCGGGCTACCGAGATGGCGGTCGGTTACGCCCGCGAAGCGCTCCGCATTGAACAAGAGAAGCAGCGTTATGGAAGGAGCACGATTGAAAATCTACTCGATGCGCAAGCTGCGCTCCTGACTTCGGAAGCCAAATATTATCGCTCCTTGGCCGACTACACGATAGCCACTGCCGCGCTCACACGAGAAACGGGAATTTGAGGAATGACTCATGGATAAAGCGACGCCCGCCACAGTAATCGATACACCTAAGCCCGCGGCAGTCAATGGCACTGAGAAGCTAGCGCCAGCAAGCGTTAATCCCAGGCCGGAGGCAGCAAGCGACACGGATAACAAAGCGGAAGAAGGCGGCAAATACAGCATCAGGAAGGTCGGCAAAATCCTGGTGTACGCGCTTTTCGCGGTGGCCGCTCTCTTTTTGGTCAAGTATGAATTTTTCACTCCTCCGGAAGTAGTCGTAGCACAGGTAAAGCAACAGGATTTCGCCGGCGAAGTACAGGGCACAGGCACCGTGAATGTCGACGTCCTGGCGACTGTAGGGGCCAAGATCTCGGGTCGCATTGAGCATGTGCTGGTCAATGAGGGTGATTTTGTAAGGGCGGGGCAAGTTGTGGCCACCCTTGAAGACACGGACTTGCGTCAAGAACTCCAGCGCGCCCAGGACCGTCTGGAAGCAGCGCACATGGCGGAACAAGCGGCCCAGGCGATGGAGCAGTCGACGCGCGCGGTAGAGCAGTCGGTCCGCGCTACGGCGCAGGCTCGGCGGGCGACGGAAAGCCAGGCAGCACGTGCCTGGGAACGGGAGAAGCATCTGGTTGCGACGGGTGCGGTCAGCCAGGAAGAGGCGGATCAATACGAGGAGCGCGACCGCACCGCAACTTCCGGGGTAAGCGCAGCGGACGCCGATATCGGAGTTGCACAAGCGCAGATTGGAGCCGCGAGCGCGAAGATCCGCGCGGCGCATTCCGAGATCGCGGCTGCGGAGGCTGAAGTCCGATTGCAACAGTTCAATCTTTCCGAGACGAACATCTTCACGTATGTCAGCGGACTCGTCACTGACCGGCCGAAGCGTTCCGGTGACGCGATTGTTTCCGGCGAGACGGTGCTGTCGGTCGCAGACCCGAAAGTGATCCTGGTGGAGGCTTACGTAGACCAGCGCTTTGCAGGAACAATCAAGGCTGGCCAAACGGCAAGCGTCAACCTGCGAGGCAGGGAAAAAGAGCAGGTTCCCGGTCGGGTTTATCGAATCCGTCCGCAAGCCGATCCTGCCGCCGAGGAGATGACTGTCGAGATTTTATTCCCCCTCAAGCCGGCCGAGTTGCGTATCGGCCAATGGGCCGACGTTTACATACAGGTGAGCCAGATGAAGAACGTCCTGGTCGTACCGAAAACGGCGGCGATGACAATGGGTGACGGACTACATGTCGTGGTGGCCGATGCTAATAACAGAGTCCGACGGGTGAATGTGGAGGTTCTTGCAACCAGTCCGCGAACCCTTGTGATGGCGATTGCCGGAGACCTCAAGCCCGGCGAGTGGGTCCTGACCCAACCTATGGGAATCGCGCCGGGAAAGAAAGTACGCACAACCCAGAGCACCGGTGCGGCTTCTAAAGAAAACATGAATCCAGCGATGAAGATGTAGCGGGAACCCAATGAATCTCGCACTGAAAGACGCCCGCTATCACCTTTTCAAGTTCGTCAGCTCGACGCTTGGTGTCAGTCTCCTCCTGATGGTAGTGTTTACACTCGGCGGCATTATTCGCGGCGTGATTCTCGACTCCTCAACAGTCATCAGCGCAACCGGCGCCGACCTGTGGGTGGTGCAGAAAGGCTGGCTTGGCCCCTTCGTTGAAGCATCGAGACTTCCCGAAGACTATTACCATGCCATTCAAGCCATGCATGGCGTCGCAGAGGCCAGTCCCCTCGTTATGGCATGGGACCATGTCATTCATCCGATGCGCCCGGCGGGCCTGATGATGTTCATGTACAGGAATGCGCGGATAGGAACCCAAACGATGGTCGAACCGCACTGGATCGACATGGCGGCTGAACTACGGTTCCTTCTGATTGGATACTCGCCGGATCACATCGGCGGTCCGCCGATGATTGTTGCGGGACGGGAGATCCAGGCCAGTCACTATGAAATCGTTGCGGATACGAAGACCGGGTTGCAACTCGGCGACGTCATACGCCTACGCGGTTTCGATTACACAGTGGTTGGCCAGACGAAGAACATGGTCGGATTCAATGCCGATCCCGTCATTTATGCCCGGCTGGAAGATGCTCAGCATATTCTCTTCGAGCCGGATCCAGATCTATTGCGCAATATTCGGAGGCGTGCTGGAGGCCAACTGGGAGGGACGGCAGCGGTAGCTCCGATGCCGGCCCAACTCTCGCAGTTGGCCCCACCCGCGCCGCGGGCGTCCGCGATATCGGAGAATCTACACATCATCAATGCGATCGCGGTGAGGGTCGAGCCCGGAGTTCCCGTCGAAGAAGTCGCAGAAGCGATCGGACACTGGAAACACCTCGAAGTATATACAGCGGCGCGGCAAGTCAACATGCAACTCATGGGAGCCAACCGGCTCATCCTCATGCAGTTGTCACTCTTCCGCCTTCTCCTGCTCATTATCGCCGGAGTCATTATTGGACTTATCACATATACTTTTACGCTGGACAAGATCAAGGACATCGCTGTTCTGAAACTGCTCGGTACGCAAACAGGGCGAATTTACAGCATGATTATTCAGCAGGCCGTGCTCATGGGACTACTGGGCACCGTGTTGGGGGCCATGCTCGAGTTTGCCAGCGAACCTTACTTCCCCAGGAGAGTTTCGGCCACGCTCGGAGACACAGGGCAAATGCTCGTTATCATCACAGTCATTTCCATTCTCGCAAGCTTGGTGGCCGTCAGGCGCGCCATGCAGGTCGACCCGCGGATCGTCCTTGGCACCTAATATGGAACGCGCTATCGAAACCAAGAAACTGGTCAAGACTTATGGCGAAGGGCGGACAAAAGTCGAAGCGCTCAAAGCGATCGACCTTTCGGTAAATAAGGGCGAGTTGCTCGCTATCATGGGGCCAAGCGGATCGGGAAAGACCACACTCCTGATGATCCTTGGGCTGGTTACCGCACCCACCGACGGACAGCTAATACTAGATGGAGACAACATTTACAACGGAAGCGCTCGCGATTTCCAACGGCTGCGCCGCGAGAAGATCGGGTTCATCTTTCAGTTCTCCAACCTGATTCCATTTCTCACCGCAGAGGAGAATATCGTGTTGCCGATGGATCTGGTTGGTGTTCCTGGCCAAAAATCGCATTCGCGTGCGGCAGAGTTGCTTGACTATTTGGAAGTAACAGGTCGCGCCCGCGAACTTCCGGAAAAGCTGTCCGGAGGCGAGAGGCAACGTGTGGCCATTGCCCGCGCATTGGCGAACCGCCCGGCGATGATTCTGGCGGACGAACCTACGGCATCTTTGGATACCGACCGCGGTTTGAGTGTCATGCGACTGTTGCGCAAGGTGAGCACGGAGCAAGGCACGGCAGTTTTGGTCGTGACTCATGATGAACGGATGATCGGTGAGGTTGACCGCGTACTTCAACTGGTGGATGGCAGCGTAGTCAGCGATGTGCCGTCGAGGACAGAAACTAGGGCGCGCAACGGGAGGTGGGATGCAACGCCTGATAATAATGAAGACCTGATTATGCCGCGAGTCACGTCATAAGCGTAGGGATAGACGAGACATTCGTCGCATTCGCGATGGTCGTCGCGCCCGCCACAACCGGCATGGACTCTTTCTTGGATACTACTACCAGTCCTGAACTTGTCACGAAATAGCCGGCGAGGCGGTCGGCCTCGGGATCATACCCAATCTCAGAGTTCTCCGGTACAAGAACGCCCTCCTCAATGATGGCGCGGCGTATACGGCTATGCCTGCCAACTCTCACATTCTCCAGAAGGATTGAGCTGTCTACCTCACTGAAGCTATCGACCCTCACTCCAGGGGAAAGCACGCTACGGATCACCTTGCCACCGGAGATGATACAGCCGTGAGAAATCAGCGAATCGTGGGCGACGCCCATTCGCTGTCCTTCCTGCGCGAATACGAATTTCGCCGGCGGATACGGCGGGACAGACGCGCGGATCGGCCATTCCTCATCGTACAGATTGAACACCGGATTCACCGCGACCAGATCCATGTTCGCCTCCCAATAGGAATCGAGGGTTCCTACGTCGCGCCAATAACGCACTTCCTTCCGGTTCTCGTCCACGAAGTCGTAGGCGAAGACCCGGCGTCGCCCTCCAATCAGTCGCGGTAGGATGTCTTTACCGAAATCATGCGTGGATTGAGCATTCTCCGCGTCTTCTCGCAGCGCCTCCAACAGGATCGGTGTCGAGAAAAGGTAGATCCCCATCGACGCGCTACACGCTTGCGGGTTGAAATGCGAGCGCTCCGGTTGATGGTGCTGCGGCTTCTCTTCAAAGCCGGTGATTTCGCAATCGTCTCCGGAGCGGACGATTCCAAAGCGGACGGCATCGCTTGGCGGAACCTGGATGGTCGCTACTGTGGCATCGGCTTCATGCTTGAGGTGCCAGCGAAGCATCTGCTGGTAGTTCATTTTGTAGACGTGGTCGGCAGAGAGAATCAGGACGAACGGGAGCCCCTGCTCTTCGATGCTCTGAATATTCTGATAAACCGCGTCTGCGGTGCCCAGATACCAGGTTTCGCTAACCCTCTTCGTGGGTGGAAGGATGTCTATGAATTCATCGAGCTCTGTCGACAGTATGTTCCAGGTGCGCCGGACGTGTCGATTGAGACTCAGGGCTTTGTCCTGCGTCAGAATGTTGATCTTTCGTAAGCCGGAATTGACGCAGTTGGAGAGAGGAATATCAATAAGACGGTAGATAGCGCCAAACGTGATCATCGGTTTGGCATGTTCGCGTGTGAGCGGAAGCATGCGATGGCCGGCCCCGCCCGCCAATAGCATAGTCAGAATGGGAGGTGAGCCCTGCGGTGAACGTTCTTTGTGCGGTGACTGCATAGAAGTTAATTTCGCGCCTGGCGGCTGTTCCTTACGTGAGTGGTTGGCTGTATTTCGTCACGTGACCACATGGCGTCAATTGTGTCCCTAGCCGGCGCGCAAGGGCTTCCCAACGGCCCGAGCCGAGGCCACTTCCCAAGTTGGCTTTCAGGCGCCTGAGGTATCCGACGCTTCCGGCCAACTCCGTACACGTCTTCGTCCGGACGATGTGACGTTCAGTGGTACGACTCGGCGTTGGGAATTCAACTATCAGCATTGGGCCTGCATCGATTGGAAGCAACCAGATATCAAGTTGCGGGTGGAAGGGCTAGCCACAAACGCTAATCGTCGATATGCCTCCCAGCAACGGTGGGGCCATAGTGGCCCCGCCTGCCTACTTAAGCTCCAGTCAGCACGGGCGACGAAGTACCTCTTGCTCCCGATACCTCGTGGTTAACACCCTTTTGCCGTGGCCATACATCTGCACTAATGATTGCCTGGAACTGACGGCGGATGGCCGTAAGGAGACTTGACTTCGATGCTCAGATGGATGTTGATGTTTACCACGTTGTTGCTATGGGGAGCCGCGACCGCGGCGATGGGCGGCGGTATCGCGCAGACCGCCGCTATCGCTTCAAGCCTGGTGTTTGGATTTTTGCTGGTGGTTTGCGCTTTGACATTCACACTGCGAGGCCGCGCGTGACCAACATGGTCGGCCCAACACTAAGGAGGAGTCTAAAATGAGTAGCAAAAAGACAGCAGTATTCGGCATTTATGCCTCAGTCGTCCACGCAGAACAAGCAGTTGGTCACCTGACGCAAGCCGGGTTTCCCAGCAATGACATTTCGGTGTTGGTTCCCGACCAACAAGGTACCAGGGCCTTTGCTTTTGAGAAGGAGACGAAGGCTCCGGAAGGAACGACAACCGGCGTCACCGCCGGCGGGATAATCGGCGGAGCGCTCGGTGTTCTGGCCGGAATCGGCATGCTGGTCATTCCCGGCGTGGGCCCCTTCATTGCGGCAGGCCCAATCATGGTCGGACTTGCCGGGCTCGGAGTTGGAGGCGCTGTAGGAGGCCTGATCGGAGCACTGGTCGGGATGGGAATTCCAGAGTACGAAGCAAAGCGCTACGTCGGACGAATCACCTCCGGCGGCGTACTGTTATCCGTCCACTGTGACACGTCCGAACAGATCGTGAAGGCCAAAGATGTTCTCAAACATTCCGGCGCAGACGATATCGCAGCTGCCGGCGAGAGCTCAAACCACCTGGTCGCTGCGCAGGCCACTGTGAGTGAGTAATTGACGAGATCCAACGGGAGTTGAATATGAAAATAGATAAGGATGATATCAAGCACGGAATCGATGCGGCGGCCGATTTGCTGAAAGACGCCACCGACCACATTTCCGATGAGAGCCATAAGGCGGCTGAGAAAGCTACTGAGAAGAGAATCGAGCTCACTCGAAAAGCCGGCGAGAAGTTGATCGAAGTTGGTCAAAAGTTGAAGGACTCCACAAAGGATTCGATTGCCGTCCAACAGCCCGAGACCCCCGGACCCATCCGGTAGACCTTAGTTTGAAGGAAACAAACGCCGAAGGAGGAGACTTTCGCAAGGTTTGTCTGGGTGGTTCTGCCGGGGGTCTCGAAGCCTACACGGACATTCTGCGCAGCCTGCCTGCCGATACCGGCATGTGAGCCTGGCCGGCAATGTATTCGATCTGCGAACAACGTCCCGGCTGTCCGGTGGCCTAAGGCTATTAACATCTTCCTATGTTCGCTGGCTGAAACTGCTGGACCGCGCGCCATAGCCTTCATATTTTCCGGCCTGGACGGTGACATCAGCGCCGCGTTGAGAGCCATCAAGTAGGCTGGAAGATTGACATTGCCGCGTATCGCCGTGGAGACCGGACACATAGATTACCTGCTGCCTGCTTCGGAATTGCAGAGACTCTATTGGCTCTAGCGCACCAACCCATACAGACTGTCGATTCACACTCCGGCTGAAAGAGACTTTTGAGAGAGCTGCGCCGCCGTGCGGATCACTTACGATTCGCGCTCAGCTGCCGGAGGAAATAAACATGAATAAAGCCATCGGAGCGATCCTGATTGTGCTTGGCCTCTTAGGCTTGGTTGGGGCGGTTTCACTTACACGGCCCCTGAGAAGTTAGTCGACATCGGGCCTATTCATGCTACTCGCGAAAAGACCCATGATGTTCCGCTTCCGCCTATCGCAGGGTACTGGCGCTCATCGGCGGCTGATTAGATCGCGAAGCCATCAGAACCCTGTCCTCCGATCTCCGGCGCAATGTTGTCATGTTCTGATCGACGTTTGGCCCCAGGAGTGCACCGTCCGGTCCGCCCCCAGACGGAACCTGCCTGAACCAGGCCGATGCAATTTGGGCTGACGCGAGTTTGAGAAGAGGAATCACCTATGAAAACGATGCACGCAGGATTTGTTGAGCAGTTCGGGAAGCCTCTAGTGCTTCGGGAGTGTGAAGTCCCCTCTCCCGGGGCCGGCCAGATCCTGGTAAAGACTGAGGCCTGTGGCGTATGCCACACGGATCTCCATGCCGCGCACGGCGATTGGCCCGTTAAACCCACCTTGCCATTCATCCCGGGTCATGAGGCCATCGGTTTGGTAGCCGCTCTCGGCGCCGGAGTGACGAACGTCCGGGAAGGCGACCGGGTTGGAGTCCCCTGGCTATACTCGGCGTGCGGTCATTGCGAGTATTGTCTCGCCGGCTGGGAAACAGTTTGTCCGGACGCGCAGTTCGGCGGCTATACCCGGAACGGAGGCTTCGCCGAGTACCTGCTCGCCGATCCGAATTATGTCGCGCACGTGCCAGCAGGCCTTTCCGCCAATGATGCCGCACCGCTGATTTGCGCCGGTCTCACCTCGTATAAAGGGATCAAGGAAACAGGCGCGAGGCCAGGTGAATGGGTCGCGATCTCCGGGGCTGGCGGTCTTGGCCACCTCGGAATCCAATATGCCAAGGCCATGGGACTGCTTGTCTGCGCGATCGATATTGATGACGGCAAACTCGCCCATGCCAAGCGTCTGGGGGCCGAAGTCACGATCAACGCGAAGAACGGCGATCCGGCTACCGCGATCAAGAAAGCGACCGGGGGTGGAGCTCATGGCGTTTTAATCACCGCGCCCTCGCTCATCGCATTTAAACAAGGTGTTGGCATGACCCGGAAGCGCGGCACTTGCGTGCTGGTGGGCCTGCCTCCGGGCGAATTCCCGGTTCCGCTTTTCGATGTGGTGGCAAACTGTATTACCATCCGAGGCTCGTTCGTAGGCACGCGCCGGGATATGACTGAAGCGTTGGCGTTCGCAGCCGCGGGCAAGGTGAAGGCCGATATCGAATTGCAGCCTCTCTCCTCGATCAACCAGATTTTCGACCGGCTTGAGCATGGCGATGTTGCGTCACGCGTGGTCCTCGATTTCGCGCAACCAAAGGCAAAGGCTCCAGCGCATCTCAAAGAAGGCGAGCTAGTTTTAACGTAGTCCGGGTGATCACCAATTGGAACAGTTGATAACTCCCGTTGCCGGCCAGCCCGCGGCTGCGGTCGTCAAGGGCGGGAGCGCAGGCTCTAACCACGCGCCGTCACCTCCGCGTCAGAATATTCGAGTTTCTCAGGCCGTGCTCGATGCTGCGATGAAGGAAGGCGATGGGCTGCTCCAGTCTTTGCAAACAGGCACCGGCGGGCTGACGCAAAATGAGGCCGAGAACCGTGCGCGCAAGACGGGACCCAATGAAGTGGCACAGGAGAGGCAGCAAAGCTGGTTCGGCCGCTTGCTGAAAATCATCCGCAATCCACTGGTGATCCTGTTGTCGATCCTCTCGGCACTGTCCTACTCAACCGGTGATGCGCGCGCTGGAACTGTTATGGCGGCCATGGTGCTGCTCAGTGTCGCGCTCCGCTTCATGCAGGAGTCGCGGGCAGACGCGGCGGCGGCAAAGCTCAAGGCCATGATTCACGTGACCGCCACTATTATGCGGGACGGCGCCGCCAGGGAGATACCGCTGCGTGACCTTGTGCCGGGCGACATCATCAACCTTTCAGCGGGAGACATGATCCCCGGCGACGTGCGGGTGCTGTCCTCGAAAGATCTCTTCGTAGGCCAGGGGAGCCTGACTGGCGAGTCGTTCCCCGTTGAGAAGTTTCGCGAAGCGGCGAAGACCGCGGCAACTTCACCGACCGAGATCAACAACACGTGCTTCATGGGTACCAGTGTAGAGAGTGGCACAGCGACGGCTGTCGTGGTGGCAACCGGCGTCCACACTTACCTCGGCAGCATGGCGGGCTCGATCACGGAGGAGCGCGCGCCTACTAGCTTTGACCGGGGTCTCAACGGCTTCACCTGGCTCATGATCCGGCTGATGTTGGTGATGGTGCCCCTGGTTTTCCTCATCAACGGCGTCACGAAACAAGACTGGAAAGAAGCCTTCTTCTTCGCCATGGCCGTGGCCGTGGGGCTTACTCCGGAAATGCTGCCCATGATCGTATCGGTCTGCCTTTCCAAAGGAGCGATCGCCATGAGCCGCAAGAAAGTGATCGTCAAGCGGCTGAACTCCATCCAGAACTTCGGTGGCATGGATGTGCTCTGCACAGACAAAACCGGCACGCTCACCGAGGACCGAGTGGTTCTATTGCGGCATTGCAACGTTGCCGGACGGGAAACCGATGAAGTTCTACTGGACGGCTACCTGATCAGCTATTTTCAGACCGGTCTTAAGAACCTGCTCGACCTTGCCATCCTCGATAGTCAGGATTTCGTCAAACCTGATTTCCACGGAAAAGCCCAGGTTGATTTATACAAGAAGCTCGACGAACTTCCTTTTGACTTCACGCGACGCATGATGTCCGTACTGGTGAAAGGGCCAGAAGGTAAGTCCATCCTGCTCACCAAGGGCGCTCCCGAAGAGGTCTTTGTTCAGTGCTCTCACTTCGAACTCGAGGGAAAGGTGTCGCCAATGGACCCCAACCTGATCGTCGGACTGAGGCAAGAGTACGAGAGCCTGAGCAAAGATGGCTTCCGGGTCCTTGCTGTGGCGCGAAAGGAATTGCCGGGGAAGGACGCCTGTTCGAAAGACGATGAGCGCGACCTCGTCCTCAAGGGCTATGTCGCGTTTCTGGACCCACCCAAGAAGACTAGCGGCCCTGCCATTGAAGCCCTTCACAAGCATGGTGTCGCGGTAAAAATTCTTACCGGGGACAACCAACTCATCAGCCGGAAGGTTTGCGGGGACGTTGGACTTGCCGCTGACCCGATGCTCCTCGGCGGCGATGTGGAGACAATGTCCGATGCCGAACTGGCCGACGCAGCGGAGAAAACCACACTCTTCGCCCGCCTCTCGCCAGCACACAAGCGGCGGGTCATCCGCGCTCTCCAAGGTAAGGGGCATGTCGTCGGCTTCATGGGCGACGGCATCAACGACGCACCCGCCCTGCGAGCCGCTGACATCGGCATCTCCGTGGACACCGCTACGGACATCGCCAAAGAGTCCGCGGATCTGATCCTGCTGGAGAAGGACCTCATGGTCCTCGAAGGCGGCGTGATCGAGGGCCGGAAGGTCTTCGCGAACATCATCAAATACATCCGTATGGGGGCGAGTTCCAATTTCGGCAACATGTTCAGCGTGTTAGGTGCCAGCGCATTCCTCCCTTTCATCCCCATGGCTCCGATTCAGGTATTGACCAATAATCTGCTGTACGACTTCTCGCAAGTGCCGATTCCGATGGACGCGGTGGACGACGAACAAGTGGCGTTGCCGCGGCCGTGGAACATCTCCGAGATCACGCGGTTCATCCTTTTGATTGGCCCGATCAGTTCGATCTTCGACTACACGACTTTCTTTGTGATGCTCTGGGTCTTCCACTGTTGGGACCCGTCCCGCGCGTCCGTGTTCCAGACGGGTTGGTTCGTCGAATCCATAATGACCCAGACGCTCATCATCCACGTCATTCGCACGAATAAGATTCCCTTCCTGCAGAGCCGGGCGAGTTGGCCGCTAATCATTACGACGCTCTCCATCATGGCCTTGGGAGCGTGGTTGCCGTATTCTCCGCTGGCCTCCTCGCTGGGACTCGCCGCCCTCCCGCGAATGTACTGGCCGATTCTGTTGTTGACGTTGCTCGCCTACGTGGGCCTCACGCAAATGGTGAAAGTCTGGATGTTAAGGAAGAAATGGATTTAGCATGCCTTTGCCTCTGATAGAGCGGCACCGCATAGGACGCATCGGTTGGTTGCGAGCCGCTGTACTGGGCGCCAACGATGGCATCCTTTCCACCGCGAGCCTGGTGCTCGGGGTCGCATCAGCACACGGGAGCCATAATAGCGTTCTCGTCGCGGGAGTCGCCGGTATGGTTGCCGGAGCGATGTCGATGGCGGCCGGCGAGTATGTGTCGGTTCACTCGCAGGCGGATACCGAGCAGGCCGACCTCAATCTTGAGCGCGCGGAACTCAAGAGTGACGACAAAGGAGAGCACCAGGAGTTGGCGGCCATCTACGTCGGTCGTGGTCTTGAACCCGCGCTCGCAAAGCAGGTTGCGCAACAGTTGATGGCTCACGACGCGCTGGACGCGCATGCTCGCGACGAACTGGGTATCTCCTTAGGGGGCATTGCCCGTCCCGTTCAGGCTGCTATGGCGTCCGCTGCCAGCTTCGCAGTGGGAGCTGCGATGCCCCTTCTGGTCACTGCCCTGTCGCCTCCGCTTGCTCTGATCGCCCTCGTATCTGGGACGTCGCTCGTGTTCCTCGCTTTCCTCGGCGGATTAGCCGCACGAGCGGGCGGTGCGGAAGTAACGGTCGCCGCGATTCGTGTCACGTTCTGGGGCGCACTCGCGATGGGAGTGACCGCAGCTATTGGAGCGCTGGTTGGGACGATCGCTTAGCGCCCCTAGTGCGTGTATATCAGGACGGTATCGCTCTGCTCACCACCCTGTTGGAGCTGAACCGCGACGGTCCCTGCTGTGGGCGGAAACCTGACGTTAATCTGTGTGAGCCCCAGGACAGCTATGGGCGCCTGGCCGCCGTATAAGACCTGGAGAGCAGAGTTCTCCGCGGCAATTGGTACCTGCGTGATCGGATCAGCCGACTGCGGGACATGCGCCCGTCCGGCTGGGCAACGTTTAGCAGACCCGTACCCGTGGCCCATAGCTGGCTATATCGCAAACTCGATCCACTTATCCGGCCCCAGCCGTCTATGCCAAGTCGCCGGTTACCTTGAGCTTTCCGCCGGCGCGATCGCGGTGATCGGACCGAACGAAGCCGTTTCCGCCACAGGCTCGTGCCCGTATTCCGAGAGTCTGTCGTCAGGCTTTCTCGGAGCAGGCACATTTGCCATCTCGGCGTCCGGCAGTTCATCAAGCGTGACGCTCAATCCTCCAATCCAGATCACGGCAGTCAATCCGCCTGAAGCGGCCGGCACCAACGAGCCATTTACCGTTCAGTGGAGCGGCGGCTCAGAAGACGACGTGGTCAAGGTCTCGCTCGTTTTCAAGACCTTCATGACCCAATACTCGTCATATGGTTACGTCTCAGCTACCGCCGGCTCCTACAGCTTTCAGTCAATTTGCACCGGCAACCCAGTCTCAGCCGGCGGAAACGGCGTTTTCTGCACTTTTGGCCTACCTGGGATCACGGAGGTGGTCGTGGAGCAGATGCCGGCGACGGATCAACTTGCCACGTTCCAGGCCAGCGGAATCACCGGCGATATTCAGGTCTCATGGATCTATCGTTATGTCATCGGATTAAACTAGCGACTTACCACCGTTTAAATTTTATTTGATTCTTCGAAACGGGCACATGGACGCCGCACCACGCGAAAACTCTTGCTTGCTCGTGCCATCCTGAAAGTAGAGATGCCACGTGTGGCGTCTGACGGCATTATTCGCAAAACCTGCCGCCCGCTTTATCGAACTACACCGCATAAAGGAGGGCCAGTTGTCGAGTTGCACTCACAGGAAATTGGGTTCGATTCGCAAATTCCCGAGCACCGGGCCCGCGACGTTTTTTGGGCGCCGCGCACAAGAATGCACAAGCCCAAAAGCGCCAATGCTCCGTAAGCCGCACAAACCGAGACGTTTATAAGGAATTGGGTTCGATTCGCAAAACGGCCGCGTGACCACGTGTGCCTCAAGCTGCCTGAATAGTCAGCGTGCCTCTTCAGCCATACCCGCCCGAAGCAATAAGGAGTGGACCGTCAAGTGCCTCTCGAAGATGCATGAGCAAGGCAGACGATCAAGGAACGAGGACCTACGCTACCGTTCGCGAAGAAGTGCACGGAATCGGCACGGATTCAGCCGGCCAGTCCGGAGACACACAGGGGTTATCGGATGTTGCGGAGGCTGGCGGAGAAAGCGTCCAGGAACTGCTCGAAGAAGGGCAAGCATTCGAGGCCGAGGCCATCGGCGGCGTAGAAGATGCACCCGACGCGGATGTGGCGGAGGTTCACACGAAACAAGTCCCGGAGGACGATGTTCCTTTGGAATACCTCGAGGGAGATTAACCAAATGGCATATCAAAGCGTTAACCCATATGACGGCAGCAAACTGAAGACGTTCGAGCAACTCAACGATACCCAGTTGGAATCAGCGATCGATACGGCCGCGAAATGCTTTGACGCCTGGCGGCGCACCACATTCCAGGAACGCGCGACCATCATCGCTAAGGCTGCAACCATTCTGCGCGAGCGAATTGAGGAATTCGCTCACCCCGTTACGCTTGAGATGGGCAAGCTCATCGAACAGGCACGGGGCGAAGTCCGGCTCAGCGCGGATATCATCGAATACTATGCCCGGAACGCCGAGTGCTTTCTCGCAGCCGAAAACCTGAAACCGCGTTCCGGCGAAGCCGAGGTCGAAAGCAGCCCGCTGGGAGTTCTTTTTGGCGTCGAGCCCTGGAACTTTCCTTATTACCAGCTGGCCCGTTTTGCCGCGCCAAATTTGATGGCAGGTAACGTCGTCATGGTGAAGCACGCGGGATGTGTTCCGCAATGCGCGATCGCATTTGAAAAGCTGTTTCGGGACGCAGGTGCGCCAGTGGGCGCGTATACCAACCTGCTGATCTCGCATGATCAGGTGAATCGCGTGATCGACGATCCTCGAATCAAAGGTGTGGCGTTGACCGGCAGCGTGGAAGCCGGAAAGCTGGTTGCGGGAAGAGCCGGACAAAACCTAAAGAAGTCAACGATGGAACTTGGCGGGAGCGACGCCTTCATCGTACTCGAAGATGCTGATCTGGAAAAAACGGTCAAATGGGCAGTATGGGCCAAGATGAACAACACCGGCCAGTGCTGCGTGGCCGCGAAGCGATTCATCGTCGTTGAAGAATTGGCTGACCGGTTTCTCCAGAAGTTCCAGGCGTCTCTGGAGGCGCTCGCGCCCGGAGACCCAATGGATGAGTCAACGACGCTCGGACCCCTGTCGACGGAAGCGGCACTGGTGCAATTGCTGGCTCAGGTCAACCGGGCAGTCGCTGAGGGCGCCACTCTGGTAACGGGGGGCAAGCGGATAGACAGGCCGGGATCTTTCATGCAGCCGACGATCCTTACCAATATTAAGCCCGGCAACTCCGCTTTTCGCGAGGAGTTCTTCGGCCCCGTCGCGCTGTTCTTTCGAGTCCACAACGAGGACGAGGCGATAGCTCTCGCCAACGACTCGGATTTCGGATTGGGTGGCTCGGTGTTTACGCAGGATATTGTACGCGGCAAACGCGTCGCGAGCCAGGTCGACACAGGCATGATGTTCGTCAATCACCCGACTTGGACGACAGCGGATTTGCCATTCGGCGGAATCAAGAATTCGGGTTACGGGCGCGAGTTATCCCGGATGGGAATCCAGGAATTCGTGAACAAGAAGTTGGTGCGCGTGGCTTCGATCGACGCACCAGCGTAGGGCAAAGGTAATGAAGGCCTGCCTATCGCGGACAGCTATGGAACGAGTTCGATGCAACACTGGCCGCCTGAAGAGCGGGGCGGATTTCGGATAGAAAATTAGAGGAGACGAAACGTATGCTATGGACGATTGTAGTTGTGTTATTCATCCTATGGCTTCTGGGTTTTAGTTTTAGTATCGGCGGAAGCTTGATCCATTTACTGCTGGTCGTGGCGTTGGTGATTGTCGTCATCAATCTCTTTACCGGCCGTCGGGGCGTAATTTAGGTCTTGCGGCGAGCGGATCGTCGTTTACTGCCCGGCGCATCACTTTTTGAGCTTTTTGCGCCGGTTGGGGCTCGGTCTGATGTTCTATTGTGTTCGCTGCCGGTGGTTGCCAACACGGTAAATGATGTTTTGCGACGTGGCGATCGAGATAAACAACCCTGGATAGGAATCGCGATGCTGAGCCTTAAGACCATTCTTGTACCTATTGTGTTCTCGGATGCTTCCCGCCAAGCGGTACATGAGGCCGCGTGGTTGGCGCGGCGCTTTACCGCGGAGATGATCCTGCTGCATGTCGTGACGCCCTTCAACTTTCCAGCCGGAATGCTGGAGGGCGGGCACGAGATTACTGCTCGGGATTTGCACGCGCACATCGTTCAGCAGTCACAGAAAGAGCTGGACGAGACGTTACGACCTGAACTGGAAGGGATCTCGGTCACACGCATGTTGCTGAGAGGCGACGCTGCCCAGGAAATCGTGAAGACGGCTCGCGACCGCAACGTCGACCTGATCGTGATGTCGACCCGCGGCCATGGGGCGTTCTACCGTTATCTGCTGGGCTCGGTGACAGCGAAAATACTGCACGAAAGCCCTTGCCCGGTCTGGACAGGCGCTCACCTGGAAGAGGCGGCGCGCGAGTTTTCGATCCGCAGCGTCCTCTGCTCCGTGGATTTGACCCAGCATAGCCGCCACACCGCGAAACTAGCCGCCGGGATGGCCGCTGCCGTGGACGCGAAGCTTACGCTCGTCCACATCACCACCGGTGTGGATGTCTTCGGCCCCGGCGGCTCCCATGTCGACCGCGCGTGGCAGGAAACGATAGTGGGTTTCGCCGCCACGGAGGTCGCTAAGCTTCAGCAGGACGTGGGCACGAAAGCCGAAGTCATCATCGAGAGCGGCAATGTCCTGGAGCTATTGAACCGGACTGCGGAGCAAATCAAGGCTGACGTCCTGGTCATCGGACACAGTTCTGTGTACGAACACTTAGGGGCAAACGGCAACGGCTATGAGATCATCCGGGCGTCCCGCATCCCGGTCCTGAGCGTCTGAAGATTTGCCGTCGCCCGGCTTAGCGAATTTCGGCTGACCTAGTTTGACGAGGTGGCCTTTAGATCCTTAATCTGCAGTTCGTTCACTACCTGCTGCACGTTGGGAACAGCAGCCGCGTCCTTTTCTGCCTGGGTGCGTTTCACTGTGGAGTCCACTGCACCGGTCAAGGTAACGACGCTATTTTTGACCGTGTACTGTACGCTCTCGTGCAGCTTGTCCTGGATGAGAGCCGCATCCAGGTTACCTATGATACCCTTGTCCAGGTCCGAGTCCACTTTCTTAGCATCCGTTGCGTCGCCCGGTGGAATCACCGCAATCTGGTTCGCCACAACTTCGGATCCCGCGATCGATTGTGCGATGGATTGAGCTTGTGATTTGTCGGCGTCTGTCTTCACGTGCCCGCCCAGGGTCACGACACCCTTATCGCGATCCTGGCGCAGGGAGACGTCTTTGAGGCCCGCCTGATCGAGCGATGCGCGAAGGCTGTCATTAACGTCGGGCGCCTTGGCGGTGGTCGTTGAGCACCCTATCAGAGCCCCGGTCACGACTACTGTCAGCAGGGACAAGAACGTTTTGAGCATTTTCATATCTTTCCTTTGATTTGAGAATCGGTCTACCTCCTTTTCAGAGCACGAGAAGCACCGAACACCTGGAAGGTGTGCATGAATCCTGCAGCGCGTCCCGGCAAACGCTTAAGGGATCGAGTCCAACCACCCGTTCGTGAATCCGGCCCGGCGCAGGCCTTGAATCACATACGGACAACGCCGCATGAGCTGCCACAAAAATCCGTTGCGGTAGTTCTCGATCATCAAGACGATTGGGCCCTGGTTCAAGCCGAAATGCCACTGCGATACCCAGCCGCAGGGCTCTCCGTCTTTTGCGGGAAAACTTGGATTGAAAGTCGCTTTGAAACCGTAGCGATTCTTCTCGCGCAGATGCAGTTCGGTAAGATGTCGAAGCGTGGGGAGTACAATCTCGGGTGCAAACGGCAGCGATGCCGCAACTGCCCAGGGCGCAATTGTCCCATCGTCCGGGCCGAATGGAACGCCTCGTCCCACATAGTCGAAGAACTTTCGTTTGACGCCATCCACTGGTACCGACGCAGGTCCCGGTCCATCGCTCGCCGTGACGCCCCAACAATACTCGCCGTAATGTCTCCAGCCGCCGGAATTGCGAATCGCGTATTGCTGTTGTACGAGAGTGGCGCGGCGGCTATTCTCGAAGTAATCGATTCCCTTCTCGCGCATGACGTCGTCCTGGATGCCGCGAAGGTCCAACCATAAATGCGAGAGTTGGTGGATGAAGAGGGGCCCGGCGTAGAGATAGGAGTGCCGGTAGATCGTCTTCCATCGAAACGATGCCGTCCACGCCTGGTAAGTCAGTTCCGGTAAGGGATGCGTGGGCGAGCCAAGGCCAAGCACCTGCAGCAGCAAGGACTCATCGTAGCCTTGCCACTCATATTTGATGAATCCAGTCTCGGGCTTCCAGCCAAGAGTAACCCTCGGCTTACCATTCTGGGCCCACTGCCAGTCAGCGCGCCGGTATAGGGTATCGGCGCACTCGCGAAGTTTACGCTCGATGGGATCGTCGCCATTGAAATACGCGGCGGCCGCTAACGCACCGGCCAGAAGGTATGCCGTATCGATGGTCGACAGCTCGCATTTCCACGCGCGCCTGCCGGTCTCCATGTCGAGGAAATGGTAATAGAAGCCTTTGTATCCGGTCGCGTCGCGCTCGCTACCTTGAGGGCTATCCAGGAAGAATCTGACAGTGCTGAGAGTACGCTCAGCCGCGTCCGGGCGGCTCATGAAGCCGCGTTCGACACCAGCCGGATAAGCCGCCAGCGCTAATCCCGTTGCGGCGATACTGGCGGGCCAATCGGGTCGGGTCTTGTCTCTTACCAGGCCGTTTGCAGGGTTTGATTCGTACAGGAAATAATCGAACGTTTCTCGCTGAAGCGTCTCCAGCATCGCATCGTCGGAGGGATGCTCCATCAGAGCTGTTTGCGAATCGATTGCAATTCCCGCCGACGTTTCGCGGTCGTTTTCGGATACGCCATCTTCAGTGCACTGAGCGCATCCATGACAATTTGGGAGACAATCAATCGGGCATTCTCCTTGTCATCCGCGGGGACGACGTACCACGGCGCGTGATGAGTACTCGTCGCGTGCAGACAAGCCTCAAAAGCCTCCATGTAATGCTTCCAAAATTTCCGCTCGTGAATGTCCGCGAGGCTGAACTTCCAGTTCTTGTCAGGCTCATCGATGCGCTCCAGGAATCGCTTTCGCTGTTCGTCCTTCGAAAGATGGAGGAATATTTTAACGGTGTGCGTTGCGTTGCGATGAAGATGGTTTTCCAGGTCCACGATGGAGCGATAACGTTCGTCCCAGATCGTCTTCTCGTCGCGGAACTCTTCGGCGAGGCCCTGGCTGCGGAGAATCTCCGGATGCACCCGAACCACCAGCACTTCCTCATAATAGGAGCGATTGAAGATGCCGATCCGTCCGCGCTCGGGAAGCCGAAGAGTCGAACGCCAGAGAAAATCGTGTTCCAGTTCCTCGGCGCTGGGTTGTTTGAAACTGGAAACCTCGCACCCTTGCGGATTAACCCCCGACATAACGTGCCGGATGGCGCCGTCTTTCCCGGCGGCGTCCATCCCCTGAAAAATCAACAGCAGGGCATACCGGTTGGATGCGTAGTGAAGTTCCTGCAGTTTACTCAACTCCTCAACGTGCTTTTCCAGGAGTTCCTGATAGTGCTTCTTCGACTCGCAATATGGCTTGATGACCGTCGGCCACTCATCGAGCTTGACCTTTTTCCCGGCCGCCACACGGAAATCCTCTGAATCGATTTTCATTTGACCGCCGGGACGGGCGTCGCATGTCCCGCCTCATCTTTCCGTGTCTCGGCTTCGGCGTCATCTTTCCGTGCCTCGGCTTCGGCCTCGCGCCAATCCTGATCGGCCTGGCCATCGTGACGGCCTCGTTCCTCATAGATTTCATAGGCCCGTTTGGCGATGTCCGGTTTCTGCGCAACTGATTTCTTTTCGAGCAGCGGAGCTTTCGTGGGATCGAGAATCCGATAAGCGAGCAGTTTCACGCGATCGTTCACCAGCGCCCAAGCCACGGCGTACGCCCAAACAAATCCTGCCCAACCCCAACCGAGAGGCGTCATGAACAGCCCGTAAACTGCAATCAGAGTCGCTATGGTTTGCGTACCGAGGACCGCTAACCAAAGAATCCGCGCGGGGCGTATGGACCAGAATGGGCCGCGCGTGCGCGTCAAGAATATGGTGAGATGTCCGGCCACCGACAGTTTCAAATACATCAGCGTCTGGATGTGATCGCGGTCCAGATGAAAGACGCGCTCACCAAGATAGAATAAGCCAAATGCGGCCACGACGCCAATTACGCCCAGGACAGTGGAGACCCCCAACACCAGGCGCATGTTCCAGGCTTCGGGCTTGTCTTTGTAATGGACGTTGTCATAGGCAATGGACAGGATGGCGCCATCATTGAGCAACGCCAGCATCACAATCATCACCGCGGTTACCGGATAGAAGTTGAAAACGAGAATCGCCAGCGTCATGAAGAACAGCACGCGCAGCGTTTCTGCGATGCGGTAGATCGCATAGCTATTCATCCGCTGGAAGATGCGGCGGCTCTCCTTAATCGCATCGATGATCACCGATAAGCCGGAAGCCAGCAGCACGATGGATGCGGCCGCGCGGGCAGTATCGGTTGCGCCGGAAACGGCAATCCCGCAATCCGCTTTCTTCAGCGCCGGAGCATCGTTCACCCCGTCACCGGTCATACCGACGATATGTCCGTGCTGTTGCAGGACGTCCACAATATGGAATTTATGTTCGGGGAATACCTGGGCGAAACCGTCCGCTTTCGCGATGGCGTCGGCTGACTGCGCGGACTCGTGATGCTTGATATCGCCGAGGCCGCTAGCATCCAGGATGTTAGTGCCCATCCCCAATTGTCGAGCTGTTTCCTTAGCGATCGCCAATTGATCGCCGGTAACCATCTTGACGCTGACGCCCATCTGACGGGCGCTCGCGATGGTGGCTTTGGCTTGCTCGCGAGGCGGATCGAACAGCGGCAGCACGCCAACGATCTGCCACTTGCCTTCCTCATCCGCTCGCGCCACGCCTAATGAACGGTAACCCTTGGCCGCAAATTCGTTGACCGCTTTTTCGATGGCTGGCTTTACCTCGCCGGCGTTGGTCGACATCGCCAGAATGACCTGCGGCGCTCCCTTAGCCACGAAGAACTGTTTACCATCCGCGCCTTTGACGGTAGCCTCGGTGCGCTTATGCACCGGATCGAACGGCTTGAAATGAACTACCTGGCACGCCTTGAGCGCTTTATCATCCTTTACGCCGCCGATCACAGCCAGGTCGATGGTGTCCTTGTCTTCCGCACGCGAAGCTAACGCCGCGTAGAGGATGACCTGGTCGGCGGGATTGCCGCTCAGTGTGAAGGGGTCGCCCAGCGAAAGCTTGTTTTGGGTGAGCGTCCCGGTCTTATCCGAGCAAAGAATGTCCACGCCGGCCAATTCTTCGATCGCCGCGAGCCGGGTGACGATCGCTTGTTTTTTCGCCAGCAGACGAGCGCCGACCGCCATGGTCACGGACAGCACCGTGGGCATGGCCACGGGAATCGCGGCCACCAGAAGCACCAGGGCGAACTCCAGCGTGCCCAGGATCGGGTCGTGACGGAAGAGAGCGACGCCGACAATCAGCGATACCAGAACCGCGGCGAGAATAATCAGGTAGTCGCCAATCTTCAGCACCGCTTTTTGAAAATGACTGGCGGTTTCCGCGCCTTCCACCATTTGCGCAGTCTTGCCGAAATAGGTATTCGTACCGGTCGCGTAGACCATTCCTTCAATCTCGCCCTGGCGAATGATCGATCCCGAAAACACGGCGTCGCCAAGCTTGCGTTCGACAGGTAAAGACTCGCCGGTCAATGCGGATTGATCCACCTGCACCGGGTCGCCCGGCAGCAGGCGCGCATCGGCCGGAACAATATCGCCGAGTTTCAAGCGGATGACGTCGCCAGGCACCAACTCGCGGGCCGGCGGGTCGGTCCACTTGCCATCTCGTTTGACTTTGGCATTGATCGCCAACTGGGCCTTGAGTGCGGCGATGGCGTTGCCCGCCTGGTGTTCTTCCCAGAATCCCACGATCGCGTTGGAGACGAGCAACAAGAGGATGATGAAAAAGTCCGGCCAGTGGCGGACCACGCCCGACAGAATCACCGCTCCCTCGATCATCCAAGGGATTGGGCCCCAAAAATAACTGAGGAATTTCAGGAACGGATTGTCCTTCTTTTCAGCGATTGCGTTGGGCCCGTATTGCGCCAGCCGTTTCTGCGCCTCAGCTTGAGTGAGGCCGTCCGGCGACGAGCTCAGCTTTTTCTCAAGTTCGGGCATGGGAACAGATTTCAGGTCTTTCTGCACCGCATTCTTCGAACCGTCTTTCGCTGCGGCCCCGGTTCCAGGCTTCGCCCCGTTGGTGGATCCCGGTTTCGTATTGGGAGTTTTCGATTCGTCGGCGGTGGGTTTCATAATGTGTGCTCTTTCTGTTCTGCGATACCGCAGGTTTCGCGTGTGGCTGGATGTCTATTTTCAGGGACCAGTTGAGATCGGCTGCGACCGGAAGGGAGGCAGTCGCGACAAATCGTCGCTCATGACGTAGATCGCGAGGGCCGAAAGCATGAGGAACATTCCGACCCAGAAGCGCCAGTCATGATGCGCTCGCTGCCAGTAAGAACGTTTGTCACGATCTATATGGATGTGATGAACAGCGGCGGGAACAGCCCCTTCGTTGCCCGGGTTAGTGGATTTGCTCATTGGGGTCTTTACGCGGCAGGCTTTGCGACATGCGGCATTCTCGCCGACGGCTTTTCCATCGCGGCGTTGTATTCGCCGCGACGGGCAGCACGGTTGCACCTGGCTCGATGCAGGAGGGCTTGCTGTGCCGCCGCCACATTCGCCTCCTCACCTCGCCAGATTTCTAGAGCCGGTTGCTGGATAGCGCGGGCAAACGAGAACGCCAACGCCCAAGGCATTCGCGATTTGAACCTGACATTCATGTCGTTTAATCGGGCCGATGCCAGTTCGGCGGATTGGCCGCCCGACAGAAATGCAACGCCCGGAACGGCCGCGGGGACGGCGCGCAAGAGACATTTGACCGTGGCATCCGCCACCTCGTCCACATCTTCCTGCCTGGGGCAGGCCGATCCGGGAAGCACCATGTTAGGCTTCAGGATCATGCCTTCGAGCATCACGCCCTGCGCATGAAGCTCAACAAAGACCGTGCGCAAGACTTCCTCCGTGACCTGAGCGCACTGGGCCAAGGTATGCTCGCCGGCCATCAGCACCTCGGGTTCGACGACGGGAACGAGTCCGGCTTCCTGGCAGAGCGCAGCATAGCGGGCCAACGCTTGTGCGTTGGCCTCGATGCAGGCAAGGGTTGGAATGCCGTGGCTCAATGCGATTACCGCCCGCCACTTGGCAAAACGCGCGCCCATTTGAAAGTACTCTTTGAGGCGGTCGCGCAATCCGTCCAACCCTTCGGTTATTTTCTCTTGAGGATGACCCGCGAGGTCCTTTGCTCCGGTATCGACTTTGATGCCGGGAATGATTCCCGCATCGAGGATGGCGTTGATGAAAGGCGTGCCATCGTTTTTCTTCTGGCGAATCGTCTCATCGTAGAGGATCACGCCACTAATCGATTCGCCGAGGCCTGGCGTCGAGATAATCAACTGGCGATATGCTCGCCGGGCCTCCACGGTTTGTGGAATGCCCAACGGAGCAAACCGTTTGTTGCAGGTTGGATTACTTTCATCCATAGCCAGCAGTCCCTTGTTGCCGGCGACTATCTTAGTCGCGGTTTCGATCAGCTCTTGCTCGTTCATTTAGGTGCACTCCATTTCCAGTTGCGAATTTCCGGCAAGTCTTCGCCATGCTTGTCGATATAGAGCTTATGCTCGATCAGCTTGTCCTGCATGTTCTGCTTCAAGTAAGCGCCTTTAGAACCTAAATGCGGCAGTCGATCGACCACATCCTGCACCAGATGAAACCGGTCCAGATCGTTCTGCACGCGCATGTCGAAGGCCGTCGTAATGGTGCCCTCTTCCTTGTAGCCGCGAACGTGCATATTGCGATTCGTCCGGCTGTAGGTCAGGCGATGGATTAGCCAGGGGTAGCCGTGAAAGCCGAAGATGATGTGTTTGTCCTTCGTGAACAGAGAATCGTAGTCCCGTTCGCTCAAGCCGTGGGGATGCTCGGTCTGCGGCTGTAACTTCATTAGGTCGACTACGTTAATCACGCGGATCTTCAGTGCGGGCAGGTGCTCGCGAAGAATCGAAACGGCAGCAAGAATCTCCAGTGTCGGCGTGTCGCCACAGCAAGCCATCACGACGTCCGGCTCGCCATCCTGATCGTTACTTGCCCATTGCCAGATGCCGATTCCTTCCGTGCAATGTACCACCGCCTGATCCATGGTCAGCCATTGCGGCAGCGCGTGTTTTCCCGCCACCACGACATTGACGTAATTGCGGCTCCGTAGAGAATGGTCGAAGACCGAGAGCAGGCAATTCGCGTCTGGCGGAAGGTAGGCGCGGACGATACTGGCCTTCTTATTGATGACGTGATCGAGGAAGCCGGGATCCTGATGGGTGAAGCCGTTATGATCCTGCTGCCAGACGTGCGAAGCGAGAAGGTAGTTCAGCGACGAGATCTTGCGGCGCCAGGGAAGTTCCGAGGTCACCTTCAGCCATTTGGCATGCTGGCTGAACATGGAGTCGACAATGCGAATGAAAGCTTCGTAGCTATTGAAGAGACCATGCCGTCCGGTTAACAGATAGCCTTCCAGCCAACCCTCGCACTGGTGCTCGCTGAGCATAGAGTCCAGGACGAGCCCGGCAGGAGCCAGGAATTCATCGTTGTCTACTTCGCGAGCATCCCATTGTCGATTGGTGACTTCGAAGACCGCGCCCAGAAGGTTCGAGATGGTCTCATCCGGACCGAAGACACGGAAGTTGCGCTGATCCTGATTTAGCTTCACCACATCGCGAATGAAGTTACCCAGCACGAGGGTATCCTGTCCGTCGACAGCGCCGGGCGACGGAACGTGCACTGCGTGAGCGTGGAAATCCGGCATGCACAGGTCGCGCAGTAGAATGCCGCCGTTGGCGTGCGGATTGGAGCCCATTCTCCGGTTGCCCTTCGGCGCCAGATCGGCTAACTCCGGCATGAGACGGCCATGCTCGTCAAATAACTCTTCAGCCTTATAGCTCTTCATCCAGGCTTCCAGCAACGGGACGTGATTGGGATGCTCGGAATCCACCAGGATCGGTACCTGGTGCGCCCGGAAGGTTCCTTCGATTTGCAAACCGTCGACCACCTTCGGGCCTGTCCATCCCTTGGGCGACCGCAAAACGATCATTGGCCAGCGCGGACGGGCAGCGTCTTTTGTGGTTCGCGCATGTTCCTGGATTTGGCGGATGTCTTCGACGGCCTTATCGAGCGTCGCAGCCATTAGCTGGTGCATCGTTTCGGGATCGTCGCCTTCCACAAACAAAGGATCCCAACCGCAGCCGCGGAAGAATTGCTCCAGTTCTTCGTGTTCGATCCTGGAAAGGACGGTCGGGTTGCTGATCTTGAAGCCATTGAGATGCAGGATGGGCAGCACAGCTCCGTCAGTGATCGGATTAAGAAATTTGTTGGACTGCCATGCGGTGGCCAGTGGACCGGTTTCCGCTTCACCGTCGCCGACCACACAGGCGACGATCAGGCCGGGATTATCGAACGCCGCGCCGAAAGCATGGCTCACCGAATATCCCAACTCGCCGCCTTCATGAATCGAGCCTGGCGTCGTCGGCGCAACATGGCTGGAGATCCCGCCGGGAAACGAGAACTGCGTGAAGAGCTTCTTCAGCCCAGCCTCGTCCTGGGTGACGTTTGGATAAACTTCACTCCAGGTGCCTTCGAGATAAACGTTGCCCACGATCGCCGGGCCGCCGTGACCGGGCCCCGCGATGTAGAACATGTCCAGGTCGTATTTCTTGATGACCCGATTCAGATGGACGTAGATGAAGTTCTGGCCCGGGGTCGTGCCCCAATGCCCGACGACCAGAGGCTTCACGTGAGCGAGTTTTAGCGGTTCTTTCAACAGCGGATTGTCGTAAAGATAAATTTGCCCGACCGACAGATAATTGGCCGCGCGCCAGTAAGAATTGATCTTCTGGAGCATTTCCGGCGTGAGTGTATTGGTTTTGGCGGTCAAGTCCTTGGCGTCGATCGCGTCAGGTTTCTTGTGAGGCCGTTCGGGAGTCAGCGTATTGGTCTTCATGGTTTCAATCCTTTTTCTTCACCGTGTCGGTCTCGAGAAGGTTGCAGACCGACCGGGCAATCATCAAATCTTCATCGGTTCGAATGACGCGCACCGTTATCCGGCTCGCATCGGTAGAAATCACTTCTGCAGTTTCGGCGTTGCGCGGGCCGCTCAGTTCGACGCCAAGGAAGCCGATGCCATCGCAGATACGCGCGCGGACTGATGGAGCGTTCTCGCCGATCCCGCCGGCGAACACGAGCGTGTCCAGGCCGCCCAGCGCAGCGGCAAAAGCACCGATCCACTTTTTTGCCTGATAACAGAACAGCGCGACAGCGTCCGCCGCCCTGGGTTCCTGCCCTTCCTGCGCGAGTAAGTCCCGCATGTCGGAGCTGATCTCCGACACTCCCAGCAGTCCGGATTGGTGATTCACCATATCGTAGAACTGCGAGGTGGTGATCTGCTCAGTTCGCATCAGATACGGCGACAGACTGGGATCCAGATCGCCGGAGCGTGTGCTCATGACCAATCCGGACGTCGGCGTGAAACTCATGCTGGTATCGACGCTCTTGCCGTTGTGCACTGCGGCCATGCTGGCGCCATTGCCCAGGTGGGCGAGGATGACGCGTCCGGCGGTCGCCGCCGAGTCTCCCAGCCGAACCAGTTCTTCCATGAGGTAGGCATAGGAAAGACCGTGGAAGCCGTAACGTTGGACTCCCTTCGCGTAGAAACGGCGCGGGATGGGAAGGAGTTTGGCAACCATCGGCATGGTTTGGTGAAACGCCGTGTCGAAACAAGCTACCTGCGGCATCTTCGCATGACGCTCCCGGAACGTCTCGATCAGCTCGATCTCGCTCGGCAAATGCTCAGGGTCGTACGGACTGATGCGGTGCAACTCATCGAGCAACTCCTGGGTGACTAACTCGGGCGCGGTGTGATGCATGCCGTGGACCACACGGTGTCCGACTGCCTGCACGGATGCAAAACTTTCCTGTTCCTGGAGCCAATCGAGCAGAGCGTTTGCCGCCGATTTGTGGTCGGAGGCTGCGAACGCGAGACTGCTTTGTTTCTCCTTTTCAGCGGGGTCATGAAACTGGAGACTCGTCCCGCTCATGCCGATCCGCTCAACCGTTCCATACAGCCCACGCGACCGGTTTTCGTTCATTTGGTAGAGCGCGAACTTGATGCTCGACGAGCCGCCGTTGATCGTCAGGACGCATGCGTTAGCTGGTTGCGTGACTGACTCCCAGTTTCGATAATCCGAACGAAGCCAACTTTTCGCAGGTAGACTTGTAATCGATGTGATGAATGCTGCGAATTCCCAAACTCTCCGCGATTTCGACGAACATCGGGGTGTTGTCGATGTACACTACTTGCTCGGATTTCGCCTGGGCGATGTCCAGAGCAAACGAAAACATTTCGACGTCGGGCTTACGGATGTGGACGAAGCAGGAGGAAATGAATGTATCCGCCAAGGCGTCCAGCTTAAATTCGCGAATGCGATGCGCATTCACCTCGCGCGATTCGTTGCTGACTACGGCGACTCTCAACCCGTGCCGGACCTTGAGCTGAGCAAACAGCTCCAACATCTTCGGGTAAGGCTTCGATTGCGCGCACATGAAGCTGCGGAACTCGCCCCTCGTGAATGGCCGTTCCTGATAGAAGACCACCCGGTCCAAATATTCGCCGAACGACATCTTTCCCTCTTCGTGAGTTTCGAAGTTCAGGCGATGCCGTTCTTCCATCTCCGCCCATCCCAGCTTGAAGTTCTTCGCGGCGCGCCGGCGGGCCACGTGATCCCACCCGTTGGTGAGCAGGACGCCGCCAACATCCAGAAACAACGTTGTGACGGGAGTTATCTTTTTCATGACACTTTCTTCAAGCGTTTAGGTGACCTTTGCGCCAAGGTCTTCATCAACTGGTCGAACGGCTCGCAAAATTTCCGGACGCCTTCTTCTTCCAGTTCACGGGTCACATGGTCGAGATTGATATTTAATTCCGGTAATTGTTCGAGTAACCATTGGGCTTCCTTGACCTGATGTTCGAGGCGGGCCTTAGGATCTCCATGGTCGCGATAAGCATCGATCGTTTCCATTGGCGCGGTATCGACTGTATCCGGTCCGATGAGGGCCTCCATGTATTTCACGTCGCTGTAGTTCGGGTTCTTGGTGCTGGTACTGGCCCACAACAACCTCTGCGGACGAGCGCCGTGAACCTTCGCCAGTTCCGTAAACCGTTCCCCGCCGAAGATGTCTTTGAAGATCTGGTAGGCCATCTTCGCGCTGGCGATGGCGATCTGTCCGTGCGCCTTTTTGGCGATTTCTGCTTCCTTGCAATCTTGCGCCATTAGCTTCTCGATGAGCGGGTCCACTAGCGCATCGATGCGGCTCACAAAAAAGCTGGCCACCGACGCCAGACGATTCACCGCGTATCCTTGCGCGGCGCGCGACCCGACGCCGTTGATGTAGGCTTCCGTCACCTGCCGGTACCGCGGCAACCCGAAGAGCAGCGTGACATTGACGCTAATTCCTTCGCTCACCAGTTGTTCGATCGCAGGCAGTCCCTCAGCCGTGGCAGGAACCTTAATGAGTACATTGGGGCGATTCAGCGCAGCCCATAAACGGCGGGCTTCAGCGATCGTCTCCCCAGTGTCGTGCGCAAGGTGCGGATTGACCTCCAGGCTGACATATCCATCCCTGCCATCGGTCTCATCGTAGAGCGGACGGAATCCGTCAGCAGCGCTTTGCACGTCACTCTGGCTGAGCTTTTCGTAGATGGTCTCCGCTCCTTTGCCAGCGACCGCCATCGCCCGTATCTCGTCGTTGTAAATCTGACTCTCGACAATCGCCTTCTCGAAAATAGCGGGATTCGAGGTCATCCCACGCACCCCATCCTTCTCGATCAGACGCCGGAGCTCCCCGCCCGCGAACAGGTCGCGCCGGATGTAGTCCAACCAGAGAGATTGACCTAAGGTTCCCAACTCTTTTAATCGATTGACGCTCATGAAACCGTTTCCTTGTTTTCCAGGCTTTCCACTTCGGCGACACGCCGCCGGTGTCTTTCAGCGCCGCTGAAACGCGACTCGAGAAATAGTCTGACCCACTCCCAAGCGTCCGACTTCGTAACCACGCGGCCACCCAGGCAGATGACGTTCATATCGTCATCCTCAACGCCCTGATGGGCTGAAAAGAAATCATTGATCAGGCCGGCCCCCACGCCGGGCACCTTGTTGGAGGCAATGCAAGCGCCCATAAGCTATCCAGCGGAATCCCTCCCGTTCCGCCGTAACTTGTATAGACATTCTCATTCCCCTTCGGATAGTCAAACTCCTTGATCCCAGTTGAAACAATCCGGTAACCTGGCGTGGACTCGCCGTAGTAGATGGAAGGCTGGCTGATTGTCAGGCCATATGCGGATTCCGGCGGGATATTCTCGAGAACATACTGCGGAAAGCCCCCGCCCATTGTCTTCGAAACGAAGCTCATGGCCACGCCATACCCGTGCGTGAATTGCAACTTCTGATTTACCCAGGTTCGAGCCTGTTCGGGAAGTTCAGCGGAAAGTTCGCGGGCCGACAGCATTACCTGGTGATACCCGTCCGGCAGATGGTAGCGATCGACATCAACCTGATTGAACTGATAGTAGAGCCGTATCTCTTGGGCCTGTCGGTACATCTGCAACAAAGGGCGATAGTCCCAGAGACGGACGTTCTGGATTGTGTCTTGATTTCTCGCGATCACGTCAGCGGTAAGATCGGAGAGCGCGGGGTAGGAAGTTTCCTGGATCTTGTCAAGCTGGTAAGCCGTACGCGTGAATGCTATGTTGTTCTTCAGATAGGGAGTTTCGAGGGCCAGTTCGTTGGGCTGCACGACGAACCTCTGAAAGAGGGCCGGCAGCGCCAGGACCGCGACGACATACACGCCCAGATAGATTCCGGAGCCAATCATGACCGCCCGGAACCGCGGCCGGAAGATATTGGATACCAGCACGGCAAAGAGCGCCACTGCAGCGCCAACCATAATCCAATAGGCGATCCGCGTCACATGGTCGGCCGTATAACCGGCTCCAAACACGACTCCTTGAGTCGAATACAAGAGTTCGTAGTGATCCAGATAGAAACCGCATCCCCACATGACCACCACAATTGCGCCAAGGATTGAAAGATGAGCGCCGTACCTCGCGCTGGCGCCCTCCACCGTTCCGTTGCGGCCGAATCGCAGCAGGCCGAAGTACCCGTAGAAGAACATGACAGCGACCAGTGTGAGCAGCGCCAATCCGGCCAGGGCGCCCTGCAGAAGTTCATAGAAGGGAAGACGAAAAAGATAGAAACCTGCATCGGCCCGAAAGAGCGGATCGGCCAATCCGAAGGATCCACCGTAGCGAAAACGGAAATAGGTGTCCCACTGTCCCGTAAACAGAAGCCCGGCGAACAGGGCGGCGACCGCAGCCAGCGCACCCAAGCCGAGTTTCAAGATCGCTGGAGGGATCCGGACGCCGAGTTTCGCGGCAACTGTGGATTCGCCTGCCACGTTACCCACCGGGAAAGTGGCGGCATGTTTCGCCGCGAAATGAAGGTTTACCCAGAGATAGAGAAGGGTGACAGCGAAGGCCACACAAAACAGTTCCATCTTCAGCGATAGCAGTGTCCAGAAGACGGAAGAGTAGCCGACGGCCTGCATCCACAGCCCCTTCTCGATCAAACCGGCGACGATGGCCAGGAGAGCGATAAGCGCCAACGCTGCAAGAATTATGAGTTTCAGCGAACGCCATCGACGGAGTATGCCGGTGCCGGCGGTACTTCCAGCGATAACGCGGACTTTGCCGCCAGAAGAGCCGGACGGCTCGTTATGTTTTGGCGTCTCGATAATCAATGAGTCCAACCTCGGTGCCTGTAGCTTGCAGTTCACTCACCAACCGCTGATAGCGAAGCGGAAGGGCTCTGACCGCTTGCCGCGAGTCTCGGCTGAACAGGCATCGAGCGAGATCAGTGACGATATGCGGCCACGTGACCTCTAGCGGTCAGGCCGTTGGTTCAGCATTTCAGCTTCAATCGAAGTTTAATAGCGCAACCGGTCTGGACTATGCCGTGCAGCGTGTGATAAGCGGTTCAGGAAAGAAACAATGCAAATCGCGGCACACAACTCATGGCTAAGTGACTACGATCTTTATCTTCTCGGAGAAGGCACGCATTCCCACGCGTATGAGAAGATGGGCGCGCACCTCGGAGAACAGGACGGGAGACGCGGCGTTCATTTCGCTGTGTGGGCGCCCAACGCCAGCCAAGTCAGTGTAATCGGAGACTTCAACGAGTGGAGCTCGTGCTCGAATGATTTGGAATCGCCTGGATCAAGCGGGATATGGGAAGGCTTTGTCCCGAACGTGGCGCTGGGCGCAAGGTATAAGTATCACATTAAGTCCAGCTACCGAGGTTATGAGGTGGACAAAGCCGATCCGTATGCGTTCGCCGCGGAAGTCCGTCCACAAACGGCGTCCCTGGTTTGGGATCTCAGCACTTATTCTTGGCGAGATAGTGAGTGGATGGCGAACCGCGCCAGAAGAAACAGCCTGGATTGCCCGATCTCTATTTATGAGGTGCATCTCGGTTCATGGCGAAGAGCGCCGGAAGATGGGAATCGTCCGCTGACTTACCGGGAAATCGCCGTGCAACTTACGGAGTATGTGCATGAAGCGGGTTACACGCATGTCGAGTTTCTTCCGGTCATGGAGCATCCGTTCGATGGCTCCTGGGGATATGAAGTGACCGGGTATTACGCACCCACCAGCCGGTTCGGGCCGCCCGAGGACTTCATGTACCTGGTGGATTGCCTTCATCAGAGGGAAATTGGTGTAATCGTCGACTGGGTTCCGGCTGATTTCCCTAAAGACGAGGCAGGGCTTGGTTTTTTCGACGGCACTCATCTATACGAGCACGCAGATCCGAAGCAGGGCGAGCAGCCCGATTGGAACACGTTGGTGTTCAACTACGAGCGACCTGAGGTTCGTGGCTTTCTGACCGCCAACGCTCTATTCTGGTTCGACAAGTACCATGTCGACGGACTGCGGGTGGATGCCGTCTCCTCCATGCTGTATCTGGATTACGGACGCCGCCAAGGACAGTCGATCGCCAATCGAAATGGAGGCAGAAAAAACCTGGACGCGATTCAATTTCTCCGGCAAATGAACGAAAGTGTCTATGCCGCATTCCCTGAGGCCATGATGATTGCCGAGGAGTCCACCGCGTGGCCAATGGTCTCGCGACCAGTCTATCTCGGGGGCCTTGGCTTCGGTTTCAAATGGAACATGGGTTGGATGCACGATACCTTGGAATATCTGTCGAAGGACCCCATCTATCGCCGCTACAACCACAAAGAAATCACTTTCAGCCTGGTGTACGCCTTCTCGGAGAATTTTGTATTACCGCTTTCTCACGAGAAAGTTGTCTACGGCAAGGGTTCGATGGTCGCCAAGATGCCAGGCGATGACTGGCAGAAGTTCGCGAGTCTTCGGCTCCTTTACGGCTATATGTGGGGCCACACCGGGAAGAAGTTGTTATTCATGGGCAGCGATTTCGGGCAGTGGCGCGAATGGAGCCACGATCGCGGCCTGGATTGGGACTTGCTGGAACATCCGCAGCATTCCGGGTTGCGGCGCTGGGTGCGCGATTTGAACACTTTTTACAGGGGACAGCCGTCCCTCTACGAAGGGGATTTCGAAACCTCCGGATTCGAGTGGGTGAATGGCGGCGATTCTGAACGGAGTATCATCTCGTTTCTGAGACTCGCGAAACATCCTGCCGACCTAACTCTCTTCATCTGCAATTTCACTCCTGTGCCTCGCCACAACTATCGCGTCGGAGTGTCCGTGAATAGCCATTGGAAAGAAGTCCTGAATAGCGACGCTCCACTCTTCCTGGCGTTTTTGGTAGTCCTTTTTCGATTTGCAAAACGGTTTCACCGTCGTCGGCGGGTCCTTGAGAGTGACATTTGTCCCTTGCACTACACGGAAATCGTCAGCGTTGATTTTCATCCTCATCCCTTCGGGCGTTCGCCTAACTCCACGGGAGCCGGCCAACTGTGCCCCTGATGAATCATCAAACCTTGCGTTGAGTCCGGCCCCCAGGTACCGCCGGCGTAATTTGGAAAATCGCTGGGAGGGCTGGCCTTCCACGCTTCGAGCACAGGCATCAATATCCTCCAAGCAGCCTCCACCTGATCGGCGCGCATGAACAGCGTTGCATCGTTGTTGATGACGTCCCCAAGCAGTGTCACATAGGCCTGCGGCGATGGAGTCGAGAAGCTTTCGCGATAGTTAAACCGCATGTCCACCGGTTGCAGCACCATCTTCGGCCCAGGGTGTTTTGCCTGGAACCGCAACACGATGCCTTCATCCGGCTGGATCAAGATGATCAGGCGGGCGGGTTGCCAGTCGAGCGTTGCCTCGGTTGGAAACGACTGATGCGGCACTGCGCGAAACTGGATCGCAATTTCTGAAACCTCTCGGGGCAGACGCTTCCCGGTGCGAAGATAGAACGGAACGTCCTGCCAGCGCCAGTTGTCCACGAATAACCGCAAAGCCGCAAACGTCTCCGTCTGTGAATCCAGCGGTACTCCATCTTCTGTGCGATAGGCGCTCACTTTCTTGCCGCCAATCCAGCCCTCGCCGTACTGCCCACGAACCGTGCAATGATGAACCGCATCCAACGGGATCGTTCGGACCGCGTGCAGCACATCCACCTTCTTGTTACGAATCTCGTCGGCGTCGAAGGAAACCATTGGCTCCATAGCCACCAGACAAAGTAGTTGCATCAGGTGGTTCTGCACCATGTCGCGGAGTGCGCCGGCCCCGTCGTAATAGCCACCGCGATGTTCGACGCCCACCTCTTCAGCGACCGTGATCGTCACGTAGTCAACATAACGCCGGTTCCAGATCGGCTCAAACAGCGGATTGGCAAAACGGAACGCCAGGATATTCTGCACGGTCTCTTTGCCCAGGTATTGGTCGATGCGGAAGATTTGCGATTCCTGAAAGGCGCTGCCCAGTGTGCGGTTCAGATCCTGTGCCGACTCGAGGTCATGCCCGATCGGTTTCTCTATGACGATCCTTGCACGTTGCCGGTCGGCCGCAAGACCGGCGTGCTCCAGCATGCCAGGGATGACACCGAATAAGGAAGGCGGCGTAGCCATGTAGTAAATGCGCTGTGCTTTGGCTCCCCATTCCTTTTCCAGGGCTGCGCATTGGTCGCCGAGTTCCTTATAGGTCGCGCTGGCTTTGAAATCACCCTGCAGGTAGTGGATATGCGGGGAAAACTCCCCCCACTCCTTGGTCCCGGTTTCTTTGCTGCTGGCGAACTTCCTGACTCCTTCATGCAGTCGCTTGCGAAGGGCATTATCGCTGAGTTCGACGCGATCCACAGCGAGAATTGAAAATTGAACGGGAATGCTATGGCTCTGAGAAAGGTCGAACAAGGCGGGCATCAACTTCCGCCAGGTGAGGTCGCCAGCTCCGCCGAAGATGACGAATATGTTTGGCGGCAACTGGTCGTTCGTTTTCATTTCAGCCCCTCGCCCAATCGGTGTGAAAAGTGCCTTTGACATCGATTCGCTCGTAACTGTGCGCACCGAAGTAGTCGCGCTGGGCCTGTACCAGGTTGGCCGGCTGCCAGGAACTTCGGTAGCCGTCAAAGTATCCGAGCGCAGTCATGAAACAGGGCGTGGGCAAACCCAGCTTGACTGCGGCGCTGATCACTTGCCGCAAATCCTCCTCGTGAGCCACTAACTTCTTCGCTAGTTGTGGGGCCAACAGAAGATTCGCCACCCCGGGTTGATTGCGATAGGCCATGCGAATGTCCTCCAGCAACGCCGCCCGGATGATGCAGCCGCCGCGCCAGATTCGCGCCACGGCTTCCATGTCGAGGTGATACTCAAACTTCTCCGAACCGGCGGCCAGCACTGCCAAACCCTGTGCGTAGGCGATGATCATCCCGGCATAGAGCGCGTGCCCCAGTTGATCGATGAAGACTCGATGGTCACCGTCATACGGCGGCACGGGTCGCGTGAATATTTCGCCCGCATCAGCACGCTGTTTTTCAAACACGGACATGTCCCGCATGGCGACCGCGAGGTCGATCGTGGGCATCGGCACCTGCAGTTCCATGGCGGTTTGCGACGTCCACATGCCGGTTCCGGTCTGTTTGGCAACACCCTGGATTTCATCGATTAACCGCTTGCCGGTTCCCGCGTCGCCCTTGCGGAAAATGCGCCCGGTGATCTCGACCAGGTAACTGTTGAGTTTCCCTTGATTCCACGCATTGTACACATCGCCCAGTTGGTCGTCACTCAGACCCAGGCCGCGCTTCATAAGATCGTAGGTCTCGGCCAGGAGTTGCATCATTGCGTACTCGATGCCGTTGTGGACCATCTTGACGAAATGCCCGGCCGATCCCGGACCGAGGTAAGTTACACAAGCGTCGCTGTTGACCTTTGCGGCGACGGCCTCAAGCAGCAGGCGCACGCGTTCGTACGCATCCTTGGGTCCACCAGGCATGATGCTGGCGCCGTGGCGCGCGCCCTCCTCTCCGCCAGACATTCCCACGCCGAGAAAATGAACGCCCTTCCCAGCCAGATTGCGAGCACGCAAGTCCGTGTCTTTGAAGTACGAGTTGCCGGCATCAATGATGAGGTCGCCCTTTTCGAGGTGCGGTAACAGCTCGCCGATTACGGAATCTACAGGCGGACCTGCAGGCACCAGCATCATCACCGCGCGCGGCGAGCGGAGCAGCCCAATGAAGTCCTGCATGTTGGCGGCAGTTTGTATCTTGGTTCCTGCCGATTCTTTTTGCAACGCTTCGACCTTGCTGGGGTCCTTGTCATAGCCCGCTACCGAAAAGCCGTGATCAGCCATGTTCAGTAACATGTTGCGGCCCATCACGCCCAGGCCAATCATTCCAACTTCATTGCGTTTCGTTTCCATAGAGATCTCCCTTCGAAGTCAGCGATTCCTGAACCGCGCGATGTCATGCCGCACTTGGGACCATCAGATTGACCCTAGATCCGTAAGCGCAAGGTCATCTTTCTTGATCACGACCATAAAATCCGCGAAGGCGGTTGCCGCGGGCCCCAGGTCACCGATCGGATAAGAGTTGGAAAGGGAGGTGGGATGGAGAAGTATCCCAGCAGCTCGTTGATTCATGAGGAAACTCCAACCGTCTCGCGGCGCGCCACCAGTATTGCTGTGGACCGCGATTCTACGCGATATGACTTTGCCTCATCCAATAGCGCCTCCTCACCAGCCGCATAGATATCTCGCGGCGGAGAAAGAAACGTGTCAATCGCCAGATGCCAACGGAACCCAGTTGGCGCTCCGGACAAACGAAAATCGGTCCCATCGTCTCCGGCATTGAAGATCAGGTAAAGCGCGGCTTGCCCACTCTCGTGGATCATACAAGCCAGTTCTTTTCTGTTGGGATCCCAGTTGGGCGGCCCACCTTGGGGGCTGAACCAATGGATGTCCGCATCCGCATAGAATTGCTCTTCACTCGAGGCCGGATGAGCCCGGCGAAAGGCGATCATGCCACGGGCAAAACGGTAAATCTCTCCATGCTGTTTCTGACGGGCCCAATCAATCCAGCTGGTTTCATTGTCCTGGCAGTAAGCATTGTTGTTGCCGCCTTGCGTCCGGCGGAATTCATCTCCGCCCAATAACATCGGCACACCGCGCGAAACCGGCAGGGTCGCCAAGAAATTCTTGATCTGGCGTTTCCTCGCCGACTCGATCCGGGAATCCGTCGTCTCGCCTTCCACACCGAAGTTCTGGCTGAAGTTGGCGTCGTTCCCGTCACTGCTATTTTCCCCGTTCGCTTCGTTGTGTTTATACCGATAACTCGCCGGGTCGTTCAAGGTAAAGCCATCGTGGCAGGTGACAAAGTTAATGCTGGCATCCGGACCTTTGCCCGACCCTGCATAGATGTCCGCGCTGCCGCAGACGCGGCTGGCAAACAAACCGAGCATCCCTTGGTCGCCACGCCAGAAACGCCGGACATCGTCACGGTACCGCCCATTCCACTCTGCCCAACGCCTCTCTGAAAAACTACCCACCTCGTAAGCCCCCGCGGCATCCCATGCCTCGGCGATCAGTTTAATATCCCTCAAGATCGGGTCCTCGGCGATCCGTTCGAGGACCGGGGCGTTGGCCAGCAGTTTACCGTTGCTATCCCGGTCGAGAACCGACGCTGCGTCAAACCGGAATCCATCCACGTGCATCTCTACCGTCCAGTAACGGAGTGCGGCCAAGATATGATCCCGAACGACTGGATGATTGGCGTTTACCGTATTGCCGGTTCCCGCGTAATCCTTGTAGTAACGTTTGTCGTCCGCGAGCGAGTAGAAGATCGCGTTATCCTGTCCCCGGAAACACAGCGTCGGACCTAGTTGGTTTCCCTCCGCCGTGTGATTGAAAACCACATCCAGAATCACCTCGATGCCCGCCTTGTGAAGCGCCCGCACCATTTCCTTGAACTCCAACTTCTGCTGGCCCAAACCTCCCGAACTGCTGTAGGAGGCTTTAGGCGCAAAGAAGGCCACCGAATCGTATCCCCAGTAGTTCTTGAGCAATTCTCCGTTTTGCGGATTCCTGCGCGCGTTCGAGTTTTCATCGAACTCCTGCAGCGGCATCAGTTCCACAGCGGTGACCCCCAGGGTTTTGAGATAGAGAATCTTTTCCATCAGCCCTCGATACGTGCCCGGGTGGCCCACGCCAGACTGGGGGCGAATGGTAAAACCGCGAACATGCATTTCGTAAATGATAGTCTTGGACCACGGATGCCGCAGTGGCTTGTCTCCCTGCCAGTCGAAGGGATCGTTGACGAAGACACATTTGGGCATCGAGCCGGCATTATCCAGTTTCGAGAGAACCAGGTCTTTTTCCGGCGCCGACGGGTCGTATCCGAGCGCGGAGATAAAGTCCCACGCGGGCGGACTCGAAATTGCCGTGGCGCGGGGATCGAGAAGCAGCCGGTTGAAATCGAAACGATGTCCTTTGCCGGGATCGTAGGGGCCATCCACGCGATAACCATAGAGTTGCCCGGAAGCGATCCCCTTTACCCAAACATGCCATACGTCGCCAGTGCGGTCGCACTTTGAATCCAGATCGATTGTCCGGGAAGGCGCTGCATCTTCGGGACGCAAGAAGAATTCCAAGCGCACGCGCGTCGCATTCCGGCTGAAAATGGCGAAATTGACCCCTCCGTCCCGCTCCTCGGTTCCAAATGGCAGAGGAGAGCCGCTGCGGACGTCACCGCGATCGGATGTCTGCGAGATGTAGTCATGCAACTCGCGTGGAGGAGATTGCATTATCGCTGCCACAAGATTCTAGCTTCTTCGAGCGGAATCGCAACTCCTTCATAGAAAGGAATCACGCGCACCGTGTAATCCGCTGCCGCACGCTCCGCGCCAACCGTAGCGCTGTAAGCGTGGCAGCCAGGCGATGACGGCAGTTGTTCGACGTGCTGCATCTCCTGACGGAAGGGCGCCTTGCCTTTGACGCCGTCGGCGTATGATTCGACCCGCACTGCCTTGGGGTCGAGGCCATTCAAACAGACCTCAACCTTGAATAGGTGCTGCCCGCCGCGCGTCTCAACCTTAGCCGTGCCGATATGGAGCGAGGACCACTTCTCTTCCAGACTGCGCCGCCAATCCACGATTTGCCTGCCGACTGCGCCGCTATTCGCCACTCGCGACTGATACGCCGCGGCAGCCGCGATGTAATGTTTCTCGGTGTATTCGCGGACCGCCCGGTTGGCGGAAAATTGGGGCGTCAAACGCGCCATGCTTTCCCGCATCCGGGAAACCCATGCGGTGGGGATACCGTTAGCATCCCGTGTATAAAACTCCGGGATCACCTCGCGCTCCAGTAACTCGTAGAGTTTCTCCGCTTCCACCGCGTCTAAGCCGGGGTCGTTGCCGTGCTCCTGACCGTCGCCCAGTGCCCAGCCCAGGTCCGGCTCATAAGCTTCGGCCCACCAGCCATCGAGTTCCGAAAAATTGATTCCGCCGTTGACCAGCACCTTCATGCCGCTCGTTCCACACGCTTCCCATGGTCGCCGCGGCGTGTTCAGCCAGACATCTACGCCCTGCACCAGGTGCTCAGTCAAATTCATGTCGTAATCACTGAGGAAAATGACATGGGGACGAGCCTCGGGTCGCCGGATGAAATGAGTCCACTCACGAATCAGATCCTGTCCGGCCTGGTCTGCCGGATGGGCTTTGCCGGCGAGAATGAGTTGCACCGGCCGCTGTGGATTGGTTAATAGGCGGAGAAGCCGTTCCGGGTCGTGCAGCAGGAGATTGGGTCTTTTGTACGTGGCGAAGCGTCGCGCAAAGCCCAGTGTCAACACATTGGGATCAAATAATTGCTTGGCGCGCTCAACCGCCCCGGGTGATGCACCGGAGCCCCCTAGTTGCCTGGACAATCGCTCGCGAGCGTACTCCACCAGAGACTTGCTGGCGTCGAGTCGAAATTGCCAGAGCCGCGAGTCGGAGACGCGGCGAATATTCTGCTCCAGTGTTTCCGTGGTGCCCAGCCAGCGATCCTTTCCACACGCTTCCGTCCAGAGATCGTCGGCCGGAGCCGAGTCCCAGGTCGGCATGTGAACTCCGTTGGTCACATGGCCGATGGGCACTTCTTCGACTGGCCAGTGAGGAAACAGAGGGGCGAAAAGCTCGCGGCTAACTTGCCCATGCAGACGGCTCACACCGTTTACCGCGCCGCTGCCCCGGATTGCCAGATAAGCCATATTGAAGCTCTCCGACGAGTCGCTCGGGTTCTGACGGCCCAATGCCAGCAAATCATGTAGTGGGATCTCCAGCTTCTCCTCCGCATAACGGCCGAGGTATTGTTCGATAAGAGCCGGAGTGAAGCGATCAAAGCCGGCGGCTACCGCGGTATGAGTTGTGAAAAGGTTTCCCGGCCGCGTACTGGCTAGCGCGACTTCGAAGGGCTGCGCGGTTTCCTGCATGAAACTGCGGGCGCGCTCCAGCACCGCAAATGCCGCGTGCCCTTCATTCAGGTGACAGACTTCCGGATGGATATCGAGCGCTTCGAGCAGCCTCCAGCCGCCGATCCCGAGCAGCATCTCCTGTTTGAGGCGCAACTCCGGCCCGCCGCCGTACAACTCACTCGTAATCCCCCGATGCACGGGAAAGTTCGCCGCGTCATTGCTATCCAGCAGGTAAAGCTTGACTCGGCCGACCTGGACCTGCCACGCGCGCACCCAAACGGAGTAACCGGGCAAGGCGATCTCCAACCGCAACCACTCGCCATTTGCGTGGCGCAACGGCGTGATGGGTAATTGTCCCGGGTCGTTGTAAGGGTACAAAGCTTGTTGCGCTCCATCCCGATCGATCGCCTGGCGGAAATAGCCTTGTTGGTACAGCAACCCGACTCCCACCACCGGCACACCCAGGTCGCTGGCAGTTTTGAGTTGATCGCCGGCCACGTTGCCGAGCCCGCCAGAGTAAATGGGCAGAGCTTCGCTCAACATGAATTCCATGCTGAAATAAGCGACCGAGGTCAACGGGGATTGCGCATGATGTTGCTGAAACCACGCCGGCGCGTCCGAGGCCTCACGCTTGGTTCGAAGCAGCTCGTCCACATTCTTGCGGAACGCGGCGTCACCCAGCAGGTGCTTGAGCTGGTCTCGCGAGGCCGTTTGTAACACGACCCACGGATTCTGCGTGAGGTCCCATAGGGTAGGGTCGAGGAGTCGCCACACTTCGTCGGTACGATGATTCCAGGACCAGTTTAGATCCAGGGCCAACTCAGCGAGAGAATCGATGCCTTCGATTCCGGTGGGTAGCAGGCTATATTCGGAGTTCTCGGCAGATGCTTGTTCACTCATGCTATTTGCTCATCACTTTCTCTCGTAAGGTCTTCACGATCAAAGAGCGCGGATTCGCTCGAAAGGCGAGGTTTCCCCTCGATCCGACTTCAGGACGAGTTCGTCTCCTTTGAACGCCTCGATCGTGCTAGAAGTAATTCTGTTCCGTAGATTCTCTTTTTCTGCACTCGTGACCCTTAGAGTAATAACCGCGCCGGCGATCTTCCACGTCCCGCGAATCGTACCTGTCACACCTGGAGAAAAAGTTCTGGCAATGAATCCCGCGCCATGCAGTTCGCAGACGAAAGTGCCATCGCGATTGAGTGACATGTTCTCTTTCGAATTGCCCACCGTGCCTTCCCAGCGGCCGACGATTTTGGTCGAATACTCAGACTCCGGAATGGGGCGTGAATGTTGTGCGCAGGACGCTACACAAAATCCCAAGATGAGTACCGCGATTGGCCACGCCCTAGCCCCGAAATTGGCCTTCATGCAACCGGCCCTTTCATCGTCTTTACTCCAGGCGCCAAGGCGGCGTTCACCAACGTCTGGGCTTCCTCCAGGATGCGGCGCAGATGATCTGCGCCCCGGAAGCTCTCCGCATAAATCTTGTAGATATCCTCGGTCCCCGATGGACGGGCCGCGAACCATCCGTTCTCAGCCGTCACCTTCAACCCACCGATTGGAGAGCCGTTGCCCGGCGCGTTCGTAAGAACCGCTTGGATTTTCTCTCCGGCCAATTCAGTCGATCGAACCTGCTGCGGCGAGAGTTTCTCCAGAATCTTTTTTTGCTCCGGCGTCGCCGGCGCCTCATCGAGATCGTCAACCGGCTCGCCGAAATCGTGTGTCAGATCGCGGTACAGTTCTCCAGGGTCGCGGCCCATCGCCGCTGTGATCTCCGCGGAAAGCAGGGCCGCTACGATTCCGTCTTTATCGGTGGTCCACACGCTGCCATCCAGCCGCTCAAAGGATGCGCCGCCGCTTTCTTCGCCTCCGAAGCCCAGTGAACCGTCGAGCAGTCCTTCGGAAAACCATTTGAAGCCCACCGGCACTTCGTACAGCCTGCGGCCAAGCTTCGCGGTCACCCGATCGATCATCGCGGTGCTCACCAGAGTCTTACCGACAGCCGCATCCTGGCGCCACTTCGGACGGTGTTGGAACAGATAGAAAATCGCCACGGAAAGGTAGTGGTTCGGTGGCATCAAGCCGACGCTCTTGGCGACAATCCCATGCCGGTCATGGTCGGTATCGCAAGCGAAGGAAAGATCGAAGCGGTCCTTCATTCCGATCAATCGCATCATGGCGTACTTAGACGAAGGATCCATCCGTATCTGCCCATCCCAATCCACAGTCATGAACCGGAACGTGGGATCGACCTCCTGGTCAACTACCGTCAGGTTCAAACCGTAACGCTCGGCGATACGTCCCCAATAATGAACACCGGCGCCGCCCAGAGGATCGACGCCCAAGTTGAGCTTTGCACCGCGAATGACCTCCATTTCAATGACGTTTCCGAGGTCGTCAATGTAAGGACCGAGATAGTCGTGCCGGTGCGTGGTGGAGGCGTTGAGGGCTTTGCCAAACGGAACGCGCTTCACTCCGTCCAATCCGGATTGAAGCAGTTCATTAGCCCGAGGTTCAATCCAACCGGTAACCGCCAGTTCGGCCGGACCGCCATTCGGTGGGTTATATTTGAATCCGCCATCCCGCGGCGGATTATGTGAAGGTGTGATGACGATGCCGTCGGCGAGCCCGTTTTTTCTGCCGCGATTGTAGGTCAGGATCGCATGAGAGATTACCGGAGTCGGCGTGTATTCGTCTCCCTGTGCGATCATAACCTCCACGGCGTTGGCGGCCAGCACTTCGAGCGTACTGGCCAGGGCTGGCGCGGAGAGAGCGTGAGTATCGATACCAAGAAACAGTGGGCCATTGGTGCCTTGCCGCTTTCGATACTCACAGATCGCTTGGGTGATCGCGAGGATGTGATTTTCGTTGAAGGACCTGTCGAACGCGGATCCGCGATGTCCCGAAGTCCCGAAAATCACGCGCTCGGTGGGTACGGCGGGGTCGGGAATCTCAGCGTAATATGTGGTGACGAGCCTGGGAACATCAACCAGCGTTCCCGGCGCCGCGAGCTTTCCTGCAAAGGGGCTAATCTTCATAACTCCACCGCCATATTCCCGACCTCACCGACAAGATAGACCTTCCGAGGTTGTGTTCATCTGTGCCAAACCTCAGTAAGCAGCTACGCGGCCAAATCGGCTCTTTGCGAACAATAGACCTCAGGCCTGGAGCCGTCGCAGCGCATGACCGTATGCGGTCACGTGACTTGTTACGGTCATTCAATCGACCGGAAAGTTTCTTCTGCGGGCTGTAGATGATTGCCGCGTCGTCGGGATTGGGCGCGGAGATGGCCCGCGTCGTGCAATTGCAGTTGCGGAACAATCACCATGCAAAATCTCCACCGGGAAGCGGCGAAGCAACATGAACTCGCTGCACAAGCCCATCGCACTGCCGCGGAACATAACGAAAAAGGCGACAATCCGTCCGGCAACTGGCATAACCAACGCGCACTCGAATATTCCGACCGAGCCTACACGCTGGCAAAAGAAGCTGAGAGCAAGTCAGGAAAGATAGGGAGTCTCGAAAATGTCTACGCGCTATAACAATGGATCGCATTACGAGAATCACCAGCGAGCCGCCGAGTTACACGAGAATGCCGCACATGCACATCTGAGTGCCGCGGAAGCCCATGAGAAGCAGGATCACGAAACCGGCCAGGAACTCTCCAGGCAAGCTTTGGAGCATTCCCGGCTGGCCTATGAGCACACAGGCGAAGCTCGGCAGAACGGGCTGAATGAACATGGCTTCGCGATGTTTGGCCACCGCGAGATCGCGGCGCTGGCTCATCATCTCTGGGAATTGAGAGGCTGTCCGGAAGGGTCTCCTGACGAAGACTGGGCCCATGCCGCGCAGCAATTGAGGGATCGCAAAGAAAGTCACCAGCAGTGAGACGCTCTTATCTGGCACTTTTGCCAATCGGGGCTGTGGTCTGCGCGGCGATGTTTGCGCAACAGCCTCCACAGCTCCCACCTCCCGGCCAGACGCTGGCAGCCAATCAACTGGACGACCTGGTGGCGCCCGTCGCACTTTATCCGGACCCGCTGCTCAGCCAGATCCTGGTGGCGTCCACTTATCCACTCGAACTGGTCCAGGTATCGCAGTGGCTGGCGCGCAATCCGGGACTCAACGGCCCTTCACTTACTCAAGCGGCGCAACAACAGAACTGGGATCCGAGCATCCAGGCCCTGGTGGTCTTTCCCGATCTGGTCAAACGCCTGAATCAGGACATCACGTGGACGACGAATCTCGGCAACGCGTTTCTGAATCAGCAAGCCGACGTGATGGAAGCCGTACAGCGTATGCGTCAGAAGGCAGAGCACGCCGGAAGACTGGCCTCGACGCAGCAGCAGACCGTCGCGACCAACAATGGCGCGATCGAGATCGAGCCAGCCGATCCGCAAATGATGTATGTGCCCTATTACGATCCCATGAGTATTTGGGGTCCGCCTCTTTACTATCCGTATGCCAGCTGGTTTTATCCTCCGTTCGGTGCGGGAATGTATTTCGGGTTTGGCGCCGGCATCAATATGGGATTCTATTTTGGCGGCGGCTGGGGTGGCTGGGGAGGGTGGGGTTGGCAACCCGGCTGGGGCGGCCACAACATCATCGTCAATAACAGCTTCATTCACCGCAACAATTTCAACGCGAGCCGTACCGGTAGCCTGAGTGGTAGAAGCACCTGGGCTCACGACGCGTCACATCGCGAGGGTGTTCCGTATTCCAACGCAGCCGTGTCCCAGCGCTATGGAGGGGCCGTGCGACAGAATTTACAGACGCGCTCGCGGGCGCAACAAACACAAGATCGAATCACGCGGCAATCCGGAGAGGCACGTCAAGCCGGATCCGAACGCATCGGCAACCGGCAGATCGCACCGAGCGCACCTGCCCAGAATCGCAGTGCTTTCGGAGACGTCCGTGAGGGCGGAGCCGCGCGCATGCAAAGTGATCATGGGTTCTCCAGCATGGGTCCAGCCCGCAGCGGTGGAGGATTTGGTGGCGGGGGTGGCATGCACGGCGGTGGTGGGGGCGGACGTGGCGGCGGTCGTCGATAGGGAGCGAAAGGGAACTATGAGCAAATCGATTCGGTTTACGTGGCAGGCGACTTTGGGACTCGTGTTTGGCACACTTCTGCTGCAAGCCGCCCCGGTCCAGCGAACCTTCGCGACCCCGCAGGAAGCCATTCAGGCGACCATCGAGGCTGCAGAGCGCAACGATTCCGCCGCTCTCCTCCAGCTTTTCGGACCAGGGGGAAAGGACATTGTAGAATCCGGAGATCCCGCGCAAGACAAGGAGCTTCGTGCAGAATTTGCACGTTCGGCGCAAGAAAAGCTCCAGATTGACGCGGACCCCTCCACGCCTAACCGGGTGGAATTCACGGTAGGCGAGCACGAGTGGCCCTTTCCGGTTCCCGTGGTTCGTATCGACGGGAAATGGCAAATGGACGCGGCCGGTGGCCGACTGGAGATTCTCGCGCGTCGAGTCGGCAGAAACGAGTTGAACGCGATGGAGATTTGCCGCGGCTATGCAGAGGCACAGATGGACTATGCCTCAGCCGGGCGTGACGGCGATCGGGTTTTGAAATATGCACAGAAAATCCTCAGCACCGCGGGCAAACAGGATGGGCTGTATTCCGGAGCCATCGCCGACAGTATGGTTTCGCTCGCCTTCGCTCAGGCCGCGGAAGCCAGTCGATCGACACCGGGCGGCAAGACGAGTCCTTACCATGGCTACTACTTCCGGGTGCTGACAGCACAGGGGCCGGATGCTCCCGGCGGCGCCTTCGGCTATGTGGTGAACGGTAAGATGATTGGCGGCTTCGCCTTGGTTGCCTGGCCCGCGGAGTACGGCGTGTCGGGAATCATGACGTTCATCATTAATCACGAAGGTTTGGTTTACGAAAAAGATCTGGGCCCTGGGACGGCACCCGAAGCGCGCCGGATGACGCAGTTCAATCCTGATAGATCGTGGCGGCCAGAGGTCCTGGAATAGAGCATGTCTTTACAAATGCTCCATCGAAAGAAGGAAGGGATCGAAATCCTGGACCTGAAAGGAAGCCTCACGCTCGGGCAGGAGGATCTGGATTTTCGCGAGTGTCTGGATCGACTGCTACAGTCTGAGAGTATTCGTGTGGCTCTGAATCTCGACGATCTGCGGGAACTGGATTCCACGGGTCTTGCCACGCTGCTCTTTGCTCGCGAGCAACTGCGGAAGGCCGGCGGGAATCTGGCGATCTTCAATCTGCACCAGTCGCACATCGAACTGCTGGTGGACGAGCAATTGGAAACGGCTTTCGAAGTTTTCCAAGCGGAACAAGATGCAATCGATAGCTTCTTCCCCGGCCGGAAAGTCAAGGCCTATGATGTTCTGGAGTTCGTCGAAACCGCAGCGGCGCGGTATTTGAAATCGGAGAAGCCCGTGCCTGTGCCCGATGGACGCCAGCCTCTTGGCAATAAAGTTTTTCGACGATAGGGAGATATTGAATATGTATAAACGAAACGCAGTGGTAGCTGTTTACGATACGCATGCCGGAGCCGAAAGAGCCGTCAAGGCACTGCAGCGCGCGGGAATCGATATGCACACCATGTCCATCATCGGCAAGGACTCCCATACCGAGGATCACGTGGTGGGTTACTACAACACCAGCGACCGGATGAAGTATTGGGGCAAGGCTGGAGCCTTTTGGGGGAGCATCTGGGGACTGCTATTCGGATCCGCCTTCTTTGCTATTCCCGGCATCGGTCCGGTGTTGGTCGCGGGTCCCGTGATTTCGGGGATCGTCGGAGCACTGGAAGGCGCCGTGCTCAGCGGAGGCCTCACCGCCATCGGAGCCGGACTCTTGGGGCTGGGTATTCCCAAAGACAGCGTCGTCGAGTATGAAACAGCGATCAAGACGGACAAGTTCTTACTGACGGTGCATGACACCGCGTCCGAAGTCGAAAGAGCCCGATCGGTTATCGAGGGCACTGAGCCCTTCACCATGACTCTGCACGAAGCCAAACGCATAGCCGCGTCCGTGATCTAGCTTCTAGCGAGGAGAGAAAATGTTAACGAACACAACGCATTTGAAGAATTTTGCAATCCGGGCGACCGACGGGGAACTCGGAACTGTAGATGAGATTTATTTCGACGACCAGAGCTGGGGAGTCCGCTATCTTGTGGTCGACACCGGCGGCTGGCTCGGAGGCAGAAAGGTGCTGATCTCGCCGATCTCGATAATCCGCACAGACTGGCAAGCCAGGCAACTGGATGTGTCCCTGACGAAAAAGCAGGTTGAGAACAGTCCGGATATCAACACGCGCGAACCTGTCTCCCGGCAGCACGAAGCGTCGTACTTGGGCTATTACGGATATGGAAATTACTGGGGCGGTCCCAACATGTGGGGGCCGGCGTTCTACCCGGGCAATCTGGCAGTTCCTCCCGAAGCTTCTTCGCAAGACGTGGCGGATCGGATTCGAAACGCCTCGGTCAATTCGCATCTGCGCAGCAGCGACGCCGTTACCGGCTACTACATTGACGCGGCCGATGGCGAAATCGGCCATTTGAACGGGTTTGTCATGGACGATGAAGCTTGGGCGATTCGGTATATCGAGGTTGCGACGCGCAATTGGTGGCCTGGAAAGAAGGTACTCGTTTCACCTGCGTGGATTGAAACAGTGAGTTGGGAAAATTCGAAAGTCTATGTTGGCCTCACCCGCGAAGCGATCCAGAACGGCCCGGCATACGATGAATCCCTGCCGATCACCCGAGAGTACGAGAATCGGCTCTATTTTCACTATGGCCGTCCGCCCTATTGGCTGCGGGAGGCCGAAAGCCGTGCTGCCGTTTCGCGGGCCGGCCTTTCAATTTAACTGGCTTACATCTGACGCGTGGCGCGGTGTGCCGGAACTTCCCCACACCGCGTCGTCAGTTCGAACTATTGAATTCTGGTTCGCCATCTTCGTGGTCCCGCTTCTCCTGCACGGTCTTACCTTCTTGAACGCCAAGCAGGTAAGCATCACAAATATCCTCGGATATGATCCTCTTCATCTCATCGACCGGCCGCGCAGGGTCGTGCTCCAGACAGTCTTCCGCCTGCGCGTCTGATAATTGTTTCAGTTCTTCTTGGGTCATTTCCGATTCCTCAAGCGCCGCTCGCAGTTGTCTCGGGTCCGCGTGATTTCAGGCTCCGCTGGCAATAAGTAAAAGCGATTGGTAGCAAGTGTCTCGACCACGCGCCCGTAGAGCCTGTATATCCAGCCCACCTCGAGCGACTCCAGTACAGCGACGTCATGCCCACGCGCGCAAACCAGGATGCTGTCGCCGGTCGCGATGACAACGCCAGGCATGGCACAACTCGAGTCGACAACAAAGCAGTCGCCAGTCATCGCAATCTCGCACCAGTCCGGAACGTGCTGCCGATCTCCGCTGATTCCGCTGCGCCCAACGATGAAGGCGTTAGGCGCCAGTTGCCTTGCGCTGGAAGGTTCACCGGGGCTGAAACTAAGTAAGTGGAGAACCCTGGGCCGAGCCTCTTGCTCGTTAGCCGTGCGTACTATTTCAACGGAACGATAAACTTGTGCCAGAATCCGTTTGCACTCCGCCAGAAACACGATCCCTGCCTCCGTCAACGTTACGGCTCTACCGGTGCGGTTGAGCAGTGTCGTGCCGACGTTGCGTTCAAGATCCTGGATCTGCCGGCTCAAAGGAGGCTGCGATATGTTCAGCGCCTTTGCTGCCCTCCCAAAATGAAGTTCCTCGGCGACTGCGACAAAATATCGCAAATGCCGCAGTTCGAAACCCAGATCCGGGGGCGCCGTCCGCGGTTGATGCGCCGTCGCAGTGATCTCGCACTCGTCCGCGTGACCGTATGTCGTCCGCTGGTATTCTGCCGGGACTAATAGCATCATCGGAAGACTAGGCACGCGAGTCGCCGTTATTCGTCCTCCGTTTTCAGGCGAAGCCTCGGCGCGACTGTGACCATGGTTGGCCAATTGACCGCCTGCGGTCATGCCTCAACCGATAACGGATAATGCAGCTCTCACAGATCCTCGCGCGAAATCCCCAGCTTACGCATCATCGCGTTCAACGTCGTCCTGTGCAGTCCCAGACTCGTAGCAGCCGTCGTAACCACCCCGCCGCTTTCCCGCAGGACGCGCAGGATATACTCGCGCTCAACCTGCTCGAGAGTACCGCCGCTGACGACTGGCGCGGCATTCCGTATCTCGTCTAAAGGAGCGCGCAGGCTCGGACCGGGCGAAAGGATGACCGACCGTTCGATGAAGTTCTCTAACTCTCGAACATTCCCCGGCCACGGCCAGCTGACCAGAGCGCGCATGGTTTCCGACGGGATCTTGTCAATTTGCCGGTTCATGGTCGCGGCGTATTTCGTTGTGAAGTGCCGGACGAGAGCCGGTATATCCTCAGGGTGATCGCGCAAAGGGGTAGTCGTGATCGGGAAAACCTTCAGCCGATAGTAGAGGTCGCTACGGAAGAGCTTGGCCCCCATCATCTCCGCCAGATTCCGGTTGGTCGCCGCAACCAGCCTGACGTTAATCGGAATGGTCTTCGTGCCTCCTAATCTCTCAAACGACTTCTCCTGCAAGGCACGAAGCAATTTCGGCTGCAGCTCCAAGGGAATGTCGCCGACCTCATCCAGGAATAGCGTTCCACGGTTGGCCATTTCGAAACGGCCGATCTTTTGCGACAACGCGCCGGTAAACGCCCCACGCTCGTAGCCGAACAGCTCGCTTTCCAGAAGCCCGGTCGGAATCGCGGCACAATTCAAAGTAACGAAAGGGAGGTTCTTCCGCGGACTCGTCCGGTGGACCGCGCGAGCAACCAATTCCTTTCCTGTGCCGGTTTCTCCCAGGATCAATACCGTCGCATCCGTCGGAGCGACCACTTCAATCAGCCGCTGCACCCGTCGGAGGGCCGGGCTGCTGCCTACCATCTCGTCGAAATATTCTTTGGCGTCTTTCTCTGGTTCGTCAACGCTCTCCACGCGGTCCCGTTCGCGAAGATCCTGTACAAAGGTGATCCAGCGGAAAGGCGAAAGTTGCAATACCGCGGTAGCGACCAGCACCGGAACGCGAGTTCCATCTCTCCGGATCAGCTCTTTTTCAAACGGCGTGCAAGCTCCGAACCGCAAACCTTCTTCATGCGCCAGTTCATCCAGTGCGGCGAATTCCGGTGGAGTGAGATCGGGCCAGCTCATTCGACCTGCCAGCAGATCTTCCCGGCTATAGCCGACCAATTCCAGGAAGGTGTCATTCACTTCTGGAATACGGTCAAACTCACCGGAAACGACACCAGTTATGGTCGAGACCGCAGCAATGGGCCGGATGCGCGCGCGACTGCTCCGCAGTTTCTCGTCCCTCTCGTGACGGTCGCTGAAGTCGCGCACCACATTGGCAAAACCCTGCAAATCTCCTTTTCCGTCTTTGAGCGCCATAGTAATGGCGTTGGCCCAGAATCGCGTTCCGTCTTTTCTTGTCCGCCAGCCTTCATTTCCAAAGTGGCCCGTGGCGGCGGACCGTTTGAATACCTCGTCGAGACCGGCCTGTAAGGACTCTTCGCTGAGATGAAGAAACGATACATGTTGTCCGATCGCTTCCGCGGCGGTATAGCCGAAGATACGCTCCGCCCCCGCGTACCACGTGACAATCCGTCCATCGACATCCACCAGGAAAAGAGCGTAGTCCTGCACCCAGCCTGGAATCGGTTGCTTTTCTGCATGGGCATCATCCGCGGTTATTGAGGATGTTGACGTCTCTTTAAAGACCAGAACGTGGCGCACCGGCAACACGTTCCCTTTGGCCCTGTAAGCCATGGCCCGCGAGTTTCCGTCTGGACCACCTAACCGGAGCGTGCCCTCCTGTTCGCCAGTAGCCAGAAACGCCTTCCAATGCTCCGAGATCTCGGATTGAGAGCCTGGAGCGGCGAAAGCATCCAACTTGCGGCCGATGATCTTTTCTCTGGGAAGCCCGAGCAGTTTGCCCGCGCCCGTACTGGCCTCCCGGGAATTGCGGTCGCTGTCTACGATCAGGACAGGCGCGGCAGGATGATAGACGATCGCCCGAAACAGCAATTCGAGTTCTCTGGGTCCGTTTTCCTCTAGCCAGCTGGCGGATGGAGGCTGCGGAGAGTGAGCGGTTACAGGGGACATGAACCACCTTTCTTTCCCTTTGATCCAGGTCACTCAGGATCACACAAGAGACGAAATCAGTCCATACCGAGAGGGTCTCGCAAAACAACTTAGCAGCCGATAAGTCTCGACTGCATTCACTGTACCACCGATCACGTTGTCGCGATTGTCCTTTTTGACCGGATTTGGTCACTCTCCCGCGAACCGTCTAAGCTTGAGCGGCGTTAGACTCGCCGGAACGTTGGAAGCGGACTGCTGACGGCCGGGCATCCCGTATGGCGTTTGAATTGCCACTACCGTACGGTACATACCGGATTAGCGAGGAGTCCAAAGTGAAAGAGATCGAGGCGCTCGACGACGACACTGCCGTGAACGCCGAATCGGTGTGCGGAGCAGCCATCCCGGTTGTCGGCATCGGGGCCTCCGCCGGCGGCCTGGACGTTTTCAAACGCCTGCTTGGCGATTTACCCGACAATACCGGCTTTGCCATCGTATTCATTCAACATCTCGATCCAAATCACCAGAGCATGCTTGCTGAGATTCTTTCGCGAGCCACCTCCATGCCGGTGAGCGAGGCGGCGGATGGAGTGCCGCTCGAAGCCAACCACGTCTACGTCATACCTCCGAATGTCGAACTGACCCTCTTGGGAGGAGCACTAAAGCTCGCGCCGCGAACGCAAACACCGGGAACACATCTGCCGATCGACCGCTTCCTACGCTCGTTAGCGGACCAGCGCGGAAGCAGAGCTATCGGAGTCATCCTTTCCGGCGCGGGCTCGGATGGCGCGTCCGGTGTGGAAGCCATCAAGGCCGCTGGGGGCGTGACGTTTGCGCAGGACGCGGCTACGGCGAAGGTTGCATCTATGCCCCAGGCGGCCGTGGCCACCGGATGCGTCGATTTCGTTTTGCCTCCAGAAGGCATTGTCGCCGAACTGGTTAGAATTGGCCGGCACCCGTACATAGCGGACGCCCTGCGCTCGCAACCGTCACGCGACGATCAGCGACTCGTAGACGGCGATAAGGAAAAACAGTTCGCCGGGATTTTAGACGTTCTACACGCAGCCACCGGCGTCGATTTTTCGCTCTACCGCGAGAAGATGATCAAACGCCGTATCCTCCGGCGCCTCGCTCTGCGCAATATCCACAGCCTGGCTGAGTACGGCGACAGGTTGGCCAACGATTCCGATGAGATCAAAGCGCTGCAGCGAGATTTGCTGATCAGTGTGACCAGCTTCTTCCGCGATCCTGAAACATTTGAATGTTTAAAGAAAGTGGCCTTCCCTGAAATTCTCCGTGGCAGGCCGCCAAACGAGACGATTCGTGTCTGGGTAGCGGGTTGCGCGACCGGCGAAGAGGCTTACTCCATTGCCATATCGTTGCAGGAATATCTGAGCGCAACTGGCGTGGACTTTCCCGTGCAGATCTTTGCGTCGGATATCAGCCTGCCGGCGATTGAAAGAGCACGCACCGGCAGGTACCTCGAAAACATCTCGGCTGACATTACCCATGAGCGCCTCAACCGCTGCTTTACCAAGATCGAGGGCGGATACCAGATAATCAAGAACCTGCGCGAGATGTGCGTCTTTACGCGGCATAACCTGATTGACGATCCGCCGTTCTCCAGGCTCGACCTGATCAGTTGCCGTAACGTCCTGATCTATCTTGGAGGCGTCCAGAAGAACATCATCTCGTTGTTTCACTATGCGCTGAAGCCGGCTGGGTTCCTCCTGTTGGGCGCTTCGGAAGGAGCAGCCGGCGGCGATTTATTTTCCGAGGTCGATAGTACACATAGGATCTATTCAAAACGGGAAGCTACGAGAAAATCGCGCTTATTTCCCTCCGGTGCGAAAGGTCCCAGCCACGGTATGCTGGCTGGCCATGATGCTGCAGCGCGGCCTGCCGCGGACTCATGGGATCGCGTGGATGTGCGGAAACAGGTCGACCGCATCTTATCGAAGTACAGCCCGGCGGCGTTGGTTGTGGACGAGAATCTGGAGGTTCTCGAAATTCGAGGAAAGACGAGTCCTTACCTCACGCTGCCGGTCGGAAAAATGAGCTGCAATCTGGTGAAGCTGATTCCCGATACTCGGTTGTTCCTTCAAGTCGAGGAATTGATCCGCCAGGCGAAGAAGAGTGGCGAACCGGTGAGGCATGAACACGCTCCTTCCGAATACAGCGGGAGTGCCGGCAGCCTGAACCTGGAGGTAGTGCCCCTGGACTTCAACCCAACCCGCTCGACCCTGGTTCTTTTTGAACCCATCGCCGAGGCCATCGCGAGCCCGGACTCGACGCCGCATCCAGTTCCCGAAGGCGACATCCTGGACCGACAGATCTCTCACTTGAATCAGCAACTGGCCGACGCCAAAGACCGCTTCCTCTCCTCCATGGAAGCCCATCAAACATCCTGCGAGGAAAGCCAAAACGCTACGGAAGAGGCGCTCTCAGCTAACGAGGAACTGCAGAGCCTCAATGAGGAGTTAGAGACCGCTAAAGAAGAACTCCAGTCCACTAACGAAGAACTGATCACGCTCAATGATGAATTGCAGGCCAAGAACGCGGCGCTCGCGCAAGCCCGCGACTTCGCCATGTCGATCGTGGAAACTATCCGCCAACCCTTGCTGGTGCTCGATATGGATTTGCGTGTCAAAATGGCCAACAAGTCCTTTTACCGCGCGTTTCAAATCTCGCCGTTGGAAGCTGAGGGACAGATCATCTTTTCCTTGTCGCATGGTAGCTGGAAACTTCCTGGCCTGCGAGATTCACTGGAAGGTCTACTTCGTGGTGGCAACTCGTTCCCAGACTTCGAGGTCCAACAGGATTTCTTGGGGTTAGGACGTAAGAGCCTGGTCCTCGGAGGCTGCCATCTCAACCATTTGAAAATGATTCTTCTGGCGGTTGACGATATTACAGAACGCAAACTGGCGCAGCAGGCCCTGCGCAAAAGCGAAGATCATCTTCGACAGGCGCAGAAAATGGAGGCCGTCGGCAGACTCGCCGGCGGTATCGCTCACGACTTCAATAACCTGCTCACCGCTATCCTCGGCTACAGCGGTCTTCTGGTAGAAACGCTCGCCGGTAACGAGCCGGCATTGCAGCAGGTGGGAGAGATCAGAAGGGCCGGAGAGAGAGCGACCTCGCTCACCAAACAACTGCTGGCCTATAGCCGGCGGCAGGTACTGCAACCGAAGGTGCTCGACCTGAACACGATCGTGGCGGACTTAGACAAAATGCTCCGCCGCCTGGTGGGTGAGCGGATCGAGGTGGCTATTAATTGTGATCCCGCGCTGTGGCGAGTACGTGCCGACGCGGGTGAGATTGGCCGTGCGCTTCTGAACCTCTCGCTGAATGCGCGCGACGCAATGCCCGAAGCCGGAACGCTGACGATTGCAACCGCGAACGTGACTCAGGCGACAAATGATACCCCAATTGGGGATCTTGCCCCTGGCCGTTACGCGATGCTGGCCGTTCACGACACGGGGCTGGGAATAGATGCTGAAGTCCAGGCTCATATTTTCGAGCCGTTTTACACCACCAAGACGGTCGGCAAAGGAACTGGCCTTGGTCTCGCCACCGTTCTGGGAATTGTGGAGCAATCGGGCGGCGTCATCCGTTGTGAATCCTTATCGGGCGCGGGAACGGTTTTTAAGATTTACTTACCCGCAGTAGCCGAACCGGCGGACACGGTGGCGCCCCCGATCGGCGGCATAGCCATGATGCCCAAAGGCTCGGAAGTCATTCTGCTGGTAGAAGACGAAGAGATCGTCCGCGTGCTCACGCGTCAAATCCTGACGGCTTGCGGCTACAAGGTTATCGAAGGCTCCAACGGACGGGAGGGGCTAGACCTTTGCAACACCCACGAAGGCGCGATCGACCTGCTGGTTTGCGACGTGGTGATGCCGGAAGTTAACGGGCGCGAACTCGCCGAAGGCGCGCTAAAGTTCCGGCCAGGACTGAAGGTCATGTTCATGTCGGGACACACCGAGGATGTCGTCTTGAAGGAGGGCATTCAAAAAGGTACCGCGTTTTTGCAAAAGCCTTTTCTGCCCGCCGCGCTCGCCCAGAAAGTCCGCGCGACCCTCGATTCAACCGCAGGAGATTCGGCTGCGCGACCCCTCGAAACAGCCGCGACTGCGGACTCCTGACGGCAGAACTCTCATCGGCTATGTATCAATTGGTGAGGTTGCGTTTCAAGGAAGCGGTCTGAATTGCGATAGTTCACGATTTTCGCAAATGATATGGGATCCAGGCTCGCCCCGCCAACCAGAACTCCATTGATTTCTTCCTGGGCCATTAGTATGCCCACGTTGTCCGGTTTCACGCTGCCGCCATACAGAATCCGCAGCGACTTCGCGGCCGCTTCTCCAAACACCTTTGCAGCTTCCTTGCGAATCGTCGCATGCGCGTCCGCTGCGATCTTTGGTGTTGCCGTCTTTCCGGTCCCGATCGCCCAGATCGGTTCGTAGGCGACTACCAACTCCGCAAACTGATCGGCCGTTAATTCACCCAGACCGCCTCGGAACTGGCGAACCAGTACTTCTTCCGTCTTTCCGCCCTCGCGCTCCTCCAATACCTCGCCGACACATACTACCGGCGTCAGGCCGGCTTCCAGTGCAGCTACGGTCTTCTCGAAGACGTTCGCGTCGGTTTCATGGAAATACCTCCGTCGCTCGCTATGTCCGATCAGTACATGAGTGCAACCGGCGGACTTGATCATGCACCCTGATATTTCCCCGGTGAACGCGCCTTCCTTCCCCGGGTACAGATTCTGCGCCCCAATCGCGACATTGGTCTGAATCGTGGCTGCGACGGCCGTCGTCAGGTCCAGCGCAGGCGGGCAAATTAGAATCTCGCAATGGCGCACGGCCGCTACCAAAGCATTGAACTTCTCGAAGAAGTGTTGCGTTTCGGTGGGCGTCTTATACATCTTCCAGTTGCCCGCCATCAAAGGTTTATTCGTCATGCAGCCTGACCGAGCAGCTCGACCCCATCCCAGTCCGCAGCCTGCTGGCACTGAATACAACGCGGCGCCCATGGCACAGCCTTGAGGCGCTTTTCGCTGATCTCCGATTCACAGTCAATGCAGGTTCCAAAACTGCCGTCATGTATTCGCGCCAATGCGCCTTTTACGTTTCGCAGCAAAGTGGATTCGCGATCTACATTTCCAATCGCGAGATCTCGTTCCGACGCATACTGAATCTCGTCCATCGGGTCCGCGCTCCGCTCGATGGCTATGCCGCCTCGCTCTCGCAAAACTTGCGCCAGTTCGGCCTCTTTGCGTTTTAAGACTTCTTGAATCTTGCTCGCTCCGGTAGTTGCTATTTGCATGACTGCTCCTCTTTCGTGCCTTTGGTTGCGCATTCCTCTAGGCACGGGACGGTCCAAAACTCAAACTTCCCGTAAAGAACCTCTGCTGCGACTGACAACGGAAGCTAAATCAGCGGCAATAAAAACACAAACACCGGCTCCCGCAAGCGCGTTGTTGTTACCGCCCACTCTTCTCGCCGTTTCCGGTTGCAGCAGAGGGCAAGTTGAAAGACTACTTCTGCGATTCGGCTAGTTCTGTGCAATCCAACGTCCAGAGTTGATCGTGGCCAGGCCGCCAGGCAGTACCAGCACGCGCGAAGATTCTGGTGTGGGTTGCTCCCAACAAACTCGTTAGCGCCGGCCACACGACAGGCACTCTTCCCGTTTCTCAGGGCTCACCGCAACTAAGGCACGTCTGCCGCCGTTTGAATCGAACGCCCTTCTCGCTGACGCTTCCGCCGACTTCCAAGTTCGGGACATGCGTCAGACGCGATGGAGTCGGGCGTGCAATCAGAAATCTAGTTCATGCTGCCCGTACATGCCCTTCGTTGGCAAAATGTCGTAGACTTCGTCGTCCTAAGCATAGCCTTTTACCTGGTTCTGCTGTGGGCCAAGCAGACCCGCGCACTTCGCTTCGCAGTGATGATCGTTGGCTTCCACGCCGCAGCTTTATGGGCTGGCCATTTCGACCTGACGATCTCCAGTTGGGTATTGGAGGGAGCCAGTCTTGCGGTTATTGGTCTCCTAATACTCCTTTTCCAAGCCGAGTTGCAGCATTCCATCCTGCGATGGGACAGTCTCGTCCATTTGAGGTTTCACACGCCCGCCGCCTCGCACCGGACTTACGATGCCATCGCAGCAGCCATGTTTGCCATGGCTCACACCAAGATTGGGGCGTTGATCGTGCTAACGCGAAAAGATCCGATTGCCGGCCTGGTATCGAGCGGCACCAGGATCGACGCCGAAGTTTCGACGGGGTTGCTGGAAGCTATCTTTCGGAAGGACTCCCCCATTCATGATGGCGCTGCGATCATAATCGGCGAGCGGATAGCATATGCTCACGTAGTTCTGCCATTGACCGGGCGCGATGACATACCCGCTCAGTTTGGAACCAGGCATCGCGCGGCGCTGGGATTAGCCGAGAGTTCCGATGCGCTAGTGTTGGTGGCCTCGGAGGAGCGCGGAGAAGTCGTGGTGATCGATCGGCGGGATGTCCATACGATGCCGGACGAGGCCGCGCTACGGCAAACGCTCTACAATCTTCATCCTGAGCGGCCCAAGTCGTTGCCGCACAAGATAGGGATGTTCCTATTTGCGAACATGCGATATCGACTTTCGGCGGTCGCGTTGGCGAGTCTAATTTGGGGAATCTCGTTTTTTGGAGGAGGGGCAATGGTTAAGGACGTAACCGCTCCCGTGGAGTTTTCAAACGTCCCTTCTGGCCTCTATATATCGAGTCAGAACGTGAGCAGTGTAAGTATCCAACTGCGTGGAAACTCCTGGCTGATGGACTCGGTGATGCCGAGCTTGACGGCTCATTTGGACGTCGGCAAACTGAATGCGGGATGGCATACGGTCCGGCTAGCTGCAGACGATTTGAAACTGCCGCCGGGCGTCACCTTGGAACGGGTCTCGCCACAAACCATCTCGCTTCGATTGGTACGCAGGATTACCCCCTAGCTTGGCGAGCGTACCTGTCTAACCCGAGTGACCGCACTTGGTCACATGACCACGGACCGTCGAACGTGGGGCACAAGCCCATATTGCGCCGGGTGAGGCGCTGTAACAACAACGCCCTGCCCGGCACCGCTTTTCGTTCCATGACAGCTGGCCACGTCGCTGTCGGAGTAGTGGTGAGACCCGTGCTCTTTAGTAAGAGCATTTAACGGCCGAGGAGGCTAGGAACACATGATTGAAACGGCATCGAATATCAGCGAGACAGTATCTGAAACCTTGGGACAGGTGGGCGCTTTGTGCCGGACGGCAGGCAAGAAGGTGCACGAAGCCCGGCGTGGAACGGCAGACGCGCTCAATGGGTCAGCTTCGACTGTGCGGGACACAGCCGAGGCAATTGACGAACTGGCAGAGAGCACAGCGACCAAACTGGATTCAACGGCCGCATTCGTCCGAAACTACGATCCTGGCGACGTATTCGTCAGTTTGGCGAAAGTGGTTGGTCGTCATCCGGCAATCTTCCTTTCGGGGGCTGCCGCCGTCGGATTTGTTTTCGGGTTTGCCGCCCGCAGAAAGTGGGTCTCGTGAGTGCCGGCATTCGACGGGAGTCCTGGGTTGATATTCCCCACTTCACAATGCCCGCCTTACTGCACCGGCGGAAATTGCGCGGCGAAGAAGGCGGTGAGGCGTTCGGCTACAATTTGCGATCGCACGAGGACTGCGACTTCGATGTTCCGTTCCTGGGCAGCTTCCGTGAAGTTGGCGACGACGGCATTACGAAGGAAAGACCCGTTCAATGATTTCGAGGCGGGGTTATTTCGAAGCCAGCGGAGGACCGGTGATCTGGGCATCCAAGGCAGCGACGGGAGAACGCAAGCTCTCGGGGACAACTTTGGCGTAGCGAGCATCCGCAAGACAAGATGTTCACGAGGCGATGATTGAGCCAGGAGAGCGCGAAGCTCATCTATACTCAAGAAGCGTTCGCAGGATTTCTTTCTGATATTCGGCATGGCGAGTTTCTTTGCGGGACTCTTCTGGATCACATCCTCATTAGCGGCGTACTCGAAGCCAGCCCGAAGGTATGTTCGGATTTTACCGACAGCGGATTTGCGATAGCCGTCTTCCGCCATTCTGTTCAGAAGCAATTGCAACGAAGTCAGCGTGATCTCACGCGGTGACTGCTCTCCAATGATCGGGATGACCTGCTTTGCAAAAAAGACACTGAAGTATCTCCCTCGTCCTTGGTGCCCACTGGCCGGACTTCACGGCGCAGAATGCCGTCCACAGTTCACTGAAGTTCGATATCGAATTTCCCTGCCTGTTAAGCCTTCCGGTGTATTCGCTAATGTAGTCGGCCAGTTTCTGCTGCGCCTCGTGTTTTGGTATCGACGCCGGTCCGAGCGTTTTCTCTTTTTTCTGGCGAACGCGCACGCCATCCGCGTCAGTGGTCCAAAGATGGAAAAACCCAACCCATACTTTTCCTTCGCGGCGGCGTTCCATTTGCTTGATCCAACCTTCCGGAGCTTCCGTTCGCGGTAGACGGCGACCTAAACCTCTTACATCGAAATCGATGGGTCTACCTAGCGGGCTCGCAGTCGTATCGGAGGGGAAGCCTGGATCGAAAGCAGGGGTTGTGCTGCCTGCCATGACCGCACTATACACACCTTCGAGAGCCCGCGATTTGAGTGGGTAACTAGGTGGGCGGTTTTTCGGTCAAACGTCGGTAAGTGATTGATAAATATGGTACGCCCGAGTGGATTCGAACCACTGACCTTTTGCTCCGGAGGCAAACGCTCTATCCAGCTGAGCTACGGGCGCATCGCTGCCAACAGAATGAGGAGCTATTACGACAGCCTCACTAGTCCTAGCAAGCAGTCTATCAGAGAACTTACAACAGTGGTGAGTCACGTGCCTCGCCTGTCGCTGCGATGTAGAAGTGTCCG
>CAVZRE010000017.1:0-56414 GCA_963777595.1 Terriglobia bacterium
GGGGCTGTTGGGCCACGGCCCCTACTCCCCCACTTGCAATGAGCGTATCGATCGGCCCAGCATAGTCGGAGTATTTGCAAGTGTTACCGATGGCCATTCCGCCCTCAGTCTTGACAGCGCCGTCTGATCGGGTGGACAAGATTTGGATCGCGTAATGGCGTTCTCCATCGCGTGTTGCACGTTCGAAAACCGAGACGGGACCCGTCAGGTCGAGGATTTCGAACGGAGACGGAACAAGGAAAGCGATCACGGGATGATGGCGGCCCATGAGTCCCCTATTATCCACAAATGGACGCTGAAAGGCGCGGACCGCTGCTCCGTCGCGAACTAGTCAGTGCTCCGAATCGAGCACTCGTCGAGGTCTGCGAGCAGATCGAGTTTATTGAAGCAGGTGAAGTTCACTCAATCTCGGTTGTTGAGCAAGCCAAGCGGCTTCCCTGATCGACCAATTTACACGTAATCCACCCCGGCTAAATTATAGATTCGCTTTCGTACGCCGTGACCTGGAAGTCTATGCGATCACCGTCCAACTCGCCGAATCGTTCCCGGTATTGCTTCGGCGTCACGCCTATCTGTTGCAGAAGTGCTCGACGTAGCGCCTGTTCATCACGAAACCCCGCGGAACGAGCGACCTTGCTTAACGGGGTATTGCGGTCTTCGAGGTATTGCATCGCGGCTTCTACGCGAAGGGATTGCACCCATCGCGCGGGAGTTGTGTCGAACTGAGCTTTGAATTGACGCATGAATGTCCGCGGGCTCATCGCTGCGGCGTTCGCAAGGTCTACTACGTCCAATTTTCGACTCAGGTGTGCTTTGACCCAGACGGGAAGGTCGCGCATGCGCGCGTTTTCTATGCCCTCTTGCTGCGCCAACACGGTACTGTATTGGGATTGCCCCCCAGGGCGTCGAAGAAAGAGCACCAATGTCCGCGCAATCGAAGCAGCAACTGCGTGCCCAAGGTCTTCTTCGACAAGGGCCAGTGATAAATCAATACCTGCGGTCACGCCCGCAGTAGTGTAGAACTTGTCCTCTTTGATGAAGATGGGATCACGTTCCACGTTGAGCCGCTTATAGCGGCTCTGGAGAAGGTCGCACCACTGCCAATGTGTAGCAACCCGGCGCCCGTCGAGTAGCCCTGCTTCGGCAAGGAGAAATGCACCGGTACATATGCTTGCGATACGCCGAATATATGGAGCGCGCTCTCGCAACCATTTCGGCAACTCCGATGACTGCGGAGCGACCGCCCCGTCGCCCCCAATCGCAATGAGCGTGTCGATCGGTCCCACATAGTCAGAATATTTGCAGGTGTTGCCGATGGTCATCCCACCGGCAGTCGTGACGGTGTCGCCCGTTTGAGTGGACAAGATTTGAATTGAATAATAACGTTCACCGTTTGCTATTGAACGCTCGAAAACAGACGCCGGGCCCGTGAGATCAAGGATTTCGAACGGCGAGGCCACAATGAAGGCGATCACTGGATGTCGCTTCATGATGCCGCCAGTATCGCATAAAGCGGTATCGTGACGTGGATGGAGACATCTTGCCCGACACACCCATTCTCAGCCCTCACTTCCAAGAGAAAGCCAGCGTCATTAGCTGGACGTCAATTGTTTAGATTCAATAAGTTACATCGAGGCGTTAATGCAATAACGCCTATAGCGAAAGTGCCAAAAGCGTCTAACTTATTGATTCTATGGAGCGGGAGACGGGACTCGAACCCGCGTGTCCAGCTTGGGAAACTAGTCGTGGATTGTAAATAAAGAACATATGCGTCCATGGCGGTAAATACTGAACATAGAAAACCGTGCCGTTTCAGCGTATTTTGCTTTTGCCCCTCTTAACGCATTAATCGCAGTAACGAGAAGGGTTCTGCTTTAGCTTCCGATTTGCCCACCTGAAACCCTCGCCTTGAGGACTCGCCGGACGTCCGGCGATGTCGCCGCTTCGGTGCTTGGGAGAAGTTTCCCAGTAAATCTTGTATGAAGTGACCCACCGAAGGAACAAGATTGGGAAAGTGGAGGGTCAAGCATTATCATCCCCGCCGTAGGCGGGCGGTTTGGGTGGACGTCATCCACGCCGTAGGCGTGCCGCAGTGGTATCGGGACCCTATTTCATCCTGAAATAGGTCAGGCGAAAACACGTTGGATTGACTAGACGAGGATCAGCGGGAGTTTGGGGCGGGATAGAGGCGTTGGAGTTTGTGGCGCAGGTGGTGGAAGTAGTCCGGACTGACGCGGAGTTCAAGCACTTCTTCAATCACCGGCGAGAAGTAAGCCAGTGATCGAATCGTATTGAGCGGCAGAGCATCGGCAGGCCGGAAGAGCCTACGCACGGCAGCGAGGATCAAAGCGTTTTCAACCGCGGCAAGCGGCACACGCCGGTGGTAAAACTGAGCAGCCAGCATACGGTCCGGACGGCGGATGATCCCCGCCGTTCCCGGCGTCTGGCGGTAGGCGGCGAGAATCTTTTGCACATATTCCGCGAGGCTAATCTGATGGTCTTCCACCGCCCGCCTCAGCCTTGCGGTTCACGCAGTGACGGACCATCGATATTCACCGTGTGGCAGTAGTGCCGCACCCGGCTCAGTAAGGCCTCCACCATCGGTTTGTTGCCGAGAAAGTTGTGCCACTCGTCATACACCAGGTTCGTTGTAATAATCGTCGAGTGCCGGTGATAGCGTTCCTCCATCAGCTTGAAAAAGGTGTTCGATTGTTCCGGTTTGAGATTCAGGTATCCGAATTCATCGATCAGAAGGACGTCCAGACGGGACAGGCGATTCAGTAACTTGCGCGTGGAGCGATCTGCCAACGACGCATACATTTCGTCGAACAGATCCTGCGCGCGAACGAACTGGCAACGATGACCATTCTGCAAAGCCTTCAACAAAAGCCCGCAGGCAAGTCCTGTCTTACCTACGCCAGTCGGACCTACAAAAACCAAGTTCTCATGCTTGGCAACAAAGTCGAGTTCGGCGAAGGCGCGGATCTGCTTGCGGTTGACGCCGGGTTGGCGCGCATAGGGAAACGTTTCCAGTGACAACCGTTCAGGCAGGTTGGCTCTGACGATGCGCCACTCCAGTGCGCTCTCCTGCCGGTCATGCCATTGCGTGCGCATCAAACCTGCGACGAACTCCGAGTAAGATACGTCGGCTGTTTCCGCCGCGCGCAGTTGCTCGTCATACACCTTGAGCATGCGCCGCAGTTTGAGATTCTTTAAGAGTTGTTCCAGTTCTTCAGTCATGAGGATCGGTGTCCGTATTCAGTAATAGAAAGTAGTCGCTCGCCACGCGGCGCAGAATCATTCGCTCCAGCCGGTCGAGATCATAAAGACCGTATTGGGCAGCCTCCCGGACCGCTGCCAGAAACGGGTCTCGCGGATATTCCCGCAACAGGCGCAGCAGTTGCCGCAGGGCACGTCCCACTACTTTGTGGCCCTTTTGCTTGAGTGCCAGCACATACCCATCGAGTTCCGGCGCTGCCTGTAAAATGGCTATTTCTTCCGGATGCGGATCACTGCGTTTGATGCCTTCCCCGCGTGGCGGCCGATGTTCGGCAAGCGTGATGCGCTGATGTAATGGACTGACGGCGCGGACATGAGTAATCAGGTGTCGCGCATCGAGTTCGATCTCGACCTTGTCTCGGGTTTCGCGGACCTCCACCCGGCGTCCGATCCAGGCAAATGGCACCGAGTAACGCAGCGAGTTCACTGCAACGTAGCCCTCACCATCCACTGTGCGCTGAAGCAAACGGTACACTTCGGGAATCCACGCTGGCAAGGGTTTGAGCCGCATGCGCTCGATTGCGAACAACTCACGCGGGATGGCGCGAAGGTGTTTCTTGTAAGTCGAGTTGACCTTGTCGCACCATTGGCGCGCCTGGTGGTTCAGATCCTCCCAACTGGCGAAAGTGCGACCGGCCAGGAAGTTGGTTTCAATGAACCAAAAAGGTCGTTCGACGCGGGCGGAACGATTCGCGTCGCCGCGCTCATGCGCTACGAAGCGAAACCCGAAGCGTTCTCCAAAGGCTTCCATTTCCGGCACCGGGATCATTTCTTTGCCCGTGCCGCGCAACACCACCACATGCGTGTTGTCGATCATCACACGTTCCACGGCTCCGCCCATATAGCGCAACGCATCGGTGAGAAACACCTTGCAATCGAAACGCTGAAACGTCGGGTTGATCTGGAAGAACAACATGCGCGAGTAACACAGCACCGCCGACGCGGTCTGCGCCTTGTACTTCCTGCCGGCTACCTCCACCTGGTGCGGCGAGGTGTCGTGTTGGATCTCCACACCGGGCTCGAAGTGATACTGACCCGTGGGTACGATTGGAGTTTGACCAATGCCTTGCTTGCGGCAAAACGCAGTCAACGCCGGATACGAAAGCGTTGCGCCGTCCGCGACTAATTCTTCATGGACTCGCACGAGATTCCCCTTGCAGGAACTCAAAAGTGCGAGGATCTGTTGCCGGTAAGGCTCGGCTTTCTCCGCACGTTGGATCTCCGGAACCTGGGTGGAGTTCGAACGCAGCACTTTGCGCACGGTCGGCCGTGACAGTTGCAACACGCGTGCAATCTCGTGCGTGCTCACTCGCTTCTCGCCCAGTTCCAGAATCGCGGTGCGTTGTGCCTGGCTCAACATGTTGGGGTTCCTGTTCCTTTCCGATTCGTTCCACCATCCGGTCGAGTTCGCGGCGCACGCTTTCCAGTTGTCGCTGCGCTTGTTCCTGCTGCTGAACGTTCATCTCCGGCAGGGCTTCAGCGAGTCCCCGGCTGGCTCGCTGCACAAGGACAAGTGCCATCTCCAGTTCGCGAGTGAAGGCAACCGCAGCAGGCTTTCCAGCCAAAGTCTGCCGTTGCGTTTTCAAAAACAGTTCGGGCTCGGCGAGGATACGTTCCCGGATCACGCGCGAGTTGTCCCGCCATGCGGCATAGAGTTGTGCCGCCTGCCGTGTGTCGCAATGGTGCTGGATAAAAGCGGCGGCCATGCGTGCACAGTCTTCCACGTTGATCCGAGCCATCGGCACCAGATACTTCATCGCCAGTTGCGCGCCGAGGTTGCCTTCGCGCACCTGTTGCTGGATGATTTCCGGCAACAGTTCGACCAGCGCCAGGCGCCGTGACACCCAACTCACGCTACGGTCGAAGCGGCGTGCGAGTTCGTCGAGCGAGCAAGCGAAACGTCGCTCCATTTCCACCAGCAGCCAACCTTGTTCGAGCGCGCTTTCCGGTGGACTGAAACGCAACGATCGGGAAAGCACCAGCGCTTCGGCTTCGCTCATCGCCCAGACCATGGCTTCGACCGTATCCCGGCCGAGTTGTTCGAGCGCGGCGATGCGTTTATAGCCGTCGATCACCAGGTAACGCTGGGTGTCGTCTTGAGAAACGACCACGATGATGGGAGTTTGCTGGCCGCTGTCAGCCAGCGAGGCCAGCAACCGGCGCTGCCGGTGCGGTTCGCGGACTCGCAGATATTCCCATCGCCGATCCAGTTGGTGAAACTCCAGTTGCATCGTTCGCTGCTCGGGGTTCAGTATCGCCGGAATCGGCACTGGTCTTTCGTTGGGAAAGGGGAAGTGTGTTGGGAAGTGCTGTGGAGTCAAGCAGATACGAGCGGCACTGGTCTTTCGCGGTGCGAATGATTAGTGCTCCCATAACTCCAATGAAATCAGCTCCTTGGGCGCCGAACTGGTCTTTCGCGACGTCCCAGGGAAGTTTGTTCATCGGCGGGGGAAATCGCAAGGGTTCTGGCGGAGACAGTAAACGTGTGGCGCGTTGATCCAACCGGTAAGCGACTGCGTAAGCCGGGTTCCGGCAACGCCAATTGGCTTGAGTTTTCCGCCTACGCCCGGTTTGGCATTCCGGTTTCCCACAGACATGTTGACGATGACCGACTCGCGGGTCGGGTCGGAACCAACAGCGGCAGATCGAACACGGTCTCTTCCGGGCCTCTGACATGGTGATGCTTCATGGTCACCATGAGGCCGAACGCATTGGCCTTAATTCAAAATGCCTGGGTCAGTTTTGGAAAGCAGAGGTAGGAAACTTCTCGCGAGCGCCGAAGCCGTGGTGATATGGAGAACCGCATTAAAGAGCAATTCAGTTTGTTTGCTGACCGGGTCAGCACCGAAACGATGCGTGCCAATCAAATGCGCGTCTATCTGTCGACTATAGCCTACGTACTGATCAGCGGGCTACGGCGTCTGGGACTGAAAGCGACCGAGTTGGCAGAGGCACAAGTTTCAACGATCCGCACCAAGTTGCTGAAGATTGGATCGCAAATCAGAGTAACAGTTCGTAAAGTCTGGATATCCATGGCATCGAGTTATCCCTACCAGAATCTCTATCAGCAAGTGTGGACAAATCTGCGCTGTTGAAAGAGCCATCGACGGCTCAAGTAGAACTTTAAATCGCGAATCAACGCCAGGGGCGTTGCGGAGCGTTGCCTAAAACCGCATGCAAGGTGAGCGAAAATGTCTCGCGACTCCATTTGAAGGCATTGTTGCCCGCCTAAAGCAGCAAGCCATCTACGCAGTATCGGCTCCGCGACCATCCCCGGCCCCAAAAAACCGGCCACGCCAGCGCCGTGCCCTGTCACACAAATAGTATCGTGAGAAATGCAGGCTAGCAAGGACCGCGCGGTGGCGTGTCACCCCTTCAGCCGATGCGTAGCATCGTCCTCTTCCCGCTCCTGAGATACTGCTCGGTAGCTTATTGTGGAGCGCGCCGATGCAGTGACGGGCGCGCTCCCCCGAGGCGATCCTCCACGCTGTGCGATCACCGAACGTTTCTCGTCAACTTGTCGGGAGTAACCAGCTCAGTGAAGAACGACATCTGGTGGTAATAGCTCAGCGTAGCGTCGTATAAGCGGCCTCGCTCATCATCTGTCAAGCGGGGGTAGAGAAACTCCCAAAACTGCTGAAAGTAGTTCATCTCTGCTGTGGATTCCACAATGCCAAGCGGGTTTCTATACTCGCCGTCCTCCAAGTCCTCCTCGCGAAATGAATACCGACGCAATAAAAACATTCTTTCATCCCACGCGGAAAGTGGGTTGGCCTTCGCGTCCCGAATCCGCTGATTCAGACCTCGTAAAGGGAGAAAGGAGCAATAAGTCCGGTAGACCCATCCGGCATCAGTAAAACAACCCGCATTGTCCTTCCCTGCACGCATACCGATCGACCACGGAAAAAAGAAACCCGCAAAAAGTGACCAGTTGGGCCTGTCGGCTGGCACCCAGGTAAACGTGTCCCGCACCCACGTCCAGAAATGCTCACTCACAAAATCCGGGGCCCTTGCGCGTATCAGTCCGTCCAGGCCTTCCAGCCAGGGGAGCTTGTCGCCCCCCCAATCGAGGCCCTCAGGCTCCTGGTTAATCTTCTCCCGAAGTATGGACCGTAGAAGCTCCATTGCCCCCGGCAAGAGGCCCATGTCCGCCAGAAATGGTGCGCTGGCGTCCATGCTGATCGCGACCAGGCAGTCCACCGTAATATTGTCCTGAGGCCACAATGCCCTGAGATTCATCGTATATTCCTAGGTTGATTTTGGGGCTGATCGCCGGTCTCACAAGCTTGGAGTCCACCATCCCGTCATCGTCCGAGTCATCCGAATCATCGCCTCCGCCGCCCCCGCCTCCTGGCGAGGGGGCCTCGCCGCCGAAAGTGATTGACGTGTCGGCGATACCCATAACGAACTCTTCGATTGTTGGCGTCATGTCCTGGAAAACCTCTTCCAGGTCCGATGCCATCTGATAGAAGATAGCTGAGCTAGTCACGCCGAAGAGCCATTGGACCATGTTCTGCGATGAAGATGTCGGCGGCCCCTTGTAGTCTTTGGCTGTCGGTAAAGCCTTATGAGCCCAATCGTAGAATAGGCCAAGGCCGCCACTCGGGGGAGTGCAGTCGTCGTTATTAAATGTATTGATCGTATTCAGCAGGCCTTGCTGCATTTGCTGAATTACGGTGTTGTGCTGATTCCACCCAGCTGATCCTGGGGGCTGAGCTCCATTTTCCTGCTCATAGTACCGCATGATCAGGCCCTTGGGTATCCCTGCCGCATCTTTTCTCCCGTAGACGAGCCTTTTCATTTTGCTTACCAGACCGTCACAATCCGGAGGTGCTAAACCCATTGGGTCATTCAGGTTGACGGATCCGCTGGAATAATAATACTGGTTCCAACTCGTGGGATCCATCGGGTGGACAGCGCGAAAGCCCTTCGGATGCTGCAGCGTTCCGGCCCCAAGTGGGTCAGGACTTGTAAACCTTCCAAATGTGGCGTTATAGTATCGTTGATCAGCATAGTTCAACCCCGTTGACGAATCCTGGTAATAAGTAGCAAATCCGTCGGTGTTGTACTGAGAATAATTCTCACCATAAGGATGATTCGCCGCGCCGCCGAAGGTCCGCACCGAACCTAATCGGTCGCGCAGTGTCAACGGAGCTACCTTTTTCCCTCCGAAGTACGCCGTCTCCGTCACCAGGTTCATCGTCATCTCATAATCCTGGCCTCCTGGCGAAATCTGATATTCGCCCATCACCTTGCCGTCAAGGCCGTAGAAGTAGTAAGTCTCTCCGCCGCCGCTCAGAATGGCGCTGTTATTTTGCTTGTAGATTCTTTTGTTGGACGGGTCGTACATATAACGCTCCCCGCCGCCCGCATCAACGCCGATTAACCGGTTTTCCGCATCATAAGTCCAGTTTCCCTGGTAAAGATTTCCGTTGGCGTCATAGGTGCCTATCCCGACCAACCGGTTCGTCGCCGGGTCCGCCTGCGCATTGAAATTGCCGCTCTTGTAGGTCATGTTGCCGAACCCGTCGTAGGTATATTGCTGCGACCAGCCGACCGTGGAGTTCGCCGCGATCAACCGTTTCAAACGGTCATACTGGTAAGAGACCGTTTCTCCCGTACCCTCCACGACCGACGAGATCTGGCCATTATTCTGGCCACTGGAATACATGTACTGCTCGGAGAAAATACTGTTCGGGTACGAAGACTCGGTGTCCACAAGCGAGGTGAGCTGGTTCATCGCGTTATAGTTTCGAGATTCGGAAAAAGAATTCACACCCGGGGGACCGCCGTACTCAATATAAGAGGTCTGCGTCACCTGGTCGCTGGCGTTATATTGCACCCCACTCGCCACCGCGTTGTTATACGGGCTGCCAATGCCGAGGACCATGCTGCTCGGCCGTCCCATCGTGTCGTAATGGTAGGTGTATGCGGTGGAAGTTTGACTCGACGTGTTTTGATCGTACACCACCGGGTATTGCGCGGTGATCATCCTGCCCTCATTATCGTACGTCCAGTAAGCATCGAGGGTGACCGATCCGCCGGCATAGCCGGTCCGGTTCACCACCATCCTCTTCCCGGTCGTCTGCCCCGCCGCATTGTATTGATACTCGTAGGTCGCGCCATTCCAGCCGGTGCCGTCGGGACCAGTTCCCGGACAAGCGGTGCCTGGTCCGTAACCAAATAGCACGGCAGTCAGCTTGCCCCACGACGCGCCGCTATCAAACGTCGAATCGATGCCCTGATCGTAGTAGTAATATTCCGCCTGGCAGGGGTCGCTGACGCGCGCGACTTGCACCAGCCGATTGTAGGTATCATAGGTGTAATTCGTCGTCTGACTCTCAGCGTCGACCCGCTTCGTCACATGGCCCATCGCGTCACGCGTGTAGGTCACAGTGCCGTTCTCGGGATTGGTGGCCGTTAGCAGCCAGTTGGTCCCGGATTGATAAGTAAACGTTCGGGTCTGGGTGCCGGTACTGCGCGGCATCGTCACGGTAGTCAGATTCTTCAACATATCGTACACGTAACATGTCCCCATCATCCCGGAGGGAGCTTGCGTCGAAATGCAGTCGATGGTTTGAGCGCTGGAAACGGCGGAGGGATTCGAGGCAGGGTCCGGCTCGATGACCGACTTCAAATTGCCGTCGACGTCGGTCGTCATCGCCTTCCAATTGCCAGCCGGGTCGGTCACCACCGTCGTGCTGCCGTAGTAGGCGTAGCTGGTATGGCTGGCATTATCCGCCGCAGTGACTTGAATCGTGCGCCCCAAGCCGTCATAAGTGTAACTGGTCCAGTAGACGGAAGCGCCCGGCGCGTAAGGTTGCGACTGAGCAACCATCTTGCCAGTAGGGGAGCAGGCGCAGGAATCGTAGTTCGTGTCGACATTCGAATAGACGTTGCCGTTGGTATCTCCGCGATCGGAGCGAATGACCCGGCCCAGACCATCATACTGGTCGCGTGACCAATGGGTGTTGATGACCGTGATCGTGGAATTGTTCTGGCCGTTACGCGTCGCCGGGAGGCTGAAACCGGGGCTGCAAGAATCGGGGCAGTAGTAATAGTGGGTGACCGCTCCGTTCGGCGAAGTGGTCGTTGTCGGCCGACCATACGCGTCATAAACCGCGCTGGCGGAAGTGCCGTTGGACGGCTGGGACACCAAAGTCGGGGCCAGGAAGCTGTTGAAGCTGAAGCTGGTCGAGAGATTGCCATTGCCGTTAGGCGTGACGGTTTGCGGCACATTGCCGTTGCTGTCGACCGTAGCATTGGTGGCATTGCCGAGAGGATCGATTACTTGGGTCGCGTTGCCCTCGATATCGTAACCGCTTTTGGTAGTGCCGGTGGTCGTGGTTGCCTGGGTCACGTTGCCACGGATAGTGGAACCTGTACCCATGGCCGAGTCGTGCTGCAACATACCGGGTGCGTCGACCACGAGATAATTGTTGTCGTAGGTGTTGGTCACCAGCGTGATAGGCGACCCACCGGCCGGCGTGACCGTCTTGGTCTGTACCCGGTTGCGGATGTAGGCACCATCGTATTGGGAGCCGTTGCTGTTCGGATAGGACGTACTGTCGTTCAGGTACGTCATGGCAGTGGTGCGCAGCAGAGCGGGGGAGCTGCCGTTCGCCGCATAGTCGTAGACCTGGCTGGACACCACGTTGCCGTAGCCGTGCGGCGAGTCCAGCGTGGTGGTGGCATAGGAGTGGCGCTGGTTGGCCGTACCCATGTCGAGGTAAGTGTCTGCCTGCCCCCGAAACCTTCATATTGTCAACAAAGATTTTTAAGCACGCAGTGCCAGTTGTCGATTTTCCCGAGTACCGGTGCAGTTCGCTTCCATCTACTCACAATTCATCAACTTTAAAGCCAACTGATTTCCCTACCGCGAGAGCCTCTCCAATCAGCTCCCCAGCCTTCCGAACCCCCCCAGCCTCCCGAATCGAGCCCGCCAGCCGCATCGCCGCAGCCTTATATTCACCCGTGCTCAAGACCTCGGAGATCCGCTTACGCAACCCCACAGGCTCCAACCTCTTCAATGGAATCCGGCAACCGGCGCCGACCCACAGCAGCCTCGCCGCGATCGCCGGCTGTTCGAAGGTGATCGGCACCGCGATCGCCGGCACTCCCTGGCTCAGCGAATCCAAAATCGTGTTCAACCCTGCGTGAGTGAGCGTCAGGGAGCATCGCTTCAAAACCTCAACTTGCGGCGCGTACGGAACCGCGATAGGATTTCCTGCCAGAGAGGCAATGGCGCGTTCGTCCAGCCCGCCGCCATGCGCCACGACCAGTTGCACGTCCAAGCCCGCGCAGGCTTCTGAAAAGCATCGGAACATGGCCTCTTTGCCATTCTGCAACGTGCCCAAGGACGCATAAATCAGCGGCCGTCCATCTAGCCGGTCCCACGGAAATCCATCGCGCCGCGGTGCTGGATCGCGTAAGGGCCCCGCATAGTGAAAATGCCGAGGCAATTCCTCGCGGGGAAAATCGAATCCAGAGGGCTGCTGGCTGATCTGTTTGAGCTTGGACCCTGCGTCTTCAGCCGACCGCAGCGGCGGCAGCTTCCATTGCCGTCGATAATCGGCCAGTACGCGCGTAACCGGCGACATCAGCCGGTCCGACACCGCATATCCAGCCGAATTTCGCACGCGAGCCAACCAGGACCGCTGGTAGCACCACGGCGTGAACGGCGGCGGCACGTACGGGTCGCGATTGAGCGCCAGGGCGTTGCACACCGTAATGAACGGCATCCCGGCGCGTTCCGCGACACTGCCTCCCGCCGGTTCGGTCTGATCCACCAGCAGCGCGTCCACGCCTGCACGTCGCACTGCCTCCGGTAGGTCGCGGCAGAGCATCTCGGTCGTCTGGCGGATCGCTTGAATCGTGAAACGCAGTGCCGGCCAGCCTTGCAATCGTCCCAGCTGGGCCAAGGATTCAGGAAGCGAGCCGCGCGGATGGTCCTTCTGGCCGATCGCATAAAATTCCAGATCTTCGCTCTCGATTCGCTCGGCGAGATCCTCCATATGAAACCACGTCACGCGATGGCCGCGCCGCCTCAACTCGCGTCCTAACGCGGCGAACGGGTTGATGTGGCCGCTTACCGGCGGACTAATGATTCCGAGATGCATCGCCCACTTCCAGACATTGCTCCACAATATCAGCCGCGCGGTCCACTCCGCCCGCGCGCACGATGGCGTCTCGTAGACCCGCTGCCGCATCTCGGTACCGGGGATCCGCAAGGACGTCCTGAATTGAAGCGCGCAGTCGTTCCGCGGACGCCTGTTTCGGCGCGATCACGACACCTGCGCCAGTGCGGGCCAGGCGCGACGCAATCGCCGGCTGATCGTGCGTCATCGGCAACGCGATCATCGGGACGCCGCAGGCCAGGGATTGCATCACGGTATTCAAGCCTCCGTGAGTGATGGTAAGGCTCGCTCTGCGAAGTAACTCCATCTGAGGTACGTAGCTGACCACGATGGGATCGCCCGGATACTTCCCCTCGCTTGCCTCCGCGTCAGCGGTAGCCATCACCAGTTGCACGTCGAGCGGCGTACAAGCTTCCGCGAAGCGTTGGAAATAATTTCCCGCGCCCGACTGCAAAGTCCCTAGAGAAGCATACACCAGCGGTCGAGCACCCAGCCGCTCGAAAGGAAACGGAATTTCACTAACCAAAGAACCGATAAATGGGCCTAAATAATGAAAATTGGCCGGTAAATGTTCTCGCGGAAAATCGAATTCGCGAGGCATTTGGCATAATTGCCCCAATTTTGAAAACGAGTCATCCGGACTCCGCAGGATAGGCAATCCCCATCCGGACCGAAATCCGTTCAGGACTTTCTGGATCGGCGCAATCAACCGGTCCGACGCCGCATTGCCCAGCCGGTTGCGAAAGCGCCCCAACCAGCCCGCGGCATAGCCCCACGGCACAAACGGCGGTGGGATCCCAGGTTCGCGATTCAAAGGCAGGCTCGGACAAACGCTTAAAAAAGGAACTCCCAGATGCTCTGCTACAGACCCGCCCGCCGGCTCATTCTGATCCACAAGCAGCAAATCGATCCCCTCGGCGCGAACGGCCTCTGGCGCGTAGGTGCAGATGAGGTTGGCGAGCCGGCACGCGCCTTGCACGGCAAAACGCAGCGAGCCTAGCCCTTCCATTCTCCCGAGACGATCGATCATGGCGGCAAGATCATCCGAATCGGGCCCTAGACCCCGGAACTCCAAGCCTTCTCTCTCTACGCGGGACCGTAAACTGGGAACGCCCAGTACCATCACGCGATGACCGCGGCTCTGCAGCACGCGGCCTAAGACAGCCAGCGGATGAAGATGACCAGGAATGGGCGGGCAAACAATTCCAAGATTAGGCATTAAATAGTACTAGCTATATACCTAAAGAGTACTTTAAATGCAAGTTCCCCCCACTATATAATTGTGTATGGTTTGCTACACACTAATCTCACCTCACTCGATTACGCAGAGCGCTGGCTGAGAGATGGTCTGGAAGAGTGCGGACATGCGGGTAGCTTAGTAGCGATCGAAGTCGACGCCAGGGCTGGCACGGCCATTCTGAAACGCCTTAAGTCGGAAGGCGCGCCCGTTACGTGGACGCACATCTTTGTCCGCGCAACCGCGATGGTGTTGGCCAGACATCCGGAACTGCATCACTTGGTAGCCGGAAATTCGCGCCTCCGCCCGTCGACTGTCGACATCTGCCTTTCTGTTGCCGGCGATTCGAGTGTCACCCCGGTTCTCGTAATCGAGGACGCGGCGAACAAAGATCTACCGGCCATTGCCGCCGAAATTATCAGCCGCACTCCGTCCGCCGTGCAGGAAACCCAAAACCTGGTGAAAGGATTGCGGCGCTTTGGCTGGCTGGTTCCGTTCGCGGCGTGGCGCCGGGCGCTCATGAGCTTTTTGTTGCACCGCCCATGGTACCGCCGCAAGGTCAGCGGAACCTTTCAGGTTTCATGCCTGCCTCAAGTCGACCTGTTTGCGCCGTTCCTCTTCAATACCGTTGCTGCCTTGGGAGTCGGTCGCGTCCGGGATAAAGTTGTCGCGGTGAACGGACACCCGGTGGTCCGTCCCATGGTTACCCTCTCCTGTACAATAGACCACGCGCAATGGAATGGCATGGAAGCAGCCACCTTTCTGACAGCGGTCCGCGACGTTGTCGAATCCGGTGAATTTGTCGAAACGATGACAGAAGCCACTCACATGGCCGGGTAGGCCCTCCGCGCAGAGTAGAGTCCATTTTGTCTCAACCCTCCTGGACAAAGAACCGAAAGATACAAACAACCAACAGAAACACACGAATAATCGTAACGCCTCAATCCATCCTCTGGTAGCCGCCGTATCCCTTGCACGGATTCAGATAGAACACGCTAGGAGGAACACGATTGAAGCACATCTGGTTGTTCGCAGCAGTTTTTGTTTTTGTCGAAGCGGCATCCGCTACCCCTTTATGTATGAACGGAACTCTGGCCGCGTATGAGGCTTTGGGCGCCGGCGGATGTTCGATCAGCTCGAACATCGTGGCGTCATTTATGAACGTGAGCGGGAGTACGGGCGCAACCGAAATTAGCCCAACCTTAGTGAACATCATGCCGGGAGGGAGCACCGCTAATCCCAGCCTCACGTTCACCGTCAGTACCACCGCCAATTCGGGCTCGCTCGATGAGGAGATCTTTACTTACATCATTTCCGGCGCGGTTTACTCAAAGGATATGAGTACCTTGTCCGGAAGTTCGGAAACAGGGAACGGCGGAGTAACTGACGTTCAGAACTATTGCGCGGGTGGAACGTTTAATTCGACCGGCGTTGCGGGCTGCACCACTCCGGCGACGGGAACTCTTCTGTCAATTGACGGCATCCAAAACTCGGATTCCATCAGCCTCGCCGGCCCGCAGAAAGTAAGCATCACCGAGGATTTGACAATCGATAGTGGCGGGACAGGTTCTGCCTCAGGCGGTACCGTCGAGGATCAGTTTACAGCGTCCGCTGCCACGCCGGAACCGGCAGGGTTCTTACTTACATTTCTGGGACTTGCGCTCATAGGTGGCGGCAAGTTTCGTTTGGTCAACCGCAAAGCATAGGACAGGAGAAAACCGCATGCATAAAATGAAGCCCTACGTGTGTCTTTTTTTAGCGACTTCAATGGCTCTGCCGCCAGCCGGGTTCGCGGCCAGCCATCGGGAAGCTCCCATCACCGCGCTGGACCAGAAAGCCGACATCACCGATTTCTTCGCCTTCGTCAGCTATGACGATCCGACTAAGGTTACTTTCATTCTGAATGTCGATCCGTTGCTGGAGCCGGGAAACGGCCCCAACTATTTCCCGTTCGACGACAACATTCAGTACGCAATCAACATCGATAACAACAACGACGCGAATGCCGAGCGTTTCTTTTCAGATTCAATTCAATACCAATATTCTGGCTCCTGGAGTCTTCACCGGCTTTGTCGGCGCAGGCAGCGGAATCAACGCGCCGGCCAATTCCCCTGCGCCGGTTGCGCCTGGAACGCCCATCATTCCTCCGGCCATCACTGCACTCACGGGTCCTGGCGCGGCGGGTCTGAGCCTTAGGCAGACGTACACCGTGACCATGGTAAAGAACGGCGTCAGCACTCCGCTGACGAACTCCATGGGCGGTTCACTGATCGCCGTTCCCACCAACGTCGGACCTCGTACGATGCCGAACTATCCTGCTCTGGCGGCCCAGGGAATTTATAGCCTCGGCAACGGAATCCGGGTGTTCGCCGGCACTGTGGACGATCCATTCTATATCGACCTCGGCGCGGCGTTCGACAGCCTGAACTTCCGGGCCGGCTGCCGGTGGCGGAGTGCTGTCCGCCGCTGCGGATGCAAATGACAACACCAACACCGCGCCCGACTACGTGTCCGGCTACAACGTAAACACCATCGCCATCGAAGTGCCCATCGCCATGCTGACCAGCACCGGGACGATCGTGCCATCGACCAATCCCGCGGCCACCATCGGCGCTTGGGGAACTACCTCCCGGCCTCGCGACACCGTTCTTCGCGCTCCGCTGCCCGCCAGCCCGTCCGGATCTTTTTCGCAGATCCAGCGTATGGGCAACCCGCTCATCAACGAACTGATCATCGGCACCGGCTTCGAAGGATTTCTGGAGCATGAGCCAGCCGGTAAAGGACTCGCAGTTCGCCAGCTTCGATCTCGATCCGCTTCTCGCGCGGGTATTCAATGCAGTTTACGGCATCGACATCCCCGCTCCTCCGCGCTATCGATCTGCTGCCTCTAGTCACTTACGCTGCCCCCATCGCGGCGCCCGGCACGCCGCCGGCCCGATCGCCGACTTGCTGCGTCTGAACACCGGAGTTCCGCCCACGCCCATGCCCAGCCGCAGGCGCCTCGGTGTTATTGCGGGCGACAACGCCGGTTACCCCAATGGCCGCCGCGTTTCCGATGACGTAACGGACATTTCGGCTCGCGCCGTCGCCGGCATCCTTTGCGGAGCCACCGCGCCTTGCAAGGACTCCACGGGCGCCGCCTTTCCTCGGCTGCCAGGTTCCTCGCCATCGGCGACGGCGTGAATACCAACGATGTTCCCTATCAGGAAACCTTCCCTTACGTGGCGTTCGCGCAAAGCGGCCGCAATCGCCGCCATATCGATCCAGGTGAGGCTGGCTGCACCATGGGTGCCGGCGCGGCTTGTCCCACTAACTGAGCTTGGCGGGGCCTCTTGCGCCATCCGGCGCCTGGGGCCCCTCACTCCCATGAGAACTCTTAACCGCGCCCTGCTGGGCTTCATTACATTTTGCGCTCTCGCTGTTGCGCAGAATGACTCTCTCGATCGGGCTGCTCTGCTCTGCCGGCAAGCTCGTGATTCAGGCGATGCCAAGGCGTACGACCAGGCCGGGGCGGCCATCGATGCCGCTCTGAAACTCGCACCCACCAATCACGAGGCGATGAAGCTTCGCATCGTGGTCTTGTTGGGACGCCACGACTTCGCGTCTGCCCTTGCCCAGGCCCGCGAATTGAACCGCAAAGTTCCGGACGATATCGCCGTCTGGGGTTATCTCGCCGACGCAAATCTCGGCCTTGGCGAGTATATTGAGGCCGTTAAGGACGCGCAATGGATACTCGATCTCCGCCGCGGCAGCACTCTCGGGTACACCAAAGCCGCCGTGCTGCGCGAGTTCTCGGGAGACAACGAAGGCGCCAGCCGCTTCTATGACGAGGCGCTTTTGCGCACTTCGCGCAACGATCTTGACGAACAAGCCTGGCTCCTCACTCGAAACGCTCGTCTCCAACTGGCCATGGGTAATGGAAAGCGGTCGCGAGCCTTGCTCACCAAGGCGTTGACTTTGCATCCAGGCAGCCAACTTGCGTTGGCTACTTTGGCTGCCCTCAACGCATCGGAAGGCAAATTCGATGACGCGGTCGCTCTCTACCGCCAGCGAGTGAAAAGCACGCCTCTCGCAGGCGCTCTTTATGATCTTGCGGTAATGCTCGATAGAACCGGTCAGGCTGCCGAAGCGGAGACCGTTTTTCGGGAGTTTGAATCCAAGGCTCGTGCCGAAATGGGGAGTACTCTCAACGACAACCGCGATCTCATCTTTTATTACGCCGACCGTCGGAACGCTCCTTCGCAAGCGCTGGAACTCGCCGCCAGGGAGGCAGCGAAGCGACACGATCCCGAAACTCTCGATGCCTACGCTTGGGCGCTATTCCGGAGCGGCAAATTCGCTGAAGCCCAAATTCAAATCGAACGCGCCTTGGCTCCCGGTGTTCGCGAGGCAAGCTATTTCTGCCACGCGCTGCGGATTGCGCAAGCCCGGCAAGATCAGGCTGCCGTCCAACGGTTTGAGAAAGAGCTGACCGGCATGCAGCCATGCGAATGCGCCGCGCCAGCGGAGTCCACAAAATGAAACTGTCCGCGCTTCTCTCGCTCATGGCCTGCCTGGTTCACGCGCAGGAGTCGCCTCGCGGGGTGAACACTCCCAACCTGCGCACTCTGGCGATTACCTCTTCCGCCAGAAATACGGATCAGCGCATTCGCGCAGTAGAGGCTGAGTTGACTGCCTCCCCCAACAACCCCAAGGTCCAGGCGGCGCTGATCTCTGCGTACCTGCAAAAGCTGCGCGAAACGGCGGACGGCGCGTACCTCGAGCGCGCCTCCACTCTCGTCGACCATCTGATGGAGACCGACGGCGGCAGTTTCAGCGCCCTCCGCCTGCGAAATGAAGTCGATCTGCAGCGGCATGATTTTCTCGCCGTGGCCGAGCGGGCGCGCAGCATGGCTCAGGACGCTCCCTCAGACCCCGGCAACTGGGGCAATCTCGGCGACGCCTTAATGGAACTGGGTGAATACCAGGCCGCCGGGCAGGCCTATACGAAGATGTTTGCTCTCCGTCCCAATCTGGCCAGCTACAACCGCCTGGCGTTCTTCAGGTTTGTTACCGGTGACGCCGGCGGTGCGCTGGCTTTCATGCGGCAGGCCATCGAATCCGGGGGCGCGGCGGCTGAAAACACCGCATGGTGCCAGGCCGAAATGGGCGACATGTACTTCAAGACCGGCAAGCTTGCGGAAGCCCGGCAAGCCTACCGGTCCGCGCTCGAATTGTTCCCGGGCCTTCACCGCGCCTACGCGGGGCTCGGCCGTGTGGAGATAGCTACGGGACACCCCAACACTGCGGTCATCGATTATGAGCACGCCCAAGCCATCGTTCCCCTGATCGAATACGCGAGTGCGCTCGGAGACCTTTATCTGAAGCAGGGCAACCGGCAAAAAGCCGATGCTCAACTGCGCCTGATCGATGCCATCGATCAATTAGGACAGGCGAAACACGAGAAGACCAATCGAATCCTGGCGCTCATTCTGGCCGATCACAACCGGTGCCTGGACCGCGCGTTGGAGTTGATTGAAGCGGAGATTCCAGTGAGAGGCGATGTCTACACATGGGACGCTTACTCCTGGGTGCTTTTCAAACTCGGCCGGTTCGTTGAAGCACGCGCAGCCAGCCTGAAGGCGCTCAAAATGTCCACGCCCGAGCCCAGCTTCTATATGCATGCCGCCCAAATTGAAGAAGCCGCCGGCCGGAAACCAACGTTGGCGCCGCAATCCGCGCGCCGATAACGTGCCACCTACGACGCCTTCAATTCCTCGAGCAACTCCTTGCCCGTTTTGATGTCTCGCAGACGCTCTTCCGGGTCGTGTGCTTCGCGTTCAATCGTCAGTGGACCCTTGTACCCGATCTTCTTCAGTCCCGCCAAAAACGCCTTAAAATTTACTGAGCCTTGTCCCAGGGGACGTTCGCTGCCCAATGCGCCGGGGACCTCCGGTGGTGGCCAGTCTCCGTCTTTGCAGTGCACCGACACGACGTGCTGCCCCACCACTTCCAGAGCCTGGATAGGATCTCCTGTCCCATACAGAATCATGTTGGCCGGATCGAAATTGATCCCCAGATTGCGGCGATTCACGTCGAGCAGGAAATCGAGCAGCACCGGCGCTCGCTCCTGCCCGGTCTCCAGCGCGAACGTCTGCTGGTGAGATACCGCGTGATCGCATACCCGTCGCACCATCTCGCGTACGGCGAAGTAATCCACGTGGCTCGTGTCTTCCGGAATGAAACCGACATGCGTCGCGATGCCGGGCACGCTCAAATGGGCCGCGAAATCGCTGACCTCCAGCATGCGCCTCTCGCGAACCTCTCGGGTAACTTGCGGAATGAAGCCGACCGTGTTCTGAACTGTTGGTATATCCGCGTAGCTCTCGCCTTCAAACGCCGCGAAAACCGTACTGACCGTGAAATGCGCCTGCTCGAGCGCCTTCTTCCACTCCTGCGTCAGACGGGAATCGAGTGCCAGCCTGCCGGGAACTCCCATCTGCCCGCAGCGAAATCCCAGATCGCGCAGTGTCGTGAGGATCTCGGCCGGCCGCTCTCCGGCCCAGAACATCACGCCGATCTCCCATGGTTTCAAGCCTGACATTTCAGTCACCCTTTCTCACCTCCACCACCTGCTTTTCCGTAACTCTTTGCCGCAAATCCTTCATCCCCACATGTGACGGGCTTCAGCCCCTCAGCCGTAGCAAACACTTCAGTCTGTGCCTTACGTCCGCAAACATGCCGCCACCTTCACCGCCAGCGCTGACTCCCGCGGCGAACATCTCTCGGGCTGCCGGCCCGCTTCCACACACTCGGCGAAATACCCCAACTCTTGCTCGAACCCGTCAACCTCAGGCAACTGGATAATCTCTGAAGAATCGCTCCCCGCGCGCCACAAAGTCAAAGGGCATCCGGCGGAACTGAATTCCAGCGTACCTTTGTCTCCCGCAATCGTGAACGCCATCGAGAAGGGATAAGGACCTTGCGCATGCCAGCCCCCTTCGATGATCACCGGACCGCTTGCCGGATATTGCAGCGTCGCGGTAATCAACCCTCCTGAACCCACGGGCGTGATGGAGGACGGCTCGCCGAATAGCCAGATCGCATAATCGACGTCATGGATCAGCAGATCGAAAATTCCTCCTCCGCTGCGAGCCGGATTGGTAACCCACCCGCCCCACGACGGCTTCGCGCAATTCCGCCTGAGCCATGTCATCCGGATTGGCCCCAGTTCACCGTTACGCACCAACATCGCCGCTTCCGCGTAGGCGGGCAAGAACCGCAGTACCTGGCCGGTCATCAGAATTCGCCCGCTCAGTTCGGCTTCGCGTACCACTTCGTTGGCCGAGTCTTCGGTCAAGGCCATCGGCTTCTCCACCAGCACGTGTTTGCCGGTGCGTAACGCCGCGATCGCTGTGGGAGCATGCAGGTCCGTAGGCAAGCAAATATCTACCGCGTCGATGTCCCGATCGGCCAGCATAGCCTCAACGCTGCGGAACTTTTTCACCTGCGAGAAGTCCAGCAGTTCGCCTTTGATGCCCAGGTTGCCGCCGACGTCGCGCAGATCCCCCGACAGCTTCTTCTCGTCATTGCTGACGACCGCTACCAGCCTCACATTGCTGAGCGACATGGCAGCTCGGGCGTGAGTCGCCCCCATGAAACCGAGCCCGGCAATCGCAAGTCTGACGGCCATATCTTAAGGTAGCAACCGCGCCACGATCAGGGTGATATCGTCGGCCGGCGGCGCGCCCTCGGTCCACGCCGTGAGCGCTTGATTCACTTCCCCGATCATGCTTCGGGCACTCTCTCCAGAGTGCGCAGCCAGAGTCTTGGCGAGATTCGCGGTCTCGAATTCTTCGTCTCCCGGCGTCGCTGCTTCGGTAACGCCATCGCTGTAGATCGCTAAAATGTCCCCTTTGTGCATGCGAGCTTGATATTGCTGAAACTCGATGGAGCCCATGATCCCAAGCGGTGGTCCTCCCCCTTCCAGCGAATCGTAGGAGCCATCCGTGCGCACGATGATAGGCGGGTTATGTCCTGCGTTCGCGTAGGCAATGGTGCCGGTGGTCGCGTCGAGAACGCACATGAAGAAGCTGATGAATCGATTGCTCGGGCAGTTAGCCGACGTGATTCGATTGATCCGCGTCATCGCTTTCGCCAGGCTCTCGGGCTCGTCGATCAGGTTCTGCACCCGCGCCTGCAGCCCCATCATGAGCAGCGATGCCGGCATCCCTTTGCCCGATACATCTCCCAATACCATCGCTACATGGCCATTCGGATAGGCAAAGAAGTCGTAGTAATCACCGCCAACTGTGCGGCACGCCGCATTGTGGCCGGCGATATCCAGGCCGGGAACACTGGGCGCGACCGCGGGCAGGAAGCTGCGCTGAATTTCCGCCGCTTGCTCGAGTTCCCTCGCCATCATCTGCCGCGCCTGTTCCATCTCGGCGAAGCGGGCATGCTCGATACGGTTAGCCGCAACGTTCGCCATCCCGTGAGCAGGCTCAGATCGTCGCGGCTGAATTCGCTGATCAGTCCCGGCGAATCCACATAGATAAGACCGATCACCTTCTTCTGGGTCTCCAGCGGGACGGCGATCAGCGTCCGGATATGTTGGTCTACAATACTGCGGCGCTCGCGGAATGCATCGTCGAGCGAGGTGTCGCGAACCAATATCGACGATCCTTCGAGCACCCGGTCCCGCACCGCGGAACTGATGCGGAATCCCTGACCCTTGTTGGCCCGGATCACCAGTTCGTCGCCTTCCAGCGTCATCAGAACGCCGCGCTCCGCCCCGACCGCTTCCATCGCCAAATCCAGAATAATGCGAAACAAATCCGGCAGCGGACGCTGCACCGCCAGTTCGTTGCCCGCGCGAAGCAGCGCGCTGAAGTGCGCCGAGCCTGTCTCGGGCTTGACCGCGTCTTCTTGGATCACCGCGTCCAGACCCGAAATCACGGTTGATGAGGTGGCGGCCTCGTCCTCCCGATCCTCGAAGAAAACCACCGGCCGCACCACCCGCTGCGTCACACTATCGAAGATAAGGATAAGGTGTCCGGCAGTGACTCGATCGCCCGATTTCAGAACCTCTGCCCCGGAGATGCGAACGCCATTCAGTAAGGTCCCGTTCTTGCTCCCCAGATCGCGGATCGTCCAGTCATCGCCCTGCTTCTCGAAAGCCAGATGCTGCCGCGACAACCCGCTATCATCCGGATAGCAGAGTTCAGCGACGCTGGAGCGGCCCAGGGAGATGCGCTCGCAGTCAAGCGGGACGATACGGGTTTGGCCGTCCGGTGACAGAATCTGGATCTCACGCTGAGACATAGAAAAGCCCTTGTTTCCCGGCGATGGGATTCAAGACCTGTTCCACAAGGTACCATAAGGACGCGTGCCCCCTGCCAATACCTATAGCCTTGACCGTCAACGGCAACTTTGGAATGCGCTGACGGCTCTCGACCCCCCCTGTGACGCGATGCTCGTCACCTCCCGTCAAAATCTCCGCTACCTGACCGGCTTCACCGGCAGCAACGGAGTCGCGGTCGTGACGCTCTCCGGGACTGATTTCTTCACCGACCCGCGCTACCAGTTCCAGGCCGCGCAGGAAGTTACCGCCAAAGCGAGAGCCGTGAAGGGCCCGCTCCTCGATCATGCCATGACGCTCATCGAACGCCACAAATGGCGGAGACTCGGCTTCGAGCAGGATCATCTGACCGCCGGACAATTCGAATTGCTTCGGTCCAAGGCCCCGAAGCCTTTGATTTTCCTGCCGCGTAGCGGGGTGGTCGAAACGCTGCGAATGGTGAAATCGGAGGCCGAACTCGCGCTCATCGAGCGATCCGTCGAAACCAACTCCCGTGCGCTCGACGCCGCTCTCGGAAACTTCAAGATGGGTATGAACGAGGCCGAACTTGCGGCCGAGATCGACTACCAGATGTGCAAACTCGGGGCCGAGAAGCCGGCCTTTGATACCATTGTCGCCGCCGGCATCCGCTCCGCTCTCCCCCACGCGCATCCTACTCGAAATCCCATTCAACCCGGCACGTTGCTCATCGACATGGGAGCCTTTCAGGAGGGCTACGCGAGTGATATGACGCGAACTTTTTTCCTCGGAAAGCCTTCCCGCGAAATGCGGCGAATCTACCAGGCCGTACTCGAGGCGCAGCTCGCCGGGATCGACGCGGTGCGCCCGGGTGTCAAGGCTTCCGCGATCGATCGCGCGGCTCGCACTGTCTTGAAAGCGCACGGCCTCGATAAAGCCTTCATGCACTCTACCGGACATGGCCTGGGCCTCGAAATCCACGAGCCTCCCCGCCTCGGCAAGAAAGATACCACCAGGCTTGAGGCCGGCATGGCGATCACTATCGAACCCGGCGCTTATGTGGAGCACGTTGGCGGCGTCCGGATTGAGGATACGGTTGTCGTCACGCCTGGCGGATGCCGGGTGCTGACACCTACGCCGAAGAATTTGCAGATACTCGGCGGCTGACGATCCTTGCAGTGCCCTGCAGTAAAATAGGCTTCACATGTCTCATGCGAGCGAACGCGATCTCCTGGCCCGATCCCTTAGCGGCAACAGGCAGAGTCGCGTCGAACTCTATAAGCGGTTTGTCTATGAAAACTCCCAGATTCGCCAGCTGGGCGCGCGCTATCCCAATATCGACGATTTTCTTCAGGATTGCTTTACTAATGTTTTGCGCTCCAGCCACACCTTCAAACGCGCCAGTCGATTGAATGACCGGGTAGAGACCCTCGCCCTCTGGACTGCCCTGGAGCGCGACCGCTTGCGGGAAAGGGATGTTGCCGCCGGGAACTCTGTGGTGCGTATGTGCGCTGCTTTCGAAGGCGATTCCGCTGCCAATCGGCTCGCCTCCTACGTCCCGCCGCGCTCCGGCTCGGATGATTCGTTCGCCTCGCGGATCTCTTCGATCATAGGCGAAATGCAGTTCAAGCTCGTCTCCTTCCTTGCGGTTGAAAACGCCACGTGGGAGCGCGCAGCTGCGGCCGCCGGCCGTCCCGTCACTTCGCTCGGCCCCGTGTTGGTTCGCGCCGTCGACCGTCTCTCGCGCCTTTTCGGCGCGCCTCCGCCCTTGAATGCCGACCTCGAGTCGGTATTTTCCGAAGTCTCCGGCTCCGGCGCGGTATCGCACCACGCCGATCCCTCGAAGCTGCGAGGCCGCGTCATCTCGATGCAACTCGACCCTGAATTCTATCAGCTGACGCCGGCATTGCGAAAGATCGGCTTCTCGGTTTCACACGAAGTCCGCACCATGACACTATGGGACGCCGCCAAGGCCTCGTCGCCCCCCGGTGAAGCGCTGAAAAGTCACCTCGCGAATTGTCGCTACTGTTCGGAGCTATTGCGCTCCATCTTACTCATGCAACGGGCGCTCCTCAACCCCAAGGACGATTTTCTCCTCTGTCCCGGCGCAGCCACGCTGTTGCAGGATTCTGATACTGCGCCGGAAACTTTGCAGCCCCACCTCGATGCCTGTCCGCTCTGCCGGGACGAACGAATGCGGGCGTTCAGCGGAGAGCAGCCGGAGATGCCGCCGGAATCTGTCGTTGTCACCAGCGCGCCGGCGTCGGGCCGGAAGGTCGCCTGGGCCGCGGTAGCGCTCGTTCTTTTCATCGTGCTTTCCGTAGCCGGATTCCGTTATTTCAGTGCCAGGAAGCTCACTGCCGCCGTGGCGGAGGTGCCTCTGCCGGACACTTCAGCAACCGAGTTCAATCCCAAGTATCGCGGCCTCGCTCAAATTCTTCCGGCTAACGACGACAGAGTGCTGGCGTCGGTCCTGCCGCGCGACCAGAGGGCGATTCTCAACGCCCTCGTCTTGATCCGGCAAGGCGACTTGATCAAGGCGAGGATCGTCTCCGAGCAAATTGCCAATCGATATGACGATCCAGGTGCGCGAATGCTCTTCGCCGAAAATCTCTATGGCCTGCAATACCCGGAGCAGGGCTATCGTGAAATGCAAAAGGCTGAAGCCATGCCTCCGCGTAATTCATACCGTTGCTGGGCGACCCTCCAGTGCGCCCTGATGGCCGGCGATAGGGCCATTGCCGTGCGCGAGTTGGGACATCTTGCGAAGGATAAGGAGTTCGCGGATCGCGCCAAAAGTATTCTTGCCGGACTCCAGGCCATCAAGTGATGGCCGGCCGCATTTTCCCTGAGTCTTTCCAAAGATCGCGAGACTTCTTCACCAGTAAGCGGCGCACCGCGGATGCCTCGACCCCGTAGGACGCCAGGCATTGCCACGCGTTGGCCACATCTCGGACAATTCTGTCGTCGTTAGGACCCCACAGTCGCGCGGTTTCCGCATCGGCCTGCATCACTAGTTCCTCTATCTCCTTCGCGCTGACGCCATAGCGGTTCAGCGCTGCGGCCGCCGCGTTCACGCGCTTTTGACGTTCCGCGATTTCCTGGTTGGCCTGCGAATCGGACCCGGTAATACAGCCGACGCCGACATCCTGTGCGAAAAGCTTGCCGTTTTCCACCCGCAAAGTTGTGACCTGCTGAGGTAAAGGAAAACCCAGCACTGCCGGTACCCACGATCGCGCGACCGAGACCACCTCCGTCCATGACCCCGCGGCCCGAACCTCGAGCGAGGTATCGCCCGACGAGATCAGCAGAATTCCCAGCGCATACCGCAGATGGATCCATTCGCTCTTCACTGTCTGGGACGCGATGCGCTTCAAAGCCTGCAACAGTTGCGGCGTCTCCACTTCGAGCGCAAACGCGGGCAATTCGGCGGAAGGGCTAACCAGGAAATTCAAGGGTATTTGCGGCACGTGTACTCTGAAATCTTACCGCAAGGTGGTATGACACGCTTTCGCCGGCCGTACCTCAGCGGTGCCTGAACAGCCCTAAACGCTTTCCCCCGCCAGCTTCAACTCATCTTCAACTTCATACATTCGGTCATCCAGGTTTTTCGTCGACTTTCCCGCCGCCTTCGCGACCTCGATTTTCTTGACGATGGCCGCGCGCCGCTTGAGCAGCGCAGTCACTTGTGGATTCGGAGCGGCAGCCTTCTCGGCCGGCGGTTCCGCGGGTTTCGACATCGCTGGCCGTGCGCCCTTCTTACCCTTGCGTCCCGCCGGTACTTTATACCGGAATGCCGTAATGCTGGCCGGCGGCTTCAGCGTTGCACTGAAATCCCGATGGTACTCCTGGGCAATTTGCGCGGCTTCTAAGAGCAACTCGTGGAATCGGGTTTCCATCGCCTGCTTAGCCTGCGCCCGTAGCTGTTCGCCCTGCCTCTTCCATTTCTGATATTCCGTGATGACGTTTTCCATGAGGGTAAACCGCTATTCTATCCGTTGAGACCGAAGCATGATGAAGAATTTGTTTCTCGCTTTCCACCTCACGTGCGTTCTGCTGGCAGGCGCCGCGCAATCCCCAACCCCCGGCCAACAAGTCGCAGCCGTGCTTGACGCGTGGCATCACGCCGCCTCGGTAGCGGATGAAGAACATTACTTCAACCATTTCGCGCCCGACGGCATCTTCATGGGCACCGACCCCGGTGAACGTTGGACCGTCAGCCAATTCAGAATCTGGGCGGCCCCTCATTTCGCGCGAAAAAAAGCCTGGAGCTTCACGCCTCGTGATCGTCACATCCAGTTCTCTCCCGACCGCAAGATCGCCTGGTTCGACGAGATGTTGGACACACCCAACCTGGGTGTCTGCCGCGGTTCCGGCGTCCTCGTGCGGCTCGGCGCGGAATGGAAAATTGAGCAGTACAACCTGTCGATCCCCATTCCCAACGCCCTGGCAGACAGCATCGTCAAACAGATTGCCGGGCCGGGGAAGTAGGCCGCTGCGGGTGTCGGCCGGGTGGTCGATCTGGATGTATGATGCTGATGAGAATCGAAGTCCCATGCTAACCAAAGGGCCGGCTCGCAAAGTCACCATCTTCGTCAACGAAACGTCACGGCATAATATGCAATCCCTGCATGACGCGATCCTGGCGTTTCTGCTCCACAAAGGCGTTGCAGGCGCTACCGCAACTCGGGCATTCGCCGGTTTCGGATCTCATCAGCAATTGCATACGCCCAATATCGAAGTGCTTTACATCGATCTGCCAATCCGTATCGAGTTCATCGAGATGGCCGAAAAGGTAGACGAACTCCTGCCCACGCTCTATGAAATGGTTAACGACGGGCTGATCGAAGTCCAGGACACCACCGTCGTCAAACTTGCCCGTAAGTCTTCCGAACCCGGCCCCAGCCTGCCTCACGAACGGCGCGCGGGACCGGCCACGCTCATGCGCGTCTTTATCGGCGAAGCCGACCGCTGGCACGATGAATGCCTGCATGACGCCATTGTCAAACGCCTCCGTATGATGGAGATCGCCGGCGCAACCGTCTATCGCGGCATCCTGGGATATGGAGCCAAGGGGCACGAACACAAGAAAAGCTTCTTCCATCCCGTGAGGGACCTCCCCGTCATGGTCTCAGTCATCGATACCAGGGAGAAAATCGCCGCGGCTGCCGAAGCTGTCGAAGCCATGCTACAAGACGGCTTGATCGTCCTTTCCGATGTCGACATGGTGCGGTTGGTACGCAGCCACAGCGTAACGGAGGTGCCCGATGCAGCCGGCCACGCCAGCTAGATTGATGCGCATCCATATCTCGGAAACGGATCGCTTCGGCGGCAAGCCTCTCTATGAAGCCATCGTCGCCAAATGCCGCGAACTGAAAATCGCCGGTGCCACGGTCTTCCGTGGGCTGGAGGGGTACGGCGAGACAGCCGAAATGCACAAGTCTCCGATCCTCATCTCGATCGTTGATACACCGGAGAAACTCGAGGAGTTCGCCCCGGTCGTCGAATCCATGATCAACACGGGTGTGGTCGCAACATCAAACGTCCGCATGATTCGCGTCCAGAAACTGGTATAAAGCGCCGTTGCCAGATGAGGGCCGCGGCTCATCGGCTGCGCGGCGGCCCGGCGGTCATCGAAGTTTGCTACTCGTAAAGCAATTCAGCGTATCGGCCTTCAGCAATCAACCGCTCACGCAATTCGCGCCACGCCATCTCAGAACCTGCCGACGAAGACATGGCTTTATAGAACTTGTGCTCCACATCGATCAGCCCCGCGATATAAACGTACGTCTTCCGATTGCGAATGAGGCTCCAGACTTCAGTTGCATTCTCTTCGAGCAGCCTGTCCATATCCGGCGGCGCGTCATAAAACGGCCGGGGGCTAACCGTCTCGAATGCCTTGAATGTCTCGTAGTCGTAATATAGTCCAAGGTCCCGATTGTAGTCGTTGCGGTACAACAACTCCATGCCGGTGTTGGCGCCAAAGAATAGCCGCACCTCGCCCTTCCAGCCCCGGCGCTCTTCATAGATATGCCGAATGAAGGCGCGGAACGGTGCAATCCCCGTGCCGACTCCCACCATCAGCATGTTCGAGGACTCGTCTTCCGGCATCGCGAATGCCGAATTGTACGGCCCCGTCATCTGCGCCGGATCGCCGGGCATCATGTCGCAAAGATAGTTCGAAGCCTTCCCTGGATAGCGTTCGCCGCTCACCGGATCGATGTAGTAGCACCGCCGCACGCATAGCGAAAAACGCGCCGCACGGCCTCTTTCCCCGCAACGTGGGCTGGCAATGGAGTATAGCCGCATGTGGTGGCGATTGCCGAACTCGTGCGGCCCGGGAGCGAGTACGCCGAGGCTTTGACCTTCCACGAACTCTATCTTTTGACTGGGAGGCATCTCGAAAACAAGATGGCGAACCTCGGCCTCCGAGTCGGGCTCCGTAATTCGTTCGCTGCTGACCAGCACTGGAGAAAACTGTTTATTGACATCCAAATCACGCAAGTTCATCGTGTTTTTTTTCCTTCCCGCGGTTGTGGCACGCGCCGTTGCCCTTACATCCGGCGCAGCCGTGCTTCATAAAATCCAAGACATCTTCGCCCCGGCCGCAGCCCGATTTGCGTCGGACAAACGTCTGTATGGCGAACCAGATGACCAGCACCGTCATCATGCCGGCGAAAGCCCTTACCAAATTCAGCAAACTATCCATAGCGCGCTTACCCCCCGCTGCCCATGCCGGCGAAGCCCATAAAGCTCATCGAGAGGATCGCGGCCAGCACCAGCGTCAACGCGGTCCCTTTGGCCAGGCTGGGGACGTCCGACAGATAGGTGCGCTCCCGGATCAACGACAGCAGCATCAGCGCCAGGCAGTATCCGCCGCTCGCCGCGATTGCAAACACCGTGCTCTGGATCAGGTTGTAGCCGCGCGCGTCCTGGAACAGCGGCACCGCCAGCACGGCGCAGTTGGTCGTGATCAGCGGCAGGTATACGCCTAATTCGCGGAACAGTGCCGGGCTGGTTTTCTTAATGAACATCTCCGTCAACTGCACCGTGGACGCGATGATGATGATGTAAAGAATGATCCGCAGATACTCGACATGGAATGCCACCAGCAGCATGTGAGCGCCGTACGACAGCACGCCGCTGACCGTGATGACGAACATCACCGAGACGCCCATGCGCCAGGCCGTCGAGAATTTCTGCGAGAGCCCCAGGAATGAGCACATGCCGAGGAACACGCACAGCACGAAGTTGTTGATCAGCAGAGCGTCAATGAAAATATGTCCGAGTGAGTCGTTCATGCGTGCACCGCCTGAGTTTCCATTTTTCCGCCACTTTCCTGTTCCGCCCGCGCCGCTGCTACCGCGCGTTTGGCTTTGCGTTCGCGCCACGTAGCGAAAGTCAGCAGCCAGATCGCGAGCGAGATGAACCCGCCCGGCGGCAGCAGGAACAAGCACCCAAGGTTCGAAGTTCGGTCCGAAGACCGAGAAGCCCAGGAACGTTCCGGCGCCGAGCACTTCGCGGACGGTGCCCGAGGCAGGTCAGTGCGAATGCGAAGCCCAGTCCCATGCCCAGGCCGTCCAGCATCGATTTCAAAACCGGTTTGCGCGCCGGCGTAAGCTTCGGCGCGCTCCAGAATGATGCAGTTGGCGACGATCAGCGGGATGTAAGCGCCCAGCGCTTTGTAGACCGGAATGCTGATCGCCTTCACCAGATAATCCGCCACTGTGACCATGGTCGCGATGATGGCGATGAAAGTCGCGATGCGGACCTGCTTGGGCACCAGTTTGCGCATCATGCGAGATCATGCAGTTGGAGCAGGTCAGGACGAAGGTCGTCGCGAGACCCATGGCGATGGCATTGCGCACGCTGTTGGTGATCGCCAGCGTCGGGCACATGCCGAGCACTTGCACGAATACTGGATTCTGTTTCCAGAGCCCGTTCAGAAACGGATTGTCCGCCGAGTCCGGGGCTGCTGACGTTGTGTGGCAAGCTACTGCGTTGTCGCTCATCAATTTCCTCGCTGGATCCGGTCCAGGTTCTTCTCAATCACCGGCGTCATCTCCTGGACGCTCTTCTGCAGCATCCGCCCCACGGCTCGCGAGGAAATGGTCGCGCCCGAGATGGCGTCGATTTCCCACGGGTTTTGCTTGGTCCCGTGCTTCACGGTCTTGATCGGATGAGTCGCGTCGAGTGCTTTGAAATTCTCGGCAAACTTCTCGTCGCTGCCGATGCGGTTGCCCAAGCCCGGCGTTTCGCGCATATCCACCACCTGGAATCCGGTAATCACTTTCCGGTCGGGCAGGTAGGCGTACATGGCGGAAATCACGTCGGCATAACCGCGGTCGCTCGCTTCGATCACCACCCCCAGGAACTTGCCTGAGCCGTCGTAGCCGGCGAACAGCCGCTTGACGTTCTCGCCTTCCACGCCGGGCAGAATCTTCAACTCGCCCGAATCTTCCACGCCGTAGATGATCTGCTTCTCGATCCCCGGCAGAAGTTGCGTGACCGACTCGCGCATGATGATCTCCTGATTGTTGTGGATGCGCGCGATGGTGTTGAGATTCGTGACCACGATCAGCACGCCGCACACCAGCGAGACCGTGCCGAGTACTTTGATCATGGAACCGGCCGGTGTCATGCTGCGGCTCCTTTCAGTATGGTCTTTTTGCGTTGCCATAAGTTCGCGGCTGAGTCAGATTATCGATGAGCGGAGAGAGCGCGTTGCCCAGCAGAATGGCGTACATCACGCCTTCCGACAGCCCGCCCTTGAAGCGGATCAGAACGGTAATCACGCCCATCAGGATGCCGTAGATCCACATGCCGCGCGGCGTCACCGGGGAGGCCACCGGATCGGTAGCCATGAACATCGCGCCCAGCATCAGGCCGCCGGAGAGCAGCACGAACAGCGGTCCCGGATAAGCTTTCGGATGCGCTGAGGTGGAAGATCTCGCCCATTGCACGCCGCACCCAGCAGCATGGCCGCGGGAATGCGCCAGTCCATGAATTTGCGGAGGATCAGATACAACGCCGCAGAGCAGGATCAACGGCACGCAGGTCTCGCCGGCAGAACCGGCCCGGACACCCAGGAACAATCGTCCAGGGATCCATCAGGATGTGGTCGAACTTCGCCTGCGCCAGCGGCGTCGCGCCGGATAAAGCCGTCAGGCGCGGCTTTCATCAGGGGCATCGTCAGCGTCGAGGTCATCAAGCCGGAGAACCGATGGAGCATCGCGGCCGGGTAATAGGTGCTGATCGCCACCGGAAATGCCGCTTGCAGAAATGCGCGGCCCACCAGCGCGGGGTTGAAGACGTTGAGGCCGATCCCGCCGAAAATCATCTTTCCGGGTAGCACCGCGATCAAACTGCCCAGCACGCCCATCCATAGCGGCAAGCCCGGCGGCAGGATCAGTCCGAGCAGCATGCCGGTGATCGCGACGCTGTAGTCGTTGACCGTCGTGTCCCGGTGCAGGAAGTGGCAATAGAGATGTTCCGCCAGGACGCAGGTCCCGGTGGTGGTCAGGATCAGAGCCAGTGCGCTCCAGCCGAACAAGCAAGACTCCCCAAACGGCTAGATGGGCAGCAGCGCATAAATCACGTTGCGCATGATAATGTCCACCGACCGTGGCGAGTGGACGTGCGGCGAGGTCCGGACTTCAATCGTGCGGGCGAGAGTTAAACTTGTAGGCATTTCAGGTTACCCGCGGGCCTTTCTTTCACGATTCATCTGTTTCGCAATGCGGAAGTATTGAACCAGCGGAATGTGCGACGGGCAGACATAGCTGCAGCAGCCGCACTCAAAGCAATCCATTAGATGAAGTTCGGTTTCCATCTCTTCGTAGCGTTCTTTGCGCGCCAGCATTCCCAGGCGCGAAGGATTGAGCGACATCGGACAAACGTCGACGCAAGCCGCGCAATGGATGCAGGGATAGATCTTGCTGTTCCCGTTCACCTGGTCCTTGGTGAGCACCAGGATGCCGCTGACGCCTTTGGTAATGGGCACGTCGAGCGAACTGACCGACGCGCCCATCATGGGACCGCCGAGAATTACCGATGCGGTCTTGGGATCGCAGCCGGCGTGTTCAATCGCGAAGCGAATCGGAGTGCCGAGCGGAGTCAGATAATTGCCGGGTTTGGCTACCCCCGGCCCTGCGATGGTGATCACGCGCTCGATCAAGCCCCTGGCGGAGCGGCAGCAGGTCGCCGATCTGCGCGAGCGTCGCCACGTTGAACACCGCGAGTCCGACATCCGCCGGCAATCCGCCAGAGGGAATCTCGCGATTCAGCAGCACCTTCACCAGCATCTTTTCCGCGCCCTGCGGATACTTGGTCGGCACGGCCTCGATGCTGATGTCGGTCGCCGAACCATTGGCTTCGCGCAGTGCATCCACCGCGTCCATTTTGTTGTCTTCCACGCCGACCACCGCCCGCGTACGCGCCAACGGCCCGCATCGCTACGCGGGCGCCGTGCAGTACTTGCGCGGGCTGTTCCAGCATGATGCGATGGTCGGTGGTGAGATAGGGCTCGCACTCGCAGCCGTTGACGACTACCGTGTCGATCTTCTTGCCATCGGGCACCTTCATTTTGACGTGGGTCGGAAAGGCCGCGCCGCCCAGCCCGACCACGCCTGTCGCCTGCACCGCTTTCACGATTTCCTCAGGCGTCATCTTCTCGATGTCCTGGGGCGCGCCGTAGAGGACTTCCTGACTGGAACTCGGATAAGGCTTGATGAAGATGGCTTTGGTCAGTTCGCCCCGGGCGTTGGGCGCCAGTGCGATACGTTCGATCGATCCGGTGGCGGGCGCATGCATCGGGACGGAGACAAATCCGCCCGCTTCCGCGATCGGCTCGCCGCGGACGACTTCCTGTCCTTCGCGCACGATCGGGATGGCAGGAGCGCCGGTATGTTGCGAGAGCGGGACCACCAGCAGCGGAGCGAAGGGCAGCCGGCGGATCGGCAGATGGCTGGTCTGGTCCTTATTCTCCGGCACATGCACGCCCCGCCAGAAATGCTTGCCCGGAAGTAGTCCTAGTAGTGCCATCCCAGCCTCTTTGTTGTTCCCGTGGGGCGGACGCTCTCGTCCGCCGGCGACCCCCAGGCCGTCATAATGCCCGTTTCCATAACGCTCATCAGTTGTACTTCGCCGCCCGCTTCAGCAGCTTATCGCAGATCCTTCTCTTTCGGATCGAGCGGCGTCCCCGGATGAATCACTTGCGCGGTACACTTCTCCGCAGCCCGCACCAGATCCTTATACGGACCACCCTTGGGATCTTTCACATACGCGTGCTTGTCGGCGTCGTAGCCGAAAATCTTGCCGTTGATATTGATGCACTCGTTGCACGAAGTGCACATTGCCGATTCGATCCAAGGCGCCGTCACGTCGCCAGCGGCCGCGGCCGCAGCTTGCGGTGTCGCTGCCGGAGGACGACCGCGGAGCCGCCAGCGCCGGCAACGGCCGTAGGCATGGCGGCATGCCCATTCACCGGCAACTCGCCGCCGTCTCCGACCATCTTCAGCAACTGCGCCGCCAGCGACTGCGCAAATTCCGCGCGAGCCTGTTCGGCGATCGCCGCGACGTCCACTGCCTCGTGCTTCGACCAGCCAAAGACTTCAACATCCGCCAGAAATTGCGCCGGTCTTCGCACGACAGCACCAGCGGCTGCGGCGGGAATCACGCGGATCAGGCGGTTCTTCTTGTCGAGAGCCCAGATGTACGGGAACTTGTCCTTCGCGATCCTCGGCGCTCAGTTCCAGATACTCGGCCAGCGGGATCATGTTGTCGTTCCAGGCATCCCGCGGCACCGTGCGGAACTGTTTCCGGAAGCGGCCTTCGGTGATGGCGAAATCGGCGAACGTCAGAGGCAATTCCATTTCGGCGGGCTTGCCGTTGTCGTCCGTGTATTTCAGCGTGTAACTGGGCCAATCGGTGTCGACCGACGGATTGCCGTCGAGATCGAAACACTCTTCGGGCAGAATGCCCTTATCGGGGTTGTAGCGGATCAGCGGGAACGCGCGCGATTCCACCGCCAGCTTGCTCTGCTGCTGCGCCGAGATCGTCCGCGATGCCGTGCTCCGGCATGCAGGGGCTATAGATCGTGAACACCGCCGGACGCCGTGCGTTGATGCCTTCGATGAAGCTTTCGATCAGGTGCGTCGGGTTGGAAATGCTGCCCTGCATCACGTAAGTGGTGCGATGCGCCATGCCGATCAGCGTGATTTCTTTGCGGATCTCGGCTTTCCCTGCATGCGCTTTGCCGTACTGCGCCATGTCGGAAACCTGGCCGGTGAAGCCCGAGGTGCAGGCCTGACCGCCGGTGTTCGAATACACCTGCGTGTCGAGGATCAGCACCTTGACCGGTTTGCCCGACATCATCATGCGCGAGAGGTTCTGGAAGCCGATGTCGAACATCGCCCCATCGCCGCCCATCGCGACTACCGGCGGGCAGAGGTGGAACTCTTCGTCGGTGAACTGCTGCCAGTTGAAGTAGGTGAAGAACTCGCCGTCTTTCTCCGCGTGATAGCCGCCGTCCAGTTCGATCTCGGCCATGCGGATGGCTTTGAAGCCGTCCGCCATGCTGCGCCATGTGGCCTTCGAAGATTCCCATGGCCATCGAGGGCGAATCCTGGAACAGGTGGTTGGTCCAGGGGAACGGATACGGGTTGAAAGGATACGTGGACGCCCACACCGAACTGCAGCCGGTGGAGTTGCAACATGACCCATGCTGCTGCGGCCCTGTGCGAAACGCCTTCGGTATACTGCCAGCGCAGATGCTTCAGCTTGGCGAGCAGTTGGTTGACCCAGCGCAGCCATTCGGCATCGATGGTCTTGCCGGCATGGCGCTCGTCGAGCTTTTCGGAGAAACTCGCCAGCGTGACGTCGTCGTTCTGCAGGGCATCCAGCGCGTCTTCCACGCGATCGACGTCGCTGAGATCGATGCGTGCCGGCGAGTTTCAGCCGGACGTGTTGATCGAGTTTGCGCGATCAGGTCGTCGATCTTGCGACCTGTTTGGCCACGCGCGGTTGCATCAGCGCTTCGACGGTTGCGGTGAAGAGATGGACTACGGTCTTCTCGCCGCAGCCCAGGCAGGCGCCATCGCCGCCGACCATGCCCAGGTAATTGCTCTTGTCGAGCAGCAGAGTCTCCAGCGCGCCGATCTTCTCGTCCAGGTTCTCGATGCGGATGAATTCCGCTGGAGTCGTGGGCAGGCTCTGCCAGAAATCCCAGTCCTGGCGCAGACTGTGTCGAGGCTGTCGGGGGTCTGCCGCATCGGGCGCAGCGCGTCGTCGTTGCAGACCTTGACGCACTCCATGCAGCCTTTGCAGGTGTAGGGATTGACGTTGATGGAGAGCAACCCGCCGCTGCCCGCGCTGTTTCTTCTCGCGTACGGTCCAGTAGGGCTGGTGATCGCGAAACTGAAGTCGCCCAGTGCTTCGCGGAACCAGCTTGAACTCCTGCTCCAGTTCCTGTCTCTCGGGAGAGTCGGCCGCGGACTCCGCGAGGACTTCTGCGATGGCTTCGTCGATCACTTGCGGACGTCGGGCCTTGCGCCCTTCGCATCGGCCGGCATTGATGTGCGCCCGAACCTTCTGTTCCAGTGTTCGGATGGCGCGCGGCAGATGCTTCACCGCTTGCCCGTTCTTGCTCACCTGTTTGACTCGCCGTTTCAAAGACAGCCAGCACCGGCTGTACCAGTGCCGGAATAGCGCTATCGGGACAGATGGTGTAGCAGTTGCCGCAAGCCGTGCAGTTTTGCGCGATCCACTCCGGATGATCGAAGCGAATGCCGCTCATGTCGCGGAACACGCCCGTCGCGGCGGGGATCAGGCTCAACCCGATGAACGGATCGGTCAGGTTGTCGTTGCCCTTGCCGGTGATATAGAAGTTGCCGGTCTGTTCCCAGAAGCGGTGGATGTCTGTGGTGGCCGTGCCGCTGCCGGTCAGCTGCTTCAGCATCACCGGCAGCGCCGGCGCCTTGCGTAGCGTGAGCGCTTGCGACGCCGTGACCGCCTTTTCGGTGATCTCCCGGACTTCGTCGAAGCCGCGGCGGACCACGCGGACGTTGTCTTCCACCATGCGAGCGCCTTTGCTCGCCGAACTTATGATCGAGCTGCGAGCGGATCGCTGCGAACAGCGTCTTCTCGTCGAGCTTCGACTGCTTCATCACTGGCGAAGTCGCGAAGAATGCGCCCTGGAACGCGATGCCCTGCATGCGGAATTGCAATTCCGGATCGGTGGCTTCTTCCCGCGCGATCTTGAACGCGTCCATGTAGAAGAGCGCGGATCTGGTTGTCGATGATGATGCGCTGGAACTTCTCGGGGATCTGCGCCCAGACCTCTGCGGGCGTTTCGTGCCGCGCTCTGCAGAACAAAGACGCCGCCCTTCTTCAGGCCGGCCAGCGGATTGGAGTGTCCGAAGACGTTGGGATCGGGCGAGAGCACCACGTCGACATAGAAGTAATCGCAATTGATGCGGATGGGTTCCGGCGCGGCCGACAGATAATAGGTGGTGGGCTGGCCTTTCTTCTCCGAGCCGTACTTCGGATTGGCTTTGATGTGATAGCCCAGCAGATCGAACAGCGTCATGGCCAGGTTCTTGCCGGTGGTGATCGCGCCCCATCCGCCGACGGAATGGAACCGCACCGTGATGCTGTCCTTCGGCATCAGGTTCGGATTCTCGCTGCCGTGCACGGCAAGTTCCTTCGGCCCGGATAGCCGTCGGCCACTTGGATCTGATGGATCTCCTGTTTCGGCGTGAACGGTTTGTCGTGCGCGAAATCGATCGAGAGATAGAAGAACTTCTTCTTGCGGACCGTTGGGCAGCATGTTCTCGACTGGCGCCGATGATGCCTTCGGGCTGCAGATCGCGGCTGCCCAGTCCGAACGATCCGGAGTACAGCGGCGGCAGATCTTCGGCCTTCTTATAGGTCGCGTGATCCGGGATAGGGCAAGGTGCCGTTGGCGAAGCGGCCGTTCTCCAGGCAGCGGCCAAGCGCCGCGCGGATTTCGCGAATCAGCGGGAGATCCTCGGCGAGCGGTTGATCGACGCGCTCCAGCACCGCGACGCCTTTGCGTCCGCTGCAGGATGTTGCCCAGCAGATCGCCCGGGAAGGGACGGAACATGGTCAGGTTGACCACGCCGACTTTGATGCTTGCGCGTTTCGCGCAGATAATCCGCGACCGCTTCCGCGGTGACCAGCATGCTGCCCTGGCCCAGGATCAGGTACTCGGCGTCGTCGCAGCGATAGGTGGATGACGCGGTTGTACGGCGGCCGGTGAGCTCGAAGAACTCGTTCATCGCCTGATCGGTGATGGCGGCCACGTGGTCGAAGAAGAACGGACGCTGCGCCGCGACGCTCTGCATGTAGGCGTCCTGATTCTGCACGGTGCCGATCATGACCGGGTTGTCCACCGTCCACAGTTCGGGAATGCGGCGGCGCCGCGGGCCGTAGAGGATCTGCTGCGCGGGCGTCGGGGTATCGATGATGTCGTCGGGACGGCCCAGATAATGCGGCGATCAGTTCGCGCTCGGGCAGCAGCATGCGATTCGATCAGGTGCGTGGTGAGGAAGCCATCCTGCGCGCAGATGCCGGGGGTCAGCGCCAGTTCGGCGATCTGGTGGGAAATGATGTTGAGGTCGCAGACTTCCTGCGCGCTCTTGCCGAACAGTTGGAAGAAGCCGGTGTCGTCGATGCAGTGATAATCGTCGTGGCCGGCAGTGCACGTTGAGCGTGGACTTGGTCATGGCGCGGCAGCCCATGTTGAGCACGTAGGTCAGCCGCTTGCCGACCGCGGCATACAGCGATTCGTGCATGTAGGCGATGCCTTGGCCGGAGGAGAAATTGGCCGCGCGCAGGCCGGTCATGGAGAGGCCGGCGGTCACCGCGGCCGCGGCATGTTCGCCTTCCGGCTCGATGAAGATCAGCGGACGGCCGGAGATATTGATGTGTCCCTTGGCCGTTTCCTCCGCCCAGTATTCGCCCATCTGGGTGGAGGGCGTGATGGGATATGCGCCGGCGGCGTCGGTCGACTCGCGCTCGCACATAATGACGGCGGTGTTGCCGTCCATCGCCTGCCGTACACCGGGAAACCGAAATGTTTGCTTTGCAGCTCATTCGCTTAGTCCAGCTCCCTTAACCCCGACTCGCTTCTGCCGACTATACGCGCACCGACCGGTTGTAACGGCAGGTCCGCCAACTCCACCGGCAAGCGGAGTTTGCGCGTAATCTTCTTCGCATCCAGACCCTTGACGGGTCCCGTTTCGCGTCCATCCACACGATCGCGCCCGGTGGGGCAGCGCTGCGATGGGCGTCTGCAGTGGCCTGCTTGTTCTGTGCATAATCGACGACCGCCAGGTTGTTGACGATCTTGAATCAAGCCCCGCGGCGCGTCGGCCGCGCAGCGTCCGCAAGCCGTGCAGGCGACTTCGCAATCCGCCTCGGCGATTTCGCCGTTCAATAGATTCCGGCAGGCCACCCACAGCCGATGACTGACCGCGATGCAGCGAGAACAAGCTCCTTCGGGCAGGCGTCGACGCAATCGCCGCAAGCCGTGCAGAGCGCTTCGGTCACCACCGGCAAGCCCGTATTCGTTCATCTGGATCGCGTCGAAAGTGCAGACGCGCTCGCAATCGGCCAAGCCGAGGCAACCCCAACTGCAGCCTTTGCCGCCGCCCGATACCAACGCCGCCGCCCGGCAACGATTCGAGCCCCTCATAATTGGCGCGCTGTGCGCGCGACGTTGGTCGCCACCCGCGCAGGCCAGGCGCGCAACGCGCTTCTCATCGCCGCCGGCTTCCACTTTCAGCAAGTCCGCGATCGGCGGCGATGTTTCCCGCGCTGTTGACGGTGCACTTGCCCGGAGCGATCTTGCCCTTCACGGCCTTTTCCGCAAAGCGATCGGCATCCGGCGCAACCGCAGGCGCCGCAATTGGCCTTCGGCAGCAGCGCTTCGACTTCTTCGATGCGAGGATCTTCATAGACATAGAATTTCTTGTCCGCAAAGGCGAGAATCGCGGCCAGCAGCACCCCAATACCGGCCATCAATCCGCCGGCAATCAAAAACTCAGTCACGCCGCCCCCAATTCCGCCAGCCCAACGTTTCTTGAGGTCTGCCGGCTACGCAACAGCCCAGCGTGTTCCTCTTCATTTTGTGTGGCTCTCGTCGGCTCTGTGTTGGGTGAATTCACGCTAGGCCGCGCGCTACCGCGCAAAATCAGGCCCGCCGAAGTCACATCTAATCGGCCTAGATTAAAGAAATCAAGCATTTCATCTCTGGGTTTCGCGGTAATTATTGGCAATTGGGTGGCCATTAGTGCATGCAAAAGTTATCGTGGCAGAACACGTGCTCCCGGAGAGGCATCAAGCCATGAAAAGCCTTTTGTTGCGAACACTTTTTTCGGTCGCCATTGTCGGCGCACTGTTGGCCTTGCGCTTCTCTTCATTAGGCGCGCACATCGATCCTGCCAGCCTCGTTCGCGTGCAACAAACTGCGATGGGCACGGTCTGGAATATTGAAGTGGTAGATCATGGCAAGCCTGAAGAAGCGCGCCGCGCCATCAGTCAGGCCTACAACGAATTAGAGCGGATTGAAGCCATGATGAGCGAGTGGCGGCCCTCCTCGCCGGTGTCCCAGGTAGACGCCGCCGCTGGGAAGCATCCTGTCGAAGTTCCGGCCGAATTGCGGGCCATCTTCGAGCGCAGTATTCGTTACAGCGAGAGGACCAAGGGCACCTTTGACATCACCTGGAGAGGCATGGGCAACATCTGGCATTTCGACGATGCCTTCGTCGTCCCGACCGCGGCGGCGGTCGCGTCGGCGCGCCGCAATATCGACTACCGCGCGATCCAAATCCGGGGAAATTCGGTCTACTTACCTGAGGGGAAAAACATCGGTTTGGGTGGTATCGCCAAAGGTTATGGGGTAAACCGCGCAGTTGAGGTTTTGCTCCGAGCCGGCTTCACGGACTGCCTGGTAGATGGCGGCGGGGACGTCAGAGTCTCCGGTACGCATAACGGCCAACCGTGGCGTCTCGGCATCCAGGACCCTCGCGGCGAACACGGCAAACTGATCGGAGTCGTTCAACTGTCGAATCGCGCCCTGGTCACTTCTGGAGACTATGAGCGTTTCCGGATCGTCAACGGAGTTCGCTATCACCACATCATCGATCCACGCACGGGCTGGCCGGCCAACGCGTCGATATCGGTGACTGTCCTCTGCGAGGATGCGGAAAAGGGAGTGGTCCTTGATAAGGCAATCTTCATCCTCGGTCCGGAGGAAGGTCTGAAGCTAGCCGAAACCGAAGGAGTGGAAGCGCTGGTCATCGACCCACAGGGCCGCCGTCACGCCACCCCTGGCTTTAAGATGTAACCCGCCAGCCGAGTTAAAGATTCACTTCCGGCTGCCGGGTCACTTTCTGAGCTGCAGGCCTAAGGCCTACTCTACAATGAGTCAACTACCGTTCGGCTGCCGACTTCTGCGCCAGTTCACCGATCACCGGAAGCGAGTATGCCTCCTGCTGCGCGGCCTTGATCATCATGAAAACACACAGCCCGATGATAACTCCCTGGAGGAGCCGGTCGATATGTACAAAAGAATCGGAGATATCGTTGAACATGGGTTTCAGAGCCCACTGCACGAATAACCATGCGGCGAACAGATAAAGTCCTTGAAACGCATGAAACCGGACTGTCCGATCATTGCGGAACCGATGCGTTGCCAGCACGATGACCGCGGCGATCCAACCCATGGTCGGAATGTAGCAAAGGATGGATGCCGTCCGGGGAGAGATCCCCGCCAAAAGATCGTTGCCTCTGGGCGCGACAGCTTCCACCGGCTGTCGCGAACCGCACTTTGCGCAGAACACGTCGTGGAGTTGGACCTGGTGGCCGCAATGGCTACAGAAAGGCATCTAATATCCACTACGTTACGGAATGCACGGTTGTTCCCGCAAGGGGCGTGGCCATGCGGCCGGTTCCGAGTCCGAGCGCCCAGTCTTCCGCGTGCAGGCTCCGGGCCTGCCGCGCCGCTTCATTCCAATCGTAGACCACCCGGTGCAGCGACACGCCCCACTCTCCGCCGCTCTTTTCGAGAACCGCATACGCTGCGTGCGGCGAATACGTTTCCATGAAGTGCGGGACCGGCTCCTCGTCGTTATAGGCAGGCAGTCCCACGCTGCCCGGATTGACCACTGTTTGCCCGCTCGAGAGCCGGACCACGCGCGGCAGATGGCTGTGCCCGCAAAGCACCACGCTTTCGCGAACTCCGCCCAACAACTCCAGGATCTCATGCTCCGGACGAACTACGGGGCGTCCGGAACTAACATCTTCGAGGAGGTAGGTGGAGTCGCTCGAGGGCGTTCCGTGGCAGAGGAATAGCTCACCGAAGAGCGTGGCCGTGGGCGCCAGTGTGCGCAACCAAGCGATCGGCGCCGGGCCGAGTTCGGTCACCACGAAGTCGAGGTTAGGATTGGCCGCGAGGTCGGCTGGAGTCGCCTCGTAGACCTTGCGATCCTGATTCCCCGCGACGCTCCCGACAAGTGGGATGTCGCGAAACATGCGGTACGTTTCGAGCGGTTGCATCGGCCCGTACAGGATATCCCCCAGGTCGATAAACCGCTGAATGCCGCGTAACCGGGCGTCCCGCAACACGGCGTCGAGCGCCAGCGCATTTCCGTGGATATCCGCTATAACCCCGAGTCTCTCCAGCACGTTCCCTTTACCCTAGCAAAAGTGCGCCGCGGGCTCCCGCCACACACTAAACTAAATGCTATGGATGAACTCGATCTTCGTGAAAAGGGCGGACCGCGCCAGGGCCAACCCCAGGTTTCCGACCGGCGTCTCTTCATGCAATTGTTGGCCTTTGGCGGAGTGTTGGACGCCCATGCACTGATCGCCGAACTGGAGGAGTCCGGCGTCGAAGGCGCCCTATACGCCGATGTGAACGACCCGCGCGGTGTGGCTCTGGTGACCTGGAGCGACAATCCGGACTTTTTCGTTTCGACGGTGAGGCAACTCCTCGCGCGCGAGCCGTTCGCCGAATTGACTCCCAAGCTCGAATACTCGATGTTCGGCCGTACCTATGCCCTGGGACACGAACCCGACCTCGAAGACTGGCTCTTCAATAAACCGCGACGGAACGCAACCGATGTCAATTCGCCGTGGGCTGTCTGGTATCCGCTGCGTCGCAAGGGTGAGTTCTCGGCGCTCACTCCGGAAGAACAGACGCCCATCCTGCGCGAGCATGGCAAGATCGGTCACGGGTTCGGGGAGGCGGGATATGCCCATGACATCCGGCTCGCCTGTTTCGGACTCGATAAGAACGACAACGATTTCGTGATCGGCCTGATCGGCCACGATCTCTACCCGCTTTCCGCGTGTATACAAGCCATGCGAAAGACGCGGCAGACATCGCGCTATATCCAACAAATGGGGCCCTTTTTCGTCGGGAAGGCGATCTGGCAGAAAGCGAGAGTTTAATCAAATGATGCCGCGGCTTTTACTTCTCGCACTGGCTACCGTATCGCTGAGTGCAGCGGGCAATCCGGCCTGGAACAAGCCTTTCCCGCCGCACAAAGTGATCGGCAATGTTTACTACGTCGGGACGAGTGAACTGGCATCGTATCTCATCACTACCAGTGCGGGCAACATTTTGATCAATAGCAGCTACGAAGAGTCTGTTCCCGTCATTCGCGCCGCGGTTGAAAAGCTGGGATTTAAATTCACCGACACTAAAATTCTGTTAATCAGCCACGCGCATGACGATCATTGCGCCGGCAGCGCACTGGTCAAGAAGCTGACCGGGGCAAAGTATATGGTCATGGAGCCGGACGTGCCCTTGGTCGAAAGCGGAGGGGCAGGCGACTTCCAGTACAAGAGCCGCTGGCCTCCGGCGAAAGTCGACCGTGTGCTCCACGATGGCGACACGGTAGTGCTCGGTGGAACCAAACTCACCGCGCACCTGACCGCGGGCCATACGAAAGGCTGCACCACCTGGACGATGAAGATACCTGACGGCGGCAAAACTTACGACGTCGTGATCGTCGGCAGCCCTAATGTGAATGCCGGATACAAGCTCGTGAACAACGCGCTTTATCCGCAAATTGCCGCTGACTATGCGCGAGCGTTCCAGGTCTGGGCATCGCTGCCTTGTGACATCTTCCTGGGCGCCCATGGCGGCTACTATGACATGCAGGAAAAATACAAGAAGCTGGCCGCGGGTGGGCCAAATCCTTTTATCGACCCGGCCGGCTACAAGGCATACATCGCTGAAAGACAGACGGCCTTCGAAACCAATTTGCAGGAGCAAAGGGCCAGGAAATGAAGTGGTTTCTGCAGACCATTCTGCCCGTCATCATTCTAGCAGCAGGCCTGGTCTATCTCGGCGATTTTCTGTCGCTCCGCTATCGCATTCCCAATCGGGAACCCTATGGAAGCGTCACAGTCCGGGAACTTTATGCGGTGAAGCTGAAGAGCAAGGATACGGAATATATGTACCAGCCTCCCGAACAGCAGGAATGCGTCAATTCGCTTTTCCCGCATTTCGGCGATCAGCCATGCTGGTATTTAAAGCGCCATCCCCGGCACCAGATCAACATCAATTCCGGCTCGCCATTCTGATGCGTTACTTTCCCGGACGCAAGCGCAATCGCAGATAGACATCCACTCCCAGAGGATGCACGCCGTAATACGGCTGAATTGCCGTAGGAACAACATAGCCGGTAACGTTGGCGCCAATCCCGGTCTCGATCGCGCTGAATGTCGCGATATCGTGCGTGAATCCCAAGGTGTACGCCTGCACGCGGAAAGTGCTTCCCGCGGTTCGCGCTAACTGTTCCTCCAGCGCGGGCTCATCAGCAAACAACTCATCCTTATCGACCAACTCGATACGTCCTGTGAAGGAATCGCGTTTGCTGACCGGATAAACGCTCTCGGCAAGGTATGAATTCAGATTTCGCTGCGCCAGAGTCTCGTGGTTGCGGCCCCAGATGAGACTGCTCGCCCACTGGCCATGCGGCACCGGGCGGATGTATTCAAGTGAACTGGTCATGCGGATGACGTCGCCTGCTTCCTGACGCTCCGGTTTAGTGAGCCGTCCCGCCGAAAACTGGAACATCCAGTTGGACGACGGCAAAATCGACAAACGACCCGAGTAAGAGTTCATCGGTCCCCAGTCGATATGCCAGCGATTCTCATCCGGCTCGGTGCCGTAGAAGCCGCTTGCCTCCACGCGCAACCACTTGCGCGCGATTGCCACCGTCGCGACATCATCGGCGATGTGCGTGGAGTCCTGCCAGTGATGGGAAAGCGGCGCCTGGGGCAGGTCGAACGCTGAGGCGCGATGGGGAAAGGCGACCGGTCCCAAGGCCGGATCGCCAATCGGGGCATAGTAAAGCTGCAACATCGCACTACCCAAAGGATGGGCGTAGTCGAAGCCGAACCCCATGATGAAATTGTGGGGATGCTGCTCGTCGACGAGTGTGTGGCCGTAGGCGGTCTCGCCAGTCTGGAATAGCTCCGGGTAACTACGGTTGGTGATGGTGGCGGGCTCCAGACTGAGCATCAGGTCGATCGCCAGCGTTCCGCCCGCGAGGGAATGCATGGCCGACCCCATCGCAAAGTTGGTCGAGTACAGTTTGTCGCTTCCTCTCGGACCGGTTTGCTGGGTATCGACAATGAAGGCTTGTCCCATAAACATGGCCTGCCAGGACCCAAAGTGGGTCATGACCATCGGCATCGCCCAGGATTCCGAGTTCATGCTCGTTCCCGAGGCCATATTCATGAGGTACATGGAACTGTCGTTCCTCTGCATCTGCATCTGCATTTGTGCGGGCAAGGCACTGCCCCATAGAAGAAAAAATACTAATTTGTTCATAGACCTGGCTTCGTTTTATGACTGATTGCGCGGCAAGAAAAGCACAGACGGAAGTCTGTGTTTACGACGGACAAGGTTACGAAGCGCGGTCTAGATCCGGAGAATTGGAATGGAGGAGAAGCGCGGTAATAGCGCGGCGGCTCGCTCGGGAGAGGCTTCAGGAATGAACGCAGGAACGAGCAGTGGCTCCGTCATTAATTCGGGAGCAGGAGCCGCTGCGGTGACAATATCAGACACCGGCAAGACATTAGCGCAGGCCTTAACTCCCGGTTTTTGGTGACAGGGAGGCGTCGCGGAGTCGTCATGGCAGGGAGGGTTGGCGCAGATCATGGCACACGCGGAGTTGCTTACCACGATGGCCAGGATCAAAACCAGGACCTGTGCTGCCGCCCACTTCATTTTTCAATTTAACCACACGCGAACCACTGCGCGCCACGTGCGAGATAATGGCCGCGATGCCCTTCGACGGACTTCGCGTCCTTTCCCTCGAAAGCCGCCGCGCCACTGAGATGGCGACGCTGATCCGCAAGCAAGGGGGCGAACCTTTTGTGGCGCCGTCCATGCGCGAGATGCCGCTCGAATCCAACGCGGAGGCTTTTGTCTTTGCGGAGCGGCTCTTTGCCGGCGAGTTCGAGATGATGATCCTGTTGACCGGAGTCGGCATGCGATATCTCGATCGAGTCCTTGGCACGCGCTATCCGGCAGGCCAACTTGCCGAAGCGTTGCGCAAGCTGACAGTGGTGGCGCGAGGTCCGAAACCGGCTGCCGTGATGCGCGAGTGGCAGGTCCCGGTCGGCGTTCTGGTGCCCGAACCCAACACCTGGAGGGAACTGCTGGCCGCTATTGAGGGTCGACGCGAGCGGCGGATTGCGGTACAGGAATATGGCAAAGCGAATCTCGAATTGCTTGCCGGCCTGCGCGAACGCGGTCTTGACGTCTCTACCGTCCGCGTCTACGAGTGGGATTTGCCCGAGGACACTGCGCCGCTGCGCGAAGCAGTACACCGGCTGGCGAGCGGCCAGATCGACGTGGCAATGTTTACTACCTCCATTCAGGTTGCCCACTTATTCCGCATCGCGGCGGAAGAGCAGTTGGAGGAGCCCACGCGCGCCGCGCTCGAAAAGGCTGTCATCGCCTCAATCGGACCCACTACCAGCGAAGAGTTGAATGCCTACGGTATTTCGCCGGATATGGAACCTACGCATCCGAAGATGGGCTTGCTGGTCAACGAAGCCGCGCAACGGGCAGCCGGGATATTGCAGCGAAAAAGTGGATCACAATAAACGAGTGACGAGACGAGAAGCGGTGCTTGCCGGCCTGGCGCCATGGTCCGCGGCCGCCGCGCAGCAGAGTGTCCCTCGGGTGGAACGCTGGGGTGTTTTCGAAACGGAGTTTGCGGGTCCGTCGTCGGGAACGCCGTATGTCGACGTCCGATTCTCGGCGGATTTCCGGCTGGAACATCGCACCGTCACGATTGAGGGATTCTACGACGGCGAGGGCGTGTATCGTCTCCGCTTCATGCCCGACGCGCAAGGAGAGTGGAGTTACTCGACGCGCAGCAACCGGCCGGCATTGGATGGTCAGTCAGGTAAGTTTGTCTGTGTGATGGCTGGGGCCGGGAATCATGGGCCCGTAGCGGTTCGCGATACGTGGCATTTCGGTTATGTCGACGGTACTCCTTTTCTGCCATTCGGCACTACCTGTTACGCCTGGACGCACCAGGGCGATGTGCTGGAAGAGCAGACGCTCGCGACGCTGAAACAATCGCCGTTCAACAAGATCCGGATGTGCGTTTTCCCGAAATACTACGCGTTCAACCGGAGCGAGCCTCCGGCCTACGCGTTTGCGCGCGACCCGGAGGGCGTGAACGATTACACCCGCGTCAATCCGGAGTTCTTTCAGCACCTGGAACGGCGCATTGCTCAGTTGATGCACATGGGAATCCAGGCGGATGTAATCCTGTTTCATCCCTATGATCACTGGGGCTATTCGAACATGGGCGCGGAGAACGACGACCGCTATGTTCGCTACGCAGTTGCGCGGCTCGGCGCTTATCGCAACGTCTGGTGGTCCCTGGCAAACGAGTGGGACCTGGTGAAAACCAAGACGCTTTCCGATTGGGATCGTTTCTTCCGTATCGTGCAGGAGCGCGATCCGTATAACCGGCTGCGCTCGATCCATCACAGCAAGGTGATGTACGACCACGGCAAGCCATGGGTCACTCATGCCAGCATCCAGGCCGACGATTTCGACAAGGTTCCCGAATGGCTGGATACTTATCGCAAGCCGGTGGTGTTCGATGAATGCAAGTACGAAGGCAATATCGAACAGCGGTGGGGGAACCTTTCCGGGCATGAGATGGCACGGCGTTTCTGGCTCGGGTTGGTGTCCGGAGCGTATGTAGGGCATGGTGAGACGTACCTCAATGATCAAGAGATCCTGTGGTGGTCAAAGGGCGGCGTCCTGCGCGGCGAGAGCCCGGGCCGGATCGCGTTTCTTCGCCGATTGATCGAAGCCCATGCGCCGGGAGGCCTGACACCCTTGCCGAAGCCTTACTATCCGGGCGCGATGAAGGCCGGCGAATACTACCTCTACTATCTGGACTACCATCAACCGGCGGTAAGCCAGTTTGAACTTCCGCCGGACGCTAAGTTTCGCGCGGATGTGATCGATCCCTGGAACATGACGGTAACGCCGTTCGATGGCGTTTACCAGGGGAAAATCAAACTCACCCTGCCTGGCAAACCTTATCTAGCCATCCAATTTCGAAAGGTTGTATGAAGCGGCGGGAGTTCTTGTTCTCGGCACTGGCTGCGGCTGTTGTGAAGCCTTCGCTCGACCGGGAGAGTTTTCGGCACTACGTCGAGCAGTTCAATCGGGACGACAAAGAAGACTTGGCCGGGGCTGATTCATAATGTGGACGCCTGGAGTTGGATGAAGAGTAACATCCCCTTCTTCGCGTGTCCCGACCCGGATATCGAGGCGACTTACTATTACCGCTGGTGGGCTTACCGCAAGCATATCGAGAACACGCCGGCCGGATTCATTCTGACCGAGTTTCTCAAACCGGTGAAGCACGCGACCACTTACAACGCGATCAGCTGCGCGGCCGGGTTGCATATCAGTGAAGGCCGCTGGCTGAACGATCCGAAGTACCTCGACGATTACATCCGTTTCTGGCTGCGCGGAGGTGAGAAAGGCGCATTACAGGAACACTTCCATCAGTTCAGCGGCTGGATGGCGGCCGCGGTTTACGACCGGTGGCTGGCCGATAGCGCGAACTCGGGCCGCGGTTGAACTGCTGGACGCGCTGCAAACGGATTACCATGCATGGGAACGGGAACGCCAGGTCGCGAGCGGGCTGTACTGGCAGCGCGACGTCTCCGACGGAATGGAAAGCTCCATCAGCGGCGGACGCAAGGTGCGCAATCTCCGGCCGACGATCAACAGTTACATGTTCGGGAATGCCAAGGCGATTGCATCCATCGCGTCACTCGCGGGCGATGCGGCGCTGCGCGAGGAATATGAGGCTAAAGCCAGTGCGCTACGCAAGCTGGTTCTCGATCAGCTCTGGAACCCGCAGGCGCAGTTCTTCGAAACGGTGCTGGAAGATGGCAGGTTTGCCAACGTTCGTGAACAGATCGGCTTCACTCCGTGGTACTTCGAACTGCCGGAGCGACGTAAAGGCTTCGAAGTCGCCTGGAAGCAGTTGATGGACACGCAGGGATTTTTCGCGCCCTACGGACCGACGACGGCCGAGCAGCGGCATCCCGAATTCCGGGTCCCGTATTCCGGCGACGATTGCCAGTGGAACGGTCCGAGTTGGCCGTTCGCGACCAGCATCACTTTGCGATCGCTGGCCAATGTGCTGAACGATTATCAGCAAGATGCCATCTCGCGTAAAGACTATCTGCGGACGTTGCTAATTTACTCGAAGAGTCAACGGCTGAAACTGGAGGATGGCAGGCTGATCCCGTGGGTAGATGAAGACCTGGACCCAATCGCAGGCGTGTGGCTGGCACGGACGCTGAAGTTGCGGAAGCCCGGATTCTACGGCCGCGGCGACCACTATAACCACTCCTCGTATGCGGATTTAATTATTACCGGGCTCGCCGGTTTGCGGCCTCGCGCGGACGAGGTGGTGGAGGTGAATCCGCTGCTTCCGCCTGGGACCTGGGATTGGTTCTGCCTGGAAGACGTTCCTTACCATGGCAGGAAGGTTTCTATCTTCTGGGACCGGACGGGTCAGCAGTACCGGCAGGGCAGGGGGCTGAGTGTTGCGATTGACGGCCGGGTTGCGGGACATCGGAACGATATAGGGAGATTGGAGGCTGCGGTAAAAGGATGAGCACTCTCGCGAAACAGGAAGTCCGAGCAGCGTGTTGCGATCGTCTGGACCGTATCGATCCGAATTCCGCACCTCGGTGGGGACGCATGGCTGCGCACCAGATGATCTGTCATTTGACCGATTCGTTCAAGGGGGTTATCGGGGAGAAAACGGTGAGCGCGGCGCCTGTCGCGATGCCGACGCTGATGAAATGGCTCGCTCTGCATACTGCGATGCCATGGCCTCACAATGTCCGGACGCGTCCTGAGATGGAGCAAGGGATCGGCGGCACACCTCCTTCCGACTGGGAGGAAGACCGTCGCAGGTTACGGGAGTGGATTCTCTCGTTTCACTTGCGGCGCGAGTTTGTTGCGCATCCGATGTTCGGCCCAATGAGTTGGGAGGACTGGCAGATTTGGGGTTTTCGTCACGTCGACCATCACCTAAGGCAGTTTGGAGTGTAGGCATAGTTCGAGTGCGGGGATCGGCAGGAGGGTCAGGGTTCGACGTTCGAAAGTTGCTTTCAGGCGGCGCGTTCGAGATATTCACGGGCCTCGCGCAGGATTTCTGCCTCGAGTTCTTCGTCGCTGAGGGGGCAAGTGTCCGGATCATCGGCATAGTCGAGGGATATGGAGCCGGCAACCGCAGTCTGCACGGGTGGTTCGGGCGCGTCGTCTGCCGGCCCGGCGGCTTCTTGCGGAGCGAACCCAATTGGGGATTTTCTTCTTTCGTTCTGAGCCTTTACGAGCTCATTGTGGGCTTTATGAAAGGCTCGCTCAGCGGCCGAGTGATAGCGAATGAGGAGGCTTAATTCTTTCGGGAGGCTGAAGTCTTCACTGCGAAGCCGCTGTTCGGCAAAAGCGTAGCCTTGGAGGCGGAAAGCGCGCTGGCTAAGCCAGTTGTTGGTGGCCATTTTCTCAACGAGAATCTGCTCGGTTTCGGTGGCGGGCTGGAATTCGTCGATCAGGCTATCGAGGAGCGCTTTGAATTCGTCAGGATCCTCGCCCGGAATGATGGTGGCGCTCGACGCAAAGCCGTGAGAGAGGCGATTCATGCTGGATTTCTTCTTGCCTTCCGGCGACTGGGGCCCGGTGGATTTTTTCGCGTTCATTCTATTTGCTGCAATTTGGTTAGGCGTTGCCATAGTGTGGTTTCCTCGCTTCGGTACGCCTCATGGTAACTGGCTCGGCGTGCCCGGGCGAGGCCGTGCTGTTGATTCTATTGGCAAAATGCACGAAAAGGAGTTGTCACCGTAAGGTGAGTGAATTCGACTAGCGCGGCGGGTAGTGCGACGGGAAAATGCAAAGGATGCTTGCGCAGCAAAGGGAAGTAGCGTTCCAGCACCGGATTGCGCCGTTTCCGACTTTCAACCGGGCCGCGGAAGATGTAAACCTCCGCAGGAAACGCGATAATGAGAAGGACGTTTCACCATATGAGCATCACCTTACGACCCGAGCAGGAGCAGGTCCTCGATGCGGCCATCAACTCCGGGCTGGCACATAGCACCGACGAAGCGCTCGATCAGGCGATCGATACGATCCGTCGCCGGCTGCCCCAACAGAGTGCGGGCACAGATTCGGGTGCTGCGGCCGTGCGTCGGCTGGCGACCTTCGGTGAGCGGCACGGTCTTTCTCTTGGCGGCCTGACTATTAAGGAATTGCTCCAAGAGAGCCGCCCGTGAGCGGATTGGTCCTGGACGCTTCAACGGTCCTGACATGGTGTTTTCCAGACGAGAAGGCACAGAAGGCAAAAGAGTCTCCGAACGAATTGCTGCCGGTGAAAAAGTACTGGTGCCGTCGTTCTGGCGTCACGAGATCCTCAACGCGCTTCTGATGGGGGAGAAGAGAAAGCGCATCTCACCGGAACTGACACAAGCCTTCATCGATGACCTCAATCGTCTACCTATCGACGTCGATGCGCAGGCAACATCGGCCACTGTGTTTGATGTGACGCAGTCCCTCTGCCGCAAACACCGGTTGACGGCTTACGATGCCGCGTATCTCGAGATCGCCATGCGCGAAGGTCGAGCCTTGGCCACAGTTGATGATGCGCTGCGAGATGCCGCGCTCGTCGAGAACGTGATGATTCTCTAGCAAACCGACGGTTTCTGGAGAGAGCGCAAAACATTTTTGCAAGCCGCACCGAAGCGTAGATCCATGGATCGATTTCGCTGCGTTCCATCTTCGAAGTCATGCTACGGACGGTTCCTGAGTGCGGTAGGGCAGGAGTGGCTTGGGCCGGTTCCGCAGTTGATCGTTCCAATCTTTGAAGCCGTCCGGCTGGTGGAGCACGAAGGAGAGATCATCGCGCCCGGTAAGTGCGACGGCCTCACGGATGACATCTGCCAGTTTGCAGCCTTCCACGTCGGCATCGGTTGCCGCGACGATATCGGCGCCATGTGGCATTGCCGCCGCCGGGATGGAAGCCTGACTCTGGAAGTAGCGGGAGGGAGATCAAGACCGGACCTCCGCCGGGGCTGGTATGCGTCCAAGACTCCAGCACTGGCCATGACAACCCGGTCCCTTCTATTCCTGGCTGTCCTTGTCCTTGCGAGTATCGAATTGATAGCTCCCTTGTGATTTATCGGGGGCGTGAAGGACTGCGTTAATCATCTCCAGCAGTTTCTGCGTCAGGAAAGGCTTTTCTATAAATGCCCAGCCATAATTTAATACGAGTAGATCTCCTCCGGGATATCCGCTCATAAACATGACGTGCATTTTCGGACGAGCCACTTTCAGGAGTATTCCAAGCGCAGGGCCGGACATCCCCGGCATCATCACGTCGGAGAGCAAGAGATGGATTGTGCCGGGAAAATCGGCAGCGACCTCCAGCGCTTCCTGGCCGCTCGTTGCCTGAAGGACGCTGTAGTCGGCTTTTTCCAGGATGGCAACTACAACGTGTAGCACTAATGGCGTGTCGTCAACCACTAAGACTGTCTCATGCTTCGCCGCTATTAATTCGTTCATAAAACGACCTTCCGGTAATCGTAGACACAGGCTTGGAAGGTAGTCACGGCTGAAATTAGCCGAAACGATCTAAGCAGCGGTAATGTGATCCGATGCACGTTTTAAGCATACAATTCGCCAATGTATCGACGGTCACACTCGGTGGTTTTTCGAATTGAACTTGCAGTGAAAGTGGTGCCTGGATGGTGGCCTGGGGTCCGGATTGTGTCGAAAGTTGCTTCGGCACTGCAATAAATGCATGCGCTCATGGAGAACTTCCGGGAACGATTGGAGCCATTCCCCAAGGAGCCGGCGCCGCAACGACTCCTTGGGAAATCGGGATTTTTATGCGATTACTTCCAACGGCGAAAGGGTTACGGACAGCCTTGAACGGTTTGGACGGCGCAAATTTTTTCGAGAGCGGTTTTGGCTGACGGGAAGCTATCCTCGGCTGCCACGAGGTGCGAAACGGCGTCCTGGATTCGTCCCGGTACATGGACGAGGGCGGCTGCCAGGATGTAGTGAGCACGACCGTTGGAAGGATCGAGTTTCAGTGCGGCGGAGGCTTCGACCTGGGCTTCATCGAAGCGGTTCATCGAGGCCAGCACGGTACTCAGGTTGCTGTGCAGGACGCTGTTTTTCGGGTCGATGGAGATTGCGGAACGATATTCAGCGATGGCGTCATCGAAGGAGCCGAGGCGGGACAACACCATTCCCAATTGAGCGTGGGGCTGGGGAGCTCTGGGGTCGTCGTGGACGGCTTCGCGAAGCCGCACCGCCGCGTCGGCGAAGCGTTGACTGTCGATCAATTTTTGACTGCTATCGAGCAGTTTCTGCACCTGACGGGAAAGCGGATGGTTGAGTTGTTGCATGGAAACCGTCCCTGACACCGGCTTTTGAAGTTTTTGCTGCGGCAGACGGATTTCGCAGGGGGCGCCCGTGGTGGCGGGACCGATGGACATATATGACGTGGTGACCTCCACTCCGTAGAGAGTGAGTACCGATACCACGTAATCTCCATCCACAACGGAGCGAAAGACGAAGGAGCCATCCGGCATGACATCCACGTGGTCACGGATGGAATGGTCCGGGAGATTGGTGATCTCGACGACATAGCCGTCGTAAGAACCATCGGTTCCGTCGAGCAGGCGTCCTTGAAATTGGGACGTGCCCGCCCGGGATTGAAATTGGCCTGTTTGCGATAACTGGCCGTGAAGCTGAACTTCCGCGCATAACCATACCGCAAGAGACACGAGTCGTAAACGTCTCATGAAGGGTTTCCTCCTGAAATTAAATTTGAGTTTTTGCTTTTGGGTTACTCGGCAGGGAGGACTGGCAGGGTCTGCGGGCGGAATCTGCCCGGCGCGCTAGACACTTCCAGTTTATCCAGGGGATGGGGGAAGGTCCAATCGATGTTTTCTATGTTGGCGAAAAAAACTTTCGTGCGACTAATTCAGTGGAGAGTGTTGTTACTTGTTTTCCTTCGGGGCAGCGGTAGGATCGTTATCTCCATGTGCGGAATATTGCTTTTGCGGATCCTTTAACTGAATTGTGATGGTCTTCTCAGCTTCTTCGACCTGGAAGAAATCGCCGAAAGTCTGGTAGTTAGAGGCGATGATCTGGACCTTGATGGTGCCTTGGGGAATGGGCGGAATTTTGGCGATGCCCTGCTGATTGGTCTTCAACTCCCAGTGCGTGTATTCCTTTTTGTAGAGCTTCGCCGGGGCGCGGCCTTTGACGAACGTAACGATCACGCTGGCGCGGTCGAGGGGACGACCGCCGGGCGTCAGAACGAGGACTTGGAGATCCGTCATCGGGACAGCCGCGAGGAGCGCCGGAATCAGAGAAGCCACGGTCCCTACCGCCGCGACAGCGATGGCTTGAACAAGTGAGCGACGGGTCATGACGCTATTATGCAACATCGGGAAGGAGGAACCGGGCAGGCATCCCCGAACGAAGCGCAATCGCGTCGGCCGCGGCATAGCCGCTGCGAACTGCGCCTTCCATGGTGGCGGGCCAGCCTGAACGAGTCCAATCGCCGGCGAGAAAGAGGTTGCAGACCGGTTGCGGCGGCGGGCGCAGCGGTTCCATGCCGGGGCTGGCTGAAAAGGTCGCGCGTACCTCTTTCACCACGTGCGCCTTTTCCAGATGAGCTTCGCGCACGCGGGGAAAAAATCGGCGAGTTCCTTAACGGCGAGAGCGATGATGTCTGCGCGGCTGGCATATCAATGAGACTGCGCGAGGCGCTGACGACCAGTTGCATGTACCGGCCTTCGGATTTATTGAACATCCATTGGATGGTCCGGTCGAGGAGGGTGGCGTGGGGCAGGGAAGTCACGGGCCGGTCGAACCAGAGATGGATGCCGGTGATGGGCGAATGTTCCCAGTTATTGATGTCGAAGTCGAGTTCCGGGATCAGTGCGGGCACACGTTCGAAGGGCAGGGCGCAGATATAGTAATCGGCGGAGTGGCTGGTTGGTGATTGAAGGACTTGAACGACACATTGGCATCGATATTGGTGTGGCTCTATGAAACACATTGCTGCTGCTGTTTAAGTGGCAGCGGTTAGCTTGACGTGCGTTAGTAATTACAGGGAGCCGTACCAGCTGGAGAAGCTTAAGCTTGGATTGGATGTGAGCGAGGAGGAAAATTAAAGTGACGATCGGAGTGCAAGGCTTGGAGGATCCAACAGCTATACACGACAGGGGTTACGTGCCTGCAAAACTATGCGAGTGTAGAAGTCGATTTGTTCGAGCGAGAAATCTGTGTGAGAAGCTGTAGCTCTTTATAAGACGTGAATTTCCATCAACTTGGTACCGAATGTGCTTTTGCGTGGCTAGCATCCGAGCGGAAGGGCCGCGTCCGGGTAGTACCATGGACGGGCACTTCTGGGCTAGGGTTGCGGAGGTGGGTCGTCCACTCGAGGCGCGCCCGGATCGTCGAAGAGTGATCTGAACGGGAGGGAAAGAGAGAGAGAAGGGAAGGTGCCGCGTGGCCCAGGTGCGGCCGAATCGTGGCGGGGTGGGGGTTAAAAAGCTGCTGAAGATTGTTTGGGAGAGCAATACATGAAACGTGGTCAAGGAAAGGCGGATGTGGCCCTTGCTTCACAAACCATGGCGGGAGCGTTTTCCTGTCGTCGCGAAGCGCGCTTAAAACAAGGAAAGAGCACAAGACATTGGCACAAACGTTCGCTCCTTCCACCCAAGCACGTAACAAGCAGGAATACTCCTCCTTGTGGGGCTCTCTGGTTGAACAAGCCATCAAAAGTGCTTGTCGCATCACACACACACAGAGAGAGAGAGAAGAGTGAATTTAGTA
>CAVZRE010000018.1:0-99269 GCA_963777595.1 Terriglobia bacterium
GGCGTTAACACTAGATATCGGTAGCTATTTTTATTCCGAACCACGTTCAGATCGTCGTTTGCCTCTAGGTCACTCTCCCACAACCGGACTTTCGACCAAGTGAAGTTTGCTGGTGCGAAAGGGATTCCGCGCCAGCTACGGCTGGGCCAGCCACGTCAGACAGTCAGAAAGTGTCGACAGGTTTCTAGATAGTGCCGGTCTCGCAGAACGGAGCTGAGGGCAAGATGGTCCCAGTGCCGGCCCATCCGCTGTAGATAGTAGTCGGATCTAGCGCGCTTATGATGCGGTGCGACCTTCCACCCGTCTTGCGGTTGCCAGGATTCGACATACTCCACGTTTGGGGTGAATGAAAGCTCGCCGCTTCGGAGCATATACTGGCCCGTCGTATCGGGAGACTCGATCAAGGTTGGAAACAGGCCGACGGCCAGAAACTCGTTCCGCGCGATATTGAATAGGTCACCGAGACCGAGGATAGCCGCCAAATCGAGCACAACAGTCGCCAGGTACGATTCCGTGCGTCGGCTGATCTGGATGTGCTCAAACGAATCGCCGAGCAGACAATCTACCTCCTCCCTCGGGGCGGAGTCCGCCGCTGAAAGGCCCAAGCCGTTCGAGTCATATCGGTCTGCGACCCATTTCGTCACATTTTGAAGGAGATCTCGAATGCTCTGGGGCTCACCGCGCTGGGCGGCGGTTAGCGCCGCGGGAATCAGAGAGACCGCCCATCGATCTGAAATCGGATGAGCAACGCCAGGGTTCGTCTTGATAAACGAGACGACGAATTTCCCAAGTTCGTCCCTCCGGGAGCGGTCTTGAGGTGCGTCGAGAAGATACAACAAGCCCAGGAGTTCGACGGTACGCAGACACAGAGTCGGGTACGTAACGTGGGACGCAATTGACCCATGCTGGCGCAGGAAGTTTAGGGGTTCAAGCATTTCCTCTCCGCAACGGTCAAAGAGATCCCACGCATACTGACGGAACATCTGTTCTGCAGCGTCGGCCGCAAATGCTGAGGTTGAATCAACGGGATCATGCGCGTGTGTTCGCGACCAGGCAGCCCGTATGAGCGCCAGAGCGGTGAAACAAGATAAATCCAATCGAGCGGCGAGGCGCAGACGCTGAGCGATAACAGCGCCCTCGATCATGAGCTGAAGGAGGCTCTTCGGGCTTGAAAGCCATCGCCGCGAATAGCGCTCGATGTCCTGGTCGGTTACCTTTCCTTCATCAATCTGGCCAATGAGCATTAGCCCGGATTTCTCACGGGGTATTGGCAAAAGGCCGCCTCTCGTGGCATAACTGAGTTTCCACACAGCAGTTAGAGCCAAAGAGGAGACGGCCTTCGCTATGACAGAGTGTAACCAATCCAGCTTCGGATTTGAAGCCTCCGGGAGGCGGGAAATTATCGCCCGATTCGACGGGGGGACGATCAGTTCCGATGGTGGGGCGTTGTTGCTGCGACAGACCGACCAGCGTTTGAACCTTTTGCCGCGTTTGGCCGAGTGTTTTCTCGACGGCCGGAATCAGGACCAGGTGGAGCACTCGATTCAGGAGATGCTCTCGCAAAGGATCTACGGACTGGCGCTGGGCTACGAAGATCTCAATGACCACGAGCAACTGCGCAAAGACCCCGTGTTCGGTGTACTGGCAGGGAGAGAGGAACTGGGTACGCCGTTGGCGGGCAAGAGCACGTTGAATCGGATGGAATTGGGCGCTGGCGTCAAAGACCGCTACAAGAAGATCACCTTTTGGAAGGCAAGCGTGGACGAGCTGTTGGTAAATGTATTCATCGAGTCCTACGAGCGAGCGCCGGCCGAGATCATCCTGGACGTGGATACCACTGATCTGCCGTTACATGGTAAGCAGGAGGGACGGTTCTTCCACGGCTATTACGATAGCTACTGTTATCTGCCGCTGTACGTTTTTTGCGGAGAACAGATTCTGTGTGCTCGATTGCGCGAATCCAATCACGACGCATCCTTCGAATGTCTGCAAGAGATAGAACGAATTGTGGCGCAGATTCAGAAGGCGTGGCCGGAAGTGAAGATCATCGTGCGCGGAGATTCGGGTTTCTGCCGCAACACGTTGATGAGTTGGTGCGAAAAGCACAACGTGGACTATGTATTCGGCATGGCGCGCAACCAGCGACTGCGGAAGATCATCGGCGCTGAGATGCATCAGGCGACCGAGCAGTGGAAACAAACAGGCAAGCCGGCACGGGTGTTCAGCGAGTTCAACTACCAGACCAAGAAGACGAAGAAGGGCGGTTGGGATCGCGAGCGACGTGTGGCAGCGAAAGCGGAGCACATCGACGGGAAAGAAAATCCGCGTTTCGTAGTCACCTCCTTGTCGCAAGAGGAATGGCCGGCCCAAGAGCTGTACGAAAAACTTTACTGCGCCCGTGGTGATATGCGACCGTGCAGCGACGGTCCGAGAGGTAAATGTCGGGCACGGCCTGCTCCCGCACGCGAATGTGGACCAGCGGGATGATCTGCTGGACTTGGGAGAGAAGCGCGGTTTGGCGGCCAACTCTACCTGCCGCGCGTGCTCGGTCTGGGCGAGCCTGGATCGGATGTCATCATTTCCCTGGAGTGTGCTGGAGGGGAAGCGCAGGCAGGTGGAGTTGACGGAATAAGTGGGCGCGGCCGACGGATTGGGGACCTCGATGAAGTTGAACCCGACCTGGCAGGCGTTCGCCAGATATTGGATCGAGAGCGGCGCGTACTCCCAGGTGACCTTGGTGGGCGTGGTGGTCTGGTCAGGGTTCGGAACGTTGTAGGTGAACGATTTCCACGCTCCTTGCAGGCTCTCCCAAAAGGAAACCAGAGACGCGCGTTCGCGCATGCTGAGGTGTTGCCGCCGGAAGGCGAACTTGCGCGGGCCGATGCCGACGGCGAAACGCTGTTCGGCCTTGGCGTCCAGTTCCCCGAACTGGTGCACCACGACGGGGCGCTCCTGGGTGAAGCCGTAGCCGAAATCGCTGGTGAACGGGAAGGTCATGCCCGAGTCGACGAGCGCGGGCAAACTGATGCGGCCGATGGTGTCGGACATGGAAGTTGGGAATTACGCGACTTCTGCGAGTTCGATCTGGGGAATATCCGTGCGCAGCATGCCGGCACTTTGCGACCAGCCACCACGGAAGACGACCAGATACCGTCCCTGCGTCGAATTGCCCGTTGCGTCGTAGGCACCTTCGGCGGGGTTGTAGAACAGGAACGGCACCACGCCGCCCTGCTGGCCGTCCCAGAACGCCTTCAGCGCGATGGCGCGTGCGGCGGTCAACCGCTGTGCAATCTTGAACGACCTTCTCGAGGTCTGCGCGAGTTGGGAACGATCCGTCGTGCCATCGTGATATTGGGCCTGAAGTTGGAAGTACTCGCGGGATTCGGAGAACGCCGTACAGAGAGCGTATGGCATCACGCCGCTGGGCACGGCGTTTTGAATGTTGCCTGGCATGATCACGAGATCCCGTCGTTTCTACGTGGGTCTCATTTGAGATACACTAAATGAGGAGCCTAGTATGCGAAAGCAAGCTGTAAAAACCCGGATGATTCACGCCCGCATCGAACCCAAGTTGCAGGAGTCCACCGCGCGCGTCTTTTCCAAGATCGGCATCTCGACAACGGAAGCAATCCGGCTCTTCTTGAAGCAAGTCGAACTGCATAAGGGACTTCCTTTTCCCATCACGATTCCCAACGCGCAAACGGTCGCCGCGATGATGGAAGCAAACGATCCTGCGGCTTTGAAACGGTACCGTTCTTTCCGTGACTTGCGCGCGAAGCTCTAATGGCACTCATCCTTCTCACCACGACCGCGTTTGAGAAGGACCTGCGGCGGGTTGAGAAGCAAGGCAAAGATCTGGACAAGCTGGAGGAAGTCGTGAATCTCCTTCAGACACAGCAACCTTTGCCGTCCCGTTGCCGGCCACATACGTTGCGTGGAATCTGGGCGGGGCATTGGGACTGTCATATCAAGCCCGACTGGCTGCTGCTCTACCGAGTGACGGATGCCGAGTTGATCCTGGTGCGCACCGAGAGCCACGCTGAGTTGTTCGAATGACCGGTGGCCGCAATTATATTAGGCAATCACCAACCCCGGCTGCTGAATAATGGCCGAATTCTGCAATCTTCCGTTGCTTGCCGACGCCGCACTCGACCATTGCGACTGCACGAACTCCGGCGTCACCACCTGGCCGGCAACGAACTGCGCAGCACCCTGACCGGCAACGTTCACTTGCAGCGTCATGGGGCCGGCAGTCGGATAAGAACCAGTCGAGTAGCCGCCCGCCACGGGCAGATTGCTCTGGAACGTGTACGGCGTGCCGTTTACGTAGGTCGCCTGTTGGTAAAGTTTGCCGCCCGTCTCGGCCAGACTCCCAGACTGCGGAGTCGTGGCCGACAACGGCATCTTCTGGCCCGTGGACTCCGAATAGAGCATCAGCATCTTCCGCACCTCCGGATCGCGGACCGCGATGCTCACGTGGCCAGCGTACTTCTGCTGCGCGATGCCAGCAATCTGCTTCGCCATCGAGTTGTCGATACTGATCGAGTAAAGCTGTTTGACCAGCCGCTTGGCCTCATTTTCCGAGGACTCGACGCCGAATACTTTTTCTCCCAGGCCCGCCAGGAAGCCAGCGCCCGCGCCGATGCCCGCACCGAGCGGCCCGCCGATTTGTTCGCCAATGAGCGCTCCCCCGGCCGTGCTCTGAGCAATGCCGCCCCACGTTCCCCGGCTGCCACCGAAAAGACCGTTCATCGCGAGCATCATTCCGGCCGCGCCCGCGGCTGGCGATTTCGCGACCCCCTGTATTCCTCCCGAGAGCCCGCCGCCGGCATCGTCAAATACCTTCTGGTTCCAAACGGTACCTTTCAAGTTCGACAGGGCCTTCGATACGCCGCCCTTCGAAAACATGCTGTAGATGCCTGACGTTCCGCCCTTCTGGCTCGCACCCAGGATCATTCCCAGGGGATTCATGCTGGCGCCGGCGTGCGTTGTCGGCAGGTTGAAAATACCGGCGGGTGGCATACCCGGCGCAGCTTCCACCCCGCCTCCACCAACACTTCCAGCACCAGCCGACGCACCGGCAACCGCTGCCGGAATCGAAATCGCCGGAAGCGAGATGCCACCGGGGATGCCGCTTGGTGAGGCGATGGCGGGCGCACCCATCCCCATCGCCGCCGCGAACACAGCGGTCAATGAAGCGATCGCTACTGAGTTCTGTGCCGTGACCGCCGTGTTCAGGTCGGTGGCCGCCTTGAGGGGGTCCTGCTTGCCACCGCCGAAGATCCCCTTGAAAACGCCCGCAACCCCGCCCTTCCCGTCGGCGCCGTATATAAGAGGATGGATCGCGCCCGCGACCATGCCTCCCAGTCCCTCCGTGACCGGCTTGAGTACGGCCTCGTAGATTGTGCCGGCAAACTGCTTCCCGAAGTCCTGCGGCTTCGTGAAGAGCATATGGAACAGACTGGAGGAGACCTTCTGTAACCCATCGAACTCCTGCTGCACCTCCTGCACCCGCTTCTGCGCGATTTGCGCGCGCTTTTCTTCGAGCTGATCCTGAGCCTGCGCCAGGTCAGTGTAGAGGTCCTTCTGCGCCTGCGCCGCCAGCACGGCCCGCTTCGCTGCGTTTTCCTCTTTCGAGATCCGCCCCGCTTCGATGCCCGCCAACTGGACAGCCAGATCGACTCTGCCCTCGAAGGCTTGCTGCACTGCGGTCTGTTCCTTGCGAGCCGACCGCTCCCGCTTTTCGGCCTCCGACATCGCCATCGGCGTTTCCTGGCCGGCATTCAGTTCCGCCAAGCGCCCGGATCGCGCCGCCCGCCGCCGCAACTCTTCGCGCTGGGACTGCACGCCGATGTCTTCAATCCGCTCCTGCGCCGCGAGCCCTTCTTCCCATTCTTTCATCTGCTGCTTGCCGGGCATCAGCATCATGGCCATTTTGCGAGCCCGATCCGCAGCCTGCTTCTGGTCGTACTTCTCGAATTCCTCCCACGCCTTCTTCGAAATCACCGACGCCTGCTCATCCGCCGACTTGCGAATGGCTGCAATCTCGCCTTCGGAGGCTTTCACTTTCACGGCCTGCTGGAGCAACAGATCGCGTTGGTAGTAAATCTTCCCGATATCCGAGAGGTCCGCTTCGTCGCCCTTCTTGGTAAAGGACGCGGCTTCCGTCGTGAACTTCTTTCGTTCCTGCTCAAGGTCGAGCGCCCCTTTCATCCGCGCCTCAGTGCGCTGTGCGGCGGCGAGGCTCTTGCCGATGTCGCTTGCCTCCGATTTCGTCAACGGCTTCTCGGGATCGCCCTCGAACAACTCCTTCCGGTACTTCTCGACATCCTTCTTGGCCTGCTGATACGCCTGTTCCAGCCCATCATGAGTGGCGAAGAATTGTCCGCGCAGCCCGTCGATATACTGCTTGCCCTGTTTCAGGTCGGTGCGCCGCGTCGCCTTGCCTGCCGCATCGAGCATCTGCTGGAGGCTGTCGACTTCCTTGTGGATCTGGTCAGCCTTCTTCATGCGTGCGATTTCGTCGTCTGTCGGTGCGATAGCTTGCAGAACGCCGAAATTGCCAGTGAGCCCCTGTTCCTGCCCCCGCAACGCTTCGATGCGCTTCAACGTGGCGTCGCGGTTGCGCATGATCTCGGGCGCCTACCGCTCCATGTCGGCCTGCTGCTTCCGATGCGCGCTCAACGACTGCTTTGCGCCGATCCCACCCGCTGCTGAAATCTGGCGCGCGTCCTCCTCGTCCTGGCGCGCCCGCTCGTCATCCCCGGCCGTGCCGACGTTGTCGAGGAACCATTTCACGCCCGCGCCTATCCATTTGATGGAAACCGACAGGGTGGTGACCAAACCCTCCTTGAATTGCGCATCAAGCCGTCCCATTTAGTCTCCAGTTCGGCCACGTCGCGCTGGTATTCCGTGAAGCGGCGAATGTCGTCCTCGGTGGGGCCGAAGCCTTGCTCTCTCGCGATGCGCAGGTTTTCGGTCAGTTCGCTGATCATCGGCACGGCTTCGATGCCGACGCGCTTAAAGATGTCCATGGCCGCGCGGTTGCGGTCGATGGCATCGGGAAGGCGATTCAGACCTTCGGAATGCGCGGCTATCGTTTTCAAGGACAGCATCCTTGCCGCTGTATTCCTGCCATCGCCGGATGATGACGTCGCAGTATTTTGCCTCGAGTTCAATGAGACGCGCCTGGCGGCCCGACCGCTCGCAAGCGATCAGCGTCGTGCCCGAACCGCCAAACGGGTCGAGCACCGTGTCGCGGCCCTTGCTGCTGTTACGGATCGCGCGCTCCACTAACTCGACGGGCTTCATCGTGGGGTGCAGATCGTTGGACACCGGCTTCTTGATGAACCAGACATCCCCCTGATCGCGCGCCGCACCAGAAATGATCCGTGCCATCCTTCCACCCGTAGAGGATCGGTTCGTACTGCCGCTGGTAATCGGACCGTCCCAGAGTGAAGGTATTCTTCGCCCAGATGACGAACGTGGACCAGTGCCCGCCTGCCTCGGTGAAGACGCGCTGTAGAGTGTGCAACTCCGACGACGACATGCAGATATAGATCGCGCCCTTGGTTACCGCTAGAATATTGGCGCAGGCATCGCGCAGGAATTGTTCGAAACCTGCGCCGAGATTGTCGTTGGCGATCTTCCTTTTCTTGCCCTTCACCGCCGGGCCGTAATTCACGTTGTAAGGCGGATCGGTGAAAACCATGTCGGCGAGGCCGCCGGCCAGGACTCTCTCTACGGCGTCTATCTGGGTCGCGTCGCCGCAGAGGAGGCGGTGCTCGCCCAGCACCCACACGTCCCCCGTTACCGTGACTGCTGTCTCCGGAATCTCCGGGGCCGCGTTCTCGTCGGTACTGCCGGAGTCTGCGCCTTCTGGGTCCTGCAGCAGTTCCTCCAGCTCAACGTCGGTGAAGCCGAGCAATTCCAGATCGAAACCATCGTCGCGAATTGACTCGAGCTCAACGCGCAGCATCTCCTCGTCCCACCCCGCGTCGAGAGCGAGGCGATTGTCGGCCAGGACAAGTGCACGCCGCTGGGTTTCGCTGAGATGATCGAGGACGATGACGGGGACTTCAGTCATCCGAAGTTTCCGGGCAGCCAGCAGGCGCGCGTGCCCGGCAATAATGACGCCGTCCGCACCTATGAGAATTGGATTCGTCCACCCGAACTCTGCGATTGACGCGGCCACCTGCGCGATCTGCTCGTCCGTATGTGTCCGCGCATTGCGGACATAGGGAATCAGGCGGTCAATGGGGCGACGCTCCACGATGAGATCGCGCAAAACAGGCTCGGGCATTGTGGATCTCGGTTGGCTTTCTTGCGCGATGCTCATGTGGCTTGGGTGTTACGCCGTCTTGGCGAGGTGGGCGCCGAGAGCCGATGACACGGCCTGCTGGTGAGACGCCGGAGTCTGGCCCGCACTGAAGGCGGCTTCGATGGCCTGGACCAGCGCCACCACCTCCTGCGTCAACTGAATGCCCGAGGGCGCCACGGCGAGGATTGTCTGAATGATCTGCAAAAAGTTCATCGTCTTTTCCTTTTCGGTCTCCCGTACGGGGGAGAGCTACGCGGTCTTGGGCTGCGTCTGGGAAGGGGTCGAGGCACCGCCCGACGCCGTGACCACAACCGGCACGAGCGCCGCGATGGTCTGCGAGATGTCTCTCCGAGCCTCAGGGCAGCGAGGCCGTGGCTCAATTCAGAAGAGAGTTGGATGAACTTGGTCCGACCGGGCTTTGGCGCGAGACGGTTCGCTGCCATCTGCGGGCTCACGGGATTGTGCCGGGCGCCCACGAAAGTCTTGCTGCCATGACATCGCGCGCGCTTGGGATCAATAACCAGGAGTTGGCAGCCCATTTCGAGCACGGCACCATCGGAAAGGCTTTGCTGGAGCGGTTTGCGAGCCCAGAATAGCTACCGATATTTACGCTTAACGCCGGGCTTCGGCGTTGTGGGTCACTTTCCCATATCGCCGTTTCCGGCCAACGTGCGAGACGTCGACATCCCGAGCACGAGGAACCAGTGACGCCCAGGCACTACAGTCAAGGCTGACGCGAACGCAGCGGAGGATGAAGTTTGCCAAGACGGTGGTGTCAACCGAAAGACCCTCGTCGCGAAACCTGTTCGGGAAGGCAGATATTTCCGGCTTCAGGCTCTCTGGCATTTGGGTTAACACCGAGTGTCAAGCGCTATCATGAAGGTGGAGCCAAAAACATGGGGATCGTGGCAAGCGGGTTCGTACATCAGGCGGAAATCGATAATCGCCTCAGCCGGCTTCAGGACCTCTTCCACCAAGACATCGAGAGGATAGACTACCGGTTCGGGGTGGACTGGACTAACGACCCCTCCCTTTTTCTTACCGTCCATATGACCTCTGTGGCGAACGATAATGAGCGATTCAGACGGTTTCTGAACTTTTTCCCCACCGCGCTTCTCAAGGAACTGCCGAGCGATCAACTGGGCGTCAGACTCTACCCCGTTTTCATGAGGAACTCGGGAGCGTGATCGCCAACTACCCCGAGGATCTTCGCCAGCACGCAATTACCCTCCTGCAGCCTTCCTCCACAGAGGCCGATTTGCGCCGATCCATTTCGGCCAATTATTACGCGGTATTTCACCTTCTCATCAAGGATGCGTTAGCCCTCTGGGGGAGAGCCGGAGCACCATGAGAGACTTTCCAGAATGTTTGACCACAAACGGATGAAGTCAGTTTCTGAAGCAGTGACAGGCACCTTTGATGCGGCACTCAAACGCAAACAACCCGTCGATCCGGCAACTGAACAATTACGCAATGTCGCCTTCTACTTCGTTTCCTTGCAGCAGGCGCGACACGAGGCCGATTACAATACCACGCAGCACATTCACGTTGCCGACGCGACGACTGCCGATTCAATGGCGGAAAACGCGTTTACAAACTGGATGCTGGTCAGGCAGGAGCTGATCGCCAGGGACTATCTCTATTCTTTCCTCTTCAAGGATCGATCTTAACATGCAGCATTCCATCAGGCCCTGATAGCACCAATAAACAGTGAGGATTACCATGCAGGATGAACCGTCACGACACTCGCCGCGTCCCGCATTTCCGACTAGCGGAGACACAGCCGTGTCGTTAGATCCTACTCGACCTTTCGCGCTGCGAGAGTACGAGTGGGCGTTTGCCGGATTTGTGAAAACGGCGGTCGATACGTTGATGGTTGCGAAAAGCACGCTGTTGAGCAAACTGAAGCCCATACCAGCTTCGGAAATTCACATTTCCCGCAACACCACCGAAGGTGGTGAGATCGTTGAGAACAATCCGGTCACGACGCTTCTGCCAATCGTTATTGATTTCAAGGACGTGGTCGCCGGCAACCTTGCGCCGGTTACCGAGTCGATTAACAGCGCAGCCGAAGAAGGCGTCGCGACAGTAGAGCCTCAACTCTTGGACTATATAAGTCGGGTTACCGAAGCCTTTGGGACCCGGGTGGACATGAACGGGGCGCCTTTCGATCACATCGCCGTCAGGAAACTCGTGGAGCACTCAGATTTCGACTTCAACGACGATGGTTCGCCAGACCTGGAGTCGTGGGCTTTCCGAACATACAATCCAACTCGGCTCATTACCCTTGACGAAATGATGCAATTGCTGCCGCCGCGCACTCCAGATGAGACTCGCCAGTGGAACGAAATGATCGATCGCAAGAGAATCGAATTCAATGCTAAACGACGTCGTCGAACACTATCTTGATTCCTTGCAAGAACGAGAGTTCGACGCGCCGTTCATCGCACTGTTGCGTGCTCTCGGCTACTCCGATATCCACTTCCTGCACGGGGCTTTTGAATTCGGCAAAGATTTCATCGCGAAAGCACGCGTCGAGGGGTCGGAAACCCAGTTCGCGTTCCAGACAAAAGCTGGGGACATTAACCGTACAACGTGGGACGCAGCCCGCGGGCAAATCGATATGCTCAGGACCGACGCCATCGCGCACCCGTCCTTCGACACCACGCTTCCGCGCAAGGCTGTTTTCGTCACGACCGGCCGTCTGGTGGGAGCGGCCCCGGCTGCTGCCCAGAATTACCGCGATCATCTAGCCCGCATGGGAGAGATCACCTTTACGACCTGGGACAAGCAGGATCTCATTCAAAGCATCACAACCGATCCGCGGATTCTCCTGGCGTCCGATGCGAACGGCGCGTTCCTAACCTGCATTTCTCACGATACTATTTGTGTGACAGGGCACGGCGCTGGCGTGGCCGGTTTTTTGGGGCCGGGGATGGTCGCGGAGCCGATACTGCGTAGATGGCTTGCTGCTTTAGGCGGGCAACAATGCCTTCAAATGGAGTCGCGAGACATTTTCGCTCACCTTGCATGCGGTTTTAGGCAACGCTCCGCAACGCCCCTGGCGTTGATTCGCGATTTAAAGTTCTACTTGAGCCGTCGATGGCTCTTTCAACAGCGCAGATTTGTCCACACTTGCTGATAGAGATTCTGGTAGGGATAACTCGATGCCATGGATATCCAGACTTTACGAACTGTTACTCTGATTTGCGATCCAATCTTCAGCAACTTGGTGCGGATCGTTGAAACTTGTGCCTCTGCCAACTCGGTCGCTTTCAGTCCCAGACGCCGTAGCCCGCTGATCAGTACGTAGGCTATAGTCGACAGATAGACGCGCATTTGATTGGCACGCATCGTTTCGGTGCTGACCCGGTCAGCAAACAAACTGAATTGCTCTTTAATGCGGTTCTCCAAGGACATTAAGGGGACTGCCGACAACGTCCAATTCACGTTCGGCAATGCCGACCGCGCGATGACTGCGCTCGCGAACGACACGGACCTGAAGTTCGCCAGCATTGACCTCTCGCTGTACCACGTCAATACCGGCATCCTCCTCCAGTTGTGGTCGGGCTTCATCGTAGGTTTCGTCTCCGACGGGTCGCCGCAATTCACCGTGCGCGCCAGCGACGGGCTCTATCAGATCACGCAGATGTATCCCGCGCGGGCCATCTCGCGGCAATGCTGGAAGACCTTCAACGATGGCGTGAACTGCCCGTACGCGGCGCACGGCCACGGCGGCGATCCGGCTTCCTGCGATTACTACTTCGATTCCGCCAACGGCTGCCAGGCGCACGGCATGACCCCTTACTTCGGCGGCCATCCCGCCGAGCCGCAGGGCGTGGCCATCAAGGACAACTCGACGGGCCTGTGGGGCTTCGGTCGCAGCATGGTCACGGCGACCTCAATCATTTCCGACACCATTTGGGGCAACGCGCTTCAGGAAATCTGGTGCAATGACGATGGGGACGCGGGCAAGGCGTTCTGGGTGAACTGCATGATCGCGGCGGGGCGCGACGAGTCAGACTATTACGACGCACTCGGCATTGTCGGAGCAGGTCCCATTGGCGCGTACACCGGCATGCTGGTCTATCAGAATGCCGATGGCTACCGCTACATCATCGCGCCGATGCTCGATGGCCAGCCGCCGCAAGGCTTTAAGGTCGATGGCGGGCTCAACGTGACTTCGGACAACCCGACCATGGGATTGCGCGAAGTGGCTGGCAACGATCCGCAAGCGAACTCGTTCTCGCTCGGCCAAGGCTCGCCGCAGGTTTGGGGACCGGAGACGGCGGCGGGCACGGCGTTTGTCGAGGTCCGGCGCACCGATCAATCTGGAATTCAGCCGACTACCACTGACCAGCACCAGTTGCAGGTGCCGATCTCGCAGGGTCTCACCGGCTGGACGTGGGACCAGAATGGGAACCGCACACAGGTCACGGGACTTACGAATCCATTCTGGATCGCAGTCAACAGCCTACTGCGCGCGCTGGGCCTCTCCGGCGTTACTTCGCCACTGCAACTCGGGCGATTCGTCTTGTCCTCCCTGTTTGTGGGAGATGGTAGCGGTACATCGGAGATTGCGGACGATCTGATCACGCCGATTCTCGGTTTAGGGATCGAGAAACAGTTCCGCTTTCAGGGAGTGCTGGCGCAACAGAAGCCGTTCCGCGACTGGCTCACGGAAATCCTGGCGTGCGGTCTCGGTTACTACACCTGGGAGTTCGGCAAGTTGAAGCTCGGCTGCCGGATCAACGCATCTTCAACCGACGCCTTCACTATCGGCAATTTCCTGTTCCAGAGCCTACGGCTGGAACCGACCGAGGCCTCGTTCGAGCATCTCATCATCGACTTCGCCGACCAGGCGTATCAGTATCAGGCCAACACCGCCGAGTATCAGGACAAGACCCACGCGGCGTATTACTCCCGTGCCGGAGCACCGCTGACCGCGCGCCAGCACATGGTCGGGTGCGCCACGTTGTCGCAGGCACTGCGGCTGGCGGCTGTGCGGACGCGCGAGGAGATCGGCGGCGTCAACGCAGCAGAGTGGCGCAACGCCCGGAACGCTTCCTGGAAGACGACGATCCTGGCTCTCGGCACCGAGGTGGGTCAGGTAGTCTCGATCTCGCACCCGGACGTGCCCGGCATGAAGGGGACGTGCTCCGTCACCGGCGGCCAGTGCGGCAGTCTGGCAGGCGATCCGCTCGACACGTTCATCGTCAACAAAGAGGTGGTGATCAACGGTGTGCAATGCACCGTGACGCAGATCTTCATGTCGGCTGACTATAAGACGGTCACCGGCTTCGCGGTCTCGCCCGCGCCAGCCAATGCTGTCAGCGCGACGTTCCGCTTCATCACGGGCGACTTCCGCATCCAGTCACGTCCACCGTGAAGCCGGAGATCAGCAGGTTTTCGTCCACGAAGTTGCCCGTCGGCATATTCATCGTGACCACGGCCAGCGGGTTGGCGTTATTCAAAGATGTCGTGATCCGAACTGCACAGCCACCACGGGCGGCGCCTACGGCAACGAGATCTTCATCACCTTGAAAACCGGGGTGGCCGAGCCGGTTGCGGTTTCGAGTTCCGATGGCTCGGCAGCGGACACGCTGTCCCAAGTCAGCGCCGCCACGATATTGCAGTCCATCGCCCAACAGATTAACGCCATCAATTGGGTACAGAACGGCCCCGCCGTGCTCAGCGCCGCCGTGGTGCTGCCGAACCAGTTGGTGATCACGACCGCGCCGGGTGCCGACGGGAATATGGTGGCGTTCTATCAGACCGACAACAACAGCGGCAGCCGGTTGTTCTTCACCGCCGCTAGTTGGAACCTCTCGGGCGGCTCATCCGACAACGTGTCCTGGCACGCTCACATCGATTTCACGGCCCTCGGCTGGAACAGCGTCGACAAGGTCTGGTGGACCATCGCTCCGGCTTTGCCCAACAACCAGGCATACCAATCGACCGAGTGGAAGATGGTGGTCACCAACTGGACGATGACCAGCAATCCGGCCGGCAAGCGCGCGCTCAAGGTTGCGGGCCCAGGTTCGGTCCGCATCGAAGAGGACAGCGCCTGGGTCAGCACTGCCGGCTTTTGGGAGCCAGCGCCCGGCAACGATCCAGTGAACGGCGCATTCGCCTTCTGGAGCCAGGGGCGGGCGATCCGCGCAGCGGCGGGCGGAGCCAGCAGCACTATCGAGACGCACTGCCAGCACATTCACGATATCTACCTCGGTACGCGCTTGGACACCAGCTGCGGAATCGTGACCGCGACACTCGACGGAGGCGCGCCGGTGACGCTCGACTGCTACTATCCCGCGACCACCACCTCGCAAACACGCCGCCTGCTGTTTTCCGGCATCGCGGCGGGACAGCACAAGGTTGTCATCACGATCTCTGGCAACAAGAACCCCTCGAGCCAGGGTTGGTACTTCTACTTCGATTTCCTGGAATGCGCGGTCAAAACCGACGTGTCAGATCCGGTCGCGACCACCACCGCCGTCGGCGTGGCGACCGATTTCGACACGGATGCAACGTACAAACTCTCACCGCAACGGTTAGTCTGGAATTTTCAGAAGCTCGGGCTTCTGGGCGAGATCGATCACTACTGCGGCGTCTTCTGGTGGAAGCAGCCTGTGGCGTCGAATCCCGTGTATCCATCGTGCACGGTCACGTTCACCAGCACCTGGAACGATCAGGACGTCGTCTGGCTGCACGTCGGCGGCTCCGCGATCGGCAAGACAGTATTCGGCGGGCAGGACACCAGCAACACCATCGCGAGGCATTTCGCTAATTTCATCAACGCGATCTTCGATGGCGTCTGGGCCACGGCCTCCGGGAACGTCCTCACGATGACGGCGCACTCCTTCGGCAGCGTATGGCAGTTCCACGTTTACACGGAACTCCCGGCGTCGAACACCGGTTCCGGCCACGCGGCGGTGACTGGCGATCTGCAACGTGGGGCGTAAGGAGTGAAGTGGGTTATCGATCCGACACAGACGCCAGTGTTGAACCGGGCGTTCCGCGACTGGAACGCGGATTTCTTCAGCCTGCTCAAGGCGAACGGCATGAGTGTGGTCTGCTCGTTCTCGCAGGAACTGGTAAATCCACCTGACAATCCGCCAGCAGCGGTCTGGGTCCAGCGCTTCCCGGATGGCCAGCCAGTCGAAACCGCCACGGGCTTCGGGACGTTGAACAGTTCGCAGATCGCCTTCAGTGCGGCGCCGCAGAACTACTTGGGACAAGCACACGCCGCGATGGCCGGCCTGATGCTGGCGGCCGGACTTACCCCGAGGCTCCAGTTCGGCGAGCTCCTCTGGTGGTTCCAGGCGAACGCTGCCGGCATGGCGTTCTACGATGCCGACACGAAAGCCGCCGCGCAGGTGGTTCTTGGTCACGCACTGGCGACGTTCCACACTCCGAACGACGATCCTTCGATGGACAGCTACGCCGACGCGAACTTCCTCCGGACGCGCCTGTACAACTATGTAGCTGCGATCCAAAGCTACGTCCTGTCGCAATGCCCATCGGCCATCTTCGAACTGCTTTGGCCGATGGATGTGAACGACCCGGACAACTGCAAGCTGCTGCGGTACATCAACCTTCCCTCCCAATCTACGACGCGCGCAGGCTCCGGCTTCGACACATTCCTGATCGAGGGCTACCAGTATCCAGGAATCAACCACAACCTCGACCAGACGACTCGCTGCGCGCAATACCCGTGGAAGGAACTCGCCTGGGACCAGGCGCACTGCCGCTATCTGATGGGCCTCTATTACGGCACCTGGCCGTGGCTGCGGGAATTCGTAAACGTCAGCCGTCTCGGAGTTCCGGTCATCAAGCTCTGGGCCTACGACCACGTATGCCTGTTCGGCTGGCCTGTCCCGCTGCCGACGACCGACGACCGCTCCTTCATCTACTGATCACCTTATGGAAACCCTTGAAACTCGCCTCAACGAGGTGGCGCGGATCGCCGTGCGCCTCGAGCAACAGACCGGCTGCCCAGCCCAACTGCTGATCGCCCAGTGGGCCATCGAATCGAAGTGGGGCGAGAAGCCCGTCGGCCACGCCAACTACTTTGGCATCAAACGGGCTGCCCGCCACACGAAGTGGTGTACGGTCACCACGCGTGAGGTCATCAATGAGAACTCCGTCATCGATAATCTGGAATTCGCCGACTACGATTCGCTCGAAGATTCGTGCCGCGACTACGCTTGGCTGATTACCAACGGCGCGCCTTACCACGTAGCCTGGGAGCAATACCAGAAGACCCGAGACCTGTCCTCGCTGATCGCGGCAGTCGCCCGCGTGTACGCCACCGACCCGAACTACACCCGCCTCACGGAATCAATCGCGAGCCAGTCGAACGTGCTGAAATCGGTCGCCGCGGCGAAAACGAACCAACCCGCCAGCCCCAATCTCGGGCGGCAATCCACGGATGTACCGTCGAAGAGTAATTCGATCAGTTCGTCGCACTCCACGTAGACCGGCTCTTCAAGGTGTTCCTTGAACTCCGTTTAGCGGAGATTGGGTCGCTTGGCACACGACTGGAGACTCCTTAATCCCATCCCAAATCCTAAAATTCCCCCTGTGGTTAGCATCGCGGAGAGTTGCCGCCTTTTCGACTCTCCAAACGCAATTCACGCCGGCGGGTTTCCTTCGGAGAGTGAGAGGTTCGGCAACGGAGAAGGAATTGGGGGCCAGACAGGCACCAGCCGAGGACTCTCCATTCTCCACGTCGGAGAAGGGGATTCGGTGCAAACTGTTGGGGCTATTGGCATTGTTCGGCAAGCATGAACCGGGCTGCCGCGTTAACCAAATGGTCGAGGGATTTGGGATGGATGGAAGTTTGGCTCCTCAGGTAGGACTCGAACCTACAACCCTTCGGTTAACAGCCGAATGCTCTACCATTGAGCTACTGAGGAGCAAATGCAGGCGGGAACTCTTCCATTACACCATCCCATCCTCGTCCTGTCAAACCGAGTCTTGCCTCATTGCAAGAGCCTGAAGGACATCCGAGCCTTTTCGGAGGGAAGAAGCGAAATTAACCTAAACGGACAAAATGTCAGGACGTAGAGGCTGGATAAAGGAAACCCGCGGCTTCAACAGGGCCGGTAAAAGATTTTCCTCCTCGGCGACCAAGCTGAGCATGGGAACTTCCGCGGAGATTCAGCTCTTCGGCATTCTGCATTTCCACTTGCACCCTGCCGCCTACCCCCTTACACAATAATCTTCGTTCCAACGACAATAGGTGAGGTAGGTTAGTTGAACTCTCTCGAGCGGTGCCATACGCCCTAAACTAAAAAGCGGCCCCGCTTCCTCCGCCAGATGCCCGGGTGAGCGCTGATCGGCGGGGCTTGCCTCAATACCGGTACGCCGACGCCAGCTGCCAGCCGAGGCAAAGTGCTCCGACGCGGGACGTCACGAAGCCGTGCGGGCTCTCAGTTTGTTCAGCAACTCCACGGCTTTATCTGCGATGGCGTCTCCGGCCGGCTTCGCGTACGGAGGCTTCATGGCATAACGATAGAAGGACGACATGTACTCGTGATCGCCGACGTCCTTGCTCGTACCGATATAGCCCGGGTACAACGCATTGGAATATGCCACGGGAAGAGTATACGTAAAGGGGCTGCGTTTGCGGATGCTGAATCCGATCCCCACAAATAACTCGTGCGGCATAACGGCAATCGCGATATCGCCCAAGCTGACCACTTGCACGGTGACGGGCAGTGAATCGATCGGCCGCGGTTTCCCCTGCTTCTGCATCTCGATCGCCCAATCGGTCCAGCGCAGGAACGGTGTCGCAAGGTTGCGTCGATAGCCCATCTTCATGGTCTCGGAAAAGTTGTAGCCGATAACGTGCAGGGTATCGGGATCTCCTGCATCGACACGTTTTTGAAACGCCACTAACTCACGCCGGTCTTTTGCCAGCTGATCGAGCGAAGGGAGCGGCCCGTATGGAACGTGCGCGACACCTGTGGCGAAGCCGAGCGATTGCTTTGCAACTTTCCGCGTGTGGTGGCTGGCCTCGATGAAGACTTTCCCGAGTTTGTCTCCGGATTCCCGCGCCAGCTTAGGACCCGAAAACATGCCCTTGGCGTTAATATCGCCGGCGCATCCTTGCAGGAATACACCGACCGGGTGCGCAGCTGAATAGGCCTGCAAAAGGTCGATGATTGCCCAACCCGAGTAGTCTGGATTCGCCACCGGCTCTTCAAGGTTGTACGCGATCACCGGATGTCCCGTGAAGTGGGTCATCAACAGCATGGGGCTGCCATCCTTGCGGTCAAAGCGAATCACTGTCGCCGTTGGATCGATCACGCCCGTATAACTCGGCGGTAGTTTGATACGATCTTCTTCCCGCATGAAGTAAGTGCTGCCATCCGGTCTGCGACCTTTTCGATTGTAAGTGATATCAGGCTCCTGGCCTGTGCCCCACGATATGTTGACTGGAGCGAACTTACCCGGCAGCGATGCGACCGCCCGATCCAGATTCGCGTAGAATTTCTGCGTGAATCCGGTTTTGTCCTCGGGACCAAGCCCGGCTTCTCGAATCCCCGAATGATTGTGCGTGGTGGAATGAATGGTGCGCGAAAGCGGAATCTTCAACGCTTTCGCCAGACGCTCCCGTGTCTGATCGTAGAGATTAAAATCGGAGTTGCCCCAGCCGATACACAGATCTCCCTGGCGGAGGGCGAACACGCGAGTCTCCAGTGGACCTTCCACCTTGCGAATTACCGGAAGCTCGCCGAGTGTCTCCGACGAGAATCCCAAGGGTGGCGTGCAGTCGAAACTGGTGCACGAAATCTCCACGGGGCCGCTGCCCATGGCTACTTCCTCGGCCACCGGCTCGTTGGTTGCAGCGTTAAGCGCCCCCGCACTAAGCAAAGGTGCTGCTAGATACAGAAAAGAGCGCCGGGTCACGCGCTCCAGCAGTTCAAGATCATTGGACATTCGGGAACTTCCTCTTTCAGCTTAAGCTTTCACCATCGTTCTTAATCATCGATTCTCTATTCCACATGCTTCCCTGTCCATCTATCTGGATGAATGTACCGCGTCGGATCCGCGGCGCGGCTCACTGGAGCAAAGCCGGTCGTATACTCTTAGTTCGCATGAACAGATTCAGCCGCCGGAAACTCCTCACGAGCGCCGCTTCCTCCGTCGCGTTCTCCGGCCTCTCGCGATCCGTGGCGCAGACGCCGCGTCCCGGTATCAACGTGGTTCCCATCGAGTTTGGGACCACGAAAATGGTCTTTTGCGATTGGTGGTTCGTCGATGCCGGGTTCGGACTCGCGTTTACGCAAGCGCAGCAGGCAGCGAACCATTACCGCCCCATGTTTATGCCCTATGGCGTGCGCCTTCGCGTTGCCAGGCCCACCCTGACAGAGAGGCCCGTAATTGTTCCCGACCAACCCACAGACGGCATCACCATGGGCGGCTACTGCACCATGCTGAAGGACGGCGGGAAATACCGGCTCTGGTACGAAAGCTATCTTCCGCTTGCGCATCAGGACGAAGACGCGCGCATCTGTTACGCGGAGTCGGATGACGGATTCACCTGGAGAAAGCCGAAGCTCGGCATCTACGAATACCAGGGTTCGAAAGACAATAACCTGGTCTATAATCACGGCCACGGCGCTACTATTTTCCTCGATCCCTCCGCGAAACCGGATGAACGCTACAAAATGATCCATTTGGATGCCGTCCCGTTGCAGATGGTAAACGGCAAGCAGATGAATGCGTTTGTTTTTGGCGCAGTGTCGGCGGACGGCATTCACTGGAAGCGTCTTCCGCAGCCCTTGATCAAACACACTAGCGATACTCAGTCCGTTGCGCAATACGATCCCGTAACCAGAAAATATGTGGCCTATCTGCGAGGCTGGGATCCCCAATCGCGCGCTGGCTATGGCGGACGTCGCATGGTGATGCGCACCGAATCGTCTGAGTTTGGTAACTTCCCCGAACCCTCCATGGTCCTTTCGCTTGGTCCCGAAGACCCTCCGGATGCCGACATCTACACCAATGCATACCGCCAATGGCCGGGCGCTGGCCGTGCCTATCTCATGATTCCCGCGATCTATCACCGCGGCACGGATAACGTAGATCTGCGTCTGGCGGTGAGCCACGATGGAACGCGCTGGCATTTCCCGGACCGCGAACCGTTTCTGCAGGTCGGCGAACCGGGGTCTGGATATGAAGGTACCGTTTATGCGGGTTCTGGAACGGTGCCCGTCGGAAAGAACGCCTGGGCCTTTCCGGTTAGTCGCTACCATCGTTCGCATAACATGGGTTTTCAGCCGACCGCTGAGCATCCGCGCCAGGGCGGCATCTGGCTGGCTATGCTGCGCGAAGATGGTTTCATCACGCTGGAAGCGGAAACCGTGGGAGAATGCTGGACCCAGCCGGCCACTTTCACGGGTTCGCGTTTGCTGGTGAACTGCTGGGGTTTGACAGGTTCTCGCGTCGCGGTCGAAATCACCACGGCGGACGGCGAACCACTGCCAGGGTTCGCGCTAAATGATTGTGACGGACTCATGGGAGAGCAATTGTGGGCTCCTATGACCTGGAAAGGTTCGTCCGACGTAAGCGCTTTGCGGGAAAAGCTAGTGCGAATCCGCTTCGTTCTCAATCGCGTTCGTTTGCACGCATTTCAATTTGCCTGACCTAAGCAGCTAACCATTACCGTTGTCTGTTATCCCTGCCCGCACCTCTAACTTCCTTGTTAATCCACCTAATTGGACAGCGTTCAGTAAGTGCCCCTGTTTCGATTGACGAGGCTGAAACAAGCCGACTATAGTACCGATATTAGCTTCAGTTGGAATTAGCTTGCTCTGTTCTGCAGCAACGTTCAGCCCTGACGCCCTGGACCCATTCTTCGCCGGCGGAGTTGGAATCACCGCCGGAAATCGCGCGACAACGCCTGAGAATTGAAATAGTTAAGGAGAAGCCCATGTGCATGAAGATAGCGAAATTGGCCCTCACGATGGTCGTCCTGCTCCTGCTTGACCCCCGATTGGGCAAGGCGCAGACAATCTTCGGCAGTTTGACCGGCGACGTACTCGACTCGAGCGGTGCGGCGGTTGTTAGCGCAACAGTGACCATTCAGAATGTGAACACCGGGCTCGATCGAACTGTCACCACTGACTCCGCGGGTCACTGGCGAGTCCCATCGCTGGCCATCGGCCAGTACAAAGTCACCGCAACGGCGAACGGTTTTGAAACCGTCGTTCAAATCGGGATCAATGTTGACGCCGCTACCGAAAGAAAACTCGAATTCTCGCTCAAGCCCAGTGCACAGTCGGCGACCGTCACCATCGATGAGCAATCGCCCCTGATCGAAGCCACCAAAAGCCAGCTCTCCGGCAGTGTCAGCAGCAAAGAAGTCCTGGAGTTGCCGACGGGAGGGAACACGGATGTTCTTGCCAAACTGATGGCCGGAGTCTCACAAAATAATCCAGGAGTCTGCTGTGCGCATTATTCGGTAAATGGGGGCAGCGAGCGGTCCGACCACTTCACCATCGACAATGCCACCAACAACGATCCAGGCTCTACCGGCGCCTACATCCAGTTACCGGCGGAAGATATCCAGGAATACCATCTGATCACCAATAACTATTCGGCCGAGTTCGGCAGAAACTCCGGCTCCATCGCCCAGTTCATCACCAAGTCGGGCACCAACAGCTTCCATGGGATAGCCACCTGGACCTTTAACGGACCCGCACTGAATGCGTTTCAAACCAACGAGCAGCGCGCTTATAATTCCTACATTGCCTCGGGCCTGGACCCCGGTACGGCGGAACGCAAGGCGCGCGCGGGGTTTGCCAATAACACCATGCTCTTTAGCGGCGGCGGTCCCATTAAGAAGAACAAAATGTTCTTCTTCTCTAGCTGGGATCAAAGTATCAGTGCCACCAGTGCGCAGCCTCAGGCTACTGCCATCACCCCGGCGGGCATGTCGCTGCTGCAACAGAACGCGTCCCTGTTCGCTCCCGGAGCGGTCACTTTCCTGCAAAATAATTTTCCTCTCGCCAATACGCCCACCTCTCAAGGCAGCTTGACGGTAACGCTACCGAGCGGCGCGCCGTTGACGGTTCCGCTTGGCATTTATAACGCCGGCCTGAGTGGCGCTATCCCTTACAAGCCCATCGTCAATCGGGGGCTGGGTAAGTTCGACGACAAGTTCTCCGATAAAGACACTTTCTCGATGCGCTACCTGATTTACGATTACTACCAGTTAGGAGCGCCCCAGGCGTTGCCCATCAACCGCAGCGGAGGTGCGCTGCGAGACCAAAGCGTAGCCCTGAACGAAGTCCATGTGTTTACGCCGAATCTCATCGGCGAGAGCCGCGTCGACTATGTCCGCTATGCTTCCGGTTCGATCGGGGACTATTTACCCGGCTCGCTAAGCATCGGCGGGTCGGGCCTGCCCACAATCGGCTATTCGAATCAGCCGCAGGGGCGCTGGGCGAATATCTACGAGGGCGCTCATACGCTGACCTGGACGAAGGGAAGCCATTCGATGCGCATCGGTGGCAGTTATCTGCTTTATCAGGTGTACTCGATCTATGCCCCGTATTCTTACGGCTATGTCAACTACCCAAGCTTCCAGAATCTGCTGTTCGATCAGAACGCGTCTTATACGAAGTTCGGAGGCAATGGCGTTCTCCGCGCCCTGACTAATGAAGCGTCGCTATTTTTTAACGACGACTGGCGGGTGACCCGCGACCTGACTTTGAATGTAGGCGTTCGCTGGGAATACCAGAGCGCGCCTGACGGGTATTTCTCGGGCGCTTCCGCTAATCCGAAGCAGTTCTCACCGCACCTCGGCTTTGCCTATTCGCCGCACAAATCGAGTGGTATTCTCGGCAAACTGTTCGGTGACGGAAAAGGCGCGATTCGGGGCGGATTTGGTTTGTCCTACGACAACATCTTCCAGACCATCGCCGTGCTCAGCGCGCGCAATTATCCGCGCGGGTTAGTCGTCACTTTGCCGGCGGTCTCAGGTCAGCAATACTACAACTTCCTCACCAACAAGTCCGTCGTGCCTCAGAGCGTAAGTCCAGCGCAGTTTACGGGCAATCCAAACCTGCTGAATAACTTCGTATTCTCGCCCAACCACGAGATTATTCCGCCGTATGCCGAGCAGATGAACTTCGGGATTGAGAGACAACTGACCAACGATATGGTCTTGAAGGTTTTCTATGTCGGTACTCACGGCGTCCACCTACTCCGAACTTACGAAGGCAACCTGGGAATCTATCAATCGGCCGTCCAGGCGAATCCCAGCACCTATACCACCGTGTTGCCGAGTTTGACATTGTCCACCGATCCCGCGACCGGGCTCCCCGCGTACATCAAAAATCCCAAAGGCGGACCCGTAGATGTGGCTGACTCCATCGGCTTCTCTGAATATCACTCCTTGCAAGTCACGCTGGCCAAACGTTTCTCGCACAATGTGACATTGGATTTGAACTATACCTATAGCTCGTTCATCAATGATGGCGACGGCGTCGATGCTCAAAACTTCCGCGGTTACGAATCGGTGCCATGGGATTGGGAGAACGACAAGGCGCGATCCTCACTCGATCAGCCTCAGCGTCTGGTCATCAGTTCGCTCTACGAGATCCCCGACGTCGCTCATGGAACCAAATTCTCCCGCCTGACGGGCGGCTGGGAACTCGGCGGCATCTTTACTTATGGTTCCGGAACCCCTTATAACGTCTGGAATACTTACGACGCTATTGGAATCCTGGCTGATCCCTACGCCACTTACTCCATCGGCGGAATTTCGAATGCCCAGCGACCCACTTACAATCCCAATGGTGTGCCGGGAACGGGAACAACCCCGGGGCTCGCTAATCCTATGTATATTGCCAATGCCGCTAACTCCGGCATCATCGGGAATCTTGGCGCCAACACGCTTCGTCTGGGAGATACGGTAAACCTGGACCTCCAGGTTCTAAAGAGCGTCCGCCTCTACCGCGAAAACCAACGTGCCCAATTGTTCGCATCGATGACCGATTTCTTCAACCACCGCAATTTCACCGCTCTTCCCGCGAACATCGTGAGCTCCACCACGAACAACACAACTTTTCTGAACCTCGGCTACACCAATGTGGTGGGACGCGCAATCACCATTGGCGCGCGAATCATCTTCTAAATTGTACGAGGGGTGACTGGATCAGTACTTGCACCGCCTCGGCCGACAGACGCGGCTAGGGCTGAATGCCAAGCAGACTCAGCGAATCCCGGTGAATCATTTGTTCGATACGTTCAGAATGGAGACGCGGAAGCTGCGTCCCTTCCAGCATGTCGTTCAGCTTCCGGATTCCTGACAAGCTCGCCTCCACCGTGGTAAACGGATAATCGGTGCCGAAGAGAACCTTGTCCCAGACGCCATACTCCTGGACGAGCATCAGCGAATGATACAACTGAAACGGCCGGTAATGAAGAGCCGACACATCGGCATAAACATTCGGGTGCTTGCGAATCACCACGACACATTCGCCTTCATAGGGATGTCCTAAGTGCGCCATGATGATCTTCACATCCGGGTAGCGCATGGCCACTCGATCGAGCAGGTATGGACGTGTATATTCCAACGGGGCTTTGTCGATAAAGGTAGTGCCGGTGTGGAGCAGCACCGGAAGGTTATGTTTCGACGCGTACTGCCAAAGGTATTCGAGCCGCGAATCATTGGGATCGAATCCCGCATACATGGGCAGCAGTTTAATGCCCTTCAGTCCCAGGTCCTGATGTCCGGCAATCAACTCGTCCTCCCAGCCGGGCTGCGTTGGATCCACGCTCAGGAATCCGATCAGCCGGTCTGGATGTTCGCCTACGTAGGCAGCTACGTCGCGATCCGGAACCCAGACGCCGGAAAGCTTCGCTTTTCCTCCAAATACAACCGTCCAACGGCAACCGGCTGCGGTCGCCTCATATTCGCTCCAGCGCACCGTGAGATCCACTTCGACCCCATTTCGCGCACGGCGGGCCTGGTTGACAAAATCCTGCGTGAAATGTTTCGGGTAAGTAAACAGATGGCTATGGATGTCGATAATCATAGAAAGATCCGGAATTCGTATTCTAGTGTGAAGTGCGAACGGAAGGCTGCGCGCCGGCATCTGCTGGAGCGCCGCGTCCATATACCTGGATCAATCCCCGACGAAAATGGATCATAGAAAACTGGGCCGCACCGGAATTAAAGTATCGGCTATCTCTCTGGGGACCGTGGAGATCGGGTTGGATTACGGGATCGGTCCTGATGGACAGGCCGCTCGGCCGCTCGAATCGGAATCCGCGCGGCTCTTACATCGCGCACTCGATCTGGGAATTAATTTCATCGATACCGCCCGCGCTTACGGTGAGAGCGAAGCCATTATCGGACGCGCATTGCAGGGCCGGCGTCACGAGTTTGTACTCTGTTCCAAGGTTCTTGTTCACGCGGGCGAACCAGCGGATTCGCTGCGCGAGAAAGTGACCTCGTCCTTGCACACCAGCCTGCGGGCGCTTTCCACGGACTCGATCGATATCATGATGATCCACAGCGCCCCTCTCGAAATTCTCGAGTGGCCGGCGCTCATCGATCTTCTGCAGGATCTGCGCCGTTCGGGAAAGTTTCGCTGGATCGGGGCCAGCGTCTATGGCGAGGACGCTGCTTTGTATGCCATCCGTTCCGGCCATTTCGATTGCCTGCAGGTCGCCTTCAGCGCGGTGGACCGGAGGCCGGAGCGGAGGATCTGGGAGGAAGCGTCTAGCCATGATGTCGGAATTGTAGCCCGCTCGGTACTGCTGAAGGGAGTGTTGACGCCGCGCTATCGTTATCTGCCGGACCATTTATGGGAGTTGCGAGTCGCAAGTCGCCAGTTGGAAGAGCTGGCGAATACGGCCGGAATGAGTCTGCCGGAACTGGCCTACCGCTATGTCCTTAGCAGCGCGTTACCGCATACAGCGCTGGTCGGTCCCTCGAACCTCGATGAACTGCAATTATCGGTGCGTTTTGCGCAGGCGGGTGCGCTCCCTTCCGACATGGTGAATCGGATTCGCGCCCTCCAGCCTCTCGATGAGCGCTATCTCAATCCGGCCGCGTGGGGAGTGGGCTAAGCATAACGGAACTCCTTCCGGGCGTGGCATTACGGCACCCGTCCAGCTAATTGGATAGCCGCCTCACCAACAGAGGCGAAGGCCCTCCTGTCTTGCGCTCCCCGGTTATACTGAGGCACTAGCGAGCCCAGTTCCGCTCTTACCCCACTACGGCCGTGAACTCCATGCTTTACAGTCCTTTCTGTAACACTGATCAAAGGAGGACGATTCATCTCATGTTCTCGAATATCGAAGTGCCGGACGCCGACGGCCCGCTGGGTTTGTCTAAGATGCCCGGCGCAACGCAATCCGTTCCGGCGCTCAATAAAGCACTATCCATTTTGGAGATGCTCGCTGGTTCGCGAGCCGGCCTTTCTCTCCCCGACATCGTCAAGCGGACCGGACTGCCGAAGAGTTCGGTGCATTGCATCCTCATCACGCTGCAGCGGCAGGACTATCTTTACCGTAACGAAATCACCGGCCGCTATATGTTCGGCCTGAAGCTGTTTTCCTTAGCGAATATGGCAGTCAGCGGGCTCAAACTCCGTGAACAGGCCGCGCCTTATCTGTATGCGCTAATGCAGCAGACCCGCATGACCACGCACATGGCGATCCTCGAACAGAGTGAAGCTATCCTGATCGCGAAAGTCGAAGGCCCCGGCGCCGGACGGCAGGCGACCTGGCTTGGAAAACGCATGGAAATTCATTGCACCGGGTTGGGAAAAGCCATCATCGCTTACCTTCCGGAGCAGAGGCTCAATGAGATTTTGCGCGAGCGCTCCCTTCCGCGCCATAACGAAAATACTCTGGCCACTGAGAAGCGGCTGAAGGCGGACCTTGCGATTACCACCAAGCGAGGCTACGCCATCGACGATGAAGAGGATGAGATCGGCTATCGTTGCATCGGCGTCCCCGTGTTCGATCACGATGGCAGCGTAATCGGGTCCATCAGCGTAGCCGGAACCAGCACACAGATTACCAACGAGAATGTGCACTCGCTGGCCCAGCGCGTCAAGGCCGCGGCGGCGTCCATCTCCCGTCTCCTGGGCTACGGCTCGCAAGTGCTCAGCGAGTTCGCAAAGGAGCGCACTGCATAGCATCCATGATCCTGGACAGCAAACCCCGCTCGCGCCCGGGATTCGTTTCGGTAGCGGCAATTCGTTCGCTATACTCTCTACGTCCTGACTTGAGAGTTTCATGCGATCTTATCCAAAATCCCTCGCCATCCTGAACCGGAACAGGCGCTATATTCCCGGCGGCATTGCTTCCGTGAATCGCTCGGTCGAGCCGGAGATCGTTTTTACCAAGGGCAAAGGCGCGCAGATCTGGGATGCCGAAGGACATGTTTACCTCGATTACCATGCCGCCTTCGCGCCCCACATCCTGGGTCACAATCATCCGGCAGTCACCAGCGCCGTTGAGCGGGTCCTGCGTGACGACGCCAGTCTGTTCGGCTCCGGTACCACTGAACTGGAGGGCCGTTTAGCCGAACTGATCTGCCGCGCAGTGCCCTTCATAGACGATGTGCAGTTGTTGAATACCGGCAGCGAAGCCACTTACCAGGCCATTCGCCTCGCTCGCGCGGTTACCGGAAGAGATCACATTATCGTGATGCAGGGCGGCTATAACGGCTGGCACAACGATGTCTCCTGCAACCTGATGACGCCGCTTTCCGAACTCGGGCCGCGGCTTTCTCCCGGCGAGTATCCCTACCTGTCGATTAGCGCCGGAGTTCCTGAGAAACATCGCGCATTGGTGCGTCCGGTCAACTTCAATGATTTGGAATCGGTCGAGTATGTCTGCCGGAAATATCCCGTGGCGGCGATTATCACCGAGCCTATTCTGCAGAATATCGGCGTCGTCCATCCGCTGCCGGGTTACCTCGCCGGATTGAAAGAGCTTGCCAATCGGTACGGTGCCCTGCTGATCTTCGATGAGGTCAAGACCGGCTTCAGGCACGCCCCTGGTGGGTACGCGTCTCTGGCGGGAGTGGAACCGGACGTGGTGGTCTACGGCAAAGCGCTGGCGAATGGTTATCCCATGGCGGCCATCGCAGGCAAGCGCGATCTGATGCGATCCTTCGTGCATCCGGACCCTGCCAGGCGGGTGCTGCTAGCGGGCACTTACAACGGACATCCCGTCCCAACCGCTGCGGCCATCGCGACTATCGAGACCTTACTTGCCAACGACGGCGAGGCTTACAAACACCTGGAAGTCCTCGGCGCTAGGCTGGAAGCCGGAGTCCAGAGAATGCTCGCCAATATTGGAATTTCGGCAACGCTCGCGCGACAGGGCTCCGCTTTCTGTCTATACTTCATGGATCACGAACCGGTGGACTGGCACGACCTCGCGGAAAACCACGATTTCACCACCGACCTCGCCATGCGGCGCCAATTAATCGAGCGCGGCATCTACTTCTTCCCCTTGGCCGTAAAGCAGGGATCGATCTCCACGGCGCACACACCCGCCGATATCGACGGAACGCTCGAGCAATGGGAGTCGGCTTTGGGAGACGTGCTTGCCGAAAAGGGTTTCGGGACGCCACTCGTCGCGCAGGAGCGCACCTGAACTCGCGGCGCCGTCGATGAACGACGCTTCTCCAGGATTCGCTGCCGAGATCGGCGACGGCTGTCTGGTTGAGGATCCCGCCATGATGGGGCGCACCTATGAGGGCTGGAAATTGCCTCTCATCCTGGGACACAACGCAACGAGGACAACTATGTTGTGCGTGACAATGGTTTGGACAATCTGTTCGACTATCCTATGGAGCTTTACCGACGATGAAACTGGCGGGACGAGTTGCGGTGATCACCGGAGGCGCGCGAGGCATTGGCGCTGCGACTGCGCTGGAACTGGCGCGCCATGGAGCTGATATTTCGTTTTGCGACATCCTGCCCCGGTCTGCCGCGGAACAGACCCTCCGGCAGATCGAAGAATCAGGCCGCAAGGCTCTTTTTTTTCAGGCCGGCGCAGGCGATCGCCCCGCCATGGAGCGCATGTTCGCCGAGACCGCGGAACAATTGGGCAGCATCGATATCCTGGTCAACAACGCCGCGAAAAGCATTCGCAAGCCGTTGCTCGACCTGGACACGGCCGACGTCGAGCAGGTCTGGGACGTGATTCTGTGGGGTACATTCCATTGCAGCCAGCTGGCGGCCCGTCGCATGGTGGCGCAGGGCCGCGGGGGGAATATCGTCATGATCAGTTCGGTCCACGGCTCCCGTCCGTTCCCCAACTCCACCGCCTACAACGGCGCGAAAGCCGCGGTGAACCACATGGCTCTGACCTGGGCCGCGGAACTGGCCGCACACCGGATCCGTGTCAATGTTATCGAACCCGGCTGGATCGATACGCCCGGCGAGCGGAACTTCTACACCGAGGAACAGATCCGCGAACAAGGCGCCAAACTGCCCTTGGGTCGTTTAGGTACGCCGCAGGAAATGGCCAACGTGGTCCGGTTCCTTGTTTCAGACGATAGCTCATACATTTCCGGAAGCATTCTGCGCGCCGATGGCGCCATCTCGCTGACTCGCTGACTCTACAGCTCCGCCGGCGTGCGCCAATCGAAAACTGCCGCGATCACCTCTTTTGAATGGCCGCAAGCCAGCTCATAAGCCTCGCGCATCCGCTCATATTGTCATTGGCCAAGCCATGCTGGTCTCCATCGGGACCTGGAGTTTCGCCAACTGGCTGCCGCTCTATTTCACTGAGACATTCCACATGAGTCTCGCCGGCGCGGGATTCTCCGGGACTTTCGCTATCCAGACCTATCTCCGGGACTTCATCTCGTCGAGAAGCTTCCTCTGGATCAGCCTCTCAGTCTTCCTCTACCAGCTTTTTGCCACGATGGCCGCGGCCGCAGCCGGGAATCGAGCACGTCGCGTCCGGCATCGTTTTGCTGGCGGCGTTCCTCGTGCTTGCCGGCTACGCCTTCTTCCTCACTCGCGACTTAAACCGGACATCCAACCCGCTAAGCAACCCGGCGAGCATTCCAGTCGCACTCTGACTCCGGAATTCGACAATGGCATCCCACATGCATGCTCTCTGGTGAGGAATGTATGAATTACGTCTTTCTAATCCTATGTGCGCTGCTCTTTATCACCTGGCTCGTTGCGGTGACCCTCTTTCATGTGGTTGGAGGGTTGATTCATCTTTTGCTGATCATGGCAGTCGTATTTCTGCTGCTTCATTTCGTCCAGGGTCGTAGAGCGGTCTGATCGCTTTATCGCGGTGGCAATTCGCGGGCTTTTCGGCGCGCCTCAATTTCTTCATCGGTGAGGCGTGCGTCGTAGATCGAACGGGATTCGATCGTCCGCGATACTACCGTCGCGGTGCCGACGATCAACAGCAGCGGCAAGATAAAGGATCGATCGCGGCCCGTCAATTCCATCATCAGGACTACCGTGGAAATGGGCCCTTGAGTAGTCGCCGAGAGAACCGCTGCCGCACCGAGGACCGCGAATAATCCAGGGGGGACGCCCGGCCAGATCCATGACCACGCACTCCCGAGCGTATAGCCTAGCAACGCGCCTACGGTTAGCGAAGGCGTGAATAATCCGCCGGGCGCGCCGCTGCGAACGCAGAATATGGTCGCGACCGGACGGAGCATCAGCAGTACGACTACCAGGCCTGGGGCGACTTGGTTGTTGAACACTAATTCGGAAACGTCTTTACCGTTGCCCAGCAATTGAGGACAGGGAATAGATGCAGCGCCCAAAGCCCCCAACACGCAGAGGGGTGTGATTAACCGATGCCATCCTTGAGGCTTGTTGCGATCCGCCCATGTGATGGCCCTGACGTAACCGACAGACGCGATGCCCGCAATCGGCCCAGCGGCAAGTGCCCACGCCAGAACCGATGGCGAACTGCCATACGCTGGAAAGACGTAGGTCGGGACATCCGGCAAAACCAGCCACGAGACAGCCGTCGCAGTAAGTGATGCAAAAAGTGCAGGCAGCACATACCGCAGCGCCAGCACTCCCCTCATCACTTCCAGCGCGAAAAGCGCACCACCGAGAGGTACCCCGTAGGCTGCGCTCATTCCGGCTCCTGCCCCGCACGCCACCAGCAGCCGCCGCTGCTCATCCGAAAGCGCGACTCTGTCTGAGAAGAAGTTGGCTAACACCGCGCCTGCTTGTTTGGGTGCTCCCTCCCTGCCCAGCGAAACGCCCATCCCGACAATCACGACGGACAACACAGCACTGCCCAACGTACGCAATGCCGGCAATCGGCCCGCGTGAAACCATATCGCGGCAGTCGTGTCGATGCCATTCGCGCTCGATAAGGTCCGGAGAAGAATTTGCCCTAGACCTGTTACCATGCCGGCCGCAAGCAGCACTAATAAGTGACGCCCTACGCCGGCATGCGCCACCGCATCCAGCAGATTGGTACCGGAGCCGCCCCACATCGCGCGTTGCACGGCTTCTAGAAGACGGGTCAGCGCCGCCGCGGCCACGCCCGTACCGGCGCCCGTACACAAGACCGCCAGCCAGAAAGGCGCAGCACCCGGATGAACCAGCGTGGATGGTATCCCGTCTCTCCCCGTCGGTTGCGCTGTTTGAGACGGCATCTATCTCTTGTGTCCTTGTGTCAGAGCCTTCAATCTGCGCCTTCGCCCGCCAGCAAACTACTCCTTCATCACCAGGTACATCATCACCTTTACCGACGCATTCAACCCGTTCACTGCCGCGCGTAATCGCAGCCAGTTGCCGAAATCCCGCAGCGGAAAAGAGTATAGACCGGGCTTCGAGATGACAACCGGCGGATGTCCCTCGTCGCACCAGAACAAGCCGTCCGGCGAGATCTGAGCCGTCACCGTGAGGGCCGCGTCCGCGCCGTCCATCTTCATGACACGGATAAACCACCGGCATTCGCCAGCCCATCCCACCTCGTACGGCTCCGTCTCGAAGTCCGATGTCCACGTGGTGTTCTTCTCGATGACTGCCGTGAAGGATCGACGAAGCATGTTAGTCTCCGAAGGAAACCAGAGCCGAGTCGACGAACAGAAAGTTGCGCACGGGTTTGTGGGTCCGCACGTCCAGCACGAAATTCAGTAGATGACTTTCCGCGCGGTAAGGCTGAGGGTAAGTCAGCACCGGAACCTTATGTAAGTCAAGGACCATGTCGTTCACCTGCAGTAGCGTGTTGCGGCGCTCGCGCGTATCGAAAATCCAGCGCAGGTAATGCCAGTTGATCTTGGTCGCCAGTTCATTAAAACAGAGCGGCTGGTGACCCCCAGGAATATCCATCCAGTCGTGGATGTTCTGCACCTGGTAGTCCATTGTCTGCGATGCCGCGCGTTGTCCGGCGCGATCCATCTTGGTCGTAGTGTGAAGTGATGTCTTGTACGACCACTTCTCGGCCAGCTTGTTATCCAGATCCGTATTCCAGTAGCGCAGAGCGCACATGAAGCGCGGACCGCCATCGCCGCCGCACACATCGTTGCTGATAGTGAAATCGCCGAAGTCCATCTGCGACAGGCGAAACATTGCCGTCCCATGGACCCTCGGCGTCGAACGTCTGCTCCGGCTTGAACGTGAACCACATTTCGAACTGCACCGGACCCGGCTTACCGAACGTCATGCGTTTGATTCCCGTCGCCGTGTGATAAGTTTTGGGACGCGTCGCGATCTTCAAGCGCGTAAGTTCCATCCATGGAACCATGCGTGCCGATGTCGAAAAAACTGCAACTGGAAATTTGTGGAGGCCGCATGTCGCGCAATGCCGGCCGCAAATCGTCCAGGTTGCCGTTATGATTCGCTTGCAGTTCGCACCAACCGTTGTGGCCGTTGTCGAAGTCGTCGAAGAAAAGAATATGCCGCATCGGATTGAAGCGGCTCAGCGAGGGATTTGTTTCGATCAGCGCGCTGCGAAATGTCTCCGCGTGCGCCCCGGGATTCGATGCTGGTTGCGCTCCGGCGGCGCCGGGTGCAAATAAAGCCGCGCCGGGAATTCCGAGTGAGAAGGAACGCCTGTTCATGGAAGTCGCCTCCCAAGGTTGTATCACATTTCCGAAGAAGGCCGGCTGACGTCGACCTCGCATTGCACATATCATCTAAGGTTGGAGCAGTTGCAAATATGACTTACATCGGAAAGGGCCTGAAATGCTACTGGCGCTGGCTCTAACCAGTTTTCTCCCGGGCTGCGTGCCGGCATATTGGTTTTCCGGCGATCCACACTCGCTCGACCTGCTCACCGGCAGCCCGATCAATTGCCTTCTCGTCGACAAGCCCAATTGGACGCAGTCCTTGATCGCAGAGGGCCATCGCCGCGGACTGAAAATGCTGGCGGTCGTCGACAATTCCATCGCGCGAGCACCCGCGGATGCCGACGCAATCGTTATGGAAGGCGATCCGCCCGCATCCCCGGACCCGAAAGGCAAACCGCTGCTCATCTTCGGCACGCGGGAACACATCCGCCCGTCCTACGGGATAGCCGGCATTTCGCAAGGCGTCTGGCCCGGAATTCGTGTCGACGATAAGGTGCTTGCCACTCCCACTACCGCTCCGTGGATCGACACCAATCTCGGTTTCCTAAGATATATGGGTAGCCAGATGCACGAGATCATCTGGCTCGCCAACCGCCCGCCTCCCGATGCGAAAGCCGTTACGGCGCATCCCTATCAAAAAGCTCTGGCGGATGCGGCGTTAACCGGCAACCGTTGGATCATCAGTCCCTCCGCCGCGTTCGCCAAACAACTTCTTGCCGGGGATAAACTCGCGCGCCAGGACTGGGACGACCTGATGGCGCTCTCCAAGTTCATCGAGTCCCTGCCGCCCGTCCATTCACTCGCCATCTACAGCCATCTGGGAGTCAGCGTGGATCGCGAAACCGGAGCATTCGTCTCGGGCGGAGTGCTCGACATGATCGGCGCGCAGCACATCCCGTTTCAAGTCGTCAAGAACGGCGATGGCATGCAGCAATACTTCGACTTCGCCGATAACTCGATCGTGAAGTTTCCGCCCACCAGTTTGGGACGCATCGCCATGCGCCCCGGAGATGCCGACGAACTCGAATCGCTCTACCGGCGTGTCGAAGTGACAGTGGGAAGGACGAACTACGGAATGCGCGTGTTCAACGGCGTAGGCCTTCTCTCGGCGCCGTATGTTCTTCCCGCCAACGCCGGAATTCTCGTCCTGCTGGCAAATTATACGGACTACCCGGCGGAAGACATCACCCTGCACATTCTCGGCCGCTGGAACAAAGCCACGCTGGAAACGCCCGGCGGCGCGAGCCGGCAATTGAACATGTACCCGGTCAAAGAGAATACGGCCATCGAGATTCCTAAACTCTTCAGAATGGGCGCCGTCCGAATCGAATAAAATTTGATCTCCTCCGTCCCTCGTTCACGCGTGACAGACTTCAGTCCGTCAGTCCTGACAGAGACTTCAGACGGGTCCAGTTCGCCGCGGGAACCCTGACGAGACTCGACAACGAACCGGCCCCAAGCAATAAAATCACCGCCGCCAGTTCAAATGCCGACGCTAGTCCGATCCGCTCTTTCATCCACCCCGCGGCGCCTGCTCCCACTCCTCCGGCGAGGCATCCCGCGAAATTGAGAATGCCATAACCTGTCGCACTCCGTTCCGGACCGGTGACCTCGCGCAGCAGTGGCATCGTGTTGCAGTCGAACAGCCCGCGGCCGAACCCAAATGCGACCAGCGCCGGGATTAATACGAACATCGACCCCGCGAAGCCGAGAGCCAAGAGAAACGGTGCGGCAATAACCAGTCCGCCCGTCTGAACCCACGCTCGGGCAGCGGGATTGCTGCGTGCCCACCGGTCCGTCAAAATGCCCCCCACCACGACGCCCACATAGCTTGCGGCCTGCAGATAGAAGGTCGCGGAGAAGCCGGCCCCTGACAGACTGAGATGAAAACGTTCGAATAAGAATAAAGGCAGCCACGTATAGATGATCCAGTTCGCGATGGCGATCGCGGTGAAAGCGCCGGTGATAGCCAGGAATGCACGCGCTCTCAATAATTCGACCAAGCCCGCGATAGACTCCCTTGTCCGTAACCGTGCGGGCTCGCGACGCAGAGTGATCGCGGCAATCCCCAGGTAAACGGCGCCGGCGATCCCCAGGATGGAGAAAACATCCCGCCAACCGGCGCGTTCGGCCATCCAGCCGCCCCATGCGCCACCGAGCACCAGGCCCGTATAAAGGCCGCTCTGGTGCAACCCGGTGGCGAGCGATCGCGTGTCGTTGCCGTGCAAATCGGCGATCAGGGCCAGCGCCGCGGGAAGATAGAAGGCTTCGCTCGCGCCCATCAATCCACGGGTCCAGAGCATGCCTTGGATGGACACAACATGACTCGTGAGCCACGTCGCAACCGTCCAGATCGCAAGGCTCGCGAGGATTACCCGGCTGCGCCCGGCGCGGTCGGCGACATATCCTCCCAATGGACTGAGCAAACCGTATGTCCAGAGGAAAACGGTGCTGATCAGACCTAACTGGAACCCGGTAGCGTGCAGGTCGCGCTCGAGTAAAGGCAGCATCGAGAACACCACCTGCCGGTCGAGGTAATTCAACACCGCGATGCCCCACAATACCGCGACCACCACCCATTTCATTTGTTCACACCGAAGCAAAGATCTGGAGGGCCGCAATCGACTCGCGTAGGGAAGTCCGTTCCACCGCGGAGAGTCCCGTACCGGGCGCGACCACACTCCCGCAATCGAGTCCCTCCCAAGTCAGCACCTGTTTGAGCGCCGGCAGAAACGGGAAACGCACCAGTACGCGAATCAGGTCGTTGATCTTGTCTTGTATCGCGCGCGCTGCCGTCCAGTCTCCGGCGGCCGCCTTCTTGCGAAGCTCGACGAACCATTCCGGTACCAGGTTGTAGATGCTGCCGATCCCGCCGCTCGCTCCCATCAACAGCCCCGCCGCCAGCACCTCGTCGCGCCCATTGAAAATGCGGTAGCCGGCGCGCGTCAACAGCGAGAGTGTGTAGAGATCGTAGTCCGTAAACTTGATGCCGCCGACACCCGGCATTTCGCAGATCTCGGCCAGTTGATCTACGCTCAGAGGCTCGCCGGCGGCAGCCGGAAAGTAATAAGCGAAAAAAGGCAGGCTCGTGGAGGAGGCCAGCAGTTTATACCAGACCAGCATCTCCTTGTGGGTTATTCCTGGGGCGCGAATGCAGCTGATCGCCGCAGCGCCCAAAGATTCCGCATGCTTCGCCAGCCTCTCTGCTACCGATAGCTCCCGGGAGCCCACGTGTACGATGACATGCTTGCCCGCGGGAGAGGCTTGAACCACCGTTTCAGCAACCCTCCGGCGTTCCTCCTCCGGTAAAAGCATTCCTTCACCAGTGCTGCCGCAGACGTAGACTCCATCCACGCCCGCGGAATAAACCCGTTGGAGCAGCTTTTCCAAAACCGCCGCATTGAGGCTGCCATCCGGTTTCAATGGCGTGACGAGTGCCGGAAAAATACCGGCGATTGAAGTTTGTTTCATTTGGTTTGAGATGTGTCGTTCGCGCCGGTCACCCACTCGATAGGGAATCGCGCGAGGGTCAGAAACTTTCCGGCCGATTCGTAAAAGCAGAGAATCTCGCGGTCCGGCAGCGCGGCGAGATCGCTGTAGGCGGACCGTCCCGGCTCGAGCGATCGCTTCACCGGCCACGTCGCGCCTTGATCGTAGCTGATGCGAATCGTGACATTCTTGCGATCCTTACTCGTTTCATTCTTGCCATCCGCCCGCACAAGATTATCCGGATTGCTGAACAGCAGGACGCCCTTGGACCCATGCTTCGCCTTCAGGCTTAGAAAACCCGCGGCGCAAATGGGATCGGGTAGATCCTCCTGATATTGCGGTGGCGTCCACTGTTTTGTCCCGTCCTTGCTGGTGACCACCACCCGCCGATTGCGCGACGAGGCCACACGCGCGTTCAGCATCACGCGGCCATCCGTTAGCTGCACCGCGGCGGTTTCGTTAGCGCTGGGAATTTCCGGTGTGTCGGGAATCGCGATCTCCCCGTGCCGCCACGTCTTCCCATGATCATCGCTATAGAGGGTTGCTGCCGAGGAGGGGCCGTGTCCGTTGCCCCGCGTTCCGAGAGCCAGCCAGATGGGCACAAGCAGACGTCCGTTCTTCAACTGAATACCATGCCCGGGACCGGTTGCGACCACTCGCCACGCATAAGCGGGACGCAAGGAGTCCAGCGCTTGCGTGATCTCCACCGGCGTCGAGAAGGTCTGTCCGTCGTCTTCGCTGCGCATATAGAAGACGCGCATGTATTCGACGCAGAAAAGAAAGTGTACAGTCCCGTCACGGTCGGCGATCGCCACGGGATTGTTGTAGGTGACGTCGGTCGGCTTTCCCTGCTTGCGCTCGATTGCCACTGGATTACGCTCAATCGTGCCGGACACTCGGCCAATCACGCGAATCGGCGAGAAACTCGCGCCTCCATCGGTGCTGCGCCGGAGCACGATATCGATAGTGTCCCAGTCGCTGCCGGTATTGCGCCGTCCTTCTGCATAGGTCAGGATCGTGCCTCGATGGGTCACCACAATACCCGGAATTCGATAGAGCTTGTGGCCTTCCTCACCCGCGGTAAATAGGTTCGTTTTCACCGGCTGAGCGGCAGCGATGGCCAGTTGCGCCGCGGCGAGCAAAATGATTATTAATTGTGGAGTGGACGCTTCGTCCGCCCGGTACGCAGCGGGAAGTCGCAGTTTCCCGATGCCCTTAGTAAACATACTTCAGAGCCAGTTGAAACGCCCGCGGACTCGCAGCGGCAGTGAACAGCCCGAAGCTGGTGTTGTTCAAAGTCGCATTCGGACTGCTGAATGTCAGGTGGTTGAGAGCGTTGAAGGCTTCCAGCCGGAACGTGACATGCTGCCGTTCAGTAATGTTGAAGGTCTTGTGCAATCCGGAATCGAGAGTGAACGCGCTCGGCCCAAGCAAAGCATTGAAGCCGAGATTGCCGAACCGCTTTTGCGCTTTCACGGGGGCGGTACTAAACGCCGCGGGGCTAAGCCAGGTTAGGGTATTCAGGTTCTCCACATACGGGTCTACCGTCGGAATATCGTCGGGCCGTTGGCCGGCGCTCCGGCCGTTGCCGACAAAATCGCTCCCCGAAACCACATTCAATGGAAGGCCCGATCGCCAGCCCAGAATCCCGCGCAGCGTCCAGCCGCTCAACACGCCGTGCAGCAAAGCGTTATGGAAATGACCGCCCGGAATGGCGTAGTTATAATCGCTCTTCAAAGCCTTACGCGGAAGCCCCTCCACCGGACCGTTGGAACCGGCGATGTTATTTGGATCCTGCAAGCCATTGCCGGTGAAAGTAATGGTGTCATCCGGAGTGTAGTACCCTTTGCTGGCACTCCAGGTGAAGTACACATCGTAACTTAGGCCGCGCCAGACGCGTTGGTTGATGGATAATTCCAGCGCCTCGTAGCTGATATTCGCGGCATTCTCCTCGAAATTGATTTGCCCCAGTGCAGGATCGGGGCGCTGCCCGGTTGCCGGGTCCACCAGGTTGAGGGGACGCACCGAAATCAGCTTGTCCGTCCGCTGCCCCACATAGGCGAGTTGTACGGCCATGTTTCTCCGCAGTTCCTGCTGCACCGTAAAATTCCACATGTTGACGTAGGTGTTGCGGCTATTGTAATCCGCCACGCTACGCGACAGGTGAATGTCGGAAGGCAGCAGCGACGCGTTCTGCTCCAGGGATGTTTGGAAGGGTAGGGCATTCGGATAAGTCAGATAACTGGCCGGCACATCCGGCGCGGCGAAGCTGGAGACGCCGGAGAGCCCTGGGCTGATATACGCCATATCGTAATAGAAAATGGGTTGAGGCATGATGTAGCTGATCGCGCCACCGGTGCGAATCACGGTGTGCTGTGCCGGGCGCCAGACCACTCCCAGCCTGGGACCAAAATCGTTGTCGTCCGGCGCGAACATCGCGGCTCCCGGAGCATTGTAAGGCCCATATGGATTGCTGCTATCCACATTGAAGCCGCCGTGCAACGGAGGCGAATACTCATAGCGCATCCCTATATTCACTTGGAAGTTGCTCGCTACATGCCAGTCGTCCTGGAAATAGTAGCCGGAATTGAAGGTGTGCAGCCCCTTGCTGGTAGTAAATGAGAGCCCGATTGATGTCGGAGCCCCTGCGATCCCTTCCGCATACGTCGTATAAGTGTAGACCGGAGGGCCGCCCTGCACACGCACGCTGAGCAGGTCCCGTAGGTCAACGCCCATCTTCATGGAATGCGCGCCGCGGATCAGCGTGAAGTTGTCGGATAGCGAATAAGTGGTCGGGACGAAATGGATGAAATTGGAAAGCGAGAAGCTGATCGCCTGAATCACGATGTACGCCGGGACGTTTTCATAATTAGCCGGATTCCGGTTCAGGTTCACGCGATTGACACCCAGCCGAAGCTCATTGAGCGCGTTGGCGGCGATCGTGTAGGTGTCCTCCACCACCGCATTCTGGTAGCGCAGCGGGTAAGTGGTGGGCATCGTCGGCTCCAGGTTCGGTGAAGTATAGGTCTGGTCGTTATAGCTGTAGCGGACCGCCAGGCGCTGTTTTCCCAGCAGCGCATCCACTTTGCTCAAGTACGTGTTTTCGTTGTTGACACTCTGGTCATCGCGAAACGTCAGGCCAACATAGGGGCTGGTAGTAGCCGTAAAATTTGTGGGCATATACTGAGCCAGTACCGTGCTGATCGGTTTCGGAAGCGCGGCGAGCAGCGCGGGAGTCGGCACGTTGCCGGTGACTTGCGCCTGCTGCTTCACCTGTGCTCCTTCATAGTTGAAGAAGAAAAACAGCCGGTCCTTACGGATGGGTCCGCCGATATTGCCGCCATACTGATTCCACCGGAGAGGCGACTTGGGCAAACCGTTCTTGTTGGAGAAGAAATCATTGGCGTCGAGCTTATCGTTGCGGAAGTACTCGAACAGCGTGCCGTGAAAATCGTTGCTCCCGGACCGCGTGACGATGGTCAGAACTCCGCCGCCGGCTCGTCCATATTCGGCCGAGTAAGCGCTGGCCGTAGATTTGAATTCCTGAATGGCTTCCACGCTGACCCCGTTCAGCAGAGTCCTGCCGCCGCCCGCCGAGGCAAAACTCGCGCTGCCGTTTACCTCGCCGAAAGTCATGTCCACGCCATCCAGCAGGATGCTGGTCCCGAGAGCGGTCGAACCGTTGAACGAAATGCCTCCGCGACCGCCTGCGCTGCTGGAGGGCGCGTCGACAGCGCCGGGTTGAAGAGCTACCAGATCCTGAAAATTGCGCCCGTTAAGAGGCAGTTCGTCAATGCGTTCGCGCGACATCACCACTCCCAGATCGGTCGTCGTAGTGTTAATCAGGGGAGCCGTCGCTGTCACCTCGACAGTCTGATTGACGGAGCCTACCGTCAGCGTCAGATCGATCCGTGGCCGGGTGCCCGACGAAAGATCGAACACTTCTCCGTGCACTTTGTCGAAGCCCGTGGCCTCGGCGGTGATCCGGTAACTTCCCGTTGGCAACAAAGGAAATTCGTAATAGCCTTCAGCATTCGTCGTGGCGGGATGCTCCTCGTTGGTCTCCTGATTGTGAATGGTGACGCGAACGCCGGGGACGGCAGCGCCGCTCGCATCCCGCACATTGCCGACAATCGAACCGCCGCCGATCTGGCCGCCAAGAGGTACCGGACCCGCCAAAATGACGAGCGCCAGCGTGGCCATCCACCTTCTAAAATCGTCATGGATTTTCAGTTTCACGGAGAAGACTCCTTACAAGGAATGATCGATTATGTTATCGATAATATAATCGATGGATCGGTGTGTCAATAGCTGATTCAATGCACAACGATGCACAACGACGCACAATGCACACCCCCCAAACCTACTCGCAATCCATCCGTAAGCCGCACAAACGGCATCTACTTAGAAGAGATTGGCTTCGTTCCGCAAAATTGGGCGGCAACATCCGCGTTCGTTCATCGGCGACCATTTTCATTCCCTGGCGAGACCACGACTAAACCGGGTGGATGCGAGGCCATTCCAGTTCTACGCCCTGCCGCCGCAGCCTGTTTTGAAACTCGGCCAGCAGCTTTGGCGAGTTCCGGACGGCCCGCGGCGAGTTCTTCGTCGCAACCGCATACGCAGCCAGCGCCCCAGCCGCCTCTCCAATATTCCACTCCACCGGATGCAGCCGGTAGCAGCCATTCGTAATGTGCGTGGCGCCGATGTCCTTGCACGCCGGCAATAAATTCTCGACCCGCCGCGGGATCAAGGCTCCCATGGGAATCTGGAACGGCAGCGAGCCCACGTCCACATAGTTCGTTCCACCGGCCGACGGATGCAGATCAATGCGATAGCATCCCACGCCAACCGAGTCCGGGAACACTTGAGCCGAAAGCTCCGTGCCTGACTTTCCAGTCGCCTTCATGCGCATATCCGCCCCAACATGCTCTTCGAGAATAGTGAAATCCGCCAGCACCCGCCGCGATTCGCGAATATACGCTGTCTTGGCCATCCCGTCGTCGGTGTCGACGATGTCCTTCCGCAGGCGTAGTCCCTTCCACCCCGCTTCGGTTTGCATCCAATAGAGGAACGACAAGCTTAGTTGTTTGGCGCGGTCGAGCAGTTTAGGTCTTTCCACCGCCGGGGCCGTGACCAGATCGCCCAGCCAGAAATCGTTTTGCGGCCAATTGACCAGGGTGATGCTGCTTGCATACGCTCCAGGCACAAAATTAGCGCGGTCGGCGATCCGCCGGTAGACCCACAGATTCAGTCCGGCGCGCGGGGGCCCCTTTGGCTCCGGATCGAAATACGCCTCGCGGGGCGCGAGAGTCTTCGGATCGCACATCGTCCAACTGAAGAGCCGGCCGGTCCATGGAGGCATCAGCTTGGGAACATAGTTCTGCCATTCGGAATAACTCTGGGGACGCTCGATGGTATGGTCCTCGCCATGAACGTAGTCCATAGCGAAACAGAAGGTGAACGACTGGCTGTTGGCTGGCTGCGCCTCCCCGGCTGCATGCATCTCGCCGGTTTGCTTTTGCGATTCAGCGCCGGTCACGTGCTCCACCTTGGCCATAGGCAGCAGATCGCCCAGTTCTGTGGCGTCCAGAAAATAGCGCGCCGTGACCACACGCTCGCGCCCGCTTCTAACGTCTCGAAGCGTAACGCTGGTGACGCGGTCGCCCGATGTTGCCGCAGAGACCGGGACATGTTCCCGCAGCAAAATGAGTTGACCGCTGCCCGCGTAGGGAGCCAGCATGCCCTCGAGTACTCCGACCGACACCTTGAACTCGTGCGTCAGCCGCGATACCGAACCATTACCGGGATTAAGGTCCACGCGTTGACGCGCCGCCTCGGTCAAAGGATAGTGCTCGCGATAATAGGCGCGGACGGCGTTGCGATACGCTCGATAACTTGCTGTACAGCCGAACTGCTCAATCCAGGGATGCTCGTCCGGCGGTACCGCTTGCGAGGTGAGTTGCCCTCCAATCCAATCCGTCTCTTCGGTCAGCGCGACTCGCATGCCGTTGCGTAAGGCGGCGAGAGCGGCAGCAAAGCCGCCCACGCCACCGCCGATCACCGCGACATCGCAGTTGAATTCTTTGGCGGCCGCGAGCGTCCGCGAAGCAGCCAGCAGAGTCCCGGTTCGAAACAGAAAGCAGCGTCGATCGATTTCGGGGCGCATATACGGAAGTAATTATATCGGTCGTCGGACGAGTTCGGGCAGTAGCCGCTCCACCAACTGCCGGCGCGTTACAGGACCAATGCTGTCTCTTAACTCCGGTATCGGGCCGGGCAATCTTGCTTCCCGTATATCGGTCCAATAAAACGGCAGATCGGGATGGAACCAGTTACGATGGTCCGCCGCCATCCAGCTTTGTTGCAGCGCTAAATTGATTGCCTCTTTCTGAGCCAGCTTCTTACCGAAAAATGCCGCGAGCGCGACCGCCGCTTCACCCCGAGTCACGGGCGCGTCCGGAGACGCATGCAGTCCGCTCCCGTCCATGGGATAAATACCGCGCAGGGCGCCTGATTGAATCGGACCGAACCCCGGATGATTGGCTGGAAGATCGTCGAACCAGACTGTTGGAACGCCGCGTCGCACCAGAGCTTCTTGTACCGTCGCTGGCTTTGGTTCCGCGCCGCCCTCCAGCCACAAACTCGCAATCGTGCCGGCCGCTTCCCCGATGTTCCATTCCACCGGATGCAGCCGGAATGCGCCGTTCGTCAAATGGGTCACTCCCAGACTCTTGCCGGCCGCGAGAAAGTTGACCGGCTCACGGCTGAACAGCGCAGCCATCGGAATCTGGAATGGCTTCGGCATGCGCATGCGTCCATGTTCGCTGGCGCCGCAAGGATGAATATCCACCATGTAGAAGCCGATGCCCACCGAGTCTGGAAACCACCTGGCGCGCGGCCCGGATTGATACTCATCGACGATATCCTGTTCCACCACGCGTCCGCGAGCCAGCATACGCCGTGATTCACGAATATAAGGATATTTGGACATGCCGTCGGCCGTTCCCATTTCATCCGGACGCAGCGTCAATTCTGGATAGCCGCGGCCGCCGCCATCGTCGCGCGGCACATCGTGCTGGAGCCAATAGAGGAAAGCTTGGGAAGTCTGCTTGGCGCGCTGGAAGATTGCTGCCAGCTCGGACGGCGTACGGTCCAGAGGTGATTCCGCGGAGTAATCCTGCCGCGGCCAGTTCATCAGCGCGAGATCGTTTTTGACGTCTGTGAAATTGCGGTGATCGATCAAGCGCCGCCACGAAAAGAACGGACCCGGCGACATGTTATTCGGAATCGGAGGCTCGTCGCCAAACATGTGATAGGTGAACTCGCCGCGCCATCCGAACTCGACCGGATAATTGACGCGCAAAGTAAAGCCCTGCCGCCTGACAATGCGATCGTAATCCGGCGGCTTCGCCATCGCCTTGCCGGCCTCCGGCGAATGTTCCACAACGAACGGATAAGTGAAGCTTTGCACGCAGGCGTTGTTGTGTCGCTCGGCCGCGTCCGGCTCGCCGGTCTCGCTCTTCGCCTCCGCGCCAACCACGTAAGGGATGTGCGCCAGCGGGAGAAGGTCGCCCATCTCTGTTGCGTCGAGGACAAATGACGGGCGGAAGCGAACCACCGTGCGATCGCCGAACCGGTACGCCAGCGCCGATTCGATGCGATTGCCGCGCCGGTCGATCGCGAAGATGATGGTGCGGAGAAACAGCCGGATCTGCGGCTTCTTCAGCGTCGACTGCAGAATATCGACGCCGACGCGTGGCTCAAAACAAAGCGGAGATACATAACATGAACCGGGATTGAAGCGTAAAGGGTCGCCGCGCCCGCGTGCGGCTTTGCCTGTGCAACAATACCAATCGCGAATGCCCTGTCGGAACTGCATATAACTCAGCGTTCCGCCCGCGAACTCGATAAAGCGATTCTCATCGAGCGCGGAAACTCCGCCTGCCGTGGCCTGGCCGCCCACCCAATCCGTCTCTTCGGTGAGGCATACCGAGTGCTTGCGATCGGATACTGCGAGTGCCGCGCCCACTCCACCCATACCCGCTCCCGCAATCAAAACGTCGCAGCGGATTTCGGGAACTTGATCCGGCACCGTCACGCGCACCACGGCGCGTACAGCATCGCCTGCGAGGGGAACGCCCTGTACATCGAGTACGCTGTACTCCGCTCCACCTGCCAGGGCCGGAAGCAGAATCAGGAATACGAGATGGCCAGTTCCGGAGTGTCGACCCATTTTCCTCCCAAGCGCCGCGATTCCAGTCCTGCCAGCATGATGCCATTGGCGAGAAGAGTTCGTTCGATCGGATTGGGCTCGCGGCCGGTCAGCACCAGATCTTCGAAATTCCTCACCATAAAGCTCCAATGATTATGTAGATACAACTCGATATAGAAGCATGTGGAGACCGGCTCGGCGCGGCCTTTGATCGAACCGGCGAAACAGAAGTCGCGTGTCTCGCCGTCGAGATGCACCAGCGCCCCGCGCAGGCCGTCGCGATATCGGATCAGGAATGCCTGCGGAGGCTGTCTGCTTCCGCTCGCCGGAGGACGGTTGATGCGTCGCGCCAGTGCCGCGTCGAGCAATGCGCGCGACCACTCGCCCTGCTTTGCCGCTTGCCAAAGATCGTCGGCGCTCAGCCATCGCACGCGGTCCACTCCGGTCTCCTTCCCGCGACGCTCCGCCATCGATTGCAGCGCCTCGATCCCGTGATAGCCATGCTCTTCCAGGTCACTGTAGCTGGTGGCGAGTAGTTCCGTAAAAGGCGTTCCACGCGGCGCATCGAGCGGTGGGCGCTGCCAGCTCAGCGGCACCGTGGACCCGCACATGAACGGGATGTGCATCTCTCGCACACGATCGTAGATTCGCCGCGCATCGTTCCAATCGTAGGCCAGGTATTTGTCGTGGTACATCGGCACGACGCGTCTTTGAGCTGTCATCACCTTGGTGATCTCGTCGAAGTAGCGCCGGCGGGGATACATGAAATTCCCCCGCGCCGTCCGGGGATACTGGCCATGTTCTCCAATGACAGCAATCGCGTCCACCCCTTGAATGGCTTCCGCGACGGTCGAACAAATCCGGATGCCATGCTCGTCCGCCTGCTCGCGTGCCATGTCGTTGGCGGGAAATTGATCCACATAGAATGCGACGGTCTCTAATCGCGGAGAGTGCCATTCGTGATTGAGCCGGTAGCCATCGAGCAGGCGGCTGACGAACACGTCCGCGTGCGAGTCCGGGTAGTAGACGTTCATCACCACGGCGACCCGGGGCTTAGTAGCCGCTGCCGCGAGCGAAAGCGAAGGCAGGGAAAGAAATAATCGGCGGCTAAAGGACGCCACGGATGTAAGTCTATCTCAGGCGGGACGCGCCTGCCATATAATTAGCTTTCTCCATGCACATCCCAGGTTTCGAAGCCGGTGTGGCGCTCGCGATCATCTCCGGCATTTGCAATGGCCTGTTCACCACGCCGATGAAGATGCAGCCTCGCTGGAAATGGGAGAACTTGTGGCTGGTATTCATCGTTGTCGCCTGTCTCGCGATGCCCGTGGTCATCGTAACCACGACCGTTCCCCGATGGACACAATTGCTTAGCGCGTCGCCATCCGTAGCTTTGGCCTCGGCGCTCGCCTTCGGATTCGCGTGGGGCTTCGGCGCTATCTCGTTCGGCCAAAGTGTAGACTCGCTGGGCGTGTCGATCGCCAACACCCTGGTAATCGGGCTCAGTTCGGCGCTGGGTTCGCTTGTGCCATTGATCCTCGGCGGACAGGTGAATAGCGGCCCGAAGCTGTTGACATTGTTTACGGGCATCGCGGCGTTTCTCGTAGGCGTCGTGCTGTGCGGCCAGGCGGGAATCTTCCGCGACAGCAACGCTGCCGGCGCGGAGAAGAAGAAGCCCGCACTCCGAGGCTATCTGTTTGCGATTGCGGCGGGCATCATGTCGGCAATCTTCAATATTGGGTTCACGCTGGCTCGTCCTATCGCCGCGACGGGAGTCTCCCTCGGTCTTTCCGACTTCGCCGCGACCAACTGCATCTGGCTGCTGATGCTCGGCGCTGGTTCCATTCCAAATATTGCCTATTGCGTCTATCTCATGATGCGCAACCGGACCTCAGGCTTACTCGTTCAGCCGGGCGCGGCGCGCGGCTGGATCTCCGGACTCATCATGGGCCTGCTCTGGGGCGGCAGCATCTTCTTATACGGAGCAGCCGTGCCAAGGCTTGGCGATATCGGACCGTCCATCGGCTGGCCGCTTAGCCTGGCTGCCGGACTCCTGGTCGCTAACGGGATGGGCCTCCTGCTCGGTGAATGGCGGAATGCCGGCACGGGCGCCGTTAACCGCATGCGCTGGGGCCTGGCCACGCTTCTCGTCGCAATTGTGCTCTGCTCTATGTCCGCGGGGATGACCGCATGATCATTCAAGGTAAGCTCATCGTTTCGTGTCAGGCCGATCCGGAGGATGCTTTTTACGGCCGGATGGACCTCTTCGCACAAGCGGCGGCCGCGGCTGGGGCGGCGGGAATTCGCGCCAATGGTCCTGCCGATATCCGGGACATTCACGCGGCGGTGCCGCTGCCCATCATCGGCATTCAGAAGCGGGTGCAGCCCGACGGCAAGGTCCTGATTACGCCCTCTTTTGAAGATGCGCAGGCATTGGTCGAGGCCGGTGCGTCCATGATTGCGCTCGATTGCACACGCCGCGGGCAAGCCTCCGGCGCTCTCCATCGCTTGCACCGGATCAAAGCCGAACTGCGCGTCCCGGTGCTGGCCGATATTGCGACGCTTGTCGAAGCGCAAGAGGCTGCTGACGCCGGCGCTGATTTCGTCCTTTCGACGATGCGCGGCTATACCGACGACACAGCTCACCTCCAAAGTTTCGATCCGCAATTTATCGCGCAACTCGTGTCCGCGATTCGCGTCCCCGTCATCGCGGAAGGGCACATCGACTCGCCTCAACTCGCCCGCCAGGCCCTCCGCGCCGGCGCCTTCGCCGTGGTGGTCGGATCGGCGATCACGCGGCCGCAGCTTGTCACGCAAGGCTTCGCGCAAGCGGCCGACGAGGAGTTCGCCAAGCGGAGCGGCCAGATCGTCATCCTTGGCATCGACATGGGAGGCACCAATACCAAGTTCGGCCTGGTGCGAAGCGATGGCAAGTTATTGTGGCAGGAGACGGTTCCAACCCCGGCGATGGCAGGCCGCGCAGTCCTGCTCGACCATCTTTGCAAGGTTGCGCGAACGGGGCTCGCCCACGCGCGCGAGTCCTTTCAGGAACCCGCTGGAATCGGTGTCGCGACTGCCGGTTGGGTGAATCCTCATACTGGACAGGTCGTGTACGCGACGGAAACGCTGCCGGGATGGACCGGCGCCGAAATTGGCCGCGTCATCCGCGAGGCTACCGGGCTGAAGGTCTTCGTCGAGAATGACGCCAATGCACTGTCTGCCGGCGAAGCGGAGTTCGGAGCCGGGCGCGGCTTGACGGACTTTGTCGCGATCACGCTCGGCACCGGCGTCGGTGGCGGTTGTTATACCGGCGGACGCCTGAATCGAGGCAGCCATTACTTCGCCAACGCCCTCGGCCACATCTCCATCGATCCGCGCGGCCTGTTGTGTAATTGCGGGCAGCGCGGCTGCCTGGAAATGTACTCGAATACAGCCGCGCTGCTGCGCTACGGAGGAGGCCAATATCATTCCGCGGAAGAACTGATCCAGGCTGCCAATCATGACGAACCGGTAGCGGTTTCGGCCGTTCACGAACTGGCGGACCATTTGGCTGCCGGCTGCGCGATTCTGATCCACCTCCTCGACCCGCAGGCATTGATCGTCGCCGGAGGGCTGGTGCAGAACAACTCGAGGCTGGTCGCGAGCCTGCAGGAAAAGCTATCGGAATTGGTGACTGTGTGGAAACATCGGCAGCTTCGCGTGCTGGCTTCCGATCTGGGATATCACGCCGGCGTGCTCGGTGCGGCGGCCATCGCACTGGCCTCCTGACTCACCGTTTCCTTCGATCTACCTTGTGCAGGACTTGTCCCTGGGATCGCAGTTTCGATTCGAACGCCGGCATGTCGATCTGCTGTACGGACCGTCCCGATCGCAACGCCATCACTGCCGCGACGCCCGCCGCGTGGCCCATGATCATATAGACCGGCTCCATCCGGATGGTGCAGATCGCAACATGCGAGGCGGATATGCATACGGGTACCAGAAGGTTCCCGCACTGATCGGCTTTGGGAGTCAGGCTGCGGTACGAGATCTCGTAAGGATTTTTGTCGAGCCTGATCGATTCATCGAGATGCCCTTCGATGCGCACAAAGCCTTGCGGGTTCTCGAACCTTCTCACCCAGTGAGAGTCCAGCACAAACGAACCCATGCCGACTGAGTCGTCCTTGGTATTGTTGACCAGAATGTCATTCTCGGTCATCACATACTGGCCGATCATTCGCCGGCTCTCGCGCATATAGATTTCGGTCGGCCAGAGCTTGTTATCAGTGAACTCATCGTTGGCAAGTCCCCAACTGTTCACGTCGTCCTGCACCGCCTTCGGAACTCTTGGATCATGCGAGAGAAACCAAAGAAAGCCTTTCTCGTAATCTTCGTGGTCCTGCAGAATACGATCGCGCTCGGCATAGGACTTGTCCGGATAACCTACGTTGCCATTGACGTAATCGATTGAAAAGGGTCCGCTGGCATTCAAGTCAAACTTGCCTCCGGGAATCGGAGCGAGATGAACCAAACGATCGAAGGCAATTTTAGGATGCTCCCGGATATAACGCAGGAGCAGCTCATAGCGTATGGGATCGTAGTGAACCGGCTTGGGCCACGCAGCCCTCAGTTCGGGGCGCTGCGTCGCGATCAGGCGGTAACAATAGGCCTGCATGCGCCGGTCGGCAATGCCCGTTTCGCCAAGCGGGGCGGGATCGATCCCCCACAACAGTTTGCCTCCGGAATCGCGAGCCGGAATGTCGGCGCCGAACTGCCCGTGATGCATATAGACGTTGGTTGGAGTTCCGTACTCCTCTTCGCTGTAGTTCTTGATGAAGTGCGGTTCGCGCACTCCGGCAAGTTTCTCGCCATACTGGCCGCGGCTCTCGCGTCCGTAGAAGTTGGAGACGCCGGTACGTGCCATTAAGTCGCCTTCATAGCTGGCATCGATGAACACCTTGCCGGACAAGACCGAGCCGTCCTCCAACCTGATAGCCGTAATGGCTGTCCCTTGCTTGATCACTTTGTCGATCCGCCGCCCGCGAATGACTTTGAATCCGGCTTCGCGTATCCAGGCTTCAAAAACGCTTCGCGCGACTTTGGGTTCAAGAGTCCAACGCTCTGGTTTCGGCAAGGGCATGTCCGTGCCGCGAAAATGCAGGACCGGCGTAATCTCGACTTCCCGTAGCTCCTGGGCCGCGACGCGATCGAAGAACTCGGCTGCGATGCCGCCGACTAGATCGGGAGTGCTGGTGTCAGTAATTGCGATACCGCCGGTCACCATGCCGCCGATGAATCTGGTCGGTTCGACAACAATCGCCCGGGCGCCTTCGCGAACCACCGCTCTAGCGGCTGCAAGTCCACTGGGCGTGCCCCCGTAGATCACGACGTCTGTCGTGAGCGGATCAGCGGCGGCGAGAGAGCACGGAGCCCAGAGCGCGCACGCCATGCATACGATTAGCTCACTTCCTCGAATGTTTCTCGTTATATCCAATGGCCGGCTCCTCCGATCAGGTGAAAGCTTATCATCTTGACGGCGCCTCAATCCTACGGCCGTGAAGAGTTGTCAGCCGAAACGCTTTGCTCATCCTCCAACGCGTGGACCGGCGAGCGATTCCAGAAAGCCAAACGCTTTCGCAATGGCCAGGTCTCCCGTGTCGCCCAAGAAAGGTTCATAGGAACTCGTTGAACCTTTATAGAAAGCCGCGCGAATCTGTCCCGGGTCCTTGCTGCGCAACGCCTCAATCAAGGGACTGTGCTCGGCCACTACCGCGGTCAGTCGCTGTAACCCCTGGCTCCGCAGCATCGCGGCAAATGCAAAAAGTGGCACCGTCACCAGTTCCAGCAACCGGCACAAGGTATCGTTACCGGAATGAAGCCAGACATGACGATGGAACTCCAAGTCGGCTTGCGCGGCTTCGTAATAGTTATTCAGTTCCACCGCGACGCGAAGAACTTCCAACCTACGTTCCAGTTCTTCGAGATCAGCGTCGGTCATCCGCTCCGCCGCCGCCTGGGCGGCAAAGCATTCCAAAACGGCCCGCACCGAGACTCTCTCCCGGACATCTTTCGGAGAGAGCCTCGTGACCGTCGTCCCGAGGTTGTGCTTCCGGGTGACCAAACCGGCGTGCTCCAAACGTTGTAGGGCCTCACGAATGGTTGCCTGGCTGACCTTTAGTTCTTTTGCCAGCGCCAGTTCGCGGAGAGCCGTACCGGGCATCCGCGACCCGTTCATGATCTCCTCACGCAATTGCGTCACCACGGCGGAGGCCCGGGACGACCTGTCCTTTACTCGCGATGTATCAGGCAAATCGGTCAAGGCAAAGATTAGCACACAGGGGACATTTGCCAGTTCGCAGGAGCACCAAACGGTTGACGTGCCGGTGGGTCAACCCGGCCGCAGGGCTTGGTAGAGAGCGGTGGCGAACTGCGTCAGGTCGAGTGCCGGACTGCCGGACAATGCGGCGTCGCGCCCAGCCTGCTTCAGCCATCCCTGGAGGTCCGATGCGAGCAGCGGTGCGCCCGGATTATCTTGCGGAGCGGGCCAGCTTTGGCCTTGCCATTTCAGGATGCGCGTAAGCCGCTCAGCCGCGTCCCCGCGCGTTAACTTCGTATCTTTAGCGGCCTTGTAGCCTCTGTTAAGGCCTCGCGCGCCGAGCCATTGGAAAGCGGCGAACGCTGGATCCGCAAACGGCAGATCCTCATAGAAGGTGATCACTCCGCGCCGCTCCACAAGCAGAACCTGCAATTCGGGAACGGGCACGCGCCGAACCTCCACGCCATGCCGGATCCCAAGATGCGCCGCAATCCCACAGACCTCGCCCAGCGCCATAAATACCGGTTCCATGCGAAGTGCGTTGTAGGCCACATGGCTGCAAGAGCATGCCACCGGAACCAGCAGCCCGTCGATTTTGCGCGGGACTAACACTCCATAGGGAACTTGAAACGGCTCGTGGTTGACGAAATAGTAACCCTCTCTGACGCCCGGATGGGCGGGGTCATAGCGATGATGTCCGTGGGGGTCGAAGGCCCACTCGATGACCGCGATGCTGGAGGGTTGAACGCGCGTGCGCTGCAGTTCAACGTCGAGGTCCGCATCGTGCTCGGTCAGAATATAATCGCCCAGAATTCGCCTGCCCTGGCGGACGTAAACCTGGCGAGGCACATGGCCGTTGTTGGGCCACTCATCGCGGTGCCAGCCGTATTGCGAGGCGTCCGCGCGTATCGACTCGGGAACGTCGGGGTCGTTCTGCAGCAGCCAGATCATTCCCACGTTATGACTTAGGTAACGTTGATAGATCTCGCGGCGGCGCGCCGAAGTTCCGGTGGGCCAGTCCCAGCACTCTTCCGCCAGGTCCAGCGATTCCTTGGGGTAGTCCTTGCCGGTAATGATGTTATTGCTGTTCAGCTCGAACCGGCCATTCGGCATCGGGTACACCTGGATGGCTTCGCTGAATTTGGTCAGCTGGCCCGACCGAATGTCTTCCAGGAGAAAGTGGTAATCATCGCGGTTGTACGCGGCAGGCTTCTCGATGCGAATGCGTTTGACCGGGTCGTTGGTGACGTGGAAGCGGAAGCAGAATGCCTGGGTAGCGTTGTCGGCTTCACCCGTGGTCCCAGGGAGAATCTCATTGCCGCGGAACTTCATATAGATGAGGCCGGCGTGAGGTTCGCCATACTCGGCGCGTCCTTCGCGGCCGGTGTGGAACGGTGCGCCCGCCATCGCTGCGAGATCGCCCTCATACGTTGCATCGATGAAGACGCTTCCTTGAATTTCGACCTCGCTTCCCGGGTGAGCGCGGTCTTCGAGTACGATCGCCGATAGCCGGTTGCGTGTGACGAGGGCGCGCTTGAGCTCATTGCGGAGAAGCAGACGGATACGCGGCTGTTCGCCGTTGATCATCTCGTGGAAGATGCGCTCGGCCGCATTGGCTTCATACCAGTAGCCGTCGTGGCAGAGTTTGACATTCGGCCGGGCAGCGTTGCCGTCGTCCATCTGCTCGTAATAGTGGACGACACGGCGAGTGAATTCGTAGAAGAAGCCACCCACCGCCTGACGCTTACCGATGTCGGCGTTGGTGAGCCCGTTCGAAACGATGCCGCCGATGTGGTCCTCGTATTCGCACAGGATTACCGAGTGTCCCAAGCGCGCCGCCACGACGGCCGCAGCGATTCCTCCCGGAGTTGCCCCGTAGATGACGACTGAGGCTTTCTCGCGGGCGACAGCAGGATGCAGCGCCATACCGGCCGCGGCCGTCTGGATTAAGGCTCGTCTCGTGAGGGTCATACCTGAGGATAATGGCTGGAAAGCGTCTTCTGCGCAGCCGGGCAAACCGTTACAGCGCGATGGTCTGCCCAGCGGCGAACAGGCTCTATCAGAATAAAATCTTCATCGCGAATTGAAGGTCGCGAGGATCGTTCGCCTGCGCCGTGATCTGTCCGAACGAAGCGGACGTGACGCTGGTATTCGGCCCTGCGAACTGCGGAGTGTTGAAAAGGTTGAAACATTCAATACGCAATTGAGCCGTAATCTTCTTCTCGCCCACGGAGAAGGGAAAACTCTTGCTTAACACGGCGTCGACGTTGCGCGTCCAATCCGTTCGCACATCCGGCAAGACAGGACCTACGTTGCCGAATTGCTGGACGTACGCCTGAGCGACCGAGAACACGCTGGTGTTGAACCATTCGGATATGCTCGAATTACTGAGTTTCGCGCTGTGGCCATTGTTGATGGACGGTCGGCCGATGCCGATCGGGAAGCCGCTCAACAAGGTTACGAAGGAATTGAAGTCCCAACCTCCCAGAACGGCGTTCGCGAAATGGTTGATTCCGGCGCCATGCAAACGGCCATGTCCGTAGGGAATGGAGAACACCCAACTCAGCCGGAAATTGTTGGGGGCATCGAACGCGGTAAGTCCACGTTCCTGGCTGAGGTCGTAAGCGTTGAGTGGCGTTCTCAGGTTGTTGATATTTTTGGATCGGGTGTAAACAGCGGAAAAGGTGAGGAGGGACGATAGCCGTTTGTCCAACTGGATGCTGCCGGCCTGATAAGTAGAATCGCCCCACTCGCCGTAAAGTTGGCTGACACCGGTGTATTGCGGATAAGGCAGCAACGACTGCTGGCGAGAGATCTGTGGGCCCGAAAGCACGCCGCCCAAACCGAGACCGGCGAACGGATTCGCGACCAACTGATTCAACTGGCTGCCTAACGCAAGATACTGGACGGGAAGCTGGTCGAGATTGATGGAAACCGTCCCGCCTACCGATGAAGCATCCGTGGCCAGATGAGTTCCCTTGAGGCCCCAATAGTGGACGTCGAGTACCGTCCCTCCCGGCAGTTCACGCTGTACGCCGAAGTTCCAAAGCTGCGCATAGCCGATCGAATTCGTATAAACGGGTATGCTCCCCAGGCTCGCGCCCACATCGACGAGCGGATTGCGGTCGTTCAGCAAGGGATAATTCCCGTCGGAAACGGATTGCTCAGCGTGTTAGCCGCGGTAAGCCCGTTATTCAAAGTGGCGACCATAGTGGTCACCTGATTGGTTTCGAGCGCCCCGTAGCCGTTGGCGTAAACCGGCCGCGGAAGATAGTTGATGCCGTAGCCGCCGCGCACGACGGTTTTTCCCAGGTTATAAGCGAACCCTGCCCGCGGCCCGAATCCATAATTGTTCGGGAGCGTAGTGCTCGGGTTGCTGCCTCCGATCCAGTCCACTACACCTCTGAGGCCCGCCAGGCCGGGGTTGGAGGCGAGCGGCGACAGAGCCGTAGGATTGAAATCGGCAATGCGGTTATATTTCTCGGAGTCGCCGAGATTGAACTCCCAACGGAGTCCAAGGTTGAGCGTCAGTCGGCTGGTTAGCTTCCAGTCGTCCTGGACGTAGAGCCCGTAATACGAACCTTGGGTGGACATCGGAGACATCGTCTGGATCGATCCGCTGGTCGCGTAGCCCAGCAGGAAGCTTGCAAAATCGTAGCCGGCGGTCGCGCTGGCCTGCGTGGGATTGGGACCTTGCGTATACACGCGAGACATGTTGAAATTACCCGACGCGGCATTGTGCTGGTCCTCGTTGAAATGGAGCCACCGGGCATCCACGCCGAATTTCAGGCTGTGTTTGCCGCGTTGGTGGCTGACGCTCCCCTCCAGAGAGAAAACATTGCGAGGCTGAGTTTGCAGAGCGTCGCTGGGGGCTGCCTGATCGGTTCCAAGGACGTCCGACATAGTGTAGACCGGGAAGTATGGCAGAGCGACACTGGTGAGACTGGCGGGGAGTCCCAGCGAGGCTATGTTAAAGCCGTAAGTCGCACCTTTTTGAATCGCTTTGCCGCGCAGACCGGATAGATTCAGATCGGCTACCGTAGTCGCGGAGAAGACGTGATTCAGATCGACCACCTCCTGGGTAAAGGTGTCCCACACGGTACCCCCTCCCCCGATGGGATCGGGCATCGCTCCGGGAGTGAAGCGCGTGTCCCTTTCTTGTGAGAAGCGGTCAAACAGCCTGGTCTTATCCGTCAAGTTGACATCACTGCGGACATCATATTTGTTGATGGATACGGTTTGTTCCGGAGCATAGATGTAGTTGTTGACGCCGGTCACGGGGTTGCCGGGGGCATTCGGTGCCGGATAGTATTTCGCTACCGCGGCGGACACCGGATTGATTTCCGAAGCCGGGATGGTGTTGTTGGGAAACGGCGACCTTTGATACGTGCCGTTGGACAAACTGACGAGCGTGGAAGGATCGTAGACCGTGATCAACGAACCATTACTCGCGTGAGTCTGAGAAAAGTTGCCGGCTTCCTGGAGCGCGGTCGGAATGGTGCTGATCTGAGTGTTGGGGACGCCTTGACGCAAGCCTTCGAAGTCGCCGAAAAAGAACCATTTGTTTTTCTTGATCGGGCCGCCGGTATTGGCGCCGAATTGATGCCGGCTCCACGAGGGCAGGGCGAGATTGCTCTTGTTGTTGAAAAAATAGTTCGCGTCGGTAACGCTATGTCGCTCAAAGTCGTACAGAGCTCCGTGCAGAGCGTTGCTGCCGGACTTGGTAACCATATTGACGGCCGCGCCGGAACTGCGGCCGAATTCGGCGCTATAGTTAGTGGCCTGAACCGAAAACTCCTGGACGGAATCGAGAGGAGGGTTCATGATGGCTTTGTTGAAGTCTCCCACCACGATGGGCGCGCCGTCGAGCATGATGTCCTGCGAGCCTGAACTGCCTCCACCGACGTAGAAATCGGAGTTGTACCAGACGCGCCCGAAGTCGGAGGTTCCTCCGCCGACGCCGAAATTCGATCCCATGATCGCGCCCGGGGTCAACGCGACTAATCCGAATGGATCACGCACATTGAGCGGGAGCCCTTCGATGCTGCGAGTGGTCACCACCTGGCTCAGGCTTGCGCTTTCCGTGGCCAGCGCCGCGGCTTCACCGCTTACCGTGACATTCTGGCTCACCTCGCCGGGTTGCAACGTGACGTTGATCTCCAGGACTTGGCTCACCTGCAAAGTAATGGGACCCTGTTCAAATCGTTTGAAGCCGGTCACCTGGCAACTTACCTGGTAGACGGCTGGCCGAAGATAAGGCAAATTGTAGTCGCCCGTCGCATTGCTCTTGGTCGTAACCACCGCGCCGGTCGCCAAATCTTTGGCTGTGACCAGCGCTCCTGGAACGGCTGCCCCCGAGGCGTCGATTACCGTCCCGGTAACCTGCGCGGACTGAGCGTATAGAGTACCTGGCGTCAACGTCGCTAGCAGCAACGCCATAATAGCGAAACCTGATCTCATATGATTTGACCTCACGATACCCCTGAATCAAGTGAATGAATGTACTTGTTGCAAATGAGTCTATTCCCGTCCCGACTCCCTGTCAATCGAACATTGTGATGAGAGTTGTAACCTGTCCCCTGGAACGGTTGAAAGCTATCCACTTCTATCACCGAGCCGTGGTCGGGACAAGTTTCACCATGTCTGTTACACTCCGTTACCTAGAGAGAACAAGCGCATCCGGCAGAAACTCGCCGGCGCGCAAGGGTGATGACGCGTATCCCTAACCCCCTGAAAATAGGACGTAACGACAAGTTACATACGGCTTGAGACTACTCTTAACCCTGGCCATAGCGGCAAACTGACCTGTAATGAGAGGCATTCTTCCCGGGGCTATTCTGCTGGTCACAGCTCTCAATGCCGCCGATCTCCCTCATCGGAACTTTATTGACGACTACATCTTTTCGAAGATACGGAACGATGGTGTCGGTCACGCGGGCTTGTCGACAGACTCCGAGTTTCTACGTCGCGTCACTCTGGATCTGACGGGGCGACTGCCGGAGCCGGATGCCGTAAAGAAGTTTTTAGCAGACGCTGATCCGGACAAGCGCCAGAAGTGGATCGATTCGCTTTTTCCCGCCCTGCCCACAATGGGAGTTGGCCGGCGCCTGACCGACAAGCCGTTTCTCGATCGATGGGCCTACTTCTTCAGCGACCTGTTCCGGAATGACGAACAACTCCGCGAAGGCACTGACATCTTCTCTAGCTACCTCTATAAGTCGCTGGAACTCAACGTCCCGTACGATCAGATGGTCAAGGATATGGTGACCGCGACGGCACTCTCCACCTGGACGACAGGTCCGGCAAACTTCATCGCCCGGGAGCGGGTGATGGACGGCGACGGATATAGCGTGATGAACCACGAAGACACCTGCGACGAGATTGCTATCTGGACCAGCAAGTTGTTTCTCGGTGTCAACGTGGAATGCATCTCGTGCCATGACGGCCGGGGACATTTAGAAAAAGTAAATTTGTGGCTGTCCGGAAAGAAGCGCGCAGATCTCTGGCGGCAGGCGGCGTTTTTTGGCAAGACTTATGTTGCTCCATCTTACGGGCGCTTTCCTGAGTTCACGGTGCAGGATACGGAAAAGGGTTACGACCTCACGACGCATAGCACTGCTCGTATGCCGCGGCATCCCGCCGATCTTACTCCAACCTTTCTTTTGACGGGCGAGACACTCGCCCCCGGCAAGCCCGAGCGGCAAGCTTATGCGGACATGCTGATCTCGAATCCGCAGTTTGCAAGAGCGGCGGTGAACCTTTTTTGGGCGCAGTTGATGGGCCGGGGAATTGTCGATCCGCCTTTTGGCTTCGATATGGCGCGGCAGGATCCGAGCGAACCCTCCGCCGGCTCCCTGGAGCATCCAGCCAACGCACCCGGAATTGCTCGAATGCCCTCGCGGAAGATTTCCGCCGCAACCACTATGATCTGCGGCATCTTCTTCGAACCATCGTCAGCTCTTCAACCTATCAACTGGCAACCGAAATGAATATGCCGCGCACCCCCTCGGTGGACGACCACTTTGCCGCCCATATCGTGCGCCGGCTTTCGGCGGAAGAGCTTTGGGATGCTATCTCACAAGCCGCCGGCGTCTTCGATGAAATCAAATCCCTATATGCCGTTCGGACGTACAAACGGGTGATGCAGGCATCCTTCTACCACGACTATGAGGGCAAGATGAAGGATACCTTCAATCTGCTCCAATGCTTCGGGCAAACCGATCGGGAAGAGATGCCGTCCGATCGGTCCAGTCTGGTGCAGGCTGCGAGTCTGTTGAACAGCGAAGCCGTTCTGTCTCGTCTCAAACTTCAAAAAGGAGGCCGTCTGGAGGCGTTGTTGAACGCCAAGCCTCCTCATACCGATTCGGAGATTGTGCGCGAATTGTTTGTCGCAACGATCAGCCGGTACCCGAGTGCGAAGGAGGAGAGCGCCGGCCTGAAGTTGCTCGCCAATAACCGGGAGCAGGGCGCGGAAGATCTTCTGTGGGCGCTAATCAATAGAATCGATTTTGTTTTCAACATATGAGTCTCAACATCAACAGACGCGATCTCTTGCGTATTGGAGCGGTCACTTTATCGGGCTGTCCGTCGGCGCTGCTCCCCCGCCATTTGAAAGCTTCGACCGAAGAGAAGGTGCAACCTCGCGGGTCGGCCGACTGCGTGGTCTTCGTCAACCTGGTGGGTGGGCCGTCGCAGATGGACACGTTCGACTTGAAGGAAAGCAACACAACTCCCGGGGATCTCGACGTTCGCAGGGCGCCTAACGGAGTTCGCTGGCCATATGGGTTGCTGCCCAAGACTGCCAATGTCCTCAACGACACGGTGCTGGTGCGGTCGATGGCGGCGTGGGATACCCTGCACAATTTCGGCCAGTATTATCAACAGGTCGGACACGCGTACAGCGCCGCCCGCGCGAGCGAAATGCCGTCCATCGGCGCCATCATCGCTCAGGAATTCAAGTCGCGGATGAAGCCGGACGATTTCCTGCCTGTTTTCGTGGCAATGAATTTCCCTACCAGTTCGGTGAATGGACCGCTGATTAAGGAAGGCGCGCTCGATAGCGGCACTTCTCCACTCACAGTCGATTTGAAATCCGGCGCTTCGCTGCCGTTTCTCTTGCCGCCGGGAACGGAGAGCCGCTTCGACCGGCGAATGGAAGCTCTCGAAAGTTTCGACGCGATGCGGCAACTTGATCCTGCGAACGTGCCCAAACGTTTCCTGGAATGGGAGGCCTTTACCAAGAGTGCGCAGACGCATGATGAAGTCGGCGGAAATCGGGAAGGTGTTCACCCTGGATAACGATCAGCGAGACCGCTACGGGAAGACGCCCATGGGTGATGCCTGCCTGATCGCGAGGAACATCATTGCCGCCAATGCCGGTACACGATACATCCTGATCAATCAGGGCGGCTGGGACCATCACGCGGGAATTTATGGAAAAGGCGATCAACCGCGCGGCGAAGATCCGAAGCAGCGTGGCGGCCTTTATCAGCTCTGTGCCGAACTGGATGCCGCTTTTGCCTCTTTGCTCTCGGATTTGAAGACCCTCCGATCGAAGGACGGGACAGCGTCGTTGCTCGATCGGACGTTTATCGTCTGCACCGGCGAGTTTGGGCGCACACCGGGTCCATTGAACGATGCGAAAGGTCGCGACCATTGGCCGGCCGTGCGGTCCGCTCTGTTTGCGGGCGGCGGAGTGAAGCATCCGGGGCGCATCATCGGGGCTACGGATGAAGCTGCGGCGAAAATAACACGCCTGGACTGGTCGAAGAAGCGTCCTGTTTATCCGGAAGACGTGACTGCCACGATCTATTCTGTCCTCGGAATTGACTGGACGAAGAAGATTTCGGGCATGCCATCGGGCCGCGATTTTCAATATGTCGAACCAATGTCCTCTACCGGATTTATCGGAAGCACCGAAATAACTGAGCTATTTACCGCATGAAAAAACTTTTCGTTTGCATCTTTCTCTCATCCATCGCGATGGCTGCGGATAGCGCCGCGCCCGTCACTGCGGCAGAGGTTTTCCCAGTCGCAAAAATCGATGCCGTTTATCGCCTCCGGATTCCGCCCGATTCGATGCTGCTCGAAGCCATTCAAGCATTCATCGATAAGAACGGAATTCTGGACGGCGCGGTACTGACGGGAGTCGGGTCGCTGCACGGCTGCACGGTGCATGGCGTGGGAAGCAAGATGCGCGTCTTCAACGAAGATATGGAACTGGATAGCCTGGCAGGGATTATCGCCGGCGGACAGCCTCATCTTCACGCCGTCCTTTCCTATGAGAAAGGGGCCGTGGGCGGACACCTGGAGAAGAATTGCCGCGTGCTTTCGCATGTGGAGTTGACCATCGTGCACTTTTCGGGACCTGCGGTGGCAAGAGAAAAGGGCGAGTTGAAGATGAAATAAGCGGTTGTCTGATTCGGCGCCGGCCGATCAGGCGTGTGTTCTGGTGATCTGCTTACTCAGAGTCGATTGGGGAAGCTTGGCGCCGGCGGTGCGTAGGGTGAGCACCAGCTGCCGCACATCCAAGTCATTGGCCGGCTGGCCGGTCCGGATTGACTGTACTGCCGCCGTCCCTGCCGCTTGTCCCAGCATCGAACACGCCGGCTGATCGCGAATCGCGCCATTGACCTTGATATCCGTGCTGACGCAACGCCCTCCCACCCAAAGGTTCGTCCAACCTTTCGGAACCAAAACGCCGTAAGGAATGCCGTAACTTTCGCCCTTTTTCAGGCGATCCGCAGTGGTGAATTCGGCGTAGTAGCGCTTATATTCTTCCGGACTTAAATCGTACACGTGGATATCGATGGCCTTACAGTAGAGACAGACCTGATCGGGAAAATGCCGCCGCGTTTTGAAATCGGCGTAGTCCATCTCATACTCTCCGACGATGCGGCGCGATTCACGGACGCCCATCAACGAACCAGTCGCCAGGACTTGCATGTTTTCGCAGCCAGTCATGTACTTCCGGTAGAAAGCCGCATACTCCTGGGCGAGCTGCCGGCCATGCACCATCCCGTCCGACAGGCTTCGGCAGTTGAGCGCGTCCATGTGAAAGAGGTGTCCGGCATTCATGATCGCGGTGTCCGTGCCGGTGCGAAAGAGACCCGGCACGTGACGGTCTTCCTGGGTGAAGAAGTCCTCGGCAATGGCTCTCTCCACCATCGCCTGTTGCTGGCCCTTTTTGAAGCGGTCGTAATTGATGTCGGCGATAACGGCGCAAAGGGTCGGAGGCATGATGTTCGGCGTGTCATGTCCCGCCGCCAGCACCTTGGCGCCGCAGAGCGTGGTAAGCACCGCATCGCCGGTGCCATCGATAAAAGCCTTCGCGCCGATGTAGCGGTAGCCCTCAATGTTGCTCGTAATCACGCCGCGGATGTGGCCGGTTTTCGGGTCCGCATCCACGTCGATGACCCGGGTGAAATATCGGACCTCCACGCCGGCATCGTGACAGAACTTATCCAGCACGATCTTCAGTCCCTCGGGATTAAAGCCGACGGCATCCAGCATCCGGCCGTTCTCGATGTCCGCCGCGGCTTGGGGGGCAAGCTGCTTTGCTCGATGCATTGCCTGAATCAATTCCACGATGATTCCGCCGACTACCACCTCCTCGCCATTATTCAGCGAATACCAATCGGCGACCAAAGCGTTAGAGCCCATCCCGCCCATACTGCCTATGGCTTCGATCAGCAATACCTTGGCGCCGAGGCGGCCCGCGGCGATGGCCGCCGCCGCACCGGACGGCCCGCCACCCGCAACCAAAACGTCCCAGCCCTGCTCCACGGGAATGTCGCGCGTCAGGCGAAATGTGCTCTCCGGCTTTGCCGTTTGCGCGACTGCCTGCTGAATTGCCACCGGCGCCATAGCGCCAGTTCCCAGAAATCCGCGCCGAGTCAGCTTCTTCAGAAAATTCATTGGTCATCTCCCCTGCTCACGGCTAAAAAGTAGATTCTCCCCCTTTGGCGACCGCACATCAAGTTCCCGAGCGTTTGTTACGACCTGTTACTTATTATTTTCAAGAAGATCGGTGCAGTCAGGAGAGAACCGGGGCGGCAACTTCACACTGTGGCCGTGTGATAGAATCCCGGCATGACCCCGCCGTCATTGGCCGATCGTCAAAGAGCAGAGCCAAAGCTCCCCGGCGATACCGAAGCTGAGCAACACCTTCAGCTGATCTTGAACAGCGCTGTGTTCGAGAAAGCCGGGACACTGCGAACTCTGCTGATTTACCTGAGCGAACATCGCGGTCAGGCGATCAGCGAATATGCTGTGGCTACCGAAGCGTTAGGGAAGAAGAGCGATTTCGAGCCCAAGATCGATGCCAGCGTACGTGTCCGCATTTCACGGTTGCGTCAGAAACTCGATGAGTTCTACCAGGGCGCGGGGAGGGATTCCGAGATTCGGTTTTCCATTCCGCTGGGGGGCCATGATTTGCGGGTCGTCCGGCTTTCCCGCACGAAGCAGCAGCCAGTGGAGCGCAGCCCGAAAAGTCCCGCGGTTGCTATTCTAGCCGTTCTGCTGCTGGTGGCGATCACGTCCTGCGCGTTCCTCCTGCTGAGCAACCGGAAGCTTCGCCAGTCGCTGCAAAGCGAAGCAAATGCCCGGCCGTCGCTGCCCTTGTTTTGGCAAAATTTTTTCTCCAACGGCAAGCCCGCCAGTCTGTTTGTTTCGACGCCCACCTTCTTCGAATTTGCCGGCAATAACATCAAAGTTCGCGAGACAACCGTCAACGACTTCGCTAGCGGAGCAAATTCCATTCTGCTCAAGCAACTTGCGAAACAGTGGGGCGCGCCGAAACTCCTCCAAAATTACACGGTTGCCTCTGACACGTTTGCTGCCTTGAGGCTGGTGCAATATCTGCAGCCCAAAAATGTGCAGCTTTCAGTGGGGGGCACGGCGGAACTCTCGGTGGAATCGGCAGGCGACCGGAACATTATCCTGATCGGCGTGGCTGGAACCTGCCGGCAGGTGAATGAGATTCTCAGCACAGCTCCGTTTTACGTCGCGGATGGGGCTACGCATGTCGTGCGAAACCGGCTTCCCATGCCGGGCGAGCCTTCCCAGTTCAACACGATTGAAGAATCGGCCGTGCGCTGGATTACACCGGGAATTATCGCCGTTTTGCCGGGCCGCATGCCTGGGACGCGCCTCTTGGTCCTGACCGGTTTTTATACCTATCCGCTGGTGTACGCGCTGGCGACACCTTCCTCCATGGCGGCAATCGATGTCGCCTGGAAGCAAGCGGGTTCGCCGCGCTTTTTCGAGGCGGTGATGAACTCTGAGGTCGAGGCGAGCGGCACCTCCGTGCTCCGCGCGTCGGTGGCGGCGTTCCGCAGGGTTGACGCAAAGAATTAAGTTGTTCGAACTGTTTCGCGCCTGGGACGGAGTTTCACAGGGTGGAATCCTCAGGACAGTCCCCAGGAAATCGAGTAGCATACCCTCATGCGAATTTGCGTGTGGTTCGTACTCCCACTGTTGGCTGTCGGATTTTTTGTCCTGGCGCAGTCGGCGCCGGACATGAATGCGATCCGCGCCAAAGTGCAAGCGGGTGAACCGCTCACTCCCGAGGAGCGGCAGGCGCTGCAGAAGCTCAAGGGGGCACAGCAGGCGCAACAAAAAAAGCGGCGCGAGGATTATTTGAAGGACCATACTCCGGTCGCATCGACGGGCAATATCGCGCTGCCCGATCTCGGGACGGGTATGTACAAGGGCGAGCAGGGCGGGTTGTACCCTGGCGGCTCCAATAAGATCCCCGCGAGCCATCTCAAGGCCGGCGTGAAAATCGCGAAGCAGATCAGACCGCTCGATGCCGACGGCAATCCTTCGCCGAATGGCAGGATTGTGGTGCTGGCGATCGGATTTTCCAATCCCAACATGGAGTTCCCCGCGTTTCAGAAGTTGGCGGCAGAAGATTCCGGACTCAATCCAAAAGTGATGCTGGTGAACGGCTGCGTGGGTGGGCGCTCCTCGGAAGTGATTGCCAATCCGGACTCAGACTACTGGAAGGAGGTGAAGCAACTCACCGCCAAGGCAGGCACTACATTCCAGCAAGTGCAGGTCATCTGGTTCAAACTGGTGGTGCCTAATCCCACTCAGGCCTGGCCCACCGAGACCAAACTGCTGGCCACACATTACATCGCGGCGCTGCAGAATTTTCACAAGTATTTTCCAAATGCCAGACTCGCTTTCGCCTCCTGCCGGACGTATGGTGGATATACCGAAGCAAATGGCAGCCCGGAACCTTGGGCATACCAATCCGGCTTCGCGGCGAAGTGGGCACTCGCGGCGCAGATTGAGGGGAAACCCGAACTCAACTTCGATCCTAAGAAAGGTGAAGTCCGCGCGCCGTGGGCTGAATGGGGGCCTTACCTTTGGACGGACGGCGAGAAAGGCCGCAAAGATGGCTTCGTTTATCTGCGGTCGGATGTCGGGGCGGACGGTTTGCACCCATCAGCCAGCGGACAAAAAAAGGTCGCAACCATGCTGCTGGCATTCTTCAAAAGCGATCCGGTTACAAAAGGCTGGTTTCTCGCTCATTGAGCGGGGAGTGGTGCACGGAAATTGCGCGGAATCACGCCGGCGTTACGCGATCCTCTCCGGGGCGAACGCGGGCTCGGTAGCGAATACATTCTTCCAGCACCTGGCGGTATTCTTCGATATCCACGTCCCGTTCCGAGCAAACCAGAAACAACGCGCCATCGTCGCGAAAGTTGCCATCCCATGTGGCGAGGTGCTCATCGGACCACGCCGCCGAGTATTGGCGAAGTTTGTCGTCCGGCATTTTGTCGAGATAACCGCGGAGGTTGATACTGGCTTCGTCACGAGGATAAAGGCTGGACGCGGACCAAGGCTCGTGTTCGAAGTCCCAGGGAAATTCGATGGGCATGGAGCTAGCGAAGCATGCGGAAGCCTATAAATGCCAGCCCGACGAGGGCTACGCCTACCGTTCTGAAACTGCGGCCGGGCATGGAGGCGTTTAGTCCACCGCCGGCTACCGCCCACTCCGGCTGCCGTTCGGCTTCGCCTGTTTCTCCGGTTTGACGATGCAGAGCCTCGCGGTAGTGCGTCTCGAAGGTTTCCGGCTGCTTCGGAGGCTCGGGCAAGGAATGCTTCTCTATCGGCTGCGGTTCGGGCGACGGTGGAGGCGGCGGCATAACGATTTGCGCCTGGATTTCTGCCCGTCCACACAGTTTTTCTACCGCTTCCAGGAGCCGCTGCAGATTGTCGTCAGTCCTCAAGGATTTCTCCCGCAGGGAGACGATCGAGTGCGCCTGTTCGACCAGGCTGTTTTCGATGGCCGAAATACGGCCGACGACTCGCCTCTCGATGGTTTCGACGAACGTATCAACAGTCTGGTGGTGAATTTCCGTAAATTGGCCGCGCAGCCGATGTTCGAGTTCCTCGATTTTGGCATTCACGCTGGCTTCGATATGGCCGGCAACTGCTGCTCGACCATCGCCACCTTCTGACCGAAAACTTCGGCCTGCGCGGCGTTGCGGGATTCAATTCTCTCAATGGCCTGTCGCAGGCCCGCGATATCTTCGTTCTGGGCGGACACCAGGGTTCCCAACGCTGCGATCTCTTCCGGCGACGGCAAGTTCGGGATGGGAGCCACTTCGACGCGCGCAACCCGGTTTTCAATCTCCTCGATGCGCGTGAGGATTGGGGTAGCGCTGGCGGCTGAACGTCGACCTCGCCGGCTCGCGGGAGTCAGGCTGAACCCGGCCGCTAAACCTGCGCCGATTTTGACCGCGATGTGACGGAGCAGTCGATTCGCCATCTAACCTTGTACTACATAATAGCCGAGAAATGTCTTGTGGAAAAGAGTTTTGTGTATTTTTTGTTTCCGGAAAGTGCCACCCTTTTTCCGCAGTCACTACTTTTTGGGTACGGAAATGGTAATATTGCGGAATTTCATATTGCCGGTATGATCGCCCTGCAGGTAGAAGACGCCCGGCTCGCCTTCGTTGGCGTCGATCGCGCCGCCGGTGATGCCGGCGATTTCTTGATTGTCGATGATCTTCACGCCGTTACGGACCACCGTGACGCGCCGCCCGACCAACGTGATATCAAAGCTTTCCCACTGTCCCGGCGTCTTAGGCAGGACCTGAGAGACGGGAACCATGCCGTAAATCGCACCCATACTATGGTAAGTATCTTCCGGAGTGTTCTCATACTCCACTTGCATCTCATAGCGGCCCCGGAGATAGACGCCGCTGTTGCCATTTTGCGGGCAGTTGAGCTCGATGTGCAGTTTGAAATCGTCAAACTTGCGGGTGCTCCGCAGGTTAGCGCCGTGCTCCTCAACGATGAGTTCGCCATCCTTCGCAATCCAATGGTTGATTTCCGGATGATCGGGCTCCCAGCCGGTCAGGTCCTTGCCATCGAAGATGGGCTCGGGCTTGGTCCATTGCCTGGGCATTTTGCGATCCAGTTTGGGCGCGCGAACTCCGCTGACCTCGGCTGTTTCGCGAGGTCCCGTTTTCTGAACGCCCGCGATCTGGTCACCGGTCGCAGTCAAGTCCCAGCTGCTGGGACCTTGCTTGCCGCCGGCTGCGAGGGTGAGGAGAAGATGGCCATTCTCGACTTTGGCGTCGTTGATTGGGCGGACACTGCCGCCTCGCGGTTGATAGCGGACCTGCATCTTGCCGCCGTTGTCGACCACTTCCAGCCAATCAGGGTATGTACTATTGTTAGCCTTGACAGTAATGTCCCAGCGGCCTACGAACGGATCAGCAGCCGGCAAGGCCGCAGGGGAGAGGACGATGGCGACGGCGAGGGAGGCGAGAGATTTCATCACGGCTTCAGTTTACCGAACTGCCGGCGGTCAGTGCGCCGCAGCCGGGCCTTTTTGCAGTTTTGCACCCACGTCTGGCTGCTGACGTTGATGGCGGCAGGCCGCCAGTAGTTCTGTTGCTATACGGCATATGCCGGCCTCTAAAGCCAAAGTCTGAACATTTTTTCGCTATTCTGTTGCTGTGGAAGTCCTGTGGATACTTGTGCAGATCTGCTTTCGCGCCCGGCCAAATCGGCCAAAATCAGCGGCCGCCGGTATCCACAGAATTAATTGTTCCAAAGCTTGTCATTGGGCCCATTCTGCCCTAAGGTAGGAAATCGCATCATGTCGTCTCCATCTTCCATCGCACTTGAGAAAGGACTCCCCGCCAACGTCGACGCCGAAAGGTTTGTTCTCGGCTCGATCCTGCTGGACGACTCCGTTTTTATCGAGATCGCGGGCGTTCTGCAGGCTGGGGATTTTTGTCTCGACAAACATCAGCGTATCTTTCGCCGCATGGGCGAGATTCATGAGCGCGGCGAGAAGGTCGACCGAATCACGCTCGCCAACGAACTGCTCCGCTATAACGAACTGGAGTCGGTCGACGGCCTGAGCTACCTGGTATCGCTCGATGATGGCCTTCCCAAAATTCCGAATCTCGATGGCTACATCAAGATTATCCGGGACAAGGCCTCGTTGCGGCAGATGATCGCCGCCGCGCAGCAGATCATGAATCGCGCGCTGATCGGCGAGGATACGCCCGAGCAGATCCTGGCAGGAGCGGAAGAAACGCTCCTGAAGCTTGGCGAATCGCGAGTCACCGCGGGCCTGATGAGCCCGCGCGATGTCATCGAGAACTACGACGGCGGGATCAACGCGTTCCTCGATCCGAGCAAGCGCATCAAGGGCATCAGCACTGGCTTCACGAAGCTCGACGAGATGACCGGCGGGCTGCACAAAGGCGAACTCGTGATTCTCGCGGCCCGCCCTTCCATGGGCAAGACGGCCTTCGCTCTCAACATCGCCGCGCACGTGTCTATGAAGCTCGGCCAGACGGTCGCGGTGTTCTCGCTCGAAATGTCGAACGAATCTTTGCTGACGCGCCTGCTGTGCGGGTCGGCGTACGTCGACAGCCAGCGATTCCGCGCCGGCTATCTGAATCAGGACGAGCGTCGCAAATTGCAGAAGGCTGCCATGGAGATGGTGCAGGCGCCGCTCTACGTTGACGATTCGGCGGGCGTGAATCTGATGGACATGCACGCCAAACTTCGCCGGTTACAGCAGAGCGGTCCGCCGCTCGGTCTGGTCATCGTGGATTATCTGCAACTGATGTCCGGACGCGGCCGCTTCGAAAATCGCAACGCCGAAGTGAGCGCCATTTCGCGAGGGATGAAGTTGCTCGCCAAGGAAATGGACGTGCCGATGCTGGTGCTGTCGCAGTTGAGTCGCGCGCCGGAGACGCGTCAGGGCGATCACCGGCCGCAGTTGAGCGATCTGCGCGAATCAGGGTCGATCGAGCAGGATGCCGATCTGGTGGGCTTTATTTTCCGTCCGGAAGTGTATAAGCGGGACGATGAGTCGCTGCGAGGTCTGGCGGAACTGATCGTGGCGAAGCAGAGGAACGGTCCGGTGGGCAAGGTGGATCTGGTGTTCCTGCACTCGATGACGAAGTTCGAGAATAAGGCGGAGGATATTGGCGAAGCGCCGGAGTATAACGGATAGTACGCCGGACCATTTAATTGACGCGGCGCGCATTCGCTCGACCCAAAATCTAACCGTCCTACAACTTCACGAGCTTTCCATTCACCGTGACATCGCGTAAATCTACTAACGCGACGTTCTCCAGGTAATTGCCTTCCGCGGCGCCATCGAATTTGCAGTTCACCACGGTCAAGCCACGAATAGGGTCGTTCTTATACCCATGCAGATAGAGGCCGTACTTACTCTTCTTCGAGGTCACATTCCCCACATAAATCTTCTCCACGACTGGCATGAAGGGGCCGCCTTCGCCTTCTTCGTAGAAGTAATCGACCTCGATCACGGCCGCGGCTACCTGGCCAACTGTCGTGTTGCGGAAATTGATGTTCTCGATCTTGCCTCCGCGATAGGAGTTCGTCTTAATGCGTAGCGCCCGTTGCAGATGAGGGCTGTTCATCTGGCAGTTGTCGACAAACACGTTGCGGATGCCGCCCGAAACTTCGCTGCCGATCGATACGCCGCCGTGGCCGTCTTGCATATTGCAGTCCTTGACGATGATGTTTTCGCAAGGCTTGCCCACTCGACGTCCGTCCTCGTTGCGGCCGGATTTGATCGCGATGCAATCGTCGCCAGTGCGGAAATCGCAGTTTTCTATCAGCACGTCGCTGCACGATTCGGGGTCGACGCCGTCGTTATTGGGACCGTCGGTGTCGATCTTCAGATTGCGCGCCGTGACATTCTTGCAGAGCACCGGATTCACTTCCCACATCGGCGAATTCTTGATGGTGATGCCTTCGATCACGACATTGGTGCAACGATAGGGCTGGATGAAATTCGGCCGCAGGTAATGTCCCTCGCCGAAGATCCGTTCCTGCACCGGCACGTTTTTGTCGCCCATGCCGGTCACCAGTTTGCGGTCGGCGCTGTGATTGGGTTTACCGGGTCCGCCGCCGCAGTTGGCGCGTCCTACCCAGTTCCACCAGTGGCTACAATCGGCCTGCCCATCGACCGTTCCCGGTCCGCTAATGCCGACATTGGTCTTCTCGAAGGCATAGAAGAAAGGCGAGTAGTTCATGCACTCGGTTCCCTCGAAACGTGTATAAACGACGGGGAGATAGTGCGCTGGATCCTGGCTGAACGCGAGGGTCGCACCTTCACTCACATAAAAATTGACGTTGTTGTCCAGATGAACCGCGCCGGTCAGGAAGCGTCCGCTGGGAACGACCACCCGGCCACCACCCGCCTTTGTGCAAGCGGAGATCGCCTGACGGATGGCCTGAGTACAGTCTGCTTTGCCGTCGCTTTTCGCGCCGTACTTGGTGATGTCAAAATCGCGCTTGGGAAACGAAGGAGCCTTGATGCGGGCCACTATGGCGTCCTGTTGGGCTTGCGGGTCGGCCCCCGCGGATTGGGCGCGCAGCCACGTGCCGGCAGGCAGCAACAGAGCAGTGCGTTGAAGGAGTGTACGGCGAGTCACACCAATATTGTGACGCAAGTTGGAAAACCGATATACAGATCTGATGCCGCCTTACCGCAAGCCGCCAGTGGAGGGGACAGTTCATCTGGAGCAGAACTGCATGCTCTTTGGCGCTCAGTCCACGATACGACGAGGGCGGGCGCCGCAGCTTTCTCGAACTCGTTTTGTGACCGGCTCCAACCACGACGGCCGATTCGCTTAGTTTCTCACCCATGACCGGCCGCACGATTTCCCATTATGAGCTTCAGGACAAGCTGGGCGAAGGTGGCATGGGCATCTTTTTCTACAACCAGATCGACCACGACGGAACCGAAATTCTGATGGTGGAAAACTTCCACTGAGGACGGAGCGGGTGAAGATGGACGTCCCACATCACGCCGCGAAATAGCTGCGCACCGCCTCCTCCATCGAGGGCATCGGGGCTACCCCGGCCGCCTCCATCTTCGCATTCGACAGGGCTGAGAATTGAGGACGCTTGGCCTCCGTCCGATACTCGCGCGAGGTGGTGGCGCTGAGTTCCGGATGCACTCCCGCGGTCTTGAAAATAATCGACGCGAAATCGAACCAGGAGATCGGCGTGCCGCCGCCGACGTGGAAGACGCCGGCCTGATCGCGGTCCAGCAGGTCGATTGAGCGCGACGCCAGCAGCGGCGCGTACGTCGGTGAGGCGACAAAATCCTGCACCACTCGGATCGGCTGTCCACCTTTTGCCAGCCGCAGCATCGACTCCAAAAAGTTGCCGCGATTGGTGGTCCGCCCGCCAGGCCCAAAAACGCCGGAGGTGCGGACGATCAGCGGACGATCGAGATAGGCCTGCGCGTACAGTTCGCCGGCTAATTTCGAGACCCCGTAAGCGCCTAACGGATGCGTAGCATCGGTCTCGTGATAAGGACGGCCGAGCGTGCCGTCAAAGACATAGTCGGTGGAATAGTGGACCAGACGCGCGTCGATCTGGCGGCAAGCCACAGCCAGATTGCGGACCGCCAGCCCGTTTGCCAGATAAGCCGCCTGCGGTTCGCGCTCGGCCACGTCCACCTGGTTGTATGCGGCCGCATTGAAAACCACGTCCGCTTCGAACTGCGCGAGAGCCTCTTCCACCTTTGCCGGGTCGGAAACGTCGATCTGACGACGCTCATAACCCTGGACTTCATAGCCCCGCCGCCGCAATTCCGCGCAAAGTTCCTGTCCGAGTTGTCCGCCGCTTCCGAATACGACTGCTTTGTGGTTCATCCTCTAATAGCCTACAATGACGGGTTGATGGCGAACAGATCCGACCGTACATTCTGAACGAAGATTCTCGACTCCGGGCGACGCGTCGATCTTATGATGTCCGCTCCAAGGCGCCGGCGCGCGCCGGGACCCTGCCGATCACCGCGGAAATGCTGCTGCAGCGGCCTTCCGGCGACCTCTTCGGCTGGGCGATGAATGCCGGCATGGGCTGGAACCCGCAAACGCATGGGCGGCAAGGAATCCTGATCCTGAGCACCCATGGCGGCATCCGGCGGCCGGACGGCACGCCCGTCGCGCTCGGCTATCACACCGGTCACTGGGAAGTCGGCCTGCTGATGGAAGCGGCCGCGGAGGAACTGTCTTCGCATGGCGCCGTGCCGTTCGCCGCCTACTGCACCGACCCTTGCGACGGCCGTACGCAGGGCACGCCAGGCATGTACGATTCCCTGCCCTATCGCAACGATGCGGCGACGGTCTTCCGCCGGCAGATCCGGTCGCTGCCGACGCGGCATGGCGTGATCGGCGTCGCGACTTGCGATAAAGGACTGCCCGCCATGATGCTGGCGCTCGCCGGCACGCCGTGATCTGCCGTGCATCCTGGTGCCCGGCGGCGTCACGCTTGCTGGCCGGAAGAAGGCGAGGACGCCGGACGCGTGCAGTCGGTGGGTGCGCGCTTCGCGCACGGCGAGATGACGCTTGAAGAGGCGGCGGAAAATCTTTGCCGCGCGTGCGCCTCTCCCGGCGGCGGCTGTCAGTTCCTGGGAACCGCTGCCACCTCGCAGGTGGTGGGGGAAGCGCTGGGGATGACGCTTGACGCATGCGGCGCTGGCGCCGTCCGGACACCCGATCTGGCTCGACATGGCGCGGCGGTCGGCCCGCGCGGTGCTGGCGATGGAGCGCGCGGCATCACGCATGCGCGACATCCTTACCGAGCTCGCGTTCACAACGCCATGACCGTCCATGCGGCGTTCGGCGGCTCGACCAACCTGATCCTGCATCTTCCCGCCATCGCGCACGCCGCCGGCTTGCCGCGGCCCACGGCGGAGGATTGGATCGACGATCAACCGGCAGATTCCGCGTATGGTCGACTGCGCTGCCGAACGGGCCGAAGGGGCATCCGACCGCGCAGGTCTTCATGGCGGGCGGCGTGCCGGAGGTGATGCTGCATCTGCGGCGCGCGGGCTTGCTCGAACCGACGCGCTCGACCGTGTCCGGCGAGACGCTGGGCGCCATGCTCGATTGGTGGGAGCAGTCCGAGCGTCGCACCACGCTGCGCCAGACTCTGCAGGAGCGCGAAGGCGTTGATCCCGAAGACGTCATCATGGATCCGCAGATGCGCGCGCGCACGCGGGCTGACCTCCACCGTGACTTTCCCGCACGGCAATCTTGCGCCGGGCGGCTCGGTGATCAAGAGCACGGCGATCGATCCAAGCGTGGTGGGCGCTGACGGCATTTATCGTAAGCGCGGGCCGGCGCGCGTCTTCCGTACTGAACTCGATGCCATCGCTGCCATCAAGAGCAGTGGACCGGATGGCATCAAGGCGGGCGATATTATCGTGCTGATTTGCCGGGGGCCGATGGGCTCCGGGATGGAAGAGATTTATCAGATCACCTCAGCACTCAAGCATCTGAGTTTCGGCAAAGAGGTCGCGGTTATTGACCGATGCACGTTTCAGCGGCGTCTCTACGGGAGCCTGCATCGGACACGTCACGCCGGAGGCGCTTGCCGGCGGCCCGGTAGGTAAGGTGCGGGAAGGCGACCTGATCGAAATCGTGGTCGACCGCAACCGGTTGGAGGGGTCTGTGGACCTCGTCGGTACGGACGGCAAGGTGTTTGGCGCGCTTGAGGGAGCCGCAGGTCCTGGCGGCGCGCGCGCCTCGTGAGGACTTGCGAGCCGATCCGCAACTCCCAGCCGATACGCGTCTTTGGGCCGCACTGCAGAATGCCAGCGGAGGTACCTGGGGAGGTTGTGTTTATGATGTCGACGCGATCGTGAAAGCACTGGGCGGTAAACCGTAACGCAGCCTGCGGGTACCGGTAGAAAAACAGTCGCGGCACACGCTCCTGTCTCAAGCCGCGCCCTGGCTGGTCTTCCCCTTGATGCTTTTCATAAGAAACGCCATCGGCACGCAGATCGCAAACACGATCGCCATGTAGTGAAACACGTCCACATACGCGTAGATCTGCGCCTGGTTGTTTAGCGATCTTTGGGTAATTGCGATGGCGCGCAGCGACGATTTGACCGGTCCCGCATGATGTCCCATCAACGTCGTCAGGGCCTGAAGCTGCCTCCGCAAGATTGGATTCGCATGATTGAACGAATGCACCAGATCATTGCGATGCGACTGCAGATGGCGTTGCGCGATCGTATTGGCGACCGAGATACCGATACTGCCGCCGATGTTTCGCAAGAAATTCCACATTCCGCTTCCATTACCCACCTGATCCTGCTCCAGGGTGCCGAGCGACAGGTTGGACAGTGGGACAAACACCAGGCTGATCGCCAGCCCGCTCACCACGATCGGCCAGAACAAAGACGACGGGGAGATATCCAGGGTAAAATTAGCTGGTCCAGAAATTCGAGAACGCGAAGATCGCGAAACCCCAACGCCACCAGCTTTCGAGCGTCCATCTTTGCCGACAGCGCGCCCACTGTAATCGCGGCCACAATCGACCCAAGTCCTCGCGGCGCAACCGCCAGGCCCGCGGCTGCGGCGCTCATAGCCCATCAACGTCTGATAGAAGAGCGGCAGAATCGTCGTGATGCCATAGATGCCGCCGCCGAGCAGAAAGATCAGGATGGAGCCCACCAGCAGATTGCGATTGGCCAGAACGCGCGCAGATTTACCAGCGGGTGCTCGGCAGTGAATTCCCGAACCAGGAAAGCGATGAGAGCGATGGTCCCGATTACCGCCGCCCAGCGAATATTGTTGCTTCCAAACCAGTCGTCCTCCTGTCCCTTGTCGCAAATGAACTGCAGACATGCCGACCAGATGGCAAGGTAGCCGAGCCCAAGATGATCGAGCGGGCCTGGCTTCGCTCCCGAGATCCATGGGCGGGTCTTCGAGAAATTTGCTCTGCAGCAGAAGCGCCAGAATGCCGATGGGAATGTTGATATAAAATGCCCAGCGCCAGGAGATCGTGTCGGTAAGATAGCCGCCCAGCGACCGGCCCCAGAATCGGCGCGACGACCACGCCCAAAGCATACAGCCCAAGCGCCTGACCGCGTTTCTCCGGGGGAAAGCTTTCGATCAGAATAGCCTGCGCCAGAGGCTGCAGGGCTCCTCCGCCCGCACCCTGTATGGCGCGGGCAGCCAGAATGAAACCCAGACTGTTGGCGATGCCGCAGGCGAACGACGCGGCGATAAATACCGCGATCGACGTCATCAGAAAGCGTTTTCGTCCGAAGCGCTCGCGAAAACCAGGTGCTCGAAGGAAGAAATACCGCGTTCGCGACAAGATATACCGTGAGCACCCACTCGGCTTCCTCATTGGTGGCGGAAACGCTGCCTGCAATGTAGGGCACCGCAACCGCGGCGATGCTGGTGTCCATCACCTCCATGAACGTCGCAAGCATCACCGAAATCGCGATCAGCCAGGGATTGGCTGAGGGTTTCCAGTCCGACTGCGCCTGCGCGGGCATCCGCTACTGAACCCAAACCTTCGGTTCCACGGACATGCCGGGCCGCAGCCGCTCTTCGCCTCTTTGCTGACCTGCTTAAACCGAATCCGCACCGGTAGCCTCTGCACTACCTTGACGTAGTTGCCGGTCGCGTTCTCGGGCGGCAGCAGGCTGTATTTGGCGCCGGTTGCACCGGGCATATTCTCGATATAGCCGTCGAAATTCTGCGCCAGCGCGTCCACGGAGATCGTCACGGACTGGCCCGGATGCATCCTGCGAATCGACGTCTCCTTGAAGTTTGCCGTGACCCAGAGGTCGTCGATGCGCGTGATGGCGAACATTTCCTGTCCCGGCGTCACTTGCATGCCGAGTTCGATAGTCTTGTCTCCGACAATACCGTGCAACCGGCGCGACCATCTTGCAATAGCTCAGATTCAGAGCTGCCTGATTGAGCTGCGCCTGCGCTGCCTCCACCTCGGCCCGGCGGGATTCCACATTGGCATGCTGCACCGCGACCTGTCGTGGAGAATTCTGCTCGGCTTCGGTTAGTCGCTCACGCGCCTGTGCCAGCCGCCGCTTCGCGCTGCTCCACGTTGCGGCGATCGGCCTCGGCCGTTCTCAATCGCGAAGTCACCAACGCTTCGTCGGCCTTGCGCCTGCGTGGCCCGCTGGTCGTAAAGTTCGCGCGAGACTTCCTGCTTGGCCACCAATTGGGCATAACGCTTTTCTTCGGCGGCGGCATTGGCCGCATTGGCGCTGCGGCCTGCTCAAGATCCGCCAGGGCCGATTCATAACTTCGCTGCGCAGCTGCTACTGCCGCTTCCGCCGAATCCACGTCCGAGGCGCGCGTTGGCGACCGAAGGTGGCTTGCGTCGTTTGCGTGATCGGCACACTGGGATTCTGCGCTGACAGACCCGCCAGGGCCTGCGCGTAATTCGCCCGGGCCTGTTGCAAGGCGACCTGATAATCGCGCGGATCAAGATCGACAACGGTCTGGCCCTTCACCACGCTCTGGGTGTCCTCCACATAAACCCCGACCACCGTTCCGCTGATGCGCGGACTGATCTGGTTGACGTGGCCGTCAATTTCCGCATCGTCGGTAGACTCGTAGCTGTCCAGATACTGCCAATAAAACCATCCGGCAATCAGCAGGACGATGAACCCGATGACGAGCGCGACAGTCAGTAAAGGGTGCGTTCGAATCCAGGCGGATAGGCGCTGTCTCAGTGGAGGTTTCTTCTCTTCCTCTTCTTTCTTGTCGCCCTTCTTATCGTCTTTCTTTTCGTCCTTCTGGCCGTTCTTCTTGTCGTCCTGCTTGCCGTCTTTCGATGGATCGCCGTCCGGCTTCTTTTCGTCGGATTCCTTCTTGCCGCTGCCGTTTTGCTCCTGTCGCAGACGCTCGATTTCGTCGCGGAGGCGCGCCTGTTCGCTGCGCAGTTCCTCCAACTCTCGGCGGTCGACGTCCGGCATCTTTACTTTCCTAATAGGAACTGGCGCACATTTTGCTCCGCCTCACCCATGGCCCGGGAGAGCGCTACTTTCGCCAGGTTGTGTTCGAACACGGCAGAGATGTAATCATTGTTGGCCTGCGCCACCGTCTGCTCCGCCTGAACGACCTCGATCGTATCGGCGATCCCCGCGATAAAGCGGTCCCGCGCTTGCGTCAACGTCTCTAACGCCAGATCCACGTTGCTCCGGGCGAGGCTCACCTGGTCGGCGGCCGCGCCAAGATCGATGAAAGACTGACGGACATCCTGATCGATCCGTCCGCGCAGATCCGCGCGTTCCGACTCGCGCTGCCGTTTGGCGGCATCCGCATTCTCGACGTCGGCGCTGACTCGTCCGCCCTGATACAGCGGAATTGTCACCGTGCCGGCGACCGTAAAGACGCCATGCGCGTCCGAGGTAGGTCGCAACCCCGCCGCTCCGTAGTCCGCCGTCAAGGAAACCGTCGGATAGCGTTCCGCCCGCGCTGCTGACACCGCTGCTTCCGCGGACCGCACGCCTGCATCCGCTCCCTTCAAATCGGCTCTTTTATCGAACGCGCGGTCGAGCGCTTGCTGGACGCTCAAATTCTCCAGCGGTTTATACGGAAAATCGTCCGCGATGCTGAAATCCTGTCCCGCGGGCAGACCGATCACACGGGCCAGGCTGAGTTTCTGGCGGTCGAAATCAGCCACGAAGGAGCGGAGCCTTTGCTGATCCGTCTGCATTTGAACTTGCGTGCGGGTCACATCGATACGGGCATCCAGCCCGGCGTCCAGACGATCGGACGCCTGCTTAAAAACGGCTCGTGAGCTTTCCACCTGCGCGCGAGCGGCCGTTACCCGCGAGTTCGTCGCGATTAATTGAAGGTACAGGCCGGCGACCGCCAGGACAATCAGATCGCGCGCATCCCGCTGCAATTCGAGGCTCGCGTGCACATCTTCGCCGGCGCTGCGCAGATTGCGTATTCTCACCAGATCGAAGACGCTCTGCGTGAGGCGCGCGGCCCTGGCATCGAAGAAATTGAACTTGACGACGGGAGGGATGCCTGCAATCTCTACTCCCACCGTGCGCAGGTTGAGTTGTTCGATGGTTTCGGTCAACACCGATTCGACATTAGGACGCAATGCACTTCGCGCAATTCGCTGCAATGCCTGCGCCTGCCGCACCGTATTCGATTCGGTCAACGCAGCCAGATTGTTGCGCAGCGCGAGCGTGAGCGCGTAGTCGAGACTCAGCGGAAGCACCGTCCCCGTGGATGTGCCCGAGGCCACGCTGCCCGCGTACGATCCCTGCACATTCACTGAACTGGTGATCAGGTTGACGCTGTTAGATCCTGTGTTGGTCGTCGATTGCGATGTGGCGACAGTACCCGGTTGCATTCCGCGTGACGAAAGAGGCGGCTGCGCTGCGCGGGTAATCGCACTGGTCTGCTCCGCGGGAGCACCCTGTCCCCAAAGGCAGCCCGCGCCGAAATTGATAAAAAGAATACACCGCAGCACTTTCAACAAAACAGTCCTCAGGCACGATCGGCCGACGATCTTGCCCGAATTATAAAATGTAAGTACGATTGGGCGCTGTGCGCTAGCGCCCCAAGTGCGAAGTTAGTGTGCGCTACCCGACGTTCGACCAAACTGCCAGTTCATTGCCGTTGGGATCGGAGAAGTGGAATCTGCGTCCGCCGGGGAAATCGAAGGTGGGTTTGGTAATCTTCCCATCGGCCAGGATAATACGGCGTTGGATGGCGTCCAGATCCGACGCATAGAGCACGATCAAGGGACCGCTGCCTTTTACTTTTTTCTCTTTACGAAAACCGCCGTTCAACCGGCCATCGTGAAAGCTCGTGTATTCCGGCCCGTAGTCTTCGAACTTCCACCCGAACACGGTGTAGTAGAAAAGCTTGGTTTTCTCAATGTCGGTGGCGGGAAATTCGATGTAATCGATGCGCCGGTCGTTGGTCGCGTTCATACCTTACATTGTGAGCCAGACTCGAGTTCCGCCGCGCCAAACCTTTACTTCTTGCCGGAATTGAGATAGCTGATAATATCGGCCATCTCGTAAGCTTCAAAATGCGGCCACTTGATGTTCTTCTTGTTCATCTGCTGCAGCATCTCCGGACCATGACGCCACAGCACCGACACCATAGTGCTGCCGTTGATCGGCTCTTTTCGACTGAACAAGTCGGGCGCTCCGCTCGTGGGATCGTCGTGGCAGGCAGCGCAATGTTTCGCCGCAAACACTTTCTTCCCGTGGTCTGGAAGTCCTGCCACGCTGAGAAACTGATTGGCCCAAAGATAACTCAGCAACTCGCGCATTTCGTCTATGTCGAAGCGCGCGGGCGGCGTTTTCATCCGCGGCGCATGGTCCCAAAGTGCGGCCGCGATGTCGGTCAAGGTATGGCCGGCGAGGCCCGTGCGAAATAAAAGCATGCTCGCATCGTGGCACTGCTTGCAGCCTTTGGAAGCGAAGAGCGCCTCTCCCTGGGCGCCCGCCGTCGTAATCAGTGTCGATGGTTTCGGAGCAACTCCCGGAAGGTTGCGAAAATAAACCAGCAAGTCCGATAAATCCTGCCCGCTCAGCTGAGGCCAGCCCATTTTCTTCTGCTGCAATTCCGCATACATCGAACCGGAGTGATTCCACATGGCTTGCGTGAGCGCGATGGGATCGCCCAGCGCCTGCCACTTGGATACCGGCGGCGCGGCCGGATTCGGAGAAGTCGTGAGGCCGTGGCAGGTATCGCAGGTTCGTTCGTGAAAAAGGCGCTTCCCGCGTCCCGCATCACCCGGTCTGTCGAAGAAGCGCACCGAATAGAAATACGCGAACAGATCGGCGGCTGCCTGCTCGTTCAGGCCGCCGCGCTTGACGCTCTGCTGCGACATCTTGGCCCACATCGTCGGCGCGTGATTCCACATGGTGCTCGCGAGGCCTGCGGGCGTAAAATTTCGGTCGATGACCCGGCCCAGGTCCGGAGCGATGTGCCCGCCTTGTCCGCCGATCGCATGACACTGTGCGCAGGATTCCGATTCGAAGACGCGCTTGCCGCGGTTTGAGTCCATCTCGATCGTAGCCGCGCAGAGCGAAGATGTCGAAAGGAGGATTAGCATCCCCACCGCAGGTCTAGCCAAAACCGTAGGTCTGCTCAAAACCGTTGGTCTGCTCAAATGAGACGTCATCGTGTAAACCTCAATCCGGTCGTGATCAGGTGCGTGCGGAAGCTTTCATAAAGATAATAGGCTTCATTAAAACCGTAGTATCTCCACTCGGAATTCCACGCCAGATGTTTCCCGAACGGCACTGACAACTTGCCGACCGGTTGATAGTAGTTGGTCGCCCGGCTGCCATTAGACAAGAGGAACGATCCGCCGCCGGAGAACTGCACGTTCCTGCCCAGAAGCGAAAAACTGGTCGCAACCAGACCGCTGATCGTGTGGCCGCTCTCCCAGTAATTCGAGACGGTCGGAAAGAGTGTCTGCGGAGGCAGGTAATAGATATTCGAATTCAGCGAATTGTGTTCCCACGTGCCGATGAAACTGAATCGTTTCGCCACCTTCGGATTCCACTGCAGCGTCAACGACTCCGTATGCGAAAGGAAATCGTTCTTATTCGGCAAAGGGCTCGTGTTCTTGAGTACCGACACGTTCGCCGAAAGATTCAGCGACATCGGGAGCCGGTAGTTCCCGTGTACCCGCACCTTTTCGTAGTCGTACAGGCTGACCGGGAAATAGGCGTTGCCGCTGGAGCCGATTTCGGCATCGCCGGAGAGCGAAAGCTTAGCGTTCGGGCGATAACTCAACCCGGTCAAAAAGACATTGCGACGCAGCTTCAAATTATCGTGAGTGAGCAGGCCTTCGGGCGGCAACACGAGTTCGTCGGCATCGCCCCAAACGTAGCGGTACCCTCCGCGCGCCACCAGGCCTTTCAGAACATCGACGAAGATCATACTCTCCGCCTGACTGTAGTTGGTCACCAGCAGCGAACTGAGATCCGTATCGATGGCGGGAGTGCCTCCCAGGATGTCCTTCTGTAGAGCATCTCCGGCATTGTGGAGACGGTCAGTCATCCACGAATCGACCAGGCGGACGCGTTTGAAAGGACGAATCTCGGCGCCGGCGCTGCCTGTGCTGTGCGGCATTTTGGCCGCCGCCGTCACCAGATTCTGCTCGCTGTTATAGAACAGCGCCTCGTTCAGCGAAGCAAAGCTGCCGTAGTTATACTGCTGATAGTTCGTCGTCGTACTCGGGATACTATACAGAAACTGTCCGGTGACGTCCATCCAGCTAGTCACATGGGCCGTGGCCAGCGCTTTGGTGTAGATGCTGGAACCGCGGATCCCGTAGGCCTGCGCCAGGCTGGTGAGATCCAGCGTGGTCCCATTAACCGGCGTCGTCTGGCTTCCCAAATAAACATTTCCCGGCGCTACAAAAGTATTTTGCGCGCTCTTGAAAGTAGTGCCGCCTTCTTCCAGCGTGACGTGGAAGCGCCGCAACTCCAATCGCACTCCGCCGCGATACGATTCCGTGTAATCGGACATCTGGCTCAGGAACGGAAACTGGTTGGTATTCGAAACGAACGAAGTGACACCGGTCCCATTGCCGGAATCCTGGTCCCACGCCAGATACGGGATCAACCAGCTTCCGGGTTTGATTTCCAAAAGCACATTCGCGATCCGCCGCCGCGTATCGAATGACTGCTCGTCAATCATCGTGCCGTGCGTTATGTAAGGATCTGCATACGACGGCATGTTGTCGAACAGCGCATAGCTGCGGTAATCGCTAATCAACTGATAAGCATTCTCTTTGAAAACGTTGACATGCACCGTCGAATAAGGATCGTGGCCCCATTCGTATCCGCGGACTTCGATCCGATCGAATAGCCGCCTCTTCGGATCGCGAATCATGAACTCGGCGCCGAGCAGCATCAGCCCTGGGTTCAGGTTGACGATTGTGCGGTACGTGTTCACGCTGCCCTCCACGCCGGTACGCCACCGGTACCCTACGTCCACGAAGCCGGTCAACCAGTTTTCGCCGGTCGGAACAGGAGAAGCGGCAGCCGGGGCGTCGGTCTTAGCCGCTTCGGCAGGAGCGGCGGGAGCGGAGGGAGCGGCTGGCGGCGCCGCATCGGCGGGCTTGGCGTCCGAGGCAGGCGCGGCCGGCGCAGGCTTCGGGGCCGGAGTCTGCGCTGCCAGCGGCAGCAGCATCAGGAATGAGATGAGCAGTTTCATCGCAGCAGGTTCCTGTCGGCGTAGCTGCCGTGCACTTTCTGGTGACATATGGTGCAATTCTGGAAACGGGATTCGCCGAGATTATGGAATGCCGGCGGCACTACGCCGCCCGTCGAGTTCGTCAGCCTCGAGCCGGGAAGATTGGCGTGGCATTCCAGGCAGACTTGCGATACCTGCGCTCGGTCCAGCATGCGCGGATTCGTGGACCCGTGCGGCTCGTGACAACTGCCGCAGCCTTCGAAACGGACCGGCGCGTGCTCAAACGTGAAGGGTCCTCGTTTGTCCCCATGACACCGGAAGCAACTGGGCTCGTTCGCTCCGAACGCGGTCTGCATCGCTGGCCGGATACTGCCGTGCGGATTATGGCAATCGACGCAACTCATCGCGCCTTCTGGCAGACGATGGTGCTGTGGTTTCTGGAACTGGGCCCAAACGTTTTGATGGCAGCCCGCGCATTGTCCGTTGATCTCGGCCGGCTTACGGACCACCAGGCCATTCGGACCGTTCGCGTGAATCTTGTGGCAGGTAACGCACGAAACCGCGCTGTTCGCATGGCTGCTCTGCAAGCGGCCGACATGCGTCGGTTGATTTAAATGACAGGATAGACAGATTTTGTCGGCAGCCGCAGCGGCAAGCTTGGCAGGCTGGCGGATCAAAGACGCGTCGCCCGATCCGGCGTGAAGCGATCCCATTCCATGACAAGACTCGCAGCCGTGTCCTTTAAAGCCGCGCTTCGGCGTAATCTCAACGATGTGATGGGGGCTCTTAACCCAGGAATTGAAAATATCTTCGTGACAAGGCTGGCAAGTGTCTGACCCGACGTAATCCGGCTTTTCCGGTGCGGAGGGCGGGGCAGGTGGCGCCGCTGCAGCCGTTGCGGATGCTGCGGCTTTATCTGCCTGCGCCGCCGCCCCCACGAAAGAGACGGCGGCAAACAGGAGGGTCAGTGAAAAGAGGAGCGGTTTGTAATGGGTCCGGCTCATATTTCTGTAATTTGACGATTGGCCGGTTAAGGCGATGCAGGGGCAGATTGGAAACCCGCCCCTACTCGATTAGTACTGCGAATGTACCGCGCTGACTGAGTAATCTAAGCCAAGCGTGCTGTAATTGGCGCTCGATCCGTGGCAAGCGATGCACGACTCACCAAGCGTTGTCGTATTGGCCAGTGCGTGGGAAGCCGTGGAGATTGACGCATGGCATCCAGTGCAAGCGGCTGTGATCGCCGGATCCGAAGGAATGGGACCCTGCGGATCGACTACCGCGTTTAAGCCGAGCGGGAGATTGGTCTCCGTACCGAGTGTGAGCGGGGTTGTCGAGCCGTTTAGCGTTGTAACGACCGCTCCGGGGCCGATGTGACACATAGAGCAATTCGCGGTATCGTGCACGGCTCCTGTCGGATCCATCGCCGGATAGCGAACGCCAGTGTTGCTGCTCGCCATCGAAGCCGGGAGCGTCGCATATGCGTTGCTAAAGTCGTTGATCGATCCACCGTGGCCAACAACCGTATAATCGCGTCCGAAATCGGCTTCAAGGTTCAAGCCCGTGTGGATGCGATGGACCAGGAGGTCGAAAGCGATTCCCTGATTGGGCAAGGTTTGCTGGGCAGCAACCACCGCGGTTGGCCGGGTGGTGAAGTCGCTGTTCGAAGGATTGTGGCAAAGTACGCAATATTCAACCTGGTTGCGGAGCCCGCCATGGAGCGAAAGTTCGGCGTGACAGCGGTTGCAATTTGCTTCGGCTACAACTTGGCGGCGAGGTGCTACCGCGCTACCGTCCACCGAGAAGTAAACCACTTTGTTGGTCGCGCCGAATTCGATACTGCTCTGTTGAGAAGTGGTTCCCGCCAGGATCGTATCGGTGCGGCGAGCTTCCACGCCGATCGCGAAGGTTCCGGTCGACTTGGCCGGTACTGGATTCGTGAACGTATAGCTGCAATTGCCGTTGCTATCGCATGCCGTCGCCGGAACGCTCTCAGTAACATAGCCAGGCGTTGTGGCTGAAGCGGCTCCAAAACTGGTGTTGCCGTAGTCTGTCGTCGGGCCAGCCATGGTAAGGCTAAGCGTCCCGGCGGATGCCGTTGGGAAAGCCATCGGGTTACCCGCATTATCTGTCATCGTGAATTTGATGGTGGGTGTCTGGCCAGCCTTGTTATTCGTCACTGCCCCAAGGTTCACGATCCAGCCTTGGAGATAACCTGAGTCCACGGGAATGGTGTGCGCGCCCTTAATGGAAGCGTCAAATTCGAGCTCGCCCTGCGGAATGTGGCACTGTGCGCACATGCTGTTATCGGGTTGCGGACCGCCGGCGTGATTGACGCCCGTGGCGAAGTTCACGTTATCGTGGCATGCGCCGCAGGCTTCGGCCGTCGGATTGGTGTTATACAGATTGGCTTGCGTCGCGGTCTTCGGATCGTGGCAGGTTTCGCAACGTCGGACGTCGGCGGGATAAACTACGGTCGAGAAATCGCTGCCGGCAACAATGTTCGGCGATCCCGTCGCAACACTGGGTAGCGAGGATCCGATGTGAATCTTGTGAATGTAGACCTTGAAGTCGTACGATTCACCCGTGGCCGAATCGATCATGGCGGGCGTATGGCACATTATGCAAACGGCGACGCCGCGTCGAGAACCGCCATGCTCCGATAGCTGATCGTGGCAACCATCGCACGCCTTGGTCGAGACCACGTCGCGAATTTTGGTCACTTTACTGCCGTTGGGAACGAAGTTGTAAGTTGCGCTCGCAAACTCGTTAGGTAGCCCGAAGGGAGCCAGCGTGCGGCCACCCCAGGCAGCCAGCGTATGGGTCGCGGTCTGGTCGAAGGTTGCCGGCGCCTTATTTCCAAAAACATACTGGTATTGGCCATTGCCTAAGGCGGTCAGCTTGCCGGTGGTTGTCGTAATCGCGTTCTCCGAAGATGGACGGATGAAAGTTCCGGCCGCACCAGTCGAGGTACTTGTTACGTAAGAAGTGTATTGTTCGGCGTTGGCCGGAATATACCCCATCGTGAAGCTCAACGCCATGACCCCGGGAGTCGTCACTCCGTAAACGTCGAGCGGTAACCCGGCGGCGTCCGTGAGGGTTACCACTGCGGTCATGGTCCCATTCGCGGCTACCGATGCGGAATTAATCGCGAGATTAAATCCCGGCGTGGCCAGTCCTACTACAGCGTCGGGGGCATATTTGGCTTTTTGATTTTTGTTGTAAATGTCTTTATTAACGCGGCCGGCACCAGTCAGTGTCATGGCAAATAACGTAACGATTGCCAGTCTGAACGTAATTGCCGCCGCTCTTGGTATGCGTCTCTTGTTTCCGGAAGTCACCCTTTTGCTCCCATTTCTGATCCCGTACCCATGAAGGTGCAATACGAGATTCTGTAAGTCCAAGGGTATGACCTAGGGGAAATGGAAGTCCAATACTTCGTTGCTTAAGCCTGATACCCTACAGGCATTACGCTAAAAACTTGATTCAATTGGTCTTACGATTTCCCTGGCGCTTCTACGTAAGATCCGTTTAACTGGTATTTTATGACTGCTTCTCCCAGCGGGTCCACCAGCGCCGACACCAGCGCCTTAAACGTTTTTTTTGCGCCGAAATCGGTTGCGGTGATCGGCGCGACCGAGAAGGCCGGCAGCGTCGGCCGCAATATTCTGTGGAATTTGATCAGCAGCCCGTTTGGCGGAACGGTGTATCCTGTCAATGCCAAGCGCGGCAGCGTGCTCGGGATCAAAGCCTATCCCTCCATAGGCTCCGTCCCCGGCTCTGTCGATTTGGCGGTAATCGTCACGCCCGCCCATACGGTTCCCGGCCTCGTCCGCGAATGTGGCGCGCACGGTGTCAAAGGAGTAGTCGTCATCTCCGCGGGCTTCCGCGAGACTGGACCCGCGGGCGCCGAACTGGAAGGTCAGGTGGTGGCGGAAGCCAGGCGCGCCGGCATCCGCCTGATCGGACCCAACTGCCTCGGCGTCATGTGCCCCATCACAGGGCTGAACGCGACCTTCGCTCAGACCATGGCCAAGCCGGGTAGCGTCGGCTTCCTCAGCCAGAGCGGCGCGCTCTGCACCGCGGTTCTCGACTGGAGCCTCCGGGAGAAGGTCGGCTTCAGCGCCTTCATGTCCACCGGTGCCATGGCGGACGTCAACTGGGGCGACCTCATCGATCACCTCGGCAGCGATCCCAACACCCGCAGCATCGTGATTTACATGGAATCCGTTATGGATGCCCGCAGCTTCCTCTCGGCCGCCCGCGAAGTGGCACTCCAGAAACCCATCATCGTGATCAAACCGGGACGCACTGCCCAGGCAGCCAAAGCCGCCGCCTCGCATACCGGTACGCTTGCCGGCAGCGATGATGTGCTCGATGCCGCGTTTCGACGCGTCGGAGTGTTGAGAGTCGACACAATTGCTGAGATGTTCGACATGGTTGAAGTGCTGGGACGCCAGCCGCGGCCCGAAAGGACCCAAGCTCCTGATCCTGACTAATGCGGGCGGACCTGGAGTTCTGGCTACCGATGCGCTTCTTACCGGCGGCGGCGCGCTCGCCGAGTTGGGCGAGGAAACCATGCTCGCCTTAAATGGCGTGCTGCCGCAGCACTGGAGCCATGCGAACCCGGTAGATATCATCGGTGATGCCGACGCCGACCGCTATGCCAAGAGTCTGGAGATTGCCGCCAAAGAGAAAGATGCCGACGGCCTGCTGGTGATCATGACGCCCCAAGGCATGACCGATCCGGTCAAGATCGCCGAGGGGCTGAAGAACTATGCCTCGCTCGCCGGTAAGCCAATTCTCGCCAGTTGGATGGGGGGTTATGAGGCCGAACCCGGCGAAGCCATCCTCAATGCGGCGGGAATTCCCACCTTTCCCTTCCCCGATGCCGCCGTTCGTGCCTTCCTTTTGATGGCCAGGTACAACTACAACCTCAAAGGTCTCTATGAAACTCCCCTCCTTGTAGAGGACCGTTCCGCCCCCAATGCCAAGCCGGAAATCTCCGCCGAACTTCAGAGCATCCGCGAACAAGGCCGAAATATATTGACTGAATTTGAAGCCAAAGAGGTCTTCAAAGCCTACGGTATTCCAGTAGTCGAGACCAAAATCGCCACTACCAGGATGGAAGCGGTCGCCTACGCGCAGGGGCTCGGCTATCCCGTGGTCCTAAAGCTCCATTCGGAAACCATCACACATAAGACCGATGTCGGCGGCGTGCAGCTGAATCTCGGCGACGCAACTGCGGTCGAAAGAGCGTGGCAAGCCATTCAGGATTCAGTAACCGAGAAAGCCGGAGCCGAGCATTTTGGCGGAGTCACGGTACAGAGAATGGTGCGCTCAAGCGGCGCCTACGAGCTGATCCTGGGCAGCATCCTCGATTCCCAGTTCGGACCGGTCGTGTTGTTCGGCACCGGAGGCCAATTGGTCGAGGTATTTGAAGACCGGTCACTCGCTATCCCTCCGCTCAACACTACGCTCGCGCGCCGGATGATTGAGCAAACCAAAATTTTTAAAGCGTTGAAAGGGGTCCGGGGCCGCAAGCCCGTCGACCTCGCGCGACTCGAGAGGTTGCTCGTCCGGTTCAGTCAGCTAATCATGGAACAGCCGTCGATTAAGGAAGTGGACATCAATCCGCTGCTGGTCTCGGGAGACGATATCATCGCCTTGGACGCCCGCATCATCTTGCATGACCGGAGTACCCCGGCCAGCGCGCTTCCAAGATCGGCCATCCGGCCGTACCCGTCCCAATACGCCAAAGAAATCGTCGTCGATGGCAAACCGCCGATTCAGGTCCGGCCGATCCGTCCCGAGGACGAACCGCTCATCGTCGCATTCCACGGTACGCTCTCGGAACGCAGCGTCTACATGCGCTATTTCTCCTGGATGAAACTGGGGCAGCGCACGGCTCACGAGCGATTGGCGCGCATGTGCTTCATCGATTACGACCGTCAAATCGCGCTAGTTGCACAATCGAACAACGAACGCACCGGCGACCGTCAGATTATCGGCGTCGGAAGGCTGGTGAAATCGCCCGGCGGTAAAGAGGCTGAAGTGGCGTTTCTCATCAGCGACTCCTACCAGGGCCGTGGTATCGGCCGGGAAATGATGTCGCTCCTCATCGATTTCGCGCGCGACGAACAACTTACGGCGCTGACCGCGACCTTTATTCGCGAGAACTTGCCTATGCGCCGTCTGCTCGAACGCTATCATTTCGAAATCACCGATGATTTACAGGAGGAATCCTCCACTGCGCGATTGATCATTGAAGGCTTGGAAGAGAACCTCACCTCTGATTTGCGCCGCGGAATTCTTGTATAGCGCACATATCCGAAAGTAGACTATCTGCCGTCAAAATACTTCTATTAACCAATATAAAGCTTGTTTTATTCTCAATCTGGCAATATGATGGTCCCACTAGCCATAAGGGTATGGCCAAATGGAAACCGCTCGCTTTGCAAAAACTACTTCGGCTTGCCCGATCAGCCCGGGAGCATTCCTCTGGCTCACGTATTCCTGCTAGGAAAGCCGTGAAACCATGAATGATATTTCCGTTCAAAGAAAAGCCAGGATACTGGTTATCCAGGATGATCCCATCCTTCTTGCTCTGGTTTCCGGCACCCTGCGGCCGGAAGGTCTTGAAATCGTCGTTGCCGACGATCCGATGACAGTATTGGCTCTTACTCGTCAGGATTTTCAGCAAATAGATCTGGTAATTACGCGGATTAATAGTAAGCCGATCAGCGGCCTCGAGCTCGCGAAGCGTCTGGCGAGGCGGAGAATTCAAGTTCCGATCCTTTTCATGTCCGCCAGTCACTCGCTGGCCGCGGTGGTTGCGGATAGCTTGGGTGATACAGCCGTTATCGAGGAGCCATTTACCGCACCGGAACTCCGCAGTTCGGTGAAGCGTTGCCTCTCGGGACGCCGGCGTAAGATCGAAACTCCGCGGACTCAGGAGGCCGGCACCTGGCTCGTAGCGGACAGCTAAATCGCTGCTTTTATACGCTGAGTACCGGGCAGGGGCTTTCGCGGATGATAGCCGTCGAATGGGTCCGCATCGGTTCGAAATGCTCCTTCGGCCGGCCGCGCCCGACAATCACCAGATCCGCTCCAAAATCTTCGGCCACCTGACGGACCGCTTCCTGCACCGGCGCGGCCTTCACGCAGAGGTCCCAGTGCGTGCCAACCTCGCATTGCAAATTGTCGATCTGCTCTCGCGCAGTGCGCAGCCGGTACTGCCGCAGTCCAGGGTCGATTGTATTCTCATAAAACGCCTCCTGACCCGCTACTGCGTGAACCAGGTGTACGGCAGCATCATACTCGTGCGACAGGTCCGACGCTACCCGCAGCACGTGCGCGTTCTCCATTCCGGTATCGACGGCGCACAAAATCCGCCGGAGCTGAAAATCCGGAGGCACCGGAAAGCGTTCGCAATGCGCATTCGTCCAGACGGGATAGGCGGAGTCGTTCAGAACCTTTGCCGTTACTGAGCCCACCAGTAAGCGCCGGAACAGACCTTGCCCGTGCGTCGGCATCATAACCAGGTCGATGGACGCCCGTTCCGCATAGGCAATAATCGCATCCGCAGGTTCGCCGGTGACGATCACCCGCTTGATATGCGTCCCGAAGCTGCTTTCGGGAAACTCGCGCTCCGCAAATTCCTCTAACTCGGCGGTCATCGCGTGCCGTTGCTTTTCGATAAACTCATTTGGCGCAAAATAAGTGAACTCAGGCGCGTAACACACCACGGGCAACGGATCGAGCACGTGCAGCAGGGTGATTTCGCTGAAAAACTTACGGCCCACCTCCGCTACCAGGGGAGCCATCTGCCGGCATCGTAAAGAAAAATCGACTGGATAGAGGATTCGGCGGTAATGGAGCATAAACTTCCTTTCGTCCTGAACACGACTGCAATCCTGTAAACCGTCGTCTCCTGTGGTTTATGGATGACGCACAGCAAGGCGCAACACTCTGGCCGTTGACCAGCCTTTGCTCTTCAACAACTTGGATAGCGATGGGTTATATTATTGGGTGTATTCACGCAGTGAATGCGCATTTCGACGCACGTGCAACCCGGTAAGGCATTCCATTCGGGCAACTGGATGCGGTTCCACCCGACGGCAAAATTCGCGCCAGAGGCATGGGATAAAAGGCGTTGCCGTAGCCTGGCTTCCGGCGCGGAGAACTCAGTTGAAGATTTTTCAAAATTGGCATCGCGATTGCTCTACGTAAGACAACTGAACCATACCCTGAACTGCCTCAAGCGCGGAGGGGACCCATCGCGGTCCGCCTCCGCTTTACTGCATCTAAGGGGATTGCGGAGACAACAAGGGACACATGGCGTTCTTTTGGGACAATACACCAGAAAAGGCTGATGAGGCTGAAAAAGATGCATTGATCGCCAGCGAACGCGCTGCCCAGGCTGAGGCCAAGGCGGAAAGTCGTTTTCGCGAACTTCTGGAAGCCGCGCCCGACAGCATTATCGAGGTCGACCCCAGCGGTTCCATCGTTCTCTGTAACGCGGCTACAGAAAAGTTATTCGGCTACCAGCGGAAGGAGTTGCTCGGCACTGCCGTCGAGACGCTGATTCCGCAAGGCAGCCATGCCGCTCACCGCCAGCATCGAACCCTCTACTGGGATAGACCTGTCACTCGCGCCATGGGCAAGGGCTTGACGTTGCACGCGCAGCGGAAGGATGGCTCTCGTTTTCCCGTTGAAATCAGTCTGAGTCCGGTGCGCTCCGACGAAGGCATCCGCGTAACCGCGATCATCCGCGATGTGACGGACCGCAAGATCGCGGAAGAGCAGATCCGCGCCGTCAATCAACAATTGCAGCAGCGAAATCAGGAAGTGGAGCGGGCCAACCGGCTCAAAAGCGAGTTTCTCGCGAGCATGAGCCACGAATTGCGCACGCCGCTCCATACGATCCTCGGTTTCACCGAACTCCTTGAGGAAGAGATTGACGGCCCGTTGAATGAACGCCAGAAACGCTTTGTCGCCCATGTCCACCAGGACGCGCAACATCTCTTGGAATTAATCAACGATATCCTGGACCTCAGCAAGATCGAAGCCGGAAAGATGGAACTGCGTTTCGACGTCTTTGATGCCCGGCTCGCGGTCGAAGAGGTTGTCGCCAGTCTTAATGGGCGCTCGGACGGCAAGAGCCTCATCATTGAGAACCGGGTCGCTCCGGACTGCGCCGTCAAAGCGGACAGGGTTCGGTTCAAAGAAATCTTTTATAATCTCCTGAGCAACGCCGTGAAATTTACGTTGGAGGGCGGCCATATCGAGATCGACTCTCAGTTGCTCCAGTCGGAAGTTTGTTTCTCCGTCAAGGATTCCGGAATCGGTATCGCGAAACAGGAGCAGGCTTCCATCTTCGATAAGTTCTATCAGGTCGGTTCCACCACAAAAGGCGTGCGGGAAGGCACGGGTCTGGGCCTCGCCATCACCAAACAATTGGTCGAGATGCACGGCGGCGTTCTTCTCGTGGAGAGCGAACCCGGAAAAGGTAGCACCTTCAGCTTTACAATTCACCTCGACACCCCCCACCTGGACACTGTCGAACCTTTGATTCTGATCGTAGAAGACGAACCCTCGGCCCAGGAACTGCTGGTAACCTACCTCGAGCCTCGCGGATTCCAGACGGCCGTTGCCCCCACCATCCAGAAAGCAATCGAGATTGCTCGCAAGACCCGCCCTCATGCCGTGACACTCGATCTCGGGCTGCCGGGTTACAGTGGTTGGAGGGCGCTTGAAGAACTCCATGATCGGGCTGAATTTCGCGCCGTGCCCATCATCGTAGTCTCGGTTCGAGATAATGATGGTTCGGCCGAAGCGCGTGGTGCCACGGCATTCTTGCAAAAACCGCTCAAGCGAGACGTTCTTCTCCACACTCTGCGCCAGCATCTGAGATGATAAAGACCCGAGATCTGCGATGAAGAAAATTCTGATCGCCGAAGATCGTGCCAGCAGCCGCGAGTTGATCCGTACTGTGCTTGAAGGCTGCGGGTATAGCGTCAGCGAAGCGGCGGATGGCCGCGAGGCCGTCGAAGTAGCCCGGCGGGAAGCCCCTGATCTGATGATCGTCGATTTACAAATGCCCGCCCTCGATGGGCTCGGGGTGCTGGCCGAACTACGCCGCGACGAGCGGTTCGCTTCCGTTCCTATCGTTGCCTTAACCGCGAGTGCCATGCAGGGAGACCGCGAGAGAGCTCTCGAAGCTGGTTTTACGGAATACATCACTAAGCCCGTCAATTTGCGTTTTCTGCGCGAGGAGATTACTCGTCTCTTAAATCCATGAGCACTGCGCCCAAAGTCTCGGTCCTGGTCGTCGACGACCATCCCGGAAGTCTGGAATTTGTGTCGAGTGCCCTCCGCACCGACGGGATAGAAGTCCTCTCGGCTACCAATCCGGAGGATGCCCTCGAGACCATCTACAGCGTTCGTCCCCAAGTCGTGCTCACCGACCTTGTCATGCCGGGCATGACCGGTATGGAACTGCTGGAGCGGATCGTCGAATTCGATCCTTCCATCCAGGTGGTGCTGATGACCGCGCACTACTCTACCGAATCGGCCGTGGAAGCCATTCGCAAGGGCGCTTGCGACTACCTCGACAAGCCCATCAAGGTTGGCGTGCTGCGCGAACGGATCGGCAGCCTGGTTGAGAGCGCCCGGCAGTCCCAACGGGCCGGAAAACTCGAACAGGAACTGCTCGAGAGCTGCCAGTTCGAAGGCATCGTCGGACGCAGCCCGTTGATGTGGGAAGTCTTCTCCCGCATCCGCCGCATCGCTCCGCACTTCCGCACGGTCCTGATCACCGGCGAAACCGGTACGGGTAAGGATCTCATCGCGCGCGGTCTGCACCGGCTCTGTCCCGTCTCTTCAGGACGCTTCGTTGCTCTCAATTGTTCGGCGGTAGTTGAAACCCTCCTCGAAAGCGAGTTGTTCGGCCACGTGCGCGGCGCCTTCACGGGTGCCGTGGTGGATAAGCCTGGCATGTTCGAACATGCTCATGGCGGCGTGCTCTTCCTCGACGAGGTGGGCGACATGAGCGCAGGCGCCCAGTCCAAGCTCTTGCGGGCGTTGCAGAATCAGGAAGTCCAGCGCGTCGGTTCGTTAAACACTCGCAAGGTGGATGTTCGGGTAGTTGCGGCGACGCACCGCGACCTTCGCGATAAGGTGGCCGACGGCAGCTTCCGCGAGGATCTCTTCTACCGGCTCTCCATGATCGAAATCCACGTGCCTCCCCTGCGCGACCGCAAAGAAGACCTCCCTCTGCTCGAGCGTTATTTCGTCAAGAAGTACTCCGAACAATTCACCAAAGAGGTTCGCGAACTGACCCAGCGGGCCCACCTCGCGCTGGCGCGTCACAACTGGCCAGGAAATGTTCGAGAACTCGAGAACGTCGTCGGCCACGCCTGCATGATGACGCCCAGCGAGGTAATCGATGTCGGAGACCTGCCGGATTATCTGGTCAGCCCGTCGCACGCGGGCGGTCCGGTAGCGCATGAAAGCCCGTCGCCCCAAAGCTTTGAAGAACACGAAAGGCATCTCATCGCAGACGCCCTGGCCCGTAGCGGAGGGAATCAGTCCGAAGCCGCCCGCATGCTGCGCATCGGACGCGATGCCCTACGCTACAAAATCAAGAAACACAATCTGGGCTAGACAGTGGAGTAGGCCTTTGGCCTGCGCTCTGCAGCCTTTGCTCGCTTACTCCCGATGCCCCGGCGTTGCCGTAAACGTCGTCCATGTACCGGCATCCAGATCTCGCAGCAGTCCCTTCTGCCACTCGAACTCCGGGTGTTCCTTCAGATGCTGCGGCCGCTTTGAAAGATATTCCGCAGGCGTGACCGGCCAGGGCTGCGAAGGACATCCGTTCCGCCATCGACGCATCCGTGACTTTGTTCTGCACCGTCCCCGCCGGCGCGTAGGGCGGCTGCCAGGCGCCCATGCCCCGCTTGGAGAATTCCAGATGTCCGCACAGCGTTCTTTCGCTGGCCTGGTCCTTGCCGGTTAACGTGTCGATGTGATCCGCCAAAAAGCGCTCGCCCGCCGCAACGTCAATCGTGCCTTTGTTCTCACGCATCAATTGCTCCCAACGAACGTGGCGAGTGCATTGTCCGGTGGTCTTATCCGCGATCGGAAAATCGGTCTCCTCCCGGGCCAGCTTCGGATTAATGGGAATATTCGAGCCCACGAAATAGCCGTCCTTGCTGCGCTCCAGCGTTACATTCTTGAGTCCCAGTTCCAGGCTGGCGATCTCATTGGTTTTGCGATCCGCAATCAGCCAGTCGTTGGCGTAGCCGCCGTTGTTGCCGTCCTTCATGATGCGCGCGAAGTCGTCGATCGACGAAGAGTATTGCAGCGCCTTGCGCCCGCGCACAAACTCGGGAATTCCATTGGAATCCCAGCCGATGAAGTTGCTGATGGTCGTCTCGGTAACCATGATCCCGGCCGAATTGACGCCGAAATCATCGGCGCTATGGATCAAGCCGGGAAAACCGTCCATCAGCAAGTGATGGCCGCTGGCCGGCACGATGTCGAAGATCATGGTCCAGCGCTCACCGTCCAGATAACCGGTCCAGTTATTGTGGCCCATCACGATGCGCCCGTCTTTGGTGTATGCGCCGGTCGCGACGAACGCGCTGCAGTGCTCCGGAGCGGTCACGCTGCCCGGCGCCCGGACGCCGTGGGCCGTGTCATAGCTCTTGATATAGTACGACCATTCCTCGGCCGCATTCAGCGCGACCATATCCCATACATCCAGCTTCACGCCCTTGGCGGTTGCTCCCTCCGCCAGTCCCTGCAGTTCTTCGCGATACTCCCGCTCGATGTGGGGCCATAGAACGTTGCGCCCCGCATCGCGAAAGAACCCCCAGTCTTTGTGATTGTCGTGCTGGAGTTCGAGCGCGACAACTTTTTTTGCATCGTCAATTTCCGCCGCCAGCAGGAAGCCATGCTGATAACCTATCTCGGAGGGCGAGCCCTCCAGGTGTACGTAGGTCCAACCGTTCTCCGCCGGCTTGCGGAAAGCGCCCTTCATGCGGGCGGAGTTGGCGGTTTCGCGTGCCGCATGGGCCAGGAACAGAGTCAGGAAAACACCGGGCACAACGAGCGGAAGAAATTTGAGCAGGCGCATCACACTATTATGAATTGATGGGCGAACTAAATCTCACTACCCCCCCGACAAGCCCTCTAACAAGTTTGGTCAAGGCCGGCGGCTGTGCTTCCAAGCTTAGCCCGAGCATCCTCGACCGGGTGCTGAAACAGGTGCCGCGCTTTGCCGACGAGAATGTCCTGGTCGGCTACGATACCGCGGACGACGCGGGGGTGTATCGCCTGACGGAAGAACTGGCGCTGGTCCAAACGGTAGATTTCTTCACCCCGATGGTGGACGACCCGTACGCGTTCGGCGCCATTGCCGCAACCAACGCCATCAGCGATATCTACGCCATGGGCGGCCGGCCCATTTGCAGCGTCTCCATCGTCGCCTATCCTGCGAAAGGGGACTTGGACGCGCTCGCGGCTATCATGCGCGGTGGAGCGGAAAAGATGCGCGAGGCCGGCTGTGCAGTGCTCGGCGGACATAGCGTCAATGACGACGAACCCAAATTCGGTTATGCTGTAACTGGACTGATTCACCCCGACCGCATCAAGACAAATTGCCGCGCGCGTCCTGGCGACGTTCTGGTCTTCACGAAAAGAATTGGCACCGGAGTGATCTGCACGGCCCTCAAACGCGGGACAGCGAATCCTTCCCACGTAGCGGCTGCGGTGGACTCCATGACCACGCTCAATCGCGCCGCTTGCGAGGCTATGCTGGACTATAAGGTCCACGCCTGTACCGATGTCACCGGTTTCGGCCTCATCGGCCATGCGCGCGAGATGGCGCTGGGCAGCCACGTCACCCTGGCTATCGACGTCGACTCGATTCGCTTCCTGCCCGGTGCGCTGGATTACGCGCGGCAGGGCGCGATTCCCGGAGGCCAGAAAAACAACTACGAATTCGCCTCCTGCGTGGTGGACAAGACCTGCGAGATCGCGAGTGACATTGAAACGTTGCTCTACGATCCGCAAACTGCCGGAGGCTTGCTGATCTCCTTACCGGACGACGATGCCACCCGGTTTCTGGAGCGGGTTCCCGGCGCTTATCGAATCGGACACGTCCTTGACCGTGGGGCAAAACCCATAACGCTCGTTAACGGAAAACGGAAAACGGATGACGGATAACTTAATCATTGCACTTGACCTCAATTCGATCTCGGAAGCACGGGCCATCGTGAATACGCTCGGAGACGAGGCCGGCTTTTATAAGGTCGGCATGGAACTGTACGCCGCAACAGGACCGGATTTCGTCCGCGAACTTGTTAACCAGGGCAAAGACGTGTTTCTCGATCTGAAGTTTTACGACATCAGCGAGACCGTGAAGCGAGCGACTTCCGTAGTCGCGCGGATGGGCGCGCGGTTCCTGACCGTCCATGGCAATCTCTCGGTAATGAAAGCGGCTATCGAAGGTCGCGGAGGAGCCCCGCTAAAGCTGCTCGGCGTGTCGGTCCTGACCAGTTGGGATCAAGAGGACCTGCGCGACGAAGGGACTGAGTGGGATTTGTCGAGCATGGTGATGCACCGGGCGCGCAATGCTCAAGCCGTAGGCATGGACGGCGTCGTAGCATCGCCTCTCGAAGCCGCGGCATTGCGGACCGCCATCGGTCCCGATATGTTGATCGTGACGCCCGGCGTGCGGTCGGAAGGGGCCAGCCGGGGAGATCAGAAACGGGTGGCGACGCCCGCCGAAGCAGTTCGCGATGGAGCCAGCTATCTCGTCATCGGACGCCAGGTGACACGGGCGCAGAATCCGGCCGCGGCGATCCGTCAGATTCGCGCGGAGATCGGCTGCCATGCAGCGCACGGCTGAGTTAGTCGCGCACTATGGTTATGTTGCGATATTCTGCCTGCTCATGTTGGGAATTGTCGGACCACTGATTCCTGACGAAACGATTCTGGTTTTCGCGGGGATTCTGGTGCGCGAAGGGCGCCTCGATTATGCCGCGGTCCTGGCTGCGGCCTATGCCGGCAGTTTGTGCGGTATCACCATCAGCTACCTGGTCGGCCGAAGGGGTCTTCTCTATCTGTTCGAAAAGATCCCACACTTCCGCAAACACTCCGGTAAGTATATGGAGCGCGTCCAGACTTGGTTCGCGAAATACGGCCAGTGGACGCTCTTCTTCGGCTACTTTGTCGTCGGAGTGCGTCACTTCACCGCAGTAGTGGCCGGCGCCAGCAAAATGCGCGTCCGGCATTTCGCCATTTACGCTTACTCCGGAGGCCTTATTTGGGTGATCTCCTTCGTGAGCCTGGGCTACTTTCTGGGCGACCAGTGGGAACGCGTAGGCCGCACGCTGAACCTCAGTTTTGGGGCCCTGGCGCTGGGAGTCGCGGCAGGAGTGCTGCTTTCGTTCTGGTGGAAAAGTCGCCAAAAAACGTGAGGTTGAGCAGGTCAGCCGCTCGAGCTTCGGCCGCCGGGTCTTATCTCCGGTCGGCCCCCGCCGACGCTGGTTCCAGGCACTCCCAACACCCGACCCGCAAGACCACGCTATTCTAATAGGGTGAGGTCTACGGGAGCCGTAGTACTGCCCTCTACGGTTCTTACTGCGCTCGAAAATACGCTCGATCAGGTTCTCCGCGGCAAGCCCGAGGCGGTTCGCCTGTCGCTCGTATGTTTGCTTGCCCGCGGACATCTTCTCATCGAAGACGTTCCCGGCGTCGGCAAGACCACCCTCGCTCACGCCCTCGCGCGATCCATTGACTGCAGTTTTCATCGCCTGCAGTTCACCAGTGACATGTTGCCCAGCGACGTCATCGGCGTGACGATCTATAACGCACATTCCGAGGATTTCGAGTTCAAGCCGGGACCCATCTTCACTAATTTCCTCCTCGCCGACGAAATTAATCGCACCACGCCCAAAACGCAATCGGCGCTGCTCGAAGCGATGAATGAGCGACAGGTCACGATTGACGGCCGCACCAAGCCGCTGGAAGAACCTTTCATGGTCATCGCTACCCAGAATCCGACGGAACATCATGGCGCATATCCCCTTCCGGAGTCCCAGCTCGACCGCTTCCTCATGCGCGTGCGGATCGGTTACCCTGACTTAGCCAGTGAACGGCAGATTCTGCGTAATTCAGATGACCTGCAGCCACCGGTGCTCCAGCCCGTCTTGAGCCGCGCGGATCTGCTCGAACTGCAGGAAAGGGCGCGCGCCGTTACCGTCGACGATGCCTTGCTCGATTACATCCTGGCCATCGTCGAGAAGACACGCACCCATGAGGCCTTGTCTCTCGGGGTCAGCCCGCGCGGTTCCCAGGCCCTCTTCCGCGCCGCTCAGGCGAAAGCCCTCCTTGAAGGTCGCGGATATGTCATCCCCGACGACATCAAGCGGCTTGCCGTCCCTGTCTTCGGACATCGCGTGATCCTCAGCGCCCGTGCCAACCTGTCGCCCAAACGGTCGACTTCGGGCGACCGCGTACTCGAACAGATCCTGAGCCAGGTGGACGTCCCCCTTTGACCTCAGGCTCGCCAAAAAGAAAATGAAAACTGCCATTATCGGATTGCCCATGACGGGCAAAACATCGTTGTTTACCATCCTTACAGGAGTGCACCAGGAGACCCGCATCGGCTCAACCGCGGTGCGGACCGGCGTCACCAAGGTGCCCGACCCGCGTCTCGACGAGCTGGCCAAAATTTTCGATCCGCCCAAGATCACCTCCGCATCGGTCGAATATGCCGACATGCCCTCCATCTCGAAAGAATCCCTGCGCGACCCCAGCTACCTCGCGACCCTTCGGGTAGTCGACGCGTTTGCTCACGTTCTGCGCTTTTTCAAAGATGAGAGCGTGCCTCACGAAAAGGGTTCGGTCGACCCCATCCGCGATCTCGAAGATGTCGAAACCGAGTTGATCCTGAGCGATCTCGTGGTCATCGAAAAACGCCTGGAGCGCCTCGACAAAGACCGTAAGAAGATCAAGAGCCCGGACCTCGATCACGAGTTCGAGCTCTTGCAGAAATGCAAAGCCGAGCTCGAGGAGAACCGCCCACTCCGCAACCTGAAGCTCGATCATGAAGAAGAGAAACGCGTACGCGGATTCCAGTTCCTCTCGCAGAAGCCGATGCTCTTCGTTCTGAATCTGGACGAGAGCGACGTCAGCCGCATGCAGGAGCGCGAAGACGAATTCCGCAAGTCTACGCTACAAGGACGTGCGAACGCCGAAGCCACCGCGATATGCGGCAAAGTGGAGGCCGAACTAGCGGAGTTGCCCCCTGAAGAGGCCGCTGAATTTCTCGCCGGCTTCGGCCTCAAAGAATCCGGCCTCGTCCGTCTGATCGGAGCGACCTA
>CAVZRE010000019.1:0-190978 GCA_963777595.1 Terriglobia bacterium
GAAAAGACCCTACATTCGCTGCTGTATTTACCCTTTACAATGCGGGTTCGCCGAGTGTGTACGCGGACATTGATCGCGAGAAGGCGGAGAAGGTCGGGCTTTCGATAACCGACGTGTTCTCGACTCTGCAGTTGTATACGGGATCGCAATATGTAAACGATTTCAACTTTCTGGGGAGAACCTATCCTGTATTCGCCCAAGGGGACCAGCAGTTTCGTCAGACGTCTGACGAAATGGCGCGCCTCAAGGTCCGAAATGCGAGTGGCCAAATGGTGCCGATCGGAACGGTAGCATCGTTCCAAGACAGGACCACACCGTACCGAGTACCGCGCTACAACCTCTATCCTGCTTCGGAAGTGATGGGCGAAGCGGCACCCGGTGTTTCTTCGGGAGCTGCGCTGGATCGCATTGGTCAACTCGCCACCGAGAACCTTCCGCCTGGCATGACGTTCGAGTGGACGGATCTGGCGTACCAGCAGGCGAAGAAAGGCATTCCGACAGTGGCGATCTTCGGAGCGTCGGCTCTTTTCGTATTCCTGGTGCTTGCTGCACAGTATGAAAGCTGGAAGATCCCATTGGCAATCGTACTGATCGTACCGATGTGTTTGCTTGCGGCCACTACCGGGCTCAACATTCGAACGATGCCAATCGATATTCTCGCGCAGATCGGCTTCGTTGTGCTCTTGGGATTAGCAGCCAAGAACGCAATTTTGATCGTGGAGTTTGCGAAGCAGCGACAAGACCATGACGGTGTCGACGCCCAGGAAGCAGCTGTGCATTCTGCCCATGTACGTCTGCGCCCGATCCTGATGACCTCGCTCGCGTTTATCGCAGGTGTGGCGCCGCTCGCAGTTGCACACGGGGCGGGCTCCGAAATGCGGCAGTCGCTCGGAACCACAGTGTTCTTCGGAATGCTCGGGGTAACCATTTTTGGCCTTATGTTTACACCCGCCTTCTACACACTCGTTCGCAAGGCCAAGCGGGAGGGATTGCCCCACCGACCGCTGGTCTCCGCTGGCATAGGTCTGAGCGTCTTGGCACTTGGCCTTTTCCTCCAGGGCTGTTCGGTCGGCCCTAGGTAAAATCTCCGGTGCCAGGAATCGACATGGTTCCCTTTCATCACAAGGTGGAAACATCGAACAACAGTGCTAGCTCGGCCCCATCACTCGATCAGTGGTGGGCCGGGTTCAATGATCCGACGCTGGTTTCGGTCGTTGAGCGGACTCTGAGTCAAAACTTGGACCTGGCTGCATCGCTCGAACGAGTCAACCAGGCGCGCGCGCTCGCCGCGGGCGCTGGCGCTAAATTGTATCCCGCAGGGGAGCTTGACGCGTCCGCAGCCGCCGTACGTCAGAGTTTACAGGGAGACCTGGGCACGATCTCCAGCCGGGCTCCGACTTTCAGACGGAACATTCACGAGTACACGATCGGGCCGGCCGCGAGCTGGGAACTCGATATCGCAGGCGGGATTCGTCGTAACGCAGCGGCGGCAAGAGATGAAGTTCAAGCCGCGGAGGCGGACCGGATCGGCACCCGCATCATGGTGGCCGGCGATGCGGCTGACGCTTATCTGCAGATTCGTGGTTATCAGGCGCGGCTCGTTATTGCGGAAGATCAGATCGACAAGGATGAACAGTTACTGAAACTGGTACAAAATCGATACGACGCGGGCGCTGCGACCAGACGTGAGATCGCCCAGGCGGAGGCACTGTTGCAGCAGGCTCGTGCAACAATTCCCGGTTTGCGGCTCTCGCTTGAAAAGCAGCTAAATCGCTTGGATGTGTTGATGGGTGCACAACCGGGCACCTACGCCCGAGAGCTCGATACTGCTAAACCAATCCCGTCAATTCCAGCCATCGCAAACCAACAGCCGACAGACGTTCTCCGCCGGCGGCCCGACATTATCGCCGCAGAGAGACGGCTCGCCGCTTCGAATGAGCGAATCGGTGTGGCCGTCGCCGACTACTACCCGAAACTTTCTCTTTCGGGACTGCTGGGTTTCGACAGCTTGAATTCCGGACACTTATTCACGGCAGCCGCCTTTCAACCAGCTGCGGTAGGTGGTCTACGGTGGCGATTGTTTGACTTTGGCCGCGTCGATGCCGAGGTCAAGCAAGCTCGCGGGGCAAACGCCGAGGCCTTGATAGCGTATCGGCTAGCTGTTTTGAAGGCCGCCGAGGATGTTGAGAACGCTCTTGCTTCGCTTGCCGAAACGCAGGCGTATATTGTGGAAATCCAAGGAGAAGTGCAATCGCTGACTCGCGCGCGAGACCTCTCTCAAGAGGCATACCGTGCTGGATCCATCACTCTGACTGACGTATTGGATGCAGATCGCGAACTGCTTACAGCTCAGGACCAATTGGACGCGAACCGGACAGACGCGGCTCGCGCTGCCGTAGGTGTGTTCCGTGCATTTGGCGGTGGATGGCAGGCTCCACACTAGTGCGCTAACTTGATTGCGGGTAGCGTCGCGACGTAGTGGCGACCGTCATAGCACCAGCCGATTTGCGGTGTACTCCAGGCTACTCCGATGAACACATGCGCGCCGCTCTCGAAATGAACATTCCAAATTACGCCAGTTCGATAGTTACCGCGCGGAGGAAATCGTGGCCGCGCTCACAGCGCTCGCCAAACCTAGACTCGGCGTAGCCAGTTGATTTTCGGCCGCGCCGGAAACCGTGGATCAGTGCGAGAGGTGTGAAGCTGTCTGTGAAGCATGAACTTTGTTTCGAGGTGCAGCTATACCACTCGCCGAGCACGTTTCGTTTCAGGCCCTATGAGGAAGGCCGCGCTAATAGAACTGGCGAGCGCAAGTCCTGCCGCAAGCCAGAGCACGAGGCGATAGCCAGCGAGAAAAGCTTCGTCGACCGCTTTGCGCGCCATCGGGTCATCTGTTTCGATGGCGGCAAGCTTAGAACGCTCTGCTTCAACTTGAGCGCTCACCTCGGGCGAGACGTTTAGATGCTTGAGGTTCTGAGCCAGCGCAGTCTGAAAAATACCGCTGAGCAGCGCACCGAACACCGCGACAGCCAACAAAGCCGCTATGCGCGAAATAGCATTATTTACTCTCGAAGCGGTCCCCGCGCGTCTTTGATCGACGGAGTTCATTACGGTCGTGGTAAGCGGAGCCACACTAATCGCCATGCCAAGCCCGAGCACGACGAGCGCCGGAAAGAACATGGTCCAGTACGATCCCCCGATGTAAAGCCGCGTGCATAGCGCAAAGCCAGTTGCCACGACTAACGGGCCGATTATCAAGGGGGCTTTTGCGCCATATCGGTCGAGCAGCCCGCCCGACCAGCGGGACAACAAAAACATCAGCAGGATGAAGGGGAGGAGAGCAGCGCCAGCCTCCGTCGGGGTGTAGCCCTGTACCTGGATTAAATCCAAGGGCAGGAAGAACAGCATGCCACTCAAGGCAGAATAGAGAAAGAGTGTCAGCAGATTCGCGCCGCTGAAACTGCGGGAGCGGAACAGCCCGAGAGGGAGCATCGGCGACGGTGAGCGCGCCTCCCAAAATAAAAGCCCAACTAAGAGGATTCCGCGCCCCCTAATCCGATAGCGGGCATCGCATTGATCAGGCTGAAGACGATACCACCCAGCCCGAGTACGGCAAGAGACGCCCCCTGCCCAGTCGAACCGACTGCGATCGATAGGCTCCGCTGGGCTCTCGGGAACTTTCCAGACACTCAGTAATAGTGACCGCTAGACCCAAGGGGGCACATTAATAAAGAACACCCACCGCCAGGAACCGTGCTGGGTGAACCATCCTCCAAGCACGGGGCCGACTGACGCGGTTATGGAAGTGAAACCGGACCATGTGCCGATCGCACGGCCGCGTTCCTCCTCCGAAAAATTAGCGCTAATCAGCGCTAGACTGCCGGGGATCGCAATGCTCCACCCAATCCCCTGAACGCCTCTGGCGGCAACCAGCGATCCAATGTTGGGCGCGCAACCGCACCAGATGGAGGCGGCAGCGAAGATCGCAACGCCTACAACGAAAACCTTGCGCCGGCCGTATAAGACCCCCAGAACGCCACCGACCAATAGTAGCGCCGCGAGGAACAACGCGTACGCCTCGACCACCCATTGAACATCGGACAGCGTGGCGTGAAGCGCGGATTGTAAGGCCGGCAAGGCTACGTTTACAACTGTCCCGTCGATGAATGCCATACTCGAACCGAGGATCGTCGCAGCCAAAATCCAAGGTCCACTCACAGCAGCGGGCTGAGAGCATGGACTACTGCGGATTGCGGCTTCGTCGCAGGGAGGCCTCGCGAAAAGTGCCCATTGATATATTTTCCGCCCAGGCACTGGATGCGTGGGTGGACTTTTTTCCCCCCCTTTCGGATCATGTTTGCCAGACAATTTAAATGGCATCCTGCGCCAGTGACGCGAGCATCCCGGTATACGATCTAACTCACCCGGCGAATCTAAAAGGGGTGGTCGATAATTGGCGAACGTTTCGGGGGAACTGCCGATTGGCAGTTCGTACCACGGCCAGCAATCTTGAGCACTCCGATTCTTTCCGTCTTACTGACGTTCGGGTGCGGTCATCTTATAGCCAAGGTCCGCCGGCGTTCCACATGGAAATTGGTCTGCCACCGGATGCGGCGGTCAATAATGGTAAGGCAAAGCGGCGCACTTCCACGACGAGTTGTTCGAGATCGTTCGTATCTTCAGTGAACCGGCTTCGTCGAATAAAGGCGCGCCACTGGAGGGACCTGGCAGGATCAGCGTAGTAGGTCTGGGTCAGTCCAATAGGCTCAGTCTCAATTGGCGTTTCGCGGTGCCGGAAGGTGGCTCGTACCGCTTCCACCAGCAGTGCACCATTAAACGAATACAGGCGAGAGAGAAGAGCGAGATCGTAGTAATCTTTCAATCGGCTGTTCAGCAGTCCGAGTTTGGTGAGCGCCTCCAATTTCTCTGCAACAACGGTTTCCTTCGGGTAAGCAAGCAGCACGGGGGCCGGGAAATCCAGCAGCGTCGGATATTCCACCTGTGTCGGCGCCGGCACGATGACATCTCCAAACCCGATATCAATCTGCATCGGAATGCGCGCCCGCGCGAGAGTCGCGATGAATGTGACCCTAACCCCTTCATATTCCGCGCCCTCTTTGATCCGCGCGACCTCGATGGATGTCGGATCGAATTCGATGCCATCAGGTTCAGTGCGGACGTTGCATACTGACCGTACAACGTCAGAGATGTGGTCCAGTTCGTTGCTTGTCCTCCCTGCGAGATCGATGTCCATCGTGGGGCGGGAGACTGGTGCCTGCCATGCCGTCAGAAGGAGCGCGCCTTTCAGTACAAACCGGTCAACGACTGAAGAACTGGCGAGCCGATAGAGAAATCGTTCCATCGCGAAATATTGGAGTAGCTCTTGGAACGGTCGGGATTGGGCGCGTGACTGGTTCAGAAGGCGTTGCCGAACGGAAGCACCAATGTCGCGGCCACTCAAAGGATGGACTCCAGGTACGGCCGGATGATTCTTTCCACCCGATTGATTTTGGCGAAGTCCGAAACGGCCTTGAAATCTGGTTTCCGCTTCCGTTCTCGGTAGGTGCGAAGAGCTTCGATTGCGACGTCAATCCCGATTTTGTTCCGGTATTTGAAGGAGTCCGCAATGCTCTTCTCGGGCGAATAAATTCGAACTGGTGCGCCATCAATGCTGACGACGTTGATGCCGGAACTGAACGAGGGTTCCGAATACCAAAAGGCGCGGACCGGGATGCCATCGATCTTTGGGATTTGACTGTGGCTGGGAAGCGCAATGTCGACGAAGTGTGGCACCTGGGTTGTTAGACCGTGGTGAGCGAGAGCCGAAATGAGGCAGATTACCCCCCGCGGAACTCGCATAGAGATCGGGACGACGTCCGGACTGGTGAGTTGTGGCGCGGAAGCGAGTCGGTAGAGGCCTCTACCGACCTGTTCGAGTTCACCAGCGTCCCTTAGGGCGTATAGCGTGCGCGGGTGTACCCCAAGCCGGATCGCGTTGCTCGTCCGAAGCATACCGCCGTTCTGAACGAAGAGCGAACGTGCCTTGCTAAACCCTGTCTCGACGGCTGGCATTGTATAGAACCTGCGGATATTGTAGCTGATCTCCGAGTTATCTATCCATAACGATGCCCTGGTCTCCACCACCTGGCGAGACAGTGATGCCTGATCAAGCCTGTCACTCCGCTGTGGCGCCCGCGTCCTTATGCCTTCCTCCGCAATTCGAACCGAAATCGCTAGCGAGCTTGGTAACTTCACGAGGCAAGACTTGACCGCTCATCAAACGGTGCAGGATGCGGTCCCCAAGCTCGTCAATGAAATTGTTTGACCACGCCAACGGACGAGATGGCGATTCGCACGCGGCAACCGGCTGCAGATCTCCACTTAGCACCTCCAGCAAAGCATCGACGCTCGGCTCTTGTTTTCGGAGGCGTTCAACCTTCTCGATCGCGTGGAGGACCGTGGTGTGGTGACGTCCGTTGTAGAACCGCCCGATTTGCGGGGTGCTCCAGCCTCCTACGTGCTTTGCCAGGTACATTGAGATCTGTCGGCTAAAGCATTCGCCATGTCTGTTTCCGGGCACTCGGCCGGGGCCTAGGTACGCCGACACAGTTGTCTCGATTTGCGGCAATGAAACTCGCCAGACTCGTGCCTCCTTCCTATCGAACATTGGCCCCTCCCGAAGAAAGCACCGCGGAGGCCCGGTCCACCCATAACCCTGTGCCAGTCGTATCCATCGCGGCCGGACACTCAGGCCACATCGTCCGGATCAAGTCCAGCCACCCTTCGAGCCGTTCTCGAAACTTCCGAGGCCTGGCATAGTCCGAACTGCCGAGTTGGTTCACCAACCCGAATGCTCCGAACAAGCGGCACCCGTTCACGCCCCTTGGCCATGAAGCACCGATAGGAAAGCCACATGAACAAATCGAGAGCCGCCGGAGAACAGGAGAGCGCCTTCGCCGCCTCCATATCGGTCGGGATCGGATGGCTCATGATCTCGTTGAAGAATTCGTGACTGAGGACGATTTCGTTTTGAAAGCCGCCCGGGAAGTGTTGCCTGATCTGCATCGCGCGAATACCAGATCCGCGCTTCGCTCATGAAGTTGAACCGAGCCCGATGCACAACTGCGGCCCGTTCTCGTTGCATGTCGGTGCCGAAGAAGATCGTTGCACCGAAGATGCGCTGGAAGGCGGCGACCAGCCTTCGGTACTGTGTCCCGCCCTGCTGCATACCGAATGAGTCAAGCATCTCCGCTGCGCTTCGAAACTGAATCGTCTGGCTCTGCTGGCGGATTGCCAACGTGGCGAGGAAGATCGGAATGAGCCGGTCCTGGCCCCACGGAAGACCGTACGACGGATGGCCGGTCACCTGGAGCGAGAACTGGCCGTTGCGCCTCTCGTGGAGCAACTGGCCGGCTGCGGGCTTCTTGATCGGCAGTCCGCAGAGCACGAACGGCCGTGACGCAAACCCAAGATTCTGATTCGCCTCCTGACGTTTCAGACGGACGCAGGCGATGGCCTCGGCGCGCCGAAGTTTCTGTTTTGAGACGACCAGGTCGCCGGGAAGACTGCGAAGAATCGACCCGGCAGATTGAAAGCCGTGGTGTTGGTGCGCTCCCGTTCTGGTCGAGAACGACTGTGATCTATTGTTCAAATGCTCACCTCGCGGCGACATCGCCGGACGTTCCGGCGAGTCCTCAAGGCGAGGCTTTCAGGTGGGCAAATCGGAAGCTAAAGCAGGACCCTTCTCGTTACTGCGATTAATGCGTTAAGAAGGGCAAAAGCAAAATACGCTGAAACGGCACGGTTTTCTATGTTCAGTATTTACCGCCATGGACGCATATGTTCTTTATTTACAATCCACGACTAGATTCCCAAGCTGGACGTCGCGGGTTCGAACCCCGTCTCCCGCTCCATCTTTTCAATAACTTGGAAAGAATCCAAAAACAAGCTTTACTCCGTTTACTCCGTTTTTTTCCTGAAGCTGCCTGAATGGCCGATTTCGCGACCATCCACCCTCCCCTGAATCGCAGGGTTCATTATTGAATCACCTCGAACTCGAGGCGCTTCGCGGCGTCGATCTTCTGCTGCACGCCGCTGATTGAATACACTTCCAGGCTGACGCCCAGCCCGTGGCCTCGCTGATCGGCCGCTACCTTGTCGTCGATCTTTGCCCGCCGTGAAAGGCTGGCGTTCGTCCGCCTCAGAACCTGGAATGTCGCCCATTGCAGCCCGACCGTTTCCAGTGCGGGGCGCATGTCGCGCTTCCAGACGTTGTCCCGTCTCAGCGGAGTCTCCCGCTCGGACGGAAACAGGTATGTCTCCGGCCCAGTTTTGAGCAGGAGCGTCTGCCACGCCTTCAGATCCGCGACCGTACCCGGCGACAGGCCGACCGTTCGGGACGTCCGTTTCCCCTTGCGGCCCTTCGGCGTATCAACGTCGCCCTTGTACACCCGCTTGTCGACAAGCACGGATTGTTCGGAGATTTTGCCGAGCTGGATCGCGAGGATCTCGCCCGGACGCATCCCATCGAACACCGCCATCCGAAAGATCAGGCGGGCTCGGGTATCGAGCACCGAAAGCGCCAGGCGGATCTCTTCCGGCGACATGACCCGCTTTTCCCCCTCCGGCTTCCCGGCCGGAGTGAAGAGCGCTGCCGACGGATTCGAATCGACCAGACCGTCGCTGAGTGCGGTCTTGAAGATGCCGTTGAGGTCCCACCGCAAGTGGTCCACAACGCTGCGCGAGAGATTCTCGGCCTTCTTGTCCAGGAATAATTGCATCTGGTCCCGCGTGATCGTCCGGAGCAGTTGAGCGCCGAACGCCGGAATCAGATGGAACATCATCCTGGGCTCAGTTGTCATTCGTGTTGACTCCTTCCATTTCCGATGACACATCGGCATGAAGACCTCTTCGAGGTAAACGCCGAATGTGTAGAGCGGTTTTTGCGTTTGGCCAGCATCCTCGTTTGTGCGCTTCAGGATGACAGCCATCAAGGCCTCGGCTTCGCCCTTGCCCATTTCGCTGACGCGGCCAAGCACCCTCGACTTCCGGTGTCCGTCCTCCCACCACTGGCCAACCCAGACTTTGGTCTTGCCATGCTTGCGGGAGCGAACACTCCCCTTCTGGTATCGTTTGCGACGCATGTGAGTTTTCGGCAGCCGTGCGCAGCCGATTCCAGCCGCCCTATTTCTGTTATAAATACCTATTTCACCCGGAAATAGATCGACCCCAAAGCGTGGCCGAGGCATTGGCAGTGTTCTATCCGGATGGCGAAGCTATACAGTTCAGCCCGCTGAGGAATGCGTGCCGTATTTCTCCGGGAAATAGGTCGTGCCAAAACCCGGCTGAGCCGTGGCAGGACCAATCTCCGGGTCCAGTGCTGACGGAGGGAGTGGGGTTACTCAGAACTGGCGTGCAGATAACCACTGGCTGGTTTGACCCGGATCAACAGCACGTCCCATTTGATGTGTTTACCGGAAGCTGTAGGGCGTCCGCCCGGGAAGATCTGATCGAGTAGCATGATATCGGTCATCTCATCGACCTTTGTCAAAAGCCAGTTGGGAAGGCGGCGACTGCTGCGACCGGCAACTTGCCAGCTCAGCAATTGGACGGAACCGTTGAGGATTCCGTGGTCGTGCGGTTCCACTAAGCGATCCTTGCCATGATAGGCAAACCGAATCATACGTGTATTTTCAACGGCCGTCCAGAGCAGTGGATGGGGTTGCAGCAGCATTCAGTTTCATTTTGCCCCGAGTCCGGATGCTGCTGGAAAACCGGAACGGCCTATTTCTCACAGAAATAGGCCAGCCCAGAATCCGGCGAACCGAGGTACGGCCGATCTGCAACCGTCGGGCGATTTCGGATTTGCTGACGCCGGCGCGGCGCAGTTTCCGGATTTCAGCAGTGCGTGCGGCCGCAGTTGCAGGACGACCCAGCCGTGTGCCGTTCTCCCGGGCATGAGCCAGGCCAGCCCGAGTTCTTTCCCGCAGTATCTCCCGTTCGAATTCAGCAAAAAGTGCGAGCAGTCCGGCCATCGCTCGACCCGTTGGCGTGGTCAGATCCAGCGCTTCCGTCAGCGACACGAAGCCGACGCCGAGATGCTCCAGTTCCTGCAGCGTGGCCAGCAGATCCGTCACCGAGCAGCTCCAGCGGTCCAGCCGCCACACCAGCACGACGTCGATCTCCCGCCGACGGGCGGCTTCCAGTAGCCTCTCCCGCGCTTCCCGCTTCACCGCCCCGGAGTTGACCTCACAGACCTGCAAGGCGACAGTCCAGCCGCGCCGGGTGACATACTCACGCATGGCCCGGTTCTGCATTGGAAGGGTCTGTTGGTCGACAGTGGACACCCGTGCATATAGCCCAGCCCGCAACATTTTTGGCAGTCTTCGTCGCTGGCCAAAAACGTCATCCGATTTTGTCTTCTGGGAAGCCCGTCTGGCGGCCACTTGGGGAGTTCTCCACTGCCAGGCCGAAGACGATCCTTTTCGGCCAGACCCGAAGATCATCATATTACGCCGCGATCGGGGATTTCATCCGCGCCAGAGTTTCGCAATAGTTCCACGGCATCCAGTCCTCCGGCTTTCCTTTTAGGTTCGCTGCGTGCTTCTGCAGTTCGGTCAGATAGCGGAATGCGTTCACGCCATTCAGTTCGCAGGTGTGGATCAGGCTCATGAACAGGTCGCCCACCGCTGCTCCGTTCAGCGTCTTGTAGAACATGGCATTCTTGCGGTTGAGAATGGCCTTTTTCAGAGCGCGTTCGCAAAGATTATTATCGAGCGGCGCGCCCTTCTCTCTGAGAAACAGCGTCAACGCCGGCCAGTGATTCAGCAGATACGAGATCGCTTTGCCCAGCCCGGAGTTGGGTTCCGTCTGCTTGTCTGCCAGTTGCTGCGTTAACCAATCGTGTAACTGATCCATCAGTGGGCCGCTGTACTGCTGATGGAAACGCAACCGCAACTCGGCATCGAGCCCTTGCTCGTGCGCCAGGGCATCATTGCCGTAGACCATGCCCAGCGATTCCAGCACGTAACTGCACTCCTCGGGAAAGCTGGCCGCGACCTCCACAAACTGTCGCCTGCCATGAGCGATACAGTTGGCGAGCAGGATCTTGATGCCCTTCGCTGCCTTGGGCGTATTTCTCGAGAGGGCATCACACATCTGGATGGGCGAACTCATCTGCTCCCCGCGCCGCGTCAGCAGATCGGCGAGGTTCTCGCCCGCATGCTGCCGTCCGGTGAAGAACAGTGCAATCTTGCGATTTCGCCACAGCGACACGATCCCGCTGGTAAAAATGCCGGTACGCTTGTCGGAGGGTTCACGCGCCAACCGTAGGATGCGCATACCCGTATCGTCGTTGTGCAACACCTCCCCTTGCGCCGCCTGCCAGATGAGTTGCTCGAAGGCCGGCTTGAGTTGCACTGCTGCTTGTTCCACCAGTTCCCACTGCGTCGCCGCAGGAAGTGGAATTCCCATCTGGCTTTCCATCCGTTCAAGCCGCGCGAACGGCACGCCATTGCCATACTTGAGTTGCGCGATCATCGCGATGGCCGTGGTGTCGTATTTATCGGGACCGATTCCTTCCGGCTCTTCCGCCGTAAACACCTGTCCGCAAGCATTACATCGTAGACGCTCCATCTCGTACACGGTTGCTTCCACCGGTGCTTGTCCGACAACCCGCACCAGCGTCTTGGGTTGACGCTGCGTGTAGACTCGGCCACGCGCGCACTCTGGACAGGCATCTCCGCAGTTGAGCTTCGCCTCGATGACGACCTTTCGCGCTCCTGTGTACGAGTCGGCGCCGTTACGCCCATGCCCTTTGCTTGCGGGTGGCTCGCTGTTATCCACCGGCGTGCTGGTGTTGGTGACAAGCTTCGATTGCTCTACCACGGTACGGGTCTTCTCCGTGGTGCGAACCGGCTTGAGCCGTTCGTCCAGCACATCGAGCGCGACCTTCAGTTTCAGGTAATCCGCTTCACTGATGGGTTCGTGCCGCGCCCGGTCCAGCGTCCGGCGCAATTCCGCCATGTCGATCTCGACTCGCTGGCGGGACTGCTTCATCGCGCTTACCGGCTCAGTCGCTCACGGAACCTGCGGGTCAGAGGGAGTCCGAAGACTTCCTTAATCGACCGGTTCTGGCGGTGAGTGAGATCGTCTTTGCCGCGCCCCGTAGTGCGGCCCAGCAGAATCCAGTTGGCTGCGCGATAACAGGTTCCGCGAAAGCGCTCCGGGTCAATGAACGTCTCGACAAACCAGATCGGGTGCCCATACATCTTCTCCCAGTCTTGCGACAGTGTTGCGGTGATGCGGCTGAGAAGGTGCGAAGCCAGATGCGGTACCTGGATCCACGGCAGGATGAGAAAGCGCGTGTTGTAGGCAATGAACCGGATGTTGCGCTTCCGCGTTTCCTGGCTCCAGCCGAGAAAACGATCCCGGCTGCCCAGATGCCGCGGCGCTGAACTCCATGCCATGCAGGCGATCGGACGACCGTGCGACCACACCAAATACTTCAGATGCTCGCCCACCGGCTCGCTCACATAATGCACACAGTTTAGAAACCGTAACAATCTACTATCGTTGGCATCCGCTTTTCGGATCAGTCCTACCCCTTCGCCGCCGCCAACAGGATAGAGATGGTGAGCGCCTTCTTTGCGAGGCTCCCGACGGCAGACTGCATTCTCTTCCCGATTGGATGTGCAGCCCGGAGTGCCTACAGTTTTCGCTGGGCTCTCCGTTGATTTCAGCGGATGCGCTTAACCAACTCCGTGCGCTGGTTGATCTGTGGCAAGCTTCCTCCAATCGCCTATCTGACGAGGAGGAAGTAGATGAAACGATCAGCCATAGCACCGAAGAAGCAGTTGAATCTGCCGCTTCTCGGCACACCAACGGTCGCCGCTGGCGACGAACAGAAGGAACTGACGGTCGCACTGGTGGAGTTACTCATCCACGCGGCTCAGGGAGAACTCAAAACACAGCCAAACGGAGGAGACCATGAGTCACCCAAAGCTCACGACTGAGCGTCTTCTTCGAACGGCTACCGTATATGTTCGGCAATCCACCCCTACCCAGGTTACGCATCATATGGAAAGCCAGCGTCGGCAATATGCTCTGGAGGATCGAGCCCGCGAGTTTGGCTTTCAACGGATTACCGTCATTGACGAAGATCTGGGTCGTACGGGGTCAGGACTAGCTGATCGGCCCGGATTCCAACGCCTCGTGGCCGAAGTCTGCACCGGCGAGGTGGGCGCTGTATTTTGTCTTGAGGCTTCTCGCTTAGCCCGCAATGGCCGCGACTGGCACCATCTGATCGAGCTTTGCGGCATGGTAGGCGCAGTCGTGGTGGATATGGACGGCGTCTACGATCCGAACCTGATCAACGACCGCTTGCTCCTCGGATTAAAGGGCACAATGAGCGAGTTTGAAGCGACCCTGATTCGCCAGCGCTCGATCGAAGCCATTCACCAGAAGGCCCGTCGTGGAGAGTTGCGGATTCCGGTCCCTGTCGGGTTCTGTTGGACCTCAGGTAAGATCGAGAAGCATCCGGATCAGCGCATCCAGCAGGCTATTCAGTTGGTTTTGGACAAGATGACCGAACTCGGGAGCATGCGACAGGTCCTTATATGGCTTCGACAACACAAGGTGTCCCTGCCTGTATGCTCTTCCGACGGGGGTGAGGCCGGAATTATTTGGAAGCTACCGCTATATCAAAACATTCAGGCCATACTCAGCAATCCCGTCTATGCGGGTGCTTATGCGTTCGGCAAAACTGAAACTCGTACCAAGGTCGTGGATGGTCGCGCACGCAAACGCTCCGGCTTCCGCAGACCGCGATCACAGTGGATGGTCTTGATTCCCCATCACCATCCGGGTTACCTTTCCTGGGAGGAGTACGAACGGAATCAAGCCATGATCACCGCGAACACCCATATGCAATCGGGCGCCGAGCCAAAGGCGGGGCGAGGCGGCCGGGCCCTGCTTTCCGGGTTGCTACGCTGCCGGCGATGTGGCCGGATGCTGTACGTGAGCTATTCAGGACCGCAAGCGACAGTGGTTCGGTATGAGTGTCGAGGTCAACACCTTGACTGCGGAGAAGGCCGGTGTATTTCCTTTGGGGGCTTGCGAGTGGACGCCGGAGTGGCGAATGAAGTGCTGCGCGCGATTGAAGGAAACGCGATAGAAGCCGCAGTAGAAGCTGCCCAACAGATGCAGCGGCAACGTCAGGAACTGCGAAGATCGATCGAACTGGAAATCGAACAGTCCCGTTATGAATCGCGCTTGGCCGCTCGAAGATATGAGGCCGTAGATCCCGACCAGCGATTGGTTGCCGCTGAGTTAGAGGCTCGATGGAATGTCGCCTTGCAGAAAGTCCAGGAACTGGAGAATAAGCTGCGAGAGTTCGATGGAAAAAGCCAGTCCGTGGCCATTCCTGACAAGCAAACTCTCATGAGCCTGGCGCAAGATATGCCGGCCATCTGGAACTCGCCATCAACGGACATGCGACTAAAGCAAAGGATCACACGAATCCTGATTCGGGAAATAGTCGCTGATATCGATGAGGACAAGCGAGAGACCGTACTGTTGATTCACTGGGCGGGTGGCAGGCATTCCGAACTCCGCCTCAAGAAGAGCGAGACGGGAAAGCATCGCCATTGCACGGATCTCGACGCGATTGAAGTGATTCGTAAAATGGCGGGCAAGTTCCGTGACGAACACATCGCAGCGACGCTGAACCGGTTGCGGCTGCGCACCGGCTCCGATAACACGTGGAACGAAAACCGGGTTTATTCTGTACGTCACCGGCTTGATTTGCCTGCTTTCGATCCTAACCAATGCAATCCAGGTGAAGTAACTCTGAAAGAGGCCGCACAACGACTGAATATAAGTCCACTCAGTGTGCGGTATCTGATCGAACGTAAAATCTTGCTCGCACAGCAGGTCGTTGAATGTGCCCCCTGGCAGATTCCCGCTGCAGCGTTGGACTCTGAGACGGTAAAAACGGAGGCGCTGAAGATCAAGAAACGGACTCGCGTTCCACGAACTCAATCCTGTGTTGACCAGCAATCAATGTTTTCAGATACTTAATGAGGTACAGCAGAATGTTGCAGGACCCACGGGTTGCTCATAGCCGAGATAGTGGTGATGCTCGACGAGACTGTTGAATAATGGCTCATCACCGCTGCGACGAACCTGTTGCACTTCGAGCGGCCGCAAGTCGCTTAAGCGGGTGATCACCGGTGTCGTGTCGATCAGCACCAGTGCCGGCCGTTCGCGTTCGACGAACGGATTATGAGGAACAAAGCGGACAGCGGGAAGTTCGATCTCGCCGGCCCGGTGCAGCATGAGCAGCAGGCCTCGGCAGACCATGTCACACAGTGCTCCGTTGGTCTGCCGCCAGTCCCATGCTTCACACACTTTCGCCGATAGCCGTCTTCGGCTCAGACCGGTGTGTTCGACAATCAACTGTCGCAGGAAGAGAATGTCTTCTTGCGTAACGACTCGGCCACGATACTGATACTGGACCGGCATATGCAGTCAGTTTGCCAGAGAACATTTTGGAACGCAAGCAGAATTTTATGTTTTATGGTCTCTTATTCAGGCACTTACTTTGCGCCATTCCGGCGGGGCGTCCGCGTCCGGATTGCCGGCCGCCAGCAACAACTGCGCCTGATGCGCTCGTAGCACCCGCGCCGGCTCGTCACCCGTTGGCCACCAGCGGAATCGCCCCTTCGATAACCGCTTCGTAGCCAGCCACAAGACGTCTTCATGATGCCCCATTTCACTATGTGATTGATAATTCGAGGGTGGCCTGCGCCGAAGAGCTTGCCGTGGGGTTCCCCTTCCCGCGCCGTACACGATCAACAAAGCTCCTGGCTTTTTCGGTTTCTAGATTTAGCTTATTCAGCACCCATGGTCCGCAGGAGATTGGGCGCTCAGCATCAATATCACCGAGGTCGATGCCGACGCGCAAGGTGCCCTTGGCAATGCCAACTAGCCGAGCTGCTTGTGAGAGGTTCATCCAACCTTCGCTGGACTGGCGCTGCTCATCATGGCACTGGATCTCATGGTTATGACGTAAAGACGTGACAAGCGCCCGCGTCCAAAAATTACCTCGGCCTGTTCGCAATTTCGCGCGATTGAGGACCCCAGCTATCATCTGATCGCTGTAAATGCGCGACAACACGCGAACCGCCGCTACGATGTCTTTTGGCGTGTGGCTGCCGCTTTGCCCACGGCGGCGACGTGGCAGGCGTAAAGGAGTATGCACGCCTCCTTTCCAATGGATGAGCAGCACGATCTCGCTTGTTTGTTCGTCGATGTCCACGACAATCTCGCGAATGAGAGTTCGAAGCAAACGTTTCCGAATGCGCTCGTCCGCTTGTGGATCTTTCCACAAAGTCTCCAGATCCGCGGCAAGATTCTGGAACTCTTCCAATGTGCCCGTACACGACGATTCCTCGCGGTCACGCTCGCCTGCGATCCGCGACTCGAGCGCTCGTGCCTCCTGCAGAGCAACATTCCATCGGCGCTCCAGTTCCTGGGCGACGAGTCGATTCTCCGGATCTGCAGCCTCATACTGCCGCTCGGCTCGCTGTGCGCGATAACGCGCCGCCTCCAGATCACGTCGTAACGCGCTCAAAACCTCCGATTTTGCTTGAGTCTGTTGTTGAGTAGCCAAGATGGCCGCCTCTATGGCCGCGGGTTGAACCACTGAAAGTAAATGTTGAGCAACCGCGGCATCAATAGATCCACCGTTGAATGCAATGCAGCGGGCTTCTTTATTGTCCAGCTGAGCTCTGGGACAGGCATAACGAATTACACCGCAGTCGTGACCTTTGTAGTATACCCGCAGCATGCGCCCACAACGCCGACACCTTAATATGCCGGTCAGCAAGGCACTACCTCGACGTGCAGCACCGGAAGGCTCACAGCTGCTGAGGCGGTTGCTGATAATCATTTCCCCAACTCGTTCGAACTCCTTCCAAGTCACGTAACCTTCGTGCGCATTCGGTATCAGCGCTACCCAGCGGTCACGCTGCCTTCGCCGCGTGCGCTGGACGGAGACCCCATTCTCATAGCACGTTTGGTTTTCTGTTTTTCCATACGCATATGCTCCGCCATACGCGGGGTTGGTCAGAATGCGATGGATGCCAGAGTAGGCTGGCCGTCGCCAATGGACATCGCCTCTGATCGAGCGGGTCGGTATCGATAGCTCATTTTCCATGAACCACAGGAGAGTCTGCCGAGCACTGCCGAGTTCACTGAATTTCGCAAACACCAGGTCGATCGCACGCCGGATGCGTTCGTCAGGGTCCTTCTGCAGGCGTCCGTCTTCATCCTTGATAAAACCAACAGGAGCGTGCGATACAAGCTCACCGCGGCGCGCCTTCTCAACGCGAGCCTCACTGGCTCGTTGGCGGAGCAGGTCGAGTTCGTACTCATTCAGCGTGCCCTTTAGCCCTAGCAGCAGACGGTCATTACTTGCGCGCGGCGAGTAGACTGTCTCCTGGTCGATTAGCAATGTGTCAACAATGCGGCATACCTCCACCAACCGCTGCCACTCGCGGCTGTTTCGCGCGAACCGGGAAACTTCACGCGCACAGACCGCACCGACGTCACCCAGACAGACCTGTGTCACCATACGTTCAAAGCCGGTCCGTGTGATGCTGCCACCGGCCGATCGACCCAGGTCTTCATCGATAACCTCGACGTCGGCCCAGCCGAGCGATCGCAGGTGGGCTTCCATGGCGTACTGCAGTTTTTGACTCTCGAGATTGTTCATCACTTGGTATGCCGAAGATTGCCGCACATACAAGATCGCCTTACGTTCGAGATGGTGCGGCTTGATCTTTTCACTCATCGCGATTCTCCATTCTGAGCACTGCGAGTGGCCCTGCCCGCCCGAACCTTGAGCAGTAGTCGCGATAACATGCGGACTGCCTCGACACGCGTCGCTTCGCCGAAGTCTCGCCAGTTTGGCCCTCTCTGGTGTTCGTCGAATAACCCCATCTGTGTCCTTTGCCTTTGTTGTGGAATCTTCGCCATCAATATCTCTCCATGACCGGCTTGCCGGGATAGATTGGTTTCTATCACGGCTCCTGGATGCAGGTTCTTTTCGCTGCTAATATGCCCTTCAGGGCCTGCAGCGCGGTGCAATCCACGTAAGCCAATTCGCCGAGCCGCATTGCTGCGCAGTCGCTGGCGCTGAACATCCACCGGGGAACTTCGACCAACATGGCGCCGGCTGGCGCGTCAGGTAATTTGCACAGATAGGAGATATCGGAGCGTGCGCCGGTCGCCGCCCGCGTGTGGACGTCACGACCATACCAAGGGTGCCACCGATAACAGAGCGTCCTAAGCTCAAAAGCTATGTCGTGGGTCTTTCGTCGAGGGTTTGCAAAACCCTTGTCCGTCATAGGCGAGCAGCTTGATCGCGGTTCCACGACGGCTAAGGAAGATAAACAGACAGCCCGAGAACGGATCGGCTGCGAGTTTCTCGCGGCAGAGTTGCGCCAGACTGTCGATTCCTTTCCTTGCGTCGATCGGCTCGACGGCGACCAGGATGCGGAGTTGCGGCGTGATCTGAATCAAGCGCCGGGATCCCACAGCATTCGGCTCAGACCAGCTAAGTCTGGCGCTGTGGGGCCTTTCCATTCGATACGCATGCGGCCGTGCGGTCCTTCCACTTCGATCACGCATTCGCATCCCTTTGCAGCAGCAGGCGCGATCAGTTCGACGAAGGCAGTCTGAGGCACAGCTGCGGCTTTCTCGACCGGAGTTGCTGCCCGCGTCTCCCGCTTGAGCTTGTTGTAATCGAGCCGCAGCACCTGGGCTGTGCGGAACACGCCATGTTGACCCGCCAGTTCTGCTGCCTGTGCCCAGAGTGGTTCGGGAATCGGCCGACGCCCGGAATGCGACCCTCTCCATTCATCAAAACACAACTGCGCCTCTTTCAACCCTGCCGGGATTTCGTAACTCACTCCCTTGGCCATCGTCGGTCCTCCTCGCCTTCTTCGGCGCTTCCGACGTTACCAGCTATGCGAGGGCGAAATCATGCATGTCTGCCGAAGGCTCACGCTTCAACGCGCAATTGAGATAACCGGCTGTCCTGAACACCCGCCACAAAAGGGGGTCTCGTGTCACCATCTAGCGTCGGAAGGACTCTTCTCACAAAGTATTCCGCCCACGGAATGTGCTCGGTGGTTACGCCTCGGGAGATGTACGTGCCGCTAGCGACGAAAGGCTCCCGGTTCAGACCATTCTCGGCGACGAAAAGGACCTTAGGCGAATGGGTAAAACCCCGCATTGCCTCAATTTGCTCAATTAGTCTTTCCCACTCTCCCGACGTCATCGAATCCAGAGATCCGAGCTTTGCTTGGAAGAGTATAGCTTTAGCCACGGAGTTTTGTTCTTGCGCTATTCGGGCTGTGATGGCGAAATCGGCGCCCGACCAATTTTCCGCCGCACCGGGACCGATTGAGTCGATATCCGTTGCTGTAAATGTTACAGATCCATCCGCACCACTATAGGCTATTCCATATTGGCGCCTGAGGAGCGCCGAAGTGTAGGATGGCTCTTGCCGAAACCGCGAGACGGCGACGCCTTCCACCGCGCGGCGAACGTGGCTTCGAATGGCCTCACGTATGTGGAACGGAAATCCAAAAGCATGACGCATCAGACGCTAAATAGCAGCAAGTATCCGACCGGCGCGCCCGCCGCGCTTCCGTCGTTTTCCTCGCGCGAGGGGCGCCCTCGTCCCGGCGGTGCTTCCGGAGTGCCCGGCTTCACGGGCTACTCGACGAAATCCGCGGAGTTCAGAAAACTACGTTTTCTGATGATTAGTGACAGGCTTAGGGAAGAATGGACGCCGAAACCTGCGAAGTCTGCCCCTTTTTGTATTCCAGTGGGCGCTACGACAACAGAACTGACAGCGTGCGTCTTAGGGCTGCACGCGTTCGGACGCGGCAAGTAGAGCCTTAATCTGTGGCTGCAATTCGGCCATAACCCAAGCCGGAAGAGAACTCTTGCACTGACGTTCGAGACTCGGTTGCTTGCTGAGGTGAAGGGGTCGAGCATTCGCGAGGTAACTAGAAAAAGCCTCCTGAAAATCGCCTTTCCGGTTCCTGTCTTGCTTAAAAGCGTTTCCAGTCAGAGCATCGAAAGGTCGCATACTGCTGGACCCTTTGGCATTCGCGAATGCAAGAATATGATCTAAGCCCTTCGTGTCCCTCCAGAGAAACCATCCCCTGGTCGCCTTGGGCGCACGGGCGAATCCCTCGGCAACGTGCGACATTTTGATCTGCGACGATTCGTTTACCACGACAGCACCAGTATTAGGCTCGGACGTCGTTGGCTGTGCCGCATCGCCAGCCTGTATTTCATATAACTGGATGCGCTTCTCTGCGATACCCACGTCAAGCTTGTCTCGGTCCCGAGCCAATCCCTCCATCACAAGTACCGCAACGGCCGAGTCGGACATGCCTTCATCACACGGCATGTCGTGCTTGTACTGATACTCCTTGAACCGAAGATCAGAAGTCATTGCGATCTTTTTCTTCTCAAGGAGATCGATTTCCATTTCAAGATGTTGAACTGATGTCATAGTTGTCCCTTCCTTAGTGATGATCAAACGGCGCGGCGGTGCTGCCTCCAGGATCACGCGATCACCTTCTTTAAGACCGACAGGTTCCAAAATTGACTGCGGCAAGCTCACAACTAGCGAACCCGCCACCGTTCGTATCTTTACAAATTCCCTCATTGACATATGTCAACATATATAAACAAATCTGTCAAATGGAAAGATGCTGTATGCATATGTAGCCAACTCGAACAGCGTGCAAAGGTCCATTAACCATCGCCCAGCGCGTCGAACACCCTAATCCATCCCAGGCTTGGCACGGGCTGATCACGTAGCCGCGAACCCGCGTTCGCGGCGGTATGGGACAGAAGTGCGTGTCCGGCGCCGGGAGACGGCGACCGGGTCGTGGCCGCGATCACAGCGTCGCGAACTGCCGGGGCGCAGCGAACGGCCCGACCTCGCGCGGACCTCTCGGACGCCGGCACCTCGCGTTAAAAGGGGCACGCGCCGGGTGGGCCTGACGCGAACGATCGGCCCTCGCGAGCGGTTCGCGCGTTCCTCGCGCGAGGGTAATCCGAGCTGAATTCCCAGCTGGATCTCGATAAGGGGGACCAACAGGGCGCGGACTCTGCACCCGAAGTCGGGGAGGATTTGGACAAAGGGAAGGCCAGAACGGCCACAGATGGCGGAGCCGAGGTGGCGAAGATGGCAGAAGCGTACATGCGTGCGTCCGGAAGGGCGATTCGAGAAATGCCGGTCGTCCAACGACCAGCACCGGCGACCGGTTCAGTAGTCGGTCGGGCCGTCGCGAGAGACGACGCACATATCGCGGTGTCGACGGCGGCAAACCGGTTCATCATCGTAGAATCAAGCGCGTTGGGTCGCGAAGTAGAAATCGGCGAAACATTGTCTCTTCTTTTCTCCAAAGGCCGCCCGTCTATCGGTAGCGACCGCGGTCGAGATCGTTGACAACCCTAAAGCGCCGCGAGAAGCGTGATCCTGGGCTTCCTGCTCAGTCCGCGCACGCATTGGAGCAGAGTGTCAGCACCTTGCTTGTGGGTGCCCTTTCTCTTGCAAGAAAAATGTGTTATTTTTTCTTGCAGGGGCAGGCGCGTCCAAATGCAACAAGCTATTGAACAAAGGATACTTAGCAGAATCTATGGCAACGGGAGGGGGTGGGCATTCTCCCAAGCGGACTTTGCCGATCTGGGAGCTCGTTCGACGATCGATTCCGCGCTGCATCGACGGGAGCACGAAGGCGTCATTCGAAGGGTCATTCGCGGCATCTACGATTATCCCCGCCATAGTGAGGCCATAGGAGGCCCAACAAGCCCGGATATCGACAAGACCGCTCATGCGCTCGCCCGCAAATTCGCTTGGCGCATCCAGCCCGACGGAGCCACGGCTCAGAATCTACTTGGTCTGTCGACGCAGGTCCCCGCGCACGCGGTCTATCTCTCCGATGGGCCGGATCGCTCGTACACTGTAGGCCGGACCAAGCTCGACTTCGAGCACACGGCTCTCAAGGAGGCCGGATTCAAGTTGCCCGAAAGTCGCCTCATCGTGCACGCACTGAAAGCACTTGGCGAAGACCGCATCACACCCCAAATAATTACCCACATCCGCAGGCAATTCGATTCGGCCCTGCGGCAGCGGATACTCCTCGATACCAAAACGGCGACTGGCTGGGTCTATGCCGCAGTTCAGGAAATCGCCAGAGAGGGCGCGAATGGATAGACTCGCGCGGCGGCCGGCGGAGTATCGGCGAGACATCTTCAGCGAAGCGGCCGCTCGACTGGGGATCAGGCCAACAATCATCGAGAAAGATTTCTGGGTCTGCGTCGCGCTGAAATTTCTCTTCCAAAAATCGCGGTTTGGAAAATCCCTGGTCTTCAAGGGCGGGACTTCTCTTTCGAAGGCACACGGTCTGATCGAACGTTTCTCCGAAGACATTGATCTAGTCCTCGATTGGAAAGTCATCGGCTTCGGCGACGGGCTCCGGAACCCGATGGAAGACTTCGCTTCAAAAAGTAAGCAGGACCAGTTCAACAAAGAAATAAACCGCCTCGCCGCGGACTACATTGCCAAGACGCTCTGCCCGGAACTGGAAGACCTTCTCCGACAGGAAAGTGTCGGGCTATCGGCTACAGTGGACCCGGATGATCCGCATAGCGTCAACATCCGGTATCCTGCGGCTTTTGCGGAAAGCTACATCCGTCCCGAAGTCCGCCTCGAAATCGGCCCGCTTGCTTCGTGGGTTCCCTCCGCTATGCACGTGATCCGGCCCTACGCCTTCGACGTGCTGCCTGAGGTATTCGAAAACCCGGCGTGCGAAGTTGTGGCAATCGCGGCCGAACGGACCTTCTGGGAGAAAGCGACAATTCTTCATCAGGAGGCGCACCGAACAGCCCGGATCCCGCAACGTTATTCGCGACACTACTACGATCTCTACAAACTCGCTGCAAGTCGTGTCAGGGCATCGGCACTTGCCGATCCCAAGCTCTTACGGGGCGTAGTTGCATTCAAGCAGCGGTTCTATCCGTCCGCCTGGGCTAGGTATGACCTCGCGGTTCCGGGCTCGTTGAAACTGCTCCCGACGGCACGTTCGCATGTGGAGGACCTCGCACGGGACTACGAAGAGATGCAAGTCATGCTGTTCGGTACACCTCCCAAATTCCAAGATATTTTTGATGAATTAATAAAACTGGAGGCCGAGATTAACGCAACCCCTCAACAAGGCGAGTTGGGAAGCCCATGACTCTGCAGGCGGCAGACGGCTGTTAAAGCCGACTCAGTCGGACTATGCCGAGCAGGGTAAACAAACTTCGTCCTGTCCATCGTTCCGATGAAGCGATCTAAACTGCATAGGGATGCTAATGCAGACGGTATCTGGAGGCCGTGCCATGAGGACGGCCTGAAGGGGCGAATATAGGCCCCCTCGGTGGCACAAAGTGTTGGACGATGCGTGAACGTTTTTGACTTGGATCAATCAATTATCGGGGACTACGAGCGATTTGCAAGATCATTCACGCAAATTCGGGCTGAAGATATCCGAACTCAGGTCGACGCTCTTTACGCAACCGGGCGCTTTTGGCCCGAGCCACTGATTAGCATCAATCCCCACTATGAACGCGACGCGAGCGTCGAGACGCTGGTGGAAGAGGGATTCTTGCATCCAGACACGGCGAAGATCTTTCGCGTTGGTCGTTCTCCGATCACTTTGTATCGGCATCAGGCGCAGGCTGTCGCCAAAGCCTCCAAAGGCAACAGTTTTGTAGTCACTACGGGGACAGGTTCTGGAAAGTCACTCTGTTTCTTCATCCCGATCATCGACGCAGCCAACTGAAGCTAACCGACGCCCACCGCGGGCACCTTGTTCGGCACAGGGCAAGACATGGATACCCGACAACAGCAAACGAGGAGGCGCATACGTAGGCGCACCCCCTTGCTGTCCGCCAGGAAGGGGCCGCATGGCTGCAGGTGCTTACGCGGCAGGATCTTACAGTTTGGGATGAGCAGCTGTTCTTACTATCCGAGTGGCTTCTGCGAATAGCCGGGAATCATACAATCGCGTTGAGCCACCGACCAACATCGCGGCAGGCGGCCACAGCGCGTTCGGTTTTGTCGTGGTCCAGATCGCGGGCGGCGTGAATGAGCTTGTTGCGGATGTCGTCGTAGGCCCAGCAGAAGCGATCCCACAGCTTTGGATCATCGTCGATCAGCCGACGTCCGGAGAGCGATGGCACTAAATCCTTTAGCCGCTCCTTCGTTCGCCAGGTTCTGCCAAGACGCTCCTCGATGTCGGTGGCCGGTAGGCCTTGAGCTGTCATCTTCGTGTCCAAAAAGTCTTCGAGACGTAGCTCCAGTGCCTGGAAAGCGTTCACGACAGCGAGGGTAAATGCGTTCGTCTCAAGTGACGCTTCAGCGTCTAGGAAGAGCAAATCCCAAGGCGGGATTTCCTCCCCAGTAGCCGCTTTGCGGGCGATTTCATTCAGCTCGTCTCCAGAACGGTTCATGATCCCGGTGCCGATGCCGTGACCAAAAGATGCGCCATGGAATCCGATATTGTGTTCCTGAAAAAAGATGTCACGGACATGTACGCTTGAGAGTCGCTGGATATGTGCACTACGCGTCACAACGCGGTAGATATCAATAAACCGATTAAGGGCCGCGACGGCGCGGGCAATTACTTCGGATCGTGCCGATTGGCCCCCGGCCTCGGAGTTCAGCGCCTGGCGCGTATAGGTGGTATCAAAAAACATCCAAATCAGACTGTAGCGATACAAACCTGCCTGGTCCTTTAGCGCCTCGACATTCGTGCCGGTGCAAACCGGCTCTGGACCGAGGTTAGGTTCAGTAGGGAAATTCGGCGTTTTGATGCTCGTCTTGTTGTGGTACAGCACGTGGATCGGCGAGAAATAGTCGGCCTCGCTCGAACCCTCCGCGCGAACGGTCCAGACCTTCTTTAGTACGAGATGGCTGGTTGGCGTGGCATCTATCAAACCGATCATCGTGTTGATTGGGACGTGGAAGAGTACGGAACGCCCAGCTCGATCAGAGTGTTCGCCGGCTGAGCAGGCCGCTTCGCCGTCCGCTTCAGGATACGAATAGGAAAAGGCGGTACCGAACAGCTGGAAATTTGGCTTGGTTGCGACGTCCGCTAACATGACCTGCGGGTCACCGGGCGGCAGAACGATTTCAATCTTCGTCGGGTCGTCGCCGAAGCTGGCGACTGCTCTCATTCTTGCCTGCAGCACTCTTCGATTATGAGTTAAGGCCGTGCAGCTTAGCGAGCGACGGCGTCCACGTCACTCTTTTCGGGCTGGCCTACGAGGAGGGGGAAGCCATTTGTGGAAGCTGTTATCATGCGCGCATGCCGGTCCGTCTTAAGGAAGGTTTCGCGTTCAGCGGTGAGGACGTCCTCGCCAGCTACGAAGGGGCTGGATCTCTGACGATCGAGAACGGGGCGCGTATAGCCTGCCAATTTCGGGCAGACCAGGACGGAAGCGGTATGGTACAGCTTCTCTGCCACCGCATACTACCGAACGGTTTTGCTTTTCACCTGCTTGCTCTCCTGGACGCAGGAGGGTCCACTGGTTTTCGCGGCACGACAGCAGCTGGCTTGACAGTCGTCATGGACGCGGAACGCGGCGGCAGGCCGTTGTCTCTCGACAGTGATGGATATGGCTCGATATATTTTCTGCCTGGCAAGATTGCTGTCTTCGACAAGGAGCCGCCGACAAACTCGCACCGATATCTACTGACGAACTTCGCGTTTTCACCTTTCACGCATCTCGGCGAGCCACCGCACCACCCGCCGCCCCATCGAATGGCTTTGATAATCGATGGCCAAAGCGTGGACGTGGAGATCACGCCCTTGCCAGACTATGTGCAACGGGTAGTGTCGCTCTGGCAAACGCGGGCGATTGCACCGACCTGTGAGTTGCACATCCCTACACCGTGTCCACTCTTCCGTGAATACAGACAGGTGATTGCTTCTCAGGTAATCGACAGCCGCGAACAGGTCCGTAGGAACAGGCGTACGATAATCGGGTGTCCATGGCATAGGATTAAAGGCGGCCAATCGGCGTATGATATAGGCGCGTCCACGGCACAGGGTCAAAGACTCCGGCGACCACCGCGGCTTGGGACTCTCCGATCAGATCCGCTCGTAATCGCCATCATTACGGTGATCGTTGGCGCGGTAGTGGTTGCCGTGCTGCCAGTAGCCCAGTTCCCCGCGATTGCGCCGCCCGAAGTCCAAATCAGCGCCACCTACGTCGGCGCCGACGCCCAGACCATCGAGCAATCGGTGGCGACTCCCGTGGAGCAACAAATGAGCGGTGTCGACAACATGAACTACATGTACTCGCTCAACGCCACGGCAGTCGCCTTCGAGGTGTCCGCCATTTCTTCAGGAAATCCGTTGGTCTTGAATGTCTCCAGGAGGTCCACAGTGAGATCCCGCATGTAGAAGGCGTTATTCGCCTCGCAGAATTTCATTAACCGATCAAGGATGAGCTTATGCTGCCCGATAGTCTTGTCGCCGAGTTCATGACGCCGCGACGCAAGGTACTTCTCGGCGCATTCAGCTATCGTCGGTCCATGAATTGCATCGGCCTTCTTCGCTTTTGTGAAATGCGCGATATGCGCGGCCCGCACGGCCTCAGCCTTCTTGATATCCGTGCAACCGGTGGGCTGTCGCGGCACGACTTCGCCGGTCGGCATCCTTCCGACTATCCAAATCTGGCAATCACAATCCATCCAGAAACGACGTTTTGCCAAAGGAATCTTGCTGCGATTCACAGCGCAGGTGGAGTTGTGACGCTTAAAAAGAACCAGCCCGCGATGAGCCTTCGTACCCCAAATTGTACCGATCATCGGTACAGCCTAGCCTACAGCCTGTCAAAATCGACCGGTAACTAATTGATCCTAAAATTAGTGGCTCCCCGACATGGATTCGAACCACGATTCACGGCTCCAAAGGCCGCTGTCCTACCGTTAGACGATCGGGGAAGGGCGAAGCAGAATGATACTCGTCCCAGTTTATCCTACGCCACCAACTCCGCCAACCGGAAGCCCCGGCGCCGCTCCTGGTACCCTTGAAAAAATACCACCATGCCTCGACCCACACACTTGCCCCTCATTGTCGCGCGGTACCTGGCCATATGCATTGCGGCCTTGACTGCTCTCGCCCAGCCATCCCATCTAACCACGCCCAAAGAGGCTCTCGGCTTCGATGTCGGCGACGATTACCAGATGGCGACATACACTCAACTCGAGTCCTGGTGGAAAAAACTCGCGGCCGAGTCGAATCGCATGAAACTCGTCGACATCGGCCTCACCGCCGAAGGCCGTCATCAATATATGGCAGTGATTTCTTCGCCCGAAAATCTCAAGAAGCTCGATCACTACCGTCAGATCTCCAGCCGCCTCGCTCACGCTGAAGGACTCTCCGACGATGCTGCTCGTCAACTCGCGGCCGAAGGCAAAGCCATCATCTGGATCGACGGCGGCCTTCACGCCTCCGAAACCGTGGGTTCCCAGCAACTCATGGAGTGGGTATACCAGATGCTCAGCCGCAATGATGCCGAAACGCAGCGCTTCCTCAACGACATCATCCTCCTCTGTGTCCACGCCAATCCCGATGGTCAAGAACTCGTTGCCAACTGGTACATGCGCAATCCCGACCCCCGGCACCGCTCCCTCACCGGCCTTCCACACCTATACGAAAAATACGCGGGCCACGACGACAATCGCGACTTCTATATGTCCAACCTCCCCGAAACTGTTAACATGAACCGCATTCTCTACCGCGAGTGGTTTCCGCAGATCGTCTACAATCATCATCAGACCGGCCCTCGCGGAGGCGTGGTCTTCATCCCTCCCTTCCGCGACCCCTTCAATTACCACTACGACCCGCTCATCGTTACCCAGATCGAACAACTGGGCTCCGCAATGCACAGTCGCCTGATCGCCGAGGGCAAGTACGGTTCCGGCATGCGCGGCGTATCCACCTACTCCACCTGGTACAACGGCGGGTTGCGCACCACCACTTACTTCCACAACATGATCGGCCTGCTGACTGAGATTATCGGCAGCCCGACGCCCATGCGCATCCCTCTGGTGCCGGACCGGCAGTTACCCACCGGCGATCTTCCTGCCCCTGTCGCGCCGCAGGAATGGCACTATCGCCAGTCCATCGCTTATGAGATGACCGAGAACCGTGCCGTAATGGACTATGCCTCGAAATACCGGGAGACACTCCTCTACGACATCTACCGGATGGGCCGCAACTCCATCGAGCGCGGCACCAGCGATTCCTGGACCACTACACCCAAGCGCATCGCAATGTTATTGGCGGCCGCGAAGAACTCAGCCGACGTATCTGACGAACCAGGGGGCGCCGAGAATCTTACCGGTAGCGAAGGCCTCCGGAGCATTTCGCCGGAACTGTACGAAACCGTTCTCCACAAGCCCGAGTTGCGCGACCCGCGCGGCTACATCCTCTCCTCTGACCAGCCTGATTTTCCCACTGCGACCAAGTTCATCAACGTTCTCATCAAGTGCGGCGATCAGCGTTCATCGCGCGACTTCTGCCTTTACGGTTGCGGGCAAGAATTATCCCGCCGGATCCTACGTCGTCAAGACCGCGCAAGCCTTCCGTCCGCATGTGCTCGATATGTTCGAGCCGCAGGATCATCCCAACGATTTCCGTTATCCCGGCGGTCCCCCTGTGCCACCGTATGACGCAACTGGATATACCCTGGCTTACCTGATGGGCGTGCAGTTCGATCGGATACTAGATGGCTTCGACGGTCCGTTCGAGAAACTTGCGGACGTAATCAAGACACCGGCAGGGGGCATCACCGGTCCTCCCAATCCCTCCGGCTACCTGATCAGTCATCGCATTAATGATTCATTTATTCTTGTCAACCGCCTGCTGAAGCAAGGCTGCGATGTCTACTGGCTGAAGTCTCCTGTCCGGACGGGCACTCAGCAACCCGAGATTGGAGCCGTATGGATCCCCGCAAGTCAGACCGCGCGCGCAGTGCTCGAGGCCGGCACGAAGGACCTGGGTATCAATGCGTACGGATTAGCCAAAGCACCTGCTGGCGACGCGCTCAAACTCAAGCCGGTGCGCATCGGACTCGTCGATCTTTATGGCGGATCGATGCCCTCCGGTTGGGTACGCTATCTGTTTGAACGTTTCGAATTCCCATTCCAAGTGGTTTTCCCGAAAACTCTGGACGACGGGAATCTCGCTGCTCATTACGACACGCTCATTTTCATGGATGGAGCCGTTCGCGCGCCCGCGGGCATGCGCCGCGGAACCAACGCCGTCCAGCCTCGCTCCGATTCAATTCCTGAAGAGGATCGTCCTATGCTCGGCCGGATCACCCCGGAGAAAACAATTCCGCAAATCCGAAAGTTCATCGAGGCGGGCGGTGATGTGGTGACGGTCGGCGGTTCGACCAGTCTCGCCGGTCTGCTGGGCTTGCCGGTGAAAGACGCGCTTACTGAAAGAGGCCCAGACGGGACCGAGCACTCGCTGCCGCGAGATAAGTTTTATGTTCCCGGTGCGGTGCTTCGCGCTACCGTGGACAACAGCAACCCGCTGGCGTACGGGTTCACCAACTCGGTAGACGTCTTCTTCGATAACGATCCTGTGTATAGAGTGTCGCCCGCGCCGGGAATTCAAAGTATCTCTCCGGTGGCATGGTTTTCCGGTACTGCGCCGCTGCGGAGTGGATGGGCTTGGGGCCAGCAGTACCTGGACGGCGGAATCGCCATCGCCGAAGCGACGATCGGCGAGGGGAAGTTGATGCTGTTCGGACCGGAAATTACTTTTCGGGCACAGCCTCACGGGACTTTCAAATTCCTCTTCAACGGAATTTACTATGGTACTTCGAAACCTGCGTCTCTCCCATAACAGTTGAGATACAATTTGCCGAGGAGCTGTGCAAATGAAAATCTTCAAGATTCTAATCATGATCGTTGCCGTTGCGTTGATGACCGCCAGTGCGCCATCCCAAACCGGCGGAGCCGCGAAGGCCGATCCCAAAGCCGCCGCTGCATCCAATCTGCTGGACATCAACTCCGCGACCGTGGACCAATTGAAAGCTCTCCCCGGCATCGGTGACAAATACAGCGCCAAGATTATCGCCGGCCGACCCTACGCCAACAAAACGCAGTTGGTCAGCAAGGGCGTGGTTCCGCAGGCTACCTATAACAAGATTGCGGACAAGATCATTGCCAGACAGAAATAAGAGGCGGCACACGGCGGTCTCGGTGAAGCAGATCACCAATTTGCGTGCTCTGCTGCTCTGCCTGCGGAGTTCCAGTCAGCCGAAGAAAAAGCGCACAGTCCGTGAGCAGCGATTCGCATGATGTCAAGCACTGAAAGTTGCCCATTTTGAAGACGATGAAAATTCGTTGACACCACATTACAGCTTTGTTACTCTTCGTGCTCGGTCCTTCCAAATGAAATCCAGCCAACTTCAACTTCATGACTCTGCCGTCATTCTTATGGTGGATGACAATCAGCACGGATTGGTCGCCCGCAAGAATGTTTTGAAACTGCAGGGTTTCGATTCCGTGACAGCGAGCAGTGCGGAAGCCGCTCTCGAAATCCTGTTGACCCGCCATGTCGATCTTGTGGTAACCGATTACAAAATGGGAGGCATGGACGGGATCAAATTTATCGGCCACCTGCGTGAGCGTTGTCCCGGCACGCCCGTGATCCTGCTCTCCGGCTTCGTCGACGCATTGGGACTTGATGAGCTTTCCACGGGGGCGGATGCGGTTCTCGCCAAAAGCGCCACTGAGGCGTCTTCGCTTGTCCGCACGGTGCGTCGCCTCCTCGCGCGCCGCGCTGTACGCAAGCCCATGCGTAAGGAGACCCGCGTCAAGACTCTTGCGGCGCGCAACATCGGCTAAATGAAAACTTTCGTCGGGCAGATCATCGGTTTGCACGGTCTGCCGGGCTGCATGGCAGTATTTATTCTTCTGCTGTCGGCCCTGCCAACATTCGCTGCAGCGCCACCGGCGAAAAAAACCGCTCGGCCCACTCCGCCTCTCTCGCGCGAAGCCCGCGCCATCCAACGATGGATGAAGACCATGACCCTCCGGGATGAGGTCGCTCAGATGGTTATGATCCCTTTTACGGGACGGCCTCTCAACACCCGGTCCCGCGAGTACCGCAAGATTGCCGACCTGATCCGGCGCGAGCATGTTGGCGGGATGATCCTGGTCAACGTAACTCAAGGCCGGCTTGTGGCCCGAGCCGATCCACTCGAAGCCGCGCAATTCATCAATTCTATGCAGGCTCTCGCACGTGTTCCGCTGTTGGTCTCCGGTGACCTGGAACGTGGCGCTTCTATGCGCCTCGATGCGACTACCGTGTTTCCCCACGCCATGGCTTTCACTGCCGGCGGCGACCCTGCCGCGGCGCGCTTTGAGGGCGAGGTTACCGCTCGCGAAGCCCGCGCGATTGGCCTGAACTGGGTCTTCTATCCGGTCGCCGATGTCAACAGCAATCCGGACAATCCGATCATCAACATTCGCTCTTTCGGCGAGAATCCTGACGACGTAGCGATTTTCTCGCGCGCCTTTATTGAGGGCGCTCACTCTGTCGTTTCCAACTACGTTCTCACTACCGCCAAACATTTCCCCGGACATGGCGATACGGCAACGGACACTCATGTCAACCTCGCGACCGTCAATTCCGACCGCCAGCACCTCGACACCATCGAGTTTGTTCCATTCCGTGCGGACATCGCCGCTGGTGTAGATTCCATCATGACGGCCCACCTCGCTGTCCCAGCCCTCGAAGCGCCTGATCTGCCGGCCACGCTTTCGCCGGTCATCCTCACTGGCCTGCTTCGCGAGCAGCTTGGCTTTAAAGGCGTCGTCATCACCGACGCCCTCGAAATGGGCGGCATCGCGAGAGGCTTCAACGTGGCGGAGGCTTCGGTGCGAGCCGTCAAAGCCGGCGCCGACGTGCTCCTGATGCCGCGCGATCCGACGGCCGCGATTAACGCCGTAGTCGCTGCTGTCAATCGGAATGAAATTTCGCGCAAACGTGTTCAGGCCAGCGTGCTGCGGTTGCTCCAGGCTAAAGTCAAGGTGGATCTCGATCTCAGACGTCAGGTAGACCTGAAAAAGATCCCGGACGTGCTCAACCTACCGGAGAACGCAGCTCGCGCCGAGGCGATTGCGGCCCATGCGATCACACTGGTCAGGAACGAGGGCAATCTGATTCCTTTAGCTAAAGGCGTCAAAGCGTGCGTGGTGGCGATGGTGGAATCTCACAATTACCAGGAAGGCGATCAGTTTGGGGAACAGCTGCGACAACTCGCGCCCGGCACTCCGCTCTTCTCCATTGCACCCGACCAGGTCAAGGATGCGTCCGCCGCCATCCTCGCGGCGCCATGCGATATCTACGTCGTCGCAGCTTGGGTATCTTTTTCGGCCTATCGCGGCAACGTCGCACTGGGCGGAGACTTTCCGGATTTGCTGAACAAAATCATCGCCACTAAGAAACCAGTCGCGTTGATCGGGGTCGGAAATCCTTACATCGTCCGCAGCTTTCCCGATGTAAGGGCTTACATGACAACGTTCAGTACGGTGCCTCCAGCCGAGGTTGCAGCTGTAAAAGCCTTGCTAGGCCTCGAGCCGATTACCGGGAAACTTCCCGTCTCCATCCCCGGCATCGCCCCGTACCGCACAGGCCTGACCACTGCTCCTCTTCGTGGGACGGAAGCCGCCGCCCGCTAGTGCTGTCAGTTGAGCTGACTCTACGGTTGCATGTCAACTGTGACTTGTGATAGCGTTAACGCCCAGGGGGAAGGGTGGTTATCTCACATGAAGACTAAGTTTGCGGGGCTATTACTTTTAACCTTGCCGCTTTGGGTATTCGGACAGGCTGGTTTAGGCACCATCAACGGTACCGTAGCGGATCGCAGCGGAGCGGTGATCGCCGGTGCGCATGTGAAAGTAGTTCAGCTTTCGACTAAGTCGACCCGCGAAGTATCTTCCAATTCGCAAGGCATTTTCGATCTTCCGGCGCTGGTTCCCGGGCAGTATACGCTGACTGTGAAGGCTCCTGGATTCAAGGAAGAAACCCTCGACAATATCATCATCAACGGTTTTCAGGAGCTTGATTTAGGACAAATCTCGCTGGAGGTTGGCGCGGGTCCCGCCACGTCCGTTACAGTGACCGCCGACCAGCAGTTGATCAAGGACTCCGGAGAGCGCGTCGACACGCTCCAGGCGAATCAAGTGGCGGACATTCCCAATAACGGCCGAAACTGGGCCAACCTGCTGGGGATGATCCCGGGCGCCATCGCCAACGATGACACCGCTATCGCCGGCCGCGAATACGGCTACTACGGCTATCAGGATTACACCATCAACGGCAAGTCATCAGAGCACCATGCAGATCAACCTGGACGGCGGAAGCATCGTCGACCATGGCAGCGACGGAAAGGTTACCGTTTCGCCAAGCCTCGAATCCATCCAGGAAATTTCGGTCCTCACGAATAACTTCACGGCTGAATACGGCAATCGCAGCGGCGCGGTGGTCAATATCGTGACAAAATCGGGCACCAACGCGATTTCACGGAGTGGCGTTCGATAACCTGCGCAACGAAGATTTGAACGCTAACTCGTGGTCGAACAACTTTACCGGTTTGCCTAGAGCCGGATTTATCGTTACAATTATTTCGGCGCCAATCTCGGCGGTCCGGTGAAGAAGAACAAGATTTTCTTCTTCTATAACTTCGAAGATTTCAAACAGAACATTCCCGGCTCGATTGTCCAGACACAGGTTCCTACTGCGCTCGAACGGCAAGGCAACTTTTCTCAGACGGTGAACACTCTTGGGCAGCATCCCACGATTTATGAGCCGGGTTCGCAATATAATGGCGCCGCAGTTCCGCTCCCTAACCTGACCATTCCGCAATCGATGATCAATCCGCTCGGCCAGGCGATCTTGAATCTCTATCCGCTACCCAACAATCCCAACAATCCGAGCGCCAATTACAACTTGATTTACCAGACCATCCTTCCGCGGCTCTCACAGGTAGCCAAAGTGGATTACAACATCAGTAATTCCACCCGAATGTATCTCCGCTACTCCAATGACGGCAGCACCAACACCCAACTGGGGACTTATAATACCAGCGCCCCGCTGCCATTCAATTTGATGAATCAGTATCGTCCCGATCGCGCCGCGGCCGGCAACATCACCCACACCTTTTCGTCGACGATGGTGCTCGAGAGCTTCTTCTCCTGGAGTTATGACTACGTCAGTGTCACCCCGACGGATCCCTCCGCAGTGGATACCGCTAAGCTAGGCCTCACCGGACTGCCTAGCATTTTCAAAGCGACGAATGACATTCTGCCCGGCATCAATGTCGGCGGCACTTACCCCACTTTCAGCTTCAACCGGCTGCCCGCGTTCGCTGATGCCAATGAATGGCAAGCATCGAGCACCCTCACTTGGACCAAAGGGACGCACACCTACAAGTTCGGCGGCCAGTACCTGATCGACACCAAGCAGCAGATCAACTCCGCCAATGACAAGGGGACGTACGACTTCAGCCCCAGTCACAGCCCGTTCGACATGAATTACGGGCCGGCGAATACGCTCGTGGGAGCGCTAAATGAATATACCCAGATTTCCTCGATCGACTATGAGAACTCCGGTTTCAAGGACTTTCAATTGTTTGCGCAGGATTCCTGGCGCGTCAGCCGCGGCCTGACCCTCAACTATGGATTGCGCCTGTATCACATGCCTGCCGAGGCCGACGTTAACCCCGCGGGCAGTAAGGACGCCGTGTTCCTGCCGTGGGAGTATAACCCGGCCAACGCGCCGCGCTACTATATCCCCAATCCGGCCAACAAGAACCAGGTGATCGACCCGGCTTTTCCCAACAATCCCTTAAGCGCGAATGTGTCGTCAATCCTGCTCTACTCGCTCGTGCCGGGTTCGGGAAGTTTGACCAACGGGTTGGTTCCGCTCGGTTCGGCTGGTGTGGGCAACGCAGGATTCTTCAGCCCGCCTTCCGTCATGGTGGCTCCGCGCGGAGGTTTTGCCTGGTCACCCGAGTTTGATTCTAAGATGGTGATCCGGGGAGGATTCGGTTGGGCATACAACCGTAACGTTATCGGTGACACTGTTGTCAATTTCGAAAACGGCACCGCTCGACAAGTCGATTATCTGCAGACCAGCCTCTCTACACTATCCGGCGGTTCCAGCGTGGCGCGCATCTCACCGCCATCCACCGTTACCGCCCGCGATCCTTCCACGCGGCATCCGCAGACCGTGTATGACTACAGCCTCTCCGTGCAGCGAGAGATTCCCTTCAAGATGGTGATCGATGTTGCCTATGTGGGCAATTTGCAGCGCCATCAGGCGGTGGAGTTCAATCTCAATACCATCTTGCCAGGGACGGCCTTTAATCCGGCTTATGTCGATTCGACCAACGCTGGTTATAACTTCTACGGTCCCATTACTGCTTCTAATCCCGGACCGTTGCCGGGCAGCAACGCTATGAATGCGTTGGTCATGCGCCCCTATCAGGGCTTTAACACCATCAACGACACGGCCAACGTAGGCAACAACCGCTTCGATTCACTGCAGGTCAGCGTGCAAAAACGCTTTGGAAATGGTCTCTCCTTCCAGGCTTCCTATAGCGGCAATCGCTTGATCAGTGGAGTGGAGAATGCGGGTCTGTATTCTTACTTCTGGAAAGAATACTCCGGCTACCCTTCCTCGGCGATGCGCACCAATAACCTGGCTATTAACTATATCTACCAGCTGCCGAACTTCGCTTCGCGTTGGCTAGGCTGGCACAACATCGTGGCGCGGTCGGCGATGGACGGATGGCAGTTCGCGCACCATCTCACATTCTTCGGCGGCTTGCCTGTGTCGCCGGCGTTCAGCGTCCAGGAGGCCAATACCGGAACCAGCATAAGCCTTCCGAGCGTTTTCATGGGAACTCCGGATTTCACTCCGCGACTCGGGATTACCGGCAACTTGACATCGCCCAATAGTTCGGAATATTTCAATCCCAGCGCTCTGTCGGTGCCGCAGATCTTCCCCGCGGGTAATGGCACCGGACCGCGCAACTACATCACGCAGCCGGGGACCTTCGGCAACGACATGACGATGTCAAAGAAATTCGTCGTGCGTGAAGGCTATACTCTGGAATTGCGCGTCAGCGCCTATAATGCTTTCAATGACGTGCGGCGCACGACCATCAATTCCAGCATTACCTACAAAGCGCAGGGACCGTCTTACTCGAACGGTTTCCTGGTCTACAATACTCCGCAGCAGATAGTATCGCGTCTCGCGGCCAATACCAATCCTACGACCGCATTCAATCAGTACCGGACCGGTGTCGGTTATTCCAATCTCACCAACGTGCAGCCCATGCGCATTGTGGAAGTAGGACTGAAGTTCCGATTCTAGAAGCAGCTAGGAGCCAGTAGCGTCGTCGTTCGTTGGTGGTAACGTTGGGTTACGGAGGGAACATGGTCTTGTTGCGTTCCTTGCTCTTCGGCTGCGCCGTCTTATTGACGAACCCGGATATTCAGAAGGCCGGGACGCTCACTGTTGTCTCAGCGGCTCGACCTTTGAGCGGGCCTTTCGCACCCGAGATGATCGTTTCGGCTTATGGACGGGATCTCGCGCTCAAGCAAGGGAGCAGCGACACACTGATTGTGGTCACCGACAGCGCAGGTGTCGTTCGGCCCGGTATCCAGCTTTACATTTCGCCGCTGCAGGTCAATTTCGAAATACCGGCCGGAACGGCGCTCGGCGTCGCGAGCATTGCCGTTACCAGCGGCGATGGCACGGTTTCGCAGACTAGCGTGAATATCGCGCCAGTCGCGCCGGGCCTGTTCTCAGCAGCGGAACTCGTCATGACAGCGGCGGACGGGAGCCAGAATGTTACCACGATCAACGTGGGAGAAGGTAGTTTAATCAAACTCGGACCAGCCGGCGTTCAGGCGGCTCTCGTTCTCTTCGGCACCGGTATCCGTGGCCGCAGTAGCGTTGCGAATGTCACTTGCCTTCTCGGCGGGATAATTCCCGCGCAAGTGCTCTATGCCGGTCCCACTCCCGGGTTCTTTGGCCTTGATCAAGTCAATGTCATTATTCCGTCGTTTCTTGCCCAGGCCGGCCAGGTGAGCATAGCGGTGACTGTCGATGCCCAGCCTGCCAACATCGTCACGGTCGACATTGGCGTTCAGTCTGCCACGGTTCGCGCCACACAGATCGTCAGCCAGATGACGCTTGATGAAATGATCCAGGAACTACACGGTATCGAGGACACGAACGATTATCGCGTCGTACCGGGCGTGCCGCGGCTTGGCATTCCAGCGCTCAACATTACCAACGGTCCAGCGGGAGCAACGAATGGCGGACCGGGACACCAGGGCTTGGCCACGGCCCTCCCCGCGCCCATTTCGCTGGCGGCGTCATGGGACACTACCCTCGCCAACCTCTATGGGACGGTCATCGGTGCCGAAGCCAAGGCGCTCGCTAACGGCTTCCTTGAAGGGCCGGACATCAACATCGCGCGAGTGCCGCAGAACGGCCGCACATTCGAAGCATTCGGCGAAGACCCGTACTTGGTGGGCCAAATCGCGGCAGCCGAAATTGCAGGCATCCAAGGCCAGGGAGTCATCGCCGAAGCCAAACATTTCGCCGCCAATAATCAAGAGACCAATCGCACCACCATCAACGAAATCATAGACGAACGCACCCTGCACGAGATCTATTTGCCGGCGTTCGAGACCAGCGTTACGAAGGGCAACGCAGGCGCGGTAATGTGCGCCTATAACCTGATCAATGGCGTCTACAATTGCGAAAACGATCTGCTCCTGAACCAGCTTCTGAAGGACCAATGGGCGTTCAGCGGCTTCGTCACCTCCGATTTCGGCGCTACCCACAGCACTGTGGCATCCGCGCTCGCAGGACTCGATCTGGAGATGCCCACCGGAATCTATTTCTCAGACCCTCTCGAAGCCGCCGTCACAGCGGGCCAAGTGCCTATGTTCGTGATCCAGGACAAGTTGATCCGCCGCTTTGCGACCATGATTCGTTTCGGCATCTTCGACTATCCTCCTACCAATCAGCCGGTGCCAACCCAGACCGACGGAGTCACTGCGCGACAGATCGCCGAACAGGGAATGGTGCTGCTCAAGAATGCCGGCAATCTTCTTCCTCTGAATGCGTCTCAACTCCACTCCATTACCGTCATCGGGCCATATGCAACGTCGGCAATGACGGGAGGAGGAGGCAGTTCGCAGGTCGTGCCCGCATATACCGTTAATCCCATGGCAGGCATACAGGCCAGGGTGGGCCTCTCGGTCAAGGTATCGTTATCGAGCGGCAACGAACCTGACGCAAGCGGCTTCCATGGCGCAGTCTGCCGACGTCGCCATCGTCATGGTCGGGGATACAGAGGCGGAGGGTTCGGATCATCCCATTTCGCTCAGCGGCAATCAGGATCAGCTGGTAGCTGCCGTAGTGGCCGCGAATCCCAATACGATAGTGGTGATGAAGAGCGGCTCTGCCGTGCTGATGCCGTGGGTCGCCGGCGTACCTGCGATTCTGGAGGCATGGTATCCAGGTGAAGAGGATGGCAACGCCGTCGCGGCTGTGCTGTTTGGCGACGTGAATCCTTCAGGCAAACTGCCCTTGACCTTTCCGGTAAACGTGTCGGATCTTCCCGCCAATACGCCAGCCCAGTATCCCGGAGTGAATAGTGTCGCCACCTATTCAGAGGGCGTATTTGTCGGTTATCGCTACTTCGACGCAAATAATATCGCGCCTCTGTTTGAGTTCGGATATGGCCTTTCTTATACGTCGTTCACCTATGCGAATCTCGCGTTTACTGGCCAGACAGTCGATTTTGACGTGACGAATTCCGGCAGCGTCGCAGGTGCGGAAGTGGCGCAGGTTTATGTGGGTCTCTCCGGGACGGTCGTGCCGGAACCACCGAAGCAATTGAAAGGTTTCCAAAAGCTCATGTTGCAACCGGGCCAGACCGGGCATGTTCACCTTATATTGGATCCGGAAGCTTTCTCTTATTGGAGTGTTACGAGCCATTCCTGGCTGACCATGCCCGGGCCTTACCAGATAATGGTGGGATCCTCCTCGCGCGACATCCGACTGCAAGCTCAGCTACCGTCAGCGCCATAGCCAGTGCCCTCGCAGTCCTTCAAAGGTCCAACACGATCCACGCCGGAGCGTGGTCGCTCGAGTTTTCCGCACCGCGCGTCTCGCGGTCTACACCGCCACCCACCAGTCGCTCCCGCAGCGCCGGCGAAAGTAGCAAATGGTCGAGCCGCATGCCCTTATTTGCGGCCCATCGGTCTCGTTCATAATCCCAGAACGTCCAGAGCGGTCCTTCCGGTTGCAGTTTCCGTAGCGTATCCGTCCAGCCTTGAGACAGGAGTCTGGCGAACGCCTGCCGGCTTTGAGGTTGGATCAACGCGTTCTTGTCTAGAGATCGCGTCGGATAAATGTCCTGTGCTGCCGGCACAACGTTATAATCGCCGCACAAGGCGACGGGCACACCTGCCGTCAGGAGTTCGCCGGCGTGTGCGATCAGTCTCTCGAACCAAGCCAGTTTGTAGTCGAACTTCGGCCCGGGTTGGGGATTGCCATTTGGGAGATACAGGGAAGCGAACAGGATCCCATCTACGGCTGCTTCAATGTAGCGCGCCTGGCCATCCTCAGGATCACCCGGCAGGCTTGTTCGAGTCAGCACGGGATCGCATTCTCGCGCCAGGATCGCCACTCCGTTCCAGGAACGTTCTCCCTGCCAGACCGCATGGTAACCCAGGTTACGCAGTGTTTTTGCCGGAAACTTACCCTGTTCGGCCTTGATCTCTTGCAGGCAAACGATGTCTGGTTGCGCCTGGGTGAGCCAGGCTGTCAGATTGTTCAGGCGTTTGTTGATGTTGTTGATGTTGTAGGTAACAATCTTCAAATTTAAGCCTCACACTTAAGACCTACTTGTGACCTGCGTCTGCACACCCTCGCGCGCCACCGTCCAGCAGATCATAGTATTCCGTGGTCCGTCTGTCCGACTGCAGCAGCAGCGATTCGATGTGTCGAGCATGGCAACTGACGCGTCCACACCGGACGCTTGCAATTTCCCGCAGTCGATGGCAACAATGTTATCAATCGCAACCCTGATGTTGTGAGTGGAAGCTGCGGTCTTCAATCCGGATATCCCGGTGTACGTCAACTCTGGAGGTTGCAGGATATGTCAATCGATCGTCGTTCATTTGTCGCTGCCGCTGCCACCAGCGCCGCCGCGGCGCTACACCCGGCTTGTGTGAAGGGTGCAACGCCCGATGCGCGGCGCGATCCGCTCGGAGTGCGCGGAGACTTTCCTCTCGTAGCCGAACGCATCTACCTGAACTCTGCCTTTATCGCTCCCGTCCACCGCGAGGTGATCGCCGCAAGTAGGGCGCATACCGAAAACAAGAGCGCCGGGTCCATGCAACTGGGATCTCTGATGGGCATTGCCGATAACGTTCGTGGTCAGTTCGCTCGCTTGATCCACGCGATGCCCGATGAGATCGGTCTTCTCTTCTCCACAGGTGACGGCGAAAATGTCATCGCCAACGGCATCGGCCTCAGGGCGGGCGACAACGTGGTAGTTGACGACTTGCATTACTCCACGGAATTCGTTCTCTATCGCGCTCTGGAGGCGTCCCGCGGGATCGAGTTACGGATCGTGAAAAATCGCAATGGTTCAGTTACGGCGGAGCGATTTCGAGCCGCACATCGATAAGCGAACTCGCATCGTCTCCGTCGCTTGGGTTTCGAATCAGAATGGATTCCGGCACGAAATGCGCCCCATTGCGGATCTGGCCCACGCCAAAGGGGCACTATTCTACGCCGACGCTGTTCAGGCCGCGGGCATGATCGATCTCGATGTTCGCGCCGCCGGCGTCGATGCGCTTTGCTCCGGTTCGTACAAATGGTTGATGTCGGAGTTTGGCGTGGCGCCGTTTTTTGTGAGCCGCGAGGTGATCGACCGCATCCAGTCCGATCGCATCGGTGAGTTTTCGGTGGCTCGCGCAGAGCCCGATTATCGTTACCAGCTCTTGAAAACCGCCAGGAAATTCGAGGGTACCAGCCGGTCTTTCGGCGCGGTCGCACAATTACAGGCAAGCCTCTCCTATCTGGAGAAAGTTGGAATCGCGCGGATCGAGGAACACACCGTTGGGCTGGCGCAGCATCTCTATGAAGGGTTCCTAAAACAGGGCTATAAAATGTTTACTCCGCCCGGAAATCGTTCTTCCATCGTGACCTTCGATTGCAATCGGCCGCCCGAGGACTTCCGTGCTGCGTTTCGGGCCGCGAGAATCGATGTGACTGTGCGTGGCCCGCATGTACGCGTGGCTCCCGCATTATTCAATAACCGTGACGAAATAGACCGTTGCCTCGACGTTACAAAAAAGCTTGCTTGAGGCATGCATCATAAAACGTCAGGCAGGCCATCGCCGTCCGTGGTCTGGCTGGCGCAGCACCCGTTTCGGAGATTCAAACCTTTACTGAATCTCTTTGCCTGTGGATTGCTTCCGTGGGACAATTCAGCGCGGAGCGGCTGCCGGTTACTCCGCCCGATCCTGCCCGCGCAGTACGACCTCGGTCGAGCGTCTGCGATATCTGTAAAGCTTTTTGAGATCTCCCACACCGTTGAGAAGACGTTGCGCGACCTGAGTGCTTAACTACTAAGCCCGCTATAACGTTGCAGCCACCTTTTCGGTTTTCAAAAAGGTTCATGCCGTCGGCGTGAGGTGACCTGAGCCCGGTGGTTTACCAAACCAGTGATAACCTCAAATGATATCTTGGGCCGGTTGCCCGGCGTGGCGTTCGCTGAAACAGAGAAAGCCAAAGGAATCCTCTGATGCGCTTTATAGACCGCGAGGAAGTAGCCCATCGCCTTACTTACGATCTGTGCATTCCAATCGTACGCGATGCCATGATCGCCTTGTCTGAAGGCCGGACGCTGCAACTTCTGAGATCGATCATCCCGCTGTCCAATGCCCGCATGTTCGGTGTCATGCCAGGCGCCATGGGTTCCCACGGGCCATTTGGCGCGAAGTTGATTAGCGTATTTCATGAGAACTTCGCTAAAGGAAAACAGTCGCACCAAGGGCTAGTAGTTTTATTCGACCCCGAGACCGGCGCGCCCGTGTGTGTTGTGCATGCCGGCGAGATCACCGCCATCCGGACGGCGGCGGCCAGTGCGGTCGCGACCAGCGCATTGGCGCGGCAGTCTGCACGCAGGCTGACGATCCTGGGCTACGGTGAACAGGCCTCGACCCACGCGCGGGCCATTGCGAAGGTGCGCAGCCTTGATTCCATAGTGGTTTGGGGACGTTCACCGGAGCGCGCCAGTGCTTTCGCTGCAAGGTTGCAAGCCGAACTTGCCCTTCCGGTTAGCGCCGCAGGAGACGTGAAAGAGGCCGTCGCGCGAGCTGACATAGTTTGTACGGTTACCTCGGCAGCAGAGCCGATCTTGAAAGGCGAGTGGGTGCGTCCTGGTACGCACTTGAACCTGGTGGGCTCCGGCTACGCGGGACCGGTGGAAGTGGACACTGAGTTAGTCGTCCGTTCGCGCTTCGTGGCTGACAGCCGGGAGGGAGTCCTGAAGCAAGGCGCGGAGTTCCTAAGAGCCAAGGAAGCGGGAGTCATCGGTGACAACCATATCGTCGCGGAGATTGGTCAGATACTGGCGGGGCGAATAGAAGGTCGGCGATCGGAGGAGGAGGTTACCGTCTATAAGTCTCTTGGACATATTGTCCAGGATTTAGCCACAGCTTGGGCATTGTACTCCGGTCCCGCTTCGATCCCCATAGATGGATAATGCGTAGTTCTTCATCCCCCTCCCGCCCGGATCTGCTAAATTGTTTCCTACCGAGGGTCGGCGACACTGCGGGCCCGGCCTGGATCAGTAGTCATTTCTGAAAGGAGCCTGATGAATAGACGTAACTTTCTGGCCGGCGGTATCATGCTGGGCCTGACCAGCTGCGCGCGCCAGAACAGAATAGCCAAGAGCCCTCTGATTTCCGTTCCTTACGATAGGCTGCCCCCCATCCTGCCTATCCGCGCGGAATTGGATCGGATCTTTCGCGTTACCGTATGCCTCCGTCCCTTCCGTGCAGCAGGGCCGCGGCTTGATGTAGAACGTGTCGGCGATAAAACTGTGGTGCACAACTATGGCCACGGCGGTAGCGGTTGGTCTTTGTCGTGGGGATCAAGCAGTATTGCGGTTGAGAAAGCGATGGCGGGAGGCGAGCGGGATATAGCCGTCGTGGGATGTGGCGCACTGGGGTTGACCTCGGCGATTCTGTTGCAACGAGCAGGGGCGAAGGTGACGATCTATGCCAAGGAGCGCCCACCGGAAGTGCGGTCTGCGCGAGCAACCGGGTCATGGACGCCCGACTCTCGAATCGCGCTTACGAACTCGGTATCACCTGATTTCCCGGCGCTCTGGGAAAGGATGTGCCGCAGCTCTTTTCATATGTATGAAAGTTATTTGGGATTGGCCGGAAATCCCGTGGAATGGACCGATCGTTACTCCCTTTCAGATGTGGCCCACGGTGAAGAGCCGGCCGGCCAACCGCATACTGACACGTTAGGCTTTGCTCGCTACCAGGATCGCGTCGTCGATCTGACACCCCACCCCCATGATCTGCCGCCAGGAAGTCATCCGTTTCCAACTCTTTATGCCCGCCGCAGTTCAAGTCTCACCTTCAACATTGCGGGCTACTCGCGACAACTGGTCAATGACTTCTTGGTAGAGGGCGGAAAAATCGAACGAATCGAGTTTCACTCGCCGTCTGAGTTGAGTCGTTTGCCTCAAAAGGTGGTTATCAACGCCACCGGCTACGGCGCCCGGGACTTGTGGCGGGATGAGTCGGTTGTGCCGGTGCGAGGTCAGATCGCGTGGTTGATCCCTCAGCCCGAAGTGAATTACGGCGTACTTTACAAGAATGTGAACATCCTGTCGCGGCGCGATGGCATCGTCGTGCAGGCCGGCGGCAAGGGTGAGATGGAGGGCTACAACGACGCCAACGAGCAACCCGATAGGGCTGCGGCGGAAGCCGCGGTTCGAGTAGTAGCAGAGTTATATGGCCGCATGAAAGCGGTAAGCCGAAGCTAGCGCCGCGGCCCTTCACTTCATTTCACTTCTCCTTGGCGATTGCGATTTCCTTGACAGACCCGTTCTTTGAGAAATCCGTTCCGAAGGACAGGACTGCTGACGCCTTCACCTCCGGCATTTCAGCAAGCGAGACCTGAGGCGCAGAGCTATAGCCGGAACCGCCATCGGTGATCGTGAACCCCTCAACCACTCCGTTTCGAACCGTCGCATACGCGCTGGCCGGTTTGCTCCGCCAAACCAACTGGCCGAGGGGTCGGTTGTATCGATAGTAGTTTGAAACCTCATTTACCCGATCGCTCGTGATGCCATAGGGTCCCAGAACTCGCATCAGTGCTGCTTTGTTTCGCCGCGCTTCTTCCGGTTCAGGCGAGCGCCCCGGGCCGGCTGGAGTAACGTGACTGAATGCTTCTCGAAACACTTCGGTAGGAACGCCCATCGCAGCGGCGATCAGCACGTCCGGTCTTCCGTGATCGCGTGTGTCGGTCTCATGGCCCCCGGAGAAGATCACCTCAATTCGCTTTACTTCTTGCGCCTGCGTTCCAGCTTCGTTTTGGGCAACCAATGAGCATGTCAATAACGGTAAGCCAACAGCCAGTATCGAGGAAATCGGGTTGGCAAAGAATTTCATAGGAAGGGTCATGCTCATCATAGACCTGAAAGGTGCGGAGCAGGTTTACGCGGATTCGATTATGTTTCGTCCTGCCTCCTTAGCTTCGACTCCAGCGCGCGAGCGTCAACCAAAAGATACTCATCTGAATCGAGGTGTCCGCCGTAAATCATTTTTGACAATGAAAATCAAGGAAGCCACTATGTCTCAAATGAGTCCGGCGGCGCTAATCGTCACGAAAGAATTTATGGCTCTGCGTAAAACTACGATGGTATTTTTTCCGGTTGGATCTGAAATTGTTGGGGTGGAGGCAACGCGCCGTGCATCGGTAAGGTTCTTAGCGTCTGGCGAGTCTACGTCCTACACGGTAGATCGGGAGACTCTGGGGCGTTGCACTCAAGCCATCTGATTTCCGTCGCTGCTTCTCTAGATTCTGTATAGCGACCGCAACGCCCGTCGATCCAGGCGTCGTGTTACCAGTCCTGCACCTGGAAAATCGGCCGACAACGCGCTAATGCTTGGCAAATGCAACTTTATGTATCCGCTATTTTTCGAATTGAGTATGGCTTCTTGCAATTGTGGGTGATATTAAGTACTATAGTTTTGATTGGACGAAAATTGTGTCTGTTTGGTGCCGGCCTCGTCCTGGTGATAGACTGCAAATTTTCCGTGTCTTGCAGCCAGTCAGCCGGCCGCAAAGATCCTGCATGTCGACCGTCTTATTTGCATTCACTCATGACGGGTCTCTTCCGAGAAGTCCCAACATTCATGCTCTCCGTATTGAGTACGTCGATCAAGCCTTTTGATAATAGGCCGTTAGGCCTTTGAACTAGCGAGGTTCGTATTACAAATCAACACGCCAGGATTCTCTTGGTAGACGATCATCCGATTGTCCGCGGCGGCTTGTCAAGAATCATCGAACAGGAACCCGATATGCAAATCTGTGGCGAGGCAGATGATGCAAGTTCGGCCTTTGATTCAGTCATGGCTCTCTGTCCGGACATCGTAGTTTTGGACATGTCGATGAAAGGTGCCGGCGGCGTCGAAGTTTTAAAGGGGATTCGACAAGCCGGCATCAAAGTGCCCGTTCTTGTGCTTTCGATTTACGACGAGATGGTCCACGCGGTTCGGGTACTCAGAGCCGGGGCCAATGGTTACATCATGAAGCAGGAGGCAACGGAGAAAATCCTGATTGCAGTGCGACGAATTCTGGGAGGTGATGTCTATGTCAGCGATCGTGTTGCTAAAAAAATGCTGACTCAAGTGTTGTCTCCTGGTGCGGCTAAATCGCACTCCGGGACGGATAAATTGACCGACCGGGAGCTACAAGTTTTCCGGCTGATCGGGCAAGGCTTTTCGACGCGACAGATTGCCGGCGAACTCCTGTTGAGCGTAAAGACCATTGAGACGTACCAGTCCCACATCAAAGAGAAGATGGGACTGACGAACTCGAGGGCATTGCTCCAACATGCGATCCAATGGGTCATGAGCCAGCACGAGATGGCTCATGGTTCTCAGGGAGAATAATCGCCGCCAACGCGCGCAAAAGAGTGAGAACTCTTGGCAGTATCGAACATAGAATACATATGTATTTTCGGGACGTGGTCGGCGTCGCGACATAAACCGAAACTGAATGCGAATCCGAATAGGAAGTGAACTCGTAGGCACAAATACTTATATCTGTGCCGCCCGAGAAATCACGTCACGGCGCAATGCCCTGACGTGGCAGCTTCCAGCGTAACTGCCAGTGTCCGCTTCCGAAAGCATGTCCCAGCCCCTCGGAGTGTCCGGCAACGATGCTTAGGATTCCCCCGCTGCAAATGAGTACCGTCCCAACAATCGCCATAACATCCGGAACATTGCCGAAACTCCACCAACCTAGCAGCCCGGAGAAAATCACGACGGTATAGTTGAACGGAGAAAGTTCGGCGGCGCTGGCATACCGGTAGGCCTGAATGATGAGGTACTGAGTCATTGCATAAAAAAGACCGACACCTATTAGAAGTAGCCATTGTTTGCCGGTAAGTGCCGTCCAGGTCCTTAGGCACAGCGGTGCCAAAAGCAGAGTCGAAAGCCCAAAATTATACAAAAGAATTCGCGCGGGTGGCTCAGTCTCCGTCAATTTGTTGGTTGCGACAAGCGCTAGGGCCGAAAAGAATCCTGAGGCCAAGGCGAGCAGCGACGCGGGGTTGTGAAACATCTGTGGTCCTGGTTTGATGATCAAAATAATTCCGGCGAGGCCGATGACCAGGCTCACCCACACAGGTGCGCGCACGGCCCTGCCAAACCAAACATAAACGACCAGCGGGATAAATAACGGTGCCGCGTTTGACAGAAGCACCGAATCCAGCAACGGCGTTGATCTTACAGCCATGAAGAACAACAGTTGACAAACAGCTCCCGCTGCGCTTCGGAACAGCTGCAGCCAAAAATGTTCGGTTTTCAGGGACGCCCTGCCGGCGCTGGCGGCTGATGGGATGAAGACAAGCAGGCTGATGCTGTACTGCAGGAACAAGATCACGAGGGGAGGCGTGCCCGTCGCCGCCTTACTGAGAGTGCTCATCACCGCGGCACAAAAAAATGCCAGCGTAATGAGAAATATGCCGACATAGAGGCGATGCCCGGAATCTTTCGCTTCAATCGCCAACCGCAATCAGAAATCTCCTGGCTCTAGCTTCGCCAACTTCTGACTATTGTAGTAGTCGGCGCAGCGTCCTTGCCTTTGGATGGCCCGTGTCGTGCGCTCATGCGCCAAGGCGTGTCATTCTCAATGCCCATCAGCCACAGGTAGTATGGAAAGTCGCAACCTGGAAGCGATTTCCCCGATCACCATTGTCTTGCCCTGAGCTAATTTCGGGAGTCTTTCGAATGTAAAGTTGTAAACGTCAACTGGATTACCTCGCCGGCCCCGACCCGTTGAGCCGGATGAAATCAGACGATCTGGCTGATATTATGGCCTGTCTGACGGATGTGTGGGACCTTCCGTACACGCCGGCGGGACGAGGCGATCAGGCTAAAAGCACCGAGGCCGACCGCTCCGGTCAGAAGCAGACTCCAGGTGGAAGGCTCTGGCGTGGTCAATACGACGCTGTCCACCAGAACGATTGGTGGCATCCCGGATGGCCCGCCACTCGCCAGCATACTGAAGATGTTCGATGAACCATCCCAGACAAAGCTCCAACTAGTCGTCATCCAGCCGCTGAAGCCCTCGCTCGCCAGATTATAGGTCGAGGTGTTGAAGGTTTGATCGCCTAAAGTGAGCGTCAGCTTTTCAGTCGTGGCCCCGGAATTGAGCGACCACTGAGCAGCGGCCCAGTTCACCGACAGGGAATAAGTCGTTCCGACGACCAGGCCACTGATGTTCTGATAGATGGCCTGTGGGTGGAAATCGGCATCCATAACAAGGATATTACCGCCCGCGGGATCGGTACCGGTGTACCCGTTGTTGGATCGTCCTTAGGTCCCCAGATGTAGCGAAGCCCATTGTCCCAAGCATCCCCGAAGCCCTCACCGGTTGTGTCAATCCCCGAGGGTGAATCCACAAAGAGGAACGGGTAGCTATCTCCGCCCGTTGTTTGGGTCTGCGCGGAATTGTAGTTGACGTACCATGAGGTTGCTTGTGTGATGTAAGTTCCGGTCGTTACGTTCGTGCCGTTCGACTGAACCACCAACTCACCGTAACCGTTGGTCAAGCTGGTGAAGGTAGAGTTTTGAATGAGGTTGCTGGCGCTCGCGGGCATCGAGGAGACGGCGCACAATAGCGCTGCTAGAGCGAGCAGCCTGGTCTTCGGCGTTTCGAGCTTCGGCAAAATAAACGTGAACGGAAACTGCGCAAAAGTCATTACTGTGGATTTGAACACACGCCAAGCCGGCCCTGCCAGATCACCTTTAGGATGTATCTATTGGTCGATCTACCCCGAAATGGGTCTGCTATCTCGAGTCCTCGAAACAGTGAAAGTGGACGAAAAGCCCATTATCGTGAGCAGCTTGAAGACGACGCGGAATTCAATCGATAACTGGCCTAGGTTCTATGGGTCGCGTGGGAAGTTGGTGGCCTTCGCTTTCTCTTTCTCTCGGTTTCGTACAATACGTTCCGGCAGCACCATAGCCAAGGTGTATTCACTCTTGTCAGTATTCGTTGGTCGTCTGCGCAATACCAGGGGAACGGTTGTAAAATCTGCGGTTGCGCATGGAAGGTGGTCGGATTTACCTCGGGAGATCTGTTGTGCGTCGCGGAATGGTGACTGAGTATCACAAGATGCTTTGACGTCCCGGTAGAGGGCATATTATTCCGGCAGCGGATGGAAGCTCGAATTGTGGTCGTGAACAGCAATGCCCGCCTCTCACGGACAGCCATGCGCCAGCCAATCCGTTAGCGGAACTTGCCGGGAATGGATAGGGTGAAGCCCGAAAGTAATCTGGGAGCGGCGAAGCCTCCATTGGCGAAAGGCGAAACGAATCTTCGGCCGTCACAGCCTCAGGTAACAAACCGCGGCATGCTGACTCGCATGTACGGTCGTCTGGGCGGGGAGGCGCCGCGAGGCCTCCGCCTATCCGCAAAGGATTATAGGTTGACCGGCTGGCGATGACAAAGGCAGCGACTGTCAAGCCGCTTCAGGGCTTCAGATTCTAATCTTGCTGTTTATCGCAACTTCCACGCCCGTCAATGGATGTAAGCCCAGCCGGCTTCCTGTTTGCGCACAATTTCGGCGATACCGGAACCAGCTTCGCCCGAGAAGGCGAAGAGGTCTTCGGTTTTCAGATTCCGATTATTCATGGCATTCCGGCAGGCAATCAGCTTGACCCCGCTCTTGGAGAGTTGTTTGAGACGCTCTTCGAACTCACTATTGGACTTTTTCAGCATCAGGACTCCGGGGCCATAAAATACTACCTCAACTTCGGAGCCACCGTCTTCGGCGAGGCCCTTCATGGTATTGTTCACGTGAACAATGAGCGCACCCCAAGCGGGTCCACTTTCCTCACTCAGTTGGAAGACCACATGGTGTTTCGGGCCGGTGGGCGTTTGCGATAGCGCGAGGCAGCCGAGAAGGACGACTAACGCCGCCACAGAGACAAGCGATCTTTTCATGGGAACCATCTCTCTCGATTTCACGCGCCGCGCGAATCCGCCCGCCCTTTCTGTTCTCCACCTGCATTTGGCATGATGGGAGCTGCGCGTTACTCAACCTAAATCGAAACAGTAAATCTGACTTTCGAAGCACCCGATTTCGGAGTAGATTTTACTGGAGACAATATCCGGGAGCACTTGCCGGCCGGATGGGGTGACACTATTTCGGGCTTCTTAAGTGGACACGGAATTGCTCCTTGGAGGGCCTATGTGGGAAGAACGAAAATTATCTCCAAAGCCAACCGTTATGACGCCGCCTCCAGCTCCCTTTAAAAGCTCTGGTGCGACGCCGCATATGGCGGTGATAGGTCCTAATATGGTCGTGGTTGGCACGATTAAGAGCAGCGAAGATCTGTATGTCGACGGCGAAGTTCGCGGGACTCTCGAGGTGGAGAATTGCCGGCTCACCATCGGGCCTAACGGAAAAGCCAACGCCGGAGCGAAAGCCCGCGAAGTTGAGGTCATGGGACGAATCGACGGTGATGTGGAGACGGTGGAAAAGATATCCATCCGCAAAGGCGGCGAATTGGTTGGAGACATCAAAGCGGCCGGAATTGTTATTGAGGATGGCGCGTATTTCAAAGGCAGTATCGATATCGTCCGGCGAACGGAGTCGACCGTTAACGGTAAGGCCACCCCGGAACCAGCGTTGAAAGAAACCGCGTAGGCACCGTACCGCGACCGCAAGTAGTCGAAGCGCACCCGGATCGTTGCAACGAGTTTGTTACGATGGGAATTCACCTACATGTTCCGCTTCGAAACAGCCGGCGAGTCGCACGGCGAGTGTCTCCTTGCTACGCTTACCGGACTTCCCGCCGGCATACCTATTTCCCTCGACGTGATCAATCACGAATTGTGGCGTCGGCAGCAAGGATTTGGGCGTGGCGGTCGCATGAAAATCGAAACCGATCGTGCCGAAATCGTGACCGGTATGCGTCATGGCCACACCATCGGATCTCCTATCGGCGTAATCATCCGCAACTCTGACTGGAAAAACTGGACCGAGTCTCTGCCCGTCGAGGAGGGCGATTCCGCTAAACACAAGGCTGTCACCCGACCCCGACCCGGTCATGCGGATCTTGCTGGTGCGATCAAATACAACTTCCCCGAGGCCCGTTATATTCTAGAGCGGGCGAGTGCTCGTGAAACGACCGCACGGGTTGCTGTCGGCGCGCTTTGCAAACAGTACCTGGTCCAGTTCGGCGTCGAGGTGTTAAGCCACGTCATCGCCGTTGGCTCTCAGCGTATGCAGAGGCGCGCTTCCTGGGAAGAGATTGTGGAGCTGAACCACCGGAGTGAAATTCTCCTCGGTTGCGTCGACCCTTCCGAAGAAGCCAAAATGAAAACGGTTGTCGACGAAGTGTACCGTACCGGGGACACCGTGGGTGGCGTCTTCGAGGTTGTGGCCCATGGTCTGCCGATCGGGCTCGGGTCCCACATCACATGGGACTCCCGATTGGACGGCAGACTGGCGCAGGCGATTGTCTCCATGCAGGCGGTCAAAGGCGTGGAAATTGGTGAGGCGGAAGAGGGCTCGCAGAGCTTTGGATCGAAAGTGCAGGATACGATTCACTACCGAAAAGAGGAGCGCCGTTTCTTCCGCGGAGATAACCGTGCGGGCGGGATTGAAGGGGGCATGACTAATGGGCAGGAACTGCGGGTGAGAGGCTTTTTGAAGCCGATCTCCACTCTCAGGCGTCCTCTCGAGTCCGTAGATCTCGTGACCCGCGATTCGGCGCTGGCAGCGTATGAGCGCTCTGATGTCTGTGTAGTTCCGGCCGCTGGAGTGATCGGTGAGGCCATGGTGGCAATTGTCCTGGCAGAGGCTTTCGTCGAAAAATTCGGCGGCGACTCGCTGTGTGAGACAAAACGCAATTATAGTGGTTACATGGCTCAAGTGACCAGCTATTGAGCAAGTCCAACACATTCCAGCCTGTTTATCTTATGATTCGAAAGATTGTCAAATACGGCGACCCGGTCCTCGAACGCGAAGGCGCGAAGGTTGAGCAGTTCGGCACCCAGGAGTTGCGCGATTTCGTGCAGGACATGTTCGAATCCATGTATGCGGCCAAGGGCGTCGGGCTCGCCGCCCCTCAGGTGGGCGAAAGTCAAAAAATTACCGTTATCGACATTTCTGGCGGCGTCAAGGAGGATGGCGCTCCGCCTCCTGAACAGATCGTCCTGATCAATCCTAAAATCATCTTTAAGGAAGGCAAGCAGGTTGGCGAAGAGGGCTGCCTCAGCATTCCAGGATTTCGCGAGCAGGTTAAGCGTGCGAAGAAGGTCACAGTGCGCGCACAGAACGTCGAAGGCGAGTGGTTCGAGAGGACTGGAGAAGATCTACTGGCCCGAGCTATGCAGCATGAAATTGATCACCTGAACGGCGTTCTATTTATCAGCCATATCAGTCCCCTCAAGCGCGATCTTATAAAGCGGAAGATCAAGAAGATGATCAAAGCGGGCGAATGGGAATAAGAACGTTATCCGTCGGCCGTTCTCCGCTATCCTTTTTGATGGGCACACGTAGCGGCAAAGATACGTAGAAGGCGGGTAACGCTCTCCCCATGCGCTGCATCTTTCTCGGCACTCCCCAATTCGCCGTCCCGACCCTGGAACGCATGATCACGGCGGGGCACGAGGTCGCCTTGGTCGTCACGCAGCCCGACCGTCCAAAGGGCCGCGGGAACACGCTCGCCATGTCCGCCAGTCAAGCAAGCCGGCTCTCCGGCTTGGGCTCGAAGTCTTCCAGCCGGAACGAGTGCGGCGTCCCGACGCCGTGAAACGCCTACGCGCCATTGCGCCCGAAATCATGGTGATCGTCGGCTACGGACAGATTATTCCCCAAACGATTCTCGATATAGCTCCTCGCGGCATCCTGAATGTCCACGCGTCTCTGCTCCCCAAATACCGCGGTGCCGCGCCGATCCAATGGGCCATCGCCAACGGAGACACCTCGACGGGCGTCACAATCATGAAGATCGATGCCGGCCTCGATACCGGCGACATATTGAGCAAAGCCGAAACTGCTATCGGAGAAGCAGAGACCGCGGTCGAACTGTCGCCGCGGCTCGCTGAAATTGGCGCAAGTCTTCTCGCCGAGACCTTGGCGCAAATGGACTCGATCGTACCCGAAAAACAGGATAACTCAATCGCCACCTATGCGCCCATTTTGAATAAAGAAGACGGCGCGATCAATTGGGCGCGCACAGCTCGCGAAATTCACAATCGTATCCGTGGTTTGCAGCCGTGGCCCGGCGCATATTCATCGTTCCGGGGGCAGATTTTGCATGTCTGGCGGTCTGCCCTTACATCGAATCCGTCACCCCTTCCGCCCGGAACTCTTCTCTTCGACCGGCGCCATCTCTACGCCACCGCCGGAGACGGTTTATTCTTGGAATTGCAAGAAGTTCAATTAGAGGGTCGTAAACGCCTGCCGGGGGATTTGTTTTCGAGCGGCGCGCGCCTCGGCGAACACGAAGCATTAGGAGAATCGAAGCATTGAATTTACCTGTCGGTTATCGCTATGCCGCCACGTATGCCGGCATTCGCGCTGTGGCTAAGGACGACCTGGCGCTCATTGTTTCGGCGCTGCCGGCCACTGCCGCCGCGGTTTTTACACAGAACCGGGTGCAGGCTTCACCCGTTCGTCTGGCGCGCCAGAACCTGAAAACGTCGAAAGGCAAGGCCGGCGCCATTCTGATCAATGCCGGGAATGCGAACTGTGCCACCCGCACCGGCGACCGCGTTGCCGCGACCACCTGCCGCGCGGCAGCCAGGCTTCTTCGCCTGAAACCAGCCGAGATCTTGCCCGCGTCCACTGGAGTAATCGGCGTGGAACTCGACCCCAAGCTCATTACCGATGCTTTGCCGTCTCTCACGTCGTCGCTGACCGATGACGGCTTCGAGCGGGTGTCCCGCGCCATAATGACCACCGACAAAGTTCCCAAAACTGCGTCGGAGGAGGTTCGGCTCCGCCGCGGAACCATTCGCATCAGCGGCATGACAAAAGGCTCGGGCATGATTCATCCGCAAATGGCGACCACGCTCGCCTTCGTTCTCACCGATGCTGCCATTCCGCTCCCTGCCCTTCGACGAATGCTTGTAAACGGGAATGATCTCAGCTATAGCCGGATCTCAGTGGATGGCGATACTTCCACTAACGATACGCTGGCCCTGCTGGCAAACGGCGCTTCCGGAGTACGGCCCGATCCGAAAGAGATTCCGCTGGTGGAAGCTGCGGTAACTCGCGTGATGCAGTCGCTGGCGGTGCAGATCGTGCGGGATGGCGAGGGAGCAAAGAAACTGATCACCATCGAAGTTCGCGGCGCGAAAGACGATGCTAAAGCCACAATCATCGCCCGATCGATTGCCAATTCCCCGCTGGTCAAAACCGCGATCGCCGGCTCCGATCCCAATTGGGGTCGCATCATCTGCGCGGCGGGTTATTCCGGCGCGGAATTCGATCCGTCCAAAGTAGATATCGAAATGCATGGCATTCCGGTATGTAGGGCCGGTCTGGCGGCGCCCTTTTCGGAGGCCGAGTTGAAACAGAAATTGGATGATCCGGATTGTCCGATTTCTTTCGTGATCCGCGGAGCGGGGAAGGGCAGCGCCACTTTCTGGACGTGCGATTTCACCAGAGAATACATTGATATCAACGCGAGTTACCGAACATGATCGGACGCGTTCTCATCCTTTTGTTGTTGACCCGGCTGCCGCTTGTGGGAGATGCCGAACAGGATATCACCGCTGTCGTCAGTACCTTAGCGAGCGCCCTCAGCGCCAACAATCCCGAATTGTTCTTGAAGAACCTGGATCACCAGATGCCTGGATACCGGCAGCTCGAGCAGGATCTAAACGCCCTGTCCGCCACTACCTTCATCGGTTGTACCATCGAACTGCTCGCGAATAGCGGCACTGAATCGACGCAGACCGCAGATCTCGATTGGTATATGTCGTTAAAGTCGCAGCAGGATGAGAATCTGATCGAGCGACGTCGCACAAAAGTAACCATCAAGATAGAAAAGCGTGGCAAACACTGGCTGGTCACCTCGTTTAGCCCGCTCTCCCTCTTTGCACCTATGTTGGCCCGGTAGTAACGGTATTTTCGCGTGCCTCGCCGCCGTGTAACACTGCTGATAAGCCGGTTCTGGTTTTGTATTGGTACAATTTGTTATGTATCCGATGGATACTCCCAAAGGGTTGTTGGGCCATTAAACACTTTCAAAGCTTGGGCTAATACGTCATGGGCGAACCCATTCCAAACATTTCAAGACATGGCGAGGCGATCGACTCCAACGCGTTGATCTTGTCGTCGTTCGATACAAACGCCTTAGCCAACCTGCCTCCGGACGCCGAACTGACCGCGGTCCGGCAGATGATGGAGACGTTGTTTGCGAAAATGGACGCGCTACAACAGAACCAGGCGATTCAATTGGCGGGCGTACATGATCGCCTGGACGCGGTGGAACTCGAACTTCCCATGATTCAGGAACAGGGTGCTCTTCGCATTCGCGATCTGGAAGCGCGGATGAGCCTCGAGATTGAGGAAGCGTCACGGGCCGCGGTGGAGGAAGCTACGGTAGCCGCGCAGGAAGAGATAGCTGGTAAGTTCAAATCCGTTTCTGCCCAGATGGAGGCTCAGCGAGAGGAACTGACCCAGATCCGCGAGTCCAAAAAGCTTGCGGAGACGCGTCTGGATCGAGCCATTTTGGATATCGAGCGCCTGTGTGGAAATCTGGCCCCGCATTCGGACGAGGAACCGCACCGGATCTATGCTGAGCCCCCGTCGTCCCCTTTCCGGTCGCGCATCGCCGAACACATCCGCAAGGCCGCCGTGGACTTGGCCCCCGGCGAGGACAATCCTCTCATCGGCGATGCCCATTTCAAGAGGTTCCGAGCGGATTTCGTTCCCATAACTCAGCCGCCGGCCGCGAAATCGGTAGGGGGTCCGGGAATAGCTGCTACACCTAAGAGTCCGGACTTGCCTCAGCCAGTAAATTCACCGGTGTCGGGACTGGGAAGGGTGGCCGGCGTTGCCATGGACTCAAAACGCGCAGTTTCGCCGTTCGTGGCTGCCGCAGTCAGTCCATCGGCGGCCTTCAGAACGGCTGCGGTAGGCAACTCAAGTCCAGGCTTTGATGCGTGGAAGCGCCAGTTTATGCAAGATGGCGAGCCGCCTCAACCCGTGTTGTCCGCGAACTCGGTGTCGGCCGCCGGAGCAGTTGTTTGTCCAAGGTGCTTTTCGGATCGAACCCGCCCGGCTACGCTCAATCGTTTGGATCGTGTTTTACGGCTTGCCGGTTATTTCCCGTATCGCTGCCGGTCATGTGCGGATCGCTTTTATAAGCGGGGTGCGCCGGCAATCATAGAAGCGGAAGATGAATCCGCTGAGACTCGAACGTCAGAGGCAATGGAAGCGCAATGAAGATATTAGTTGCTTATTACTCGCTTTACGGTCATATGCTGGAGATGGCGCATGCCGTGGCCGAAGGTGCCAAAGAAGTTTCGGGTACCGATGTCCGGCTTCGCCGTATGCAGGAGTTCGATGCAGTAGAAAAAGTGATTGACGGAAATGAATATATGCGTCATGTTCGCGACCGTCAACACGACATTCCGGTATGTACTTTAGATGATCTCCGTGAAGCGGATGGCGTGCTGTTTGGTTCGCCCACCCGTTTTGGAAATATGACGGCCCAAATGAAGCAGCTTTTCGACTCCGCCGGTTCGTTGTGGTTGAAAGGTGAGCTAGAGGGCAAGCCGGCTGGCGTGTTCACGTCTACCGCAAGTACCCACGGCGGACAGGAATCCACCCTGCTCAGTATGATGATTCCACTGCTCCACTTGGGTATGATCATCGTGGGCCTTCCCTACAGTTATGAAGGAATGATTCATACTGACGCCCGTGGGGGCACACCCTACGGGGCAAGCACGATGGCTGGAGGTATGGGCGAGTTGAAGCCTAAACCGGAGGATTTGAATCTCGCACGCCTGCAGGGTCATCGACTCGCTATGATCACAACTAAACTGCGAGGCTAACGGTTTATAGCCTTGTTTGGTGCGCAATTCTGTAGAGATTCGGCTATCCGTCAACGGATAGGTGTGTTTTCGCTCACCGTGTTGTAATATCATTAGTCGGACGGATCATTGAAAACCATTCTGGTAGTTGATGACGAGCAGGATATTTTGAATGTAATCGAGGCTACCCTGAATCGAGAGGGCTTCGAGGTACTCAAAGCTCTGAATGGCGACATGGCACTCGATCTATTTCAGAAGTTAAACAAACCAATCGACTTACTTTTAACCGATGTCGTGATGCCAGGAATGAGCGGCCCCATGCTCGTGGATCGGCTATTAGCCGTGCAGCCGAATCTGCCGGTACTGTTTATGTCCGGCTATGATGACCGCCAGGTAGTTCATCGCTATGTTCTGAAGGAAGGTTTTGCGCTGCTTGCCAAACCCTTCAGTCTGGAAATTCTGAATCGAAAAGTAAAAGAAATGCTCCCTTCTGCCCCGGCGCAAAGCAGGCCGCAGACCGCGTGAAGCAGGGAAAAGACAATCTGATTGCCCGGACCTATAAGGTGCAGGGCCGCGTCCAGGGCGTCGGATTCCGCTACTTCGTTAAACAAAACGCCGACGCGTTGGGCATTTGCGGTTATGTTCGCAATGAAGACGACGGTGGCGTATTCATTTATGCTTTAGGAGATTCGCTTTCGATCGTACGTTTTGCCGGAGCCGTGCACACCGGGCCCCACCACTCGGAAGTACGAACAGTAGAGGAAAAGGAAGCCGCCGTCCAGAAGTTCAATTCCTTCCGCATCGAGTCTTGATTCGGCCGGACGGCACTTTACTATGGATAACTTGAAAACACTGATCCGCGAAGTTCCCGACTTCCCTAAAAAGGGAATTCTGTTCTATGACATTACTACGCTGCTGAAGGATCCCGATGGCTTGCGCGGTGTCATCGACGGTTTGAAAAGTCATTACGCCGGCGCAGGAGTCGACTTGGTGGTCGGCATCGAGGCTCGCGGCTTCATTTTCGCGCCCGCTCTCGCTTATGCGTTGCAGGCCGGCTTCGTCCCCGTCCGAAAGCCCAGAAAGCTTCCGGCCGAGGTCGTCAGCATCACCTATGACTTGGAATATGGGACCGACAGCCTCGAAATGCATCGTGACGCCGTGTTTCCTGGTTGTCGCGTATTGATCGTCGATGACCTCCTCGCTACCGGCGGAACGGCAAGAGCCGTCACGCAGTTAGTGGAGAAGCAAGGAGGTATGGTGGCCGGCCTGGGGTGCGTGGTTGAGTTAACCTTCCTAAACGGGCGAGCGAAACTGGACGGCTACGAGGTTTTTTCGCTGCTCCAGTACGATAAGTGACCGCGCGCATGAAAGAAGTGCGCGTCCCGGCTTTCGCGAAGCTGAATCTCGATTTGCGGGTGCTCTACAAGCGTCCAGATGGTTACCACGAACTACGGAGTATCTTCCAGACCATCTCTCTCTCGGATCGGCTGCTGATTCGTTTTCGACGGTCGCGCCGCACCGAAATCCGGACCGCCGGCAATGTCGAGATCGCCGATAATCTTATCGTTCAGGCCGCCCTGCTTTGCCTCGAGGACATGCGTGTCTCGGCTGCGATCGATTTCCAACTTGAGAAGCGCATTCCTATGGGGGCGGGGCTCGGCGGCGGATCGGCGGACGCAGCCGCTGTATTGCTTGCCCTTCCTGCTCTCGCTGGTAAGAACGTCCCTGTGCAGCGTCTGATGGCCCTGGCCGCGCAACTTGGCAGCGACGTCCCGTTCTTTTTGCTCGGTGGGACGGCCGCCGTGTTGGGACGCGGGGAAGAGCTCTACCCGCTACCCGACCTGCGCAGCCCGTATGTCCTGCTGGTCTCGCCGGCATTCACGTCGCTACTCCGGACGCCTATCGGGCCCTGAGTCGGCGGCTCGCACCTGCATCCGCCGGTCCCAAGTTGGCTGGATTTCAGGCGAGTTTGTGGTCGAGAGAAGCCGCTCCCGCTATCAACGATTTCGAATCGGTCGTTTTTGAGCAGCATCCCAGGTTGAAGGCGATCCGGAATCGATTGCTACGCGCCGGCGCGACTACCGCGTTGATGACCGGCAGCGGATCGTCGATCTTCGGCATCTTTCCGGGACAGAAAGAAATGAGGGCGGCTGCTGCAGGTTTTAACAGAGATCGGGTTTTTCCAGTCAGGTTTATCACCCGCGCAGCGTATCGGGCAGCTTGGCGGCGCAGACTGCCGGAATGAACCTATTGTGCCCTACCAGTCGGATCGCGGCAAAGCCGCCGTCGCTTGCCCTAACCTCGTCCAGTACAAGGTCGCATCGGTCATATCTGACGGACAGAGGCTTATGTCGCCTACTGCGATCGCGTCGACCGTATTCGTATCATCAAGTGCGCGGAAGTATTATCGCTAGGCGGTCGCCGTGCCGGCCTCGTGCTGATCGAGCCTCACCTTGTTGCGTATTTCTCGTTAACGATTCTCTGAACCGTGTGTTGAAGCTTCTCACCACCGCCGGAGGGCCGGAGGGCGACAGCGGTTCGAAAGCTCAAAGCAGGCCTCCAGCCCGTCCAGCATTGCAAACTACCCTTCGATCTTGACCTCCTCTGCATCGATCAGCACTTTCAGGGGCCGTTCGTCAGGATTCTGGAAACTGGCCGTCATTCGGCTGATTTCCAAGCCTTCCACGTGGCGCGCATACAGTAGCGCCGCCGGGAAATGCTTACCGAACATATTGATTTCCGGGTAAGCTTCTATCGCTTCGGGCAAAATGGGGCCGCTTTCATCTTTCGTTCCCCCGCCGGTGAGGCGCAGATCAATCTCGTCCATTTCCACGTTCCGGATCCGATGTCCCGGAATTCCACTCATGACAATCCCAGGACCCTCGGCCGTCGCTTGAAAGTTCCGAATGGAAATATTGCGCAGCATCCCCACATCTTTCCTCAGATCGCCAGGCCGAAACGTCTTCAGCCTCCCGCCCAATCGCAAAAAAACAGGGATGTGTCCGGCGTGCATCGTGACGTCTGCGATCCACACGTTCTGCAAAACCGCGCCGTCGACAGACAACAGCTTGATGCCGCCCAAGCCCGCGAAGAGCAGTTGGCAATCGGAGATGCGAACATTATCGAAACTTCCCACTGACTCCGTGCCTATCTTGATGGTCGCGCACTCGCTTCGCAACCTGCAGTTAGTCACCGTGACATCCCTGCAGGGAAGCTGGCTCGTCGTCTTGAGGCAGATGGCGTCGTCTCCCGTATCGATATCGCACTCGTTGACGTGCACCAGTTCACACGAATCGATATCGATACCGTCGTTGTTGGAGCCGGCGTGGCTATTGATGTTGACCCGCTCGACGGTCACGTTATGGCATTGCGACAAATGCACTGTCCAGACCGCCGGTTGTCTCAACCTCAGGTCTTTCAACGTGACGTTGTTGCAGCGCACGAACCGCATCAGGAAAGGCCGACGGTTGCGCTCGCCCGACTTAAGCGCGGCTAGTATTTCCTTCCCTTGACCGTCGATCAGGCCGGTGCCCTCAAGCCCGGGGCCTTCGACCCCGACAAAGCTCGCGTCGACCGCGCTGATGAAAGCGTAACCCAGTTCGCCGCCGGTGCCCTCGTGGAAAGGGTCCGTGCTCCGATAGTCGAGAGGGTTGGTGCTTCCGAGCAACACTGCGCCATCGTCCAGGTGCAGGGTCACGCGACTCTTCAACTGAATCGATCCGCAGAGATAACGTCCTGCCGGAATCCGGACGGTGCCGCCTCCCTGCGCGGTACAGGTATCGATCGCTTTCTGAATCGGTTCGCTGTCGGGTGTGCGGCCATCAGCCAGCGTGCCGAATTTGGCCACCGACAACTCACGTGGGGAGTCTGCTGCGCTGCCAACAGGGAAGGAAGCGAAAGAAAGTGACGGCGATTCACTTCTTTATTTTGCAACGGGCAGTCCTGCACCCGGCGGCCCGAAGTCTGTCCTACAATGAAGCAACGATGATACCCAATCCGGCGCTCGGCGTCTTGTTTCATTGGCTCGGCGGTCTCGCCTCGGGCAGTTTCTATGTTCCCTATCGCGGCGTGAAGGCTTGGGCATGGGAAACTTATTGGCTGGTTGGCGGCTTCTTTAGTTGGATTATTGCTCCTTGGTTGCTTGCCGGCCTGATGACTAATGACGTCCTCGGAGTGTTAAAAGAAACGCCCGGTACGGCGCTCTTCTGGTCATATTTTTTTGGCGTTCTCTGGGGACTCGGTGGCCTGACGTTCGGACTTACCATGCGCTATTTGGGAATGTCGTTGGGCATGGCTGTGGCGCTCGGATACTGCGCCGCGTTCGGCACCCTCATGCCCCCAATCTTCAATGGCGAATTTGCCTCAAAGGTCTTAGGGACCCATTCCGGAGTAGTGATCCTGATCGGCATCTTCGTTTGCTTGCTTGGAATTGGCATCGCCGGATTGGCTGGAATGTCCAAAGAACGCGAACTGGCTGAGGAGCAGAAGAAGGCATCGATCAAGGAATTTAATCTCCGCAAAGGGGTCGTGGTAGGGACGTTCTCGGGCATTATGAGCGCATGCTTCTCCTACGGACTAGCGGCCGGCGCACCGATCAAGCAGATCACGCTCCAGCACGGCACTACCACCCTGTGGCAGGGACTTCCCGTATTGATCGTGGTGCTGCTCGGAGGCTTCACCACCAACATTATCTGGTGTGTGATTCTTAACGTCCGGAACCGCACCGGCTATCAGTATTTCAACGCCGAGATCCGTACTTACCCGGACCTGGAGCACGAGCCGATTTTAGAAAACGCGATTGATGCCCCCGGTGAAGAGGTTGCGCGACGCCGCTCCGCTTCGAGAATCGCCACGCTTACAAAACCCGAGATTGTTCGGGCTCCCATGCTTTCCAACTACCTGCTTTGTGCTCTCGCCGGAACCACCTGGTATTTTCAGTTCTTCTTTTACACTATGGGAGAAACCCAGATGGGAAAGTACGGCTTTTCCAGTTGGACGCTGCATATGGCAAGCATTATTATCTTTAGTACCCTTTGGGGGATCGCCCTCAAGGAATGGAGCGGTACCGGGCGGCGTACGAAATTCCTGGTTTTTCTCAGCCTATTGGTGCTGGTGGGCTCAACCGTTATTGTGGGTTACGGAAACTATCTCGCGACAGCTTCGAGCTAAATCTTAGATGTCTACCGGAGGCTTTGCGCCATTCTTGGTTATTGCGACCGCGATAAGACCGGCGCCCAGAGCAATGCCGTCCTCCGCGAGCGCTACCGTCCGATCCGTAAGGTTGAAATACGTCGCGGCTTTTTTTCTCAAATAATGCGAAGCGTATGCCGCTCCGACTGCGGCCGTTGCCCCCAACAGAGCGCCGATAATCAGGTTTCCCTTTCTCGCGCGGAATATAGCTGCGCCCGCAGCCCCGCCAGAAACCGCGCGTCCCAACATCGTCGCGCTGTCCAACCGGCTGGGCGCGTAATGTGTGCTGTCCGACAGCAACTCTCCGAGAGCCATCGTAACTGCCGTCTTGCCTACATTCGCTCCCTTGAAAGAGGAGAATGGGACACTCTCCAGGTCCAGGCCCGATCGCTTGGCCGCCCACGAGATTACGGCGGGAGCCATCATCGAACGCATTCCGGATACTGCCCCCAACGTGAGGGCTGCTGGATAGGGAACTCCGAGATCCGTATTTTCAACCATATCGCTTTGAGTGTACCTGCAATCGATTAGCCGTGCGACATTCAGCGTCTCGCCATCTGTAGCGCTTCACCCAAATTTAAGCCGGCAACATTCGGATTTGCATCCAAATAGAAATGCATGAACGAGTGCGAAGTCTCAATCCCATTCCGATCCGTCACGATGCGCAATATGTCCTTTATTGGACTCAGATGGATCGCCGCGCACAAGCGAATTTCGGTCTGAATCTTGCGGCAGAACTCGCCAATGAACGAGGTCTTCCGCTTCTGGTATATGAGGGCCTGACCTGCACGTATAAAGAGGCCAACGATCGAATCCACACGTTTATGCTACAGGCGGTGCCCGAAACCGCGCGGCAGATGCGGAAGCTCGGTGCCGGCTATTGCTTCTATCTGCGGCGCAGACCGACGGATCCCAACGATGTTCTTTATCGCTTGGCCAGGAACGCCGCCGCGGTGGTTACTGACGACTATCCCACCTTCATCGCGGCTCAGCACAACAGCCGTGTCCCGGAGAAAATCGGTGTAGCATTTTTGGCGGTCGATTCCAGCTGTGTTGTGCCGATGAGCCGTCACGAGAAGAGGGCTTATGGAGCCTATACCATCCGGCCGCGCATTCACAAACTGTTACCCGAATATCTCAAGCCTGCTCCCGAAGTGAAGTTGAAACAACGTTGGCCGACCCCGTCCGCGTCGATCATCGAGCCCTGGCACACGGAGGTCACTCCAGTGAATATCGCGGAACTGGTCGCGTCTTGCGACATCGACCACCGCGTTCCTCCGTCGATCTCTTTCGACGGAGGGCGCAGCGCAGCCCAAAAGCATCTCGCCCATTTCCTCGAGCGGAATCTTCGCCGCTATGCTCGCGATCGCAACGAGCCCAGCCGGCATGGGACGTCGAATCTAAGTCCCTACCTGCATTTCGGACACATCGCGGCTCTGGAAATTGCACTGGCTGCCCAAGAGAACGCCCAACACTATGATTTGGTCGTCGATGAATTTCTCGAGGAGTTGATCGTCCGGCGCGAACTCGCGTTCAACTTCGCGCGCTTCGCCACCAATGTGGAATCGTTTTGCGATCTGCCCGGCTGGTGCCATACCAACATGAAAAAGCACGCCGCCGACCCCAGAGAGACCGTGTATTCGCTCGCCCAGTTCGAGGCCGCCGAAACCTATGACCCCCTTTGGAACGCCACTCAAAAGGAACTGTTGATCCGAGGCAAAATTCACGGCTACTATCGGATGTATTGGGGCAAGAAGATCATCGAGTGGTCGGCAACCTATGAGGACGCGCTGCACACCATGATTCATCTGCACGATCGCTACGCCCTCGATGGCCGCGATCCCAATACCTACACAAATATCCTGTGGTGTTTTGGGCTGCACGATCGTCCCTGGCCCGAGCGTAACATTTTGGGCACATTCCGCTGGATGTCTTTCGACGGAATGAAACGGAAGACCAATATTCAGGCGTATATCGACGAAATTGAACAACTGGCGTTCCTCGGTCAGGACGCGTTCCGGCTTTAGCCTGGTTGCGGAGAGCGTGCGCAGGCCAATATCATGAACTCTATGCCGGAAATGCAAAGCTATCGCCCCGAAGGTTTCAGCAATGTTACACTCCATCTGACGGTGCAAGGTGCGTCGGATTATATCGAGTTTCTGAAGAAAGCCTTTGACGCGAAGGAGGTTGACCGGTCCGCGATGCCCGATGGGCGTTTGATGCATGCCACCGTGCGCATCGGCGACTCGAGTCTCATGCTCAATGACTATTTCCCGGAGATGGGCATTTCGCTGCTCACAGAAGGCAACTGGCCGTTGCGAATCAACCTCTATGTCCCGGATGCCGACGCACAGTGGGCTCAAGCCTTGGCCGCGGGCTGTTCGATCGTATTTCCCCTCCAGGACCAGTTTTGGGGCGATCGCTACGGTCAGGTGCAGGATCCGAAGGGTTTCGTCTGGGCGATTGCGACGCGTAAGGAGCACCTCACCCAGGAAGAAATGGACGCGCGCGCCGCCAAAATCTTCGCTCGCTGACAGCGGTTTCCCGGCTGCGCGAGAGCCATTTTCAGGAATTTCGAAGTTACTCCCGATGGTGCGCTTCGGGCATTCCCAACTTCTTGACGGTGTCCCGTTCAAAATCGAACTCGATCAGTACGGCGGATTCATCGCCGACAACCCACGCATCGTGTCCCGGCTCGATAGAGACAAAATGCGGCGCGACTAGTTCCACACTGTCTCCGTCCTCATACTGAACGTGCACTCGACCCTGCGCGAGAAAGCCCGCATGGGCATGCATGCATAGTTCCGTCTTCACCACCGGCTTCATGTGCGTCGACCAGCGAAACCCTGGAGGATAGATTACCCGCTTGACCCGGCACCCTCCGGCCCTTCCGATGTCAAGGTGCAGTCCTCCCACCTCACGGCGCTCGGTATCGAGCATGGGTCCTTCTAGTGATTCGCTCATGGTGTTTCGCATTGTAGCAATTTGCTCTGAGCGCCGAGGTGCTCTGGATCGGACTCGGAGGTATAGGAAGGCCGGGCATCGAGCGTCAGGCTCGAAGCTCCGTGCGGTACAATCGCATCCATATGCGTTGCCTGCTGGTAGTCGTGGCTTCCCTGTGTCTGGCTTCAGCCCAGACGACAACGCAGCGTCTCGACCAGCTGCTGGGCAATGCCGTTCTCATCGATACACATATCGATACACCCTGGTATATGGTCGACGAAGGCTACAATCTTGGCGAGGAACACAGCTATAACCAAGCCGACATTCCTCGGCTGCGGCTGGGTCATGTGGGCGCTGTTTTCTTCGGCATTCCGGTCGAGCCGCAGAATTTCCCTCCCCATTTGTGGATCCCTCGTGCACTCGAATTGATTGACGCCGTCCATCAGCAGGCTCGCCAGCATGCGCGCGATATCGAGGTCGCGCTGACTGCCGGTGACATCCGGCGGATTCATAGCAGCGGCAAGATCGCCGCATTGATGGGCGTGGAAGGCGGCCACATGATCCAGGACAGCCTGCCTGTCCTGCGGGACTACTACCGGCTGGGCGTGCGCTACATGACCCTCACGCACTTCAAGACCAACGACTGGGCCGACTCCAGTTCCGACGTCGCCGCCCACAACGGTCTTTCCGACTTTGGGCGCGAAGTCGTACGGGAAATGAATCGCCTCGGAATGATGGTGGACATTTCCCACGTCTCCGACAAGACTTTTTATGACGTTCTGAAGGTCAGCCGCTCTCCGGTGATCGCCTCGCATTCCTCGCTCCGCGCGCTGTGCGATATTTCGCGTAATATGAGTGACGACATGATCCGCGCCTTAGCCGCCAAGGGTGGCGTTGTCAACATCAATTTCAACACCGCGTACCTGGATCGCAAGGAGTACGATGTCTTTGCGAAATTTCGCGATCAGCGAGACCGCGACATCGCCGATATGCTCGGCCTGAATGCCGGCAATCCGCGCCGCTGGGAAATGAAGCGCGCCATTCAGCAGCGCTATAGAGAGGGCTTGCCGAAGGTCGGTATGGACGCGGTGGTTCGCATGGTCGATCATGCCGTCAAAGTCGCGGGCGCCGATCACGTGGGCTTCGGTTCCGATTTCGATGGAGTTTCCGGCATGGTCCCAGCCGGCATGGAAGACGTTTCCAAATATCCGGACTTGGTTCGAGGATTGATGGCGTTGGGCTACTCCGATGAGGACCTGCGCAAGATCATGGGAGAAAATCTGCTGCGCGTGATGCGAGCGAACGAGGAGGCTGCCGAAAAATGAGAAGACGTGAATTTCTGAGTGGCGCCGCGGCACTCCCGCTTGCTGCGGCGCTTCCTTTGGCTGGATTCCAGCCGCTGCGACCGCGCATCGCCGCGCTCACTACCACCTACTTCCTCCGCTCCCACGCCGACGATATAATCACGCGTTTTCTCGAAGGCTACTGGATCAACGACCGTTACTATGCTTCACCTTGCGAAGTCGTCTCCCTCTACATGGACCAGGTGCATCCCGCTGATATCGGACATCGTCTTTCGACAGCCTACGGTTTTCCGGTCAAGAAATCGATTGCAGAAGCGCTCACTATGGGGACGGACAAATTGGCTGTCGACGGCGTCTTGCTCGTGGCCGAGCATGGTGAATATCCTTTCAACGATAAACAGCAGCAACTCTATCCGCGCTTCGAATTCCATCAACAGGTGGTCGACGTCTTCCGCAAGTCCGGGCGCGCCGTGCCGGTTTACTCCGACAAGCATTTCTCCTATGACTGGAACAAGGCCCGGCAGATCTACAATTGGTCCCAGGAACTGCATTATCCACTAATGGCCGGCTCCTCCGTTTCCGTGACTTTTCGCCGCCCCGAACTGGATTACCCCTTGGGCGTCGAGTTCGAAAATGCGCTCATGGTTGGCGGCGGCTGGGTCTCCGATGGCGGTATTTTTCACAATCTGGAAACGCTTGAGTGTTTTGTAGAGCGGCGTAGAGGCGGAGAAACCGGCATCCGCGCGGTCCAGCACCTCGAAGGCGATGCCGTGTGGAAAGCTGCTGAAGAGGGCCTCTGGTCCAAGGATCTGCTGCACGCAGCCCTGTCACGAGCGGAAAAACTCGGTCCCGGCCGGCCGGAAGACGTGAAAAAACCTGTCCTTTGCCTGATTGAATATAACGACGGACTTCGCGCGGCTGTCATAATGCTCGGCGGCCTGGTGAGCGAATACCTGGTCGCCTTCAAAGTAAAGGGCCGCAGCCACATCGATAGCGCTAATTGTTACGTTCCCGCTGAGAACTCGAATAATTTCAGTCCGCTGGTACACGCGATCGCTCACATGTATGTGACGGGCAAGCGCCTCTATCCGGTTGAGCGGACTCTCCTCACCACCGGAGCGCTCGCCTCTGTTATGGACTCGGCATACCAGGGTCACAAGCGCGTGGAGACTCCGATGCTCAACGTCTCCTATCGCGCACCCGCCGAATCGTATTTCGCGCATGGGATGGGATCATAATGGAGCAGCCGGAAAAAATTGTCAGCGGTTATCAAGCTACCGCGGGACCTGTTTTCAGCCGGCGCGGCTATCTGCTTTTTAGCGATGTGCCGGCGAATCGTATCCTGAAATGGGAACGCGGTACGGTCACGGTATTTCGTGAGCAGAGCCACGGAGCGAAGGCGAACACCTTCGATCATCAAGGACGTCTGCTTACTTGCGAGATCGGCCGAGTCACGCGGACCGAAAAGGACGGCAAGATCACGGTTCTCTCCGCCGGCGTCAAAGAGCCTGCGGACGTGGTTTACGCGATTGACGGCAGTATTTATTTCGCCGATCCGCCGGCAGGGTCGGTTTACCAGATCACCCGCAAAGGCGAACTTCGCGTCGCATCCCGGACTTCGCAACATCCCGTGGGTGTAGCGTTGACTCCCAATCAACAGCGTCTCTTCGTCACCGATGGTGCGCATCGCGAGATTCGCTTTCATGACGTCGCTTCGGATGGAACGTTGGGCGCTGGTAAAATTTTCGCCGTCTGCGAGGACCAGCCCGGGGCGTTAAAGACTGACGAAGACGGCGGCGTATGGGTGGCTTGCCATGTCGGCGTCCGGCATTTCGACCGGATGGGCAAACTGATACAAACGATCTCCGTGCCTGAACCGGCCGTGAGCTGCAATTGGGGCGAAGGGTTCCAGGATCTCTTCATCACCGCTGGAACGTCGGTCTATCGAGTCCGGGTCAGCGCCAAGGGCACCCGGACGTATTGAAGACCGGCCATTCGAGCTTGAACATCGTCCATCTTAGCCGTGGGGCAGACCACCAGTTCTTGTGGCCTGTCACGGTTTCCACGTAACTCCAAAGACACCGCTTGAAGCTGATTCGCGGCTGGAGGATTACGTCAACCGGGAGAGTGAGTTATTGCGCCATACCCAAATCGGTGAGAATTTTGGGACTGGCTTCTTCAACGGCGAGCATATTGTGGCAGGCCCCGCAGTCCTGAGTCACTTTCTTTCCTTCACTGCTCTTGTGCGCCTCATCGTGACAGCGGAAGCAGCCGGGGAAGTCGGTATGGCCGATATTGAGGGGATATCGTCCCCATGTCACTTTCATCTCCGGGAAGATGTTGCGGTCATAGATCGCGAGTACCGCCTTGCCGCTCGAGACGACGTCGCCTCGATGCTGCGCGTAGTCGGATGGGTAGTTATCCTGATAGAACTTCTCGAAGGCAGCCGGGATCTTGGCTGCGGCTTCTTCGCGGCTGGCGTAGCGGCCTTCAGCAACTCGAGCTCTTCTTCTTGGCGAAGGGCAGTGCCGAGCCGAAATCTGATGAGCGAACATGGCTTCGTCGACCGCGCGCTCGGGCATCTGATAGGCGTGCGCCGGACGGTTGTGGCAATCCATGCAGTCCATTTCGCGAAGAGTCAGTCCGGAGCGCGTCGGCTTTGGCTTTCGGCCAGGTACAACGTCTTGGAGCCGTTGTTGGCGTTGTTGTATTCGATCCAGGGGATGTTCTGCCGCGCTTCGTCGGAATGGCCGTAGCGGATACGGATGCCCGGCCCAAGGTGCGTTCCATGGATTCCGATCCCCTTATTGCCGCCGCCGACCTTCACCATCATGACGGTCTCGGTCCGCGTGTTCGTCTGGTCCTCGGCATACTTAGGGAAGATCCGCAGCTTGTCTTCGCTGTACTTCTGCGGCCAGTGACACGTCTCGCAAGTTTCCCGTGCCGGACGCAGGTTGTGTACAGGGACTCGGTATGGGTCGCGGATAGTTGTTTAGCATCACCGCGATAACCTGTCCGGCGCCGGAAAGCTTGCTGCGTACAAACCAGGTCGCGCCTGCGCCGATGTGGCAGGATGACGCATTCCACGCGCGAGTGAGGGGAGTCCTGGTAAGCGGTGTATTCGGGCTGCATCACGGTGTGGCAAGTGGTGCCGCAGAACTGGCGGAGATCCATATAGCTGATGGCCGCGTAGCTGGCCTGACTGGCGACCACAATATTGATCATGGTAGTCACGACAATGAACATCGACCAGACGCCGGAGATCGGCATTCTGCCAAGTGAGTGGAGGAAAGCAGCCGGGTAAAGCCCGGAAGCATGTTCGCTGCGGTTGCGAAAGAAGATGCCGACGGGAATGAGCGCCAGTCCGAAAAAGAACAAAGCCGGGATCCCCATGTAGGTCAGGATGCCGATATAGGGAGACGACGCTCCGCCCTTCAGCGTCGTCGGCAGAAGAAACAGCCAGAAGATGGTAGCGGTGGTGACGAGGATCACGCCGATGAGGCTGATCCAGTTATTGGCGAGGTGAACTAGTGGCGAGAGTGGTCCCCGCCACAAGCGCGACGGCTGTGAGTTATTCATGTTTGTGTTCATGCTCCTTGACGCTGACGCCAGTCAACCAGGCGGTATCGAGAGGGTAGACGTCGGGATCGAAAATGACTGAATAGAAATGCCAGACCACGATGGCGAGAGTGGCGAGGACGGCCTCGTAGAAGTGAACGAAGTGGCAACATCGAGCCAGGTCTTGGGTAGAAAGCGCAGCATCAGGTTATTGGCCCAAAGCATGATGCCGCTCACGGCCATGACAATCGCGCCCCAGACCACGGCCCAGTATTCCGTCTTCTCGATATAGCCGTGCGCGGAACGCTAGGGCGGCGTTTCCCGCAGATCCTACGTTGTAGGAGAAGATTCGCGGCGGCTTCCGTGATATCGCTGGGCTTGGGCCACATCTGCTTCCAGTGATTACGCAACCGGCGGTTAACGATCAGCGAGACCAGGTGGGTCACCGAGATCGCAATGAAGACGACAGGCGGCGATGCGATGGGCGATCTCGCGAACAGGACCGTGCGATTCCCAAAGCAAGCAGAGGCCGCGCCCACCACTGGCTGGGATATTTCAGACGCGAAGCCGCGTCCAAACCAAGGCAGCGAAAGATAGCACCAGCACAGCGTGTTGGACCCGCTCGAAAGGCAGCATGCGGATCTCGCGAACGTGTCTGGACGTGCCCGACGCGACGGCACGGGCTGCTTCAGAAAACGGGATTGGATCAGCTTGCGAGCACAGTCGCCGCCATTATGCAGGAGCATGAGTGCCGATGGTCATAGGAATCATCAGAAGGTAGAACTGGCGGACCATGCGGACGGCGGGCGCTTCCGCCTGCCCGTCGACAAGGTGAACCGGAGTAATGGCGAAGCGTTCGCCCGCTCCCTGGTGGCATTTCCCGCAAGTGTTGCGCAAGGTTCCTCGCATTGATGCTCGACTTGCGGGTCATTCGACGGCAGAATGTTGTGGACTCCATGGCAACTGGCGCAATTGGCGACCGTTTCGTTCCCGGCCTTCGCTGCCAATCCGTGGAAGGAGGCGTCGAAACTGGTCAGGCGGTCGACGGGAAGTCCGAATTTACTGGAAAGTTGCACGTTGCCGTGACAGTTGCCGCAGGTATCGCTAATATTGTTTGCGGAGACTTTGGAGTCGGCATTGGAATGCGCGAGGATGTTATGTTCGCCATGGCAATCGGTGCAGAGCGGGGCCTGCATGATGCCCGCGGCCAGAGCTTTGCCATGTACGCTCTTGCGGTACTGATCAACGACGTCGCTGTGGCATGCCGCGCAGGTGTCGATGACGGTCGTGCGGAAATGCGGCGACTCTTGGTGTTCAGCGGTTTCGTGCGCGGCGCCGTGGCACATGGAGCAGTCCGGCGCCGCTGCGCCTTTCTTAGCGGCCTGGCCGTGGACCGAGTAGTTCGTAATCAGCGCCTTGTTGGGTGTGGCAGTCGGTGCAGACCGGCTTAGGAATCTTCGCAGGGTGGGGATATTCGTCATGTTTGACGTGGCACGTACTGCAAGCCAGTGAGGAATGAGTACTTTTGGCTAACTTTTGGCCTTGATCGTGACAGGCCGAACAGTTGTCTTCGGCGCGAGCGGGAATGATTAATGCCGTTGCCCAAAGAAGCACCAGCAGCGCCCACAGAAACGCGGGGCGGAACCTACCGTCCGCAACTACCCCCCGGGTCGCTCTCGGTTGATTAAGGCCGGACCCGCTTGGGACCGGTAAGCAGACGGATTCGAAGCTGTTTCGCATGGCCGATCTTTCCACAGGCTTTATGAAGAAGCCGCTTACTTCTTCTCCGCGTAGCCATCGAACGATTTGTGGTCCTTGTAGTACTTACCGGCGTCGGTCAAAACCTTCTGCTGGGCAGGATCCTTGGCCAAGGCATCTACGTGACAGTATTTGCAGGCTTTCTTGGTCGCGGCCACATATTCCTTCTTGGCATATGAGATGTTGGTCGTCAACATCACTCCGGCAGCCATTACGGCGGCTGGCGCTATGAACTTCACTATGGACATTCTCGACTCCTCAAAAAGGCCTGCTAACTCACCAATTTAGGGCTAGGAACACGGGCAAATCAAGAGTTTTTCCGAATCAGCAATGAGCGATACTCAAGAAGTATCAGTCGTAAATTAAATTCTTTAATGACTGTAAGTTAGCGGCTGAACTCTACTAACTTGCTGTTATACTTTCAATCGATAAAGGTGCGCATCACGCGGCTCGTTACGCGAGAATTGCCAAGCCTTGAAACAGGAAAGGACGAAACAAATGAAACGTATCGTAATGACACTGGTTCTTCTCTCGCTTCCGGCCGCTGCCGCTTTCGCGGCTGACGCCGCCGCCGGTAAGACTGTTTTTGATACTAAATGCAAGGCTTGCCACGGTGCGGCCGGTGCCGGTGGAGTGATGGATAAAGCTTCAATCGCCGGAACTGACGCTGCCGCGACCAAGGCCGCTGTCAGTGCAGGGAAAGGCAAAATGAAGCCGGTTGCTTCCGTTACCGGGAATGCGCTCGATGATGTCGCCGCCTATGTGGCTTCGCTGAAGAAGTAGTCTCCAACTTTAAATAGGTATTTAGTCCCGCGGAGTGATCTCGGCCTCCGGCTGCACTCCGCGGTTAGTAAGTTCTGTAAGTGTTGAGCGGACAGATTGAAGTTCGTTCCACCACAGGCGCTTGTCAAGCCCTGAACACGAAAGGACAAATCAAAATGAAACGTTTGGCAATCACTCTGGTTCTTCTCTCAATTCCGGCTGCTGCCGCTTTTGCGGCCGATGCCGCAGCTGGTAAAGCAGTCTATGATACTAAGTGCAAGATGTGCCACGGTGTGGACGGCGCGGGCGCAAAAATGGCCCCGGCCCCCATCGCCGGAGCGTCGGTGGCGGCGACCAAGGCCGCAGTTACGGCAGGTAAGGGCAAAATGAGGGCTATGGCCGCGGTCGCCGGTGACGCTCTCGATAATTGCGCGGCGTACGTAGCTTCACTCAAAAAGTAAGCCCGCAGTGCCCTTTACCCCCCGGTTGCCCGTCAGTCACGCGGCCCGCCACCATCCGCCGGGCAGACCATCGTTGCTTGTGGTCTGCCGGGGAGGGCAGGCGAGCCGCACGATCGACAAGCCGCACGACCGACAAGCCGTTTGTTTGATCGGTTCTTTCCCTAGCCCACTCTGTGATGCGGCAATTGCTCATCCAGGCGGGCGCCTCACCAGCACCACGACGCTTCGTTCCCCAACCAGATAGTCCAGACTCATGAGCGGCGGTTCTTGCCCCGGATCGGCAATGTCCGAGGGGCTCGGTAGCCCGGTGTTGGCTACAATGCGCCAGTCCGCGGCTTTTCCCTCCCGGACATGGAATGGAACAGGGAAGTGAGACCCGTTGATCATTACGTAAATATCCGCATCGCCCAGCGACGCACCATGTAAACAATAGGCTAAGGTGTGCCCTTCCGGAGACAGGTCTGGATTCCGCTTCATTGCCCCGTACCAGCTAACGTCCTCCCGCCAGTAGTGGCTGCGAGCAATCGATGGGTGGGCTTTGCGGAATGCAATGATGCGCTGAAAAAAACGGAAAATGTCGAGGTTGGTTTGTGCCAGGTCCCAGTCCAGATAGTTGATCGCATTGTCCTGGTTGTAAGGGTTGTTGTTACCCGCGCGAGTCGCCAGAAATTCGTCACCCGCGCAAAACATCGGAGTTCCGTTGGAGAGCATGAGCAGGCAGAAAAGGTTGCGGACCTGCCTGCGGCGAAGTGCCAGGACCTCCAGGGCGCGCCATCCTCACCCTCCCAGCCGCAGTTCCAACTGCGATTGTCATCGGTACCGTCGGTGTTGTGGTGGCCGTTCGCCTCGTTGTGCTTGTAGTTATAGGAAACCAGATCGTACAGGCAAAAGCCATCATGCGCGGTGACAAAATTTACGCTCTGGAACGGACGGTACGAGTTTTCGAGATCGTCGGGGAATAGGTCGTCGCTCCCATAAAGTCGCTGCATTAGCGCTCCCACTTGTCCCGGAACCCCGCGCACGAAATCACGCAGATCATCGCGGTACTTGCCGTTCCACTGCCGCCAGTTCAGGCCCGGGAAAGCGCGGCCGAGCAGATAGCTCTCGATGTCCCAGGCTTCCGCGGTCATACGGACACCGTGACGGGCCGCCAGCACACCGATATCGGAAATGAGCGACGGATGATCCAGATCGAGGCCGCCATCCGACCGGCGAGTGAATACCGACGCGAGGTCGAACCGGAAGCCATCGACATTCATCTGATGAATCCAGAATCGCAGACTTTCGATAATCAGCGAACGCACTACCGGGTGGTCACACCGCAGAGTGTTCCCGCAGCCGGTCTCGTTTCGATACGTGCTGCGGTTCGCATTGAGCAGGTAATAGGACTGATTGTCGATCCCGCGATAACTGTAAGTCGGACCGTCGGGGCCCGCCTCACTGGTGTGGTTGTACACTACGTCGAGCCACACTTCGATCCCGCTATCGTGCATGGCCTGCACCATGTCACGGAACTCGGCAGCAGCTCCGTCGGCGGTTTTTTCCGCCGAATAGCCTTGATGCGGCGAGAAAAAGTTAAGTGTCATGTAGCCCCAATAGCTGCCTTCTTGTGGATCGCACTGCTGCACCGGCATCAACTCCACGGCCGTGACGCCAAGTTCCTTGAGATAAGGAATTTTTTCAGCCAGCCCGGCAAATGTTCCCCGTTTTTCGGAACTCACCCCGGAATTCGCCCGTGCGGTAAAGCCTTTCACGTGAAGTTCATAGACAATCAGATCGTGGCTAGGCCGAATAGGACGCTCGGGCCTGTCTGCGGCGTGGGCCGCCCGCGGAAGCACACCGAGCGGCGCTCGCCCATCATTGGCTCCAGGCAATCCTGCGGCAATTCGATCGTATTCGGGCGGAAAAACCACTGCCGGGGCGAATGGATCCAACAGAATTTTCTGTGGATCGAACTGATAGCCTCTTCCAGGATCGTGACGCCCGTCGACGCGGTACGCGTAATAAGCTGCGCTTGGCGCGCGATCCGCTGTAATCCAGCAGTGCCAGATGCGCCCCGACTTGTTGAGCCGCGGATCCAGGCGGTACTCGAAAATAGCGTGCACCGGGTCGCCGGCGCTATAGAGCAACAGCGTGACGCCGGTGGCCCGACGGGAATAAAGTGCGAAATTCCAGGCAGCCAAAGACGCCACCCAAGTCACCCCCATCGGCCCGGGCGTGCCCTCTTTGCGGTCCCATTCGTCGAAGCTGCCGCTCGACCGTAACAATTCACCCATGGTTGAAGTAGCCTGAAGTATATTTGGGGAGCCACACGGGCACGGTGCGGCAATTATAAGAATATCTGATTGCGGCAATACACCAAAATCCAGTCGCAACTTGCGGCATTCGGGGCGGTCGGCTTGGTACCATACGAGTTACGTTCATGAATGTATTACTGGAGTCGCTCAAGCCTGGAACTAGGGAACGCGAACTCGCTCTATCTCTCGATCCGGAGCGTCTGCCGCGCCACATCGCGATCATCATGGACGGCAACGGACGTTGGGCGAAGAAGCGGAACCTGCCGCGCATCGCTGGTCATAAGGCTGGGGTTGCGCCAGTCCGGGTGACCGTGGAAGCATGCGCCCAACTTGGTGTCGAAGCGTTGACGCTCTATGCCTTTTCGGCCGAAAACTGGAAGCGTCCGCGCACCGAAGTGGACATGCTCTGGCGCCTCTTGCGCTTCTATCTGCGGCGTGAACTGGCCGATCTCCACCGCAATGGCATCCGCCTGCAGGCATCAGGCAGGATCGACGCGCTCCCCGCGCGTGTGCGCGACGAACTCAGCTTCGTCGAACAGGCTACGGAAAAAAACACCGGGCTTCGCCTGAACCTGGCGATCAACTATAGCGGCCGCGCTGAGATTGTCGATGCTGTGAATACCATCCTGCAGCGGGCCAGGCTGGAAGGAACGCTCTCCTCGCTGCAGATTAATGAGCAATCTCTGGCCATGAATCTTTACTCGCCCGATCTCCCGGATCCGGACCTGTTGATCCGTACTTCTGGCGAGATGCGGATCAGTAATTTCCTGTTGTGGGAGATCGCTTACGCGGAGCTATTCGTCACCGACACGTTGTGGCCTGATTTCGATCGGGCCGAATTGTTGACCGCGATTCTTGATTATCAGAAGCGCGACCGGCGTTTTGGCGGCCTGAGCGCCACCGCGGTACCGGACGAGACGAAATTCGACTTGCCTGAATTCGACGCCGATGAACCGGCTAGCGAGGAGATCGCCGTCTCCTCTCAATGAAACGTATCCTGACCGCCTCGGTCATGATCCCAGTAGTGCTCTACGCAGTGCTGGGCGGGATCGAATGGCTTTTCCTCCTGGTACTGGTTGCCGTGGCGGAAATCTGCTTTGACGAGTATTCGATGATAACCGCCTCGCGCCGGCCTGTGGCGTATCTTGCGGGCTTGGCCATACTGCTGATGCCTCTTGGGTGGCTCGCCTTATTCACGCTCCTATTTGCTCTGTTGATGTTGACGCTCGGGATGCGGGCCGCCGATCTCGACGCCGGCTTCAGCCAGACTGCAGCCATCGTACTAGGCGTGATTTACATCTTTGGTGCATGGCGCATCGCCATTCTGCTGCGCGCCCTCAATCCCTGGTGGCTGGTCTTCGGGCTGGTAGTGAGCTGGATCGGCGATACGGGCGCCTACTATGTCGGAAGGCGATGGGGAAGGCATAAACTGGCGCCGCGTGTGAGTCCTAAGAAAACTTGGGAGGGATCGGTTGCGAGCGCCATGGTTTCGGGTCTCGCGGGCAGTCTGGCGCTGCCTCGGTTGATCAGTGGGGTTGGAACCGCTGAAGCGCTGTTGCTGGCGCTCGCGGCAAATATCGCGGGACAAATTGGGGATCTTGCCGAGTCGGCGATCAAGCGCGGAGCGGGAGTTAAGGATAGCGGGACCCTGTTGCCCGGCCATGGCGGTTTGCTCGACCGCGTGGACAGCTCCATGTTTGCCCTGCCGGTGCTGTATGCGATTCTCGTCAACTTTCCCAATGGTTAGCCAAAACGATGCGCGATCGGCTAAGTCCTCCGCGTTGCGAGAGAGTAGCCGTGAGCTCGCGCGATAGCTGCGATTGGGTGTCGGCCTGGCCGATCGGCCGGCCGGACTCTTCCTGTATCGACCCGCCGTGCTCAGTTGCGCGGGACTTGAGCCGGGGTGAGCGCCTAGAGACGCTGGCGCCCCACTTCGCCTAAAATGAAAATATGAGGCGACGCCAGTTTAGCGCGATTCTAGTGGCGGCTGGAGCGAGCCTGATTCCCGGACTCGCGGCTACTACCCAGGCAGTCAAGGAATCCGTCAAGGGGAAGTTGGTCCAGCGTACCGGTGCGCCCTCCCTCATCCGCACGGACGAAGGGCAGGAAGTTACGCTTTCGGGCGATGAGGAGACTCAAAAGGTGCTTCACGACCCACGGCTGGCCGGCGTCAACCTGGAAGCACTCGGGCATTTTACCGGCCAGGGTCAATTCGCCGTAGAACCAATCTACGAAAAAAATATGTTCGTTCTGAAAGACGGCAAACGCCTCCGTATCACCTACTGGTGTGATGTTTGCTCCATCCGGACCTACGCTCCCGGGACCTGCGTCTGCTGCCAGAAATGGACCGACCTTGATTTACGTGACCCAAATCAGGAATGATTGTGGGTCAGGATGCCTAAATTCCTGATTGCTCTCACTCTTCCCCTTATGCTAAACGGTGCCAACTACTCCACCGAACGCCGTGCTGTCGACGGTCTTCCGGTGGTCACGCTGCGTGATGCGGAGCATCACGCCGAAGTTTCGATCGTTCCCTCGGTCGGCAACATCGCCTACGAATTCAAAGTCAACGGCAAAAATGCGCTCTACTTCCCCTACGCGAAGCTGAGCGATTTCAAGGAGAAACCGGCGCTCTGCGCGATTCCTTTACTGGCACCCTGGGCCAACCGGCTGGAGAAACTCGGCTTCACCTTCGAGGGCAAAATCTATCACCTCAATCCCGAGCTCGGAAATATTCGCCTCGACGGCAACAAGCTGCCCATTCACGGTTTGCTGTCCTTCTCGCCACTGTGGGAGGTGATAGAAAGCTCTGCCGACTCGAAGGGAGCTCATATGACTAGCCGGCTCGAGTTCTGGCGGCATCCCGAATTGATGGCGCAGTTTCCATTCGCCCACACCATTGAAATGACTTACCGGCTGAGCAACGCCACGCTGCAGGTGGAAACCATCATTCACAATCTGAGCGCGGCTGCCATGCCCATCTCGATCGGCTACCACCCCTATTTCAGCCTGCACGATGAGCCGCGAGATCAGTGGATCGCCCATATCGGGGCGCACCAGCATCTCCTGCTCTCCGACAAACTGCTCGCCACCGGCGAGTCGAAACCTATGGAACTGCCCGACGAGTTCTCTCTGGCGGGCAAGGTGATTGACGACGGCTTCTACGATCTGGCGCGTCAAAGCGATGGTCTCGCCTATTTCTCGGTGAGAGGCAAGCAGGAGAAGATCGAGGTTACGTTCGGGCCGAAGTATCCCGTGAACGTCACCTATGCTCCGGCCGGCAAGGACTTCATTTGCTTCGAGCCGATGGCGGCCATGACCAATGCGCTGAACAGCGGACACGCTCTTCAGACGCTCGCTTCGGGCGCGGAGTGGCGCGAAAGCTTTTGGGTTCACGTGACCGGTTTCTGAATGCCGGCGCCGCTGATTGAATTTCGCAACGTCTCTGTCGCTCGCGGAGAAAAGCGCGGCTTACGCTGCGTAAACTTGTCTATCGCGTCGGGTGAGCACGTGGCTATCCTTGGCCCTAACGGCTCGGGTAAATCCACCATGATTAAGGCCATCACGCGGGAACTCTATCCCTTACAAACCGAGGGCCCGGCGAGTGTACGCATCTTGGGACGTGAAGCCTGGAACGTCTTCGAACTCCGGCCCCATCTGGGCATTGTCACCAACGACCTGATGCAACTTTGCACCCGCAATTACAGCACGCGGGAGATTGTCCTTTCGGGCTTCTTCAGCAGCGTCGGGATCTGGCCGAACCACGTGGTGACGGCGGCCATGGAGCAGAAGGCGGACGAAGTAATGGAGTTGCTCGAGATCGGTCCCCTCGCCGGCCGCAACGTCGATGAACTTTCGTCCGGCGAGGCCCGCCGGGTGCTGATCGCGCGGGCCCTCGTCCATGCTCCGGAAGCGCTCGTCCTCGACGAACCCACGGCCAGCCTGGACTTCCGGGCGGTACGCGAACTTCGCGAAATCTTACGCAAAGTCATCGCCGCAGGAACGAGCATGATCCTGGTGACCCACCACCTTGAGGATATTATTCCCGAGATCCAGCGTGTGGTCATCCTCAAAGAGGGACGGATTGTACGTGATGGAGCCAAGCGAGATGTGCTGACATCCGGGGAACTGTCCCGCTTGTTCGATCTGCCGGCCGAAGTCCTGGAACGCGGCGGCTATTTCTATCTTGTTTGACCGTTACACAGAGTCCAGTCCGTGCCTTTTGCAAACGCGCAGCGCTTCTAATTGGCGCGAAGAAATCCTCGCAACTGCACATACAACTGGTTTGCAGTCAAAACTCTAATTCGATCGATTTACTGACCCCGCCGGAAGCTTGACGTTTGCCGTTGAAGACTGCTATAACCACTGTAAACCGAGTTAGTTCTCAAGATACTGCGTTGCTTCTGAAAGGAGCACTTTTGTGATCATCAATTCACGGCAACGGGCAGGGCTTTGGTCTGTCGCGCTTGTCATCGGGATGTCTTTCGTCCCTGCCTCATATAGTCAATCCGAGGCGATCAACGGCTCGATTCGCGGGCGTGTCACCGACCCGGCGAACTCGCCGATCGCACAAGCCAGCGTCAAAATCGAAAATGCCCAGACCGGTCTCGAGAAGTCGTCGGTAACTGCCGACGACGGCTATTATGTTTTCCCGAATCTCCCCCTCGGCCCTTACACAGTAACGGTGCAGAAGGAGGGTTTCGAGTCGCAGCGCCATACCGGAATCGTCCTCAACGCCGGCACCGACGCCAGCATCAACGCTCAACTCAAGGTTGGTGCTGTAGCTACTTCGGTGGAAGTTACCGGCGGCGCACCCCTGGTCGAGCCGTCCCGCGTCAGTACGGGCCGAACGATCGCGTTTGAAGAAACCGACAATTTACCTCTCACTTCCCGAAATCCGTACAACTTTATACTCTTTCAGCCCGGTGTTAGCGGCCACCCGAATCCGGAATTGGGTATTCCGCGCCTTCTCAATACCAACGGCCTCCCGGATCGAGTGAATTATCAGCTCGATGGCACGGTGGATACTGAAACCGACCGCTACGGCCTCCGGCTGTTCGCCATCGCCGACAGCTACGTCAGCGAAGTCCAGGTGGTCTCCAACAGCTTCACGCCGGAATTCGGCAAGATCGCGGGAAACATTTTCAACGTCATCACGGGCTCGGGCGGTAACACCTTTCATGGCGACGTCACCTATATCGGGCGGCCCCTCGATCTCGTCGCGCGCCCCATCCTCGCCACGCCCACCACTTTGCTTCCCGTCGCCAACGATTTCGCCGCGCATGCGGGCGGCGCAATCATCAAGAACAAGCTCTTCTATTTCGGCTCTTACGAGCACGTCAAACGCAGCGTGCCGTCGCCCATCACCATCACTCCCGCCAATGCCGCGGCCATCGGAATTCCCTCCAACCTGCTGACCAATCCTCCCGCCGTCGAGCATGCCCAATGGGTGGACGTGCGGCTTCGATTGGGTGATCACGGAAAAGCATCAGTTCTTCATCCGCTACAATTATTTCCGCAATCAGTATCCGTTCAACACCGAACTGTCGGCGGCCTCAACGCCCTCAGCGTCGCGGCCGATTTCCGGGACCGCGCGCACGTGCTCGGCGCGCAATTGCTCTCCACGCTTCTCTCCCACCATGCTGAACGAACTCCGCTTCGGCTGGCCCTATCGCAATGAGCAGCATATTCCCGATCCCCTCACCGGCAAAGGCCCCGAGATCACCATCAGCGGCATCGCGAATTTCGGCGGCAGCAACTCCGTCTACGATCGCTTCCAGGAAAAGGTTCCCAACCTCAACGACAACTTCACCGTCGTCAAAGGGCCGCACACTTTCAAGGCCGGCTTCGGATTCCAGCAGAACCTCGACGTGCAGGCCGCCGACATTTACACCCAATACACCTTTCCCACCATCGCCGCTTATCTGTCCGCCGCTGTCCGGCGCGAACCCCTATGCCTACACGACCTTCAACGCCAGCGTTGGCCAGCCCGGCGCTTGGTATCACTCATTCTTCTGGGATTTCTTCGCTGCAGGATAGCTGGCAGGTCACTCCCAAACTGCTCGTCATCGGCGGCGTCCGCTATGACAAATTCTCCGGACCGTCCGGCGATCCCAACTATCAACTCGCCTACTCCCAGCACTTCCATACTCCCAGCGGCGATTTCGCTCCCCGCCTCGGCATCGCCTGGTCGATCGACTCGAAGACCGTCCTGCGCGTGAATTCCGGCATCTTCTACGAAGCTCCGCCGACCAACCTCTGGTACAACGCGCTTTATAACGATGGCGGCTCCAGCTTCCTACATCGCCTCGATCTCGCGCCACCACTCCCGGCGCTCCGGCCTTCCCGAACACTGCCGTGAACGGCTCGCTGCCGCGCTCGGCTTCCACCCTCTACACCATCACGCCGAATTTCAAAGATGGCTACGCCATCAACTCCAGCATCCAGATCTCGCGCCAGTTGACCAATAACGATGCGCTGACCGTCGGCTATGCCAATACCGGCGGACGCAACCTCGAGTTCCTGCGCAACATGAATCTGATCAATCCGATCCGCTTCCTCGCCGACGGCCGTCCGGTCTATGGACCCGCCGGACGCCACCACCCGCGCCAATCCCGCCTACAACAACATCGCGCTGCAGGATATCGGCGACAACAGCTCCTACAATGCGCTGATCGTGAACTACCAGCACCGTATGGCGCAAGGCCTGCTGGTCAACGCGTCCTATACCTGGTCCCATTCCATCGATGATGCGCCCGAAGCCAACAGCTACGACCAGGGTTCAAACTTCATCTCGGACCCCACCAACCGCAACCGCGACCGCGGCAACGCCGCCATCAACCGGCCCAACGCTTTCACGCTCAGCACGGTCTGGTCGCCCATCGCAAAGCTCAACAACCGCGTCGCCAACTATCTCGCCAACAACAATCAGCTCACCTTGCTGGCGAACGTCTCCTCGGGCGACGAGCAGAACATCACGCCAACACCACCCTGAATGGCGACAGCCTGGCGACCTCGCGTCCGCTCTTCGTCGGCCGCAACACCGTGCGCACGCCGAACGTTTACCAGTTCGATATGCGCTACACCCGCACTTTCATCAAGCTCTGGGAGAAATTCCAGCCCAAGTTCTTCATCGAAGCGAATAACATCTTCAACCACCCCAATATCACCACGATCAACACTACCGCGACCGTCAACGCGACCACCGGAGCGATTGTCACCAACCCGACCTTCGCGCCCGTATCGACGCTGCTCGAAGGCCGCATCGTACAATTGGGAGTCAGAGTCGACTGGTAGTGAATACGCAAGATAATTCTCGTTTCCCCGCGGCTGTCTACGCCGAGACCGTTCTATCGGTAAATTTTCGTGACGCGCAGCGCCATTTTCTGGATGCGCTGATCGAGATCCACTACGCCCACACGCTGATGCTGGCGCGGCAGGGGATCATCCCCGACAGCAACAGCGACAAGGCTGTATCCGCGGGCTCGACGAACTCGATCGCGAGGAACTCGTCCAGCGTTCCTTACGACGGCCATACCGAGGATCTCTTCTTCTTCGTGGAAGAAGCGCTGGAGCGGCTGTGCGGCAAAGCCGTCGCGGGCTCGATGCACACCGCCCGGAGCCGCAACGACATCGACATCACGCTCTACCGCATGTGTCTGCGCGCCGAGATTCTCGTCGATCGTTCGCAACCTGACCGCGGCGCGCGAAGTTCTCCTGGGCTTCGCCCGCCGGCACATCACCACCCTGATGCCGGCCTATACCCACACGCAACCGGCTCAGCCCATCACCTTCGCGCACTACCTGCTGGCGGTCATCGAACTCATGGGACGCGACGAGCGCCGCCTGCAGGCCGCTTACGCCACCGTGAATCGCTGTCCCCTCGGCGCCTGCGCGATCTCCACAACCGGCTTTCCCATCGACCGCGAATTCACCGCGGACACTGCTCGGCTTCGAAGGCCTGCAACTCAACTCCTACGGCGCCATCGCCGCCACCGACTACCTAACGGAAACCGCCGGCGCGATCGCCACCGCCATGGTGAACCTCGGCCGCGTCACCCAGGATTTCCTGCTCTGGTGTACCGCGGAATTCGGCTATCTGCGGCTTTCCAACGCCTGGGTCCAGATCAGCAGCATCATGCCGCAGAAGCGCAATCCGGTGCCGTTCGAGCATGTCCGCGTGCTGGCCAGCAAGGCACTCGCGCAGGCGCACGGCATCTTCACCTGCCTGCACAACACGCCCTTCGGCGACATCAATGACGCCGAAGACGATCTGCAGCCGCTGGTCTTCGCCGCCACCGCCGATGCGCACCGCGCCCTCGGGCTCTTTGCCGGCGTCATGGGCGGATGCGAAGTGATGACGGCCCGCATGGCGGAGCGTGCCGCGTCCGATTTCCTCACCGTCACCGAACTAGCCGACACCCTGGTCCGCCGCGAAGGCGTCAATTTCCGCGAAGCGCACCACCTGGTTTCCGCCGCGGTCAAGGAGCTTAAAGGCAAGTATTCCGCCGCTTCCATGGTTGAGGCGGTCCAGAAGCTTGCACCTTCTCAATTCGGCCGCGAACTTCGCATCTCGCGCGAAGAACTTCTCGAGTCGCTGGATCCCCGTCACTTCGTCGATATTCGCAGCGTGCCGGGCGGACCCTCCCCGGAAGCCTTGCGTCCTGCCCTCGATCAGTCGGAAGCGCATCTCGCCGAAACTCGACGTTGGATCGAGGCCAAATTCGCGGCCGAGGCGGCGTATCCGGAACGAATTAAAGATCTCTGCCGTACTTTACTGGCTAAGTAGAATCGCCGCTTGCGTGATAGACTTCCGCCTGAGCCGGCGCGTACCTATGCAGCCCCTGGCCGCCACGGAGCGCGCCACCTCCAGACTTGACGTATGATGTCGCTATCCCTATGCGATTGCCGTTCCTTGCAATAATTCTTCTCGTTCCCGCGCTGCTGGCCCAAGCCCCTGCGGGCGCTTCCGCCGACGCTCTCCTTAAACGTCTTTATGCCACCAGGTGGGTCAATGAACCGAAGACTCCACTACACCGCGGTATCCAGCATAAGGTCTTCTTTTCAAAGGCGCTCAATCGCGAGGTCGGATATCTTGTCTACCTGCCGCCCGACTACGATTCCAACTCCACCATGCGTTATCCGGTAATCTACAACCTTCACGGCGCGGGCGGCAACGAATTGCATGGCCTCGAAGAGGCGCAGATTCTCGACGCAGGAATTCGCGCCGGCACGCTCCCTCCGATGATTATGGCGATGCCAAACGGCGGGACCGTCACCCTCTACCAGGATTCTTACGACGGCAAATGGCCGGCTGAGACCCTGACGATCCGCGAGTTCATTCCCTTTATCGACCAGAATTACCGGACCATCGCGGAACGCAAGGGCCGTGCGATCGAGGGTTTTTCTATGGGAGGACGAGGCTCCACTCGCCTCGCCATGAAGTACCCGGAAATATTCTGCTCGCTCTTTGACCAGTCAGGCAACGTCATGCATACGTCCGAAGAATTCGTGCCATCCGATCCGGTCGCCACCTGGTATCTGGGACCCGATAAGCAGCGCTATATCGAGAACGATGCGTACCTTCTGCTGAAGAAGAATCTTGACAAAATTAAAGGCCGCATGCGCATCCAGATCTGGTGCGGGACGCAAGATCCCGAGCATCTGGGAACGGTGCGGCAGTTCCACCAGGCGCTGGTCGACGCAGGCGTCGATCACACCTATATGGAAATCGAGGCCTTGGCGCACAAACGCAACGAGATGGTCGCCCGTTACAGCAAAGTTTGGTTCGACTATCACGTGGAATCATTCCGGCGATCGGGCGCGCTGCCGAGGTGAATTGGCTACTGTTTCTTTCCCTTCTGACCCATCCGTGCAGCCGTGGAGGGTGGTACGATCCCACTCGAACGCAGATACCCGGCAATGTTTCCGTAGATCTCGTTGTTGTGTACCACGATATGCAATAGCGCGTAAGTCATCTGCGGCGACGCGAGGATCTTTTGATCGTCGGCGCCTTCGAGCGCGGTGGCGCAGTAGGCGAACGAGTCTTTCAATGCCTGACTCACTTCCGCTTTGCCCTTCAGTCCAGGCACCTTCTTGGCCGTTTCCGGGGCAGTTTCGCCCTTCACCGTGGCGCAATCGGAGTAATTCCGTTCCGTCGAGTGATTGAGCCACTCCGCGAAGGACATCTGTCCATCGGTCAGTCTGTAGCCGTATTTGGCATCCGGCATCGCGTCAGCACCGGCTTCCAGATTCTTGCGAACTCCGTTGAAGTAACGTTGCGTGACGGTGGTTGTCAGATTGTTCTGCGCGTTCAGCATCGCCGTCCCGCAGAAAATGTAGAGAAGCGCTCGGGTCGTCATACTCATAGCGCTAGCCTACACGAGTCCCTACGCCAGCTGTCAAGCGCCTGCGCCACTCTCGACGATAATAGTTCCGATGACCAAGAAGAAACTCGGTAATAGCGATCTCGAGATTACGTCCATCGGCGTCGGAGCCTGGGCCATGGGAGGCGCCGGTTGGGCCTTCTCGTGGGGACCGCAAGACGACAACGAATCCATTGCGGCGATTCGTGCCGCTTTCGAAAAGGGTGTGAACTGGATCGACACCGCCGCGGTCTATGGGCTGGGCCATTCCGAAGAGGTGGTCGCCCAGGCGGTTGCAGGAATCTCGCCCCGTCCCTATGTCTTCACCAAGTGCGCCCGCGTGTGGAACGAGGAGCGTCAGATCGGTAAGCGGCTCAAGGCCGACTCCGTTCGTGCCGAGTGCGAGGCTAGCCTGCGGCGCCTTAAACTCGACTGCATTGATCTCTACCAGATGCACTGGCCCGAGCCCGATGAGGACATCGAGGAGGGCTTCTCGACAATGGCGAAACTGCAGCAGGAGGGTAAGGTCCGCTGGATCGGAGTCTCGAACTTCAGTGTCGCCCAACTCGAGCGAATCGCGCCGATCGCGCCCATCACTTCACTCCAACCGCCGTACTCCATGCTGGTCCGCGGTTCCGAAGAGGCCCTTTTGCCCTATGCGCAAGAACACCGAATCGGCGTGATTGTGTATTCTCCCATGCGCAACGGCCTCCTGAGTGGAGGCATGAGCAAAGAACGGGTTGCGTCCTTTGCTGCCGACGATTTCCGCCGCCGCAATCCTGATTTCCAGGAGCCCGCGCTGACTCGTAACCTGCAGATCGCTGACTTGTTAAAAGATATCGGTCATCGCCACGGCAGGACCGCTGGCGAGGTTGCTATCGCATGGACTCTGCGCCTCCCCGCCGTTACCGGTGCCATCGTCGGCATGCGCTCTCCGGCCCAAGTCGACGGCGTTATTGGCGCACTCGATTTCCGCCTCTCTCAACCAGAGATCGATGAAATCGAACGCGCCCTTGTGTGACAGGCTTCAGCCTCTCAGCCGTAATATAACACTGACTTCAGTCCGTGCTTTTTCCGAACGGCAGACGATCGGCTCTTCCTCGCCCTGTCGCGCTCGCCAGGCCTTCCATGAACCAGGAACTTGCCATGCCGCCCAATTATTTCTGTTTTCGTGAGGTGATCTTCTTCCGGGCGTCGCTTTACCCGGTGAAGAAGGAGATCAAACATGAAATTCAACAAAGCGCTCATAATGTTCTCAGCCCTGGCACTCCTGTGCACCGCGGCTAACGCCTCCACTGTATTCAACTTCGATACCGATAATCTCGGCACGACCACAACCTTCACTGACAGCGTCAACGGAATCTCCGCCACTTTTTCGAGTTCCGCCGACCCCGGCGGATTCGTCGTCTACCCGAGCATGTTCGAAACCCTGACTGGAAATGTCCTCGGCGACCCGGGTCCGGCCCAACAGAATAATCTCGGCCTCAACATCAACTTCAGCCAGGACCTCTCAGCCGTCGTGCTTGATTTCGCTACCGCCGATTTCAACACGCCCTCGCCTTTCACCCTCACCGCTTACGAAAACTCAAACCTCGTAGGATCGTCGACCTCTTCAGGACAATTCCTGGCCGGTTTCGTCTTCCCAGAAGGCGAAATCGCTTTCGATGGCGCAGTCTTTAACCAGCTCTTGCTGACCACCACCTCGCCTGATTTCGCAGTCGACAACATCACCGTACTTGGGGCGCCCACTACTGCCAGCGCTACGCCGGAGCCCTCGGCGTTCGGCTTGCTCGGCGCGGGACTGCTTGCGTTCGCCCTTCCCGCGCTACGGCGTAGAGTGAATCTCAAGACGGCCGCTGTCGCACTTCTTTCACTCTCAACCAGGCTGGCTTCCGCACAAGATCTCAGCACAATCTTCCCTCTCTTGCCTCCCACAGTTTCGACGATTCCGTCCAATGGCGACCTGAACCCGTACGGCGTCGTCTTCGTTCCAAAGACCCTGCCGGCCGGCAACGGAATTCAGCCAGGTGACATCCTGATCTCGAATTTCAACAATGCGCAAAATCTGCAAGGCACCGGAACTACCATCTTGCGCGTGGATAGCTCTGGTCACACGTCTACCTTCTATACTGGCTCGACGGCACAGCGGGGCCTCACTGCGGCCCTCGGCGTGCTATCCAACGGTGTCGTGCTCATCGGTAACCTTCCGACCGCGGACGGCACGGCGGCGACTGTTCAACCAGGCAATTTCTCCGTATTGAATCGCGCCGGACAGTTCCTCGGAACGTTCGGAACCCTGACTTCCGTGAACGGTCCGTGGGGCATGGCAGTCTACGATACCGGCAACGGCGTCTCCGGAACGGCGCATGCTTTTGTGTCCAACGTTCTCAGCGGAACCGTCTCGCGTTTCGACATCACCTATACCCCAACGAGTGTCAGCGCAACGGTCTTGACGTTAGCCGAAGGTTTCAGTCACCGCTTAGACCCCGCCGCCTTGGTTCTCGGACCGTCCGGTCTCGTCTATAGTGCCGCCAATGACATGCTCTATGTAGCGTCATCTTCGGACAACGCAATCTACGAAATTCCCACTGCGGCCGCGCCCCACATCTCTCCGGTCAACGCGACCCTCTTATTCCAGGACTTCACCCACCTTCATGGCCCCCTCGACCTCGCGATCCTCCCCAACGGTCACTTCCTCATTGCCAACAGCGACGGTTCGAATGTCAATCCGGCTGAACCCAGTGAATTGGTCGAATACACGACGGCCGGGCAGTTCCTCGGTCAAGGGCCCGTCGATCCCAACAATGGAGGAGCCTTTGGCCTCGCCGTGAGTAACATGAATTGGGGAACGTTCCGCATGGCTGCCGTCGACGACAATACCAACACCCTCAGCATCCGTCTGGCCGTCGCCCAGTAGCGCCGTACGTCGGCCTGGCGGTGGGCGGTCGGTCGTGCACGGAAACTTGTTCGCCACCAAGAGCCTCTTCTCTCACTGCAAACTGCCGCAGCCAATCCGGCAACAGTCGCGCCGCGCCAAGATAGTAGCGCCCAGTCTGTTGTACCTCCGCTCCGCGGGGCGGACCACATCGTGTCTGTGGTCTGCTTCGCGGCTTTTCCGTTAAGCTTCATCGTGTGTCTGACAATGGATCATATGAGCGTTGCACTGATTACCGGCGCGTCGAGCGGGTTAGGCGTCACCTTCGCGCAACAGTTATCGCAGGCAGGACACAATGTAACGCTCGTCGCGAGACGGCGCGAACGTCTCGATGAAGTTGCCGCCCAACTCATGCGCGACTATCCCATCCGCGCCGAGTCCTTAGTTGCCGACCTCGCCACTGACGACGGCACTGCCACCGTGGTGAAATACATCAATTCGGTACCCGATCTGGAAATCCTGGTCAATAACGCCGGCTTTGGCACCAAGGGGCTATTCTTCGACGCGGACATCATCGGACAGGAGCAGATGCACCGCGTCCATGTCTTGGCTACCATGCGGTTGTGCCACGCCGCGCTTCGCAAAATGGTAGCTCAGGGCCACGGCTCTGTTATCAACGTCTCCTCCGTCGCGGCGTTTACCGTCGCAGCCGGCGGCGTCAGCTACGGTGCGACGAAGGCGTGGATGAATGCCTTCACCGAGGCTTTAGACGCGGAATTGCGTGCTACCGGATCACCTGTCAAGGTGCAGGCTTTGTGTCCCGGTTTCACGATCACCGAGTTTCACGATACTCTGGGAATGGATCGGTCCCGTGTACCCCGATGGCTCTGGCTTTCCGCCAGCAGCGTGGTGGCTACGTCGCTCCGCGCTTTACCCGACGGCAAAGTGATCGTCATCACTGGCTGGCAGTATAAGCTGTTCGTGAGAATCCTAAGGCTGCTTCCGGACTCGCTGGTGCGTAAGCTGGGCCAGGCTTCCGGCAAACGGATGAAACGCTTCGAATAGCAGCTCAGACTGCATTTTGCATGCCGAAAAGCGCGGTTTTGCTATTGAACGTTTTGATAACCGCGATTAATCTGTAACTTTTGCTTTCAAGGTTGTTATACTCCGTGTTTTGATGACTCAGCAACAGGAAGCCACGGCGCGCGAAAACCTGTTTACCGGCTACGACCTGAACGTCTATTACGATGAGATGTTCGGCTCCCCGGGACAGCCTCGCCCACACTACGAAGAAGTATATGCCGCGTTCGAGCAGTTGACGTCCTCGGAATTTGAAGAGCGCCGCCGCCTGGCCGATCTTTCATTTCTCCTCCAGGGCATCACCTTTACGGTCTACAGCGACGGCCGCGGCACTGAAAGGCTGTTTCCTTTCGACCTCATCCCACGCGTGATTCCGCGTTTTGAATGGGACCGCCTGGAAGCCGGACTTTCGCAGCGCGTCATGGCGCTCAACCTCTTCCTCCAGGACGTCTACGGCCCGCAGCGCATTCTCAAGGATGGCAAAATCCCGCGCTCCCTAGTCTTCTCCTGTCAGCACTACCAGCGCCAGATGTCGGGTGTCCAGGTGCCCCGCGGCATCTACACCCACATCTCCGGCATCGACTTGGTCCGCGATTCCAAAACGGGCGATTACCTGGTTCTCGAAGATAACGTTCGCACTCCCGAGCGGCGTCTCGTACGTTCTTGAGAACCGTCTGGTCATGACCCGGACGTTCCCGAAGATCTTTCAGGCCTGCGAGATCCTGCCGATCGACCAGTATCCCTTGGAACTGATCCAGATCCTGCGCAGCCTCGCCCCCCGCGGTGACGGCGACCCCACGGTCGTCCTGCTCTCGCCCGGTATCTACAACAGCGCCTACTTCGAACACAGCTTCCTCGCCCAACAGATGGGCATCGAACTGGTCGAAGGCCGCGATCTGGTAGTCGACAACAACGTCTGCTACATGAAGACCATCCGCGGCCTCACGCGCGTGGATGTGATCTACCGTCGCATCGACGACGATTTCCTCGATCCCCTGGTCTTCCGCCAGGACTCGGTTCTGGGCGTGCCCGGCCTGATGAACGCCTACCGGGCAGGGAACGTCGCCCTTGCCAATGCAGTCGGCAACGGCGTCGCGGACGATAAGGCCATCTATGCCTATGTTCCGGAGTTCATTCGCTACTATCTCGGCGAAGATCCCATCCTGCGCAACGTAGAGACATTTCTCTGTTCCCGTGCCGACCATTTGAGCTACGTCCTGGAACATCTGCCGGAGATGGTGGTCAAAGCGGTGGGAGAATCCGGAGGCTACGGCATGTTGATGGGGCCTGCATCCACAACCGAAAAAATAGAAGATTTCCGCCGAAAACTGAAGGCCGATCCTCGAAACTACATCGCCCAGCACGTAATCGGCCTGTCGCGCGTCCCCTCGTTCGACGTTCGCGGGAACACGATTGCCGGCCGGCACGTCGACCTTCGTCCCTATTGCCTGTTTAACGGCGAGAAAACCATCATCGTACCCGGCGGTCTCACGCGCGTTGCACTCGAGCCCGGCTCGATGGTGGTCAACTCCTCCCAAGGTGGCGGCAGCAAAGATACTTGGGTCCTGCGAGGTGAGAGGTGAGCATGCTTTCGCGAATCGCAGATTCGCTCTTTTGGATCGCGCGCTACATGGAGCGCGCTGAAGACACCGCGCGCATTTTGGATGTGAATTACCACATGCTGCTGGAGCAATCCCAGCAGACGATCCGGCTCCGTTGGGAACCGCTGGTCCACATGACCGGAGAGCAGGAGGAATTCTTCAAACTCTACCAGGTGGCGAATACCCAGACGGTGTTCGAATTCCTGGCCTTCGACGAGCGCAATGCCAATTCCATCCTGCAGTGTATCTTCCGCGCGCGCGAGAACGCGCGCACGATCCGCGACCGCATCTCTCGCGAAATGTGGCAGGACATCAACAGCCTCTATCACAGTGTCAGTCACTTTCGTGCCGAGGAAGAGCTGGCCGTCGGACCTCATCGGTTCTGCGATACTATCCGCTCCGGCTGCCATCGCTTTCATGGAGTGAGCGACGATACGCTGCCCCACGACGAAGGTTGGCAGTTTCTGCAGATGGGCCGCGCCCTTGAGCGCGCCGATATGACCGCGCGCATCGTGGACGTCGAATATCACAATCTGGTGGAGCGCGTGAATCCCGGAGAAAAGCCCGATAACCATCAGTGGATGGCAGTGCTCAAGTCGGTCGCTGCTTATGAGATTTACCGGCGCCAGTACCACTCGAGAATCGAGCCGGAACGTGTCGCCGAAATGCTCATTCTGCATCCGCAGCATCCCCGGTCCATCCGATTCAACGTGCAGACCGTCCAGGGCGCGCTGCGCGCCATCAGCGGCGCCGGCGTAGGGTACTACGCGAATGAAGCAGAGCGCCTTACCGGCCGCATGATGACCAGTCTTGCTTACGATCGCATCGAAGACATCTTCGCCCGGGGCCTGCACCCCTACTTGACGGAGGTGCAGAAAACATCACGTCAGATCGGCCACCAGATCGCTATGACTTATTTCTATTACGCCACGGTAGCGTGAGGGTGAATTTTCCCGAGGTTCCATTTCAACGATGAATCGCTATCGACTTTTCCACATCACCGAGTTCAGCTATGACGGACCCGTATCTGAGAGCTACAACGAAGTCCGGTTGCGTCCCATGCAGGATGAGATGCAATCTTGCCTGTCGTTTCGCCTGACGACCAATCCGCCCTCTTCGCCATCGTCCTATCTCGATTTCTTCGGCAATTGGGTGCATCAGTTCAACATTCTGCGCGATCACCGGGCTTTAAAGGTCGAAGCCGAATGCGTGGTGCTGGTTCATGCTCCTAAACAGCCGTCCGTCGATGGGATGCCACTCCAACAGTTGGCCGCGATGCAGGAGCAGCTGACCGACGAGTTCTATGATCTTCTCGCGCCATCCATGTTTATTCCCCATACCAGGGAACTGAGCGCCTTGGCCGAATTGGCCGAGCACGAGAGCAACGGCACCGTCGGCGGTTTCGTAGAAGCTGCGGCAAAGCTGGTACACTCCCGGTTTAAATACGAGAAAGGCGCGACGCACGTCAACTCGTCGATTCAGGATTCGCTCGAAAGCCGTACCGGTGTATGTCAGGACTTTGCACATATCCTGATCGGCCTTGCCCGGGTGCGCGGGCTCCCGGCGAGATACGTGTCCGGCTACCTTGTGCCGAAAAAGACGGCAGCGGCCGGTGCCAGTGTCGAGGAAGTGATCGGCGGCCAGGCATCGCATGCCTGGACGGAAGTGTACGTGCCGCATATCGGCTGGGTCGGCCAGGACCCCACCCTTGGTCGCGCGACCGGACTGCAGCACATCCGGGTCGCCTACGGACGCGATTATGGCGATGTGCCGCCGGTTCGCGGAGTCTACAAGGGCCACGCCGGTCAGCGCCTATCGGTCGACGTGCGTGTCCGTCCGGCACTCGATAATGAGGGTCACGAGTATTTGCAGGAGACCGCAGCCGGTCCCATAGAACTTCCCCAGGAAGAGCTACCGCCTCAACAAGAGCAGCAACAACAGCAATAGCAGCATCTTGGAATTGAAGTAACTTCCAGTCATTCTGCCGCCGGGTTATTTCGGGAGTCCGGTGAAGCATCTTCGATATAAAATCGACCAAGGCTGAAGCGGAGACTGGGCGTTTTACGTGAATACGCTTTTCTCAGACAAGGTGAAGGCATCGGGGAAATTCCATGAAACGGCCAAAGAAGTAAGGCTGCAAATCCCGGTGCGGTAGCACCTGATATCATGCGCATCGCTTGGACCCGAACTCGTTCTGCCCACCACGCCAAGTCGTCGTCGAGCGGCACTCCGCTCAGCACGTTCCTTTGCCGCCGGTACCATTGCCGCATGGTCTCGGACTTCAACACGTATGGAGCATCGCCCTGGGAGGGATCTCCTTCCAGAGCCCGATAGGCACGATGACAGCCGTGGGCTAGCCTTCTTCATTCGTCGCGATTCGGCTCGGACACACCTTCAATTTAGCGCCCCCAATGACTCACTAGCGTGGGTAAATATGCTAAGTGGTACCGTTTACTGGTTCTAACTTACCGAGGCGTAATCAGGCCGCCGAGTTTATCCTGTTCTCCGGCAAAAGAACGGGGAAACCGGATTGCGTAGGCGTCGAGATACTTCAAGCCGGAGCCGGTGTTATAGATGACGATTTCGTCGTCAGGTTTGAGCAAACCTGACAGCAGGAGCTTTTCGAGCGCCGGCAAACAGGCGGCGCCTTCCGGAGCGACAAAGATACCCTCGTCTTCCGCCAGGCGGATTCCGGCATCGATCAGCTCATCATCCGAGACCGCGATGGCTGCGCCGCCGCTTTTCCGCACGGCATCGAGGATCAGGAAATCGCCTAACGGCTTAGGCACGCGCAGTCCCGCCGCGACCGTCGTCGCATTCTGCCAGAACTCGCTGCGCTGCTCGTGGCGTTCGAAAGCGCGCACCATCGGAGCGCAACCTTCGGCCTGTACGGCGATCATCTTGGGACGTTTGGAGCCGATCCAGCCAAGCTCTTCCATCTCATCGAAAGCCTTCCACATGCCGATCAATCCGACGCCGCCGCCGGTCGGATAAAAAATGGCATCCGGCACGCGCCAGCCGAGTTGTTCCACCACTTCATAGCCCATCGTCTTCTTGCCTTCGATGCGGTAGGGCTCTTTCAGTGTGCTGATATCGAACCAGCCTTCGGCGTCTTTACGCGAAGTGACGATCTTAGCGCAGTCGCTGATCAACCCGTTCACCAGTGTCACGCGAGCGCCATAGGCTTTGCATTCGATGAAGTTGGACTGGGGCACGTCTTGCGGCATGAAGACATGGGCCTCGATGCCGGCGGCGGCCGCATAGGCGGAGAGCGCACTGGCGGCGTTACCGGCGGACGGGATGGCGATCTTTTTGACGCCGAGCTGATGGCACATGGAGACGGCGCAGGAAAGTCCGCGCGCCTTGAATGAGCCGGTCGGGTTGAGACCCTCGTCTTTCAGCAAAAGGTTGGAAGCGCCGAGGCGTGCGCCGGCGCGGGCGATGGGGAGGAGCGGCGTCATCCCTTCGCCTAATGAGATAATCGAGTTTGGCTGTGTGACGGGTAGTACGGGGCGGTAGCGCCACATGGTGTCCGGCGCGGTGAGAAGGTGTTTCCGGTCCCAGGTTTTGCGGATTTCCGAGAGGTCGTAGCGGACCAGCAGCGGGCCCCCGCAGTCGCAGAGGTTGTGAAGTTCACCGGCCGCGAAGTTTTTGGTGCACAGAGCGCATTCCAGATGCGTCACATGAGTAGAGCTTGAAGTGTACGATTCAACAGGCATGATAGAGAACTTCCATAATATCTTACGGCGCGTGACTGTCGCGATCATCGCTGTGACGCCGATGCTGGCGGGCGAGAACGCCATACTGACGACTGGATTCCGGATCCACGCGGACAGGCACGAAGTTGCCGGGGATGAAGTCAAGCTCTTCACGGGGGATGGATTCACGGAACTGCCTGTATCGCAGATTGCGGGGTTTGAGGCGGACGAGTACCTCCCGGTGCCACCCTCACTTTCGGCAAGAGAGGCTGTAGTTGTTGCTCCAGCGGCTGTCGAGCCGATCCTCTCGCACGCTCGAAAAATGGATCCGACGGAACTGGCGGCGGAATCGGCCAAACGGAACAACCTTCCGGAAGCGCTGATACGAAGCGTCATGCATGCAGAGTCGGGGTTCCAGACGGACGCAGTTTCCCCAAAGGGTGCCATCGGGTTGATGCAACTGATGCCCGACACGGCACGGGAACTGCATGCCGATCCACACGATCCGAGGCAGAACGTGGAGGCTGGGACGGCTTATCTGCGGGCCTTGGTGGTGAAGTACGAGAATCAGGAGAATGGGGTTGCCCGCGCGGTGGCGGCGTATAACGCCGGGCCGGCCGCAGTCGACCGCTATAATGGCATTCCACCATACCCCGAGACACGCAACTACGTGTACCGCGTGCTGACGGAGTATCAGAAATCAGTGGCCGAAGGCAAGGCTGACGGGCAGGGAAACGCTCGATAAAGCCCGAGCGAGAAATACACAGACCTAAGTCTGTGTTACGGCTGACAAGCTGAACCCGTCGCACAAAAAGGACAACGTACAATAGAGCTCATGGTAAGAGTTCAGTTTGTTTTAGATTCCTGGAAAGCAGCGCGCAAAGATGTGGCCGGCGCGGTCCGGGAATTCCCCGCCGAGGCTTTCGATGAGAAACCGATCGAAGGCGTCGATTCTTTCGGTACGATCGCTCGCCATATTCTCAACGCAGGCAACGCATTTCCTGGCATCCTGATGGCCGGCGTCGACAATCTCCAGGCCCCGGACTTCCGGGAAAAGATGAAGGCCCACATGTACGAACTGGCGGCGGACGCCACTCCCGAGCAGTTGGCTGAGGCGCTCGAGAAATCCATGGATGACCGTACCGCACAGCTGGCGAGCCAGCCAGAAGAGTTTTTCTCGCAGGAAATTACCCGCTTCGATGGTTTTCGGTTATCGCGACTGGAGATGCTCCAATTCGTTAAGGAGCATGAGCTTACCCACCGCTCGCAGCTTTTCATGCTGATGCGGCTCAAGGGCATAGTGCCACCGACGACACGGCGGCGCCTGGCGGCTGCGAAGGCGTAACTCCCGGCGGCTGGCTTAGGGTTCTTCCTAGCCGATGCGGTCGAGGGAGGTCGAAGACGAGATTTTGAAGATGACGAAGAAAACTTCGAAGGCGCAGTCGATGAAAATAAGCAGTAGAAGGAGGAGTTTTAGTGCCATTATTTAAACGCGCGCTGGCTTTGGCGATGGCCGGTAGCATGTTGTTGTCAAGCGTTGCACTGGCTCAATTCGGAAAGAAAAAAGACCAGGACAGCAACGTCCGGACGGTGCAGGGAATTGTGACCGACGAGGCGGACAATCCGATCTCAGGTGCGGTCGTGCAACTCGAGAACATGAAGACGCTGCAGATCCGTTCATTTATCACCAAGGAAAAGGGTAATTATTACTTCAGCGATTTGAGTACGGACGTCGACTATAAGCTCCACGCAGAGAACAACGGGATGGTGAGTTCGACCAAGACTCTGAGCTCGTTCGATTCCCGTAAAGCGGCTACCATGAACTTGAAGGTGGACCAGCAAAAGAAATAGGTATTGTAGGGGCGGCCCAGCGACGGGCGCTAAATCAAGAAATCAGACCTTTGCGGACGGAATAGAGGATGAGTTCTGGAATCCCCTTCAGATTGAGCTTTTGCATAATATTGGAGCGGTGAGTTTCGACTGTATAGGTGCTCAGGTTCAGCAGGGTCGCAATCTCCTTACTCGATTTGCCTTCGGCGACGAGTTGCAGGATTTCGCGCTCTCGAGCGGAGAGCAGGTCATAGGAATCTTCTGCCCCTGCACGCTGCAGTTTACGCATGTAGTCCTGAAGGAGCACGCGGCTTACCGCGGGACTGAAGAACGATTTTCCGTCACGTACCGCTTCTATAGCTTGAGTGAGGTCTTCTTCGGCTGAATCCTTCAAGAGATAGGCCCGGGCTCCAGCCTTCAGGGCGCGTAACACGTACCCTTCATCGGAATGCATACTCAACATGACGACCGCGATCTCGGGGTATTTTTCGGTGATCTGGCGCGCGGCCTCGATGCCGTTGAGGTTAGGCATCCCAATATCCATGACAATGACGTCCGGCTTGAGCGACTCGGCCATGGCTACAGCCTGGCGTCCATCGTCAGCTTCACCGACTACGGTGAACCCGGGATGCTGCGAAATAACCAGTCGCAGGCCGCTGCGCATCAAACGGTGATCGTCGGCGAGGAGAACGGAAGTCTCGTTCGGCATTCAGCTTTTTGCCTGCAGGGGAAGTTCGGCTCTCAGTATAGTCCCTTGCCCCGGATGGGAGGTGATGTCCAGTTTGCCTCCCAATCTTCGCACGCGTTCCTCCATGCCGAGCAGGCCGAGTCCTCGGGTCGTGCGGGAATCGAAGCCGTGTCCATCGTCCCGGATGGTCACGGCGATGTACTCGCCGGTTTGGTCCAGTTTGACCCAGGCGCGCTTTCCGGCGGAATGCCGCGCAGCATTGTTGAGCGCTTCCTGGGTGACGCGATAGATGCAGATCTTATAGTCTTCGGCCAGCTTTTCGGAGATGCCGACGCCGGCCGGCGTCTCTACTTCCACTTCCATTTCCGAACGCCGCGAGATTTCGCGCGCCTGCCACTCGATGGCCGCGATCAGTCCCAGATCGTCGAGCATGGAGGGGCGAAGCAGCAAAGCAATGTTGCGGACGGCATTGACAGTGGTTTCAGCCGTCGTCTTGATTTGGGCGAGTTGGTCCTGAGCGACAGTGTTGTCGGGCGGGATAGCAGCCTTGAGCCGTCCGACGTCCACGAGCAGGGCTCCGAGCGATTGGCCCACTTCATCGTGAAGCTCGCGCGAGATGGACCGGCGTTCTTCTTCCTGCGCGTCAAGCAGACTAGATGGGAGTTGCGAGAGCGCGTTGCGGCTCTCCACTAATTCGGCATAGCGACGGCGCGCCTCCTGGTCCTGGCGCGTGATGTAGACGATGCTGCCTATGGATAAGAGCAGTCCAGAGCCCAGGACGATCAGCAATAGACGAGTGAGGTGAGTTTCGTAGCGGCCGAACGTTTGCAGCATGGCGACGCCCGCAGTATCGAATTCGTGCTGGTTCCACAGTTCCACTTTTTCGATGGCGGAAATCAGGCGCTGATTGCGCGGCATCACCTCCTTGTAGAGCAGTCGGTTCATTTGTTCGGGATCGCCGCGGTGGTCTTCGGATAATGCCGTGTTTAAAGACGCTTCCTGCTCGGCTAGCGTTTTCCGCATGGTATCGAGCAGCTCCTGCTCCTCGGGCTGACGGCGCGAGGGGTACGCCTTGAGTCCGGAGTCGATCCGTCGAGCCAGGGATGCAAAGTCGCTGGCAGCACTGTTCTGGACGTCCGGATCGTAGCTAAGAAAATATTCATCGATGCGGTTGCCGTAGACGTCCAACGTGGAGCGGAATTCCAGCAGGTAGCGATTACGAGCAAGGAAATTCTGTCGCGACACCTGTTCGGCGGCATGCAACTGCTTGAGTGTTGACAGCGCTTCACCGCCGGCGATGACAAGCATGGCGAGGAGACCGCCAAAGCCGAGGAGAAGAACGATGCGCAGTCCACGTCCCGGCCGGTCTGGCAAACGACCCTTCATACTTCTAGCTTAGTCCGGGCGGGGCGGGGAAGCGTGTAAGAACGTTGATATTCAAGTATCAACTATCTACGTCTTGTAATACATTCTTCCGGACATATAACATCGAAGCATCCGCATGACGACTGCACTAGTGAATGGAGCGCCAGCAGCGGAGTCCGCCACACCTTTGAGAGTGCCGTATGGACCGGCGAAGAAGGCGTTGGCTCTGGCTGTCGGTTTGCGCCTGCTTTACTCCCTGATTGCCGCCGTGATGTCCCCGATGCTGTCCCTGAACCCGGAGCAGATTCGGCGTTCACTGCTGGTCGAGCACCTCATGCAACGAGGAGCGCATCCGGTGTTGTATGCGCTTTTCGGCGTATGGGAACGTTTCGACACACTTTGGTACATTCATATCGCCGACCACGGCTACGATTTGACGCGGACGGGAGTCTTTTATCCGCTCTATCCGGCGCTGATTCGCGTCTTTTCGTTCCTCACGCATTGGGATCTGCTCTCGACACTGCTAATCACCAACATCGCAACATTCTTTTTTTTCTGGGGGGCGATACGGTTGTTTGAGTTGCACATGTCGCCGCGCAACGCTTTTCGCTCGGTCTTGCTCTGGGCTTTGTTCCCTGATGGATTCATCTTCTTCTCCGGGTATCCTGATTCGCTGCTGCTGGCGTTCACGGTTTGGAGTATTTACTTTGCGTACCGGCGGGGCTGGGCCGCGGCGGGCTTCCTGGGCTTTATCGCCGGATGCGCGAAGGCGTTCGGATGCCTGACGCTGGTGCCGATTCTATATCTCGGCTGGCATCACCGTGACTGGCGAGCCGTCCCGGCCTCGTGCATGACAGTCGTAGGCGCCGGAGCCTTCCAGGTCTGGTTGAGCGTAAACCATTTTCCTTCGACGAACCAGATCTACGAGATGTACTGGCAGACCAGGGCGTCCATGCCCTGGACGACGGTTGGCGTCGCGCTCGGGCACCTGACGCATGGCGAAGATTCCCTCTTGCTGCTGAATTTCGGGATGCTCGTCTTGGTGCTCGCGGCGGGGTATCTCGCTTGCGTGCCATTTGGATATCGATTGTATAGCGCCGCTGCGTTCTGTCTGATTGCCGCTAAGAATACCGACCCGGTTTTCCAAAGCAGCGCGCGTTACGCGCTGGTATTGTTCGCCGCCTTCCCCGCAGTGGCCCGCAGGATAGAGAAGAACTTCGACTACACGGCCGTTGTGGGCATGGCGTTTGCAGTCAATCTTTTCCTATTGCGCGTCTTTCTGGACTGGGGGCTCGTAGTTTGACAAGGGCGCAGGGCATTTGCTTCGTGCAGTCTTCATCGTCGCAGCAAGCGGCTGACGGATAAGAGCGACGGGAATTCTGGAGTGGTGGCGCGGTAAGATAGCCGGTTATGAGAATCAGCTATGCGCTGCTGACGGCATTAATGTTTCCGATCGCGATTTTGGCGGCGGATTCCATGGCGCGTGCCACCTTTCTGGTTCGGCTGGGTGAGCAGGCCACTCGACCGGACCGGTGGGATGGTTCGGCCAGAATCGAAAACGGACGTTTGGTGAAAGTTTCGCCGTGGCATTTCTCTGCGGGCGATAGTGTCACTCCCGTTGGCTCATGGCGCGCGGTTGTCCTGACGGATGCGGTTGCACCCTACGCCGATGCTCACTACACAGAGATGCGCGGCGGCGAAAAACCCGATGTGCTTTATCACGCGGTCGGCGTATATCTGACGTTCGATACGCAACCAGGAAGCCGCGTTTCCATCGAGACGTCGCAGGGCAACTTCTCTTTCTCCCCTTCCGATATCGCCGATAAACCTATCGCATATCTTGGCGGCCGCGCGAACGTCGCTCGCGTTCCCACGGCCGAGAAATTAACTACGCCTGAGTTCGAAGACGACGAACCTTCAACTGCAGCATTGCCAAATGGCAACGTCGCCGTAGCATGGGTGGCCTACCGGGATCGCGCCGACCGCATCCTGCTGCGGACGCAGACGAACGGCGTGTGGAGCAAAACCGAGGAGATCACGCCGAGGCCGACAGATATTTTCCGCTGTGCACTCGTCTCGACATCTGGTTCAGACCTGCGAATCTTCTGGACACAGCGTGACGGCGAGGTCTGGAACCTATGGACTCGCGCGCGCGTTAACGGCCGCTGGCAAACGGCTGAACGCCTCACCTCGACGGGAACCAATAACTTCCTTCGGGCGGTTGCCGGACGGGATGGCAGTGTCTACGTGGCCTGGCAGAGCTTTCGCAACGGCCAGAGCGATATCTATCTTCGGGCATTTTCGTCCGGGGCGTGGAAGCCGGAGCTACGTGTGAGCGAGTCCGCCGCCAATGATTGGGAGCCTGCCGTCGCCGCCGCGCTGGATGGGACGGTCTTCGTTGCCTGGGACACTTATGACAAGGGCAACTACGACATCGCTTTTCGGGCTTACCGAAATGGAAGCATGCAACCGATCGAGCGAATCACTACCAGCCCGCGGTTTCACGCGCATGTAGCCCTGACGGTCGATTCGCAGGGGCGTCCCTGGCTCGCGTGGGACGAGTCGGGCGTCAACTGGGCGAAAGATCAGGGTTTTCTCATTCCGACCCCGCTCGCGACGCCGATTCACCAGCAGCGCTCCGTGCGGATCGCAATAAAGGACGGCGGCCGTTGGATGGAACTTCAGCGGCAGCCGGTCGAAGCATTGCCTGAGAATTTCCGGCAAAACGCCGAACATCCGCAGATTGTCTTTGATGAACGGGGAGCGCTCACCATGCTCTTCCGCCGCTGGACGCGGCGCAACTCGCGCACCATCGGCAGCCCCATCGTTTGGGAGAATTACCTTACGCGATTCGATGGCGCTCAATGGAGCGAACCAGTTCCGCTGGAGTCGAGCACGGGTTCAATAGAAAAGAACCCCAGCCTGAGCAAAGTCGCCGGCCACCAGATCTGGGCCGCCTGGATGACGGACGGCCGCCCGTTCAGTACCGCCGTCCCCGCCAACGCAGATGTTTACTGTGCCCTCATCGACGATGCCCCGCGTGCGGTTTCAATCGGCGAAGCTTCCTTCAGGTCATTCACGGAACCGTCGTCGGAAGCGATTCCGTCGCACAACAACGAGATTGCCGATGTCCGTTCAATCCGGCAATATAAGATTTCATCGGCGGCCCGTGAATATCGAATTTATCGTGGTGACATGCACCGGCATACCGATGTGTCGCAGGATTTCAAGTATGACGGTTCGCTCCTCGAAGCCTACCGCTATGCAATCGACTCCGCGGCCTTCGACTATCTGGCGGTGACCGACCATCAGGCCGGCTACGATCAGGAGTTCACGTGGTGGCAGACCCAGAAACTGGTAGATCTGTTTTCAGTTGCCGGGGCATTTACTCCGTTGTACTCATACGAGCGCAGCGTCGTCTACCCCAACGGTCATCGCAACGTCATCTTTGCGGAGCGCGGTGTGCGCACGCTTCCCATACCGGAGGACGAAGCGTCGGGCAAGACTGGCGCAGCGGCGTTGTACGCGTATCTCAAAAAGAACCATGGGATCTCGATGCCGCACTCGACGGGGACGGACCAGGGCACCGACTGGCGAGATAACGACCCGGAGGTCGAGCCGCTGGTAGAAATTTATCAGGGCTATCGCAATAGCTACGAATACGAAGGCGCGCCTCGTGCCGCGACTGAACTGAACAAGGCCGCGCAGAAAAGTGGGTGGGAGCCCGCGGGGTTCTGGTGGAACGCGCTGGCGAAGGGCTATAAACTCGGCGTGCAGGCGAGTTCCGATCACTGGTCGACGCACATTTCGTATGCCTGTCTGGTGGCGGAGAACTTCACCCGCGCGGGCCTGCTCGACGCCATCCGCAAACGACACGCTTATGGAGCGACCGACAACATCGTGATGGATTTCCGTGCCAGCGCCGGAGGAGCGGAGCACATTATGGGAGATGCGTTCACTGCCGCGTCGTCGCCGAAGTTTGTCATACGAGCGATAGGCACGGGTACGGTCAAGCAGGTGGATCTGATCAAGAACAAGATGTTCATCTACACCACAAGGCCCGGGACGAAACAGGTGTCGCTCGAGTTTACCGACCGCAATTTCGGTCCGGGTGAAAGCTGGTACTACGCGCGTGTGTTGCAGGAAGACGGGCAAATGGCATGGTGCTCTCCCGTCTGGATTTCGCGGAAGCCGTGAAATAAAGCCCGAATCGCCGTGAGTCCGGGCGGGAGGCTGACTCATCAGTATGGAATAATGACTATAGAGTCAGTTTGATGACCGCGGCCCATCCCACCAAGAAAGAAGTAGTTTCCGAGTTCCGGCGGACCGGCATACTGAAAGCCGCGCGAAAGGTGTTTGCGCGCCATGGCTATGACGGCGCCACCATGGACGATGTCGCGGAAGCTTGTTCCATCGCCAAAGGCACACTTTACCTTTATTTTAAGTCGAAGCGGCAGATTTATCTGGCAGTCCTCAAACAAGACCTGCATTCACTACGAGAGGAGACCGCACATGCGATCGCAACGCAGAGCAACGCGGCGGGTAAGATTCGCGCATTCATCACCACACGGTTCGATTTCTGTGAGCGGCACCGTGACTTTTTTCGCATCTACAACTCCGACATCTCGGCAATCTTCATCACGGCCCACCCAATGCAGAAGGACTTGCGTGAGTTCTATCTGGAACAGGCTGGGATTCTTAGCGAAATCATCGCGGAGGGGATTCGCAGCGGCGAATTGCGCGATGTACCGGCTCAGCCGGCCGCGTTTGCGATTTATGATATGACCCGCGCCTCGATCGCGCGGCGGGTTCTCGGATTAGCCCATCAGGCTACCGCAGCCGACGCCCAGACCCTGATCGAGCTTATCTGGAAGGGGATTGGGCATGCCTAACCCGGCGGACGCGCAACGAAACGTCAATCCGTGGATCGTCGCCATCGCGGTCATGTTCAGCACCTTCATGGAGGTGCTGGATACGACGGTGGTGAACGTCTCGCTTGAGCACATCGCGGGAGACCTGTCGTCCACTATCGATGAGGCTACATGGGCCTTGACCTCATACCTGGTGGCCAATGCGATCATTCTCCCGATCACAGGCTGGCTGGCATCTTACTTTGGCCGCAAAAGGCTTTTGATGATGTCGATCATCGGTTTTACGGCGGCCTCGTTCCTGTGCGGATTTGCTCCAACGCTGGGCTTCCTCGTGATCTGCCGGATCATTCAGGGCGCGGCGGGCGGATGTTTGCAACCTTTGTCCCAGGCGATTCTTCTTGAGGCCTTTCCTCCGGACCAACGAGGTAAGGCAATGGGTTTCTGGGGACTAGGGATCGTAGTCGCGCCGGTGCTGGGTCCAGTGCTCGGAGGTTGGCTTACCGATAGCTACAGTTGGCGATGGGTGTTTTATATCAACATTCCCGTGGGGATTGCATCGCTGGTCATGGCTCAGCTTTATGTTTTCGACCCGGCCTATTTGAAACGGGCCAAGACGACGATCGACTATTGGGGGATCGGTTTTCTCGCAATCTGGATCGGCGCGCTGCAGATTGCCCTCGATAAGGGCGAACAGGATGACTGGTTCGGTTCGCATTTTATTGTGACGTTAATGGTCGTCGCGGTCGTGTTCCTCGCCATCTTCCTCATACGGGAACTTACAGCGGCGCATCCTGTCGTCGACCTGCGCGTTTTCAAACACCGAACGTTCTCGGCGGGAGTGGTGCTGATGACGGTGGTTGGTTTTGTCCTCTATGGGAGTCTGGTGCTGCTGCCGATCTGGATTCAGACGCTGTTGGGGTATCCGGCGCTCGCGGCAGGAATTGCTCTGGCGCCGCGCGGCATGGGGTCGATGCTCGGCATGCCGCTCATCGGTGCGATCATGCCCAAGACCGACCCGCGCCGGTTTCTGGCTGCCGGCCTGATTATTGGCGCAGGCACTTTATGGCAATTTTCGACGCTCAGCCTGGACACCGGCTACTGGAATTTGTTCTGGCCGCAGTTTGTCCAGGGGATCAGCCTGGCGTTGCTCTTCGTGCCGCTGACCACCATTACCATGGCTCCGATCTCACGCGAAAGAATGGGCAACGCTACCAGTATTTTCAATCTGACCCGCAACATGGGAGGCAGCATCGGGATCGCATTGGTGCAGACTCTGCAGTCGCGATATACACAGAAACACTTGAGCTATCTGACGTCGCATATTACGCCCTTCAATCCCGCGGCTACCCAGACGCTCGATATGATGACGGCCCAGATGGGACGGCCGAGGGCGCTCGGCGCGCTCTTTGGCATGATCCAGGCGCAGGCGGCGATGCTCTCGTTCGTCGATGTCTTCCGAATCCTGGCGATGATGTTTTTGGCCCTGGTCCCTTTATTGCTGATTATGAAGCGCCCGCAACGAGGCGCTGCGGCGGAAATGGCTCACTAATGTTGAAGACTTGTTTGATCGTGGCACTGAGCGCGGCCCCGGCGGTTTATGCTCAGTTGCAGGTGGAGACCGGCTCCATACCGGTTCCACAGAACCTCGCGGGAAGCGTAACTACGGGCACTGCTACGGCGGACACGATTGCGCTGAACCTTCTGGACGCCATCCAGCGCGGTTTGAAGTACAACATCGGCGTGGTGGGTGCGGGCGAGGATATTCGAGCGGCCCGCGCGGAAAGGCTGCGAGCGCTGCATGATTTGCTGCCGACAATTACTTCCAAGCTCGACGTCACAAGCCAGCAGGTATCTCTGGCCGCATTCGGCTTCTCGAACTTTCCGGGATTCACGGGCATCCCCAGCGTGATCGGGCCTTTTTCGGTCTACGATGCGCGGGCTTATTTGACCCAGAACATCCTGGACCTGAACGCCCGCCGCAAACTGCACGCCCGGGACGAAGACATCAAGGCCGCGAATTTGTCATCGGGCGATATTCGGGATCAGGTGATTTTAGTCGTGGCGGGGCTTTACCTGCAGGCGATCTCAGGAGTGGCGCGCATCGAATCCGCGAAGGCTCAGGTCGTGACTGCGGAAGCGCTTCTAAAAAACGCCCGGGATCGTAAAGACGCCGGCACTTCTCCAGCCATCGATGTTCTGCGCGCTCAGGTGCAACTGCAAGCGCTGCAGCAGCGCGAGATTTATTACGAAGGCGAGTCCGGCAAGCAGATGTTGGCGCTGGAGCGGGCAATCGGCATGCCGCAGGCGCAAAAGATCAAGCTCAGCGAGCCGGATCTTTCGAAACTGGTTCCGGTGATGCCGCTCGAAGAAATGCTGAAGACCGCCTACGCCAACCGGCGCGATTACCAGGCGGCACAGGCGAGTTTACGGGCGGCGGAGTTGGATAAATCGGCCGCCCACGCTGAAAAATATCCCACGGCGGATATGAACGCCAACTATGGCGGGATCGGCGTGCGGCCAAATGATAGCCACGGGACGTATGCCGTCGCTGGCGAAGTGAATATCCCGATTTTTCAAGGCGGCAAAGTGGCTGCCGACGAACTCGCAGCCGACGCCGTCGTCAGGAAGCGCCGCGCTGATCTCGAGAATGTACGGGGCGAGATCGAGAATGAAATTCGCTCGGTCTCTATCGATATGGAAAATACCCTGCGCCAGGTTGAAGTCGCTCGCAGTCAGATTTCGCTCGCACGTCAGCAACTAACCCAATCCCAAGACCGGTTCCGAGCCGGTGTGACTAACAACCTCGAAGTCGTCCAGGCCCAGGAAGCCGTGGCGAATGCCGACGAATCTTTAATCGCGAGTCTGTTCGCTTATAACGTGTCCCGCGCGACGCTGGTGCGCGCCGAGGGCGTAGCGGAACAGATTCTCCAGAGTTATGTGAAAGGAAAGTGATATGGCCGAAACTCAAACTCCCGCGCCGCCCGAAGCTACCCAAGGCAAACCGCAAAACAGCCAGCCGGAGCGTAAGCCGATAGACGTGCCGCGGGACCGGGGATTCTTCCGCGAGCATCCGATCAAATCGATCATTGGACTGGTGGTGGTCGCCGGCTTACTGATCGGTGGATACATGTTCTGGAAATATTCGCAGACCTTTGAATCGACCGACGATGCATTCATCGATGGACACACGAACTATATCGGTCCGCGAGTTTCCGGCACAATTACCAAGGTGAACGTCGTGGAAAACCAGTTCGTGAAGGAGGGCGAGGTGCTGGCGGAGATCGATCCGGCGGATTACCAGGTTTCCTACGAGCGCGCGGCTGCCGACGTTGCGCAGGCGCAGGCTCAAATCAAATCGCTGACTCCCAACGTTCCGATCACCGCGACTACCAATCAATCATCCATCACCTCGACGGAGGCCGACATCGCGAACGCCCAAGCGGGAATCGCTTCCGCAGAACGCGATCACGAAGCCGACCTGGCGCGCCTGCGGGAAGCACAGGCGAATAACGCCAAAGACAAATCCGATTTGGCTCGATACAAAATTCTCGTGGCGAAGGAAGAAGTATCGCAGCAGGACTACGATGACAAGTTGGCTGCCGTCGAGGCATCGAACGCCCAGGTTCAATCACTGCAGGCGATGGCTGAATCGGCAGCCCAGGTGGTGGACCAACGGCGCGCGGCGCTGCGATCCGTGGAGGTGAAACTACAACAGGTACGCACCAATGCGCCCCAGGAAATGGATATCCGGAAGGCCGCGGTGCAATCCGCGCAGGCCACCGAATTGGCGGCCAAATCGCAAGTAGATCAAGCGAAGCTCAATCTGCAATACACCAAGATCGTCGCTCCGGTCAGCGGAGTTATTGGCCGCAAGATGGTCGAAGTGGGAATGCGTGTGCAACCCGGCCAGCAACTTCTGGTAATCGTTCCGCTAGACGATATCTGGGTCACCGCCAACTTCAAGGAAAGTCAGATTCGCAACATGCATCCGGGTCAGAGGGTAACCATCCATGTGGATGCCTTCGATAAAGACTACGCAGGCACCGTGGAGAGTCTGCCCGCGGCCACCGGCGCCAAGTTCAGCCTGCTGCCGCCGGAAAACGCGACTGGCAATTTCGTCAAGGTGGTACAGCGGTTGCCCGTGCGGATTCGCTTCAACGCGGGTGAAGATCCGGAAAAGCGACTGCGGCCCGGAATGTCTGTTGAGCCCAAAGTGTTTCTCTAAAGCGGCACTCGTCCAGAGCATCGACTGCTGACTTCCTTGAGAACTCACCCTGAAAACTCCGTCATGCGACCAACAGATCGCTCAGATGGCTGGAGAGCTTAATTCACCGAGTCCTCCAAGAATCCTTCTCAAAAGTCTGCCACACGACCGAGTGCATTCGTTGTCCCGCGTCACTGGAGTGTGATTGCCAACACCACAACATTTCGGTTGTTGGGCAGTGTGATGCTCTTGGCAGTCTTGGCCGAGTTCAACGGGAACGAATAGCTGTAAAGGCGGAACGTTCCGTTCTGCATTCCCCCCTGCGCTGTCACCCTGTAGTTCATGGTGGAGGCGACCGTTTGTCCCGCGTAACTCTGCGCGAGGGCCCAATCAGTGAGACTCTGTGTAAACATACTCGTAGTCCCATCGGTGTAGGTCACGACAAAATTCTGGTTTGCCTGGTTACCATTCACACCCGTTGCCAGGAATTTCAGGCTGGAGAAATTCCCACCCGGCAGGCCGATGACTTTGGAGGAAACGGCGTCCGCAGCGTTCGCCGGACCAAACGAATAGGTAGCGCCTGAGACGGTTAGTGACTTGCCGAGCAAATTGGACGAGTACGCATAGCTGTCGCCGTCAAGACCGCCGTTAGTCGGACGAGACCCGTCATTAAAAATACCATTGATGTTGAAAACCGACGTCAGACTCACGCTGGTGGCCGACGTTTCGGGAACGAGCGTCATCGCCACCACGGCGACTCCGCTGTTATTCGGTAGCGTGATGCTCTTTACGACCTTGGCGCTGTTGAGCGGAAACGAGTATCCATAGAGGTACCAGGGACCGCTGGCATCCTGGCCGGCCGGATTGATAGTGTAGGGCATCGTCGAAACCACGGTTTCTCCGGCGTAATTCTGAGGTGATGACCAGTCGCTGAGACTTTGCGTAAATGTGGCGGTGGTCCCGTCCGTGTAGGTAACGACAAAGGTCTGGTTGACGCGATTCCGGCTGGCTTGCGCAATCGGATACCCTACGCCGTTCTCCCCGGTACCCAAAAACTTGAGGCTGGCGAAATTTCCCGGGGGTAAGGGAATCGTTGTGCTGGTAACCGCATTCGCCGTGCCCGGACCTCCGAAGGTGAACCCGACGCCCATCGCGACCAGCGAACTGCCTAGCAGGTTTGCCGAGTAAGCGTCGCCGAGTCCGTCAAGCGCTCCGTCGTTGGTAGGCGTGCCGTCGGTATAGATCGCCCCCACGTTCGCGACCGGTGCGAGGGTAACGGACGTGAAGTTTCCGGACACCGGGGCGGGCACCGTCACGGAAAGCGCCACGGAATGGCTTAATGTGCCTGAAGTGCCAGTGACAGTTATCGCGTAGGTTCCCGCAGTCGCGTTGCTCGCCGCCGTCAAGGTAAGCGTCGAACCGGTGGACGAACTGGCCGGTGAAAAGCTAGCTGTCAAATTGGCTGGAAGCCCAGTCGCAGCGAAGACTGGTGAGCCTGTGAACCCGTTGATCATTGAGACTGAAATCTGGCTTGTCGCCGACCCGCCTGGCGCGACGGTCACCAACGATGGAGTTGTCGATAGAATGAAGTCGGGTGGCGGCACGAGCATGACCGTTGCGCTTGCGATCTTAGTCGAGTCCGCGGCGCTAGTCGCGGTGATCGCGATGGTTTGCTGTCCGGCGATTGAGGCGGGCGCCGTATAAAGCCCTGTCGGGGTGATCGTGCCTGCGCTCGGAGCCGACCAGGTGACGCTGGTGTTGGTCGAATTGCTTACGGTAGCCGTAAACTGCTGAGTCTGGTTCGCGGTCAGGGTCACGGCCGGGGGCGTGACCACGACTGAGATGGGCGGAGAAACGACAATGGCGACGGGCGTAGAAGTGGTCGTCGCGCCCAGGCTGTCCGTTACCTTAGCTGTCAGTTGGTAGGCGCCGGCGGCGGCGTTAGTCCAGGTAAATGTGAAGGGAGCCGCAGTCACAGCGCCGATTGTTGTGGTTCCTTGCAGAAAAGCAACTTGCGAGACCGTGGCATTAGTGGCGGATGCTTGCGCATTGATTGTTATATTGGCGCCTGCGATAAATGTCGCATTATTGGTCGGTGCCGTGATGGAAACCGAGGGAGCATTGTGCGCGGGTATCGACAGCGGCAGAGTTACCGAGTGTGATAAAGTTCCGCTGCTCCCGGTAATGACGACAGGGTAAGTCGAGCCCCCCACCACGGAAGACGCCACACTGACCGTCACGACAGTCTGACCCGTACCAGGAGTACTAGCTGGATTAAAGCCAACCGTCACGCCACTGGGCACCCCGGAAGCGGAGTAAGTGATAACACCCGCAAATCCATTTACGGGTGAACTGGTAACGGTAGATGTTCCACTGGCTGCCTGATTCACTGACATAGCCATTGGTGTCTCAGACAAGGCAAAGTCCGGAGGCGGCATGAGAGTGATGGTCGCGGTGGCTGCTTTAGTGGAGTCCGCGGCGCTGATTGCGGTGATCGTCACGGTTTGCTGGCTGCTGATAGAAGGTGGCGCGGTATAGAGTCCCGTGGCATTAATGCTCCCGGCGCTCGGCGTAAGCCATGTGACATTCGAGTTAGTAGTGTTGCCAACCGTGGTAGTGAACTGCTGAGTCTGGTTCGCGGTCAGGGTCACGGCCGGGGGCGCGACCACGACTGAGATGGGCGGAGAAACGACGATGGCGACGGGCGTGGAAGTGGTCGTCGCGCCCAGGCTGTCCGTTACCTTAGCTGTCAGCTGATAAGTGCCGGCGGCCAGGTTCGTCCAGGTGTAGGTGTACGGAGATGTTGTCACAGACCCGAGTACGCTGGTCCCCTGCAAGAAATTAACTTGCGCAACAGTCGCTCCGGTGGTCGAAACCTGCGCTGTGATTGTGATGCTGGAGCCAACCGTGAATGCAGCGTTATTTGCGGGAGAAGAGATAGAAACGGCCGGAGCGCTGTGCACGGGTATGGTCAACTCAAGAGTCACGGTTTGCGATAATGTTCCACTTGTTCCGGTAATGACGATCGGGTAGGTTGCACCTCCGGCAACGGTGGCTGCGACGCTGACGGTGACGACCGTCTGTCCCGAACTGGTCGTGCTGGCGGAACTGAAAGAAACCGTTACTCCGGCCGGCATGCCAGATGCGGTATAGGCAACCGTCCCGGTGAAGCCACTTAACGACGAGCTGGTGATGGTAGCAGTTCCACTCGAGGCCTGGTTCACGGTAAGCGCCGAAGGGCCCGCGGCAAGAGAGAAATTCTGCGACGACAGGAGTCCGTAAACCTGGATCACGCCGCTGAAAGTCGGGACATAGGCTCGCCCGTTTACGACGGTTGGCACCGCATATTTCGCGTTTGCGGCAATACCGTCGCGGGCGGAATTGAGATTGCTATTCCACAGTTCGGTAGTCAGGTTCTCTGCGTTGAACGCCCGCAGCACGCCCGGATAGCCGACGGTATACCCTTGCGGAACCAGCGACATCTGAGTCCACAAAATGCCGGTGCCGCTTTGAGTTCCGTTCGCGGTGAGTACCATACTGGGTCCGGGCGCGCTAACGGATTGCACGGTACTGTTGCCGGACTGCAAAAACTGATTGCCGCTCAGAGTGTAGCTATAGACGGAGTCCCGGCCCGGCCACGCATAGAGGATGGAGTTTGGTCCTCGAGGCCACAATGCGAAACCCGTAGTCAGATTTGATTGTCCATACTCTGTGGTAGTGCCCACGCCGATATGAAATGTCTGGACCGCGCCGCTATTCGTGGAGGTCACTTTTCCAAGGTTGGACGTGCTGGACATGTAGAAATCAGCCGACTTGCCTCCGGTTGCAACCAAGCCGGCCCCCGGGACAACGATAGGACCATTGGTCGAAAGATCGTAATCATTGGCATCAAGATAGGCGCTATTGGCGGGCGTAAACCAATCCACCAGCGAAAGCTGACCATTGCTAAACGAAAATTTCATTAGCGATTCTGCAAAATTGGTGACGCCGTCGCCGCTGCCGAAGCCATTGCCGGAAACCGCATAAACACTGCCGTTTTCATCGGTCGCCGGTCCGCCTCCACCTTGCCACAGTGCCCCGCCGTAGCTGGTCGAGTTGATGATGAACACTCCGGTTTGTGCAAGCGTTGCGGCGCTATAAGTCATCAGCCAGCCGTAGTAGGGCGTATCATCGTCCGGCCGTCCACCGAAACCGATATAGATTTGGCCGCCGGAAAGCGCCAGGGCGGGGCGCTGACACTGCCATTGAGCCTGGAAAGTGATGCCTGCTGAAGTCGCTTGAATCACGGTTGGTGGCATGGGTTCGGCGCCGGAGCGGATATCGAAAGCATGGAGACGGTAGACGATCCCCGAAGGCTCGCTGGTTTGCGCGACCACGTAGATGAGGTTTGCGTTCGGATCGATTACAGGAGTAGATTGAATTCCAAATGCATCTCCGATGGGAGTGGCCCACTTCGGATTTTCAAAATTGGCGCTGAGGTAGGGTGTAACTCCCGCGGTCGCATTGCGCAGGTCAACAACCCAAAGCGGCGGCCCCGGATTGTCAGCGTTGAATGCGTAGACGACATCGTGCATTGTGGCAATGTACACGACGTTCCGCACGCCCACCCCGGCAAGATTCACGTTCTGCACGTAGAGTGGCTGAGCGTATACATCGCCGTCTACCTGATCACTCCAAAGTTGCCCGAAAGTAGAAGCGGAAACCGTCGAAGGATTGAGAATCGTCTCCTGGAGGTTCGACGCGGTGCGGAACCCATCGTAACGCTGCGTTGTGACATTCACTTGCGCCGGAAGAACTCCGCACGCGAGAATTACAACGCCGGCTCCGCAAAGCGCAGCCCTGAATGTAAGCTTCATGGCAACAAGAATAGCGTGAGGAATGCGAATTTCTCACGTAAGTTGTAAGTCGCCGTAAGTAAATGCTGCCCAAGTATTGTTAGTACTGGAGCTTGACAATTACTCCGTAAGCGGGTATCTGGAACGTTAACTGAAGCTGTTGCTCGGAGCCCTCTCGCAAACTAAAATCGAAAGAGACATTCCAGCAATCCCAACTGTCCTTGGGTCCCTTTTGGGTAGATCTTCTCCATGGCCGCGAGGCCTTGCGCGTAACCGAGGTACGCCGTAAGGGTCAGGCGTCGGCAGGGGCGATACTCGGCGTTCGTATCGTAGAGATTCGCGAGCGATCGCGCTCCCGCGGTGGAACGGCCGGTGTAGCCGAACGTCCACGGCTGATAAGCGCCGCCTCCGCTATACCAGAGGTCGTTGGCGTTACTCAGGCGGAGGGTATGGAACTCGCTGGAGATCGTCACTTTAGCATGAGGCCGGAGCATCATGCTGACAAACCCGTCCTGCAGGTTCATCATGTTGAAGAAGGGGAAGCGCGCGTAGATTCGCGGCGTCGGCAGAACCTGAAAGAAGGTGCCATGCCGGTTATCGTTGGGATTGCCATCGCCAGAGCCTTCAGTGAAGCCGCCACGCAACCAGGGCCTTAGCTTCGGCAGTATCGCAGGTTGAAGACCGCCCTCGAAATCCAAGGCGTAAGAGAGCTGTTTTTGGGTACCCCAACGGCCCGTCTGGACTGCGCCCCAAGCGAGCAGATCGTAAACGCCGGAGGTGGTCGTGAAGGTGTGCAGGCTATGGCCGCCAAAGGTGTGGATAAGAATATTTTCGGTGTCGCCCTTCTTTACCGCCGTCGGCCGGTTATCAGTCTTTAGAATGTGACGGAAGTCGTCGTATTCGAGTACGAAGACGCGCGTATCAGAAGCGTGTCGTCCCTTATTGGTCTCGTGAGTATATGCGCCATAGCCGAAGCCGACCCGGTTCCACCCCCAGCCGTCCACCTGGAACACGCCGCGGGTCGGAGTGGCGGCGACGAATGTGAAATCATCCGAGGGCAAGGAATAGGAGTAATGCGCACCGTCGAAACTGCGCCCAACATCCGAAAAGCCGAAATCACCTAACAGGCGGGCTGCCACGCGAGTCTGTTTGAGCGCCGACAGAGTCGCGTCTTTTGGCGCGACTTCGCCTCCATCGAGAAAAATGAATCTTCCCAACTGGAGCTTCTGCTTTTCGCCCTCATGAAAACGCGCGTAGAATTGCTTCGGGAAAATCATCGCGGTATTCTGATGATTGCCATTGGCCGTGTAGTAATTCGAGCCGAGTCCCAACGCACCTTGCGGTGCCGGATCGGTGGAATTCTTCGGCAAACCGAGCAGGAATGGGACTGCAAACTCGGCATCCCAATCGAATGTGTCGCCCTTCCGTTCGAAATTCAGGCGCAGCAGATTGCCGGAATACTCGTATTGATTCTGACCTGTGGCCGCCCGGAACCAGTTCCAGACGTAGAGCCGGGAACGCAGCGTTCCCGTGAAGGTGATGTCTCCGAATTTGATGGGAACTGCTGCATTCGTCTGAGCGGGTGCGGATGACTGGGCGGACGAACCGTCGTCGTCAGCCGACGCGACTGCAACCAACATCAGGCAAGCTAGGAATTTGGTCATTAATCTCCCGCGCCTGCTCGAGCCGGTGTCAAGACCGCTTTCAGGCGGGCCGCGATCTCCTGCCTGGCGGCGACTTCTTCCGTCTCTGAAAAGCGCACCATAAATACGAACATGGAACAAAGCGAAATAAGTACTCCCAAGATCAGAAATGCCTGGGAATAAGTAAGGCTGGGTGTCTTAAAAAGAAAACCAGCTAAGACTGCACCCAGGTTACCACCAGCGCCTACCATTCCCGCTACCGCGCCGACCGCCCGCTTGTTGATGAAGGGTACAACCGAGTAGTTCGCGCCATTAGACATTTTCACGAAGAGCCCCATGAACATCATAGATGCGATTGCGAAGGGCAGCAGCTGCATCTGAGAAAACAGCACCATCGCCAGCCCTTCCGCGCCGATGGTAAAGCCAAGCAGCCGCGTGCGGCCCTTCAGGCCCCAGCGGCGGTTGCAGCGATCGCTGACGATACCGCCCAGGGCCCGCGCGAACAGGTTCATCATGCCGAACATACTGGCGACAATCCCCGCCGCCTGGAGGGAAAGGTGAAACGTGTCGGTGTAATAAAGCGCGGCGAAATTATCTACGGTCAGTTCCGTGCCAAACGAAGCCGCATACAGCACACCCAACGCCCAGACGCGGGGATCGCGAAAGGCCTCCGCAAAACCGCTGGCTTTGCCGGGAGCTTGCGAGACGCCACTCTCGCGCCGCAATTTCAGATAGTCTCCATCGGCTGTATCCTGGGTGAGGAAGAAATATGCGATACCAGTCAAAAGCAACGCGAATCCCGCAACGAACATCGCCAGCCGCCAACTCCACCAGGCGCCCAGGCCGTAGCTCATAAATGCGCCGAATAAGAGCGGCATAGCAAATTGGGTGACGCCGCCGCCGAGATTACCCCAACCGGCGGCCGCAGCGTTGGCGGTTCCGACGATATTCGGAGCAAACATCAAGGACGTATGGAATTGAGTGATGACGAAGGATGCGCCGATGGCGCCAATCGCCAGGCGAAAGATCAGAAAGGAGTGATAGTCATGAGCGAACCCGACGCCCATTACCGGCAGTGAACCTAAAACCAGCAGCCATGTGTAGGCTCGCCTGGGGCCGAAGCGGTCACAGAGCCAGCCCATGAGAACACGCACCAGAATGGTGATGGCGACAGCGGCAATGGCCGAGTTCCCGACCTGCTCCTTCGTTAGGTGAAGCTCCGTGCGGATGATCGGCATGAGGGGAGCGAGCCCGAACCATCCGAAAAAGCAGAGGAAGAACGCGAGCCATGCCATGTGGAAGGCTCGCATCGGCGCGCTGTGGAAATCCAGCAGCGTGATGCCGGTCGCTTTGTGACGAATATTCATTTGACTCTCCGCGTCTGAGCGGCTCACGGCGATCAAGCTCCCGTGAGGCGCAACCATCGTTTACTGGGTCGGCACGGCTGCGTCGCCATGGCCTTTTGAGAGCTGGTTATTGACTCCAGAACGGAGGAGCGCGCCTCTTACGGAGAGGCAGGATTGCGTAGGACGAATTCAGCGAAGCAGCACAATCTGCTCGTCGCCATCGACGTGTACCGGGAAAGTCTTGATCCCGCAATCGCCGAAAAGAGCGTGGCCGGTCGTGAGGTCAAACTTCCAGCCATGCAAAGGGCAAATCAACGTAGTTCCCCCGACCAGACCATCGGCCAGTGGCCCATCCCGGTGCGGGCACGCTGCCTGCACGGCGTAAAGCTCACCGCCGCGCGTGCGAAATACGGCAATATTTTCCCCGTTGACCGAATAAACGCGCCCTTCGCCCAGCGGAATTCTGCTCAGTGGCCCTAATCGTATTTGAGTTCTCTCTGGCGTCATGAAAGTACAGGGAGCACCGATGCGAACTGGTTCTCGTTTTCGGGAATCAGCGCGTCCTTCCAGGGGTCCTTATAAGCCGCCTTGGATTCGGCGATTTCCTGGTCCAGACGCTCGGCGATGCCTTCACTATCCTCAACCACGATTGCGCGCAGTTTCTCAATGCCGAGACGCTGTACGAAACCATGGGTGCGCTCCAGGTATTTGGCGTTTTCGCGGTAGTACTGGATAAAGCGCCCCATATATTTCAGAACTTCGTCATGGCTGTCCACCACGCAGAGGATGTCACCTTTGCGGATGCTGGATCCCGCCGCGCCTCCGATATAGATCTCCCATTTGCCGCCTTCGACTGCGACCGCACCAACATCTTTGACCATGGCTTCCGAGCAATTTCGCGGACAACCGGCAGTCGCGAGTTTCATTTTATGCGGGCTGTCGAAGCCCTGAAACTCGTTCTCAATCTTGAGCGCTAGTGAAATGCTGTCACCGAGTCCGAAGCGGCAGAAATCAGAGCCTACGCAACTCTTGCAAGTGCGATAGCTCTTGCCGTAAGCGAAGCCGGATGGCATATCGAGATCTCTCCAGACCTTCGGCAGATCGTCCTTGCGAATGCCCAGCAGATCAATGCGCTGCCCGCCGGTCAGCTTGACCAGCGGCACATGATATTTCTCCGCGACGTATGCGATGCGGCGCAAGCTGCGCAGGGTTGGTGATGCCGCCGGGAATCTGCGGAACCACTGAGAATGTGCCGTCTTTCTGGATATTGGCGTGAACCCGCTCATTGATGAAACGTGCGTCCTTTTCATCCTCGTATTCGCCCTTCCACAGCGTCTTCAAGAGGGACGCGAGGCCGGGCTTGCTCGCTGCATCTTCCTTGCCGCCGGCGAGATAATCGAACACCATCGAGACAGACTTCAGATTTCGCTCCAGAATCGCGCGAATCAACTCCGGCTTGGTCAACGGCACACCGGGAACATAGTAGTGAACGGAAGGATCTTCTTCGGTCTCTCCGCCGCATGCCCACTCGACGATTTCGCTCACCATGCTCTTGCACGATCCGCAACCCATTCCGGCGCGCGTTGCATCCATTACTGCCTTTGCATTGCGCTTGCCGGATTGGACGCAGGCCACCAGCGCGCCTTTGCTCACGCCGTTGCAATTACAGACTTGCGTGTTCGCGCTCATTTCGGCGAAGGTAACTTTTTTTGGCGGATCTCCAATGTCAAACAACAGATGGAGCCGTTCTTCGGGGAGTGGAGTGTTGCGATCGAAGGTCTGGATCAGATAGGCGGCTTTGCTGATGTCGCCCAGCAGAATGCCGCCTACTAGGCGGCCATCACGGATGATCAGCTTCTTGTAAGTGCCCTTCTTCGGCTCGGAGAACTGTACCACCTCATCTTCCGGCGTCTGTGGCTCGACGACTCCCATGGACGCCACTTCCACGCCCATCACCTTGAGCTTGGTCGCAACCTTCGAGCCATGATAAGCGGCGCGGGTGTTCTTCCCCGTGATGTGGTCGGCGAGCACTTTCGCCTGCTCCCATAACGGCGCCACCAGCCCGTACATGTGCCCGCGATGTTGGGCGCATTCGCCGACCGCGTACACGTTGGGGTCGTCGACGGAGCGCATCTGGTCGTCGACTACGATGCCGCGCTCCACGGTCAGACCGCAGCCTGCGGCAATCTCCCAGTTGGCGCGTATGCCGGCCGAGATAATCACCATGTCGCATTCGAGCGTTCCACCGTCGGCGAATCGGAGCCCTAGCACTTCGTTTTCGCCCAGGATGGCAGTGGTGTTTTTCTTCAAGCAGCACCTTGAGTCCCAGCGCTTCCATGCTGTTCTTGAGGATCGCGCCGGCATCTGCGTCGAGTTGCTGCGGCATCAGGTGGCCGCCGAGATGCACGATGCTGACTTCAAGTCCGAAATTCTGCAGTCCGCGCGCGGCTTCGAGACCCAGCAAGCCCCCGCCGATGACCGCGGCGCTTTTCTTTCCCTGCGCCCAGCTTGCAATTTTCCTGCAATCGTCGAGACTACGAAACACAAAGACGCCCGGCTTCAAGCTGCCGTCCGGCATAGATGTGCCTTGCATCGGAGGAATGAAAGCGCGGCTGCCCGTGGCGATGATCAGCTTGTCGTAAGGCTCGGGCGTCCCGTCTTCTCCGTAAACGATTCTGGCTCTGCGTAGCAGGCCCGAAGCGCGTTTGCCGACATGCAGCCGAATATTGTTTTCTTCATACCAGGAGAGCGGGTTGAGAAAGATTTCTTCTTCTTTATATGACCCGTTCAGCACGTTGGAAAGCATGATCCGGTTATAGTTTCCGGTCGGCTCCTCACCGAACATGGTGATATCGAACTTGCTCCGCGCCGCCGCGCTCGAGAATTTCTTCCACTGCCCGCGCGCCGGCCATCCCATTACCAATGACAACCAGCTTTTGCTTTTCCATCTAATCGATCTCCATGAACCCGATATCGAGCACCACCGAGGATTTCAGCCCTGCCGGCGCGGCGATCAGAATCTCCACTTTGCTGCCGGGAGCAAGTCTTCGACTACCGCGAGCGGTACGTGGATGGCGCCTTTCGCTCCGACCGGGAAATAGCGCATGGGCTTGCCCTCGACAGTGAGCACCAGATAGATCATTTCGGGCGCGGCATTGCCCGCCCTGAAATAGATTGTCTGCGCGCGCTTGTCGGCGGGAACTTCATAGACCACAGGCGGATCGAACGAGCTCAGGCATTCGAGACCTTTGCCCTCGAAAGGGAACAGTCCTTGTATGAATACGGGTTTCTCTAACATGGATTTCCTTTCTCGATACGTACTGCGCACACTTTGAATTCGGGCATTCGGGAGATCGGGTCGAGCGCCGGATTGGTCAGCAGATTGGCGCGGCCCGTTCCGCCGAAGTGAAAAGGAACAAACAGCGTGTCCATGCGGATCGACGTGCGTCAGTTGCGCCTTCATGACGGCTTGCCCGCGCCGCGTCGTCAGGCGTCACCTCATCTCCTTCGGCGATTCCGTACGTCCGCGCCATCGAAGGATGGATTTGCACGAAAGCTTCGGGCGCCGACGCCATCAGAGCGGCAACCCGGCGCGTCTGCGTGCCCGATTGATACTGCGCCATGATCGCGCCCAGTGGTCAGATATAGCGGAAACTCGTCATCTGGTTCTTCCGCGGCTTGCTGGAAGGGCACGGCGTGGAAACGGGCACTTCCGTCGTCCGTAGCGAACCGATCCAGAAAAAGGCGCGGAGTGCCCGGATGATCTTCGCCGGGACACGGCCAGAAAATTCCATCGGAGCGCCGGATGCGATCCCAGGTGATGCCGGAATAATCGGCCGCGCCTCCTGCCGAAGCGCGCCGCAATTCTTCGAAAACCTGCGCGGGGTGCGCGGGAAAGAACTTGCCGTACCCCAGGCGTTCCGCGAGACAGGATAAAATCTCCACGTCAGTTCGCACGCCTTCCGGCGGCAGCATCGCCCGTTGCCTCAGGATGACGCGGCCTTCCAGGTTGGTCATGGTGCCTTCTTCTTCCGCCCATTGCGCTGACGGCAGCACAACGTCCGCTCGCGCGGCAGTTTCCGATAGAAAGAAGTCCGACACCACCAAAAAATCGAGTGCGTCGAGTCGTTTTTCAATATGACCGGCGTGCGGAGCGGACACCGCAATGTTGGAGCCGAAGACGAGTAGAGCGCGAACTCCGCCGTCGGCACCCATCGAGTCGAGCATTTCGTAAGCCGACTTGCCAGGCTGCGGCAAATCGCTCTCCAGCGACGCCCCAAACGCCTGCGATGAAGGCGCGATGCTCGGGATTATCCAGTTTTCTATATCCCGGCAACTGGTCCGCTTTCTGCCCGTGCTCCCGGCCGCCCTGGCCATTGCCTTGCCCAGTCAGGCACCCATAACCGCAGTAATGGTTTCCCGGCCTTGCCCAAAGCCAGCGCAAGATTGATGAACGCCAGAACATTGTTGACGCCCTGACTTTGCTGTTCGGGGCCGCGCGCCGTAAGAATGATGGCGGTCTTCGCGCGGCCAAGCAATTTAGCGGCAAGCCGGAGCTTGCTTTCCGGCATTCCTGTGATTCTCTCCACGCGCTCCGGCCAAAACATCCTGATCGCGCGTTCGACGAGTTCGAAATCGCGCGTCCGGTCGGCGATAAATTCGCCATCGAGCATAGCCTTCCTTTATCGCGATGTGCAGCGAGACCGTTGGCAAGCGCGCCATCGGTACCGGGGGTGATCTGGAGATGCAGCGTTGCCGCCGCGGCGGTCGGTGTCAGACGAGGGTCGACGACAATAAGCGATCCGCCGCGTTTCTTCTGCTCCTCGAAATATTGCATGACCGGTGGCATGGTTTCCGCCAGGTTGCTGCCGGCCAGAAGAACGGTTTCCGCTTCCGTTATGTCGGCAAGCGGAAACGGAAGTCCGCGGTCGATGCCGAACGCCTTGATAGATGCGGCGGCCGCGGAGGACATGCAAAACCGGCCGTTGTAGTCAATCTGCGAAGTCCGTAACGCGACCCGGGCAAACTTACCGAGAAGATACGCCTTCTCGTTGGTCAGGCCGCCTCCGCCGAAGACACCGGCGGCATCCCGGCCGTAGATGCGTTGGACACCCTCGATGCCCCGTACAATGCGATCCATCGCTTCGTCCCACGATGCAGGCCCGAAGCGGACCTGATTTACTATCGCGAATCAACGGACAAAGTAAACGCTGGGGGCTATTCAATAATTCAGCCGACGTCCATCCCTTCTGACACAAGCCACCCCTGTTGGTTGGAAAATTGCGTCCAGTTACAGTCCACATACCGGCCGATTCAGAGTGCAAATGCATGCCGCATTGCAGCGAGCAGTATGGGCAGTGTGTCTCGCATACCTCTGTCCGTCGAAGGACGTCCGGCTGAGACGCGAGTATCGTGTTCATCGGGCCTGCAATGATTCAAATCGTGACGAAGCGAGAATAAGGCGACGGGGAACGCAAAAACCGCAGCGTCTCGGTGCGGTTAAAAAAAGTATACCATCCGCCGAACGGGACGTAACTGAAAGCGGCTTACCATCTCTCGGGCTAAAAAGCGGTGGAGGCGAGCGCCCTGTGAGGCGTGTCTAGGGCATTCTCGCGGCAGTGCGCTCGCTCAAGTAGATCTCGCCGGGAGGAAGAGACGCAGCGCGGCGAGAGACCGTAGATTCTTGCGACGGAGCGCCGTCCGGCTCACGGCAAACCAGCAGCGTTCCCCACAGCCAGTTACCAGATGCAGCAGCTATTCAATCCCGATTTCCGGCTCATCGAGTTATGTCGCAGAGTGTTTAATGTAAGCCAGCACGGAAACTCATGGGCCCCCACATCGTCTCTATTGGTTAGCTCCCCTGTGCGGCAGTCGGTGACGCATTGGTTCGCGTCCAGGCCGGAGTTGCCGTTTCAAAAGCTACTTTGCCGCTGAGGCGATATTTTCAGAAATGGACAGAGCCAGATAGTTGACTATTTTGGCTTCGTTCCGCGCATCTTCGTAATATGCCGTCTTGAGGAGTTGATCCTTCCGGTTAATCAGGCGCTCGCGGATGGTCTGCGAGACCCGCGGATCGTTAAGATCGCGCTGCCCGGCCGGTTCCTTGGAGATCATCTTCAGAATGCGATAACCATCCTGCGTGTGAATGATGGGAGAGAGCTGGCCGGGTTGCAGCGAAAACACCAGCTTGCGAAGTTCGGGATTGGTTTTATCGAAAGCGGATTGCGGCAAGAATCCGAGATCGCCGCCATTCTGGATACTGGCGGGATCCTCGGAATAGTTCTGAGCCAGATTCGCAAAGTCTTCGCCTTGCGTGAGACGCGCATGAATGGCGTCGATCTTTTTTTTTGCCTGGTCCTCATTTTGCGCTTTGTCGTTCTTCAGATTGCGCACCGCCGGATCCGGAGCTGGCGTCACTACGATCTGCATCAGGTGGAATTGGGGTTCGGCGAAATTGAAGCCCTTCTGGTTGGCGGTATAGAAATTTCGGACATCGGCATCGGTAATGTTGATTTTCGACGCGATCTCCTTGTTGAGCAGTTTTTGAATACTCAGATCCTTACGCAGTTGCGTCTTGAGATCCGCGACCGTCATGTTGCGGCTGGAGAGCTGTTTATTGAATTCTTCCACCGTGTAAGGAGCCTTCAGTTCGTTGAACTTGGCTTCCACATCCGCGTCGGTCACCAGCAAGCCCAATTTCTCGGCCCGCTGCAACATGATTTCCGCTTCAATTAGTTTGCCCAGAAGGTCCAGTTTCTGGATCTGGATCTCGTCTTCGCTAATGCCCTCGGGGTTAGCCATGGGCTGCATTTTGTAGTTTTTCTCGAGATCGGTGTAGGTGATGGGGTGGCTGTTCACGGTAGCCGCCACGCCGGCCGGTGCACCCTTGTGACATCCTGCCAGCGCGCCCAAGCCGGCCAGCAGGACTGCCGTTAAGCTTTCACGATTGAACATGGTCGAATACTCATTATAATGATCGGAGTACGTTTAACATCGAGGAGAGTAACTTTTGCGCGTAGGAATGATCGGTACCGGCGCCATTTCGCATAAACATGCCGCCGCTTATAAGAGCATCGGATTTCGGCTGACGGTCTGCACGGATGTGAATGAGGCGGGCGGCAGAAAGTTCGCCGAGCAGTACGGGGCCGAGTTCGTCCCTTCTTATGAAGAAGTTTGCCGGCACTCGAATGTCGACTATGTGGACGTCTGTACCTTTCCCGATTTCCGTTTGCAGCCGGTCAAGGCCTGTGCGGAATCCGGCAAACACGTTCAGGTTCAGAAGCCCATCGCGACCACTGTTGGGGTAGCGAGGGAAATGCTCGATGTAGCCAAAAAGGCTGGTATCGTTCTCGGCGTAGTGAGCCAGCACCGCTTCGACGATTCGAGTCAGTTTGTTTACAAGGCGATTCAGGATGGCCGGCTTGGCAAGTTACTGCAATGCGACGCGTACGTAAAATGGTGGCGCTCGGCGGAATATTACTCCCGGCCGATTAAAGGCAGTTGGGCTGTGGAAGGCGGCGGCGCGCTAATCAACCAGGCGATTCATCAGATCGACATCCTGCGCTGGCTGGCCGGACCGGTATCGACTGTGACGGCCAACTGGAAGCTCGGAGCCGTACACAAAATCGAATCTGAGGATCTGATCAATGCGCTCCTGACGTTTCAATCAGGCGCGCTGGGGGTGGTGCAGGCGTCGACTGCGATTTGGCCCGGCTATTCAGAACGAGTGGAATTGCACGGTAGCAAAGGCACAGCCATCTTTACCGGCGATAAGCTGACCACCTGGGACGTACAGAATGACTCGGGCGATCCCGCCCCACTGGCCAGTGAAGTTGCGTCCGGGGCATCCGACCCGATGGCAATTTCTCTCGAGCCATTCGAACGGCAGTTTCTGGATTTCGCGCATGCCATCGAGACGAAGAGCAAGCCACTCATGGGAGGTCAGGAAGGCCTGGACGCTCTCGAAATTGTGGAGGCGGCGTATCAATCCTGCAAGACGGGAGCGAAGGTGACGTTGTAATGGCTGGCCTCACTTGGGATCACACCGAAGATATCGCCCTGGCGCTCTACGAAAAGTTTCCAGATAAAGATCCGTTACACGTCCGGTACACCGACTTGCATAAGTGGATTAGTGAACTCGAAGACTTCGGAGACAATCCGGCGGCGTCTACCGAAGGCAAGCTGGAAGCGATTCAAATGGCCTGGTACGAGGAGTGGAAGGATAACCAGTGAGTCCCACATTTATTGCCAAGCCGTCGCGCGTGACCTCCGCGGGCAATAAGCCGAAGCTGATCGATGAATACGTGGGGCGCGTCAACTCCGCGACGAGCGACGCGAGCGTAGCGCATATGCGCAGCCCCGGAGGATGGTTGGAGCCGGGACAGACTCCGGAGTTCGACGAATACACCGTCGTGCTGCGCGGAGTGTTGCGAGTCGAGTTTCACGGCGGCCAGCTCGATGTGCGCGCCGGACAGGCAGTGATCGCATACAAAGGCGAGTGGGTCCGGTACAGCACGCCGGAAGAGGATGGCGCGGAATACGTCGCGATTTGTCTACCCGCGTTCAGTATGGAAAGCGTACACCGGGATAGTCCATAGATAACGAAATGACGGAATCTTGGAACTGACAGATCGACAGTCAGTCCCGCGAAGAGGTTGCCTTATGGCCGCGGCTTCATCGCGATACGCTCGACCGGATGATGGTCGAGCAAACGCACGCGGAACATCTGATTTTTGTCGCGCGCAGATCATCAAGTTATTAGTGCGTACAGCGTCGCCATACTATTGGCTCACTGAAGGCAGACCGGAACCCCGATATCCCGCCGGCGGCAGATCCACTCCTCCGACGCCGATCAAACGGCTGAGTTCCAGCACCTCATTCTCCATGGCGCGGTCTCGAGCCATGAATGGCGCATGGATGCGTACCACTTCGTAAACGAATCTCGCGCCTTCCCCCAAACCGTCTGCGCAGCCTCGTAAATCGACGGCTTGGACAGCGGCGATGAGCAGCATGGCGACCTCGTTGCGCAGGCATTCGAGGGCGTCGAGGGCAGTAACCGCGGAATGCATTCCTAGGCTGACGACATCCTGGTTGTATTGCTCTGTAGGCAGCGAATGAATGGAACTGGGACCGGCGAACTGGCGGATGGCGCAGGTCAGACTGGTGACGCTGAGTTGCATGCCCTTCAGCCCCGAGTTGACGCCTGGATTCGGCGTGAGGTTTGACGGCAGGCCATTGTTGAAGCGGTCGTCGATCAGCAGCGCCATGAGTGAATTTCCCCAGTTGGCGGCGATGGCCAGGTCGATTTTCAGGCAGTCGAGCAGACGCGCGATGTGCCCGCCATAGAAGTTGCCGGCGCGATAAACCCGCACCGCTTCCGGATCGATCAGGGGATTGTCGTTGGCCGAGTTGATCTCCCGCTCGATGACTGCGCGTCCGTCATCGAGAGCCTCCCAAAACGGGCCGAGCCCCTGCGGGGAACAGCGCAGCGAGTAGCAACTTTGAGACGCGGGGTCGTTCGGGGACTTGGAGCCGGAGAGTAAGCGCCGCATGTAGGCGGCAACGGCGATCTGTCCGGGATGGCCCTTAGTCTGATGAACCCAGTCCTCGTACGGTTCCGTGGGCGCGAGCAGCGCTTCGATGGAGAGCGCGATGGTGGCCAGTAAGGCCCGCAGAATGCGTCCGGCATCCTGCCACAGGAGGGCGGCGATCGCGGTCATCATGGTCGTGCCATTGATAAGCGCAAGACCTTCTTTGGGCGCGAAGCGGATGGGCGCCAGACCGGCTCGCTCAAGGGCATCCGCCGCGGTCATTCGGGTCTTCTGGTATTCGGCTTCTCCCACGCCGAGCAGCACACGGGCGATGTAGGCCGAGGGCATCAGGTCCCCGCTCGCGCCGACCGAGCCGTATCGCGGGACGATGGGCGTTATGCGATGAGAGAGCAATGCGGCGAGAGCATCGACGAGTTCGATCCGCACACCGGAAAAACCGGTCGCGAAGGTTTGGAGTCGCAGAAGCATGGCTCCTCGCACGGCATCGAACGGAAGCGGGGCGCCCGTGGCGCACGACAGTTGCAGCATGAGGTTCGACTGCAGCAACTCGGCTTGCTCGGGGTCGAGCGAAAACTTTATATTTCCGCCAATTCCGGTGTTAACCCCATAAATCCGTTCGCCTCGGGCAAGGAGTTGCTGGAGTGTGGAATGCCCTCGGGTGATACGGTCACGTGCAGCGGCGGGAAGTTCGAAAGGCCCGTAATACCGGCTGATGTGTTCGACGTGACCTATAGTGAGTTTCAACCTTTATTCTACGTGAAATGGCTTGCGTATCTCGACAGTTTGACCGCCAACTTTGTCGTGCGCGGTGATTACCAGGGTGTAATCGCCGGGCTTGGTGCCGGGTCTCAACTCCAGGCTCATATTCGAGTCGACATATGGCTTGGGATAGAATGACGCCGATTTCTCTTCGACTGCCGGGTCCTGGGTGTAGAGCACGTTACCCGAAGGCCCGATGATCGAGATGCCGTAGGTCACTTCGATCGCGTTCCCGGGTCCGTATTTGAAACCGGCGATCTGGAACCGGGAGAACATCGATTGGCCCGCGCTGTAGGTTGCCGACATGAGGGTCTGGGGCGCCTCTTCAGTCCGGTAGAAGCCGAACGAGCGAATCTCAAGAGCTTCTACCGCCGGAAAGTCAGGTCCGGCAACCATGAACTTGGTGTCGGCAGCGGCGGTTTGTCTGGAAGTCTCGTCGGTGACCTGGATGTGGACCGAGTAGTCTCCTCCGGGAGCGGGACTTGGTACGGCGATGCTTTGCCTGATCCTCGGCATCCAATCCTTGTCCTCCGGTTGGAGCGTAGCCTGCTTCTTGCCCGGAGCAGGGGGGATAATGGCTATGCCTTTGGGATCGGACGCGTTAACGATCCAGGATACAGATACCGATTGTTCCTTGGTTTCGGTATAATTCTCGACGTCGAAACTCACGTAGACGGTTTCGCCCGGGATAAATTTCACGCGATCGCCGACGGAGGGACCATCTTCGATTTGGTGGATTCCGACATGAATGATTCTGAGGGGCGCGGCAGCCCCCCAGCAAGTGAGCGCACCGGCGGCGAACATTGCCAGAACACGTTTTAGCACAGCGTTACCTTGAACGAGACGTGGGAACTGCTTCCTCAAGCTTTTTCTGGACCGGCTCTTCTGAAGACAGGTTCAGAGGAATATCGATATACATAAAGTTGTCATTTTCATCCGCAATCCGCAGACGATAGTGCTTCGGGGCCACATCAAAAACGACCGCGCCCTGTTCCGTTTGGGCGACTCCCACTTTGCGCGTAAGGCCAAGCCATCCCTCGACGCCGGTTCCGTCAGACAGTTCCGGATAGGAGTTTCCCTGGTCGTCTACCACTTCAAAACTGGGGATTGTCGCATCGGCGCTACCAGCGTTGAGAACCGTAACTTTGATGGTGAAAAAGCGGTTGGAGGCGGTTCGATCACCTAATGAAATGGGCCATTGTGTTTCATAAGCCCGGTAAACGAATGGCCCGATTTCAGCTTTTTCGCCGAGTTGAACGGTACGGACTTCTTTTCTCTTAAATGCACACCCGGTTGAACCGATGAATAACGTCAACAGAGCCGCTATCGTGCAAACCCTCATAGTAGAACCATACCATGGGTGCTCGAACGTACACGCCGCCATAGGTGACGAGTGATCGGCCGGTCCCCCACTCGTGCCCCTGACAGCCGGTCCCGGCAGGCCCGTTACTACAATACCGGACGATAGTATTCAGGAGTAGCTAAGGTACCACCCAAAAAACCAAAGTACCAGAGTCGATTACCTTTGTATTAGTACGGCTAAACTGCTGTATTCTCTTGATCTATTTACAGTTAAGTCATCTGATCGCTAAGCTTGAATTACTGATCGATTAACCCATGTAGATATTATTCGGTCAATTCCTCGTAAATGCTCAGACAAAACAGATGTTGAAAAGGTTTATATCATTTAGAACATCGCGGCGGCCAATAACGACACCCCGTTTATTTGCCTCTCTGCTATTTGCCATTCTCCAGCCCGTCAATGTCTACGGATCCACGGCGCTCGGAATCGCTAATGCGTACAACGTATTTTTATCGGGTAACTTTACCGCAACAGGCGCCGATACGGGAGGTCGTATCGCAGTCGGGGGTAGTGCTTCTTTCCCTGCCTGGTACGCCGTCGGCGATTCACTGCTCGATAGCTTCGCGGCGCCCGACATCCTGGACGTCGGCTCGAGTATCACGGCGGGTCCGGCGGGGGTGTATGGCGGAAATGCCTTTGAGGGGACTTCCGGATCCAGCTATGCCTATACTTACAACGGCACGGCTACTGTTGGCGGGGCCAATCCGATCAACTTCGCTGCTCAATTTGCGTCCCTTACCGGCTACGCAACGCAGTTAAGCCAGTGGGCGCCAAACTCGACGGTAAGTTACGGATCGACTGTCACACTGACAGGAACCGATCCGTCCCTCGAGGTATTCGATCTCAACGTATCTCAACTGCCCGCTAACTATGCGATCGACCTCAACGTGAATTCCTCGGCAACGGTTTTGATCAACGTGAACGGGGCCTCTTTCACCAGTTCCAATTGGGGCGAGTTTCTCAATGGAACCCAGATCATCGGGAATGGCGCAACCGGCTACGACAATATTCTTTTCAATTTTTATAACGCCACCAGCATCACCTTCGGTGGGACCTTTGAGGGAACGGTATTGGCTCCGAACGCGAACGTGACGGGTAGCACCAGCGGGCAACTCGATGGGGGACTCATTGGCAAGTCGTTTACCGGCAACACCGAGTTTCACGATCTTCTATTTACTGGCACACTCCCAGCGTATGTAGTGCCGGCATCGGGTGTCCCGGAGCCCGCGCCGTTTATTCTGTGCGGGAGCGCCCTCGTGTTCGCTGGCTTGATACGAAGGCGTCAACCCAAAACGGCTTCAGGCACGAGCAGATAACCCTTCTTTCCGACGTTCATCGCGGAGGTTGCGCCCAGTTGTTCGGCGACACCTGCCGCTTCGTGGATGTGCCCGCAGAAGAAGTATCGAGGTTTTTCTCGCAAGAGGAAATCGCGTACGGCGGTGCTGCCGGCATGCCGGAGATTCGCGATGCGGTCGAGCCGGGTCATGTACGGAGGGCAATGAAAGATCGCAATCATCGGCTTGAGTCCATTAAACGCAGCCGCGCGCCGCGCTAATTCTTCCTCGGAATACTCGCCGGGAGTTTCGAACGGCGTGGGATTGGAACAACCTAGCCCGACCACCTGGTACCCATCGATCTCCATTTGGCCGCCATGAAAATTGTGCAAGCCGTACTTGTCGCAGAGTTGCGCGACTTGCTCGGGGCTCTCATGATTTCCCGGAATCATGTAGACCTGCTTCGCGCGTGTCTGGAGAATCTCGCCGACCGGTTCGATATTCCTGGACCAGTTCACCATGTCGCCGGCCGCGAAATAATAGTCGGCCTCAGTCTCCATATGTCGCTGAAGCGCTTTAAGGTCGCTGTGGATGTCGGAGAAGATGAGTAGCTTCACGTGCGTTATTTCGTGGGATGGCTACGCATAGGCCACGGGATTCTTTTCCAGCCAGTGCGCGTCCCGCACTGCCTGCACATTGTGGAGCGCATCTCTGGCCGCCGCGCCGGTGCGCTCACGTGTCCCCCACGCGATACCGCCGGTGAAACCCAGCGCGCAACCCACCAGTCCCCCCAGCACGGCAGCATTGCCGGGCCGCCCCTTACGCCCCAGATAAACGCCGAGGACGGCTACGGCTGCGCCCAACGCCGCGGGAGCCAACGCGCCTTGGCTGACACGGGAAAGACTGAACGAGTTCTCACCCGGAGATTTCTTCCCTGCGGAAGTAGCGGCGTCTAACCCAGCTTTAACGATTTCTCGGGCATAGACGACCTCGGATTTCAACGTTGGCAGAATGCTCATGAGACCTTCTGCTTTCATCGTACATCCGTGGTTCGCCGAGGCTTGCACCAGAGCGGCCTCTGGATAGCTTCCCTGGGCAGCCCCGATGCCTTCTCCGAATCGTTGTGCGGCCCCCGGTGTCGCCGATCGAATCAGACCCGGCCGTCGACCGAGCACACAATGATTACTTGGGCGTCACATGGATCAGGGCGCCGGGATTGGCGTCTTCCAGCATCCACAGCGAGCCATCGGGGCCTTCTTCCACATCGCGGATGCGGTGGCCCACATCCCAGCGCTCGGCGGTTTTGGCGCCGCCATGGCCGTCAAAGATGATGCGGTTGAGCGACTTGGTCGCCAGGCCGCTGACGAAGCCGTTGCCGTTCCATTGCGGGAAGGTCTGGGTGCCGTGGTAGAACATCAGATTGCCCGGCGCGATCACCGGCACCCAATAGAGCACCGGCTTCGCCAGGTCGGGCCGCGTGTCGGGATTGGGAATGGGCACGCCGTTATAGTTCTTGCCATAGGAGACCAGCGGCCAGCCATAATTCTTGCCCTTCTCGATCAGGTTCAGTTCGTCGCCGCCGCGCGGGCCATGCTCCACTTCCCACAATTCGCCGGTGGGCGAAAACGCCAGGCCATAGGGCGTGCGGACGCCGCTGGCCCAGGTTTCAGCCGGCGTCAGGTTGGGGCCGGGAAAGGTATAGGTGCTCACCACCTTCGCGGTCTTGGCGGCTTCGGTGTCACTGGGCGGATCGATCAGGGGAATGGTGGCGGCGCCGGTTTTGCCGAAGTTGGGATTGCCGGGGGCGGGTTTGCCGTCCAGCGTCAGGCGCAGGATCTTGCCTTCGGGCTGGTCCGGATCCTGGGCGGGGGTCAAGCGCTGGCGGTCGCCAACCGTGAGGAACAGATACTGGCCGTCGGGCGAGAAGGCGATCTGCGCGCCTTCCTGGCCGCCCTTGCCCTTGGGCATCTGGCGCCACAGCACTTCGAAGTTTTCGAGTCTGGCCGAGGTGGCGGTGGCGTTCAGCTTGGCGCGGGCCAGCGCCAGGCCGCCGCCGTAGTCACCCGGCTCGGCATAGGTGAGATAGATGCTCTGGTCGGTGGCGTAATGCGGCGAGAGGAAGACGCCATGCATGCCGTTCTGGCCCTGCCAATAGACTGGGGGCGTATTGTCCACCTGGATCTTCTCTCCCTGCTGGGACACCAGCCAAACGGGCCCGACCTTTTCGGTGATCAGCATGCGGCCATCGGGCAGGAAGGCCAGCCGCCAGGGCAGTTTAAAGGTGGCCACCGTGGTCATGGTGAAGGGCAGGCTGGCTTCGGGCTTCTGTTCGCCCACATTGACCTGGGCCCAGGCCGCCGCCGACGCCAGGGTGAAAAGCAACGCCGCTTTCGCCAATTTCATCGATCATTTCTCCTTGCTTCTGAAGCGCCCGACCTTAAGCGATCCGGGGCACCGTTTTTGATCGTACCGTACCGTGGGCCGTACCCAAATCAGCCCGTCATGAAAGGCCGGCCATCGCCGTGATCAGAGGAAGTTCTTCCGGGCGCAACAACGTGAGGTCCCGTGTCCGGAACCAGGAGCTTGGAACCCGTGGCTGGCTGCCGCGGATCACGAGTTTCAAAAAACTCGCCGCTTCAATCTTTCAGGATTGAATTTTGCGGTGTCCGCGACCGCCATTACCGCCATCACACCGGCTTGTACGGGATCGCTGACCACCAGATCCGCGGCATCCGGCACGCTTCCCGCCATATTCAAACTGATCACCAGCAGCCCTCTGCAGCCGCACTTCGCGGACTGCCACCTCGATATCGCCACCCATGAGTGCTCCGGCCAAAACCAGTGCGCGCGCTCTCGGCAGCCTCGCAACGGCGCGGACGGCGTCGGCCAATTGCTGCTCACCGACCAGCGGAATCGTATCGATCGAGATATGTTCTCCACGAATATTATGGCGGTCAGCTTCCGAGATCGCGCCTATCGCCACTTGCCCTACCTGCGCTCCGCCGCCCATGATGATGATGCGCTTGCCGTAAATCCGGTCCATGCTCTTGACCTGCTCGACTTCGCGCACCACCGGCAATTGTGCCAGATCGCGAATGATCAGCTCCGGTTCGGAGGTCTGCACTTCGAAGAAAATGTATGCGCCCTCTTCGCGTTCCTGCATGATTGCGATCGATGTGATGTTGCCTCCATGGGCCGCAATTACGCCCGTCATCTTGTGCATAATCCCAGTACCGGAATCCGCATGGACCACCATTGCCAACTTCTCGACTGACATTTCGATATCATCTCTTACGTGACCACCCCACATGTGAATCGCAGACAACTGCTACGCACGGCCGCCGCCGTGCCCCTCATTTTCGTCCCGCGCTTACTCGCCAAGAACCGCATCGATCGCAGCCGTATCAGCGCCATCACCGATGAAATCGGCATGACCACCGGCGAATCGATCGACTTCGCCCACACGTACGGCCTGAAGTGGGTCGAGGTTCGGGAGATAAGGGAGAAAAAGAAGGAGGTCGGCCTCGCGCCCGAAGCGGACGTCAAGGAACTCGCCTCCGCTCTCGGGGGCGCGAATCTCAAAGTCTCCTTCATGAACACTTCTCTGCTTAAGTTCACCTGGCCCGGCATGGAGCCCGCGCGTCCCCCACGGAACGATACGCCGGAGAAAAAGGAAAAGCGCATCGCTACCGAGAAAGAGCGTTTCGATCGACGGATGGAAGATCTGGCCAAGGCTCTCGACGCGGCGAAGATCCTGGGCTGCGACAAGGTGCGCGTGTTTACAGGTACCCGCACGGCTGATCCGCTGTCCACCTATCCGCGGATCGTCGAGGTCTTTACTCCGATGGTCGAAGAAGCGGCCAAACACAAGATTCACTTGCTCGTGGAAAACGAAGCCTCACAAAACGTTGCGACGTCGGCTGACCTGGGTGTCCTGGTGCCAATGCTAAAGTCACCATGGTTCGGCTATAACTGGGATCCCAACAATGCGCATACCGCCAAAGAGGTTCCGTTTCCCGACGGTTACAGGAAACTGCCCATTGATCGCATGATGAACGCTCAGGCGAAGGCTCGCGATCTGCTGCCCGATTTCCCCGCTGACAACATTCCCTGGCACGATGTGATGGAAGCCATGCAGAAGGATGGCTATAAGGGCCACATCGGCCTCGAGACTCATATTTTCGATGGCACCCTGATTCCCAAAGCGAACCTTTCCATGAAAGAGATTCTCCGTATTGTGGACTCGCTATAGGCCATGTCCAAGGGCTTCGCAGTCACATTCCTGATCGGTCTCCTGGTCATCGGAGTCGCGATCTGGGCGGTTTTTTACAAGCAGGAGGGCGCGCACATTGACCCCAAGGGTTCGATTCTAAAAGTCCGCACGCTCAAACTGGACGACAACTCGAGCGCCGCCATCGCTGAAGTTCGAATGACCAACGATGCGGATTACCCTCTGGTGGCCCGCAGCATCGAAATGTCGGTGGTGACCGGCAAAGGCGACATTCCTGGGAATATAGTAGCCGAGGTCGACGTAAAGGATCTCTTCAAGAACTTTCCGCTATTGGGAGAGCAGTACAATCCCGTGCTGAAGGCGCGCGAGAAGGTCCCGCCGCATAGCTCTATCGATCGGGAGGTCTGCGCGCAGTTCACGATTCCGCTCGACGAGTTGGATAACCGGAAAGATCTGATCGTTCGCGTGGAAGATATAACGGGGCCGACTGCCGTGCTGCATGAACATGAGAAGTTAAAACATTAAAGCTGTATGGCAGTCCAGCGTCTCTTGCGGCTGCCGGCTGGTGAAAGCCGGTTGGCTAACGGCTGCCTATCTGAATGACCAAGACTAACGCCATACGGCTCCTCGAAGCCCGGGGAGTTTCGTTCGAAATTCGCGAGTACGAGGTAGATCCTGAAGATCTGTCGGCGCAAACCGTCGCATCCAAGATTTGTCTGCCGGTCGAGCAGGTCTTCAAGACCTTGCTGGCGCGCGGGGATCGCAATGGTCTCTCATTCGCCGTGATCCCAGGTAATACGGAACTCGACCTCAAGGCCTTAGCCAAAGGCACTGGCGATCGTAAAATCGATCTGGTTCCCCTCAAAGAACTGCAGCCCTTGACAGGCTACATCCGCGGTGGGGTGACCGCTATGGCTGCACGCAAAGACTACCCTGTTTTTCTCGACGAGACCGCCGAACTCTTCGATCAGATCTCAGTTTCCGCCGGCCAGCGCGGGATCCAGATCCTCATGAATCCTCAGGATTATCTGCGCATCACTGGCGCGACGATGGGGCCATGGGCCAAATGATGCCGTGTTTGTCCCTCATCGGCGACACTATCTACATTTCGGCTCGCCAAAACCTATGTTGCGCGAATGGACGCATTGTTGACCGCTTCGGCACTCCCGTCCATGCCGCGACGTTTATCCGCCAGCGCCGCATCGTACTCGACGCCGAGTTGCTTTCGAGCGACGATGAACTTGGCCGGATCCTGATTCACGAACTATTCCATTTCGTCTGGGTGCGGCTTGCGAATACCGTCCGCCGTTCCTTCGAACGTCTTCTCGCGGCGCAGCGGTCAGCGCGGGGCGAACTCGGCTGGTCCGCCGAATGCCGCAAGCTCAATCTTTCCGGATCCGATGTCAGGCAGCGTTCCCGCAAATGGCGCGAGTACTGCTGCGAAGCTTTCTGTGATACGGCTGCCTACATCTACGCGCGTTCGCGACGCCATGGCGAGTTCACTCTACCCGTGGCGGAGCGTCGGAAAAGAATTGCCTGGTTCGGGAAGAAACTCGGGCCCGGGAACGTCTTACTGTAAGTTGGGGTTTCGTGCTGTCGGCGACACCGATATAATAATGAACAGAGAGGAATTGTCCATCGGACCCGCAATGCGTTTCTCCATAGCCTTGAGTCTGTTCACAGGAGTCGTGCTCGTCCTGATGATTGTGAACCGTTCCTCTTCAACAGAACACAGAGTTCTGCAGTCGCCCGTTAAGGAAGAGGGAAAGAGGCAGGACGCTCCCGATTTTGCGCTGAAGGACGCGGACGGCAAGACGGTCCGATTGTCGGATTACCGTGGCAAGGTGATCCTGCTCGATTTCTGGGCGACCTGGTGCGGCCCGTGCAAGATGGAGATTCCCTGGTTCATGGAATTCGAGCGCAAGTATAAGGATCGCGGTTTTGCAGTGCTCGGTCTTTCTATGGACGACGATGGCTGGCAATCGGTGAAGCCCTTTATCCTGGACATGCGCATGAATTACCGGGTGATGATCGCCGACGAGCGCACCGGCGACCTTTATGGCGGGATCGAAGCTTTGCCCACCGCGTTCCTGATCGACCGTGAAGGACGTGTCGCGATCGAGCACGTTGGTGTTTCAAGCAGAAGGGATTTTGAGGATGGTATCGAGAAACTACTGGAAGCTCCTGCCGGCGACAAGCGCGCTGCTCTTCAATAATCTGGCGATGGCGCAGACGCCGTCTCTGATGGTCAAAACCCCGGTCGGCGTCGTAGTGAAAAAAGGCGCCACCGTAGATGTCAAGCTCATCGCGACACTCAACGAGGGTTTCCATCTCAACAGCCACACCCCAACCGAAGACTATCTAATTCCGCTGACACTGAAATGGGAGGGACCCGTCGAGGCGGTTGACGTAGTCTATCCCAAGCCTCAGATGGAGAAGTACAGCTTCGACGATAAGCCGCTTTCCGTGCTGACCGGTCAATTTCCGTTGGTAACCAAATTCAAGGCGCTGCCAACGGCTTCTCCAGGGCCAGTCACCCTGAATGGCAAGATTCGTTACCAGGCGTGCAACAACAATTCCTGCTTTGCGCCGAAAACCGTCCCGGTGACGCTGACTGTCCAGGTGTTGCCGTAGTGATCACTTATCAGTCATCGCTTCTGTGGCGGTGCCGGGTAGCAACCGAAAACTGATAGCGAGTAACGCTTCCAGCTACACTGTAGTCATGCGCAAACCGGCCGTCCTGGCCCTCCTTGTATTTTCTCTGCGCGCACTGGCGGCGCCCGCTGAGTGGGTGCCGATGCGGTGGCCGTGGTCTGACGCACAATCACTCGAACTATTGGCGAAATCTCCTATCAACACCATCCTGCTCCCGTCCAGTTCTCCTCTCGCGGCGACTGCAACGGCCCGCGGCCTCAACGCCATGCTGGTCGTCCGTTCCGGGGATGACCTGATGGCTGCAGCCGAGCAGGTGCGCCGTAGCAAACTGGCAGGGCTGGTGCTCGACGGTAATTTTCCTCCGCAAAGCGCTGCCAAAGTTCGCGATGCCTTGTCCGGCTCGCCGGCTATTGTAGTCGAACTTACGGCTCGTACTGCCATGCGCCTCGCCGGCAGCGATCCCATCGTCGGAACCTTTCAGGGTGTCTGGCCGGGTATCCAGGTCACCGACAATGGCAAAGCCAAAGCTGGTCCTTCCGGCTCAGCCTGGATCGACACGAATTCGGGTTTCTTGCGCGCAGCCCGAGCCTTCGATCATGCGTCTGTTTGGCTGGGCAACACACCCCCCACCGACCAGGTCGTGCGCGGTGAACGGTACCTGCAGTCAATCGCCGATGCCGAGATGGTCGGGGCCCGCTGGATCGTCGCGCTTGACGACCACTTCGCGGCCGATCTCCACAATCGCGATGCAGGCGCGTTAAAAACGTGGGCCCGCATGACCGAACTGATCGGGTACTACGAAGGCCATCCCGAATGGCGCAACTTGCCGGCCGGCGGCAAACTGGCCGTGGTCCAAGACGCCGAGCACGGGTCGCTGCTCTCCGGCGGCATTCTCGACATGATCGGAGTCAAGCATACGCCGGTGCGCGCCATCCCTCCGCAGAAGCTGTCGTCCGATGCCTTGAAAGGCGCGAGCATGGCGGTGAACGTGGAGCCAGGCGCGCTGACGCCCGAGCAGCTCGAGGTCCTGCATAGTTTCACGCGAGCGGGCGGCACGCTGCTGACTGCCCCTCCCGGAGCTGAAGAGTCTGTCCCTACCGATAAGAATCGCATTACCCTGGACGACGACCAGCTGAAACACATCGACGATTTATGGCACGACGTGCAGAATATGATCGGCCGCAAAAACCTCGGGGTGCGGCTATTCAACGTCGCGTCGATGCTTTCGAACCTCGAAGACGGTCCGAACGGGTCCATTTACGTGCAATTGGTGAACTACTCGGAATATGGCGTGGAGAGTGTCACCGTGCACGCGTTGGGCAAGTTTAAGAAGGCGCATCTCTATCTACCGGGCGGGATTGAAAAGGATCTCGAGGTATACGATCAAGAGGACGGCTCAGGGGTCGATATCGACAAAGTGGACGTGGCTGCCACGGTCCGCTTCGACCCTTCCTGATAGAACCCGTAGAACTGGTGTGACGAAAACGTTCCGTCACGCGCGCCTGCCACCTGAGTAATTAAGCCCGATCACTTGTTCGGTGCTTGCACGAGAAAAACCGTCGGGTTTTTTTCCTGGCTCAGCGGAAAGACGCGGTAGCCTTGCTCCACCAGATGCCAAGCCATGTAATCGTCGAAAGTCTCGGGCAGGATGAAGCGGGGATGCTCGGCGAGCACCTTCTCATACGGCTCGACATGAATTCGAGTGCGCCGCGCTAAAGCCGTGAATATCATGGCCAGCGTGTCATTCCCGCGGTAGTGCAGGTCGAGTTCGCGGCTAGCCGGAAAGACAACCCGGTCGCGCAGCCGGGGCTCCGCGTAGTATGACAGTTCCATGAACACGAATGGGTCGGGAGTGACGATAGCTTCCGCACTGTCCGGCAATTTTTCCAGGGCCTCATACGCAGCTTGTCCCCTACGCAGAAGCGGCGGATCCCAAAGCCCACCGGCCTGATTTCGGATGATCAAAACAATGAGGATGCCGAGCAGGGCTACACCAACCGGGCTCTGCGCGCGGAGCACCCGGCACAGCAGCGCGCCCGCCAGCAACCCAAAACCGATGACCGCCCAAAGAGTATAACGTTCCACAAAAGCATGAGTCGTGTATCTCGATACGAATATGACAATTGGGGGCATCAGCGTCAACGCGGTGATAGCGACCCATTCGTACTCCCGAAGCGTGGTGTCTGGTGCTCCCGGGCGCGCCGGCGGTCCCGGTAAAAATACAAGAAATACCAGCGCGAGTGCACAGATATGCAGGATCGGGTATAAATAAAGTCTATAAACCGGTCCAATCAGATCAAATGTCGCGGGCGACCAGAAGTGCACCTGGAACGGTTTGCTGGCTTCGATTAAGGGGTAGTGTAAGGCGAGAACCAGCAGGGCGGGGGACATCGCAGCCAGAACACTGACGTCCAGCTTGCGCAACTCTCGGGCGCGCGCCATTTCACCAAGAAAGAGTGGTGCCAGGAAGAAGACCGAATAATAGTGCATGGACATCATCAGTGCCAGGCAGAAAGCAAACATGGGGATGGCCAGACGTCTTTGGCGGCCCTCAGCCGCCATCTGCCAGTAGTAAAGTGCACCCGCGGCACAGCCGAGCAGGACGCCGTAAGGCCGGCCTTCGGTTGAATAATAAAGGCACGCATAACACCCGAACAGGGCCGCAATAAACGAATAGACGGCGGGCATCCGGCGGCGGCAGAACGCCAGCAAAAAAAGAACCATTGCACAGTAGCCGAGCGTCGAGGGCAAGCGCACGGCGAGTTCCGCGGGTTTGACGATCGGCAATAGATAGTGAACGGCGATCGCGTATAGCGGAGGGGCGCCGTCGCAACCTTCCTTGATCGCCTGGACGATTTCCGCGGGATTCGGTTGCTGCGCCATGTAAAAGGTGAACAACTCGTCGATCCACATCTTAATCCGCAAATCTTTGGCGATCGAACAAGCTAGAAATAGTCCCACGAAAAGGGACGCCCACCGCCAGAAATGCCGCTCGAGGGAAGTATTCACGCGGTGACTCAGATGGAGCAATGCAGAGCGATCAGTTATTGTCGACTTAGTCATGAGCATCTCATGCGGCTCCGGGTCCCGATTCCGGCTATGGACATTACACAATAATGACTGAGACGATGCGGCGCGCGAAGGCTCACACGGAACGACTCGGCTGGCATCCGTCGATGGCGCACGGCACGCTCAAGTCTAGCAAAATTCACGTGGTCTGAGAATCGTTGTATTTAATACATCCATGCCTTTAATTAAATTGTTTTCGTCTGGCCGCCATCGATATCGATCAATGAGCCATGCATGAAGCGGCCGGAGGGGCTCACCAGGTAGGCGACCAGCTCCGCGATCTCCTCCGGTTCGCCGACGCGTGTGATGCCTGACGCCGCGACGAATTTCCGTTCCGCGCTAGCGAGATCTATCGAGCTCTCTTTGGCAATGCGGGCGAGACGGCCATGTAACCTGTCGGTCCGCACAGCTCCGGGATTGATCGCATTGACCTGCACGCCATCTGCGATTCCCAGATCGGCGAGCGCCTTGGTGAGAGACAGGAGCGCCGCGTTGACCGAGCCGCCGATGGTGAATTCGCGACCGGGTGTCCTGCCGCCATTTCCTGCGACATACACAACTGAACCTGACTGCGCTTTGAGGTAGGGCCACGCGCTTCTGGTGAGACGCATGGCGCCGAAGAACTTCAGTGCGAAGCCGTCAGCCCACTCTTCGTCGCTGAGAACCAGGAACTCGCCTCGTTTCGTCGCGCCCGCATTGTTGACGACAATGTCAATACAGCCGAAGGTTTCGAGCGTTTGATCGACCAGCTGCTGGGGTGATTCAGGGATGCGCAGGTCAAGTGCAATGTGAGCCGCATCGCCTCCCAAGCCGTCAATCTCTTTGACGACGGATTCCAGGGCGGATTCGTCGCGCGCGGTCAGGAGAACCGAGGCGCCGTTGGCGGTTAACCGCATCGCAACAGCCCGGCCAATGCCTCGGCTTGCTCCCGTAACGATAGCAACTTTGCCTTGTAGAGGTTTCACTTAGCGGATGCGATTTTCCCTGTCGTAGCAATGGGATGATTGCTGATACTTTCCTCAGTCTACAAGAATTTCCATCTAACGTCGATTCGTCTTAGAACCGGTACTTGAACGCGAACTGCACGTTCCTGGCGCCTTGTGAAGTTTGCAGCAAACCAAGTGTCGTCCCGATCGCGCGGCTGGGTCCGTTGAGAATCGGGGTGTTGGTGAGGTTGATGAATTCTCCCCGCAGATCCACGCTTTGCCTATCGGTGATGTGGAAGGTCTTCTCCAGGTTGAAATCGAGAGACGCGAGGCCCGGGCCCCGCAATGTGCCGGTGGCGCAGTTGCCGAATGTCCCCGCCGCGGGCTGTGCGTAGGCGGCTGGATTGAACCATAGATACCCTCCTTGAGGCGCATTCTGTTCACCGTAGACAGTCCCCGGAGAGACGCAATTCGCGCGTGCGGCGCGGGCCAGCGTCCCCGATGCATCGGTAGCATTGATGGTAATCGGAAAGCCCGTATGGAGGCTCAGAATGCCGCTCGCCTGCCAGCCTCCCACCACGGCGTCGAGCGCTTTGTTCATTTGCTTGCCAAAAGTGCGATCGCGGCCGAACGGCAGACTATAAACGGCATTGCCCACAAAGTTGTGAGTGGCGTCGTACTCGCACGGGCCCCATTCCGCGGCCGCGTTATAAATGTTTTGGTAATACGCCGCTGCGCCGTCCGACTGGCCGGCCTGTCCGTAGTAGCCGATGGCATTGGTCATGCACTTGGAATAAGTGTAAGAAAGTGAGTACTGCAGACCCGCGCTGAGGCGTTTCTGCATCACTACCTGAAGCGCATCATAATCCTGGTTGCCAATCGATGCGGTACCCGAAATCTGCCCGATGTCGGCCAGCAACGACGGACTGCCCGCCAGATATTCGGTGGGCGACACGCTACCGTTCGCGTTCAATACCTTCTGGAAGTAAGGCATGGGCACCATCAAATGAGTCGCGCGGGAGCCCACGTAACTGGCCGTGATGGTGCTGGTGGGCGTGATCTGATCCTGCAAGGTGAAGTTCCATTGATTCGATACTGCCGGGCGGATATTCGGATCCCAAACCCGCAGCGTCACGCTGTGGAACTGGTCGCCGCCATTGCTGATAAAGGGCAGGAATCCCTGATCGAGCGTCGAGCCTGGCAGCACGTTGTACTGCGCCGTCGTGTACTGATCGTCGTGCTCGACGCCGAAGGGCGGATTCAACGGCAAACGCAGGTTGGTGCCCGTCCCTTCCATAAAATTGGACAGCGTGTAGCCTGCGCGTATCACCAGTTTGCCTCCGCCAGGAGTCCAGGCCACGCCCAGACGCGGCTGAAAGTTCGTGATTCCGTTGTACTGATTGTAGAGCGCATTGCAATTGGTGTAGGGACAGGTTTGGCCGGAGACATATTCCTGGCCAGTCGTCAGGTTGAAGTTTGACTGACGGTTTTTTACTTCTATCCAAGGCGTGTTCAACTCCCAGCGCAAACCGACGTTCAAGGTGAGATTGTGCGTGATGCGCCAATCATCCTGCACGAACGCCGCGAAGAGGCTGGCTCGCTGACCCCAAGTTCCGCCATTGACGCCGCCTTGTAGTTCGTCGGGAAGTCCTAGCAGAAAATCCGCTTCAGCGATGCCGCTCGCAGTCCCCGTAGCCGGATTCACGACGCCCGATTTCGTTCCTGCCGTCGGACCGGAAGTATATTGGCCGTTAAACAGAATCGTCCCCGCCGCACCATTATTCCCGGCGTAGAAGACGTCCTGCCGGTAACGGTAGCTCTGGAATCCCAGGCGAACATTATGATTTCCCTTGGACCAGATCAACGTGTCTCCAGCTTGGATTACCGTGTCAGCGACCAGTTGCAGGGCATCGCTGGTGCCGAAACTCGCGACGTTGCCGCCCGTGAGGGTCATTAAGGGCAGAAAGTTCGTCGGGACGCCCGGTAAACCAACCGTCTGCGGAAAGTTAGCCAGCCCATTGGCCGAGGACCCGGTGTTTTGAATGATGTAGTTCACGCCGGCGCGCAATTCGTTCACGACCGATGGGCTGAGAGTATGCGTCCAATCCACCACTCCCGTATGAGACGGATAAGTGGCGAAGCTGTTATAGAGCAGCGCGAAGCTTCGAATCGTGGGATTGTCGTACCGGCTCTGCGCATAGCGTCCGAAGATCCGATCTTTATCGGAAAAATTGTAGTCGATCTTCATGTCGCCCTGATCCCCGTTGATATAAGTCAGCGAGGAATAGTTGAAGTTATTTAATAAACCGCTGGTGGTCGGCTGCGGATAATATTGAGAATTGAGGATCTTCCCCGCCGTGGGGCTGATCAGCGTAGCCGGAATGATGTTGCCGGGGAACGGCGTGCGAGTGGTTCCGGTGCCTGCCGAGAATGGATTGTAGAGTTGGACGGCTTTGGCCTGAGTCAAAAGTTGGGAGAAATTTCCTTGGCGTTCAGCCGTGGTGAATACGGTGGTGGTGCTGATGGTAGTTGGGGTATCGTCGCGCGAGCCCTGGTAATCGGCGAAGAAAAACAACTTGTCTTTCAGGATCGGTCCGCCGATGGTCCCCCCGAAGTTATTCCACCGTACGGCTGCGCGCGGCGCGCCCTTCCAATTGCTGGCCCAGTCATTGGCATTCAATACATCGTTGCGGAAAAATTCGAAGGCGCTGCCATGGAAGCGATTGGTTCCGGATTTGATCGTGGTGCTGATGATGCCGCCCATGAAGTTACCGAAATCGGCGGGCGCATTCAAGGTAATTTCGTTGAACTCTTGGATGGCGTCCACGCTGGGCGCATAGCCGACCTGATTCCCCGTGAAGAGGTTACTGTCGAGTCCATCCAGCATGAAATTATTCGCCTGCTCGCGATTACCGTTCACGTTGGGGCGTCCGCTTGAAAGCGTGGTCAAGCCGCTCTTGAACACGGACGGATTCGGGTTGATGCTGCCCGGGGCGAGTAACGTCAATTGCACATAGTTGCGCGTCGCCAACGGTAACTCGACATTGGTTCGCGCATCGATTACCTGGCCCAGTTGCGTCGACTGCGTCTGCAACATCGGCGCGCTGCTGGTGACTTCGACTGATTGGTTGATACTGCCGACCTGGAGATGGAAATCGAGCCTCGCCGCCTGATTCAACTCCAGCGTAACGTGGGACTGTACAGCCATCTGGAACCCAGGATGTTCCACCTTTATGTCATATGTGCCCACCGGGACTCGCGGCAGGCTGTACGCGCCTCCGGAGTTGGTCACGGTCGGCCATATCGTGCCGCGATCCACGTCGGTGGCCGTAACTTTGGCGCCCGAGACCGCCGAACCGGACGGGTCGGTGACCTGCCCGGTGAATGCCGCAGTTACTTCCTGAGCGCAGGCGTGGGGTACGGACGGCAACAGCAGGCACACGAGAGCCGTCAGTACGCGAGTACGCGCAGACCAATGAAACGTCGTTTGGAACGCTTTTTGTGGCAAGAGAATAACCCTCCTGAATATCAGTTACAGATCAACTCTGACCATCGAACGTGGAACGTCTGAGATTTGTGATTGGGTCAAGTGTACCACTGAATACAGGTTCCGGAAAACGTAAGCCGCCGAAATTCGACGGGAAGAGGCTCATCCGTTAAGGCCTTTCATTAGTGCTGACGACACCGGGGGCGGCGTGGATTGGGACTGCTCCCGTGATGCTTACGCCAGGCGGCCAAAATCGTAGGCGCACGTCCCGTGTTCTCGCTACCGGCAAGAGTGACTTTTCATGGCGCGAGCGAAACGGCAATGCCCGGCAGATCGATGTGCTGAGGGACCTCGCGAGGGAAATTGAAATGGCACAGCGTAGATCTCCGGATCACCACTTCGGGTAGGAAATCTAATCGCCGGCACTTTCGATGTCACCGCCTTTATCCATGGCGAAGACTGAAAAGTTGGCCACGAATGTACTGGCGGCCCAACCAGCACGACTCAAGCCGAAACCAGCACGCGTTCCAATCGTCGTGCGATCTCGGACTTCGGCTGCGCGCCAACCAGGCGGTCTACTTCGCGCCCGCCGCTGAAGATGAGCAAGGAGGGAATGCTCTGAATACGAAATCGGGAAGCGGTCATGGGATTTTCATCCACATTCAATTTTGCTACGCGGACTCGTCCAGCCATTTCCGCCGCGAGTTCCTCAACCACTGGCGCAACCATCCTGCAGGGACCGCACCAAGGCGCCCACGCATCCAACAGGACAGGTAGCTGCGAGCCTTCTACCTCGGATGCAAAATTGGCATCAGACACCGGGATTGGCTGGATGGTTGCAGCAAGGGGTGCGCCGCACTTCCCGCAGACCGGTTGCAAACCCTGGTCGAGCTTTGACCGTGGCACTCGATTCTTGGCGCCGCATTTGGCGCAGCAGGCTATCAGTGAATCCGCCATACTCTCACCGTACCATCAACAGTCGCAACCGGAGGGCTCAAGCTCGCTTCGCGAAGCGGTGATGCGGTCGATTAAATCCAGAAGCGCGGTCGTGACCAGCCGCAGCGCAGCTCCCGTTCAAAACGACCCTCTCGCTTTGGCCGCACCGAGCCTGTCATCGGCGAAATCGTGGCACGGCACTCCGTTGACCTCCCGCTAAACCGCTCAGGACATGTGCGCGTTCCGGGGATCTTTGCCTCCTATCGAATCCTTTATAGAATCGAGACTCAGATTGGGGTAGGGTGCCCGGCCCGACGGGCATGCCCGCCGCGGCGGAATTCGCACGACATTTGTTACGAAGCACACGGTAGAAATCGTACTTTCTTGACAGTTCGGACCCGCGTACGGCATGCTCAGGAAAGACCAAGAAGCACTGTTCGTGCCACTGCTGAAAAGCGGCGGCTTACGAAAAGGGCGGTAGCTTACCTAAGCTCTCCACGATCGCATCCTAAACCAATATATCCAAACACCATCTCGAGAAAGAGCCAACATGACCGTAGTGATGAATGTCTGTTGAGCCAGTCAAGAGATGCGGTTTTATTTGAAAACGTGCTGAAACAAGGGTCCGTGCCACAACGCAAGCTTTCGATTGAGGATAAGATTTTGCTCGCATGCTCCAGACGGAGCCTGCCGGCTAAGACAATCGCGAGGGTTCAACAGGATTACCTCACGCACGAAATCGATTGGCACGCCTTAATTGCTCGGGCGCAGGAACATGCCGTGCTGCTCCTGGTTCATCAGAACTTCCGCACTCACTTCTCCCACTTGATTCCCAAGAGCGTGATGCAATTCCTGCACGAAGCCTCCAGCCATTATCAGCGGCGCAACCTGGCCCTGACTGGAGAGCTGTTTCGTATTCTTGCGATGTTGGAGGCAATGGGTATCGAGGCCATACCGTTTAAAGGTCCTGCGCTGGCAATGACGGCCTACGGAAGCCTCTCTCTCCGGATGTTCGCGGACTTGGACATTCTTATCCGGGACGAAGACTTGGATCGGTCCCGTGAAGCCCTCATCGCCAGCGGCTATGTTGCGGAATTTACTTTCACGGAAAAGCAGGAACGGAATTACCGTAAAGCGGAATGCGCGGTACAGTTGCGTCATCCCGAGCGCAACTCCGTTGTGGAATTGCACTGGCGTCTGACGGAGCGGTACTTGTCCATCGATTTTGAGATGGACCAGATCTGGCAGCGACGTTCAGAGACCCGAATCCAACAAAGGCTGCTGAAATCCATGGCCCCGGAGGACTTGTTCCTCTACGTCTGCGTGCATGGCAGCAAACATCATTGGGAGCGGCTGGAGTGGCTCTGTTGTGTGACCGAACTGGCCGCCGCCAATCCCAGCGTGGATTGGATGACGATCAGTGAGCGCGCGCGGCGTTACGGGATCGAAAGAGTCCTGAATATGGCGTTGCTGCTGGCGCAGGACCTTCTTGATATGCCTTTGCCCGAGCAGTTGAAGGCGCGAGCACAGGCCGATGTCGCGGCGCGTCGACTGGCCGAAGAAGCAGCTGCGGAACTGATTTCCGAGGGAAGCCGCACCGGACGTGAACACATGAACCGGGGCGATTGGTATCTGAATCTTCTGCGCATGCGGGAACGATGGTCCGACAGGCTCCGCATTCTCGCTTACTCCTCCGTCCGGCTGCCCCATCCCGACTCCCGGGAGTTTGTCAATTTACCCGCTAAACTGGATTTCCTGTACTACGTTCTCCGCCCGGTGAGGTTAGTCGGTTCGACACTTTGGACTGCGTTGTGTCACGTCGGACTGGGACGCAAGCACCTGAGGAACGGTACGAGCCCCGGCGCCATCGCAACACTCTTCCGCTAAGGTCTACGTCAGACTTCGACGCTGCCCAGACTTCACGCTAAGTCAGACATCAACGCCAGCGGGTTGGCCTCCAGCTCAATCGTTAACGCCTGACTCAATCGTGAGTAAACAACTTACTTTAAGTATCAAAGATGAAGAATGACATGTTCATGCAATTACGTCCGGAGTCTTCGCACCATCAGGACCAGACGCAGGGCCTCACTCGCCTGGAAAGAAAAGTAGACGAACTATTCACCTTCCTGGAGCCCATCCCTTCTCAAGCTCCGCCCTCCGAGACCGCGCCTGCCGGTTTACTGACCTATTGGACTGCACTGAAACGCCGCAAATTCATCGTTTTGTTCTCTGGCGTGGTCGTCGCGGCGGCCGCCTGGTACGTCAGCCAGCACATGCCCAAACTCTACCGGGCTCACGTGAGTATGGAATTTCTCGAACCCGATCGGGGCTCCATGAATGTGCAGAACTTCAGTAAGATGGGCGAATCATTCATGAACCAGGAGACTTACCTGCAAACGCAGGTAAGTCTCCTGAATAGTAAGACGTTGCTCAGGCGGGTGGGACAACGTTTGGTAGCCGCAAAAGTCATTGAACCGGCCGACCTGCAGCGGTTCGACGACCCGTCGGCGTCGTCAACGACATCCGCCTCCGAGCCATCCGAGCAGACCGATCCGGTCCTGGGCATCGATAAGATTACGGTACTTCCTATTCGCGGTACGCGGCTGGTGGAAATCAGCTACAGCGCAAAGAGTCCGAAATTGGCGGCGGCCATTGCTAACAGCATCGCGGATGAGTACATACAGCAGGACGTGGATAATCGCGTGAACACCGCGGAACAGACGCGCGCCTGGCTTCAAAAACAATTGGAAGACTCAAAAGAAAAACTGCAAGCCTCTGAAGTGCGGCTTCAAAAGTATGCCAAGTCTTCCGGACTTCTGTACACGTCGCCCAAGGGAAACGCCGCCGAAGAGACCGAGAACAAGTTGGAGTTTCTGGCTCACGATCTTTCCGAGGCGCAGGCGAAGCGAGCGGGTTTGGAGGCGAAGTATAAAACGTTAGCCGGGTCGCCAAACTCGAAATTGGATGATGCCGACAGCGCATCGCTGCGGGACATCCAATCCCGCCTGCTCGACCTGGAGCGGCAGCGCGCCGCGTTAGCCAGCCAATTCACTCCGAACTACTTCAAGGTTAAGGAACTGGATGCCCAGATACAGACCTTGCGGGACGGCGAATCGAAGGAGTATAACCGGTGGTTGAGTCAGCTCCACAGCGCGTACGAAACAGAAGTGACGCATCAGCAACTGCTCGAAGATGCCTACAAAGAGCAGACGGAAGTGGTTAGCGACCAGGCATCTAAGGCGATCAGCTACAACGTCTTGAAGCGCGAAGTAGAGACGAACCGGAATTTGTATGACTCGCTGCTGGCAGGGATGAAGGAAGCCGGCGTCAATGCCGCGGCACGTGTCCCGAATGCGCGCGTCGTCGATCCCGCCGAACCGCCTCTGCGTCCGTACAGTCCGCGGCCGGTCCAGACCGGTGCAGTGGGTCTGCTAGCGGGGCTGATGCTGGGCGCGGCTTTTGTGCTGATGAAGGAGACGGGCGACAGCCGGGTGAAGGGGCCCGGAATGGCTCAGTCCTACTTGAACGTACCGGAACTGGGCGTGATTCCCTCCACCAAGCCGCACCTCTTGCCGACGGCGCGTCATGCGGCTGTAGTCAACGGTGTGCAGGGGCGAAACGTCCGTTTCCTGGGTGGCCTGATGCGCAACGATCCCAGGTATCTGGGCAGCCCCGTCTTCGAAGCCTTTCATGCGGTCGTAACGTCCATCCTCTCGCCCGGCAGGGCAACCAATGTACCGAGAGTGCTGTTGGTAACGAGTGGCGCACTGCATGAAGGTAAGAGCACAGTAATCGGCAATATGGCACTTATGGCGGCGCAAATCGGCCAGCGGGTCATACTGGTGGATGGCGATCTTCGCAATCCGCGACTGCATCAGATTTACCATGTGCCCAACGACAACGGGCTAAGCGACCTGCTCGAGCAGGATAGCTTGAGCGAAAACTGGCTCGCGGCCAATATCCAGGAGACGCAAGTCCCGGGTCTTTCTTTGTTACCCAGCGGACCGGTTCCCGAATCGGTCGCGACGCTGCTGCACTCTCCGCGTTTGGCGGAGATTGTGGGGCAGTTGCGAGTTGACTATGACCTGGTCCTGATCGACACACCTCCCGTTCTGCCGTTCGCCGACGCCCGAATTTTCGGAAAGTTGGCTGACGCAGTGGTGTTGGTGGTGCGTGCCGGCCAAACTACACGCGAGGTAGCGCTCGCCGCTAAAGCCAAATTCACCGAAGACGGTCTTCTCGTCTTCGGCTCCATCCTTAACGACTGGAACGGGCGGGAGGCTTTGTATGAGTATGGCGGCGACTACCGGCGTTAGCATGCGTGGCGAGTACAAAGCAATCGGTGCAGCGAAGGCCCTAAGTGGGGGTTGTTACCGCTAGCAAATGGCTATGAACGACTCGTATCCCATGACAGCTACTGGGAGGTCCTGCCGGATCTCCACAGAAGACACGAGGAGCGCAACCGCCGGGCGCGCGACCGAGGGAAGCTCCTACCATCGGAGTGTCTTGGTGTGGTGCAGCGCGGGGGATCCGGCGGGAGGCGTCGAGCATATTGCGATCAGCATCGCCAATGGCTTGGCCAGTTGCGGTTGGCGTGTTGCGTTGATGGGACCCATGCGAGACGCTCCCTCGCTCCGCGAATTGATTCGTCCGGAAGTCGATGCTATTGACCATCGTCCGGAAAAGACGGCCTTCGGCGTTCTCCGTACCGCACGGTGCATCAGGCACATCGTGCGGGAGCGGAAGATTGATGTCATTTCGGCGCACGGATCGCTTTTTCCGCTCCTCTTTAGCCGCATTCCCGTAGTTTGGACGGAGCACGATATGCGTTATGTCGGCACCATGCTGCGCGGTTTTCGCGGATTGGCGTGGCGCTGGATTCGCCATCTTGTGCAACAGGGCCATTGGCGTGTGGTCACTGTTTCTCATCACGTGAAGACACGACTGCGCGAAAATCTCAACATGGGCGAAGATGTCCAGGTAATTTACAATGGACTGCCCAATGCGGATTCACTGCGCGCCCTTCCGCCACCTCGGATGGTTTCGCCATTTCGAATTGGATTTCTGGGAAGGCTGACCCGGTACAAGCGGCCGCTCGAAGTGTTTGAATTGAGCGCGAGGCTGAACGCAATGGGGATCTCCCATGAATGGAATGTCTTCGGCGATGGCATATTAATGCCGGAAATGCTCGCCATGGCAGCTAAACCGTACCGGACATTCGGTGCGTATCCACGGCTTGGCGAAAAATCCGGCAGATGCCTTTGCCCATATCGATCTACTGTGCTTTCTGTCTCGCGGGGAGGAGGAAGGTCTGGGTTTGGTGTTGCTCGAGGCCATGACTTCGAAGCGGCCCATCGTGGCGTGGGATGCGGGCTGTATAAGTGAAACGTTAGGCGGAAGGGGAACATTAGTACCTCCAGACTTTTCACTGGAAAGATTCGCGGAAGCCATAGCCCGACGATTGCGCGACGGCCCCCAAGCCATCCCAGATGACGATCGATGGGATGAGGCCCGGATGATCAGTGATTACAATGCTGTTCTCAGCGAAACTATGGGGATTGAGAGTGCTTGCCAGGTGGACGGGCACGCGGCCCGATGACGCAAGCATCTGCCGTCCAGCGCGCTTCCGTTTCGAGTTCCAGGACACTGTTGCGAAGACGGCTATTGGCGCGGGTCGGCCTAACCGGGTGTCATCTTTCTGTTCAGCTAACTCGCGGGACTGCTTATTGCTGATCGCGTCACAGTTAGCTGTACTCACTCCGCTATACTGCGGGGAGTGTAGGTGAGTTAAGTATCCGAACCGGTAAGTTTTGAGCATTGACAGGCTAGTGGCTTTAGCGCTAGGTGGATAACGCTAGCCCAGCTTTATCCGCAGATTCTGATAATCCACTTGAGAACAACCCAGTGCCTCAGCTGAGCCGTCAACTGGCCTTGCCATCGAAACGCCTGAGGTGATGTTGCAGTCCGGAAGGAGCAGCCAATTGAATCCCTATACGAAAAGCTTTTTTCAAGGGCAAGCTGAGAGATCTGAAATATCGGCTGCACGAGTGATACCTGAATTACTATCCCTGCTTTCCCCAAAATCTGCGGTCGACGTCGGGTGTGGCGTTGGCACTTGGGTTAAGACACTCAAGTCGCATGGGGTGCAGGATAGTCTTGGGATCGACGGGAGCTATGTTGATCACTCATCGCTTCTCATACAGGCTGATTCCTTTTTTGCGTGCGACATCCAAAAGCCGATCGTGCTTTCCAGGACGTTTGACTTGGCTATATCGCTCGAGGTTGCCGAACATTTGTCAGTTGAGCGCGCGCAGAGTTTCGTTGCGGACCTCTGTAAACTGGCGCCCGTGATCTTGTTTTCCGCTGCTATTCCTGGCCAGGCTGGCACCAATCACCTGAACGAACAGTGGCCCACTTATTGGGCGGCACTGTTCAAGCAGAACGGGTTCTTGATTGTTGAAAGATTTGGCGAGCGATTTTGGTCAGATCCAAGCGTCGGGGCGGAGTATGCGCAAAACATGTTCATCTATGCGTCCGAGCAGGCACTGGCAGCCAACCCTCAGCTACGATCCCTACATACGGCGGCGGGTCGTTTGATTGACATCGTACACCCTTACTACTGGGATCACGTTGGTCTAAGACGGGTCATCGAGATCTTACCTAACGCCCTCGCCATGGCCGCTCGTAGACGGATAGGTTGGTCTCGCAAGATATCACACTCAAAGAACGGAGCCGGGAAGCCGAACACGCAACCGGAATAGAAAAACTCGCTGGCACGTAAGCTGCCACAGCGCAGCCGCAGACCGGCGCTAGCTTGCGGGCAGCTACAAAAAAACTCCGGCGAAGGCACTTAGCGGGAAATGTTGCTGTTGACGAGTCGGCCATGAATGATCTCTATCCAATTACGACCACTGGAAGCTCCTCCCGCCGGGAAGTCGCGGGGAGCACAACGGCCGGGGGCTCCAGCAAAGGGAAAGTCGTACGCGTGGAGTTTGTTGGCATCGTGCAGCGCGGGGGATCCGGCGGCCGACGTCGAGCATCTCGCGATCAGGATCGCTAATGGTTCGTCCAATTGCGGTTGGCGTGTTGCGTTGATAGGATTAGTGCGAGAAGTTCCCTCGCTCTGCGACTTGATTCGTCCGGATGTCGAGGCCATTGACCATCAACCCACAGCCCGTCACTTGCGCAATGGCCTCGTAGCAATCCCGGACGATGATCGACGGGATGAGGCCCGGATGATTTGCGATTACGATGCTGTTCTCAGCGAGGTCTCGCAAGCTCAGAGGACCTGGGCCATGGGGGCGCACACAACTCAATGACGCAAGCGGCCGCGGTCCAGCCGCGCTTCCGGTTTCGCCTTCCAATGCCCGTTGCAAGGGCGCGGGTCCGCCTTCCCTGGTTCGTCATCTTTCTGCTCAGCTATTTGGCGGGAATCACCATTATCGGCAAGGGTCCAACTTACCTGGGCGTGCCGCCCTGTACTGGGGCGAACTGGTCATGATTGCGGGCTTATTCTTGATCGCGCCCAGGTCAGGCGGACTAACTTCTCGCAGGCAAACGGCTTTTGACTCTCGAGATTGTGCCTTCCTGGCCCTCGGTACGGTCTTGACCGCGATCAGTTTTCCCCAGTGGGGTATCGATGCCCTTCGTGACGCCGCAATCTGGTACTACGCGCTGTTTTATTTCATTGGCATGGGTTTGGCGTCGCACCAAGGCATAGCCCGCCGGGCGTGGTCATTGGTGCGCGTGTTCTGGATCATCTCCCTCATTTGGAACACCGCCGATATTCTTTCGCATAACGCAATTTCCCAATCTGGACCGGTCTTACCCGGTCGCGGCATACGGCTCTTTTTCAACTCCACGCACGAGGCTGGCCAGAATCTGGCTCTCGGCGCTTTCATCGTCTTGTGCACTGCGACACTTAACAGATTACCTAAACTGCGTGCCGTCATGGTCCCATTGGCGTTGCTGGGCTTGGCTGTATTTGGCGCATCCGAGGGACGAGGTATGAAGGTCGGCGTCGCTTCGGGTGTGGCGATTGTTTTTTTTCTGAACCTGTCGCCTGCGGGCATTTCGCATTTCAACACTCGATTGTTGAAGGTGACTGCGGTCGCCATCCCTTTGGTGGCGATCGCAATGTTAGCGATGCCGGATCGGATGATGAAGGTCGCACATTTGGATCGCTTTGGCGAAGTAAGTGTTTCAAGTGGTGTAGACCCGTCCAATATGGAGGGAACTGCCGGATGGCGAATGATTTGGTGGCAGCGGCTGTATGAGCAGGTGATGGCCCGCAACCCCGCCTTCGGCCTCGGCTTCGGAGAAAGCCTGGCCGTCTACCATCCTCTTCTCGCTTCCATACAGAATGAGTTTCTCGTCCGCTCTCCGCATAATTTCAACATCACAGTATTCTCCCGCATGGGAATCGTCGGACTGTTCTTGTGGCTTAGCATTGTCTTCACCGGCGTTGGAGGGTTGTTTCGAAGCGTCTGGCACGGGCGGTTTATGACCGAGCAATATACCCCTGAACGCAAAGACGAGCTTACGTTCTGGATCCTCATGCTGGTTTGCACCGTGGTCAACAGTTCATTGGGAGTACTAATGGAAGGGCCGGTGCTGGGGATCTGGTTCTGGTTTGCCTTGGGATTTGCCTCCGCTCGCAGTCTCAGTTCAGGGGCGGAGTTGGGCTACCGTTCAAACGGCGCAAATTTTCAAACGGCCATGGCCAAAGTGCGCATTCCAGCGCCTGTACTGTAATCGAGATTCGCCCAAAAAAGTGGAGCGCCTTGTTAGGCGCTCCACTCGTAACGGCACGGTTCGAATGAGTTCAGCGAGTTTAGAACCTAGGACGGTGGCAAACTACACGGGGGAGGCATGATGTTATCGTCAGTGCTGTGCAGTTCCTGCCCTAATTGCTGCATACCGGCAAACGTCGGCCAGGCGGATCCCCAGTTCCAGTAATACGCGTTCGGGTTACTCAGATGATAAGCATTGTAATCAAACAGGTTGTTGCCGCTTTGCAGCAGTTGCGTCAGGTCGTAATCAGCCACCTCACCGCTGGCGGCGGTGCCGCCAAGATACGTGATGGTATTGTTGTGAATAGAGTTATTAATCGCGAGGTAGGGGCCGTAAGCACCGGTTCCGCGGGACTGCTGGACAATACCGATTCCGTTGGCCCCTACGGTCGCGTTCGTAAGGGGAACTTCAACGGTATTTCCATAGACCTGGACATTTTGGGAGTTCTGAATCAAGATCTCCGCGCCCCACAACCAATTTGTCGGACCGGCTCCCCAGTTGCCGCAAACCGTGTTGTTCCTGATGATCGCGGCGTAACTGACTTCGTGCGAGATTCCGCCGCCATAGTTATTCATAACGACGTTGCCTTCGTAAAGCGTGTTGATGTTGTCGGTGTCTACCCATATTCCTGGGCCTAGGTTGTCATGAATGGAATTACTGCGAATCGTGAGATTCGCGGTGACGGCAAACTTCATTCCACCGCACTCCCAACCACAGTTAAATCCGGCCCAGTTGCTATAGGAAACTAGTTGCCTTCCACCAATATGTTGTTGCCGGTACCGCCAATTCCTTTTTGCCCGTTATTGTGGACGTAGTTCTGACTGGCTGTGCTGCCGCTTGGAGGTAGATTCCTCCGCTATGATTCAACCGCACTTCGTTGTTTGTCACGATCCAGTTGGGGCCCGGATATTGGTCGCCAATCGCGCCAAATTGGGCCGGCACAGCATACTTTTCAACGATCAGTCCACTGATCGTAACGTTAGACGCGGAACCGGAGAAGGCTGTTGAAGTAACGCTGGCCTCCACCACATGACCGCTCGGGTTATTCGCGAAATAGATTGTCTGATGGGGATAGTCGAAGTACCATGTACCTGGCCCGACTGCGCCCAGGCTGGCTACGTGTAACAGAGGGACATTGTCGAAATACAGATCTTCCGGGTACACGCACATCGGATGCTGCCCGTCGCAAGAACCATTGATTTGACCAGCTTGGGTTTGACCGGTGACGTACCAGAGATTTCCTAGAGTCTGAAAAAACGGTCAGCAACTGAGCCCCGCTCAGGACAGGGTTGTTTTGGCCGATAAAACTATCGCCGTTTTTCGGTTGAACACTTTGCAGCCGATACGTTCCAGCGTCAATACAAACGTTGTGTTCGCTGGACTGGCATTGACGGCCGCCTGAATGTTCGCTCCCGGCGATATCGTCACAGCCTGCTGACCTGGGCAGGCGAGGTGATAAAGAGAAGAACTGGGATAAAGAGGCTGAGATGTTTCTTTCTTGGGGTCAACTGGGGGGTTCCTTTCGTCGCAGACCATCTATGTTGTTTAGTGCGTTCTAATACGTTTTAGCATCTTCATAGTACTCTCACAACGGCCCATTTGGGTATCAGTCGTTATACGTACCACCGTCTCACCCATACGGAGGAGTTCTGACGATTTAGCGTTACTGAAGTAGGTAATCTTGTCTCACGCGCTTGCGGATCTTGCGAAAATCGACTATGACCATTAGCCCTTTAGAATCAGTAGATGACGACAGGTCAAGTGTCTGCGTGGCCGAGCGGCGGGGCGCGGTGCATACGTATGGGCTAATCCTGAAAGGGATCTCGACAGGCATCGCGAGTAAGTTCCTCGGATTGGCGACATCGTTCATCGCCGTGCCCCTCGGTGTTCACTACCTTGGCGTGGAAAAATACGGAGTTTGGGTCACCCTGACTTCCATTCTCAGCTATCTCAACATCCTCGATATGGGAATAGGCAGCACCGCGATCAACAACATTGCCGACTCGCTCGCCCATGACGACTTTGAGTCCGCATCCAATAGAATCAACTCAGCTTATGCCGCAATAATCTGTAGCACTTCGGTCATCGGCTTGATCGTGGCGGTCTGCTGGCGTGCAATCAACTGGCCTGCATTTCTCGGAGATAGGCATCCTCAGGACGCCGTTGAGATTACCTTCGCCGCCGCAGTCGCCATCGGGGTTTCCCTCGTCGGTTTTCCTCTTGCGGTAACGCCCCGAGTGATGGGGGCGTGCCGCAAGGTCGTACTCTCGAACTATTGGGCGTCCGCGGGGAGCGTACTCAATTTAGTGTTTATTGTGATCGCGACCAGATCCAGAGTAGGTCTTCCCGGCCTGGTTTTCTCCTATGTGGGAGCGGGGCTTATGATCGGAATCCTAAGCACCATATGGCTTTATCGCGAGTTCGATTGGCTCGTTCCCAATTTCACGAAGGTAAAATGGAACGATCTGAAGGCACTATGGAACAGTGGCCTTCCCTTCTTTGCTGTGCAATTATCAGGCTATATTCTTTATCAGACTGATAACATCATCATCGCGCAGATTCTAGGCGCCAGCGCGGTGACACCCTACTCCATCACCTGGAGGCTCTTTTCCTTCGCTTCTCTGCTCCCAGTGATGGCGCTGCCCTCCCTGTGGCCAGCCTACGCGGACGCCTTTTCACGCCGGGATTACGCATGGATCCGGAAGACTTACCGTTACAGCATTATGATCGCGGTGGGGTCAACCGCTGCCTTCGTAGTGGTCCTGTTGTTCGCCGCGCGTAAATTTATTTCGATATGGGCGGGCCCTCAGGCGGTGCCTGCCTTCGGTCTAGTGGCTCTGATGGGTTGTTGGGCGGTTTTATTCGCGTTCGCCTGGAGTGAATCCTGTCTCTTGGGCTCGGCAGGTCGGGTTAAAGGACAGGCTACCTATTCCGGCATCGGAGCAGTCGTCAGCGTGATCGCGTCAGTATGGTTGGGCCGTCGGTTTGGATTGAACGGAATTGTTTTAGGAACCCTGATTGCTTATTTCTGCTGTATCATTGTCCCCCAAACCGTTGAAGTGATCCACCTCTTAAAGGAGGACCGAAAGCAATAGAGATGCCAGTGCTCACTCCCAATTACACACACGGCAGGCGCATTCTGGGACGTCCGCTCGATGAAACGCTCGCTTCTCTGCTTCATTCCCTGAAAGTGCGCCTGCGCCCGGTAAAGCATCTCTACCACCGCTTCCGCCCTCCCGTAAACGGCATAATCCGCCCTGCCTCCAGCGACTTTAGCGCTGCCGTACCTTTTGGCTACGATACCTCTAATGTCTCGCCCAGCCTTCGCCTGGTCGCTGTATGCCATATCTTCTATATAGAAACGGCGCCGGCGATCCGAAGATTACTGAATAATCTGCCCCCGTTTGCCGATATCGCGATCTCGACAGATACGGCCGCGAAGGCGAGCGAGATCGAGGCACTCTTCGAAGACTGGACCGGCCGCGTCGACATAAGATTGGTTCCCAATCGGGGCCGTGACATCGCCCCCAAACTCGTCGCCTTCACCGATCTTTATTCACGCTACGATCTCGTGCTGTTCCTGCATTCCAAGAAGAGCCTTACCTCTTCGGTTGGAGACCGATGGCGGGACGTCTTATTGCATTCTCTCGCCGGCTCGCCTGATATCGTTCGGAGCATCCTGGACATCTTTCATCATCACCCTGAGATCGGAATGGTCATATGCCCCCACTTCGAGGCTATTCGAGAGTGGATCGGGTGGAACTACAACTTCCCGCGAGGTTGCCGTCTGGCGCGCCGGATGGGGATTTTACTCACACCCGAACATGTACTCGATTTTCCTTCGGGATCGATGTTCTGGGCGCGCCCGGCTGCATTACAACCTCTGCTGGACTTGCGCTTAAAAGTGGACGATTTTCCTTTCGAGAATAACCAGGTCAATGGAACGTTAGCTCACGCCATCGAGCGGCTATTGCTATTTGTCTGTGAACACGCGGGGTTTCGGTGGGTTAAGGTTGCTGATCCGAACTTCCTCTCAGAGACGTCGACGATCGTCCCCATTCGCGACCGCGCCGAATTCGACGCTTTCGAAACGAAGAGCCGAATTCGGCTACTTGGTTAACAAGAACAGATGATGATTAAGCCAGCCATCCTTTCCCTGATAAAAGCGTAGTTTTATTAAACAAAAGGCCGAGCATAAGGATGTTGTTTCCCGGTGGGAATGCCATATGCGGGAGTTTACAAAGAGCGGACTGGACATCGTCCTGAAGGAGCATTTGGCGAGGTCCAGTTCGTGCAATGAGATAACACAAGTTCACTCCGGAGGTCATTTGGCGACGAGTAAGCCGACAATCATCAAGAATGTGCTACGCCCGATACGCCCGATATCGCGGCGATGTGGATTTGACATTGTCCGTTCGGGAGCAGTGGGTGACGTACCGCCAAACGTGCGAGAGGAGTTTAAGCACCTTCAATTTGCCGGGGCGGGAATCCAGAAGCTTCTCGACTACTTTTCATTTGACACCGTTCTCGACATCGGATGTGGTGCGGGTGAGCAGGCCGAAGTATTTTTAAAACACGGCAAGCATGTAACTGCCTTGGATTACGGTAAGTCAATCTACTTCGAGAAAAATCAGCATCGCATTCAGACCGTTATTGGCGACTTCAATAAGCTGCATTTTGATCGGCAATTTGACTGTGTTTGGGCATCTTCTCACATTTTGAACACCAGCTAAACGCAGGTTTATTTCTGAAGAACCTCTTCAATGTCACAAAGGAAGGGGGCGTCATCTGCATCACCGTCCCTCCTTGGCACCCTGAGGTTCTGGGCGGCCACGTATCCTTGTGGAACGGAGGTTTGCTACTTTATAACCTCGTCCTTGCAGGATCTAATTGCAAACAGGCCAGTATTTGCCGGTATGGCTTCTACGTCAGCGTGATTGTAAGAAAACTTTGAGTTGAATCGTCCGACTGGGCGTTCGACCACGGTGATGTTGGATCGGATCGCCGCCGTCCTGCCAGATGGGCTGCCGCGAACAGTTTTTGGAAGACATTTGGAAGCCTAACTGGTAATGCCGACGTATCTTCGACATCTCATGGAGTTATTACAGCGGAGACGAGGGAGCGGTTAAAAACTGCTACGCAACAGCGCTAAGGTATAACTCCTTACAGTTCTTCCTGAACGGTAGACAGCAAGAATGTTATTATGAGTGTTTTGTCAATTGATAGTTCCCAGTTAGACTGCTACTGACAAGAGGGCCAGGCAGAAAAACGTAACCAGTCGAGCGTGGAGGGGATTGTCGGAGTAATGGCACTTCAACTTAGCCGCTTGAAAGGGCGGTAGCCCGCACAACGCTTTCCAAGGGTCTTTCTTCTCCTGCTCAAACCCCTGTTCCTCGATTCTCTAAGGACACCGATGCAAATCTCCGTATTAATGCCTGTTTATAATGGCGCACGATTTCTACGAGAAGCGGTCGAGAGCGTCCTCGCTCAAAGCTATCGCGACTTCGAATTCATCGTGGTAGACGATGGATCCAGCGATTCCTCCATTCCCATTCTTGAGAGCTACGCAAGCGCAGACTCTCGAATCGTTCTGATGCAGCGGACCCAAATCGGTTTGGTCGCATCGTTGAACGCCGGCATCGCTGCCGCGAGGACGGACTTAATTGCGCGCTTCGACTCCGATGACCGTATGGCGCCCAACCGCCTTGAGCGCCAAATGGCCTATCTGCTGGACCATCCCGAACTCAGTGTAGTCTGCAGCTGGGCAAACCTGATTGACGTAAACGGAAATAAAATCGGCCGCTCGGCCCATCCAATAGACGTTATCAAAGGCGTTAAACAATGCAAGCCGCCGCTCTTCCTGGAAATCGTGCATCCCTCAGTGATCATGCGAAAATCGGCGGTCGACAGTGTTGGGGGCTACCGCCAAATGCAGTTGGAAGATCGGGATCTCTGGGGCAGGTTGGTTACCAGTGGACACCTGATCGGCTGCCTGCAGGAGTGCCTCATGGACTACCGCCTGCACGGCCGTTCTAAGACCATTCAGGACTGGGACAGAAGGGGTGAACTGGTCGACTTCAATATCGTCCGCAGATTGAGGCACGAACCCGAACTGTCCTATGAAGATTACCTTGTACATCAGCGGAAACGGCCGCTGATCCAACACCTTCGCGACAGGGCCAAGGCCGCAGCCATGCTGGCTTATAAAAACGCCACAAGGCACTATGCGGAACGGCGGCTACTCCAATGCAGCCTTTCGCTGTTGTGCTCTCTTTCATTGCGTCCCTGGTGGACCATTAATCGAACGCGCTTACGCCTGACTCCTTCGGGCAACTTACATGCTTAGCGCGTGTTTTATGGGTGAACAGCCTAAGAAACTCATCGGCAGTGGTCGTGAGAATTCAAATTATTTAGATCGACGATGTTGGAGCATTACCCGGAATAGCATGGCCTGTATAGGGTTGTGCGTTAGTGAGGAGCTATCGAGATGCAGAGTCCACTGAAAGAGGCGGCAAAGAAATCACTGGGTACCGGCTCGTACACCTACAACATTCTGCGTTGGGTGTACGGGTGCGTCGCCCAAAAACCTGGCGTCCGCCGAAAAGCAACCCGCGCTATTAGGATGCGAGCCTCCAAGGATAGCCGCTTCGATGAAAGCGAACTTAACATGGCGTGCGCCTGTCCCACCAAGATTCTAGACGCCGTGATTCGAGAATGGGAGCCGAAAACATTTCTGGATATCGGCTGCGGTATAGGGAAAGCGCTGGAATATGTGGCTGATAAGGGAATAGAGTGCGTCGGGATCGAAGGATCAGAATCAGCAATCCGGTCATCGCCTGTAAGCCAGTCCATCATGTGTGCGGACCTTAACAAACCCGTGAGGTTGGGGAAAAAATTTGACGTCGTTTGGAGCTATGAAGTCGCGGAACATATACATCCAAAGTTTGCCGACATATACCTCGAAACTTTGACTTCCCACGGCGACCGGATCGCTATGTCTGCGGCGCGTCCGGGGCAGGGAGGCGCGGGCCACTTCAACGAACAGCACCCACAGTATTGGATTGACAGGATAGAATCACGAGGCTTCAAGTACCAGCCGGAGTTTACTGAGCACCTTCACAATCTCCACGACCTGTGGAGTGACAATATGATGGTCTTCTTACGCCAACAATAGCCGTTATGAAACCGACCGCTCCGCTGGTCACAGTCGTCATTGCCTATTACAATCGGCCGGAGTATATCCGCGAGTCGATTGAGAGCGCTTTGGCCCAGACACATTCACCAGTTGAAGTGATTGTAGTCGATGATGGTTCGACGGAAGATGCGCATCGAGTACTGAGGGCAATCCCAGGGACAACGATAATTCGCCAGCCAAACGCCGGTGTGGCTGCCGCAAGGAATCGCGGTGTCGCCGCGGCGCGAGGCGAGTACGTCATGTTCCTCGACCATGACGATCGTCTGATGCCTGGTGCGATCGCTTCTCATCTGCGGGCTATTCAATTCAAGCCCGGTAACCCCAAGGCGGGTCTGGTGTTCGGCGCCCTCCGTCAAATAGACAGCGCAGGACAGATAAAAGGAGCCCCCTATATTTGCGCGCCTCGCCGCAACTACTTTTTGTCCATGTTGCAGGGCAATCCGATTCACTGCCCGGCCGCGGCCATGATCTTACGGGAAGCCATGCTCGATGTGGGCGGGATGGACCCGGAGGTGGCTCCCGGCGACGATCTGGATCTGTACCTTCGGATCGCACGGCAATATCGGGTGGTGCGCCATACCGACCTCACCGCCGAGTACCGTATCCACAGCGAGAACGTTTCTCACAGCTCTCCCACGATGATTCGCGCCGCCCAAGTCGTCTTGGATAAGGTGGAACGCACCATGGTTCTGAGCCCCGCAGAGCGACGCTCACTCACGCTGGGCCGCGCGCGGGCTGCCGCCTACTACAGCGGACAAAACGCGTTCTGGCGGAAGGCGCAGCTTTCTTACTTTCGGCTGCGGTCCTTGTTGCAGATTTCATTATCCTGAGTTACCCAACGGCGTCTAGAGGAAGCGACACGGTTATCCGCCGTAACTCGGTCCAATTCCAATCATCGAGGTAATTAATGAAGGGCATCGTACTCGCAGGCGGAACCGGCAGCCGATTATTTCCGCTGACGAAAATCACCAATAAACATCTTCTTCCCATTTACGACAAGCCGATGATCTATTACCCCATCAAGACCCTCGTGGATGCGGGTATCAAAGACATCATGGTCGTCACTGGAGGCAAGAACTCGGGCGACTTCCTGCGTCTTCTGGCCAATGGCAAGCAGTTCGGTCTGAAACATATCAATTACACCTACCAGGAAGGGGAAGGCGGTATCGCCGACGCCCTGGCCCTAGCCGAACACTTCGCCGACGGTCATAAAATATGTGTGGTCCTGGGCGACAACATTATCGAAGGCGATATTCGCAAGGCCGCTGACGACTTCCGCCACCAGTCAAGGGGCGCCAAGATCCTATTAAAAGAGGTGGACGACGCCGAGCGCTTCGGAGTGGCGGAAATCGTCGACGACAAGGTCGCTGGGATCGAAGAGAAACCCCCACACCCCAAATCCAATTACGCCGTCACCGGAATCTATATGTATGACGGAACCGTTTTCGACAAGATCCGGACTCTTCTTCCGTCTAAGCGCGGTGAATTCGAGATTACCGACGTAAACAATGCGTACATTGAAGAAGGGACAATGAGCCACTCGTTTCTGAGCGGATGGTGGACCGATGCCGGGACGTTCGACTCGCTCTTGCGGGCGGCGAATCTGGTCTACGGGTCGCGCGCGGAACAGTCGGCGTTATTGGAGGAAGCGGTTTGATCACGGCCAGCATCCTCACGGTCGAAGGTCTTGCCCTGCCAAACTACCCGCGCTGGGCGACAATCATACCCGACTCGCCGGCCAGATTTCGCTGGAGAGTACCCGGGTGTCGGCCGCGTCGAATGCCGGAACCATCAAAGCCTTTCACCTTCACTTCGAACAACCCGGAATTACAGCGGGCGATAGACGGAGCAGTTTGCGATGTCCCAAAGACCAGTGGAACTTACGGTCAGGTCGAATAAGCGACTCGTATTCGCTTCCGCGAACCAACACGGAGTCCGGCCAAGGGCGAAGACCGGCTAAAATGAACTCGTGCGAATCCCAGTCTCAATGCGCAACTCTCCTTGCCTCCTGATTGCAATTCTGTTGCTCGCGAACTTGCCGACCCCCGGCCAACAAGTGATAACTCTCTTGCCCGGTGCAAACATACAGGGGGTTGTCGACGGTAATCCGGAGAATACGACTTTCGTATTGTCACCCGGCACTTATCGGCTGCAAAGCATTCAACCCAAGAATGGCGACAGCTTCATCGGTCAAAACAATCCCATCCTGAGCGGGGCTCAGGTGCTCAGTTCTTTTTTGCATCAGGGTAATCTATGGCTCGTCACAGGTCAAACCCAAGCCGGTCAACGCAACGGCTCTTGCGATCCGCAGCATCCTATGTGCATGTACCCGGAGGACTTGTATTTTGACAATGTGCCTTTGTTGCACGTAGCCAGTCTGGCCGCCGTCGCGCCAGGCCGCTGGTATTTCGATTATCCTAACCAAATAATCTATTTCGCGGACGACCCAACCGGTCATCTGGTCGAGGCCAGCGTTACCCGCTCGGCCTTCTCTGGGTCCGCGGCTAACGTTACAATCAGCGGGCTAATCGTTGAAAAATACGCAGTGCCGGCGCAATTTGGCGCGATTGGCGACCAGTATCCGGGTCCCAATTGGAACGTGACCAACAACGAAGTGCGGTTGAACCATAGTGGAGGAATCAGCCTTCTAAGCGGCAGCACTGCGAGTAAGAACTATGTCCATGATAATGGACAAAAGGGTTTTGGAGGTTCCGGCAACAATATTCTCGTGGAAAGCAACGAGGTATCTTTCAACAACTGGGCCGGATTTGACTGCGGTTGGGAGTGCGGGGGCATGAAGTTCGCTCTCACCAACAATCTGATCATCCGCGGCAACTTCGTACATGACAACCTCGGTGCCGGCGTGTGGGTCGACACGGATAACATAAACACCTTGTACGAGAGCAACGTGATTATCAACAATAGCGGCGGCGGAATTTCCCACGAGATCAGTTACGCGGCAATCATCCGTTATAACTACGTCTGCGATAACTTTGTTTCGGGACCGACAAATTGGTTGTGGGGATCGCAAATTCTGATTCAGAATTCGCAAAATGTACAAGTCTACGGAAACGTGGTCGAGACTCCCCCCAACACTGCCCTTATAGGCAGCAATGGGATTGGTATCGTACAGCAGAACCGCGGCACAGGGGCATACGGCCCCTATTTGGCGGTCAACAATTCCATTCATAATAACAGCATCGTGTACCGGGGAGGTGTAACTTCCAGCGGCGCGGTGGCTGATTATGGCCAGGCGCAGATGCTACAGACCGGTAATAATCAATTTGATTACAACGTGTATCACATGTCGGATCCCAACTGGTATCACTGGAATTGGGGTCCAGGCGTTACGTTTGCCGGACTTCAGCAGACCGGGCCAGGAACTGCACGGCACTGCTGATGCTTCAATGCCCTCCCTTTGCAGCACTCTGGTTAGCGGATTTAACCCAACACAATCTGCTCAGGGCGCGATGCGGTCTTCCGGATCGAAGTGCTCTACTGGATGCGGCATCCCTGCAGAACCTACCCTCAAGAAGCGCCGATAGCCCACCTCTGCAGACCCTGCACTCACCAGCCAAGTGAGTTCTCAATCGCGCTACGCGCCTCGTGATGCTCGGAGAGCCTCGAAGCCGGGTCCTCTTTGGCCTTAGCGGTTATGCTCTCTCCCTTGATGTTTTTCGATGCCGGATCTACCAGATTCTCAGCCGCTTCGATCGATACTTCACGAGGCGTTTTTATTTGTGTCGGGTTAACCACTCGAAGGAACTTCACTCACAGGCCTTCGTGGATTTTCGGGGCGACACGACGTGTATCGATAGGCATCCGCCCACTCGGTGTACAAAAAGCAAACGCCGGGCTTTCCCTAACGAGAAAGTCCGGCGCAAATTGTAATTCGCAGGATCGCGGCAACAGTACAATCGACTGTCGAAAAAGATAAAACTAAACAGAAAGGGTGCGAGCCCGCTTGTTGGCTAACCCCCAAAGTCCTATTAGCCCGGCGAGCAGGAGAAACATCGACGAAGACTCAGGAGTGGCCGCCGTGACAATGCCCGAGTTTCCGTCGACTGCGAAATTCGCCGTTTGGGCAGGACCGATCGCCAAACTGAAGTCCGTGCTCGACGTAGGCGCAAAATATGCCACTCCGCCAGCGACCGCATTTCCGCCGCTCACTGTCTCAACACCGTTCTCGTAGATAAAGTATGTAGTATTCGCGATAAGTTCAAGGCTCGGGGCGAAAACGTACGCTCCTCCCGATATTCCTGTCGACGCAGCAATGAAACCGGGAACTGCGCTACTTAGCGATGACGGGGTGCCCGTGTACGCTTCGGACAATAAGTAAGCGGTACCGGCCGCGGATGGAGTTACTGCCGGAATATCGGAAAAAAAGTTAAACGTAATGTCGTCCCACGGGCCTCCGCTGGGGGTGGTGAAAGATTCTCCAAAAGATTCGGTCAACGTTCCGAGACTTCCAGCAGTATTCTCTGTGATCACTGATGCGTGTGCAATCGTCGAAAACCCGAGAGCGGTTAAGATCCAAATTACCTTCATGTTATTCCTCCGTAAGTGTAGACTGTTTCAAAGTACAGCGTGGGTGGAGTTTACGTCAAGGCCGGACTGTGTAGTTTGGTGTCTAATTCTACAAGCCTGCCTGTAAACTGAACGATAGTGGACCCACAAGTAAAACCTAAGACTCGAATGGCTTTCCATGGATTTGCCGCGAGTCGTTTATCCCGCTTCCAGATCCGCAGAAAGAAGAAACCGGCGAGGACGCCGTAGTAGATGATTTTTGACTGGGTATCACTTACGCGGACCAGAGCCTCGGTTACATCAGGAGTGCAACACCGTGCGCCCAAGCGGTGAGCGATCTCAGAGCTTCCGGGGCCGACCATGCTATGTAACGCTGGAAAATCGACAGCCGGCCGATGCAGTTGGGAAGAATCCTACGAATCCACAGATCAGCCGCTAGTCTCTCTTCGCCACGTTGTCTTAGCAGATTTGTTCACCATCGTGTAGTACCGCTACAGGCCAGGAGATGGAGGATCCTCCTGGCCTGTACCTGCGAGGCCGTGACGAACGAAGAGGCAACATTTCTCCGTCCGGCACGGGCGATTCTGGTGCGACCTTCGCGATGCGAAGTCCGCGGAAACGTTCAAATAACGAAAGGAAGGGCTGGCCGCAGCCGCACCTGTGCCTCAGAAATTAATGGCGCGCTACATAGCGCCGCTGCCTTTTACTACCGCTGGTAAGGTTCGCGCCAGGATTTTGAGATCCAGAGCAAACGACCAGGTATCGATATATTCGAGATCCTGTGCGATCCAATGTTCGAAACTGGTATTACTTCTGCCGCTGATCTGCCACAGGCACGTAAGCCCCGGCTTCACGCTGAAGCGTCGCATCAGCCAGCCTTGATTGAACTGCGAAACGTCTCGGCCTGGCAGCGGACGCGGTCCCACCAGGGACATATCTCCAGCCAGCACGTTAAAGAATTGTGGAAGTTCGTCGATTGAAGTTTTGCGAAGATAACGTCCGAATCGTGTCACGCGCGGATCCTGGCGGATTTTGAACACCGGACCCGCTGCTTCATTCAGCGATTCGAGAGACGCCTGCAGAGCTTCCGCGTTCGTCACCATGGTCCGAAATTTGTACATGCGGAAAGTGCGTTTATTGACTCCGTAGCGTTCCTGAGAGAACAGTATTGGACCTTTGCTCGTGAGCTTAATTCCGACGGCCGCGATCAACATGAGCGGCGAGAACAACACAATTCCCGTGAGGGCGCCCGCGACATCCATGCACCTTTTGGCGAAGACCGCGGCGGGATCGTCCTGCGCAGTTTTCAACGACACTACCGAAACGCGGCCCTCCATGGCTTGTTCGGGGCGACTCAACGAGACTCGAAAGGGGTCCGAAAGATAATCCACCTTGACGCCGACGCGCTCGCAAATCTCTATGGACAGTTGGATCTGGTCATAGCAAGAACGAATGGGCAACGCAATTAGCACCTGGTCGACAACTTGCCGCATGAGGAATTGTTCGAGATCTTCGAGTTTCCCGGCGTAGCGTTCCCGCACGCATTCTGGAGCGGGCTCATACATTTCCTTGTCCATGAAGCCGATGACCCGGTTTGGGGAGCCCCTGACTTCTTCGATCTCCGCACAAAGGCTGGCGGCACGCGGACCTGAACCTACAATGAGGATGTTACGGCGCCACTTAGCCAGCGAGGGTAACCGCATCATTAAATACGAGGTCGCTAATCGTCCCACTATTCCGCTGGTAGCCAGACCGATCCAGTACCATGCGATGATCGAGCCGGAAATCGCCCCGCTACTACTGGAGAGCGGAAACGCCAGCGCGAGAAGGGCTGCAACACTGCATGCGCCGAGGTGCCGCGTAGTTCCGCGCAAGATCGAGCGGTATTGTTCAAGTCGGTAAACTCCGAAAAGTTTGAGCAACGTCACCCAGCCGGACAGCAGGAAAAACAACAGTACGCAATTCTTGATCGTTACGCGAAGAGCGAGGAATTGGCCCAGGCCGTCAGGCATGCGCGACGAGTTGGCCGCGGCGAAAACGGCGAGTAAGACTACCAGGCCGCACAGGACGTCGAAAGCCTGGTGCAAACGGATCAGCGCGGTCGGGCGACTCGATGATGGCGTCGATAAAAACATATATCCTTTCCTGAAGATGTTTGGGATTTGCGTTGGACGGCGTTACTCCGCCGGTTAATCCGCAAACGAGGCGGCTGGAAAGATCGGTTGGTCGTCGACGTTTTGAGATGCGGTGTGCGCGCGCATTTGCAGTTCCCACGACTCGGCGTAAAGCCCGTGTCGAGTCACCAGGTCCCGATGTGTGCCTGATTCCAAGACTTCGCCTTGGTCCATCAAATGGATTAGGTCAGCGCGCATGGCAATGCTGAATCGGTGCGTAATAATGACGGCGGTGCGGTCCCGGCAGAGATCGCGTAGGCGTTCAAACCAGTCGTGCTCCGCCCAGGGATCCATGAAACTGGTCGGCTCATCCAGCAACACCAGGGACGAGCGACGCAGAAATGCTCTCGCCATTGCGATGCGCTGCCACTGGCCGGAACTCAGTTCGTGGCCGTGTTCGAAAGACTTGCCAAGCAAAGTATCGTAGCCGTTTGGCATCTGATCCACAAACTCGTCGGCCCCCGCGCTACGGGCCGCCTCGGCAATCTGCCGGTCCCCAGGGGCGCGGGTCAAATCGCCATAGCGAATATTCTCGGCCACCGAAGCATCATAATTTACCGGCATCTGAAAGAGGATCGAAATCCGGTTTCGCAAATCCTGCAATGCCAGAGAGCGTATATCGATCCCGTCGAATTCGATTGACCCTTCCTCCGGATCGTAAAACCGGCTCAGGAGCTTAATCAGGGTGCTCTTGCCCGCGCCGTTCTTCCCGACGATCGCAATGATTTTTCCGGCCGGAAGGAACAGATCGAGATTGCGCACTGCGAAATTCTGGCTTCCGGGATAGCGAAATGTCAGGTTGCGCAAACGCACTCCTCGCCGCAAAACAGCAGGTGCCTGCACAGGTTCGGCGGGGTCGCAGATGCGCGGTGCAGTCGCGAGGAACTGAAAAAAGCTTCGTAGAAAAAGCGCGTTGGTGTATACCTGACCGAGGCTGGCAGTGCAAAGCCGCATCAGGCCTTGCCCGCCGATGAAGGCCTGATAACAGAGAACCAGGTCGCCCAACGTCGCGTGTCCATGGATCGCTCTCCAGCACACCCATCCGAGCGACGCTCCGATCACGGCAAGGGTTGCGACGGCCGCGCCGATGCGAGCAACTGTTTGATTTCGGATCAGACGCAGCCGCTCACCGCGCAGCTCGTCGCGGATCGCCTGGAATGCTCGGTGGAAGTGTTCTCCCAGGCGGAACAGGCGAATCTCTGGTGCGGCCGTGGCGCTCGTGAATTTTTGATCGTAGTAGTCAATCCAGCGCCGTCTTACAGTGGTCCTTTCCCACCATTCATGAGTGAGCAGGTTAAACCTCACCACGATGAAAATCGCGGGTAGCATGCTGAGAACGATGGCCGCCAGCATCCAGGGACCATACGTTGCTACGACGGCTGCGAACAGCGTCAGTGTGATGCCATTCTGAATTACATTGCCCAGGTTTTCCAGCAAGTTCACCGGACGGTTCTGCGCGTCATCGCGAGCCCGGTAAAGACTATCGTGATATTCGGGGGATTCGTAAAACTCAAGGTCCACTTCGACGGATTTACGATGCACCAATGCGCTAATGTGATCGCGAATGAGTTCCGCCTGGCGCGCCTTAACCCACTCCAGCAGACTCTGCAGGAGTTCCATGAAGATAGCGACGGCCCCCATCGCTAAGCCATACCACAGCGCTACCTTCATCTGGGGCGACTGCAGTCCCGCACGCATCCCCGCAGCCACGCTATCGACCAGCAATTTAGTTAACGTAAGTGCTGCGATGGGCATGCAACCCAGCAGTACCAGCAGTAGGAGCCAGATTACGCTCCAACGCCGTGAAGCTTCCCAGATGAGCTTCCAACCCAATGCCAGGTCCTGTAGCAAGGGAGCGGACTGTTTCACCTTCTGAAACAGCCGGTGGTCACTCGCCACTTGACGCCGCTCCGCAGGATAGTGTTTTGGGCTGGTCGCCTGCCTTTACATGCAATTCGATCTGCTCAGCCAACGGCTTGATTTCTTCGAGATGATGGAAGGTGCGCACGCGGTAGATGGGCACGCTGCGCGCCAGTGCGGCGCTCTTCTTCATCTGCTCTACGCCGCCAGGCAGCCCCCAACGAGTCGGAATGGAATTCGTGATCAGCTCGATAACGGCTTCACTTTTTCCGAGGCATTCGATGGCTGGCGCCGCAGTGCGGGAGAGGATGTAGATCCGGTCCAATTGAACTGGATCGCATGAAAAGTCACTCTCCACCTGTCGCGTCTTCTTCACCTGGCTTGCATGGAGGGGCGATAAACTTTGGTCCCCGATGCCAAGCGTTCGGGCGATCGCCGGATATACCTTCACGCGTGGAAAAGCTGGCGTAACGTGACAACTTTTCTCCCTGATATCAATCGCGGCATTATCGTCAGCGATCAACCGGCAACCTCGCCCTTCAAGAGCCAGCGCCATTGTCGATTTTCCCGCACCGATGTGCCCAAGGAAGGCCACGCCGCGCCCGGCCACCTGAACGACGCTGGCATGCAGGACATAAAAACCCCTTTGCTGGAGGAGAATCGCCATCATCATGCCTTCTACGTACAGGCGTATCAGACCCCGGTCGGAGCCCGGTTCGGGAGTCACTCGAATCTCCCGTCCCGCCCGCACCTGAAATTTCCCAACGCCGGGAAAACTGCATGTCGTCTCGAGTTCACCAAAGTCCCAACAGGGCTTCGCGCAAGCTACTGAGCCATCCTCTTGGTCCACCCTGACAACCGCGTCGATGCCATTGCCGGCCGGCATGAACTCAGGTAGAGGAATATCAGACCAGAGATCCAGTCCGTAGGCCCTGGCCCGGTAAGGTGGCGGATTGAATGCAGAAATCCGAGGGTCATCCGGACCTTGCGCAGTCGATTTCATGTCATCCATAGGATTTTCGAAACTGAGAGAGTCAAGTTGGAGTGCTGAGTTAGTAATCATTGCCCTGTTCAGCGCTTAACCAACCGATCGAGCGAGGCCGCCAATCGGACCTACTTGCCGGTTCCTCGCTTGTTTCGTGTTCATTTTGTAAAGATAACCGGCTGGTGAGGCGTTTTGAATGAGCGCGTCACCAGCCGGCAGTCTTGTTTAACCGCTGATCGGTACGCCGTTGAAAGTGTAGCCGTCGGTCGGGCCCATCTGCTTGCTCTTTAACGTCAGCTTTTCGACACTGCCGAACGTCGTCAGAACCGGCGTATTCCAGGTCTTCTTTTGCATGGTCGGTTTTTACCTCCTTTCCTTTGAAATGACTCAGCTGCGGAGAATCTACCGCTTGCAGAGAACGAAAATAGAAAGGCGCCGCCGCGTGATCAATTCGCCAGCGCGGATTGCCGCAGCCACAAGGCGAGATTCACGGCGGCAAAAAGCTGCACCGCCTGCTGGTTGTTGCGCATTGGCTCGCTTTGGAAATGTTGGTACGCAGCCTGCATCGCTGGTTTACTCACAAACTTCCCAAAACAGGCCGGCTCTTGTGAACTGACCACTTCTTCAAGCGTCGCTCCTTCAAAATCGAGGAACTTGCGATAAAAGTTTGAACTCAAGTTGCCCTTTTTCGGGCGCCACTGAATCTCCGGAGGCAGAATGCCTTCCGTGGCCCGCCGCATTACCATGCGGTTCCAGCCCTGACCTAATTTTTGATCTGCGGGTAAAGCCAGACAGAACTCGATCAGGCGCTTGTCGAAAAAAGGGTAGCGGGATTCGATGCCGAATGCTGCACTGCTCTTGTCCGCTACTTCTAGAGCAAAGGCATAGGTAGGATCCGTGAGTCCTTCGAGGTGGCATTCGCGGGTGTTCTTAGGACGGAACTGCCGCGATGCCGACATCTGTTGCACGCGCAAATCGATCCCAATACTCCGGGCGAAAGACGGTTCGATCAGCGTTGGATTTCCCTTCCATTCGCGCACTCGCCCGCGCAGTAAACGCCTCAATCCGAAAGCCCATGCCGGAGCCGAAGGCTTCACGCAGAGGTTCCAAAAGATGCGGCGCACCGAAGAAGACGGTAACAGATTACGACGGATCAGCCGCAGTTCCTGGGCCAGCGTTCCCCAACGGAACGAGAAAAGTAACTCGGGAAGACGCGCGAACCCATGCGATACGGTAGTATCTCCGTCGAATCCATCTAGTAACACGCGCACTCCGTATTTTGCCGCTTCCTCGAACATTGCCCAATGCAAATAAAGGTTCGGCGCAAAATTGGCCTCGTCGAGGTGAAAGTGCATCCTGTCGTTTTGACGCATCGGGCTGAGTTCATCGGCGCGGATGTAATGCGGTTGGAAGTGACCGGTGGCCAGCGCGGCTTGAATGAAACGACGCTCGTCAATCGCGTCCAGGTCCGCCGTAGGCGCGCCCGGGAAGATAGCTGATACAGTGTGCAGCGATTCACCTTTTGCCGCTAAGAGCTTTTGTGCTAGGCACGCGATGGCCGAAGAGTCCAAGCCGCCGCTTAAGGTGGAAGCTATCGGAAATGCTGAACGCAGGCGACACTGAACTGCTTGTGTGAAAATATCGCGAAATGCCTCCGCATACTCCGAGTCGGAACCAAGTTTAAGCTCTTTCGCGGCATCCAAAGTCCAGTATCGGTCGATCCGCACCCGCTCGCGGGAAACCGTTAGCGTCGAGGCGGACGGGAGTCGCTTCACGTCCTTGTAGAAAGTGATCTCTCGGTCATCGAACATGTTGACCAAAAAATCGGCTACCCGTACTTCGTTCAACTCCCGCGGTACGTCCTTCAGGCAGACCAACGCTTTGATTTCCGAGCCGAACGCGAACAACCGTGGAGAATTAAAATAATAGAAGTTTCTTACCCCCATGGGATCGCGTGCGCAGAACAGCTGCTGGCGAGAAGCGTCCCAGATGACGAACGCGAAGTCGCCGATCAACTTGGCCGCACACTCCGTCCCCCACGCTTCATAGGCCGCGCGAATCAGTTCGCTATCCGTTATCTGGGAATGCGGTCCCTTCAGCCCGAGAGATTCGATCAAATCGAGGCGATTGTCGATTCGGGCGTCTGCGGTGATAACAATAGTCCCTTCAGAGTTGGCTGCGGGGAGCCGTTCGATAGTGGATTCGGGCGTCGTATGCAACGCACAATGCACCAGCCCCACCGGACCCTGTCGCCAGATGTGCCTCCCGTCGCGACCCCGATGCTCCATCCGTTTCGCCATGCAGGAGAGTTCCGCCTCGGCAACCTGGCCTCCGTCCTTCAGGAAAATGCCTGCGATAGCGCTCATGCAGTCCTCTCGTCAACTCCGTGAAGCGGGCTCCATTTACGGATTTCGTCATCCGAGCCCCCCAGGATCACTTCTCCATTCCTTTCCAACCAGGCATGCGCTTCAAACTTCCGTTGTTCATCGCGCTTTACCCCGATACATAAACGGCTATCGATCCCGCCGCGCCGTAACAGAAGCTGGGCGGCAAGCGCCCTCGTCAGGCACGTCGATCCCACAGGACAACGGCGTGCTGCGGCTTGCAACAATCGAAGATTCTCCCTGAGGTCCAATTCAGATTTGCCTCGAAACTCGCTGACGCTTCTCAGAAGTTTTCGCACATTCTTTAGACCGAAAATCGGTAGCAAAACCCTTATCCCAACCAGCAACACCATCGCCTGTAGGAGCACGATCCTGGCGCCAGCGCTCAGTTGGCGGAATTCACGGAGCATGTTCCACGAATCTCCACAAGCCCCCTGTCACGCATGGCCTCCAGCAAGGTGCGGACTTCTGCCTGACACTGCTCCAGGTCGACGTCATATTCCGCGAGCAGGTGAGTACAGATCTCATCCACGGTGTGCGCCTGTTGGATGAATTCCCAAATTGTGGCGCCTACAGCGTTTAAGCCGAAATAGCTTTCTGAGGACAGGTGTAGAATGACCGCTTCACCTTCCAGATCGCAGGAAATTGCATCCGTGCTCGCAACGATTCGTTCGGTGTCCATCAGAGCAGAACTCGTCATGATTCCCTTTCGCGCTATCGACAGGAGCGGCAACGCTGCCATCCAAGTTCGACATGTGAACTACTGATGAGAGGCGTCAGCTTGGACCCGCCTGAGCGAACTCCTTGTTCTACCGAAGTCTGGGTGCCATCACGTCTCATTGATTCCCCTGAATCAACGAACTTAACGTCGCTAAAACCAGCGTCAGGCATCTTTCGTCGATCTGAGGACGGCCTTCGGCCCCTTTCGACATCACTCCTTGTGAGGAGTGATGTTGAGTCATATTCATCATGCTATACAGATTCGTCATTCCCTCGCACTATGAAAATTACTAGTCTGTCCGCGTTCGGTATATTAACTAACCGATCAGAGCACAAGTGGATTGGCCCCCCAACATCCTTGACAAGGGTTTGTCTACACACCGTACCTAAGAAACTTGGCGGCTTACTTGGCTGCCTGAAACCGAATCAGAACGCTTACGCGGCACTTAGTCCTGCGCCGCCCAAGTCAAAGTCTCAGTTGCCGCCGGAGCAACTTCGCCGGTTCCAGCACGACGATAACACTCCATCAGGATGCTGTGGTTTATCTCACGAGTATATTTTCGCTCAAACTCCTCACGCGCCGTAAAGGAAATTTGCCGCATCTCGGACTTATGGCTGCCGGCCCAGAGTACTTTTTGTGCGAGATCAGCAGCGGCACCCGGTTCGAATAAAAGTCCGTTTTGCCCGCCTGACAACAACTCCGCCATTGAGCCCAAGTCGCTCGCGATTACCGGCAAGCCGCAGGCAAACGCTTCCAGGATCGTCAGCGGCAAGCCCTCGTACCAGACAGATGGAAAGATCAGCATTGCGGCCCCCCGCATCTGTTCCAGTACTTCCTCGCGAGGTAACTGCCCCAACCATTTCACGCCTCGAAGGGTTGCAGCCGCATTCCTGACTTCAGTGGCAAGCGGCCCATCGCCGGCGATTCGCAAAATGGGAGCACGAAGTCCAAGTAATCTCCATGCCTCCAGCATTGTATTGACGCCTTTTTCAGCAGATAAGCGACCGACGAACAAAGCATATCCATCCCGGGTATCTTTAAATCCGGGGTCTGGATAGATAAAATTTGGCTTGACGGCGATGCGCTCGGCCGGAAAACCGCCCTCAATGAATTTATTCCGGGAAAATTGGGTGAGAGCGATATAAAGGTCGACCTTTCGTCGCCATGTTCCTATTAAATGGTGTACGGATAACATAGCGCTTACTCCTGCAGTCGCGAGTCGGCTGCCCCGGTAGCACCCGTGGACGACACCAGAGATCGGGACAACCTTACCGACGCAGTCCTGACAAGTTTTCCCGTCTCGCATGAGAACGGACGACGGACAGACCAGCCGGTAATTATGCAGTGTCAGCACCACGGGGATTCCCCGAGACTTCGCCGCATGAAACACTGCCGGAGACATCAGCGGAAAAGTGTTATGGAAATGGCAAACATCCGGTCTATCTGACTCTAACTTACTCTCTAAGTCACGAAAGGCGGAATAATTCCATATCGTCTTTGCCGCGACTGCGGCCGAATTCATGGCTGCCAGCGCCTCATTGTGTGCGGTGTAGTGCGTCACTCGATGATTATGGCCTTCCATCATCCGAGTCTCAGCCGCGTAGACGTTATCCTCTCCGCCCGGTAATTGATAAAAATTGTGTGCAGCCAGCACGTGCATAATATTTGAGCCGAAGCTTAATGGAATGGCGTTTCGCGAAGCTCGGAGGTCAGATTCAAGATATTCGGTTGGAATGGGAAATCAATTAAGTCCCGCACCGCGCGCCGAGGTCGAATCAGGCGCGACGGCCGTACGATGGTTTAACCCGAAACCAGCTGCCCGTCGGGGTACGGCCGATCTTTGTCTGCCGCCTGAGCACGGGTGCGACGTCGAAAGCTGACGCTGTATCTATCAAGATCGCCTGGTAGGTAAGGCGCGTCGCGATTTCGTGGCGACTACTTATACCGCTACTTTCATTCGCGACTCGGCTTCGATTCTTCCTTCTTTTCGCAACTCATCCTCAATCCACCGGTAGGTTCGTGCGAGGCCCTCTTCGAGACTGATCTGAGGCTCCCATCCGAGTACCTGCCGGAGCAGAGTGTTGTCGCTGTTCCGTCCACGAACACCTTGCGGCTTAGTCAGATCGTGGACTTTTTTGATATGCTTGCCCGCGATGCGTGCGACCATGTCCGCCAGTTCATTAATACTGAGCATCCGGTCCTGGCCTAAGTTGATCGGTGAGGAGAAATTCGACCGCATAATGCGGTAGATTCCTTCGACGCAGTCGTCGACATAACAGTACGATCGCGTTTGCTCGCCGTCTCCCCAGATCTCGATCGCGTCCCCGTCTGACGCCAGGCCGATCTTCCGGCACAAGGCCGCAGGAGATTTTTCGCGTCCGCCGTCGTAAGTGCCCAATGGGCCAAAAATATTATGAAAGCGAACTACACGGGTTTCTAATCCGAAGTCCTCGCTGTAATGACGGCAGACCCGCTCCGTGTATAACTTCTCCCAGCCATACCCGTCTTCCGCGTCCGCAGGATAGGCATGCTCCTCTTTCAAGGGAGTTACATCGGTGTTTTTTTGCAGATATCCGGGGTAGATACAGGCGCTCGATGTATAAAGCAACCGGCTGATCGCGTTAATTCTCGCGGCTTCGATTGTATGAAGATTAATCAGCGTGTTATTTCGGACGATTAGGCCTTTGTTATTTTCGATAAACCCGATGCCGCCCATGTCGGCCGCCAGTGCGTAGACCTCCTGCACACCGCGTGTGGCAATAAGGCAGTTATCGAACTTGCGCAGATCGAGTATCTCGAACTCGTCAGCCGGCGACGCTGCGTACTTGGGATACTCCAGATCGACGCCACGCACCCAGTAGCCTTTATCTACCAAATATCGGGTGAGATGGAAACCAATGAACCCGCCTGCTCCTGTTACCAGTACCTTTTTCGTCTTCATTAACTGTCTCCTCGCTTGACCAAGCTGTTGATTTTATATTTAACTGATGGCTTTATTGGAATCTGTGACACCTTCGTACTTGGCCAAGCCGCTGAATTGCATAGCCCAATGAGGAAGGAACATGGGAGTAACCAAAACATACCGGCGCCACAGCCGCTTCGGTTCGGACATAAGCCGGAACAACCATCCCAGCCCGTGATCCTGCATCCAACTCGGCGCCTGCTTCACGCGTCCGGCATGAAGATCGAACGCCGCACCGACACCCAACATAATGACGCCGTTGAGAGCTTGCTGTTGTCTGATCATCCATTTTTCCTGCTTCGGAGTGCTGATACCCACGAACAGAAGGTCTGGATCTGCTTCGCGGATACACTGCCGTATGTTGTCTTCCTCTTCAGCGGTCAAAGGGCGAAAGGGTGGAGCATATGCCCCAACCAATTGGATGCCTGGAAACTTGCGTAACAAGTTTTGCCGCAGACTGGTGATTACTTCTTCACTACTACCGTAAAGAAATACTTTGTGCTTCTCTTTCCCCGCTCTTTCGCAGAGCTTGAGCATCAGCGTCGGACCATACACACACTGTTGTTCTTTCCGCCCAAACGACCTCATGGCCCAGACGACCGGCATCCCATCCGGGGTCGCGATATCAGCTCGGTTCAGGCTCTCCTTAAGTTCCGGATCTTTTCTTGCCGTCATTACGCCATGTACTGATGTCAGGCAGATATAACGAGATCGAACCGGAGTAATTGCCGATCGTTTGTTCGCAATCCAACGAGAACAGAGCTCAACTACTTCTTGATAACTTGTCGCACTAATATTAATTCCGCAGATACATTGCTTCGCAGGTAGATTTGCTACTTGTTCTTCCATATATATGCTCCCGTTTCGAAAAGAATGATCATTAATACTCGATACCGCGGGCTAAACATACTATTTCGGAGCTGGCCGCCCGCGAATTCTCGGGTAGTTAGACTGCGCGATCGTTACATTCAATTTCTAAACACCGAAGGAAAAGTCGGTTATCTGCCTACGATGCAGCTATCTGCCCGCGAGGCGAATTAGCGATAAATGATCAAGCCTGAGGCGGTCTGTAACGCTATCTCAGCAGCTCTGGTGAACGCCCTCTTGCTCGCGCTATTGGGCACATACAATACGTCGTTGGGACGCAACACGGTATCCTCGTTTTTACCGTCGAGAACTTTCTTAAGGTCTATCGGTATTTCTTTACGGCTGGTGCTAGCGGGGTCCGGGCGAAGGATCCTGGCGTTCTTGGGGGACGCCGACCCCGAAAAGCCCTCCGCGGCCGAAATGGCTTCGGTAACCGAGATGGTGTTTCTCTCACGCAAGACTATCGCTCCGCCCTTTCTCACTTCTCCCACCACGTAGACAATGTCAGCTCTTGGCACGGAGACAACGTCATCGGGATAGATCCTTATATTGTTAGCGGCGTTAGCCTCCTGGATCGCGCTGGTTGGTATTTCCGCGGTACTTACGCCTGCCGCCTTATCCACCGCTGCGCCCGGCAGCGGAATGGCGCCCCACTGCAATTTTCGTGTAATCTTGAGTTGGTAACCTGCGTCAGGCTTTAATCCCCCAGCTAACGCCAGCACCTCGTAAAGCGTCTTGGAGCCTTCCAGTTGATGCACGCCGGGATTGTTGACTTCACCCACGATTGACACTGGCTGGCTGCGTGTTTCCACAAGAGTGAGAGACACATGCGGTTCCCGAATCTGAGAACGGAGAGCCGCCTCAATCGTTCTTTCGGCGTCTGCCAGCGTTTCTCCTGCGATCTTGATCCGCCCGACAAGCGGAACGCTAATCGTGCCATCTGGGTCAACACGGTAGGTCCTCCCGCTATACTCATCTAGTTGGACGATCTCCATTTTGAGTTGATCGTTAGCGCCTAGACGATACCCTTCCGAAGCGGTGGTAGCCTGTGCCTGTGAAGGGACGATGGAAGGCGCGCTATCGCCGGCAGTCGCTCCAACTGCGGTTAGCAGGGAGAGTGCACACAGTTCGCATAAGGTCATAAGTTCTTTAATTGCTTGCGACCGCTGAATCCAACCACTCCCGCGCCACGGAGACGCTGACAGATCTTTGCAGTAAAGTGATTGAAACCACCAGGAGTTTGCCGCCACTGCGCACGATAATTCCTTGTGCCCCGGCGAGCGGGCCCTCCGTCAGCCTGACCAGCTGACCAGCAATAAGAGAAGGGTATCTGTCCAGTTCTGCGTCGGACTCGATAACAATTTTCAGTGACTCTATTTCGTCATCGCGAAGTGGCGCCGGAACGTTGCCGATCGAGACGATATGCACGACTCCTGTTGTTTGTAGGATCGGCAGCCTTTGTCGAAAGTCGAAACGGCAGAAGAGATAGCCCGGAAAAAGAGGCCGCCGTGTCATTCTTTCGGGGCTCCTGGTCTTATCCGATTGAAACGTAGGTAGAAAGGTTTCGTAACCTTGGCCGGTGAGTGAACCAGCCGTGATCTGTTCACGATTGGACTTCGTACGGACCGCAAACCACTGTTTATCCATTAAGATCTACTCCGGAAGTTAGACAAGCTACCGCCCCGTTTAATGTGAGGTAGAGTACGGGTTTCTTAAGGCAGGGTCTTTTTCAACGTGGACCTACCCTTTTTGTCAGAATGCGAATGCAGCAGAAATCAGCTTAGATATAAGCCGCGACCTCTTGATCCTTCGCAATATGACTATTGTAGGAGCCACTCCTGTAAAGACAAACTATGAAATTCCCTAGGGCAGAATGGTTGGTGTAAGAAAAACAACCGCGATGGATGAAGAGTGTTTAACCTCAAATCTAGATAGCCATAACTTCGAAGCTGGCATGCTGGCGTCATAGTTACTGTTGCAGAGCAACTGGCGACGTGCCATATGTCATATAGTGGTATAACCAGTGTCAAGAACTACCTCATAGGTGTGCGCCGGGCTTTCGACCCGGCCGAAGAAATGTTAACGTCGGTAGTAGAAGTCAACAACTGGATCCGATGTAAGGAACTGTTTATCCGGGTCGAAGGTGGTCGAGCAAAGCGCGCCCTCCTCCGGGCGTCTATCGAACCTCGTCGTTCCCCTAAGTGAATCGGAGAGAAGTCCCCTCCCTCAGGAGTAGGTCCAGGAGCTTAGACGTAAGGGTAGGGTTTCATCTAGCATACGTCTGTGTGAGTAAGTGCCTATGTCAAAACGAGACTTCTCCACTGAGGCCGATGGCTGCCCGCTACTGAGCGCGACGCGCCATTTATCGAAACTCCAGGATGCTTTCGTTAGGGACGTGTACTCAGCTCGCGAGCATGCCCGGACCCCTACTGGAAGGACTGATGCCCCAATACGATCCGCCGGTCTGGCCGCGATTTCCAATGGTGTCGGACATCCTGTTACTTTGTTCGCAAAAGTTAAATTATTTAGGTATGCGGATTGCCTTAGAGTCACGGCAAGAGAACTTTACACAGAACGTTGGACGCTCTTGAGGCGTCGGGATCAGTCACCTAGACCGTTGAACATGCAAGGTAAGGCAAATTGGTTGACAGCAATTAACGACCGCCTCTCCGGGGTCGAACTCCTGGATCAAGCTCGAATTTTCACCAAGCGCGAGGAGAAGTAAAAGTAATGAGCCGACCCACCGTGTTGATCGCCTACGACCACTTGCTGGTTGCTGAAGGTTTGCAACGACTTGTCGAGCGCGAGTTCCGATGCGTTGGAATCATCTCGCGAGGCGGCGCGGTTTTGAAAACCGCCGAACAGCTCATGCCTGATTTAATTCTGTTGGATCTGTCAATTCCAGAGATCGATGGGTTGGAGATTACCCGCCGTATCTGTCGCGGGTTGCCACAGAGCAAGGTTTTCATTATTTCCATGAGCGGTAGCCAGGAAGACGTCAGGCGAGCGCTGGCTACCGGCGCTTCGGGATACCTAAGTAAAGAATGTGCGTCTACGCAGCTTCTGGTCGGAATGCGCGAAGTACTGCGTGGCGGAACCTATGTTAGCGTTCAGTCACTCAATGCTGGACCGGCGGCGGCCGCCGAGGCCTCGCGCGCTATACCGTCCATAACGCCACGGCAGCAAGAAGTGCTGGAGTTGGTCGTCCGGGGTCTTTCTGCGAAGACCATCGCGCACCACCTGTCTATATCCCAGAAGACGGTCGAGTTTCATAAAACTACTATGATGCGGACACTAGCTCTGCGCAACACCGCGGAGTTGATTCGGTTTGCAGTAGAACATCGACTAATTAACCTGGCGCCATTCAACGGCCGAAGCAATGGAGGAGCAATGTCCGCTGATACCAACGCAGTGTGACGGCTTCGGTCTGCCAGTGGAAAACGGGGCTGGGCTCCATCCGGCTCCTGGTTATCCACGCTCAGGAAAATCTTCGGCCGGCCCGTCGTCTTCCTGTCAGTCGGCTGCAACATCCACCCAAGTGCCTCACATCGCCTTCGCCGGAACGGCATAAGTTTCGTCTAGCGCATTGCCGCGACGCCCGTCGAGGTTCATTTCGCTTCCGCTCGTGTCCATGCCTCGACGAAATCCTTCCCGTGGAATCGCAGGGTGCGCGCATCCACTACCTCGACGCCGGGCCGGTATTTGGCATCCGGTCCAGGGACACTGCGTGCCGTGTACTCGACCTGCACCGTCACCGGGCCATCTATCTTGTAAGGCTTGATCTCGGAGATTCGCTTCATTGCCATTGTTGCGCGCTCGCGAATCAGCGATTGCGCGGCCGAAGCGGAGAGCGAAAGGCACGCATACTCCCCATATCCTTTCTTCACTACCGCCAGTTCCGCACCCGGTACGATGGCGCGGAGATCGTTAGCCGCGGCCTGGTCCCCTGCCAGGAAGATCACCGGAGTATCGAAGGCCCCGGCCAGCGCGGCCCTCGTTTCGATCTCGCCAACCGGTTTACCATTCACCATCATCGTCTCGATACCAAGCGAACTGTAGCTATGCGCCATCACGCCGCCCGCGCTGTTCGCCCGTGCATGCTGGCCCAAGAAAGCAATTGCAGCGTAATGTTCGTCCACGGTCATAAGGACGCCGGGATAGCCCATCAGCAAACGCGCTCGAGGATGAATCGTCGTGGTGGAGAGGGTTTGGCTTCCATCGTGCCCGTCCCATACAATCACTTCGTCTGCGCCTCCGGCGTAGAAACCCTCCACCGCGGCGTTTATCTCGCCCGTAAGCAGGGCCCGCAGTTCGGCGCTTTTCGGGTCAGTTTGATCCTGCCGGCAAATGCCGGCGACCCCTTCTGCGTCAGTCACCAGAAACACGGTCTTGCGCGGCCCTGCGTATATCGCCGCAGTGAATGTGAGGATCAGAAATAATTTTTGCATTGGATAAGTCCTTATTCAGATTGGATTTTGTTTGCGAGCTGTGCCTGTCTCCCGGGCTCAGCCGATGCGCGGCCGATCCGAACCGCGCCGTTCCCAACTCTGGATCGGGCGATATCCCCTGACTACCCGGGCTCCATCCGATGTCCAGCAGTTCGTAGCCTTTGTGCCTTCTTCGGTCAGGGAATCGTTAACCTCCGCGTCCCCGACAAACCGCTCGGCTTCGGGATTCCATTGGAGCTTTCTACCAAGCTGCCGCGTAACGTTGGCGAGATGTCAAACGCTTTCAAGTCGTAAAATTCAGCTGGCGGCGACTGCTGAAATCCACCGAGTTGATGAGGTTGCAAGCCTCCGCTATTGCATGCACGATCCAAGCAATCCGCCCAGCGGAATTCAGGAGCCGGGCGTTGTCGCCTTGGCTTCCTCGCGCAGGGAAGCGATGCGGCTCTGCAGTGTGCGCAGGCTGATCTCCAACATTTCGGCTGCACGCTTGCGGTTGCCCTGCACATGATCGAGGGTGAGTTTGATGTACGCATCCTCTAGCTTGACCAGCGGATGGCCAGGCTGGAGCATCATAGGGCCTGCGTTCGTGGTAGCTGCGCGCGCGTACGGATTGGGGCCTGCACCGAGCAGGGGGAGGTGAGCGGCTCCGATCCCCCCCTCACCGGCCATGATGACCGCTCGCTCCAGCACGTTCCGCATTTCCCGCACATTGCCAGGCCAGTCATACTCGAAAAAAAGGTCCATCACTTCTGCATCGATACCGGTCACGCGAGTGCTGTATTTCTTGTTGAGATTCTGCAGCATGACATCGGCGATGAGCGGGATATCCTCCTTATGTCCACGCAGCGGAGGGACCACGATCTGGAAAACACTCAAGCGATAGTAAAGCTCTTCGCGCAAATGCGTTCCGACTTCCTGACTGGTAGCGGCCAGCACTCTGGCGTCGACCGCGATTTCCCGTTTGCCGCCCAGCCGCCGCACTCGCAAATCCTCGAGAACGCGCAGCAACTTGGGTTGGGTGAGAAGAGGCATCTCGCCGATCTCATCGAGAAACAAAGTGCCCCCTTGAGCCTGCTCAAAGCAGCCGGCGGACCGCTCCATCGCTCCTGTGAACGCGCCTTTCTCGTGGCCGAATAGTTCGCTCTCGATGAGAGCCTCGGGCAATGCCGCTGCATTGATTGCCACAAAAGGCCCATCTCCCCTGGGACTGCACTTATGGATTTCGCGTGCCACCAATTCCTTGCCGGTGCCACTCTCACCACGGATCAATACGGGCGCCGAAGTGGGCGCAACCTGGCGGATCAGCGCGAAGATCTGCTGCATCGCCGGGGAAGTTCCTACCAGGTCGCCGAGTACGCCGCGAATACTCAGGTCGCGTTTCAGTTCCTCGGTTTTCTGCAGGCTTCTCTTGTAGCCAATGGCGCGCTCCAGCAGTGTCTTGAAAGCGCGCGGTTCCACGGGCTTCTCCAGGAACCAGAAAGCCTTGAGCTCGTGAACCGCGGTCAGCGCTTTCTCCATGCTGCCGAAGCCGGTGAGCGTGATCGCGGGAGTGAGGTCGCCGCGTTCCTGCAGGTGCCGGAGTAGCTCAAAGCCATCCATGCGCGGCATGATCAGGTCCGTCACGATGACGTCCGGGTGGAAAGTCGTGAGACGTTCCAGCGCGTCCTGACCGTCAGTCGCAAACTGAATCTCAAAGTCGCCGTCCGTGAGCATGGCAGCCAGGGCGCTACGCTGGCGCTGATCGTCGTCGATGATGAGGATCCGGGCCGAAACTCCAGTAGGTCGGGGCATTTATGCTAAGTCCAAGTCTAGCAAGCCGCGGCCGAGCGGGCCTCCTGCTCATCGCCAAAGAACTCAATTACCATGGCCTGCTTGGTTAGCAGGAGAGTTCGACGTGCGATTGGTTCACGTTTGAGAGCGCCAACTTGCCGCCGGCTTTCTGCGGCGTTGCTAGCCCAAATACCAGCGTCACCAGTCTCCCCCAAGCGGTCGGCAAAATCTGCACGAAGCGATGCAAAGGTTGCATATCCCGCCCGCACATCTGCCGGGCTCCAAAGCACTGCTTCCTACCCGTCGATATTCTTGGTGCCCTCCATGTCCACTAACCGCGCTCGGTCGCGTCGGTGGAAAGCAAAAGGAGCTAATAAGGTTATGGAAACAGATTCGGGTCCAACCGAGGTACTGCAGTCTGATTTACACAATAAGCTCACCGCTGAAGAGGTAGCGTTTAAGGCGACCCACTCCTTTGAAGGCTGCGAAATGACGTCGGACAAACCATCCTACAACGACAAGATTGCCAGTTCGTCGATTGCCTCGGGGGTGTCCCGCAACGCCGAACCGGCAAAGTCAAAATTAGGCGGTCTGCTGCGACGCGGAGGCAAATATTCGTTGAAGGATGATGGAAACCGAGGTGCCAACCCTAACAAACAAAAACAGTTCGAAGAAATTGGCTTTGAATCGCAAAATCCCTGGTCTTGGGCGTGGCCTCACCCGTGCATGACGAACCAGAACCACAAAGGAGAATTACATGGCCAACGGACCAGTGACCGCAGTCTTAGCCGAGGAAGCCACCGAGGTCCGCCGCGAAGAGGCTCTGCTCAAAACCGGGGCCCTGCAGAACGCAATCTTCAATAGCGCCAATTTCTCGAGCATCGCTACCGACGAGAAAGGCGTCATCCAGATATTCAATGTCGGCGCCGAGCGCATGCTGGGCTACGCGGCCGCCGACGTGGTGAATAAGATCACCCCGGCCGATATCTCCGATCCGCAGGAAGTGATCGCCCGCGCAGGGCCTTGAGCGCCGAACTCGGCAACCACCATCACGCCGGGCTTCGAGGCGCTGGTCTTCAAGGCCTCGCGCGGCATCGAGGACATCTACGAATTGACTTACATCCGCAAGGATGGCAGCCGCTTTCCGGCGATCGTGTCGGTCACGGCGCTGCGCGACGATCGGGAAGCCATCATCGGCTACCTGCTGATCGGCACCGATAATTCCGCGCGCAAGCAGGTGGAAGCGGAGCAGATGAAGCTCGATCAGCGCCTGCGCGACCAGCAGTTCTACACCCGCTCCCTGATCGAATCCAATATCGACGCGCTGATGACCACCGATCCGGCCGGCATCATCACCGACGTCAACAAGCAGATGGAGGCGCTCACCGGCTGCACGCGCGACGAATTGATCGGCGCGCCTTTCAAGAACTACTTCACCGATCCCGAGCGCGCCGAGGCAGGCATCAAGCTGGTGCTGCGCGAGAAGAAGGTCACCGACTACGAACTCACCGCCTGCGCCCGGGACGGCAAGACAACCGTGGTGTCCTACAACGCCACCACTTTCTACGACCGCGACCGGAAGCTGCAGGGCGTTTTCGCCGCCGCGCGCGACGTCACCGAGCGCAAGCGTCTCGACCAGGCGCTATGCAGGAACAGAACGTCGAGTTGAAGAGAGCCAGGGCCGCGGCGGAAAAGGCCAACCTCGCGAAATCGGATTTCCTTTCCAGCATGAGCCATGAGCTTCGCTCGCCGCTCAATGCGATCCTCGGCTTCGCCCAGCTCATCAATTCCGACTCCCCGCCGCCGACGCCCGCCCAGACGAGCCAGCATCGATCAGATTCTTCACGCGGGATGGTATCTGCTGGAGCTGATCAACGAAATCCTGGATCTCGCGCAGATCGAGTCCGGCAAGCTGGCGCTGTCGCTGGAGCCGACCTCGCTGGCCGAGGTCATGCTGCGAATGCCAGGCCATGATCGAGCCGCAGGCCCAAAAGCGCGGCATCAAGATGACCTTCCCCCAGTTCGACGTCCCATGTTTTGTCGACGCCGACCGGACCCGCTTGAAGCAGGTTCTCATCAACCTCCTTTCCAACGCGATCAAGTACAACCAGCCGAATGGAACGGTGGTGGACGTGGACTGCGCCATGAGCAGCGCCGGACCGGGTTCGCATCAGCGTCAGGGATACCGGCGCGGGATTGCCTCCGGAAATGCTGCTGCAGCTTTTCCAGCCCTTCAACCGGCTCGGCCAGGAGCGGAGTTACGAGCAGGGCACCGGCATCGGCCTGGTGATGAGCAAGCGACTGGTGGAACTGATGGGCGGCGAGATCGGCGTGGAGAGCGCGGTCGGGTCGGGGAGCGTGTTCTGGTTCGAACTGAACTCGGCTGCGGCGCCGACTGCTCGCGATCGACCATAACCGCACCGCTGGCCAACTCCACAGGCGCAGGTTCAGGACGGCGCGCCGCTGCGCACGCTGCTCTATGTCGAGGACAATCCGGCGAACCTGAAGTTGATCGAGCAACTCATCGCCCGCCGGCCGGATATGCGTCTGCTGAGTGCTAGGGACGGCAATCTCGGCATTCAACTGGCGCGCGCTAACCAGCCGGAAGTGATCCTGATGGACATCAATCTGCCTGGCATCAGCGGCATCGAAGCGTTGAGGATCCTGCGCGAGGATCCGGCCACATCGCACATCCCGGTCGTTGCCCTCAGCGCCAACGCCATGCCGCGCGACATCGAAAAGGGTCTGCAGGCAGGATTCTTCCGCTATCTCACCAAACCGATCAAGGTCAATGAGTTCATGCGAAACGCTGGACGTAGCGCTGGAATTCTCGCGAAAAGGCATTCATGATTAATGGAGCCGCCGATATCTCAATGCCCGAATCTTGATCGTCGACGATAAGGAAACCAATGTCCGCCTGCTTGAGGGCATGCTGCGCATTGCCGGCTATACCGCCTTCGACGCTACCACCGATCCGACCCAGGTCTGCGAGCTGCACCGCAAAAACCGCTACTCGCTGATTCTGCTCGATCTCCAAATGCCCGGCATGGACGGATTCCAGGTGATGGAAGGCCTGAAGGAAATCGAGGAAGACGGCTATCTTCCGGTCCTGGTGATCACCGCCCAGCCCGCTCACAAACTGCGCGCGCTGGAAGCGGGCGCCAAGGATTTCGTCAGCAAACCGTTCGATCTGGCCGAACTGCGCGCCCGCGTTCACAATATTCTGGAAGTGCGCCTGTTGCACCAGGAAGCCGAAAGATTACGTCCGGGAACTGGAGGCCAGCCGCGAGGTGATTCGCCTCCAAACCCTAGCCGAACAAAAGAGGAGCGAACAGGAATTGGCTCTGGCGCAGGAAACTCAGGAAAGCCTGCTGCCGCGTTTCCTGCCCGAATTCGAGAATTTTCACATCCACGCCTTCAACAGTCCCACGCGCTATGTGGGCGGCGATTTCTATGATTTCCTGCAACTGAGCTCAGGACAATGGATGGGGGTGCTGGCGGATGTTTCCGGTAAGGGCATCTCCGCGGCGCTGTTGAGTTCGATGGTGCTAGGCGCCCTCAGCATGGAGTTTCATTCCGGGACCGCGCCGGAAGAGGTTTTGCTTCGAGTGAACCGGCTGCTTTGTGAAAAATCGCTACCCTACCAGTTCGTGACACTCTTTCTCTTCGTCCTGAGCCTGGATGGCCAAGGGCAATTCATCAGCGCCGGACATAATCCTGCCTACGTTTTCCGATGCGCGACTGGAATCCTCGAAAAGCTCGATTCGGAGGCCTTCCTTCTCGGCTTGATCGATTCCGCGGTTTATCCTTCCCGCGCCTTCCGTCTTGATAAAGGAGACGTCCTGCTCGTTTATTCCGACGGCCTTCCAGACGCCGAAAACCAGCAGAAGGAAATGTTCGGATTGGAGAGACTATTAAGAATCGTCCGGCAGGAGGCTCCCTCTGGAAGCCAGGCGCTCGAGCGGAACATCCTGAAAGCCATCGAGGACTTCACGCAGGGCACGCCGCAGACTGACGACATCACGTTCTTGATCGTGGAGAGAACGATGAAAAATTTGCCTTTGGGAATGCAGATTTCGCCTACCGTTGAAACGGCGCTGCGCATGCCTCTGCTAAGTCGATGAAACAACTTCTATCGCGCGCCGCGGATTTCTGGAGTAGACAGACGCGTTGGCCGCTCGATTGCTTACCCATAGTCGAATTGGCGAAGTAAGTCTCAGCCTGCCCTCTGCTGCAACCGGCAGCGGTGAGGAGAGTGAGTGGTAGGGACAGCAGGCTTTCGGGAGTCGGCGTCTTGTTTGTGCTCATTTGACTCTCGCTGGACTGTTGCCGCAGAGGTATTTTGTTCGTCGTTGGTTGTGAAATGATGAAGACTCAGGATAACGTTTTGCAAGACCCATTGGCTGTCCCAGCGGCGCGCATCGTGGTCATCGAAGACAACTGCTCCGACGTCTTCCTTCTCGGCCGGGCGCTGAAACAGCAGGAATTCCGATTTGAAATGATTCATCTGTTGAACGGAAGCCAGGCCCTCGCATTCATCCGCAGACAAGGGGCTTTTGTGGAGGCAGTGAATCCCAATCTCATCCTGATGGACTTGAACATGTCCAAGTACACCGGCGAGGACATTTTGCGCGAAATTCGAGCAGCCAATCATCTGGCTGGCGTTCCGGTCTGCGCATGGAGTTCTTCTCAGTCGGTGCGAGACCGGTCGATGCTGGAAAGCCTCGGAGTCTCTCAGTTTATTACCAAGCCTGCCGGCCTGGATCAATTCCTGGCGATCGGCAAAATAATAAAGGATCTGCTGGCAGCAACGTCGCCGGTTGACTCGCATGTTGAAGAGCCCTGATGTTGTCGGAATAGGCGCCTCCGCCGGCGGACTGGAAGCTTTCACAGAGTTGCTCAACCATCTTGCAGACGATACTGGCATGGCGTTCGTGCTCATCCAGCATCTCGATCCGAAGCACGAAAGTCACCTCACCGAGTTACTTCTTAAAGCGACTAAAATGCCTGTCTCTGAAGTCTCTGGCGAGACTCGGATCGAGGCCAATCATGTCTACGTGATTCCGCCACAGTGCAACCTCGGAATATCTGACGGCGCGTTGCAATCTCCTCCTCGGCCGGAGAGCGGCCGCAACATGCCGATCGACGCTTTTTTTCGTGCCTTGGCAGCGGACCGCGGCAGTAAGGCGGTCGGCGTGGTTCTATCGGGAACCGCAAAGGATGGGACGCTGGGCCTCCGGGCAATTCAGGCCGCTGGAGGGATGTGTTTCGCTCAGGACTTGAAAACGGCGAAATTTGACAGCATGCCGGCAAGCGCTATCTCCGCCGGCGTAGTGGATTTTGTGCTGCCGCCGGCTGAAATCGCGCGGCGACTGGCGGCCATTGCGCGCGACGCTCACGTCGGACTCGAGCCGCTTGAAGAATCCGGCCTCGCCAGGATACTCCGGTTAGTGCGGAGCGCCACCGGCGTAGACTTCACGCACTACAAGCGCAGCACACTCTCCAGGCGGCGCATCAAGCGGCGCATGACCCTCCGCGGATTCGAGAACCTGGAAGATTACAGCCGGGAACTCGACAAGAATCGCGAGGAAGCGAGCGCGTTATGCGAGAGCTTCTTCATCACGGTCACTGCAATTTTTCCGCGAACCGGCGGTCTTCGAGGAACTCAAGAAGACGGTGTTTCCCGCGTTGGTTGAGAATCGGCAGCCCGAGGATCCGATCCGGATCTGGGTGCCTGGGTGCGCCACGGGCGAGGAGGCTTATTCAATCGCCATCTGCCTGACGGAATTCCTGGACGATCGAAAAGATGAGCTTTCCGCTCGAGATTTTCGCCACCGATATCAGCGAAACCGCGATCGAAAAGGCGCGCGCCGGCTTTTACAAAGAGTGCGGCATTGGCGCAGCGTCTCGCCCCAGCGCCTGACGCGGTTCTTCACCCGGTCGGACCGCGGCTACCAGGTTGCGAAGAACATCCGCGACGTTATGCGTTTTTGCCCGGCACAATGTGGCACAGGACCCCCCTTCTCCAGGCTGGACCTCATCAGTTGCTGTAACGTGCTGATCTATCTGGGAACCGATCTGCAGCGCAAAGTCTTGTCGATCCTGCATTACGCCCTTAAGCCGGCGGGCTTTCTGGTGCTCGGGCCGTCGGAAAGCATCGGCACGCTCTCCGATTCGTTTCATCAGTTGGAAAAGACCCACAAGATCTATACCCTGCTGCCGGCCGCTGCTAAGCCAGTTCCTCGCCTGAATCGCGAGCCGCGGCTCTGCGGCTCGGGTGAATCCCCGCGCAGAGAATTGCCGAAGGCCGAGCCGGACCTCCTGAGAGAGGCCGACCGGTTGGTGCTGGCCGAACATGGTCCTCCCGGCGCCGTCGATCGACGATGAGATGAATATCGTTCAGGTCCGGGGCCGCACCGCGCCATACCTCGAACTTTCGCCCGGCGAACCGAGCCAGAACCTTCTCAAACTCGCGCGCGAAGGCCTGATCGCAGGCATCGGAAAGGCCATCCGTGCTGCCCGGCAGACGCAACGCGCCGGCCAGGGAGAACGGCTTTCGAATCGATAGACGGCGGGCAGCTAAGAGACGTCGAGATCAAGGTAGCTCCGTTCACGGGTCGCGCGTCTTCTGACGGAGCGCCATTTCCTGGTCCTGTTCGAAGACGTCACGCCGAAGCGCCGGGCGCAGACCCCGCGAGCCGTGCCGCACCGTCGACAGCGATCGCGAGGCCGGCGCGCGCTTGCAGCCGCGAACTGGTGGCCACCAAAGAGTATCTGCAATCGATCATCGAGGACAATGCCGCCACTCTGGAAGAACTGGGGCCGCGAACGAAGAAGCGCAGGCGGGTAACGAGGAACTGGAGACCGCGCAGGAAGAACTGGAGTCGGCCAACGAAGAACTGAACACGCTGAACGAAGAGTTGAAGATCAGCAACATGGAGTTCAGCAAAGTCAACCGCGACCTGGCCAACCTTCTGGAAAGCATCAGCATTCCGCTGGTGATGGTGGGCCGGGATCTGCGCATTCGCCGCTTTACGCGCGCCATCGAGCCCATGTTGAATTTGATCGCTTCCGATGTCGGGACGGTCGATCTCCGATCTTCAGCCGCAAATGGAATTGCCCGACCTGCGCCGCTTGCTGCTGGATGCCATGGAAGGCGGCGACCGGAAACCGCGCGATATCCGCGACTCGCACGGGCCACTGGTATTCGCTGCGCATCCTCCCGTCTGTGGGAGCGGATGGCAAGATCGACGGCGCCGTGCTGATGTTGATCGATATCGATGCCGCCAAGCGCGGTCTGGATTTCGCCGAAGCGATCGTGGAAACGGTGCGCGAGCCACTGGTGATCCTGAACCAGAACCTGCGAAGTGATGAAAGCCAACAAGACTTTCTACGAGACGTTCCAGGCCTGCGCGAGGAGAGACGGAGGGACGCCTGATCTACGACCTGGGGAACGGACAATGGAATATCCCGAAACTGCGCGAACTGCTGGAGAATATTCTTCCCGCGCATTCCACCTTCCGCGACTTTGAGGTGACGCACGACTTTGAACATGTCGGACGGAAGGTGATGCTGCTCAATGCCAGCGAGATCTTCAATCCCAATGCGCAGGCGCGCACCATCCTTCTGGCGATTGAAGACGCGACCGACCGCAAGCAGGCCGAGGAGGCGCTGCGAATCCACCAACGCCGAACTGCAGCATTTTGCCTATGCGCTCACCCATGACCTGCAGGAACCCTTGCGGATGGTCGTGAACTTTACCGAGCTTCTGGGGCGGGAGTATGCCGGAAAGATGGGCGCGGAAGCGGACCAATTCATCGCCTATTCCGTGGAAGGCGCCCTGAGGATCGAGGCCCTGCTGAAGGCGCTGCTTGGCCTATTGGGAGGTGACGCGAGCGAGAGCAGGATAGCTTCGCCGCGATCGACTGCGGCGCCGTTCTCGCCAAGGCGCTATCGAATCTCCAGGCGGCCATTGAGCAAAGTGGCGCCATCGTCACTTCCGATCCGCTGCCGACGCTGATCGCCGAAGAGGTCATGCTGATCCAGCTTTTCCAGAACCTCATTTCCAATTCGATCAAGTACAGGGGCGAGGAAACGCCGCACGATCCACGTCTCGGCGGAGAGAGACGCGGAAGGGTGGCTGTTTGCGGTGCGGGACAACGGAATCGGGATCGATCCGGAAGACACCGACCGCGTGTTCGGCATGTTCAAACGCCTGCATGGGAGCGAGATCTCCGGTACCGGCATCGGGCTGGCGCTTTGCAAGAAGGTTGTCGAGCGGCAGGGTGGACGGATCTGGGTGGAATCGGAATCAGGCCGGGGCTCCACGTTCAAAT
>CAVZRE010000020.1:0-19674 GCA_963777595.1 Terriglobia bacterium
CGTTGGGAAGGTTCATAACCGCGGACCCGAGCCAGCAGGCGTCATCCGCGGGGAGTAGCCAGGATTCGGAGTCGGGTTCCTCCGTCGTGGCCAGCCAAACTCAATCTGACGGCGTTACGGCGAGCACCAGAAACGTCGGCACTGACATAGGAAGGCCCTCTACGTGGAACCTGTACCAGTACGCCTCGCTCAACCCAACGAACCGCAACGATCCCACGGGCCTCGACGATACCTGTGGGGCGTTCGGAGACGACGATTGCGACGATGGCATAGGCAACGGCACCGGAACCGATCCCGTGGGAGGCCCAGCGCCGCCGGGAATGATTAATATTCCGTGCCCTCCGGGAACGGCCGGTGTCTGCTCGGTGTCACTGGGCGGGTATGACGTTCTGATCGGTGACTATTCAGGTGCAGCTACGGTGGCGCTAGGATCGGGCGGCGTTATCTGTCTAGGCAGCGGGATCTGCGAAGTCGCTGTGACTGTAGCGGGCGCAGGCGCTGCAGTCTTCACAATTTACAAGACTATAGAGGCCTCCGGGGCTGGCGCGTGGTTAATCAATCGAAAGCGGGACGTGGCACAGAACGGTGCGGCGGCGCGCCAGGTGGCTGGGGAGCCGGGCTGCCGTCAGCCCACGCATGATGATTTTGAGACTGTTCACGAGATCATCAAGGACGAGAAGGGCCGAACGGTCAGGTGACATACCAGCAGTTGCTGGACGCTTGGCGCCAAGTGCTCTGTGGAGGCGGCGGAGGGCAGTGATAGGCGCAGGTGGACGGGAGCAAGCGGAAGACGCGCTCGGGAAACTGGTAGGTCTGCGCATGTTCAAGTCGTGGCCCTTGTTTGCTACGCGTTACTTCTACTTTGCCGGGCGCGAGGCGCGGTCATCGGACGACGACGAGGATTATAACCTCATGGTGGAGTGCCCCTGGCGATTTGAGAAAGGGGGTCGGATTGTGGTCGGGTCCGAGGACTACGAAGCTAGCGGTGATGGCAGCGCTGATCCGGCCTTGTCGCGTTCGTCTGATCAGGCGGCTCGCCATTGACGAAAAGCTCGCCAGCCTTATGGGCGAATTGCGAAATGCAGCTGTTTTTGAGACGAGAGGGGACTTAGTAGTGGAGTCCGTAGAGGTTGACGCCGTCGGAGGGTTTCGTCTCAGCTTGTCCGGCGGAACGGTTTTTGCGGTCTTCCCCGCGAGTGAGGTGCAAACGGACTGGCTGCTCGCGCGGAGGGGGGGCGAAAGTCTCGGCCTAATTAGCGGTCGGCCGGAGGGTGTGATGCCGCCAGGCTAGCCTGGCTAGCCCAAGGGGTGGGACGCTTGATTCGCAGCGACCGCAGGACAGCGGCAACTTCATTTCCAAGGTCGACACCGATTACGATTCGTGCGCGTGTTCGCCTACCGGTAAGATGGAGCGGACTTCGCGGCCTTATAGGCCGGGCGAAGAGATCCCCGCCCCGCATCTGTTCTGAACACGGCAGAAGACGGGCGATGCTACGCATCGGCTGAAGGGGTGACACGCCACCCCGATGCTGGGGCGGATTTTGTGCAATTAAAGTGCACGAACAGCATTCTTGACGAATTGGCCGTTCAGGAAACCTCAGAAAATCTTCATCAGTGCGCTTGCGGTGGCTTTGGCGGCTTGTTGATCGCTGGTGGTGACGTAGCGAATGGCGGAGCCGATCGACCTGTGCCCGAGCTGTTGTTTCACCAGAGCGAGATTGACGTTCTGGGAAACCGGGTGGCTGGCGCCGGGCTGGTAAAGGTTATCGATTGCCCTCCAGCCCGGTCGAGGAGGTGCGCGGTGCGGTCGCCTTGACCAATCTGGACGATTACTACTATTGGTAGACGCCGGGCGGCCGGGAGATTCACATAAACTCTGACTGGCCGTTTGACGAAGAGGGCCGGCTGCTCCGTCCGATCGAAGACGCCGCTTAGCCAGCCTGTTGGCCGCTGAGCGAGAGCTATTACATGATCAAGCTCCCCGCCCGGGCACAGGCGCCCGTACGTGCCGGAACAGACGATGCTACGCGTCGAACACAGACCAAAGTCCGTCACACAAGAGATCACCGGAGGGTGAGGCGAACAGGCTTGGCGACACCTGCCAGGTCCAGAACCAACTCGCCGTTGGGCGCCGTGGCACCGCTACCGATCAAGGTTTCGTCCCCATCGGAAAGCTTCAGGCTGGTGAGTTTGAATTGCGGTGAATTGCGGGACCACGAGAATTGAAAGCAGCCATCCATGGTAGTGTATTCGAGGTCGAGGTCGCGAGCATTGAACGAGCCTTCGGCGTGGACATTGGTCAGGATGTCGGCGCCGGCGCCGGACGTGTCCACGAACAGGTCAGCGCTCACTTTGCCGCCGCGCCAGGCGATGCCGGCGAGATCTCCGGCGAGGTGGTAGGAAGGAACATGGCCGGTGAGGTCCGCATCGATAATGGCTGAAACTGTTCCGCCGGAGTAATGGGCTTTAGTATCCGCCATTTTGATACGGGCGCCGTCCCAGATGACGCGGGTGGATACATGGTCGAAGTCGGAGCCGGCGAGGCTGAGAGTGCCGATATCGAGCGTACCCTCGGCGCGCGTTTGGGCGAGCCAGGAGGGGACCTCGCTACTTCGCAAACCGAGAGCGCGGGACACCAGTCCGCCGCGATACAGTGCGGGACGGAAAAGAGTTTCGAGTTGCACGCCATTCACGTGCGCGGCGGCGAGATGAAAGCGGTGAGGGCGGAGCGCGGGAGCGCCGTCGGGACCTAACGCTTGATAGCGATACTCGCCGGTGACCGACAAGTCTCCGGAACGGGCCTGAATTTTGCGGACGGCGAGCGACGGACCGTCGAGATCGACGTGCGCCACGGCGACTCGTACGGGAGCGGCGAAGGAGGGAAAAGCCATGGTGGCTCGTTGAATGTCGACGGCCCCGGTCCAACGACCGGCTCCGGCGTTCCGGGTGTAGGACACCTGCCCCTTCCAAGTTCCGGATTGCAAGTCTCGCAAGGCCGGAATTCCAGCCAGTTCCGCATGGCGGTGCAGGGCGCCAATATCCATGCCGCGGCTGATTAGCGTGGCGCTAAGAGATTGCTGCTGCAGATCGTAATCGGCTTGGAGCGTGGCATCATCGGTGGGGGCGCTGCGGAGAATGGACGGGGCAAGGCGGGCGTGTCCATCGGCGACGATCAACCGCACATTCTCAAATTGCATAGGCGGGGCCCCGGCCACGGCCAGCGACACTGTGTTGGCCCAACCCGAGCCTTCATAGGGGCCGCTGCGCGAGATACTGACAGCGCCGTCGAGAGTCCCGTTGAGTTGCACGCCGGCAGGGATGGGCACACCGATTTGGCGGGCCAGCGGCAAGAGAGGCTGAAGCGGCATCGCGTGACAGGTGAGGCTGATGCCCCAGTGCGGCGCGCCCAAATAATCGGCGACCCGGAACCGGGCATTGACCGGTGCGGCGGGTTGAGCGGCAAGGCGGGCGTCGAGTTCGAACAACTGGCCGGGAAGATTCCAGGTTCCGGCGACGAGCACGGGCCAATTCTGTGAGGAAGACGGAAGTTGGTCCCAACCATGGATACCGCTGACGTCGAAGCGTCCGTTGATCTTAAGAGCGTTGAGGGGTCCGGCGATGCGCACCGCGCCGGAGGCGACTCCGTGGACGCCGGCATCATGCCCATTGAGCAAGGCAATAATGTCGCCGATCTCGCTGCGCTCGAGTCGCACGTTGATGTCGGCAAGGCCTTGCGCAGAGTTCCAGTGGCCATCGGCGACGAAAGATCCGAAGCCTAACGCGGGACGGTCGCTGCGCGCCGGTTCACCCTCCAGGCGGATGGCCCAAAGTCCGTTGCCCGAAGTTGGCGGGCGAACTTCGAGCTTATCGATGAGGATGTAGAAAACAGTCTTTACGCCGCCGATTTTGAAATTGAGACGGGATTTAGGAATATCCCCGGTGACGCCTCCTGAAACCACGCTGATGTTCGGAAAGGCCTGGAAAAGCGCCGCGCGAACCAGGGGTTCGACGTTCCAGCGCGCGGGTTGGTCCGGCGCGGCGGTGCGGCCGAGATTGAAGTGAGCGCCTTCGAGTCGAATGGAAGAGAAAGCGAGGTGTCCGGCGAAGAGCGGCAAGATGCGTGGAATGGCCGTGAGGGTGCCGGGTTCGGGGACATAGAGCATAGGCTCAGCGCTCAGCGACGGATCATCGTAGATAACGACGTCGGAAATGCTGAACCCGGGACCGGTGAAAAGATTGTACGTCACGCGGCCGATCTTGACTCTGCGGCCGAGAGAAGTTTCGAGGGCCCGTTGGGCAGCGGCGCCGAAGCGGTCGGCGGCGAAGTGAGGCACGGCGAAGCCCAGCGCGACGACCACGAAGAACACCGCGAAGATGGACCACAGCACTCGCTTCATAAATGCGCCTTGCCATCCGGCCCGCGGTTCACCAGGTTTACTTGGCCGGTGCGCGTCAGTAATTCATGATACGCCGCGCGGTCATCGACGTCATCCACGACTCCAGGATCCTCTGTATGGAGAAATTGGGTGGCGGCGAGATGCCGGTATAGAACGTCCGTGGGTTTGGCATCCGGAGGCAAAGCGAGGATTTCCTCGATGACGAGCCTCGAAAGGCGCACGGGGTGTCCTTTGCGTCCTGCAAAGCGAGGAATGACGACGGGGGCGGGGGGCGCGTTCACGACGGCCGCGAGGGTCGACGCCGAGGGATCCGGGTGATCGACCAAGGTGAAGATGGCATGAGACGCGGAAGCGGGAACGGCGCGCAGTCCGCATTGCAGGGACGTGAGCATTCCGAGCGGGTAGTCCGGATTGACCACGACCCGAGCGGATGCGGAGGATGCCGTGCTCGCGGAACGGATACGATCAGCATCGTGCCCCAGGACGACGATCACGGGATGGCAGTAGAGCCCAAGCTGCGAGATCAGCGTGTCGAGAAAGGTCCTGCCGCGGAAATTCAATAAGGCTTTGGGCGTCCCCATACGCCGCGATTCACCGGCGGAGAGAATGATGGCGGGGGTTTCGTTCACTTCAGAAGAGCTCGAAGGTGCTCGTCCGCGAAGATCGTCTTCGCCGCGGACCGCCAGTTCCCTTCAGGGAGGCGTCGCACAGCGATCATTTCGGCCACCACTGAAACCGCGATTTCCTCGGGCGAGATTGCGCCAATGTCGAAACCCATGGGCGCGTAAATTCTTTCAAAAGCGGTGCGGGGGATGCCTTCCTTTTCGAGTTCCCTGATCACTGAAATGACTTTGCGTTTGCTGCCAATCATGGCGATGTAGCGGGACTGGGTGTTGACGGCCCATTTCAGCACGCGCATGTCGTCGCGATGGCCGCGCGTCACGATGACGATGTAGCTGGTGTCGATGATGTTGAGCGTGGGAAACACGGCTTCGTATTCGTCCGCATAGACGGCCTGTGCTTCAGGGAAACGGTCGCGATTGGCGAAGGCTTCGCGATCGTCGATGATGCTGACGGCGAATCCCGCCAGATTGGCGACTTTGGCCAAAGATTTTGAGATGTGGCCGCCGCCGAAGATGAACGCGCCCGGGGGAGGGACTACGGGTTCGACAAAGACTTGCAATTGGCCGCCGCAGATGAGGCCGTTATCGTACGCGGCATCCTGTCCGAGATTGAAGTTGAGATTGCGCGGGCGTTCGGTGGAGATGACTTCGCGCGCGGCGTTCCAAACTTCAGCCTCCACACAACCTCCGCCGATGGTACCGAACATGGAGCCATCTTCGCGGACCAGCAGTTTGGCGCTCTCGTAGCTGGGGATGGAGCCTTTCACCTGAACGATGGTGGCCAAGGCGCATTTCTGTCCAAGCTGGCGCAGACGGATCAGTTCGTCGTAAACATCCATGGTTGAATTATATCTTGCTAAAGCATTTAGGCGACGGGTGGAGATGGATACTAAGAAAGTAATGGGGTGGCGACCTGGGGGTCGCACGCGGACGAGGGCGTCCGCCCTACGATAGTGCTAATCTAGTAAGGTTTGCGGTGCACGCGCCGAAAGGCGTAGCCGCGCCGATAGAACCCGCAACCCACGGTCGGGCTTTAATCAGTTATATTTTCGCCCACACGGACTTGCGGTAAAGGAGCTTTGAAGTGAGAACAGATACGGTAGTTCCCGCGCAGATTCGTGAGACGCGCGGTAAAAACGAGGCGCGCCGGACACGCCGGTCGGGGCTTATCCCGGGAGTGATTTATGGCGCTTTTAAGGACCCGGTCTCAGTTGCGATCGATCCTAAAGCCGTCAACAAGATCATTCGCAGCAAAACGGGCCACAACACGATTTTCAACATCGAAGTAAAGGACGTCGAAACCACTCCCGTCATGGTGGTGGATGAGCAGCACGATCCCGTACGGGGACACCTGCTGCACGTCGACCTCAAGCGAATCGATCTGACCAAACGGATCCGCGTTTTCGTTCCTGTCCACACCAGCGGCGAACCGGCGGGTGTGAAAACCCAGGGAGGACTCCTCGAAGTCATCACCCGCGCCATCGAAATCGAAACGTTGCCGGATGAAATCCCGGAGAGCTACATCGTCGATGTTTCCGAATTGCTGATCGGCCAAGCCAAGCGCGCCGGCGATATTGCGCTGACCGGTTCGACGAAACTGCTCAGTTCCCCCGAAGCTGTGATTGCGCACTGCGTCGGCATGAGAGCTGAAGAAGCCGCTCCCGCAGTCGAAGCCGCTGCCACCCCTGCAGCAGCCGAGCCCGAAGTTGTGAAGAAGGGCAAGAAGGAAGAAGAAGGCGCTGCTCCCCCCGCCGAAAAGGGCAAGAAGAAATAGCGGATACCGGACGGATAACGGTTTAAACGTTTTCAATGTGGCTCGTTGCAGGGCTGGGAAATCCAGGAGAGCAATACGCGGAGACGCCGCACAACCTGGGTTTCATGGTGGCGGATGTACTCGCCGCGAGGCATGGGATTCGGATTACGCGTCCGGACTCCTTATCCCTCACCGGCCCTGGCCTGATCGCCGGAAAGCCGGTCCTGCTGGCCAAGCCGCAGACATTTATGAACCTGAGTGGAACTTCCCTCAAGCCTCTCATGGCAAAACATGAGATTTTGCCGGAGAATCTGATTCTGGTTTATGACGACCTGGATCTGCCGTGGGGCAAGATCCGGGTTAGACCCAAAGGATCGCCAGGAACGCATAATGGAGTTAAATCCGTGACGGCGAGCCTGGGGACGCAGGACTTTCCAAGGGTGCGCATCGGAATTCATCCGGGGCATCCGTTGAGCAGTGGTATTGATTATGTGTTGTCGCGTCTGTCGCGGCAGCAAAAGAAGGAATTGGACGAGTTGCTCGGCCGAACAGCCGATGCAGTGAGTCTGATAATTGCCGAGGGCGTCGAAAAGGCCATGGCGGGTTTTAATTCAACCGCCGCGCCCCTGGCTTAAATAAAGAGGAAGAATGAGAGTCTACGAAGAGTTGTTCATCGTCCGGCCAGACGCGCCGGACGAAGACGTCGACAAGCTCATCGAACAGGGGCAGACGTTCCTTACGGGCGCCGGCGCAACTGTCGATAAGGTTGACAAGTGGGGTAAGCGCAAGCTCGCTTATCGTATTGGTAAGTTCCGTGAAGGAACTTATATCCTGATGCAGTTTTCCGCGAAACCGGAGGTCGTCAAGGAGATTGAACGCCGCTTGCGCGTTAACGACCTGGTGATGAAGTTCATGACCGTCCGCATTGACGAAAATCTGAAGCGCATCGAAAAGCGTAAGAAAGCAGCGCGATAAGCGGGCCGCACGCCGTCCTGCGCCGGTCGTGCCGCAGCCCTCGGTGGCCCAGCAGATGTTAGGCGGCGCGGAGAAGCCGGCGTCGGTTCCCGGACTGCCCCAACCCGGGCAGCCTCCAGTGCCGGCCCACGCAGCCCCGGCCCAGCCGGCAACTCCGGCAGCACCATCGCCAGCCCCGGCGCCATCCGCGCCACAGACCGAGGAGAGCTAGGAGACGACATATGCCCATCGAAGGAAAAGGCGGACGTCCGGTCAGCGCGTCGCAGCGGCCCACGGGCGGCGACAAAGCGGTCGCGACAACCAAGAAACAGTATTTCCGGCGGAAGAAAGTCTGCCGGTTCTGCGTCGAGAAGATCGACGATATCAATTACAAGGACGTGAGAATGCTCAGCGCGTTCATGGCGGAGCGTGGCAAGATCGTCCCGCGGCGGATCTCCGGCGTGTGCGCACCGCACCAGCGCCGGCTGAGCGACGCGATCAAGAAGGCGCGGAACATCGCGCTGCTGCCGTTCTCGGCAGCGGTATAGGAGGCGAGCATGGACGTAATTCTAAGAGAAGATATCGATAACCTTGGAATCCGGGGCGAGATGGTGAAGGTCGCCGCCGGCTATGCCCGCAATTACCTTCTGCCCAAGAAGCTGGCAGTCGCGGCTACCGAATCCAACAAGAAGATCGTGGAGCAGGAACGCCAGGCGCACCTCCGTAAGGAAGCCAAGCTGGCGTCGGAAGCTACGGACCTCGCGAAGCTGATGACCGGCACGGTTCTGACGATTTCCGCCAAGGCCGGCGAAAACGATCAGCTCTTCGGTTCGGTTACCGCCAAAGATGTCGCCGAAGCCCTCGAAGCCAAGGGCTTTACTATCGATCGTCGAAAGATTCAACTCGACGAGCCGATCCGTTCGCTCGGAGAACACAAAGTGATGGTGCGTCTGCATCGCGAAGTATCCACCGAAGTCACCGTCAACGTAGTCCGCGCAGGCGAGTAACCTGTGTCAGCAACACAGACTTCAGTCTGTGCGTTTGTCCTGGTCTGGGTGGCTGCATTAGCCGCCCAGACTCCCCCGCCCCAGCACGATACTGTCATCGTTACCGGAACTTACGACCCCATTCCGCTGGCTGAGTCCGACCGGGACGTGCAGGTGGAAAACATCAGCCCGCAGCGGGCTCTCTTATCGAACGCGCTAGTTGACTTTCTCAGGCTGGATTCGACGATCGACCTTCAGGAACGCGCGCCGAACGGTATTCAGACCGACATTTCCCTGCGCGGCACCAATTTCGGCCAGACTCTGGTCCTGCTTGAGGGCCTGCGCATCAGTGACGTCCAGACGGGGCACTACAGCATGGATCTCCCGTTACCCGAGGATGCCATCAGCCAGGTGGAAGTGCTCAAAGGCGCGGGTTCGACACTCTACGGGTCCGATGCCGTCGGTGGAGTGATTAACTTGGTCCCTCGCACGCCCGAAGCCGCCGACTTCGCCATACGGCTTGGCATGGGCAACTTCGGAACCTATGAAGAGCGCGCCGATGGAACCTTCGTTCTCGGTCCATGGGCGCAGTCTGTCTCGTTCTCCCGCGACACATCCCAGGGCTTCACGGACGATCGCGATTATCGGGATCTCCGGTTCGGCTCCATGACCCATCTGAAGGATCCGTTCGGCATCACCGACGTGATTCTCGGCTATGACGATCGTCCTTATGGCGCGAATCAGTTCTATGGCGACTACAACTCGTTCGAACATACCAAGACCTGGTTCGCTGGACTGCATCGGACCTTTGGCAAACAAACCGAGGTCGACTTCGGCTACCGGCGTCACAGCGATCTCTTTGTTCTGTTCCGGACCGACCCGGATTACTTTACCAATCGCCATATCGATCAGGCTTTCCAGGCCGCAATTCGCCGCTGGGAAAAGCTGGCGCTCAACACCCGTCTGCACTACGGCGGAGAGATGATCCACGACAGTATCGACAGTAACAATCTGGGCCTCCACCAGCGCACTCGCGCGTCGGCCTTTGTGTCACTCGATGTGCGCGCTCTCAAGCGCTTTTCCTTTTCGGTGGGGGCGCGCGAAGAGTTCTTTGCCACGGGGCCTGGTGGCGGACAAGCGGTATTCAGCCCGTCCGCCAGCGCCGGGTATTGGCTTACGACCAAACTGCGTCTGCACGGCTCGGTTAGCCACGCGTTCCGGCTACCCTCTTATACGGACCTCTTCTATCACGACCCCGGCAATCTTGGTAATCCCAATCTAAAGCCTGAGCAGGCGTGGGACTTCGAAGGCGGCGCGGATTGGGATTTCACCAGCCATTTCCGAGCCTCAGTGAATGTCTTTGAACTTCGCGAGCGGGACGTCATCGATTATGTTCTCGATCCCTCCACGGGCATTTACATGTCGACCAATTTCGACAAGCTGAATTTTACCGGCGCCGAGGCCTCGCTCAAGTACTACGGCTTCGCGGTCAGCTACACGGCGCTCCATGGCGCGTTCAACGCGCCGGAGGCGGAGATTCTCGATTCCCGGTATACGGCTTACTATCCCTCGCACGAAGCCGTGGTCTCGTGGGAAGGCGCAGTCAAGGGTGGCTTGCTCCTGAGAACGAGGATCGGCGCCATGCAACGGTTCAATCGCGATCCTTACGGGCTCTGGGATTTTTACGCCGCCTATACGCGGCGCCGAGTCCACCCTTTTCTCCAGCTGACCAACATCACGAACACGGTATACCAGGAAGTCGCAGGGGTCGCCATGCCGAAGCGTGCCGTGCTGGGGGGAATCGAATTCAGATTGAGGTAATCGTGCGCGTAATCTTTACTGCCGTGAGTTGGAATTTCAAGCGTCTGGAACCATGACAGAATTTGGGCACCTGAGCGAGTTATCATGAGGACCTGATGACGCGAGCCTTGATTTGCGGTCTTTTAGCAGTTCTTTCGCTGTGGTCGGCGGGCCCGGTATATGTGGTGCTCTGGTTTGACACAGAGGATTATCTCGAGCCGTCGGCCGACGACGCGGCGCTACGGATTGCAAATGATTTATCGGCAGAGGGTGTTCGCGCAACGTTTAAAGTAGTTGGTGAGAAGGCCCGGGTGCTGGAGAAGCGCGGTCGGCGTGATGTTATCGGGGCTCTTTCGAGGCACGCCATCGGGTACCACTCGAACTGGCATAGCGTCCACCCGGCTCCAGCTGAGTACCTGGTTCGATTGGGCTACCTCGAAGGAGCTGAAGAGTTCGAGAGACGCGAAGCTGCGGGCGTCGCCGACGTCAAGCGAATCTTCGGTACTCAGCCCGTATGCTATGGGCAGCCGGGGAACTCCTGGGCACCACAGACGAATTTAGCCCTGCGAAAACTCGGCATACCTGTGTATTTGGATGAAGGCGACCAGGTGGGTGTCGATGAGCAGCCCTTCTGGTACGAGGGGATGCTGCACATCTTCCGCATGGGCAAGAACCAGTTTCGTGCCCAGCTGAATGTAGGGCCGGAAGACCCCGCCGCCTACAAACGATTCGATGAAGCGGCAGCCCGGCTATCCGGAAGCGGGGGAGGCGTTATCAGCATCTATTACCATCCCACCGAGTTCGTCACCACTGAGTTCTGGGATGCCGTGAATTTCGCACATGGCGCAAATCCGCCCCGGGATTCATGGGTGAAACCGCGGCGCAGGACGGCCGAGGATTCGGAGCGATGCTTCCTAGTGCTCCACAAATTCGTACAGCACATGAAGGCACAACCCGGCGTCCATTTCGTGACCCCACGGGATTTGCTCGGCCTTTATGAAAACCCCGCGGTGAAAGTAGTGGATCGCAAACCGGCAGCTGCCCAGTTGAGCAACCATATCGTCTTCGGAGAGATTCAAGGCCAGATGTTGTCCGCGGCGGATATGCTGGTGGCACTGCTTGGGATAAAGCCGCAGACCGTGGAGGGTCCGACAGGTCCTGGCAAGACAACTTATTCGAAGGCAGGCATTCCCTCTTCCAGTTTCCGCGCTGCAACGGCTGATGCAGCGGATTTTGTCCAACGCTTTCACCGCCTGCCTAGCGAGGTGTTCGTTGGTTCCGAAGCCCTTTCGCTGGCCGATTTCGCGGCCACGCTCGCGGGAAGCATGGATGGCGGCGATGACATCAAGGTGGTCCGCGGCAATATTGAGTTCGACCGGTACTTCGCCTCGGATGGGCGGAAGCCGTTCAACTGGATCATTCATTCGGAAGGCTTCGACGGCTCGCCGCTACTCGAACTCGGGCGTCTTCAGGGATGGACTCTGAAGCCGGCCAGACTCATCAGGTAAGCTAGACCGATGCGACTTGTTATTGCGGTGCTGACGCTGGCACAGACGCTGCTCGCGGCCGATCTAAGGATTGACCACGTTACGCTGGCTGGCGCAAATCTCGATTCCATGCGTGCGATCTTCACCTCTGCCACCGGGATTCCCACCGAGTACGGCGGTGCCCACGCTAACGGGGCAACCGAGATGGCGCTGGCAAGTTTTCCTGATGGCTCCTATATCGAGCTGATGGGAATCCGGCATGGGGCTGATCCGACCGCGCTGGCATCTCACTACTGGAGCGAATTTCTTCGCGATAACGCCGGGCCATGCGCCTTCGCACTGCGCGCAACCGACGTCAATGCGGAAGTCTCGCGTTTAAAGAAAGTGGGGATTCGGGTCGGAGCGGCGCAAAAGAGCGGGCGTACGCGGCCTGACGGTACAGTGCTCTCCTGGGAAACCGCGGAAGTCGGTTCAGGTCCACGAGGTTCGTTCTTTCCATTTCTGATTCGAGATTTCACGCCGCGCGAGAAACGGGTATATTCGTCGGGGAAACCGACTACGACCCGCTTCCGGGGCATTGGGCTGGTCGTAATCGCCGTCCGAAATCTCGAAGAATCGATCGCCCAGTATCGGAGAGCGTTCGATTTGTCTGCGCCGAAGCGTCAGCGGGACGAAGGATTCGGGGCTGATCTCGCATGGTTCGAGGGAAGCCCGGTGGTACTCGCGGCGAGCCGTTCTGCGCTTCAGCAGCCGGGGACCCAGTCGTGGCTGGCGCGCAGGGTGGCGAAATTTGGAGAGGCGCCGTGCGCGTTCGTTTTCACGACGACCAGCGGAATCGGCGGTCGTAAGGCTTCGACCTGGTTTGGCTATCCGGTCTCCTGGGTAGGCGATCAGAAACTTGACTGGCGTCTCGGCGTATGGGCTGTACAGTGATTGCGCCCGAATGGCTTCGCGATTCAGCCGGCTAGAGCCTGTTGCACGCAATAGCCGGACAGCGGCTTAATCCGGTCTACCAGGATGCGGAACGCCTGCAGCCTTTGCCTGGAGCCGCGCGGGGTATATTCATAGGGCTCGAGCGAGCCTTCCACGTAAACCGGATCGCCCTGATTCAGATCGTGTTTCACTAATTCGGCCTGCTCCCGCAGCGCCAGACATTGGAACCAGACAGTCCGGGAACTCCCTCCAGGACGGGGAGTGTCAACGGCGATGCTGAACTTCGCAACCAGCATGCCTTTCGGTGTGGCGCCCACTTCCGGATCCCGTCCGAGATTGCCCGCGACCACGACCCTATTGATGCACCGCATACATCACCTCACATGTTCGAGTATAACATCAATAGCGAACAAAAGGCGAATGTCGCGATTCCGAGCAGGAGGGTTACCGTGGCCAGTCCCGGCGGCATGATCAGCTGAGGAAGGCCGTGTGGAGTGATAAGTGTGAATGAAAGAGACGGCGAAAGGGTGGCCACCAGGCCGAAGCGAGACGGCATGCTATTCATCTCGCTCGGCGTCAGTCGTCGAAAACCGAGAGATCTACTACGGGGATCAGCGAGTTGCGATCCTCGGGCGCCGCTTTCGTTCGTGGCCGGTTTGCCAATTCGCGATTGAGACTGCCGAAGAAGTCCTGGATCTGTTGTTGCATTTCGGCCATTTTCTCACGCATATTGAGGATGATCTCCACACCGGCGAGATTGACGCCCAAATCGCGGGTCAGATGCAGGATCACTTCGAGACGCTCGAGATCGTCATCGGTATAGAGTCGCGTGTTGCCATCGCTGCGGGAAGGCTTGAGCAGTCCCTCCCGTTCATAAAGGCGGAGGGTCTGCGGGTGGACGCCATACTGCTCGGCCACCGACGAGATCATGTATGCCGCTTTGGATTTCGCTCGCATGGCGTCACGCCGTTTGGGCCCACAATTCGGCCCGGGGGTCCTCGGGATTCAGTTCCGCCAGTTTGCGGAGTAGTTCCTTCGTCTCTTCGTTCTGAACCTTGGGGGCCTGGATCGCCGCTTCGACGATCTGATCGCCATGCTGGTTCTTGCGAGCGTTAAAGACACCTTTTTCACGCATACGGAATTTCTGGCCGTTCTGAGTTCCCGGGGGCACCTTCAGGATCGCCTTTCCTTCAATTGTGGGAACTTCGATCTTGGCACCGAGGCCGGCTTCGGTCACCGTCACCGGAACCCTGATCAATATGTTATCGCCTTCCCGGTTGAAAAAGGGATGCGGTTCGACTCGCGTCGTAATATACAGGTCGCCCGGAGGAGCTCCCATAGTGCCGGCATTCCCCTTCCCCGCGACGCGCAAACGGGACCCATTCTGGGCACCGGCAGGGATGCGAACCTCGACAACTTCAGTCTTCGACACGCGTCCATCACCGTGGCAGGTCGGGCAGGATTTGCTTAAGCGTCCCTTTCCTCCGCACCGGGGACATGTAAGGTTGAACTTCATCGCTCCGGCCATTTGAGTGACGTGACCACTCCCACTACACTCGGGACAGGTAGCCGATCCGGTCGAACTGTTGCCTAGGCCGTGGCAGGTAGGGCAAACTTCGTGCCGGGTAACGTTGATCGTCGCCTGAGTTCCCCGGATGGCTTGCCAGAAGTCGATGGAGAGGGCATATTCGAGGTCAGAACCTTTCTCCGCCTGCACCGGCTCTTCTTCCCCGCCGCCTTTGAAAAACTGAGAAAAAATGTCCTTGAACCCGCCGCCGGTATCGCGCGTGCGGGGACCGGACGACCCGGCTCCGGCGTTCGCCCCGCCAGCGCCGCGTGTAAAGTAGTCTGTAAAATCGAAGCCGCCGAAATCCATGTTCGGCGCTTGTTGGGCACCAGGCCCCGGCGCGGGACCGGCTCCTGGATAGCTATTTTCCGAATAGAAGCCGTACTGATCGTACATCTCCCGCTTCTTCTGGTCGCTGAGAATGTCGTAGGCTTCCTGGACATTCTTGAAGCGCTCTTCAGCCGCCTTATCGCCGGGATTGAGATCGGGATGATACTTCCGGGCGAGTTTGCGGTATGACTTGCGAACCTCGTCCGCCGAAGCGTTGCGCGGGACCTTGAGGGTCTCGTAGTAGTCGTGTTTTGGCGCGGCTGGCATAAGAATTTAAAGTTCCGGCGCAGCGGCCTTACGACCGCTGCGCCACAGACAGACAAAAAGTCTGTCAAATAATAATTACTTCTTGTCGTCTACGTCGACGAACTCCGCGTCGACCACATCATCTTTCTTTTTGTCCTGCTCCGGACCGGGTCCCGCACCGTCGCTGGGAGGAGTTCCACCGGCCTGGGAGGTCGATTTGTACATCGCCTCCGCCAGTTTATGGCTGGCCGTCGTCAATTTGTCGGTAGCCGCGTTGAGCTTGGCCGGATCGTTCTCGTTCATGGCCTTTTTGGTTTCTTCGAGAGCATCTTCGATGTTCTTGGCATCGTCCTGACCGATCTTGTCACGATGCTCCTTCAGCGTCTTCTCAACGTTGTAGACCATCGCATCGGCCCGGTTGCGAGCCTCGATCTGATCGCGTTGTTTACGATCGTCGGCCGAGTGCGACTCGGCGTCCTTCGCCATCTTCTCCACTTCATCTTTCGAAAGACCCGAAGAGGAGGTAATGGTGATCTTCTGCTCGTTGTTGGTCGCGCGATCCTTCGCCGTCACGTTCAGAATACCGTTGGCGTCGATGTCAAAAGTGACCTCGACTTGCGGAATTCCGCGGGGGGCGGAGGGGATCCCGACCAGCTGAAATACGCCCAGCAGGCGGTTGTCGCGAGCCAAGGCGCGCTCGCCCTGGTAAGTCTTGATTTCGACCGAAGTCTGATTATCCGCTGCCGTCGAGAAAACTTCGCTCTTCCGCGTCGGAATGGTCGTATTGCGATCGATCAACTTGGTGAACACACCGCCCAAGGTTTCGATTCCGAGTGAGAGCGGAGTCACGTCGAGGAGCAATACATCCTTCACTTCGCCGCCCAGCACACCACCCTGAACCGCCGCGCCGACCGCTACGACTTCGTCCGGATTCACAGTCTTGTTCGGCTCTTTCCCGAACAGGTTCTTCACCATTTCCTGGATCTTGGGAATACGCGTCGAACCGCCAACCAGCACCACTTCGTCGATCTGCGACGGACTGACGCCAGCATCCTTGATCGCCTGCTCGCACGGCCCGACTGCGCGCCGGAAAATATCGTCGCACATCTGTTCGAAACGCGAGCGGGTCAGCTTGATCACCAGGTGCTTAGGACCAGTCTGATCGGCCGTGATGAACGGCAAATTGACCTCAGTCTCGAGCAGCGTAGAAAGCTCCATCTTGGCTTTCTCGGATGCTTCTTTCAGCCGCTGTAAAGCCATCTGATCGCGCGACAGTTCGATCCCCTGCTCCTTCTTGAACTCGGAGATCAGCCATTCCATGATGCGCTGATCGATATTGTCTCCGCCAAGATGAGTATCGCCGTTAGTGGATTTCACCTCGACTACGCCATCGCCGACTTCGAGGATCGAGATGTCGAACGTGCCACCGCCGAAGTCGTAGACCGCAATGGTCTCGTTCTTTTTCTTGTCGAGGCCATAGGCCAGAGCAGCCGCGGTCGGCTCATTGATAATACGCTTCACGTCAAGGCCGGCGATTTTACCCGCGTCCTTGGTGGCCTGCCGCTGGGAGTCATTAAAGTAGGCCGGTACGGTAATCACCGCCTCGGTCACCTTTTCGCCCAAATAGGCTTCAGCCGCTTCCTTCAGCTTGCCGAGGATCATGGCCGAAATTTCCGGCGGTGAGTATTTTTTCCCGCTGATGTCTACGCGCACATCGTTGTTGTCGCCGCGCATCACCTTGTACGGGACCATTTTCATTTCTTCGTTAACCTCGTCATAGCGGCGTCCCATGAACCGCTTGATCGAGAAGACGGTATTCTCGGGATTGGTGATGGACTGGCGCTTGGCAACCTGCCCGACCAGCCTTTCACCGCTCTTGGTGAACGCCACGACGGATGGAGTTGTACGTGCTCCTTCCTGGTTGGCAATGACGGTAGGTTGTCCGCCTTCCATAACAGCGACCACCGAGTTGGTGGTTCCTAAATCGATTCCGATGATTTTACCCATAAGATGTGTTGAGCGCCTCCTAGTTCAGTTTGGCTCTGAAGCTATTATGGAATGTTAGTGCGTTGTTGTCAAGTTTCTTTAGCGGATCACCGACACCAAAATCGATTGTTTATTGCTTACCGTTGCTTGACAATGGTCGAGCACATTGGTTCTGCGTGCGTCCGGGGCTTCGGGCGGGGGCGAGCCCCTCAACCTTATCTAAGGCCTAGAAAGCGATGGCAGCCATAAATTCCACCGCGCGCGGATGTAATGCGGATGTAATTACAATATTTGGACGCCGAGTTTTCATCGTTCCTGTGGAAAACGGCGTGGAAAACTCCTTTGCGGATACTACGTAAGTACCTCTCTGCATTGGCTCTGTTACGAAATGCACTCAAATTAAGCAGGCCACGTAACTTTCTTAAAATGCCTTTATAGTCAATGGCTTGCCGCTGTGTTGCAAACCAATTAATACCTTAGATGGTACATTTACGTCCAGACCTTCTCACAGGGTATTCCCTTACGGCACAGTTCACAATTTGCAGAGTCAGTGTAGTATCTGCCCTCCAGCTTCGCAAGGTAGTAAAAGGGGAGCGACCCGAAGCTTGGAGTTTCGGGAGTGGGCTGGTAAATCACGACGGCGATGGCGACAACCGTGGCGCCGTTTTTTTCGAGCAGCGCTTTCATCTCCCCGAGATTGTGGCCGGTCCGGAGAATATCGTCGACTAGAATCACCTGTTCTCCGGGACGAGTTTCAAGGTATTGGCGGAACCGCAGTGGCTGGCTGCGATCCTCGCGCTCCGCCCAATAGACCTGATGAGCACGCAAAGCCTCGCACAGACCGTAAGCGACCGGAAGTCCGCCGGTGGCAGGCGCCACAATGGACAGGTGGGGAATGATGGCGCGGATTTCCGGATGAGACCGCAGCAACCGGCTCAAACCAACCGTCAGCATCCGCTGATGCTGGTACGATCGCATGGCGATAGGGACCTGCAGATATTCATTGGAATGCAGTCCGCCGGGATATTCGAAGTGGCCTTCGCGAAGAGCGCCAGTCTCGCGAAGCACGCGGACGACTTCCTCTTGAGTGGGAACGAGATGCATATTTGCGCTTTCATTGTATATGGATGCAGCGGCGCATCCTAGCCGCTCAAGGCTGTGTTTTGATCTGGCGGAGGGCATCGGTCGCCCGCCGCGCCACAGCAGGGTCCTTTCCAGCCGCGGCCAGTTGCAATTGTCGCGCCGCGTCGTCAAGCCGGTTGATCTGGGCCAGCACCAAGCCGTAGAGAAAATGGTTCTGCGCATCCGCGGGCGTCAATTTGACCGCCTTCCCCAACTCCACGGCGGCGTCACGGAGGGCGCCCTTTGACGCGAGGATTTTTCCCAGATTGCCATGAGCCGAACCATCGTAAGGATCGATGCGAAGGGCCTCGCGAAACGCCGACTGCGCGGCGTCCATCTGGCCCATCGCGGCCAGATTGCCACCGAGATTGTTGTACGCTACCGCCAGATCGGGATCGAGAGACAACGCCTTTCGCAGTTCCGGGACAGCGTCTGACGGCCTGCCTTGCTCGGAATCGAGCAACCCAAGTTCATACCAGTTCTCCGGATCGTCGGGCATCTTCTGCACCGCCTGCTTCAAAATCCCGGCAGCCTGCGTAAATTGCCCCGCTTCTTTGAGAGCGACCCCCCAACTGCGCAGGGCACGCGCCGACGCCGGGTCCAGTTTGGCCGCATTTTCATACGCCTGCGCCGCCTCGGCCGGGTGCCCATTGTGGCGCGAAGCATCCCCCAGGGCGATGTAGGCCTCCGCGCTCTTGCTTCCCTGAGCGATTTCTTCCCTCAGGCGCTGAATCCCAGCATCCAAGTTGCTGTTGTTCACGACTTGCGCCGCCGCTACGATCAGAGCATCGTCTTTCGTGACGTGCGCCGGATAATATGGCACCACTTCGCCGCGATACGGCTGAACCGTAGTCTCCGCATCCTTGAACGCCAGCAGATCGCCTGCGGGCTTGAGCCTCTGAATCAGGTGGTCGGTCATCACCGCGTGGACCACGTCCTCCGTCCGCCGCTTGGGCATGTGGCAACCGGCGCAGTCCGCGGCGCGTGTATGCTTGCCGTGCGCGATTAAGGCTTGGATCGCGGCATTATGACATTGCAGGCATACTTTGTCGTAATGCAGCACCGCGGCCAGACCTCGCGGAATGGCATGCGGATCGTGGCAGGTCTCGCAGACCAGTTTGCCACCGCTCTTCAAGAAACACTGCGATTGCCGCAACCGGTATGCCGAACTCACGATTTCGAATCTTTGCGGCGCATCCGCGGCCTTATCAAAATAGAGCTTGAACGTCGTCAGCGGCTCGCCCGCACGGTAGGAGAAGGGACCGCGACCGAAGCGCCGCAGTTCACCGGGCAAGGGCTCCGCGGAAGTCTGGAGATGACATTGCATACACACTTCCATCTGCCGGTTCGCGCTCAAGCGAGCCGGGTTCGAGATCGTCTCTCGCACGTTCTTGGCTCCCGAACGCGCTGCTCGCACATGCGCGGCGCCTGGACCGTGGCATCGCTGGCAATCGATGCCTTCGGGCAATGCGCCGCGATAGACCGGCTCC
>CAVZRE010000021.1:0-95869 GCA_963777595.1 Terriglobia bacterium
TGTTATGTTTATTGGTTCAGTTTACTGTCCTTGCTTGGAAAAATCCCTGATATTTTCAGACATTTCGAACTCTGTGCGGGGCAACATTATGCCCTTTGCCGCGTACGAGTTGATGAGGTCAAGAATCGGCTGGATGTCATGCATTACCGCCTTCCTGACGGTTACCGCGGAGTCAGCGGAACGCCGTTCTAAGACCGAATCCGCGGTGAGGGCGCTAAGCATTAGAGGCCTCTTTCCGGGCACCCGACAGGCGCGTCCCGCGGACTGTGCCGGCGAGCAATTCGGCGACTCCTCCGGCACGCTGGCCCGAGATAATGCAGACGTCGGGAACTCCTCCGTTAATCGCTGATACCGCTGCATTTAGCTTGGCTTGCATGCCGCCTTTGGCGATGCCTGACTGAATCAGCCGGTCGACGCCCGGGAGGGTCGAGCTCGGCAAGAGTGTTGCCGCCGGCATCGAGGACACCGTCTACATCGGTGAGGAATACTAACCGATCCGCGGCAAACGCGGTAGCGCAAGCGACAGCCATCTGATCGCCGTTGACGTTGAAGAAGCCTCCGCGTCCGTCTCCTGCGAGACACGCTACGACTGGTAAATAGCGATTAATTGTAAGGATATTCAACAATTCTGCGCGACTTTGGGTGACTTTACCCACCGCACCCAATGCTGGGTCCATTTGCTCAGCGGTCACCAGATTGGCATCGACGCCGCTCAGCCCCACGGCCGGCACGCCCGCTTCGATGAGCGCGGCCACGAGATGCTGATTGACGCTGCCTGCCAGCACTTTGATGAGGGCGTCGAGCGTTTCGTCCGTGGTGACCCGCAAGCCGTTCACAAACTTGCTTTGGATGCCGCGCTCTTCCAAATAGCGCGTCATCTGTTTCCCGCCGCCATGCACGACGGCGAGGGTGTGCTGCGCGTGTACCGCGGCTAACTCGTGTGCGATCCGCTTGCGCGATTCGGCGGAGTCGAGTAAGGTCCCACCCAATTTAATGACGAGTTTCACAGCAGTCCCTCAGTCTCAGGCAAGCCGAACGCCAAATTCATATTCTGAACCGCTTGACCGGCTGCGCCTTTGACCAGATTGTCGATTGCGCTCACCACAACGGCTCTACCGGTCGCCGCATCGAAAGTCACGCCGATGTCGCAGAAGTTGGTATGCCTGACCGCATGCAAATCGGGGACTTGGCCTGGTTCGTAGAGGCGGATGAAGGGCTCGCGTGAGTAGCGATCTTCATAGATTTGAATGAGGTCTTGGGCGGATTTAACGTTTTTGGCGCGGAAGTAGATGGTCTCGAGGATGCCGCGGTCGATTGGTAGCAGATGCGCAGTAAAGCTGAACTCGCGACTCTTCGAGCCCGGAGTTCATGAGGACCTCAGGCACATGCCGGTGATCGAGAATGGAGTAGGCAGAGAAGTTCTCTGTCACTTCGCAGAAGCTGGTCTTCAGGCTTGGCTTACGTCCGGCACCGCTGACGCCGGATTTGGCGTCGCAGACGATGCCGGCGGCACGGTCGATGATGCCGGCGTCGACGAGCGGCCGGATGGCCAGGTTGGCAGCGGTCGGATAGCAGCCTGGATTGGAGATCAGCTTCGCTCCGGCAATCCGCTGGCGGCAGAATTCCGGCAGCCCATAGACGGCTTGGGCGAGGAGCGTTGGTTGGGTATGTTCGGCTTTGTACCAGGTTTTGTAGCGGGTGGTGGTACCCAGGCGGAAAGCGCCGCTAAGATCGATGACGCGGATACCTGCATCGAGGAGCCAGGGAGAGAGCTCCATGGAAGGTTCGGGAGGTGTGGCGAGAAACACAACGTCGAGTTTCGCGTCACCGATCGCTTCGCGAGTGCAGGGAAATTGAGCTGTTTTGGAAGGGCGCCGAAGTTTAGGTCCGGCTGGGCTATCTTCGCGATGCTCGAGGAGTACGGGAGTCGCGCTGGGGTGCTTTTGTAGAATGGCTACCAGCTCTGCTCCGCTGTAGCCTCTGAAGCCGACAATGCCTGCTCGTAACGACATGGTTATTTATTCACCGCTATGAATAAATATACCATAACGACGAGACGGTAGTGTCCTGACGTTGTGTTGGTTGTTTATGCAGCGGACGGATCTGGAAGTTCCGCTTCAGCCTGAGAAATTCCTACCAACGGTGCATAGATTGCGATCGGAGTCAGGCCCCAGTAATTTTTGGGGCGGCCGATGGCCTCTCTGAGCCCGGCCATTGCCGTCGCGACGCCATCTAGCACGGGGTTGATACTCCATGGCGCTGGAGCGTCCCCGATTCTCCCGTCAACGATTCCAACTACTGTCCAGACGCCGTCAATAGTTGCGCCGAATTTCATTGTTAGGGCGTCGCTGCTAATGGTCAGATAGTCCGGCTGTACTGCCGACCAAAATCGGAACCCATCCTGAGACAGGAACGTCAGGTGCAACAGATGTGGGGCCTCCTTGAGAACGTCAAGCCCAAACCTCATCGCATCCGGGATTTTCTGTTCCGGTCGCTGTTGTTCTCGTCTTTTCTTCCTGGAGGAAGGTATGGGCTGTGTGGTTCCCGAGGTCTGGGAAAGAAATGCTCGGAATGTTGGCTCCCATAGATTACGCATCATTTTGAGATCCAGAAATTGGACGAAGCCATTGAACTTGACCAGCGATCCTATTCGGGCCGCCTCTAATGGTACGGCAAAATTCGCCTCCAGATCCTGCAGAAACGAATATGCGTGTGCCCAAAATGGGTCATAGGTCTCCTCGGACGACTCCGAAGATGTTCCAGCGAGTTTCGTCCCTGCCTTCGCGACGCCTAAATTCCCTTCTGCAGTGCCTTCCTTGCTCTGGGTTTTTTGGGCAACAGACTTTAATCCGACGAGCATGCCGTGATCGGACAGTTGGCCAGTCAGAGAGGCAATCCGCTGTCTATCAAGATAGAGAAACTCAACGGGACTGTCTTTTTCGAGGAATAAACTTTGCGCCATTTTGCAGCCGCCTCTCTATGTGCTCCTCGAATTCTCTACGCTCCGCCGTCGATTCTTTGCTAAAGAGGGATTCGGCAACATCGACGAGCCGCTTCGTCAGGTGCTCTACGCGCTTCTGGAAGTATGCGTTCGTCGTTTCGTCTGGGATCTTGCTGGTGGACATTTAAGAGAACCCGACTTCAGTATACGAGATATAAATCCATTCTCCCTCAGGCCAGCAGTTCCGCCAAACTCCACACGTGGCCCGTAATCCCCGATGCCATGGCGGGCGTCATGCGAATCGAACGATGGATGCGGCAGAAATTGTAGTAGGCGAAGTGCAGCGCGAGAGCCGCATCCAGGTTGCCCCACTTCTTGCTGAAGGCGTAGGTCAACCGAGTGAGGCGCTTGCACCACTGGCGAAGAGATCCGTTCTGACGTTCGATGTGTGAAGTGCAGATCAGGTCGTATTCTGGGTCTCCCATGACTTCCTTGGCGGTGACGGAAGTAATCCGCGCGGGACTGTAGCGGCGCTGTTCCTCCGGTGTCGGATTCTTGAAAACCTTGATCAGTTGTCCGTAGTCCACGCGATCCTCCAACTGAGTGCCGATGGCGTATTCGTAAGGCGCGAAACCGTCCGTTGAAATCTGAAAGTGATGTTCCGGGCTGGTAGCCAGCGCGATCTTTTGCATAAACCGGCACGCGCTTTTGGTGTTGCGCTTGCCGAGTTCGTACGCGAGAACGAGTTTCGTGTGGCGCTCAATCCCGATGAACGTCCACGCATCGCCGATGAAGTGATAATCCTTGTCGCCAAGTACACGACGGCTTTCCTTCTTGCCGACGAACGACCAAATTTCGTCGCACTGGATATCACGAACAGGGATATTCGCGATCCGCTCAGCCATCAGGCGCTGGCACTTTTCACCAGCCTTCACCAGCAAGGCCGAAATCGTGTCGCGGTGGATTCCGGTGATCCGTTCAGTGCTGCGGACGCTGTTTCCCTCGACCAACAGTTGCAGCGCTAGGATTGCCTTAGAATCGTCCACGGCCTGCTTGCTGGCAAACAGGTTGTCTTGTTCCTTGGCATCGCTGTAGGTCTTGCCGCACGACGCACAGCGGTACCGTTGCAAGCCATCCGCCCGCTTGCCAGCCTTGGCGCAAGGCGCGTTGCAGGCATCGCAGATTCGGGCGGTGGCTTGAGTGGCTTCCATAAACACAGCATTCAGCAAGCGCTTGCTGTTTTCAATAGAGAAAGTAAATCTCCTATAGTTTTTTTAGCGTTGGAGACAGGGGTTCAGGCGGCTCGATTGATAGAGTCGAGAACCGCTGAAATCGAGTATTGCTCGAACATTTCCGGGGAATCCGAGGGATCGGCAATTTCAGCAATGTTCCCATCGCACAGTTTCCCTACGGCTATGCGAGATTTGGCATTCCAAAGTTGGGGATGCCCTAATACGGCAATCCGCCGCCATTTTCGGCGGTCGGCAGCTTGCCTGAGGTCTAATACCTGTGCGGTGTATCGGTCGATTGCCGAAACGGTGCTTACGGTGGGTATTAGGACGTCGATTGCGATTCGAGGGCTCGCGTCGATCACAAAGTCCAAGCTGTACTGTCGAATCTCACCAGAAGCCTTGAATGATCGGTGACGTGAGTATCCCGTCCGGGCACACCAACTGTCTACTTCTTTTCCGGCACGAGCACGGATTGTGTCGTCTTCGACAAAGGCCGAGTGACGCACAAGCTCGTACATCGCCATGCTGGCGCATTGTGCAATGGAAAAAGCAACCTCCTCGATTGTTTCTTTCTTCGCTAAGCCTGTGAATGCGCCCTTTTCGAAGCCAACACCCATTCGCTTGGCGAGTAAGGCGAGAGCTGCCTCCTTGCCCGCAGAGACAATCATCCCTTACTGAAGACCTCAGGCGAGAAAGAGATCGGCCGCCATCATGCACAAGATAACTGTCCGATCCGACTTCTTGAACAAAAACCTCAGCATTCGCGCCATCAAGGACGCGAACCGGAAGGCTTAAGATGCAGTAGGTACTGTTGGAAACGACCTCAGTTTCAGATTGCAGAAAGCGCGTCATGGACCCGCGGAGTGTCTCACAGTTTACCATGGGTGCACCTCCTGCTCTAGTATGACATTCATTACAGAGCACACGCTAGCGATGAAATCCTCTACCGACCGCCCAGGCGTAAAGTCTGGCAACGGGACACGAAACGCCTCACAGCTTCTCTGTTCGCTGCTCCATTGGTGGCGATGCCAACCGCGTACTACTCCCCCGAAACCGTCACTTGCCCTAACGTGATAATCTATCCCATCGACCCGTTTATTAAACATGATCAGCGCACTCGTCCACGTCTCTGGTACATGGTATCCGCTACTACAGCTAAGGCGTAATTTTATTGGCGTCAGTGCGCCATCGAGTGGGATTTGCATGGACAAACGGCCATTCCCCGTCGTTCCCGATCTCTCCTTTCGGAGCCGGCTTCACATTTCTAACGATATTACCGATTTCGAGCAAACTAAGCCCAAGCCTCTTCGGCGCACTAATAACTATGGGGACTAGACTCCATTCGGAATCTGATATCTGAATCTTTGGCCGTGGCAATGGAACAGATTCTATCAGGATTTCTTTTTCTTCGGCCTGCCTCCGGCCCGTTTCTTCCTCATCCCAGCGATCCGCTTGTAGTAGTCGGGGTCTTTCTTCGCCATGCGCTTCGCCGTGGCCTTGCCGCCCTTCGCGCCGATCACGGCAGCAGCAGGCGTAGCAATCAGGTCATCCACCAGCGCCACGGCAGCATCAAGAAGCTCGCGGGATCGCACGACGCGCGGCTCCTCAAGTTCCAGGGATTCCAGGTTGTGCTTGGCTTGAAGGACGAGCGACCGCAGGGTCGTTAATAGTGGGTTCTCCATGTATCCCACGGTAGCAACTGGAGGAACGAATAGCAAGCGGTTGCTGTTATTGCAGTTACAACAGAATGAGACCAACACAACCTTAGGACACCACCGACGAGACCTTGCGAGGGGCATGCCGGATGTAAGATGGATGGGTTGCAAGTTCCCGCAGACCACAATGATGGACCGGCACTCAACATTCCGCGGATCGCGGCGGATGGCGTGCGCTATCTTCTGGGCTTTGCGCTCATTGTCACTTGCTTTTACGCGTTAGTCGTCGCGGGCGGGCTGGCGGCGCAAACTCCTGTTAGCAGACCGAATCCGACGAATCTGGCCGCGAGTGATCCGAAAGCGCTTCAGGAACAGGCGGCGGTACTACGCGACGAAGCTGCCAAATTGCAACTGGCGCTCGACGAGCAGCGAAGGGACGCGGACGGTTATCGGTGGCTGCTGACGGTCATCATCGGGCTGGGTGCGCTGTACAGTCTTTCTCAGGTTGTCTATTCTTACCTGAACCTGCAGGAACTGAAAGGCCAGGCGAAGGATGCACTCAAGGTGGTCACGGACCTGGCGAGCAAGACGGAGGGTGATTTGAAGACCTCGCGGGGAGATTTGAAGAAATCCGCGGAGGACGATTTCAACCAGTTCAGGACGGAGTGTGAGGCGCAGTTTCCGATGTTCGCCGGGTTCGAACAGGCTTTGGGTCAAATGTCCTCCAAGCTCGAGCGGCGCTTCAAATCGGCCGCCAATACGGGCAACTTCTACGAGATGCTGGAGGATTACGAGCGCCAGGAGATCTACTATTACGAGAAGAGCGTGGCGTCGCTCGAATTCGTCGCGATATCGAGTCCGGGAAGGCTGTTCTATATCTTTCGCGGGTTCAGCCGCTTCTACGCCGACAAGTATCGGAAAGACGCCGTGAAGGACCCGAACGATCTGGTTCGCGCCAAGTTCTATCTCACTCGCGCCGACCCAGCGTCCGACGATTTTCGGGCCTTGAATGAACAGGGTTACATGGCAATGTTCACGACGGTTCCGGCCAATATGACGGCGGCCGAGAAGTATTTCAAGCAGAGCGTGGGGATCAAGGCGGAACAACAATGCGCGCACTATAACCTGGCGCGCATCGACCATCTTAGAGCCATCGAACAGATCGCGGTGAAGCCGACGGAGGCGAAGAAGTTTTTTCAGGCAGCAACAGAAAAGTTGACGTTAGCGCAGACGTGCACGAATTGGGAGGACACGCCGCTACCGGGAAGGGCGACGTCTATCGATTACAATCTGTCTTGCGGCTTATCCCGCCTGGCGTCGCTCGAAGCGGATACGGGGCTGAAGGCGGAACTGCTGAGGAGAAGTTTCGAAACGTTGGAAAAGGCAGTGAATGCTGCCCCGGAGAAAAGGTCGGGCTTCGCAGGAGATAGGAAGGGCGACCTGCTGGAACTGAGTACGGATGCGATTTATGGACCGAAACTCGACGTGCTCGCCGCGAAAATTCACAGGGCGGGACTGTAACGGGGGAGACCTGCGCGGCCAGGAGTGGCCGGTCCATTCGGATGCTCTATACCCAGGCTGGATCTATTTGGGTCATACGTTTATGATACTGCACTGAGACAAACGATTCAAGCGGCCTGCGATGCCGCAGGCCGCTAACGCATTTGCTCTACGCCTTTGCGGCGACCGAGGTCTGCTGCTCAGCCATTTGGGCCCGGATCGCCTTGTACTGCTCGCGCATCTTGGCCACTTTTTGGCGTCCATCCGGAGTTGCGTCGATTAACTTTTCCAGATTGGCGCAGAACTGTGGTCCATATGCCGCTCGAACCTCACCGAGCAGGGGTTCGAGTTTGACGAAGACTCCAATATGTTCGCCATTGGTGTCATTGAAAAAGTCCACGCTGATGGCTCCGTGGTTCACCATGGCCGCAGCCATATCCCAATAGGACATCACCATGCGCACGTGGCCGCTATGTTCGCTAAACATGGCTGCGTTGAGATCGGCCATGGATTGTGGATTGAAGTTCATGAAAAACCAGTCACGGGCTGCCCGCATGGTGGGTTCCCGGCGCAATTCGTAGAGCTTGAGAATCAGATCCGCTTCTGCGTGGATGGACATATAAATTCCTTTCAAGTTTGTGATCCCGACGCTTGCTGAATTTCGCCGGGCTGCCTGTTCAGGGTAGCAGTTTCCAGGTTAAATACATGTGAAAACCCGTACGCATCGGGGGCTGGCTGCGAACGTTTGGAGCCGCCGGACTGCGAAAAACGATAGCCGGCCCGACGGTACCTAAAGGCCGTCTCGCGGGACTGGTACATTGGAAGAATCAATGAAGCGTCTTGTCTGTGCCCTCATCCTGGTGGGATCGGGCCTCCATTCCGCACCTCCCAGCCCTCTTCTTGACACGCTGGCGAACGAACTGGATCGCAATTTTCATATCCTGAAGGATAAGGCCGATCCTCCCGCTTACTTCATTTCCTACGAAGTCACCGACCTCGATTCTCACACCGTATCCGCCACCCTAGGCGACATCAGCTCGCATAACGACTCCCATAGCCGAATTCTGGATGTGGGTCTACGGGTTGGCAGCCCCAAGCTCGACAATTATCACATCATCAACGGCGCGGCTCCTCAATACAGCGCAGCCGTAACGATACCGATTGAAGGCGGAGCGGCGGCCGTCAAGCAACTGGCGTGGATCGAGACTGATCGCGCGTATCGTTCCGCGGCTGAGCGATTGATCAAGATCAAGACGAGCCAGCAGGTGAACGTTGCGGCGCTCGATAAGTCGGACGATTTCTCTCCTGCGCCGGTCGCGGTGCATGTCGAGCCGGTAACTCATCCGCCGTTTGAACGGGACCTTTGGACCGCTCGTATGCGCGAAGTTTCGGCGGTCTTCCGGGCGCACCCGAAGATACTGACGTCGGGCGTCAGTATCGCGGCGCAGACGGACGAACGCTACTTCGTGAACTCCGAAGGCACTCGCGTGCAGCACGGCCGCGGATTTTCCCGCGTGATGATCACCGCGTCGACTCGCGCGGATGACGGCATGAACCTGGGAAATTCGGTGATTTACGACGCGGTGGATGCCTCGAATCTTCCTTCCGAAGCGGTGATGAAGGCGGACGCGGAGAAGCTGGCTAAAGAAGTGGAAGCGTTAATGACGGCTCCGGTGGCAGAACCGTACGTCGGTCCGGCGATTTTCTCGGGGAGGGCGTCGGGCGTCTTTTTTCACGAGATCTTCGGGCATCGCATAGAAGGACATCGACAGAAGAACGAAAGCGAAGGCCAGACATTTACCAAGAGTGTCGGGGAACAGGTGCTGCCGACCTTTCTCTCCGTGGTATTTGACCCGACCGTGAAGAAGATCGCAGGCATCGATCTTAACGGTTTCTTTGCGTTTGACGACGAAGGCGTGGCGGCCCAGCCGGTGACGGCGGTCGATAAAGGAATTTTAAAATCTTTCCTGATGTCACGTACCCCGATACAGGGTTTCGACGCATCTAACGGGCATGGTCGACGCACGCCCGGTTATGAAGTGGTATCGCGCCAATCAAACCTCATTGTCAAGAGCGATAAGACGGTGCCTGAGGCGAAACTGCGCGAGATGCTGATCGCCGAGGTTCGCAAACAGAACAAGCCTTATGGGCTGTTCTTCCAGGACATTACCAGTGGACTGACCACTACACAGAGGGCCGGCATGCAGGCATTTAAAGTGGTCCCTGTGATCGTCTACCGGATCTATGCGGACGGGCGTCCAGACGAACTCATTCGGGGCGCGGATATGGTGGGCACTCCACTGGCAAGCTTCAACAAGATCGTTGCCACATCCGACCGCACAGAAGTGTTCAATGGCTATTGCGGCGCAGAATCCGGGTGGGTCCCGGTTGCGGTAGTTTCACCCGCGATTCTGGTATCGGAGATCGAGATCGAGAAGATGGAGAAGTCGCAAAACCGGCCGCCCATTCTGCCGCCTCCGCCGATGGGCACAGGAGGTGGCCAATGATGCGAGTGGCGAACGGCTGCCGGCTACCGGGAGCCTGGCGGATGACAAGAACGAGAAGCAAGCAGGCCAAAGGTCTGCTCTACAGACTTGCGGTGGGGTGTCTGGGTTTTGCTCCTGTTCTTACTGCCGCAGACGACATGGTGTTGAAAGCTATGCGGGATGAACTGCAGCGCTCTATGACGCTGCAATTCAACTCACTCGACAAGCCTTATTACATTCAATATACGATTGAGGACGGGCGGCGCATTCAGGTTTCCGCTGTGCTGGACGGGATCGAAAGCGTGGAATCGAGCGAATTTCGCATTCCGCGTGTGCACGTCCGGATCGGTAGTCCGCAGTTTGACAATACCGATTACGCCGGGGGCCGTGGTGGTTCAGGCCGGTCCGGGGCGAGCTTTCCGCTGGACGACGATTATTCCACCTTGCGCCACGCGTTTTGGCTGGCCACGGACCAGGCATACAAGTCCGCGCTGGAGACGATTTCGCGTAAGCATGCGGCCTTGAAAAATATTTCGGTCACCGAAGAGCTGCCGGATTTCAGCATGGCGAAGCAGGCCAAAATGGTGCTCGATTGGAAACCGGTCAAGCTCGATGCGCAGGCATGGGTTCCCAAAATCAAAGCTCTCTCCGCAGTCTTCGTCCAATACCCTCAGCTTCACGGCTCGACAGTGGAATTCGATGCGCTCGATGCCACCCGACGCATGGTGACGTCGGAGGGCGGGGAACTGCGTCTCCCGGAACAGGAGACCGAGCTCAAGATGCAGACAAGCGCACAGTCGAAGGATGGGATGACGGTGCGCGACGCGGTGATTTTCAACTGTCTGGGGTTCGACGGGTTACCGGCGGATGCGGAATTGAAGCATCTGGCGGAAGAACTCGCGACGACGGTGACGACCTTGGCCGCGGCTCCGCGGGCGGAGGATTATACCGGTCCGGTGCTCTTCGACGGTAGGGCTGCCGCGCAGATTCTGGCGGAACTATTGGGGCACAATCTGGCGCTTTCGCGGAAACCGGTCACCGATCCAGGGAACTCGGGTGGAGCGGCTGCGAGCGAACTCGAAGGACGAATCGGCAGCCGCGTCTTGCCGGACTCATTTCACGTAGTGGACGATCCGACTTTGAAGACGTGGAAAGGGCACCCGCTGTTCGGAACCATGGAAGTGGATGAGGATGGGGTCGAAGCGAAGCCATTGACGATTATCGACAAAGGCGTGCTGAAGAATTTTCTGCTGACGCGGCAACCGGTCCGGGGATTTCCCTCGACCAATGCGCGCGCGCGGCTGCAAGGCAGTTATGGGAATAGCGTTGCGGGGATTACCAACCTGATCGTCGAATCGAACGAAGCTGTCGCGCCTGCGGAACTGAAGGCCAAACTGGTTGAGATGTTGAAGCAGCGTGACAAACCGTTCGGGATGATTGTTCGCAAGATGGATTTCCCCTCATCGGCATCGGGTATGGAAGTGCGCCGGATGATCAGCGGTGCGGCCCGGTCAGGCGGATCGAGGCCGGTGAGCGTGCCGTTGAGGATCTATCGTGTTTATCAGGACGGACGGGAAGAGATGGTGCGGGGCTTGCGATTTCGCGCGCTTAACGTTCGCTCGTTGAAGGATATTATCGCTGCCGGAAACGATACCAACGTTTTTAATTATCTGGAGAACGGGCAACTTTTCGCACTGATCGGCGCAGGGTCAGAGACGGCCGAGACCAGCGTGATCGCGCCGTCACTTTTGATCGACGATCTTGAACTGGTGCGGGTCGAGGATGAACAGCCAAGACTGCCGATTGTTCCGGCGCCAGAACTTACGTCTTTAACAGTCCGCCAATGAGGATTCTCAGCCGCTACGTTTTTCGCGAAATTCTGACGAGTGCGCTGCTAGGCACATTTCTCACGACTTTTGTCATCTTCCTGCAGCAGGTTGCGAGCAAGCTGTTCGAACTGCTGGTACGCAGCTCGGCGACGCCACAGACGGTGCTGAAGCTGTTTGCCCTGGCGTTGCCGGCGGTGTTACCGCTCAGCATTCCGTTCGGCGTTCTGGTGGGGATCCTGATTGGATTGGGACGGCTCGCGGCGGATGGCGAAATCACGGCGATGAGGGCTGCCGGCATTCCGAGTTTTCGGATTATTCCTCCGGTGATGCTCTTCGCCACGCTGGCGACCGGAGTTTGCATTTATGCATATGTGTGGCTGACGCCGCAGTCGATTCGCGAGACGTCGCAGGTCGCCAAGCGGCTGATCGCGTCGAGTCTCACGGCCGATGTGCAGCCACGCGTGTTTGACGAACAGTTTCCGAACACTATCCTTTATATCGGCGACATCCGGCCGGGACCGGTGACAGAATGGCGCGATATCTTTCTGGCCGATCTGACGCCCCCAGAGCAGCGTACGCAGGGCCTGAAAGAGCAGGCGGAAGGGCCGCGGGTCACCACAGCGTACGAGGCCCTGGCGATTCCGGACGTTCCAAACAAGCGTCTGCAACTTTCCCTGCGCGGCGCCACCACGCATGAGATTGCGAAGGATGGGGTCGATTACACCAGTAAGACGCCCCACATTGAGCAGGCGCTCGACGCGGTGGACAAGAACGAAGCGCCCGAGCATCCTTATCGCGAGATGCCGACGCGAGAACTATGGGCATTCACGCGGAAGCCGCCGCGTACGAACGACGACCGGGAGCAGAATATCGAATCGCGAATTGAACTGCAGAAACGCCTGGCTCTGCCATTTGCGTGCCTGTTTCTCGGGATGGTGGGCATCCCATTGGGATCGTCGGCGCGCAAGGGCGGGAAATCGAGCGGGTATATCTGGGCCATCTTCCTGTCGTTCTTCTGCTATTACATGGCGTTTATCGCGCTGGTCGGGTTGGCCAAACAGCACACGCTGCCGGTAGAGGAGGCTCTGTGGCTACCCAACGCAGTGTTTGGCATTTCCGGGCTGATCTTCTGGGTGCGTCTGGAGATGCCGGGCGATACCGATCTTCTTGGCGCGATTCGAGGCTGGTTCACACGAGCGTACCGCAAAGTCTCCAGACCGTTGACTGCAACTCCGGCAGCGGCGTCGCGAAGGTTCAGCTCCAGGCTCAGCGTCTTTTCGCTGGTCGACAGCTACATCCTTAGCGGCTTCATCTTCTACTTCGTTCTGATTTTGTTTTCACTGGTGCTGCTCACCGACATCTTTAATTTCTTCGACCTGCTGGGCGACGTGGTGAAGAATCACATTCCGATGGCGCATGTTTTTCAGTACTTGTTTTTCCTGAGCCCGCAATTAATTTATATGCTGCTGCCGATCAGCGTGCTGGTGGCCGTGCTGGTGACGTTCGGGATACTGACCAAGAACAATGAAGTGACGGCATTCAAGGCTTGCGGAGTGAGCCTGCTGCGACTTGGGGTGCCGATCCTGATGGGCAGCCTTTTGCTAAGCGTGGGCCTTTTCGCATTCGATCATTACTGGGTTCCCGGCGCCAACCTGAAACAGGAGCGGTTGCGGGACGAGATCAAGAACCGGCACACTCGCAGCTACGAACATCCCGAGGAGAAGTGGATTTTCGGTCAAGGATCGCGAATTTTTTACTACCGGTATTTCGATGTCAAGAAGAAGGCGATGCTCGGGGTGTATGTCTTCGAACTCGATCCCAACAACTTCGATCTGCGCGGCGAGATTGCGGCGGAGCGGGCTGAATGGCAGCCCGACAAGAAGAGCTGGCTGTTCTATAACGGTCGATCGAAAGCGTTGGAGGGCATTGTCGACAAGAATTATAAAACCTTCCAGACTGCCTGCTTTCCGCAGTTGACCGAGAATCCCGAATGGTTCCTGACCACCGATACGCAGGACAAAGAGATGAACTACCGGGAACTGAAGCACTACATCCGCGATTTAAAGCAACGCGGCTTCGATACGGTGCGGTTGCGCGTGCAGTACTACAAGAAGTTTTCCGTGCCGTTATTTGCGTTGATCATGGCGATCATTGCGATTCCCTTCGGATTTCTGGTAGGGAACCGGGGCGCCATGGCGGGTATTGGCGTCAGTATCGGGATTGCGATGGCGTATTGGGGTGTCGACCGATTGTTCGAGCAGATCGGCGACGTCAACCAGTTGGATCCGATTGTGGCGGCATGGGCTCCCGACGTGGTGTTTGCGATGGCGGGGTTGTACTTCGTTATGCGGATGCGAAGTTAATCCTGAGAAATTCGCTCTGTGTTCGCCACTAACTGGACGGAAATGCCAGACCAGTCCCTCACCCGGGTGGCTCGCAGGTTAGAAATTCGAGACACCTGCCGACGGTGGCTACGCAGCCAGACAGACCACTAAAGGCTAACGCCGTAAGGCGAAGAACACGATGATGAGAAGAATGGCCAGGAGCACGGCGCCGCCTGCGATGTAGAGCAAAATGTTAGATTTCGCCTTCGGCTCGGGCGGATTCGAGGGTCGGAGCGGCTGACCGAGAGTAGCCGGCGCAGACGCGGACATCATCCGGGTAAACTCCCCAGGGCCGGAAGGCGCGGGGTTGGACGCGCGGGCTGCGGCATGAGGCGGCGCGGACTTGCCTAGAGAGAAAAGCCCGGTGGCCGACGCCGGGGCACCGGAGACGGGCTGCCGAGATCCAAAGGCGTGATCTGGTGTCGAAGCCGCGGAAGGCGGTTTGTTGGGATTGCCGAACATTTGTGTGAACTCGCTCGGCTGAGCGGGCGGACGGCTGACCTGTTGCGGCGCCAACGTTGAGGGCGGCGGACTTTGATTGCCGGGCGCCGAGGGATGCATCGGCGATTGAAAAAACCGGGTAAACTCGCTGGGGCCTTCTTTATTTGGCGGATGAGCAGCGAGACCGGGATCCGATCCAGATCCGGCGGGCAAACCCGCCTGCCGGGCGGAAGGAAACATTCGCGTAAATTCGCCAGGCTCTTTGCCCGCTCCTGGTTGAGGCATAAGATCGGGCGGCGGTGTCAAAGGTGTCACGGCTTGGAAAAGACGCGTGGGTCCATCGGAAGACGGCTGCACCGGCGGTGGTTGCACAGCCAACGGCTCATCAGCTTGCAGCACTGGTGGTGGCGCAGGCGGTTGGACGGCCTGATACAGCTGAGTCGCTTCTTGAGCCGGCGTCTCGCTTTGGAGAACGGCCGCGCCCGGCTGGTAGGGCTGAACCGGGTCGGTTTGAGGGGCAAGCAGGAAGCGGCTGGTGGAATCTCCGGATTGTTGCGGTGGAGGCGACGCAGGTGGGGGCGCTTCAGGAGGATGAACAGCGAGAAATTGACGGGTAAACTCGCCAGGCTCCTCGCGCTTCGGAGTTTGCGGAGAGGGGGCTGTCACACCCGGCTGCGCGTCCGCCGGACCCACACCCAAAAATTGACGCGTGAACTCTCCTGGTTCACGGGGCGTGGTGGACGGAACGGCTGGCGACGTCACGGTTCCGAACAGTCGCGCAAACTCGTCATCTTCCTCCGTTGGCGGCGAAGGATTTAGGGACTGGGGTTCCGATAATGGCGGCTGCAGCTTCCGACTGACTTGCGGCTCCGGCTGTTTCACGGATTCGGGGATGACGGGCTCCACAGAAACCGGCCGAGGACGGTCGCTCGCAGGTTCTGGTTCAGACTGCTTTCCGACGTTGGAAGGCAAAGGAACCGGAGGCGCGCTGAGGTTTTGCGGGACGCGCATCACACGCGTATAGTCAGGTGATAATTCTGCTTCTTTTTTCGGCGAGGGAAGCACGGGCGGTGCGGATGCATGTGACGCCTTCAGCAGTTCCTCGGGAATCGGAGTACCGGTTTTCCAAGAACCTGCCAGGAATATGGCGTCCGATGGTTTGGCGACGATACCTGAGAGTCTGGTGAGCCATTCCCGCGCGGTGGTGTCGCCGGCCAGGTTTTCGGTAACGACATAAGGGATTTCACCTTCGATCCCGATCTCCAGGAGGTCCCGGCGTTTGCTCACCGGGAGGGCCCGCAGAGCTTTGAAAAGCGCACGATCCGAAAGTGAGTCGGATTTGGCGAATAGATGAATCTGCAGTTCCTGGCCGGAGGCGATTTCGATGGCGTTATAGGTACGAATGCCGTCGTCCCTGACGATGTTCAGCAGATTGTAACTGCTCTCCAGTTCCATTCGGCTCCTCAACGCACTATCATGACATCCCGAGGAATCCGGCACAACGAGGAGTTGTCGGTAAGGGTAGACAAAGCCCGAATGGGTTTGTCAAGCTCAGGGTCGGCGTTTTTGAAGAGGCAACGGGCGGATGTTCGAGGAAATTTAGAGGAAATTTACTGGTGGGGTGACGAGCAGATCGCCGACCTTGAGCTTGTTGATTCTAATCACGCCAACCCTAAAAGCAATCTGCTTGCCAAATTATAAGTGACGTATTTTCAGACAACGAGCCGATTCGGGGCCTGGTACAAGTGCAAAAAGGATACTACACCAACCACCAGGGTGTTCCAATTCGGCCAGTGGTCGCGACCCGAGTCTTCCTTAGGGTATCTTGGGGGCTGTACCAGTGCTGAGACGTGGCGGGACGGATTTGGAGTATCGACCGAGGGACGAATTATCTACCGGCGCCTGACGATCTCTTGCGAGCCCGCGAAGTGCGTCCGTAGCTTCTAAAGGTCATCAAAGGTTTCCCATGCATCTCCTCGGGCGAGGTCGTGTACGGGTTGGCGACGCGTGAACGACTGGGTGCATGGAGCATGGAGGTTACAAGCTCCGGGAGCTTGACGGGCACTAAGGGTTGTTCGATTACTGTCCAGGCGCGGTCGAACACAAGCAGATCCCCGCCATCCATGCCGGACATGAACATCATCTGCACATCGGGCCTGGTCTTTTTTAGCTCATCGCCGAGGTTCGGACCGCTCATTACCGGCATCTCCAGGTCGGACAGAAGTAAATCTATCTTACCCGCATAGGTATTGGCGAGCTGGATGGCGTGGGATGCGCCGTCCGCTTCAAGGACACGGAACTGTGCGCGAATGAGAACTGAAGCGACGGTACCCAATTCGGCTTCGGCGTCATCGACAACAAGGATCGTTTCCAGCGACTCGGGCATACTCTGCAACTCCTCTGGTTCGCTCCGAGGAACCTTTTCCCGAACTCTTACTACCGCAGCTTGATCCGCCGCGCGGACTACTAACCTTAGTTGGGCATCTCCAGCGCCTTCCGCCGCAGGAATGGCTTCTGGACCAAGTCCCAGCCGAAGGTTGAGGTGGATAAGTTGCCAGAAGTAAAGAGGACATGAAGGTCCGGCCGAGATTGTCTCAACGCTTTGGCGAGATGAAAAGCGGACATGCCGGCCATGGTTAAATCGGCAACCAATAAGTCGATTTTTCCTTGATGTTCAGCTGCAAGACTTAAAGCTCCCGGCCCATTTCGGGCCTGGAGGACGGCGAAGTTGGCAGCAGCGAGAAGCGCCACGAGCGCCTCCATGCCAGAGGCGCTATTCTGCACCAATAGGATTGTCCCTAGGGGATTCCCTGATAACTCGGCTGATTCAATCATATTGAGCCTTTCCATTTCTTTTATCGCATCGAACCTAGGAGAATGGCGCTGGTGAAATGCCCGAACTTTAAAAAAACGATCAGTAATGCTATGTCAGGAATACTAACGCATTTGCTGGTTCGATGCTAGGGTATGTGCTAGTAGTTTGGGTCTAAAGCGTACGTGTGGTGGAAGGCGCGGTAGCGGGCCGAGTCAGGCTGCTACCGCGACGGAAGCGACTTAGAAGCGCAGGGTTCCTTTAATTTCCAGGAATCGCGGTGAACTGCCGGCTCCCACAAATGAACCGAGAAGGCTAGTGGGCGGTCCTACCGCGGCGATGCTAGAGCCAAACTGAGGATTTGAAATATCGTTGACGGGTTGATCGAAATTGGGATGGTTGAACAGATTGTACGCGTGAGCGCCGAATGAGAAGGTGACATGTTCGGCAATGATGACGTCCTTCATGAGCGCCATATCGACGTCGAAGAAGTGCGGACCGCGGTACGTGTTGCGGCCACCGGTTCCAAAGCCGGTAAGCAAACCACTGGCTGCGTATTGGGAAGCATTGAGGCAGGGAGTGTTCACGGCATTGGTGCAGTTCGCCGAGACGTTAGTGATGGGTGAAGCAAAGATTGCGCCGTCATAATTCAAACCCAGCAATGGAGCCAGATCGGCATTGTCGACCGCGCTGAAAGGCAATCCCGAGCGATAGAACCAATTGCTCGAAAGTGTCCAACCTCCAAAGATGCGATTCGGGCCATATTTAAATCCGGCACGGCGGAACGTATCGGTGAGGAGAAAGTTAGCGCTGAGATAATTCCGCACGTCATAGTCGGCGCTTCCGTAGTTCTGGCGAGCATTGAATGGGTTCTGGAGGAGGTTGATGCTGGGGTCAGTGTCAAGTATGCCGAAAGGCAGATTGGCAACCCCACCATTGGAGACATTATCGAGCGCGTGGCTCCAAGTGTAATTGATGCTGAATGTCAAACCTTGCGAGAGTTGTCTCTGAAGAGTGAGAGTGAGGCCGTGATAGCTGGAGGTCCCACCAGTAAGATACTGTGTTACCAGGCCAAGCGCTGGATTCGGCGGAGCGGCAGGCAAGCCGATAAAACCATTCGGGCAAACACTGACGGGACAGTAGCCATTGAGTCCCTCATCCGCCATGGGGAGGTGAACGCCGTGCATGCCGGAGTAATTCACAGTCAGGACCATCTTAGCCGCGAGTTCTTGTTGTACTTCGAAGTTCCATTTGTAATAAGTCGGTTGGTGGAAATAGTTGGGGAAAGAGTCAAAGTTGGGCGCGGAAAAGCCGGGAACCGATTGGGAGATCGAAGTCAAACTCCCCCCGGACTTGAACTGCGACAGCAGCGCCTGATTGGCCTGCGCGGTAGTCGTGAAGAGACTTCCCGCGACTCCGGGCGCAATTGCGCCGTTCCCGATGGTGAACGCATTCAATCCCGGAGAATTAAAAGCGGCGTCTTCCGCTAACCCGCCGGGCAATTCATCCGCGAAGATACCGAAGCCGGTCCGGATGACGGTTTTTCCACCACCGGGTCTCCAGGCGATACCGATCCTTGGCTCCCAGACCACGGCCTGCGTATTCGGATACGCATTATGCTGGCCGGCGAGGATGAGTTGATTGTACGGCAGGGTAGCGGCATTTGCGACGGGAATACCAGTGAAGGCGGTCGACAGACGGGAAAAACAGTTGGTGTTGCAAGTGGGGTTGGCATAGCTTTCGAGCCGCAAATTGAAAGACACAGTCAGGCGCTCACTAAACTTCCAGTCATCGGCGATATAGCCGCCGTAGGTATTAAAACGTAAACCTTGTTCCGGCGAAGAAGGAAAAGCTTGATTTAAGGATGTATTCGGGCCGGCGCCGTTAAAGAAATCAGACAGAGTGGTGGTAATTGAACCGTTAATCGGGCCGGCGAGACCCTCGAAATCGAGATCGGTGATGTTGTCATGAAGCCAACTAAAACCGAGGCGGAAGGTATGCTTGCCGCGGATGTGGGAGAGATCGTCCATGACTTGATACTGGAACACTCTTCGGCCCTGCGGGAAAAAGAAGGGTCCCGGCTCACCCCACGCGCCGACGGAAGAAAAGGGCGTCCCGGAGAAGTTGACATATGTGGGCAAGGCTGAAAGAGCGCCACTGGGATTGGAGGGTTGAAACACGGCCGCATAAAAGAGGGCCGACCCGCTGAACTGATTTACCGTATTGGCCCCGAAGGAGTGCACTTCGGAGATCTGCGCGGACATTTGCGGCTGATTGCTCTCGTCGTTGAAAGTTGCGCCAAAGGGACTGGTGAAAGTCGGCTGAAAACCGTTGTCTCGTAAGACGCGGATGTAGAAATGATCCTGATCACTGAAGTTGTGATCCACGCGTCCCGACCACTGATACTCCTTGTTGGTATTGGGCGGCGTGGTGCGGAACTGCAGCGCGCACGGCACGCCGGCGGGCAGACCGGTAAAGTCCTGGCAGCCGCCATTCTGTGCTACCGGCGTCGCAGCGCCCACGCCGGGAGCGCTGTTATAAACGCCGAATACCTGGTTATAGAAAGGAATTTCCGCGCCCTTTCCGACGGCGGCTAAGTTAGCCAGTGTTGCGGCTTGAAACTGCGGGCTGGGGATGAGGGTGAGGGTACTTGCCGTCGGCAGAACATTGCGAAGCCCTTCATAGTCGACATCGAAAAATGTGCGATTTCTCCAGATTGGACCTTGTACGCCAACCGCCCATTGATTGAAGTTATTGAAGGGAGTGGGCTGGCCGACCTGGTTGCTGAAGAATTGATTGGCATTCATGGCGCGGCCATTCCACATATAGATGGCGTCGCCGTGAAACTGATTAGTTCCCGACTTGGTTATGTAAGTGACCTGGGTGCCGGCATATTGACCGTACTGTGCGGAATACGGACTGTTTATGACGTTGGCCTCGGCAATATCGTTGGAACCCAATAAGAGGTTGGAGGCGCCGCTATTATTGATTCCGAAGAACGGATCATTATAATTTTGTCCGTTAACGGAGAAGAGGTTGGAGGTGGCAGGCATGCCGTCGGCAACGAAGTTTCCATAGCCGGCCTGCGTGTTCATGACGACGCCAGGCGCGGTTTGCGCGACATAGGTAATATCGCCGCCGGGATTAGGTAAGTCTTCGACCATCTCGCGGCCGAAGGTGGTTCCTACGTCGGCGTTTTCGGTCTGCAGCGCGGAAGACCCTTCCACAACGTTCACCGTCTGTGTTTCTGTAGCCAGGGCCAATTGCATATTGGCGGCCGACGGCTGTCCGGCGGTAACGATCAGATTACCGTGTTGCAGCGTCTGGAAGCCTTTGGCGCTGGCGGTAACCATATAGGTGCCGGGCGGGAGAAACGCGAACCTGTATGTTCCATCTCCATTGGTCATGGTCCTTCGGGACGTGTTGGTAGCTGTGTTAGTCAAAGTTACCGAGGCGTGAGGGATCGCGGCGCCGCTGGGGTCGGTTACCGTACCAGTGATCGCGCCGGATGTAATTGACTGAGCGAAAGATTGAGCGCTCAGCCAGGTTAGTAAGATAAAGCTGTAGGGCAGCAGTGACATTCTTCGCAGCATCCGTTACCTCCTGAAAGGTCAGTACTGGGGGCGCTAGAGAGCACGAGTTATTCCAATGTAAGTCCCAGACATGTTGCAAAGAATGAGTTATTTCGGAAACTTCGCAAGAGTGGAATTATTATATGTGGAATAAGCCGCCACAAGCGGGCTCTTGCTTTCCATAATTAGCCATTCACAGTCGTGTAGGGAGTCCGAACGGCATACAATAACGTTTGCATGTTCATCCGCTTCGCGTTTATTTTCCTGATGCCGTTGGTCCTGTTGGGGGAGGGCCGGCCTGCCGTTACGATTGCCCTGGTGGGCGACTCGACGGTCAACGACGAAGGCGGTTGGGGGCCGGGGTTGCGGGCGTCGTTCGACAACCGCGTCGAAGTCCTAAACTTCGCGCTGAATGGGCGGAGTTCTAAGAGCTTCCGTGGCGAGAAGCATTGGGAACCGGTATTGGCCGCCAAGCCCAACTACGTGCTGATCCAGTTCGGACACAACGACGAACCCGGGAAGGGGCTGGATCGCGAGACAGATCCGAAAACTACTTTCCCCGCAAATCTAGCACGGTATATCGCTGAGGCACGGGCGGCCGGGGCGAAGCCGGTTCTGGTCACCTCCATCGTGCGGCGTAACTTTACGTCGGATGGAAAAATCAAGGCGGATTCGTTGGTCGCATACGTGGAGGCGGTTCGCACGCTGGCAGCGGCGCAGCATGTTCCTCTGATTGACCTCTACTCACTGACTCTCCAACAAGCAGAAAGGTTGGGAGCGGTTGAGGCCGAAAGCCTTGGACGCCGCGACAAGGATGGCAAACCGGACACGACGCATCTTGGCCCACGAGGCCAACAGGAGATTGGGGTTATGGTTGCGCAGGAACTCGTCCGGGAGGAGCCGGCGTTGCGGATCTATCTGCACGAACTGGTTTCGTGGCACGATGCCTTGCGGCAGAAACCGGCCTGGTACGGCGGCCCCGAGTCGATCCGGATCGCCGACAATCTGCTGCTTTACCAGCACGACAACGGAGGTTGGGAAAAGAACATCGATATGGCAGCGACACTCGGTTCGTCGACGCGCGCTCAAGTGATCGCGAACCGGAAAGAGGCTCATACGACAATCGACAACGACGCCACGTATACGCAGATGAATTTTCTGGCGCGGGTGTATACGGCGAGCCATCAGGCGGTGTACAAAGATGCCTTCGAGCATGGCCTTGATTATTTGCTTCAGGCCCAGTATCCGAATGGCGGATGGCCGCAATTTTATCCGCTGCGTCACGGCTACTGGGATCACATCACGTACAATGACGACGCGATGATCGGGGTCATGGAGACGCTGCGTGCGATTGCCAGCCGCTCGCCAGACTACACTTTTGCCGGGGAAGCCGAGCGCACAAGGGCGAAAGCGGCGATTTCAAAGGGCGTGGAATGCATTCTCAAAACGCAGGTCATCGTTGCCGGCCGACCGACGGTCTGGTGTGCGCAGCATGATGAGAAGACCCTGGCGCCGGCGATGGCGCGGAAGTACGAACTGGTATCGTTGAGCGGCAGCGAGAGCGTCGGAGTGGCGCGTTTTCTGATGGAACTGGAGCATCCGACACCGGAAGTGATCCACTCCGTGGAGGGAGCGATCGCGTGGTTCAGGGCCGCGCAAATCAAAGGACTGAGGATCGTACACCAAGCAGCGCCGGGAAGCCCAAAAGGTTGGGATACGGTTGCGGTAGCGGACGAATCCGCGCCGCCGGTCTGGGCGCGTTTTTACCAGATTGGGACGAACCGGCCGATTTTCTCAGGCCGTGACAGCGTTCTGAAGTACTCGCTGGCCGAGATCGAATACGAGAGGCGCAATGGTTATCGCTGGTACGTGGATCGGCCGGCGAAATTGCTTAATGAAGACTATCCCAAATGGAAGAAGAAAATTGAAGAGCAGGCGGCTACGAACAAATAGGAATGAAATAAACGGAGAGTGCCCGGAAGAGGGTATGTGTTGGCGGCAGCAGGCGGACGAGGCGTCCCGCGCGGTCAAGGGTGACCGCTAGCTGCCAAGGCTATTCTATTGTTGGGTGTCGACCTGGCTTCCGGAACGTTTGTCTTCCGAGATGCTGTTGAGCACCTTTACGCTCTCGTCGATCTTTTCCTGGCGGAAAAGGGCGCTGGCGAGCAGGCGTTTCACCTCGGTATTCGTCGGGTCGCTCTTGAGGATCGTACGGTAAATGTCTTCCGCTTTACTGAATTCCCGCTTCTGGCTGAAACTGCGGGCCTGATCGAGCAGGTCGGATTGGTCAGTTAACTTCTTGGTGTCGAGCGCATCCCCACTCGCCGGAACGGCTGGAGCGGCTGTTTTGGCGGACGCAGGAATACTGTGAGCCGACGCTGGTTTGTGCAGATAACCTGTCAACTCGATGCCGCCGACTGCGATACCGACGAGCAGGAGTCCGCCGCCGGCCAGCACGGCGTTGCGGTAGCCACTGGTACGAGGTTTCTCGGCCAGCAGTTCTTCGAACTCCGGTCCGGAAAAACTCTTAGGTGCGGGGACCTGAAAGGGCGTGCGCGACGGACGTACGTCGACGGCTTCGCCGAGTTCGATCTTCGAGGGGAAATCAGGCACTTTCACCGACTGAGAGGGCTGAGTCGCCGGGGCCAGGTTAACCTGCTTGGGAGGGGGAACCGGCTGTGTCACGCCTGGCGATGAAACCGGCGGAACTGGTGCAGCGGGCACCACAGGCTTTGGCTCGGGAGTGACCAGAGCTTGAGCGGGCCCAGCGCCCAATGAGGGGGCCGCTGGTTGGGCAGGAGCCGGAGCAGGCGACGTGCGAGCTACAGGAGCGGTTCGCGGAGCTTCCGCCGCCGCATCGAACTTACGATTGATTTTGTCGGCCAGGTTCTCGACGCCCGCCAGGAGTCTTTGCAGATTCTGATCGGTTTTGAGGGAATAATCGCGCAGGTCATTGATGGCTTCCGACTGGCGGCCGAGATCACCTTCGATCGAGGTGATTTTCTCGACCACGCGGCTTTGAATGCGGTCAGCGAAGATCTCGAGGGTTTGGCTGGCTGTCTCCTGCATTTCACGCTGGACGCGCTCATGCAATTCTTCGAACTTCGGCTTGATGCTTTGGTCGATGAGGGAAGGAAGCTTGGTTTCCAGACTATCGACAGCGTAGCCAAGTTTGTCGATGCGCGAATCGTGCACTTCGCTGGCCCGCTGGAAGGCTGCGCGTAGAGCTTCCACTTCGCTGCTCTGGGAGTGGACCCGATCTTCGAGTTCCTGGAGCGACGGGATCACCATCGGTCCCGGCTCCTTCAGGGCGGTCTCCACTACAACGATCCGGTTTTCGACTCCTTCGATCCGATCCAAGACCGGGCCAAAGTCGATCGTTTCCATGGGGGCTTGGGGAGGGGCCGAGTTTTGACCAAGCTTGATGCCGAGACCGACTGCAAGCCCTCCTCCGAGGGTCAATGCCAAGCCCTTCATTAACGTGTTTGCCATGCTGTTATTTCCTTTCGCCCCAACCAAACCAGGATGTTGCAGAAGCCCGCCGCTCGCCTGTTTCTTCGCCATCTCTTGACTCGTTTTCCCTTCGGCTTTTTCCCTGGCTAACCGACATTATAACTATCGCAAGGGACAATCGATCCTTATCAAAACAAAGATCGTCTCTAATTGTTCTATCGGTACTAAGCCAACCAAAGTTTAGCATTCGGCCTACTTTTCTTGTAATTACCCATCGTCATTACGGATGAACCGCAAGGAGCGAGGCTTTCGCTACTACGTTGTTACCCGTGATAACCAGTGGTTGTACCCCGGCGGGAGCGTCCGTAGGTACTACAAGATTTAACTGATAAAGTCCTACGTAGTTGGGCGCAAGTCCAATGAACGCAATAGTTGCGGGGACTCCTCCGACCGTTACCGTTATCGCTTCCGGGAACTTAGCTTGCGCGAGCGGAGAAACGGGACTTGCCGCGCCGCTCGCAGGCTGATTGGTGACGGGCCCTAAGCCGTTTGCATAGATGGAGATATACTGGCCTGGCCGGGCTGGGTTGGCTGTAGTAATGAGCTGTGAGGCGGCATCCAGGGCGGCGGCGTAGAGCCTCCCGTCGGCTCCGGTGTACTCGAAGATTGACGGACCATATTCGGCTAGCGGAAGCGTATAGAGCTGGCTGGCGATGTTGGCGGTAATGACTTTCATCAACGCCTGCGAGTTACCCTGGACCTCCCACGGCACCTGCACATTAATCTGAGTGGGACTTATGTAGGAGATATGACCGGGCGCGCTAATTCCGGCCGCCGGCACATCGAAGCTGACACTGGTGGACGCAATAGCGAGGGGCAGGTTAGCAGTGATGTAGTTAGCCGTGACATGCGAGAGGTTCTGGCCGTTAATCGTAATATACGAACCTGGCGCGACGGGCGAATTCTGGAAACTAGCGCCGTTGACTACTCCGTTGGGACTAATGACCGGGAAGAGCGACGCGTATAAGTCAAATTCCCAGGAAGTATGAACCCAGATTGGCGGTGAAAATCTGGTCTCCGAACTGATTGCCGAAGTCGACCGTTGCGGCCGCTGTTCCATAGATGTCGGTCTCGACATCCGCAGTCGGGATCCCGCCGGGGCTATCGAGCTGGCCACCTCCGGCACTGACCGTCCAGCTTACCGGCAGCCCGGGCACCGGGACTCCGAACTGATCCACGACGCGGGCGGCGATCACATGTCCTCCCGCACCTGGCACGCTGACGTAGGAGTCGCCCAAGACTGGGAAGATATTGGCAGGAACGCCGTCGCTCACAAGGTAGTTATAGGGCACGTGCAGAGTGACTCCTGGGCCGGTGAGGGTAATCTGACCTTCGTAGGAGCCAGCATTGGGATGGCTGCCTGTCAGGCTGACGCTGATGGTGGAGGTCTGGCCGGCAGGGATAGTTACCGACGAGGGCGTCGAGAGTTTTGCGTGGGCATCCGGATCGCGCTGGGCGACACTCAGAGTCAAAGTCTGTGCCGCACTTCCCGAATTGGTAATGGCCAGCGTGGCGGAAGGGAGAGTCGCTCCGACGGCAAAGGCGAGGCTGGGCGGATTCAGCGCGATCTGCGAGGTAGCCGCTGACTGCACGTTGAGTTTCCCCGCGCCGGCGGATCGGACTCGAGCCGGTCCGGCGTCATCCTGGATAGTAGTTGTTGCCGTATTCACAACCGCGGATTTGAGCTGCGCCGGAGTATAGCCCGGGTGCGCCTGCTTGACCAGAGCGACCGCTCCTGCTACCAAAGCGGCGGAGAAGCTGTTGCCGTCCACGGTGGTGTAGCCGGATGCATCGTACAGGTCGCCATTGGGATCGAGGCGCTGGGCCGCCGTGTAGATGTCTCCTCCGGGCGCCACTAAGTCCGGCTTGATGACGGCGACGGCGGGATTCGAGAAAACACCGACGGAAGGACCGCGCGAGCTGTAATCCGCTACGGTGTCGGAGGTGGATGCCTCCTCGTGCCAGCCGGGATCGAGAATTACGCTGGTTCCGGCGTGCGACGCCAGGTAAGACTTAATGGCCACTCCGGAGGTATTGCCGATCAGAATCAGCGGACTGGCCGTGTCCTCCAGGCCGGTTGGGGTAAAGAGATCGTCGTCTCCACTTTCGAGGTACATGAGCACGCCGACGGCTCCGGCCGTTTTGGCATTATTCGACTTGTAATCGAAGTTGCAAGTTCCTCGCTCGATCAACGCGATTGCGCCGTTCAGCGAATTGAGCGGCAAGGGATCACAGGCGAGACCATCGTTTCCAGTCACCGTGACATCGATCAGGGGCGCCTCAAAGCGCGAACCGGGCTTGGGCGCCTGTCCGAAGAGCGCGTCGATACCCGTGAGATTGCCCGGAACCGAACCGGCGAGTGACACTAAGTTATAAAGAACATGGGAGTTGGTAGTTGCCCCGACAGTGATGGCGTCAGGGGCGGTTCCGGGAGAGTTGATCGTGGCATACGCAGGGAAATTGTATCCGGATTCGGCGTCTTCCCCGGCCGAAACCACCACCGTCATTCCCATCTGAACGGCATGTTCAACCGCGAAACTCAAAACATCGCAGGCAGTGCCGGGGACATAGGAGGGCAAATTAATCTGGGCCTGGCATTGTGCGATCTGATCGAACGGTCCGAACAAGGCCGCACTGCCGCTCGCGAGGACCGCGATGTCCATACCGTCGGTCAAGGCATCTTCGAGCGCCTGGATGATGACCGCACCGGTTGGATTATCATTGATTCCCGGAGTTCCGTAAACCTTGTAATTCCCGAGAAAAGCTTTAGGGGCGATCCCGCTGATCGAAGCGACGGGCGCTTGAACGGGCGCTCCGGCCGCAATCATCGCGATCGCGGTCCCGTGGCCGAAATGGTCGCCCGGCGAAGTGTCGTCGGGTAGGGAGTACTGCGGACTCACGCCCACATAGGGGAGTTCAGAGACGTAGCTGCGCGCGACGATCACTTTGCTATTGGTGTAGCCCGGGTCCCCTATCGGGTATCCAGCCGGGGGCTGAAGCGAAGAATCCTGCATTGCCGGATGGGTCTGGTCGATGCCGCTGTCGATGATTGCGATCTTAATTCCCGCGCCTGCATTGCTTTGGCCGCCGAGCTGCGACCAGGCTGCCGACGCATTGACGAGGTTGAGTGCGCGGTTCAGATGGCGGCGCAAGGGCGGAAGATAAGCCGCCATGCGGACGCCAGGAATGCTCGACAGCTCACTTGAGCGCGCCACGGGCAGCCGGACGAACACTGCATTAACCAACGTCGAGGAGGAACCGAGGAAAGAGATGCCGCGTTTCGCCAATTCTTTTCGAACGGACGACTGTTCGGTCCGGAGCCTCGCGACAGGCCCAGGCCTCTCGGAAAGGGAGGGAGTGTTCAGGATCAGGGCAAAGTCGCCGAGCGGCTCATTCGAGGGAGCCGCCGTCAGGCACAACGCAGCTCCAAGCAAAGCGCAATACAAACGTAACATATCCGAAAGGACGCAGCGATTCATTGAAAGTCACCCTGTTACGGTCTTTAGGCCATTTGGCCGCCCGTTCCCGACAGGCTTCATTCTAGCTCCGAAGCTCGAGGCTCCCGATATTCCTGCGGTGTTTTGTGGAGACTCGTACGATGCACCCGGAGGCCTGCCGCTGGCCGGTCCTGCTCCCCGTAGCGGTGCCCGGCTCGTTGTGGAAGCACGAATATTTAATAGCGCCTGGCCGGGGGGCATTTCAAGGCCGAAGACGCCGCGTTGCCGTTCACGCGCAGGGAACTCGAGCCAGGGCTTGCAGGCGGGTGTTATTATACGTTTGTAAATGCGCGGGATTTTAGGAGATTAACGTAAATTAAACGTCATGCATTCCACAAATAGCGTAATAATCCTTAGATTAATTTCGCGCTACCGTGTTACTGTACCTTAGAGCGGGAGGTATTACGTGGCGAATATTCTCGTGATTGACGATGAGGAGATTTTACTGGACCTCATTTCCAATACATTGCGCCTCGACGGCCATAATGTGACGGCTCTTTGCAGTCCGACTTCGGTATTGGCTTCTCAATCGGCGGGAACACTGACCATCGACCTGCTGGTGACGGACGTTGAGTTGCGGCCCATATCGGGTTTCGAACTGGCGAAGCGGCTAAGCGACGCAGGCTATCCCGGCCGGGTGCTGTTCATGTCCGGCTATCCGGCCACAGCGGGTCGCGTCAACCATGGGCCAGAAAACAATCTGCTGCTCGAGAAGCCGTTCACAGCTCAACAATTGCGGTCTGCCGTCGCAACTGCCTTGTCGCTCAATACTCCAAAGTCCCCGCGAGCCGCTTAGACCTGCAGGGGTGTGAGCGCGGGATCCGGGCAGCGTCAACTTTCACGCCGGTTGACCGAGCTCCAGTAGCGGAACAATCTGACACTCAATCGAGATCATATCGCGCGGCGAATTGGCGCAGGGGAATGAATACAATAGAACCCATGGATACCAACGGGCGCAGACGGTTCATGAAGTGGATGATCGGGGGAGTCGCGGGCGGAGCTTACGCAACCCGGGCCGGCGCGCAAGAATTCGTACCGAAACAGAGCGACCGGCCGAAGCCCCTCACCGGTGACGAACCAGGATTTACTTCTATCTTTGACGGAAAGTCGCTGGCCGGATGGGAGGGAGATCCCAAGTACTGGCGGGTAGCGAACGGGTCGATGGTCGGGGAGATTACGCCCGAAACGATCATCAAGAGCAACACCTTTATTATCTGGCGCGGCGGAACGCCGAGAGATTTCGAATTACAGGTGGACTATCGCATCACTTCGGGAGGCAATAGCGGGATTAACTATCGGAGTGTTGTGGTGCCGGACAAAGTGACGCCGTCAAATCGGTTCGCCATGCGAGGGTACCAATGCGACATCGACGGTCAGAATCGTTATACGGGAAACGACTACGAGGAGAAAGGACGCCTCTTTTTGGCCGAGCGGGGCGAGGTAACGCGCGTTACCGGAACTGCGCCTCCTTCCATTCTTTCGAGCGTGGGCGACAACAAAGAGCTCGCCGGACTGATCACTACCGACTGGAATGCGATTCACCTGATCATTCGCGGCAATATTCTGATGCACATCATCAATGGACATCTCATGAGCGTGACGATCGACGACGATGAAGCGGGACGCAAGATGGAAGGGTTGATCGGGGTGCAGGTGCACGTCGGGCCGCCCATGAAGGTGGAGTACAAAAACTGGAGACTGAAAACGCTTTAATCCAGGTATTCAGCCAGGGGTTCCCGGCTGGCTGGGGGTGATGGCGATCGGCGATCGCTTGGAACTCGCAATAATCGAATCCGCAACTGCCCGCGGACTATCCAGGTTGAGAATGGCCATCGCGCCGCCTTGTCCGGAATCCTCCAACAACAAATCGCCCACGCCCAGCATGCGCTGTCCCACTGTCTGCTTAACCGTAACATCCTGAATCTTTGCCATATCAAGGGTCCGGCGGGTGCGCGACAGAAATCCGGTCTCGAGCGTCAAGTGATGATCCTGTAATCGCAGCGAGACCAGGCGGCGTTTTAAGTGCATGCGGATCGGGAATAGCAAGGCAATCAGCGGGATCGCCATGAGCCATTTGGGCTGAGCCTCGCCATATTCGAAGTACGCCCAAAGTCCGGCGGTGATGATCGCGAACGCGAGTGCGTACGCAATCCAAACCGTCTTCATGCTGGGGCGAATGATGCGGTCTTCCATCGGAATCTCCTCGTAGTGGTTATTCTACGCTGATGGCCGCCGGCTGCGTTCCGGATTGACGGCAACAATCTCTTTCCGCCAACAGGTACGTTGACGGTGTCGAAGATGTTCGGAAATCTGCGCTCCCCGGCCCACCGTACGGTGGATGCCATGGCGTGTGGTTGCATACGGTCAAGAAAGATCCAATAGAAGGGCGGTTGTATCCAATGGAAATGGCGCTTTCCTATTCAACCATCGAAGAGCTCAGCGAGCGCGTACGGAAACAGGCTGTGTCTCCCGTGGAGCTTGTGGAGGGATGCCTCGAGCGCATTAAAGAATTCAACCCTAACAAGCCTGTGGCAGAAGTCAACGCAGGCCAAAGGCCTACTCCACTAGGCTTGCAAGCCATTGATTCTTCTTTGTGGAGTAGGCGTTTTCGCCTGTTCCTGGCCCTTGGAGAGACTTCTGCCACAAGCCGCTAAGCTCAATGAATTTATTACAGCCTATCTTCCGAAAATGATGGCTTCGCGAGTTAGCAACCACGCACTGAGCGCCATCAAGGCGGCGGCACAAGCTATCACCGACAAACCGGCGATTCCATAATAAGCGACGGCCGGAGCCTTGCCGCCGAGGATGTCGGCAGCCAGCGCATATAGGCCGAAGACGGGGATCGGAGCGAGCCAGGGCCGGTTGGACAACGGATAGAGGGTGGAGATGATCCCCGGCAGCATCGGCAACAGAATAATCAACCCGATATAGCCCTGAGCCACTTTGAATGAGCGCGCAAAGACATTACATCACAAGATGTCATTGGTAGTAGCGCTCTATCGAACGAACGTTGTTCCCTCGCGCTATGGCGCGGCAGAGGGCAATGAAGTCCCTGGAGTTAATGGACTCGTTCGCGCTTCTCTATTTTTGTAGAACGCTTCTTGCCATCGGCATCGATGAGCGTGAGATTGTCCTTCTTCATATCGAATCTCACGGGGTCATTTACCGCGAGTTTCAAAGGCCTTTCGTACTCGACGACATAGTTATATTGGCCATCGCTGACGGTACAGACGTACCGGTGCTCGAGTTTTTTCCCGGCCATGAGGTCTTTTACATCGATGGCCATCAAATGGCCTTCCCGCAAGGGAGCCGCTTTGGAAAAAAGCGCGACCGGAGTAGCGGCCGACAAGACGAGAAAACTTCTTCTATTCATAACACCTCCGCATCATCGTTGAACCCGCATTTCATGTCAAAGTTAACACGCGGCGAGGTTGGAAGCACCCGGGGCCTGTCTGATGATAGGCTGGAACTGAAATGAGCATCAACCCTTCCGAAACCCCCAAAACCAGGCGAGACTTTCTTCAGGCCGGGTCCGCAGCGGCTACGCTACTCGCAGCGCGCGGCCAAGCTCAGACGCCATCCGGCGGTAAGCGGCCCAATATTGTCTTCTTTCTTGGAGAGGGCCACCGCGCGGACGCGCTGAGCCTGGAGAGGCACCCACTCGTGAAGACGCCGAATCACGACCGGCTGGCACACGAGGGCGTCTATTTTCGTAACTCATTTGTAATGAATGCTCTGTGCGCGCCTATGCGGGCGGCGACCTTGACCGGCATGTATTCCCACTCGACCGGTGCCTTGGGCAACAATACGCGCGAACCTATGCCTGCCTCTATCCCGATGTTCACGGATTTGTTGCACGAAGCCGGATATGAGACTGCTCTGATCGGCAAAGCTCACGTGGGTAACGGCGCCAAAGAGCGCCCGTGGGATTACTATTTCGCCTATAACAATCCTGCGACGAATTACTATCACCCAGTAGTGTTTGATGGAGCGAAGGGCAAGATCACGGGGCCGAACACTTATGAGGGCTACGCCGACGACGTCATGACCGATCGAGCCATCGAGTGGATGAAGCAGCCTCGGGAGAAGCCATTCTGTCTGCTGCTATGGTGGACCGCTCCGCATGCGCCGTTCTATCGGGCGCGCCGGCATCTGGACTTATACAACGGCATTCCGGTCGCAAAGCCTGTGACCTTTGACGACGACAAAAAGGACTATCCCGGCAAACCGCGCGCTTTCGCGGACGCGGCGAACAAGGTGGGAACGACGGTCGCGGGAGACTGCGCCCGGTCCCTCGAAGAATTGGTAAAAGATTATTGCGCGGGACTGGTGGCAATCGACGAGAATGTCGGTCGCGTGCTCGATCATTTGACGAAGACCAATCAGTTGGACGACACCATTATTCTGAATACGTCCGACCACGGGTACTTCCTGGGCGAGTGGCGGATGTTCGATAAGCGTTTCATGCACGAGCCTTCGATCCGGGTTCCGACGATGATCCGATATCCCAAGCAATTTAAAGCCGGCAGCAAGGTGGATGCGATGATCACGAATCTGGATATCGCGCCTACGCTGCTCGAACTCGCCGGCGTTGAGGTTCCAGCGAAGATGCAGGGCAAGAGCCTGGTCAAGCTGGCGAAGGGAGATGCGGGGGGCTGGAGAAAAGACTGGCTGTACGAATACTTCGAATATCCGCAGGGAGAAAAGGTGCTCCCGCATCGCGGCGTTCGCACCGAGCGCTATAAGCTGATCCATTATTACCAGGAACCGCAGGAATGGGAGCTTTACGATTTGCAGGCTGATCCTTTGGAGCGGCATAATCTGTACACCGACTCGTCGCACAAGAAAGTCTTGACCGAATTGAAAGGCCGCATCGCAGAACTACGGAAAGAGACCGGCGATACTGCGGAAGCGTGAGGGGATCCGCAGATCCCTTTTGACCCACGTGCTATCCTAAAAAATTCTGGTAGAGGTGCGGTAGTCAAGAGTAGCCGGGTAGATGTTCCGATGCGTTTCGGATCCCGGCGAAAGGGGCTATTTTATCCGCCGAAGCCGGACAGGCGACGCAACCTGCCGCGGCTGGTAGTTTGGGCTAAATCCCGGCTACTGTCATCTGTAGCCTGCTGACCGTGGGCGGCCGATGGAGCGCTATCCGGAGTTCAGGCCGCTACCCGCGTACTCTCTCCCGCGCGCTCATCCTCTAACCATATTGGATTTTGCGATGAACGTTTTCGAATTAACAAGAGCGCTGATTGACATCGAGTCCGTGACTCCCAACGAGGAGCGAGTCGGACTCTTCTTGTACGATCATCTCTCCATCCTGGCGGAGCGGTACAAGGGCACGGCCGAGAGAATCGAAGTGGAACCGCACCGCTTCAATGTCTTTGTGCAGTTCGGCGACGCGCCTATTGTTACGCTATCGACCCATATCGATACGGTGCCGCCGTTCTTTCCCTCGGGTGAAGACGACGGAGTTCATTACCGGGCGCGGCGCTTGCGATACCAAGGGCATCATCGCGTCCATGGTCCAGGCGGCGATCGAGTTGCTCGACGGGGGCGAGCGGGATTTCGGATTGCTCTTCGTGGTCGGCGAGGAACGCAATAGCGCAGGTGCGCTGCATGCCGCAAGACATCCGCGAGGCTCGAGATTTTTGATCAACGGAGAGCCCACTCAAAACAAACTTGCGCTTGGCTCCAAAGGCGCGCTTCGCTATGAGATTATTGCTCGCGGGCGGATGGCTCACTCGGCGTATCCGGAACTCGGAGACTCGGCGATATTGAAGCTGCTCGACGTTCTCGAGACCGTGCGAGGCATCCAGCTGCCAGTCGACGATGTCCTCGGCGCGAGCACGGTGAATATCGGCACGATATCCGGAGGCAGGGCTCCCAACGTAATTCCGGATGAAGCTCGCGCGGAACTCTTTATCCGTCTGGTGAATGATTCGGCATCGACAAAAGCTTTGATGCAAGCCGCGGTGGGGGGACGCGCGGAACTCCACGAGGTTCTCGAGATTCCCGCCGTGCGGCTCGGCAGCCTTCCGGGCTTCGAGACTGCGGTGATGGCTTACACGACGGACATTCCCGCGTTCGCAGGAAAGTGGGGGACGCCTTTTCTACTGGGTCCAGGGACCATCCACGTGGCGCACACGCTGAATGAGCGGGTACCGAAACAGGAGCAACTCGAAGCCATACAAATCTACAAACGAATGGTCAGGCAATTGAAACATGAACAAAATTGAAGTCGGCATACTTGGCGCGACCGGCATGGTCGGGCAGAATTTTATCAAATTTCTGGAAGGTCACCCTTGGTTTGAGGTGACATGGTTGGGGGCGAGCGACCGGTCCGCCGGGAAGAAGTATCGTGACGCGTGTAAGTGGAACCTCAACGGCGTATCGCCGGACGCGGTTCGCGACAAGGTAGTCGAAGAGTGCAAACCCGGCAACGCGCCCCGGCTGTTGTTCTCAGCCACGGACGCTTCGGTCGCTACCGAAATCGAACAGGCTTTCGCCAACGCGGGGCACGTGGTGGTATCGAATTCGAAGAACCATCGCATGGATCGCGACATTCCGCTGTTGGTTCCAGAAGTCAATCCCGATCATTTGAAGCTGGTGCCTTTGCAACAGCGCGTGCGCGGTTGGAAAGGTCAGATTGTGACGAATCCGAACTGCTCGACCGTGGTGTTGACCATGGCGCTTGGACCCTTGAAGCAGTTCGGCATTGAGCGCGTGATCGTGACCACCATGCAAGCGATCTCCGGCGCAGGCTACCCTGGCGTGCCGTCCATGGATATCAACGCCAACGTGATTCCGTTCATCGGCGGCGAAGAAGAGAAGATGCAGCAAGAGACGCAAAAGATTTTGGGCACGCTGCGAGGGGACCATGTCGAGCCGCTAGCGGCTAAAGTCAGCGCGCATTGCAATCGTGTGCCGGTGGTCGATGGCCATACGGTCACGGTTTCCATCGAGCTCGCGAACAAGCCTACGGAAGCTGAAGTCCTAGAAGCTTTTGAAGCGTTCAGCAGTCTTCCACAGGAGCGGAAACTGCCGAGCGCTCCGGCGCATCCGGTGCAATATATGCCGGAATCGGACCGTCCGCAGCCGCGCAAGGATGTCGAACGCGATCGCGGAATGGCAGCGTACATCGGACGGCTTCGCGCCTGCCCGGTATTCGATTACAAATTCGTCGCGCTGGGACACAATACCATTCGCGGAGCCGCCGGAGCCGCTGTCTTGAATGCCGAGTTGATGCATTCGGAAGGAATGCTGGACTAGCCGCAAGTCGCAGGCCAAGGGCCTACTCCACATGATCGTAATGAAATTTGGCGGCACTTCGGTTGAATCAGCCGCAGCCATAGAGAGAGTCGCGTGTATTGTGAAAGCACGCGTCGAACGCAAACCGGTCGTCGTGGTTTCGGCCATGGGCAAGACGACGAACAAGCTGCTGGCCATCGCGCAACACGCGATCTGCGGCAAGCGCGAGGACTATATCGCGCAGATTCACGACCTGCGCGACTTCCATTCCAGGGAAGCGCGCCAGGTGGTACCACTGGCCGAGCGCGCTGAACTTGACCGCACGTTGGACGACCATTTCCGCGAACTGACCGAACTGGTGAAAGGCCTTGCTGTTCTCGGTGAATTGACACCGCGCTCGATCGACGCCATTTCGAGTTACGGAGAGCGCCTGTCGAGCCTTGTGGTCACGATGGCGTTCAAGCATTTCGGACTACCTTCAGTGCATCTCGATTCGCGCCGTGTGATTGTAACGGACCGTCGCCACACGCAGGCGGCGCCGCTTTTCGAGGAGACTTACGCGCGACTCGCGGCCATCGTCCCGCCGCTTTGCGACGAAGGTGTGGTGGTGATGGGAGGCTTCATCGGCGCGAACGAAAATGGCGTGACGACTACTCTCGGGCGCGGCGGATCGGACTTCACCGCGTCGATCGTCGGCGCCGGCATCGATGCCGAAGAGATCCAGATCTGGACGGATGTCGATGGCATGCTGACGGCCGATCCCACCATTCTTCCCGGCGGTTATCGCGTGAAGACGATCTCTTTTGCGGAAGCCGCTGAGCTGGCTTATTTCGGCGCCAAGGTGCTGCATCCTGCGACGGTGGTTCCCGCTGTTGAAAAGAATATTCCTGTTCTGATTCTCAATTCGCGGCGGCCGGACGTGCCGGGTACACGCATCGTCTCCGAGGTAGTGCATTGCCGCAACGTGGTGAAGTCGATCGCCTGCAAACGCAGAATAACGCTGGTGAATATTCATTCCTCGCGGATGCTGATGGCGCACGGTTTTCTGCGGCGAATTTTTGAGGTCTTCGACCGTTTCGAAACGCCGGTGGACATGGTCGCGACGAGTGAAGTAAGTGTTTCGCTTACCATTGATAACACCGCGAAGCTAGCAGAGATTCAGGGGGAACTGGAGCAATTCTCAGAAGTGTCGCTCGAAAGCGAGCAAGCGATTGTTTGCCTGGTGGGGGAGAATATTCGTTTCACTCCCGGCGTGGCGTCGCGTGTTTTCGCGGCAATGCACGGGGTGAACATCCGAATGATCTCTCAAGGCGCGTCGTTGTTAAACCTGAGCGTAGTGGTTGCGGAAAAAGATCTACGGCAAGCAGTGGCATCGCTGCATACGGAGTTCTTTCGGGATCTGGATCCGGAGGTCTTCGAGTGATACTTGACAGTCTAAAGTCTCTCACACAATAATATGGCTCAAGGTTTAGCGATTGTCGGCTACGGGAAGATGGGGAAGCTCATCGAGAGCCTTGCCCCGGAGTACGGTTTCGAAGTCAGGCTGAAGCTGGATATTCATAACAATGCCAATTTCGAAGGCATCACTGCGGAGAATTTTCGCGATATTGCCGCGGCGATAGAGTTTTCCATTCCCGCGGCGGTGCCGGAAAATGTGCGCCGCATCTCAGCGTTGGGGGTGAATTTAGTGGTAGGAGCTACAGGGTGGCTGGACCATTTGGAGGAAATTCGCCAAAGCGTAGAGAGCGCTAAAACGGGCCTGGTCTGGAGCCCGAATTTCTCTATCGGGATGCAAGCCTTCTTCCGCATTGTCGCGGAGGCCGCGCGATTGATGTCGAACGAGAAACTGTACGAAAGCTGGGCGTGGGAGATGCATCACTCCGCGAAGAAGGACGCACCGTCGGGGACGCTCCTCAAGCTGGTGGAGGAGATGAAACGCGCCGGCTACCGTCATAAAATCGATGTAGCATCGAACCGTGCGGGCGCGAATCCGGGCACGCACGAGATCGGCTTCGATTCGCCGGCCGACACTATCACGCTTCGCCATACGGCCCGCAGCCGCGAAGGTTTTGCGCGCGGCGCCTTGACGGCGGCTCAATGGGTAGAGGGTAAGCAGGGATTTTTCGAATTCGCGGACATTTTATTCAAGTAAGAGGTGGGACATGTTCACAGGATGCGGTACCGCTTTAGTAACTCCTTTCCGTCAAGCGGAGGGTCAGCCCCTGGACGAGCCGACGCTCCGGATGCTGGTGCGCCGGCAGATCGATCAGGGGATCAACTTTCTGGTCCCTTGCGGAACGACCGGAGAAAGCCCGACGCTGACTCGCAGGGAGCATCTGCGCGTGGTCGAGGTGACGCTCGAAGAAGCAAAAGGTAAGGTGCCGGTGCTGGCAGGCGCCGGCGGCTACAACACTCACGAAGTCATCGAACTGGCCAGGGAACTCGAAAGCATGGGCGTCGATGGCATTCTCTCCGTCACACCCTACTACAACAAGCCTACGCAAGAGGGGCTGTATCTGCACTACCGCGCCATCGCGGAGAGCATCAAACTTCCGATCATCGTTTACAGCGTGCAGGGACGTACCGGAGTTAACGTGGAGCCCGCAACGCTGGTGCGCCTGGCCGCGATCGAGAACATTATCGGCGTAAAAGAAGCATCGGGCAACATCAATCAGATTGGCGCGGTGATTCACCAGGTTCCGGAAAAATTCCTGGTACTATCCGGCGACGATTCGATGACGCTGCCGCTGATGGCTCTTGGTGGAAAAGGAATTATCTCGGTCGCCGCGAATGAGATCCCCGCCGAGATGACGCGCATCGCCAAGCTTTGCCTGCAAGGCGATTTCGCGGGGGCGCGCAAACTGCATCATCGTTATCTGGACCTGATGGATGTCAACTTTATCGAGTCGAACCCGGTACCGGTCAAGGCAGCGATGGGATTGATGGGGCTGCTCGATCCCGTGTACCGCTTGCCCATGTGCCCGCCCAAGCCGGAAAGCCTGAAACGGATCGCACTGGTGCTGGAATCCGCGGGAGTCTTACAACCGGTCGGGAGCGCGCGTGTCTCCAGCTAAGCTCGAAGAACTCTTCGACCATAAGCCCGAGAAATACACGGAAGAACATTTCGCGCTTTTCGCAGAGTTCAAGGCGGCATTGAACGAGGGTACTATTCGCGCGGCTGAGCCGGACAGCGAGTCGTCGACGGGCTGGCGGGTCAACGCCTGGGTCAAGAAAGGGATCCTGGTTGGATTTCGGATCGGCGGCATCGTGGATATGTCGATCAATGTCGGACGGCAACCCTTTTTCGACAAGTCGACCTATCCGGTCCGGAGAATGTCGGTGCAGGATGGCGTGCGGATTGTGCCCGGCGGCTCAAGTATCCGCGACGGCTGCTTTATCGCACGCGGCGTTACATGCATGCCGCCGATGTATATCAACGCCGGTGCGTGGGTCGGGGAGGGGACGATGGTCGATTCGCACGCGCTGATCGGAAGTTGCGCGCAGATCGGCAGGAACTGTCACATTTCCGCGGCATCGCAGATTGGAGGTGTACTGGAACCGGTCGGGGCGATGCCGGTTATTATCGAGGACGAGGTTCTGGTGGGCGGAAACTGCGGCGTATACGAAGGGACCGTCGTGAAGAGCCGCGCGGTGCTGGGAACCGGCACCATCCTCAACCGTTCGACGCCGGTATACGACCTGGTGCGCGAAACCGTTTATCGCGCAACGGATGATGTTCCGCTGGTGATTCCCGAAGAAGCCGTGGTGGTCGCGGGTTCACGCGCAATTACCGCCGGGAAAGGCCGAGAATGGGGCATCTCTCTCTATACGCCCATTATCATTAAGTACCGCGATGAAAAGACAGATGCGAAGATTCAGTTGGAAGATCTCTTGCGGTAACTCTAGGGGGCGTGTGAGAAGATGGCAGGCAGGCCAAAGGCCTGCTCTACGAGGCCTATGACATCACCTTTTACTCTGAATGGAAGAGTTGCCCTGGTGACCGGGGCGGGACGGGGCATTGGCCTTGCGGTCGCGCAGAAACTAGCGGCGGCGGGCGCTGCCGTCATGATCAACGATCTCGATCGAGAGCCCTTATCGCAAGCTCACGCCGTTATTGAAGCGGAGGGAGGCCGGGTTGAGCAACTGAGTGGTGACGTGACCGCGCCAGAGTTTCCGCAACTGCTGGTAGACCGAACCGTTTCCAAACTCGGCGGTCTCGACATCATCGTGAACAATGCCGGCTACACGTGGGACAACGTGATCCAAAAGACCACCGATGAGCAGTTCCAGGCGATGCTCGACATCCACATCGTGGCGCCCTTTCGGGTCTTGCGCGCAGCCGCTGGACCGATACGCGAAGCAGCCAAACGAGAGATCGCAGAGGGTCGCCGTGTGATGCGCAAGGTGGTCAACATCACATCAATTTCGGGGACTAACGGGATTGCGGGACAAGCCGGATATTCGTCGGGCAAAGCCGCGGTGATCGGTTTGACACGGATGCTGGCTAAAGAATGGGGCCGCTACAACGTCACGGTGAACGCGGTGGGTTTTGGTTTGATTGACACGCGCCTGACGCAGGCGCTCGGCCCGGATGCCAAGATCAACGTGAAAGGACGCGAGATCCCAGTGGGCGTGCAAAAGTCGCATCGGGATGCGATCTCGAGTTCGATCCCGCTGGGCCGTGCCGGGACGACTGAAGAGGCTGCAGGACCAGTTTTATTCTTCTGCTCTCCGCTGAGCGACTATGTTACGGGCGAAACCATCATTGCGAGCGGAGGCATGCACTTCTAGCCCTCTGCAGTCAGTCATTGTGGAATATCGCACAATAGTTATTGAATGTCTCCGCAGCCTCAAAAAGTTCCGGTTGCTCCTGCCGAGAAGCCGCACCTTGTGGGCCAGCCGCGCCCTCCCCGATCACGCGCCGGTATCTGGATCGCGCTGACGATTGTCGTCGGAGGCGGTTTTGCATACCTTTTGTACCATTCGCGCATGTCATCGGAACGGGCCACAACCTCGACGGCAAGCGTCCGCACGATCAAAGTATCGAGTGGCGCCGCGGCACCCGTGCTCCGGGTGACCGGTTCAACCAGCGCACGCGTCTATGCGTCTATCAACGCGCCAGTGATGATGGGCCCCGACGCAGGACGCGGCCTGCTGCTGCAAACTCTCGCCAAATCGGGTTCGATGTTGAAGGCCGGGGACGTGATCGCACAACTCGATACGCAGGCGATCAACGATCACGCTGACGACGTCCTCGCGACGGTGCAACAGGCTGACGACGCGATCAAGCGCCGCCGTGCCGATCAAACCATCGAATTGGAGAACTGGAGGCAGAGCATCGTGGCGGCGAAAGCAGTTTGGGACAAGGCGAAACTCGACTATGCCGCCCGCGCGGTCCGCACCGATATCGATCAGGAGATCCTGAAGCTCAATATGGACGAAGCCGAGGCAACTTATAACAACGCGGTGACAGGTTTGGAAATCACGCGTAAGAAGTTCCTCTCGCAGATCGCGCTCCTGCAATCGCAAAAAGAGCAACAAGTTCGCCATCACAATCGCCACGTGCGAGATTCGCAAAACTTTACCCTCCACTCGCCAATTACAGGCCTGCTGGTGCTTAACACTATTTTTCGGGGTGGCGATTTCGGGCAAGTCCAAGAGGGTGATCAACTGAGTCCGGGGCAACCGTTCGCGAAGGTGGTAGATATTCGTACGATGCAAGTGGATTCGGCGGTGAATCAATCGGAAAGTCAGGCAGTGCGGATCGGGCAGGTTGCCAAGATCCATCTCGATGCGTTTCCACAACTCGCGTTTTCGGGCAAGATTATCAGCATCGGGGCGCTAGGTGTCTCCTCCGGTTCAAACTCGTACTGGGTCCGAACGGTTCCCCTTAAAATAGCGATCGACGGCGGGGATCCACAATTAATTCCGGATCTTTCGGCCAGCGCCGACCTGCAGATCGGGGCTTCTCAATCCGGCGTCCTGGTGCCGTTAGAGGCTTTGGCCTCATCGTTGAGGCCATCAGTTGGGGGTTCCTCAGGTGGCAGCCCGACCGTGGAAGTCCGGGATGGCGCAGGGTGGAAAGAAACTCCAGTCACGGTCTCATCGCGCACGAATACCATAGCGGTAGTAACGTCCGGTTTGCGGGCCGGCGATGAAGTCGCGATCGCCCACCCGTAGATTTATTGATTGGCCGGGACTTTCTCCTTCTCGTGCTTAACCTTCTCTTCCTGATAGCCTTCGCGCGCATCCTGCCTAAATGATTTGAGATCCTGGGTTACCTCTTTGGCGGCTTTCTTGGCATCTTCTTTCGCGACGTACGCGGCGCGGCCTACCTGCTCGCCAGGAGTGGGCTTGCGATCATCGCGATGGGCGGTGTCGCTCATATTACAGCCAATCATCAAAGTCAACGTACCGACAACGACAACACACCTGATAAAGGTTTTCATCACACAGTTCTTGAGCACGTTAGTGACCACCCCTCACAATCGCTGGATTGTTTTAGAATTCAATTTGCGACTCTCAACTCTTCCACTCACCATCACTTTGCTGCTGGCAGTTTTTGGCGCGTCAGCTCAAACGATGCCCGCGCAGCGAACTGTGGTTGTCATCAGTCTGGACGGATTTCCCGCGTACTCTCTGCTGGACCCCAAATCGCCCGTTCCAACTTTACGCAAACTGATTCAACAAGGCGCCACGGCTCACCGGATGACTACGGTGAACCCGACCATCACGTGGCCCAACCACACCGCCATCATCACCGGCGTTGACGCCTCGCGGCACGGGCTTCTGGTTAACGGCACGATAACTCGCACCGGCTCCTGGCCTCCCGTGAAAGTGGAACCCTGGATCCCGAAGGTCCAGCAAGTCCATGCGCCGACCGTCTACGATATGGCGCATCGCGCTGGTTTGACGACTGCGCAGGTGGACTGGGTCGCGATCAAAAGCGCGCCAACCATTACATGGGAGTTTCCTGAAGTGCCCTCAGTCGAAGGCCCGATCGAACGGGAGATGATCGGGCGCCATCTGGTAGACGCCGAAACGGTGCAGCAGTTTACCAAGGCGAACATCCTTCGGCGGGATGAAGTCTGGACTGATGCGGCGATCGATATTCTGAAAGAACACAAGCCCAATCTGCTGCTCTACCATCTGCTTTCACTCGACTCCGTCCATCATACGTACGGCCCGGGAAGTTTGGCGGCGACGGCAGCGATGGCTTTCCTCGATGGCTGCGTAGCGCGTGTGCTCGAAGGCATTCGCGCCGCGGGACTACAGGACCGCACCACGGTTATCGTGGTATCCGATCACGGTTTCAAGGTGGTGAAGAATCATATCAACGTCAATGCGGCGGTTGCTGAGGCAGGACTTTCCGACAAGGTTTACGTTCTTCCGGAGGGAGGGTTTGCGCTGCTGTATGTTAAGCCTGAAGGCGCGACTGAGACGATTGCAGCGCTGCGAAAGAAGCTTTACCTGGTGGAAGGAGTGGCGGAGGTGGCGGGTCCGGAGCGCTATGCCGAGTTGGGACTGCCCGATCCTGCGAAGGATCCTCAGATGGCCGATCTGTTGCTGTACCCAAAGTACGGATATTCTTTCGCGGCGGGCAAAGGAGGTCCGGTAAGTACGCCCGTAGCCTCGACTCAAGGCGCTCACGGCTATCCCAATTCCGATCCGGAACTTGACGCGATCTTTATCGCCTCCGGTTCGGGCATTCGCGCCGGCACGACGCTAGATCGGGTCCACAATGTGGACGTCGCGCCGACAATAGCTGCTTTGCTCGGTATTCACATGCCAGATGATATCGAGGGACACGTGATCTCAGCCATCCTGTCCCACTGAGTTGAACTACGCGACAATGAAACGAACAACTAATGTCGAGTCCTAACCCGGAAGTGGTCCGCCTGCAGGAAGACGAACGTCGCGAGCGCAATTGGAAACGGTGGGGGCCTTATCTCTCGGAGCGCCAGTGGGCGACGGTACGCGAAGATTACTCGGCTGGAGGCGACGTCTGGAATTACTTCCCGCATGACCATGCCCGCAGCCGCGCCTATCGCTGGGGCGAGGACGGACTCCTCGGCATCTGCGACCGGGAATGCCGCCTGGCCTTTGCGTTGGCACTGTGGAACACGGAGGACCCGATTTTGAAGGAACGGCTCTTCGGCCTGACGGGTCCGGAGGGAAACCATGGAGAAGACGTCAAAGAAGTTTACTTTTATCAGGACGCAACGCCGACGAATTCCTATTTAAAGGCGCAATACAAGTATCCGCATCACGCGTATCCATATCAGCATCTGATCGACGAAAATGCGCGGCGCGGCAAACTGGACCGCGAGTTTGAACTGATCGATACGGGCATCTTCGATGGCGACCGTTATTTCGACGTCACGGCGGAGTACGCCAAAGCAGCTCCTGACGATATTCTCATTCGCATCACGATTGCGAATCGCGGATCTGAGACGCGCATTCTGCACGTGCTGCCGACGCTCTGGTGCCGAAACACCTGGTCCTGGGGGCGCACCGACGAGGGGTATTGGCCGCGGCCCAGAATCTGCGTGGAGGCCAATGGTGGTACGGGTCTGCTAGTGGAACACGCCAGCCTGGGCCGTTTTCACATGGCAGTCCAAAAGCCGGCCGAACTTCTTTTCACGGAGAACGACACCAATTCCCGTTTGTTGTTTCATTACGATGGGCCGCCTCATGCGAAGGACGCGTTTCACCGATACGTGATCCACGGCGAGTCCGGCGCGGTGAATCCCGCGCGTTTTGGGAGCAAGGCAGCGGCACACTACACGCTGCAAATCGAGGCTGGCAAGCAGATGGAGCTGCAATTCCGGCTTTCCGCCGAAGCCGACAAACCGGCGGAGCCCTTCGGCGACGGGTTCAAACAAATTTTCGATCAGCGCATTGCGGAAGCCAACACTTTCTATGGCGCGATTCTCCCGGACTACATGTCCGAACAGCACAAGGCGGTGTCGCGCCAGGCTTACGCCGGCCTCTTGTGGTCGCGCCAGTTCTATCATTACGCGGTGCTGCAGTGGCTGACCGGCGATCCCGCCCAGCCGGCGCCTCCAGGCAGCCGATGGAACGGCCGGAATAAGGGTTGGCTGCAACTTTTCAATCGCGATGTATTGTCGATGCCGGATGCGTGGGAGTATCCTTGGTTCGCGGCCTGGGATCTTAGCTTTCACATGTTGCCGTTCGCGCGCCTTGATCCGGCCTTTGCGAAGGAGCAACTGGTGCTGCTGCTGCGGGAATGGTACACGCATCCTACCGGTCAGCTTCCCGCCTACGAATTCGCGTTTGGCGATGCGAATCCTCCGGTGCACGCGTGGGCATGCTGGCGTGTCTACAAGATCTCTGCGCCGGCCGGTCAACGCGACAGGGCATTTCTCGAAAGGACTTTTCAAAAATTACTCGTCAATTTCACTTGGTGGGTCAACCGGAAAGACATATCCGGAAGACAAGTATTTGGCGGCGGCTTTCTCGGGTTGGATAACGTCGGGATCTTCGATCGGTCCAAACCCTTACCTTCCGGTGAAAGTCTGGAACAAGCCGACGGCACCGCCTGGATGGCTTTCTATTGCACTACTATGCTGGCGATGGCGCTGGAACTTGCAAAAGAAGATCCCGTCTATGAGGACATCGCCTCGAAATTCTTCGAGCATTTCATCGAGATTGCCGACGCGATGAACACTTTGGGCGGAGATGGGCTGTGGGATGAACAGGACGGGTTCTACTACGATGAACTGGAGATAGACGGGCGGTCCATACCGGTGCGTGTACGCTCGGCCGTAGGTTGGATTCCGCTATTTGCCGTGACCGTTCTGGAGCAGGACACCATCGACAAACTGCCGGGCTTCCGCAAACGGATGGACTGGTTTCTGGCCAATCGTAAGGACCTTTTCCATTCCATTTCGTGGCTTGAAACGAATAGCGACGGCGGCCACAAACACCGTCTGCTGGCCATTCCATCGAAAGACAAGCTACTCCGAGTGTTGAGCCGCCTGCTCGATGAAAAGGAATTTCTGTCGCCGTACGGGATGCGTTCGCTTTCAAAATATCACGCGGAACATCCCTACACCCTGGCAGAATTCGGTTCTGCGGCAGTCGACTACGAACCCGGCGAATCGACGAGCGGAATGTTTGGCGGCAACTCCAACTGGCGGGGGCCGATCTGGTTTCCCATCAACTATCTGCTCATCGAAGCACTTGAACGTTATGCTCATTTCTATGGCGAATCGTTCAAAGTGGAGTGTCCCACCGGATCGGGAAACATGAAGAGTTTGCGCGAGGTGGCTTTCGATTTGACTGAGAGGCTATCGGCAATCTTTTGCGCGGATGCGTCGGGCTGGGCTCCGTGGCAAGGCGACACCCGGTGGTTCGCCGATAATCCTCATTGGCGCGGCTTGGCCTGGTTCAACGAATTCTTCGACGGCGACACAGGGCGCGGGTGCGGCGCTATCCACCAGACTGGCTGGACCGCATTAATCACCCGCTGCCTGGAAGACGAGGAGTGGCAAAAAAACAATAAGTAGTAGAAGAGCCCTCAACGGTAATTTGCAGCTTGCATCTCGAATAACTCCGCGTAGCGTCCACCGTGATCGATCAACTCCTGATGCGTGCCTTGCTCGCGCACGTGTCCGTCTTCGATGACTACAATCCGGTCTGCCATCTTGACGGTGGAAAGGCGGTGGGAGATAAACAACGCGGTACGTCCGCGTGTCAATTCGGCGAACCTCTCGAAGACTTCGTACTCCGCGGCGGCATCGAGGGACGAAGTCGGTTCGTCTAGGATCAGGACCTGGGAATCGCGCAGGTACGCACGAGCCAGCGCAAACTTTTGCCACTCGCCGCCCGAGAGATCCACACCGCCTTCGAAGCGGCGGCCGAGGATCTGATTGAGTCCGTTTGGCAATTTAGCCAGAACGTCACTCGCTCCGCTCTTACGAGCCGCTTCTGTGAGAGCCTGGTCGTCGAGGTTGAGATCGATGCGGCCAACTCCGATGTTGTCACGCGCCGCCAGGTCGTAACGCATGAAGTCCTGAAAGATGACGCCGATTTCCTTATGGAGGTCGTCGACATCGTAGTCGCGCAGATCCACCCCGTCGAGAAGGATTTCGCCCGATGTGGGATCGTAGAGCCGCGAGAGCAATTTGACGAGAGTGGTCTTGCCCTGGCCGTTTTCTCCTACCAGCGCGATACGCTCTCCTGCCTCAATATGGAAATTCAAGTTGTTCAGAATCAAGCGTTCCGAACCGGGATAATTAAAGCACACATTACGGAACTCAAATCCTTTGCGAATGGGACGAGGAGCCGGCAGCGCGTTGACTCGCGATCGGATGCGGGGCTTAACCGCGAAGAATTCGAGCAAGTCGTTGAGGAACAAAGCCTGGTCGGCAATACTCGCGAAGGTCGAGAATAACATGGAAAGCTGATTGGCGCAGCCGAGCAGCGAGCCTCCGAGAAAAGTGAGGTCGCCTATCGTCATCTCACCTTTCACCGCACGGAAAACCAGGAGCACATAGGCTCCGTAATATCCGACCGATCCGAGCATCCCCAGGACAGAACCCCATACCAGGCGGCGTCTGCTCAGGCTCTTATTTTCCTGAATTACCTTTCCGGTGAGTTGGTCAAAACGATTCCGCAAATGATCGCCCAGGCCGAAAATCTTAACCTCTTTCGCGCTCTCTTTGCTGGTTCCGAGGACACGCAAGTAATCGAGTTCCCGCTTAACGGGGGTGAGGGTATGCGCCAGATTGTACCCCACGAAGGCATAATGGCTCTCGCCCAGGAAAGCGGGAATCACGCACAAAACCAGCAGGAAGAAAAGCCCAGGGGAGTATGCGATGACGCCCACAGCTAGTGAGATAAGAGTAATGGTTTGTTGTAGCAGCCTACCGATGCCGCTTAGCATCGCTACGCGATCTGTTGCCTGGACCCGCGCACGCTCCAACTTATCGTAGAACACCGGATCCTCAAATGATTGCAAATCCAGTTTCGAGGCGTGGCGCATGATGCGGAGGCTCACCTCACGGGTAAACTCGTCCGCTAACCGCGCGTCGCAGTAATCAATCGCTCGACCGAAAATATTACCGATAACCGCGAGCAAGAATTCACAACCCAGCAGCACCCAGATGTTCCCGTGGGCGGACCCTTGCGCTTTGTTGGAATCGACGACATAGTTAACGATGAGTTTGCCAACCCACAAGGCAGCGACAGGTACGACGGATGCGATCAATCGCAGCCCAATACCTAGGGACATTAACAGGGGGCCGGATTTCCAGACCAGTTTGAGAACCGGAAGCATGTTCCGAAGCGCGCTGACCCGTCCTTTAAATGTATGCAGCTGTTGTGTTAATGCGGGTACCATCGCCGGGACAAGAGCAGTTTGGTTGCCACATCAGGGTGGTTCCTAACAGCCGGAACAGCAGTCGCAGGCTCCCGAGCAGAGATCACAGCCACCTGCGCAACAACACTCTCCGCACTCGCATCCTTCGCAGCAGCACGCGCACTTGTCACACCATGACGGGCAGCATCTTACAGACCTACGCGGTCTCCCTCCCGAACCTGGAACGGGAGACATCGTGCTCAGAGCCATCAGGTTTAGTCCGAGACTCAAGCATTCCCGGGACGATCGGGCCAGTCGCGCGTGCCGTGGGAACAACAAGGCGACTATCAAGACCAGGGCGAATGCGACCGCCGGAACCTGCCATCCGCGAACTCTTTTGACTGCTTCCCGCCAGCGCGTACCGAAGGCCGGCGAGGCATGCTTTGTACACGTTTGCAATACCCGCAGCTGCGTCCCCAACGCAGCCTCGATGTTGGCACGGAGACGAAAACGGAACTCTAGTGGAGAACCTAACAAATTCAACGCCGCCGTGATTTCCGCGGCTTCGGTCCGGATCTGACGCTCTCCCCAATCGCGTCCGGCGTCGATTTTCTTCAAAGGGTTGAACTCTCCGCTCCTGAGATCGCGGTCATAATCCTGCCACGCGTCGAGCAGATAGATGAGGCGGCCGAAGCGGTAGCCGATATCTTCGATCGCGTTGGCCTGAGATTCCAGGTTCGCGAGCCGCGCTCCGTGCCGGAATACGAGAGCGGTCACCCGCGCCGTCGGCTCCGCTACCGCCTCGACGCCGATTTCCGGCATGGCCTCCAATTCCGCCTGCCGGCGCAGGATGCGATCACATTCGGAAACCGGAAAAGCGAGTGCCGCGAGGTCGGTTTGCGCCTTGTGGAATGCCGGCGAGAACCAATGCCTCAGCCAAACCCAGCGGCGTTTCCCGGAGTCCAATTCGTGATCCCGCACTTTATACTCGCCGAGCAGGACATTTATCGCGGCGGTGTAGCGCAGGACCGGCGGTATTTCCTGATCGTCAGGCAGCCGCAAACAGTTCCAGGAGCGGTACGCGTGTGCCCACTGCTCGCAATCCCCGGCAGTCAATGCATCGAGCAACTCCGCCAGAAACGCGGCGTCGTGATTGAGGAACAAGCGGGCTCGCTGACCGTACCTGCTGCCGAGGGTTTTGCACGTACCGCAATAATGCATCCTCCATCGTCTGTGGTCTTCATCAACTGGCCCGCACCGAAACCGCATCAACCCGAACATGAGAGCTACTGTAGCGCATTACCGTTGCACCTATTCGGTAGCTTGCTCATACGATAGAGTTTTCCAGATCATCAGCATACCCGGAGGCAGTTGCATACGGTTACCCATTTGCGAAATCGTGCCAACGCCTGGGAGACTGCCGATCCCTGGGAGAACCTTAACCGCGACTCGCTTGATTCCCTGCGTCCCGGGAGGTGGTGTCACCTTTTCAAGTTCGGCGAAAAATCGAGCGGTCTTTCCTGCGAACTGGATTTCGGTGAATTCTAATCTGGCCACGACAAACGGCCAACCCTCCAGATGCTGCTCGAGACGCCGGATTCGGCCCGAGACCAGAGCATCTTTGTGGACCACCACCTTACCCTTGACCTTCGCGTCCAGATCCACTTTGCCGCTAATGGGGTCGCCAACCTGGGCCGTGTCGGAATCGATTGGTGTTTCCAACCTGATGCTCAATTGCAAGCCTGCCGGCAATTCTACATTGCGCGTGCCGCCCGCAGGTTCAACGGAATCGCCGGGGTCCGCGAACGATATGGTGGACTCAACGCCGTATTCGCGGCAATGCGTGAAGGTTAATTCATTGCGACTCTCCCAGCCGCTGAGCTGTCGCATAGAAAGCTCACCACCCTGGGGCAGGAGCGCGGTCGCGGCGCCGATACGAACGGGAGCGTAGTCAATGCGATTTTCTGTCGCATCAATTCCAAGAAATGGGGGGACGTCATCGGCGGAGATTTGGAGGCGAACCGCATCGAAGGTACGCTGATCGGCCCAGAAGGTTCCGTGAAAGCCAACAATCGCTGTGCCTCTTTGCGTCGAGACTCGATAGCCACTCAGTAATTGTGAAACCCGGAAGTCAAACCTGAACAAGCTGCGGCTGTCGATCTGCTCTTCCTTTACGAAGTGGTATTCGGGCGCATTGCTTTTGAAGACAACATTGGCGAGCAGCGAGAAGGATCCATTGCCCATCAAGCCACCGCTGGCAAGATCGCGCAAATTCATTTTCCTGAAGTCGTGATTTCCGGGCAGGGCAAACAATTCGTCGCCGTTTACCTCCGCCACTTCGAACCGCACGACGTCAGCCCGGCGATACGGCACTGACTTTCCCGGCGCCGCAATGATCATGGAGTTGGGGGCGCGCTTGCTCCGCACCATGGTCTCAAGACAGGTATAGTTGGGAACCCGAGAGAGGTTCTGCTGCATCCTCACTTTAATGTTGCGCAGCAGCAGCAGATCGTGCGTCAGGTCATCGGGCCGGAGCGGGGCAGGGATGGCGAACAACCCAGCCAGCAAGAACACAGACCAGAGTCTGTGCCGTCTGTTCATGCCTCATTATCGCCAAACGAGGCGGGCGCTGCGTACGGGAGCCGGCATCTCTTTACCGGGCTTGAGCGCTTCCCACAGAACGCGGTTCAGCTCATCCGGATCGGCGCGATCAAAATCGGAGAAATCCATTTTGCGCGAAGCGCTGTCCCCAGGACCACCCGGTGGATTGCGCGCCTCCAGGTCGGCTGTCGCGGGTAGGGCTTCGACTACGGAATTGTCGGGCTGGCTGGTGAATGAGTTATACATCGGCGTCGCTAACTCGTCGAACTGTGTCATCGCCGGCAGTTTCAGAATTAGCTCCATCGTGCGGACCATCGACGCGGTGGTGTACATGGTGCTATCGAGGGTCTGGCGCTTTACCCACGGCGAGATGACCAGCCCGACCGTGCGGTGCGCATCCACGTGATCCGGACCATTCTGCGCATCGTCTTCGATCACAAAGATGGCTGTTTCGGTCCAGAACTTCGAGCGGCTGACGGCCTCCACTAATTTCGCCAAACCCAAGTCGTTGCTGGCCACATGCGCGATCGGCGAGTATTTTCCGCCCGCGAGACCCTCGGTGTGATTCTCTCCCAGCGACATAATCATGAACTGCGGCCACACGCCTGTCTTCTCGGCCTGATGCAATTCGTTGATGAAGAAGTCGACGCGATGGTAGTCGCGATTCACGAATGCCGCTCCGGGCCAGCCTTTCGCGACGTGCCCCATGAGCGAGCCAGCCAGATCCATAGTGGGCGTGTTCTCCGGAGAAGACTCCACGATTCTACCCTCGCCATAGCTGCGAAAGGAGACGCCATGAGTTCTGCAGTTGTCCCAGAGATATCCGGCCGGCGACGCGACTACTTCCGGAGTGGCGTGAGGTTCCCCGCGTTTGCTGTAGCTGTTGACCCACGCCTTTTGGGTAAAGTCGGTGGCATAAGCTGCATCGCACCACTGGTGTCCGTCTTCCGAGACTTCACCGTTGCAATAGAGGTTGTCCAGCGTCACGAAACGGCGGGCGAGGGCGTGACCGTTGGGCGTGACACTCTTGCCGAACAGCGTGAGAGTCGGATCTCCGTTGCCAATCCCCAAATCCCCAAACACCTGGTCATACGTACGGTTTTCGCGAATGATGTAGATGACGTGTTTAATCTTCGGAAAGACGTCGTTTTGGACGGTGGCTACGGTGGCCTGGCTTACTTCTTGCGTGGGTACCGGTACGTTGGCGAGGACCTGTTTTGTATATGCCGCCAAATCACGGCTATCCGGTATATCCACCACCGACACAGCACCACTGAGCACTCCGCCGATGTAATCGTACGGCTGCTTGGGATTCGGGAAGGGACGCGGGTAGTCCGTCTTCATGGGAGCATTCGCGCTGAAGGTGAGACCCTTGCCTGTCCCCACGAATAGCTTGCGATCGTCAGGGGAAAGCGCCACGGCTGTCGGATACCAGCCCGTCGGAATGAAGCCTAGAGTCTTGGTGTCGTCCTTCTTCGAGATATCGATTACCGCGACATCGTTGTTATCCGCGTTCGCGACATAGAGCCGTTTATGATCGTGCGAGATGGTGAGGGCATCGGGCGTGGAACCTACGAGCGCCTTCGGATCGAGCGAGGTCTTGATTGTCTCGACCACTTTGCCGTCGTCGATTACGCTAACGCTGTTCGCTCCCGAGTTCGCTACAAAGAGCCGGTCGCCATCCCAAGCCATCTCATTCGGATGACTGCCGGTATGGATCCGGCTGCGTTCTTTCAGAGTTTCCGGATCGAGGAAACTGACTGACTCCTCTCCCCAGTTTGATACCGCCAATACGTTGCCGTCGGGAGATAATTCCGCGGAGTACGGCCGGGCGCCTGTAGGCGCAGAGATCTGCGTGGCAAGGGAGGTCCCGGACAAACGGAAGATCTTGCTGGCATTGATCTCCAGAACATACAGCACCCCACGTCTTACAGTCACACCGGAGATATAGTAACTATTCTCCGGAATCGCTGCGATGGAAACTGGCGGCTGCAGGCTCAGCCGGCCGTTTTCGTAATGCATGCGCAGCACGGGTTTGCCGACCAGCGCCATTACCTCAGGCGCGATCTTATGCTTGAGCGCGGCCGCAGCATCCTCGTAACCTTTTTTAGGCGTACCGCCGCTCGAAATGTAGACGGTACCCGATGCGGCGTCGAGCGACATTCCGTCCCAATTCTTGCCGATATCGAAACTCTGCTCGAGTTTCTCGGTCTTCATGTCGATCACGTTGACGTCGTGGTCATGCCATCCAGCCGTATTGACGAGGAGTTTGCCATCGCCCGTGACGATCATCTTCATGGGCAGATCGCCTGCAAGTTTGATATGCCTGCCGGCGGGGGTGACGTGCCAGCCATTGGGCAACAGCATCTTTCCATCGGGGGTGACGTGATCGGGTAGAACGTACTTGCGGATTTGCGTAGTACGATCCGCAATCAGTCCGGCAGCGGCAAGAACAGCCAGGCCAGCGGCGAAATAAACATAACGGCGTTGCATAGGATAGAGAATAGCTTATCGCCTTTTTATTTCACGGCGATGACGCGGGGCACGCTGCTATTCACCCCAGATGTACTTGCTGAACCACTCATAGTTATGTTCCATCACCGCGCGCTGCTGCTTGGGCTTGTTGATGGGGTGACCAAATCCTTTATAAAGTATGAGCTTGACCGGCACTCCCCGGTCTTTAAGGGCCTGATAAAGCTCGAAGGAATTAGGAGGCGGTACGCGTTTGTCCTGATCGCCATGCTGAATGAGGGTGGGGGTTTTCGCGCGGCCGACGTATGTGATGGGAGAAGTCATCTTATAGATCTCGGGATCCTCCCAGGGAGTTGCCTTCAAGTACTGGCGCGTGAACGGATGGATGTCGGTGTTGACGTAGTAGGTGGTCCAATCCGAAATTCCTGCGCCGACTGAGACGGCTTTGAACCGGTCGCTATAGCAAGTGATGAAGGCCGAAATGTAGCCGCCCTCGCTCCAGCCCATGGCGCCGACGCGATCCTTATCCACGAGACCCTTCGCGATCAACGAGTCAACCCCGGAGATCACATCCGCGTAATCACCCACTCCCAGGTTGCGCACATTGAGCGAACGAAACCTCTCGCCGTAGCCTGCCGATCCCCTATAATTCGGCTTTAAGACCAGCGCTCCCTTGGCGGCGAACAACTCCACGGGATAGTAACGATCAGCCGCGCGGACGGGGGTATCGATGCCCGTGGGACCGCCGTGGATGACCACGAGAAGCGGATATTTTCGCGTCGGGTCGTAACCGGCGGGTTTCATCAGAATGCCTTCGATGGTGGCGCCATCGCCCGACTTCCACTGGATCACTTCGCGCGTGGTGAGTTGGAAATCTTTCCACTGTGCGCTGGTGTCGGTGAGATAGGTCGGCGCAAAATCGGCTACCGGGGAGATGAGCACTTCGAAGAAATGGTTGGGTGCAGCGCCGATGGCCGCCATCCTCCGGTGGTCTTGCGTGAAGGAGGGCTGCACGATCTGAATCTGATCGGGGCCGCTGATCCGGTGAATGGCTAGAGTGGCCGGATCAACGCGGAAGACGTGACCGTTGGTCTTTTGCAAAGCTGAGAAGTAAACTCCTCCGGGACCCCAATCGATCAAGTTCGGATCTTCGTCGAATGCCGCCGAGACGATCTTGGGCGGTCCTCCTTCCGCGGGAATGATGGCAATGTGCCGGTTGGCATAAAAGAAAAACGGATTGCCGCCGGCAGTGACGTAGGCGAGTTGTTTGCCGTCGGGCGACCATTTCGGATTGGAGTTCGGGCCGCCGGAATCGAGCAACTTGCGTATGTGGTGGTCGCTCATGTCGAGCAGATAAAGCTGCTGGGTCGATCCGGAACTCAGATCGGGGTCACGGCCGGCGCTCAACGCGATGTGCTTGCCGTCGGGGGACCAAGAGAACGCCTCCACGCTGAACTGGTCGCCGGAAGTGAGAGCCTCGGGCTTAGGCAGTTTTTTAATATCGGAGGGAATCTCGTCCGGAACCGTCAGCAGCCAGAGATGTTGCATGGTGTAATCGCCGGTGACGATTTCAAAATCGCCGTACTTCTCTTTGCGATCCTTTTTCGCCTTGGTATCCGCGCCGGAGCCTGAAAACACGATCGATTTGCCGTCAGGAGACCAGGCAATTCCACCCACACCATTCTCTTCCGCCGTAAGGGCAGCGGCTTCACCGCCCGCCGGGGCAATCACGTAAATCTGGCGCTTGCCGTCGCGGTCGGAGATGAAGGCGATGCGGCGGGAGTCGGGCGACCATTGGGGTCCGTTGCTGTTCTTCTTGCCGCCGGTGAGTTGATAGCGTTCGCCGGTGGCCGTTACAGCAATCCAGATCTGCTCGTAGAAATCGTCATCTTCCCAATTCGCTTGCTGGACGGTATAGGCCACGTAGCGACCGTCGGGCGAAATTTTCGCGGAAATAACCGATTTCATGCTCAGAGATTGGTCGATGGTAGGCGTCGCTGCGCCGGCGCCGGAGTAGAGAGCCAGGACGAGGGTTGCCGTGCGAAGCATCCGTGTATTATAACGTCTGCACGCGACACCGCTTTTCAATTAATATAGAGGCCGATGCCCCAAGTTCAACGTTCTCCCCAGGTACACGACGTAGTGGTGATCGGGTCCGGCGCGGGTGGCGGCACAACCGTCAAAGTGCTCACGGACCAGGGAATCAACGTCACGCTGCTCGAAGCCGGACCGATGCTCAATCCGCAGAAGGATTTTAAGGAGCACGTCTGGCCCTATGAAGTGGATCATCGCGGCGCCGGCTCGGCTGCTGAGCTCTATTTCGGGCGGCAGCAGTGGAGCTATTTCTCCGCGCCCAATGGCTACTGGCAAGTTCCAGGCGAACCGTACACCGTCGCAAAAGGCAGCCAATGGGAATGGTTCCGGTCGCGCATCCTGGGCGGACGCACCAATCACTACGGCCGCATTTCGCTGCGCTTTTCCGATTACGACTTTAAAGCCTATTCCTTCGACGGCCTCGGCCGCGACTGGCCGGTGACTTACGAGGAGATGTCGCCGTGGTACGACAAAGCCGAAGAGTTCATCGGCGTCACTGGGACGCGCGAAGGGATCCGCACGGCGCCCGACGGCAAGTTCCTTCCGCCCATTCCCCCGCGTGTACACGAAATGCTGATTCAGAAGTCGTGCGCCAAACTCGGCATCCCGTGCATCCCATCGCGCATGGCGATGCTGACGAAATCGGTTCACGGACGCGCGGCGTGCCACTACTGCGGCCAGTGCGGCCGCGGTTGCCGGACCGCATCAGCATTCACGTCCAGCCAGGCAATGATTTTCCCGGCGATGAAGACCGGCAAGCTGAACATCGTATCGGCGCGATGGCGCGCGAGTTGATCACCGATAGCAGCGGCAAAGTCACCGCCGTTTCGTACGTCGACAAGGCCACACGCACGGAAAAGCAGATTCGCTGCCGGGCGGTAGTGGTGGCGGCGAGCGCCTGCGAATCGGCGCGCATACTGCTGAATTCGAAATCACCGCTCTTTCCCAATGGGCTCGCGAACGGGTCGGGACAGGTTGGACGCAACCTCACCGATACGGTCGGCTTCAGTCTTTCGGGGCACATTCCCGCGCTCGAAGGCATGCCGCGCCACAACTGCGACGGCATCGGCGGCATGCACGTCTATGTGCCGTGGTGGGAACTCGACAAAAAGAACAAGGACTTCCCGCGCGGGTACCACATCGAGATCGGCGGCGGCTTCGGCATGCCGCAGATCGGCAGCTACCACGGCATCGCGCAGGGCACCGAAGGCTACGGGACGCCGCTCAAAGATGAGATCCGACGGCAGTACGGGGCCCATATCGGGCTCGCCGGCCGCGGCGATATGATTCCTAACGCGGACACCTACTGCGAGATCGATCCGAACAAGGTGGACCAGTTCGGCATCCCGGTTCTGCGCTTCCATTTCAAATGGACCGAGCACGAGATCAAGCAGGCCCAGCACATGGGCAAGACTTTTACCAGCATCATCGAGACCATGGGCGGCAAGGTGCTGGGCATCGCTAATCCAGCGCGCGAAGGGGAAGGCATCTCGATCGGCGGCAGCATCATTCACGAAGCCGGCGCGGTGGTGATGGGCGACGACCCGAAGACATCCGTGCTCAATCGTTACTGTCAGGCGCATGAAGTGAAGAATCTGTTCGTTGCCGACGCGGCGCCGTTCTGCGGCAATCCAGACAAGAATGTCACGCTGACGATTGTCGCGATGGCCTGGCGCACTTCGGAATATCTGGCGGAAGAAATGAGGAAAGGCAATGTCTGATTCAAACGTTACACGTCGCGATCTACTGAAAACCCTAGGCTCGTCGATGATCCTCACGACCGCCGGGGTGGGCGTGCTCCCGCCCGTGCTGGCGCAGCACGTTCATTCCGCCGTGATGGAGATCAAATCCCTTGACGGTGGAGCGAACTACCAGCCGAAGTATCTCAATAAGCACGAATTCGCCACGATGCGCCGGCTGTCGGAACTGATCATGCCGGCGGACGATCACTCCAAAAGCGCCATCGATTCAGGCGCGGCTGAGTATATCGATTTTCTAAGCAGCCGCAGCCCGGAGTTTGCCGAGATCTTCACCGGAGGACTGGGATGGCTCGACGAAGCGATGCAGAAGCGGTACCAAAGCACGTTTGTCGACGCCAAACCCGATCAGCAAACTGCCATGCTGGACCTCATCGCATACCGGAAGAATAATACTCCCGAACTGGGTCCAGGGATCGCGTTTTTTCGTTGGGCCCGCAACGTGGTGGTGGATGCATACTACACGAGCCCGGTCGGGATCGCGGATTTAGGGTACATGGGCAACACTGCCATGAGCCAATTCAGCGTGCCAAAAGAAGCGCTGGATTACGCATTGAAGCGCAGCCCCTTCGCCAACGAGATGTAACCTTCGCCGCAAAGAGTTCAGTTTAAACAAAGGCGAGATTCGCCTCCCAAACTCAGCGGCTAACTAAACAAATGTTGGTACCCGCAAACTGGATCTATGAATAGCTGAGCTTTACTCTCCCAGCACTTCCTGGTGCGTCTCCGCGGGGCGCGGCTGCAAATTGCTATGCCGCGTGAGAAAGCGCGCGCAGGTGTTCCAGCGAAGAATGGAATCGTCGTTACCTGCGGGACGCAGCCGCTCAGCTTCCTCGTAATGCTTCATGGCATCGCATAACAATTCGAACGCTGAGAAACTCGACCCATGCCTTCCCGCGCGGACTTCGGCAAGACCCAGGCGCTCGCAGATGATCCCGGCATAGTAAGCGCGATCATACTCATGTTCCAGGCGAGGCAAGATTTCTTTCGCGCGTTTGGCGTTGACGCCTTCGCCGAACTGATCCGTAATGGATAACAGCATGATGATCAGAGCCTGCTGTTGGTGCGGGTCTACCGAGAGAACGTCAAGGCAGATACTCTCTGCCTGGGCGGCTTCATTCAGTAACCTGTATCGCTCCGCTTTTTCCAGAGCTTCGGGAATTGCATCCGCATGGATGGGTTTCAATTTGTAAGTCATCGGGGCTCGATTAAGAGTTTACCCCACAAACATGCGCAGCAGTTTCGTCAGCGGATCGAAGTAGCGGTCAACCACCCGTTCCTTCAGCGGAATGATGGCGTTGTCGGTAATGGTGATGCCTTCGGGACACACCTTGGTGCAGCACTTGGTGATATTGCAATAGCCTATGCCGTCTCGATTGCGCAAGTCGGACAAACGATCGTCGGTGTCGAGCGGATGCATTTCCAGAGCTGCGGTATAGACCAGGAAACGCGGACCAATGAACCCGGCATGCTTGTGATGGTCGCGCAGCACGTGGCACACGTCCTGGCACAGGAAACATTCGATGCACTTGCGGAATTCCTGAACGCGATCCGCATCCGCCTGCGTCATCCGCCAGGTGCCGTCCGCGGCGTCGGGTTTGCGCGGCTTGAATTTGCGAATCCCTTCTTTGACGCGATAGTTCCAGGAGACATCGGTCACCAAGTCGCGAATCCGGGGGAAAGCCTTCATGGGTTCGATGCTGACCGGTTGCGTCAGGTCGAGCGTATTGAGCCGCGTCATGCACATGAGCTTCGGCGTGCCGTTAATCTCCGCCGAGCATGAACCGCATTTGCCTGCTTTGCAGTTCCAGCGCACCGCTAGATCGTGGGCGGATTCCGCCTGGATCTGGTGCACCGCATCGAGCACGACCATGCCGGAGGTCACGCCGGTCGCGTAATCCTGAAAGCCGCCGCCGGATTTGTCGCCGCGCCAAATACGAAACGTAGCTCGGTCGCTCATTTCATTTCCTCGATGATTTGTTTTTGGCCGTCTGTCGTCGGAACAATGGGTTCACGCGAGATCTGCATGGAGCCGTCGGGAGCCTTACGAACCAGCGTGTTAAAACTGCCGTAGGTGGGGTCTTTGGACGGGTAATCATCGCGGAAGTGCGCGCCGCGGCTCTCCTTACGTTCCAGAGCCGAGCGTGTAATCGCTTCCGAAACGGTCAGCAGATTCTGCAGATCGAGCGCGGTGTGCCAGCCCGGATTATATTCGCGATTTCCCGGAGACGGCACGGCGTCGGCTCTTTTCTTCAGCGCGCCAAGCTTGACCAGGGCGACCTGCATTTCTTTCTCGACACGCACGATACCGACGAGTTCCTGCATCATGCCTTGCAAGTCGTGTTGCACCGCGAACGGATTGTCATCGCCGGGCCGCGCAAACGGCTCAAGCGACTTGCTCGCGGCGTCCTCAACCTGGACGGAATCGACACTCACGTCGCCGTTAGACCTGGCGAACTCAGCCGCATATTTGCCTGCGCGCATGCCGAAGACAATCAGGTCGGAAAGAGAGTTTCCACCGAGCCGGTTGGCCCCATGTAATCCCGCACCGCATTCGCCTGCGGCGAAAAGGCCGGGCACATCCGACATCTGGGTGTTTCCATTGACGCGCACGCCGCCCATCACGTAATGAGTCGTCGGCCCGATCTCCATTGGTTCCCGTGTAATATCAATGTCGGCCAGTTGTTTGAACTGATGATACATGCTGGGCAGCTTCTTTTTGATGTGCTCCGCGCCGTTTGGAATGCGCTCTTTGATCCATGCAATATCAAGGTATACGCCGCCGTGCGGACTGCCCCGGCCTTCGCGCACCTCTCGCTGGATGCAGCGAGCCACGTGATCGCGCGTCAGCAACTCGGGCGGACGGCGAGCATTGCGATCGCCTTGCGTATAGCGCCAGCCTTCATCTTCATTGTCGGCAGTTTGTGAACGATAGTTTTCCGGAATTTCGTCGAACATGAAACGCCGTCCGTCTTTGTTCTTAAGAATCCCGCCTTCGCCGCGAACCCCTTCCGTAACGAGGAGGCCACGCACGCTCGGGGGCCAGATCATTCCTGTCGGATGGAATTGCACGAACTCCATGTCGATGAGGGATGCGCCGGCATGGTAGGCGAGGCTATGGCCGTCGCCCGTATATTCCCAGCTGTTGCTGGTGATCTTGTACGCGCGACCGATACCACCTGTCGCCAGAATCACGGCTTTCGCCTTGAAGAGTTTGAAACGCCCGCGTTCCCTCTCGTAAGAGAATGCGCCAGCGATACGATCGCCATCCTTGAGGAGCGTGAGGACCGTGCATTCCATATGGAAGTCGATTCCTTGATGGATGCCATGATCCTGCAAGGTGCGGATCATCTCGAGCCCCGTGCGATCGCCGACATGTGCGAGGCGCGGGTAGCGATGGCCGCCGAAATTCCGCTGCAAGATGCGGCCGTCTTTCGTGCGGTCGAAGAGCGCGCCCCAGGCTTCCAGTTCGCGAACACGATCGGGCGCTTCCTTGGCGTGGATTTCGGCCATGAGCGGATTGTTCAGATACTGGCCGCCACGCATGGTATCGGCGAAATGGACGCGCCAGCTATCGCGTTCGTCGACGTTGCCCATGGCTGCCGCGACGCCGCCTTCGGCCATTACGGTGTGCGCTTTGCCCAGAAGAGACTTTGACAACACGCCGACTTTCACTCCGGCGGCGGAAGCTTCAATGGCTGCGCGCAGACCCGCTCCGCCGGCGCCGATTACCAGGACGTCGTGCTCAAAACTCGCATATTCCGCCACCCTAGAAGATTCTCCAATCCGTCCAGATACCCATGGAACACAGTCGTATATATAAATCGGAGAAGCCGACGGAAAACAAGCTGAGCCATGCAAAGCGCATATGGCGGGCATTGAGACAGCTCACGCAGTCATAGGCTTTCTTACGCACGGGTCGCTGCGAGATTTGGTCGAACATTCCGCCCACGAGATGACGTAAGGAGTGGCATCCGAATGTGTAGCAGCCTAGCAGCGTAGTATTCGCGGCGAGCACCAGGGTGCCGACGCCGATTCCGAAATGTTTGACGCCGTTATCATCAAACCAGAGCGCCTTCCAGACATCGTGCGCCAAGAGAACGATGAAGATCAGCGCGAGGTAGAGAAAATAACGATGGACGTTCTGGAAGATCAACGGGAAAGTGCGTTCGCCAAGATAGCTTTTCCGCGGTTCACCGACCGAGCAGGAGGGAGGGTCTGCCCAAAACGCTTTGTAGTATGCGCCGCGGTAGTAGTAGCAAGTGAAGCGGAATCCGCCGGGCGCCCAGAGGATCAACATCGCGCCCGTCACGAACGCCGGGATCCATGCCGGACGCTCGCCGAACCAGGCATCAGGTGAATCGAAGAGTTCGGGAGAATAGAACGGCGAAAGGTAGGGGCCAAAATGATAGTGGTTCCCTTGCATCGCCGCCCAGGTGGAATAAACGATGAAGGTCGAGAGACCGAGGAAAACGACGAGAGGTTGGAGCCACCATTGGTCTCGCCGCGAAGTTTGTCCGAAACGGCCGCGCTCCAGCGGAACGTCGATGGATGCCATGAACGAAACAACGTTAACACATCAGAGGCGTGGTTTGCTGTTATCCTGATCCGAGATATGAGAAAGCTGATTCTGCTCGCCGTCTTAGCTTTGACGATGAGCGCTTTGACTATGAGCAATGCACAGAGCACCGGACATATTTACGAACTGCGGACGTACACCTGCAACGAGGGTAAGCTACCCGATCTGCTGAAGCGGTTTCGCGAACATACCATGGAGATCTTCGAACGGCACCACATGCACAATGTGGGCTATTTCATTCCGGCCGACGAACCGCTTCATTCGACGACGTTGATCTACATCATTTCCCATGAAAGCCGAGCAGCCGCGGAGGCCAATTGGAAGGCCTTCCGTGAAGATCCCGAGTGGCAGAAGGTGTCGAAGGAGTCGGAAGCGAACGGCAAGATCGTGAATCATGTCGATTCGAAGTTCATGAGCCCGACTGATTTTTCGGCAATTAAGTGATATGGGCCGCTTTGTCCTCGGGTTCATCGCAGCGTTCATCTTGATTGCGGTCGCAGGTTACGTTTACCTTGCATTGGGCCTCGCGCCTGTGGCAACGGCATCGGCGCCTCTACCTTTCGAAAAACAGATAACCCACATCGCGCTGGATGCGCGCGTGAATAAAGAGGCGCCAAAATCCTCGCCGATTGCAGCTTCGGATGCAAACTATGCCGCGGGGGCGCGGGTTTACCGTGAGAACTGCGCCGTTTGTCACGGGCTGCCTGGGCAGGATCAGACGGCGATCGCCAAGGGCGAGTTCCCCAAGCCGCCAGAACTTTTCAAGGGCAAGGGCGTCAGTGACGATCCCGCGGGAGTTACTTACTGGAAAGTCGCGAACGGAATTCGGCTGACCGGGATGCCAGGATTCAGCGGAGCTTTGAGCACGGATCAAATGTGGCAGGTGAGTATCCTTTTGGCAAACTCGGATAAATTGCCGGCGAGCGTGCGAACCCTGCTGGAGACGCCGCTTCCGCGGTAGAATCGCCTGAGTACTTCCAATTCAAAGAACGAGAGATTACTCGAATGACGAAAGTAAACATGACTGGCGCCGAGTTCAAGCAGGAACTTCGAAGCGGCAGCCCGAAGATGGGCCTTTTTGTGAACTCCCACAGCCCGACCGTTGCGGAGCAACTGGCGCACAGCGGCTACGACTGGCTGCTGGTCGATTCACAGCACGGGCCGATGGGGTACGAGAAGCTGTCGGCGATGCTCTGTGGCATCGGCAACGGCGGCGCTAAATCCCTGGTGCGTGTCGCCGGCTATAGCGACCGCGCGGGTATTCAGCAATCACTCGACATGGGCGCGGATGGCGTGCTCGTCCCTTACATCAACACCGCCGAGGAAGCTCGACAAGCAGTAAGCTGCTGCCGTTATCCGACCACGGGCACGCGCTCGGTCTATTTCCCACAGCGCAGCATGAATAAGGCCGGGTTGTTGGGATATGCAGGCGCATGGAACAACAATGCCATCGTCGCGTTGCAGGTGGAGACGGCATCATGCATCGAGAACATGGAAGAAATCGCCGCTGTGCCTGGCGTGGATATCCTGTTCCTGGGACAGAACGATCTCTGCATGTCGATGGGGCTTTATGAGAAATACGAGTTCCCGCACATGTACACTTCGCCGGAGCTTGCGGCTGCGACAAATAAACTTGTCGAGAACGCGCGCAAGAATAATATCATTCTCGGACTGTTTTTGTTCGGCACGTCGCGGGTAGGCGAGTTCCTCGAAAAGGGTTTCACGTTCATCAGTATCGGCAACGATTTACATCACATTCTGACGCAGGCCGGGGCGTATGTGGGGGATATGGAGAAGATCGCCGCCGACAAAGGAAAAACCTGGAAGCGGCGGGATACGGCGTTATTCTGATTTCGTTGCCTGAGGCGCTTGCCAGAGCTCCATCTTGTTGCCATCGGGGTCGTAAATCCAGGCGAAGCGGCCGTACTCGTGGTCTTCCCGTTTTGGGTCGATGCTCACTCCGTTCGCTTCGCATTTGGCCAGGAATGCGTCCAGGTCATCGACGATGTAGTTGATCATGAAACCGGCGCTGCTGGGACCGAAGTACTTGGTATCGCCGGGGAAGACGCTCCAAACAGTGAGGTTCTCCGCCTCCGTATCAACTGGGCGCCATTTAAACATGGCGCCGTTGCCGTCATCCTGGAGGCCAAGTTTGTCCTTATACCAGCCGCGTAGGGCTTGAGAATCGGGAGATTTGAAGAAGATTCCGCCGATCCCGAGAATTTTGCCGGGCGATTCGATTTTGAGTTCCATATAGAGGGCTCCTGGGACAGGGTTATTACAGTATGGCGCAATCTCCTGGAAACCCAGGCGGCGATACAGAGCGATAGCTTTCGGCATCTCCGGCAGTGTATCGAGTCGAACGGATCTGTAGTTGCGCGCGACCGCGGCCGCGATGATGGCTTCGATCAGTTTGCGCCCCAGCCCTTCGCCTCGATGTGACGGCCGGATATAGAGCCGCTTCATTTCGGATATTCCGCCCTTCAACGGACGAAGCGCCACGCAACCGGAGAGGCTCGAGTCCTCCACGATAACGAGAATCGGATCATAATTGCCGGGAAGTCCAATCAACTCCTGTTCGAAGTCTTGGAAGCACAGATCGACGCTTAACGAAGCAGCGTATTCGCGGAAGAGACGGCGCACCTCATCCATCTCCTCCGGCTTGGCCGCCCGGATCACGGCAAGCGGGTGGAGCCCATCAGATATTCATCGATGGATCTCGCGGCTTTGCGGCCTTCGGCGATTGCCCAGACCACGAGTGATTGTCCACGGCGCATGTCTCCGGCGGCGAAGACACCCTTCTTCGAGGAGTGATAGTCGTGGCCGGTTTTGACATTGCCACGAGGGTCCAGTGCGACGCCGAGTTGCTCGATCATGCCGTTCTTGACAGGACCAAGAAAGCCCATGGCGAGAAGAACCAAGTCGACATCCATGGTGAATTCGCTGCCCGGGATCGGTTCGAATTTAGGTGGTGGGCCGACGCGGACTCCGTGAAGCTTCTTCACATTGCCATGCTCATCGCCGGTAAAGCCGGTGGTCGCAACGCTCCATTTTCGCTCGCCACCTTCTTCGTGAGAGCTTTCGATGCGGAGTTGCATGGGCCACAGCGGCCAGGGGGTGCTTGGATCCCGTTCGTCCGGCGGCTTCGGCAGAAGTTCGAACTGGTCAATGGATCTCGCCTTGTGCCGGTGCGATGTGCCGAGACAATCCGCGCCTGTGTCGCCGCCGCCGATGATCACTACGCGCTTGTCGGTGGCAAGGATGCGTTCGGAATCGGGGATGTCATCGCCTTCGCAAACTTTGTTCTGGATCGGGAGGAAATCCATCGCGTAATGAATACCCTTGAGTTCGCGCCCCGGGACTTTCAGGTCGCGCGCATGTTCCGCGCCGCCTGCCAGGAGGATCGCGTTGTAATCGCGCAGCATTTCGTCGACGCTCACGTTTACGCCGACATGCGAGTTAGGTTTGAACTCGACCCCTTCGGCTTCCATCTGTTTCAGACGGCGGTCGATGAGGTGCTTCTCCATTTTGAAATTGGGGATGCCGTACCGCAGAAGGCCGCCGATGCGATCGGCCTTCTCGAATACCGTCACCCAATGGCCCGCGCGGCAAAGTTGTTGGGCGGCGGCGAGACCGGCGGGTCCGGAACCGACGACAGCGATACGTTTGCCGGTCCGTGTCGCGGGAGGTTCAGGATGCAGCCAGCCTTCGTCAAAGGCGCGATCGACAATGGCGCGTTCGATCACCTTGATTGTGACCGGCGGTTCGTTGATTCCGAGGACACATGCAGCTTCACAGGGCGCGGGACAGATGCGGCCGGTGAACTCGGGAAAATTATTCGTCGCATGGAGAACTCGCGCGGCTTCTTTCCAGCGGCCCTTATAGACGAGGTCGTTGAAGTCCGGGATGATGTTCGTCAGCGGACAACCGGTATGGCAAAACGGAACGCCGCAATCCATGCAGCGCGCGCCTTGCGTCCGAGTCTTGTCTTCCGGAAACGGGATGTAGATCTCGAACCAATCGTTGATGCGTTCGGTAGGAGGACGTCGAGTGGGGACCTCGCGCTCGAACTCCATAAAGCCGGTTGTTTTACCCACGGGTTATCTCCTTGGCACGGAAAACGTTGGGCCACGAATGCACACGAATACACACGAATACGGAAAGGCTCATTGATGGGCTCCTTTTCCTACCGGCACGGTTTGGGTGGCGGCTAAGTGTGCCACGGTCGCGCCTACAGCGCTTCTTGGTACTCCCAGCACGCGCTTGTACTCGTGGGGGAAGACCTTGACGAACTTGGGGAGCATTTCGGCCCAATTCTCCAGTATCCAGCGGGCCCTCGGACTATGGGTGATTTCGGCGTGCCGGGTGATCCATTCAAAGAGGAGTTGCTGGTCTTTCGGATCGACCACATCCTCCAGATCTACGCCAGTCTTGTTGCAGCGCTTGGTGCGGAAACCGCCGGACTCGTCGAGACAATAGGCAAGGCCGCCGCTCATGCCCGCGGCGAAGTTGCGGCCCGTCTTGCCGAGCACGATGACCAACCCGTTCGTCATGTATTCGCAGCCGTGGTCGCCGGTACCTTCCACAACGGCTGTCGCGCCTGAGTTGCGCACTGCGAACCGCTCGCCCGCAACTCCATTGAAAAACGCTTCGCCGCTGGTTGCGCCATACAGGACGACGTTGCCGATGAGGATATTCTCTTCAGGCACAAAGGTGGACGCGCGTGGCGGGTAAACGATGATGCGTCCGCCGGAGAGTCCTTTACCTACATAGTCGTTGCTGTCGCCTTCGAGTTCGAGGGTCACGCCCTTCGCCAGGAACGCGCCGAAACTCTGGCCGGCCGAACCGGTGAACTTGAAGTGAATGGTGTTGTCCGGCAGCCCTGCCGAGCCGTGGCGTTTAGCGATCTGACCGCTCAACATGGCGCCAACCGTCCGGTGAGTATTGCGGATGGGCAGCTTGATCTCGATCGGGGTGCCGTGCTCGATCGCTTCCTGGGCATGATCGATGAGCTTATAGTCGAGCGCTTCCGCGAGGCCGTGATCCTGCGCCTGCACGCAGTGCCGGGCGATGCGCGCCGGCATCTCGGGCTTGTACAGAACCGCGGAAAAATCGAGTCCGCGCGCTTTCCAGTGTTCGACGGCCTCGCGCACATCGAGCAGATCGACGCGGCCTACCATGTCATCCATGGTGCGCAGCCCAAGTGAAGCCATGATCTCCCGCACTTGTTCGGCGATGAAGAAGAAGAAGTTGATGACGTGTTCGGGCGTGCCGTTGAATTTTTGCGCGCAACGCGGGATCCTGCGTTGCGATGCCGACCGGGCAAGTATTGAGGTGACACTTGCGCATCATGATACAGCCCATCGCCACCAAGGGGGCGGTCGAGAAGCCGAACTCTTCGGCTCCCAGCAGAGCGGCGATGGCGACGTCACGACCGGTGGATAGTTTACCGTCCGTCTGCACCCGAATGCGTCCGCGCAGATCGTTCAGGACGAGTGTCTGCTGCGTTTCGGCGAGTCCCAGTTCCCAAGGTGTGCCGGCATGTTTGAGCGAGGTGAGCGGTGAGGCGCCGGTGCCTCCGTCGTGGCCGCTGATCAGCACCACGTCGGCGTGAGCTTTAGAAACGCCTGCAGCCACGGTTCCGACGCCGACTTCCGAGACCAGCTTAACCGAGATCCGCGCATGCCGGATTCACATTCTTCAGATCGTAGATCAGCTGTGCCAGGTCTTCGATCGAATAGATATCGTGGTGCGGCGGCGGAGACACCAGGCCGACTCCCGGAATGGAGTGCCGAACCTTGGCGATTACCGCATCGACCTTATGTCCTGGCAGTTGGCCGCCCTCGCCGGGCTTCGCGCCCTGCGCCATCTTGATCTGCAGGTCGTCCGCGTTGACCAGGTAGTGCGCAGTCACGCCAAAGCGGCCTGACGCCACCTGTTTGACGGAACTGCGCCGCGAATCGCCATTGGGGTCCGGCTTGAAGCGGGCCTCGTCTTCGCCGCCTTCTCCGGTGTTGGACTTGCCGCCCATGCGATTCATGGCGATTGCGAGCGTTTCGTGAGCTTCCTTGCTGATGGAGCCGAACGACATGGCGCCGGTGGCGAAGCGTTTGACGATCTCGGAGGCAGGCTCCACTTCCGCGATCGGCAGCGGGGCGTCGACCTTCTTGAATCGAAACAATCCTCGCAGCGTGCAGAGTTGCTCATTCTGCTTATCGATCAGATCGGCATACTCTTCAAACGTCTTGTAGCTCTGATTCTGCACGGCGTGCTGAAGCTTACTGACCGTCAGCGGATTGATCAGGTGATATTCGCCTCGCACGCGGTATTGATAATTGCCGCCTACCGGAAGCTCGGTGTCGCTGTCAGTCACCGGCTGGAACGCGATAGCATGTTTCATCACGGCTTCGCGCGCCAGTACGTCGAGTCCAACGCCCTCAATCTTCGAAGGTGTTCCGGTGAAGTAGTGTTCGATCAGTTCCTTGTTGAGTCCGATCGCCTCAAACACCTGCGCGCCGCGATAACTTTGCAGCGTCGAGATACCCATCTTGGAGAAGACCTTGAGCAGGCCCTTATTCACCGACTTGATGTAGTGGTAGAGAGCCTTCTCGGCCGTAATGCCGCCGGGCAGCAGGCCATGCATATACATGTCTTCGAGAGTTTCGATCGCGAGGTACGGATTGACCGCGCTGGCGCCATAACCGATGAGCAGGGCATAGTGCATTACTTCGCGCGGTTCGCCCGATTCAATGATCAAAGCGACCTGCGTGCGGGTCTTTTCGCGGACCAGGTGGTTGTGCACCGCCGTGAGAGCCAGCAGGCTAGGGATCGGCGCATAATGTTCATCCACGCCGCGATCGGAAATGATGATGAGCGTGTAGCCGGACTCCACGGCCAGCGATGCGCGACGGCAGAGCCCATCGAGCGCGCGTTCGAGCCCAATTTTGCCGTCCTTGGCCACGAAAAGCGCGGGCAGCGTGGACGTCAGCAGATCGCTGGTGGAAACGCGGCGCAATTTTTCGAGATCGCGGTTGGAAAGGATGGGGTGCTCGAGCCGCAGGGTGTGGCAGTGCTCGGGAGTCTCGGTGAGGATGTTACGTTCGCGGCCGATGTAGCTGATGAGCGACATGACCATCTCCTCGCGAATGGGGTCGATGGGCGGATTGGTGACCTGAGCGAAAAGCTGCTTGAAATAATTGAACAAGGGCTGCGGTTTATCGGAGAGACACGCGAGCGGCGTGTCGGTGCCCATGGACCCGATCGGTTCCTCGCCGGAAACGGCCATAGGGGTCATCAGGACGCGAATGTCCTCGTCGGTATAACCGAACGCGCGCTGTCGCCGGACAATGGTGGCCGGATCGGAACCGTGCACCCGGGCGGGTTCCGGCAATTTATCAAGCGTGATCTGTTCTTTGGCCAGCCATTCGCCGTACGGCTGCCGGGAAGAGAGGCTTTGCTTCAGTTCCTTATCGGAGATGATGCGGCCCTGCTCGGTGTCGACCAGCAGCATCTTACCGGGCTGCAGACGGCCTTTCATCTTGACATCTTCAGGCTTCACGGGAAGCACGCCGGTCTCGGACGACATCACGATGAGATCGTCGTGCGTAACGATATAACGCGCCGGCCGCAGGCCATTTCGATCCAGGGTCGCGCCGATCATCGTGCCGTCGGTAAAGCTGACAGACGCAGGTCCATCCCAGGGTTCCATCAGCGAGCAGTGGTATTCGTAGAACGCCCGCTTCTCCGGGTTCATATTGGGATTGCTCGACCAGGCTTCGGGAATGAGCATGGCCATGGCATGGGGCAGGGAACGACCGCCGAGGACGAGTAGTTCCAGCGCGTTATCGAAACACGCGGAATCGCTGCCGTTCGGCTGGATGATGGGGAACAGCTTCTTAATGTCGTCGCCAAACAGCGGGGACGAAAGAATGTCCTGGCGGGCATACATCCAATTGGCATTGCCGCGCACGGTATTGATTTCGCCATTGTGCGCGATGTAGCGGAACGGATGGGCCAATTGCCAGGTCGGGAAAGTGTTGGTAGAGAAACGCTGATGAACCAGGCAGAGCGCACTGGTCACCGTGGGGTCGGATAGTTCGGGATAGAAGCGCGCGATCTGCGGGGCGAGCAGCAGTCCTTTATATATGATGGTTCGACCGGAGAGGGAAGGGATGTAGAAATCGGCTTTGTTGGCGAGATCGCTCGCCGTTACTTCAGCCTCGATGCGCTTGCGAATGACGTAGAGCTTGCGTTCGAGGTCATCGGGGGTCATGCCATGACGCTGTCCGATGAACACTTGTTGTATGTAGGGCTGTGATCCGCGGGCGATGCGGCCAATGGCGGTTCCGTCGATAGGGGTATCGCGCCAGCCGAGGACTTTGAGACCCTCTTCCGCGACTACCTTCTCGATGATGCCTTCGCACCGCAGGCGCTGGTGGCGCTCCACCGGGAAAAAGATCTGTCCGACGCCATAGGTGCCCGGTACGGGAAGGGTGAAGCCGAGTTTAGCGGTTACACGGGCGAAAAATTCGTGCGGGATCTGGATCAGGAGGCCGGCACCGTCGCCAGTCTCGGGATCGCAGCCACACGCGCCGCGGTGAGTGAGGTTGACAAGAACCTGAATGCCCTTGGTAATGATGTCGTGCGACCGGTGTCCCTTAATAGAGGCGACGAAGCCGATACCGCAGGCATCATGTTCATTCCGTGGGTCATACAGGCCCTGAGAGACGGGGAGACCTGTGCTGGTATAAGAATCGGACATGTGCTCGCCTTGGTAAATGGAGTGATATGACTATATCAAAATTGCAAAGTATTAGGCAAGTAAAATATGTTAGCCCGATAGTATTAGGTGGGGTGATAGTGTTTTGTTTTGTATGGGCGATGTTGCCAGATGCTTTGAGGACTATACAAGAGCTTTCGAGCCAATCGGACAGGCTCGCGGCTGGTTGGTACATTCGCCGACTCGCCTTCATTTCGGGCAAAGCACGGCGGCACGGGCCAACCCCACAAAATGTCAGATGGTACCAGCCTTATTTTGCAAGCTAGAATGGGTGCTCAGGAGGACTCGTGCGACTACTTTGCCTGGCTGCTTTTGTCCTGGTTCTAAGCTGCCATCTGTTGGCCGCTCCAGCCATCACCGGAGTTTGGGAATCTTCCGACCAGTTTTAGCCGCTCGCAGAATCTTACGGTTTCATGGACCGGCGGAGCATCGTTCCCGGTAGTAACGATTCTCGGCTTCTCCGGAGTGCCATTAACTTCGACTACTAACTCCTACATCGAGTTTGTTTGCACCGCTAGCGGGTCCGCGGGGCAGTTCACGATTCCCTCGGTAATGCTGAGCTTGCTTCCCACCAACGGCTATGGAGCGTTTGGCGTGCAAGGTGTCGGGCGTCAAATCGGCGGCGTCATGTCCAGCGATCTCACCGTCACAAGCTCGCCGGGAATCGACGCCGGCGTTATGGCCGCATTTACAACAACGGGAGCAATTGCAAAACCCCAGTGATCGGCTAGAATCTGGAGATGCGTCTTCTCTGGCTGCTCTCCATTCCGGGACTGTTGTGCGCGCAGTACGATGTTCTCATCACCAACGGCAAAATTATCGATGGAACGGGGAACCCGTGGTTCTATGGTGATGTGGCCATCCGCGGCGACTCCATCGCAGCCATAGGGAAGCTGACCGGCGCGACGGCTCGCGAAACGATCGATGCCCGCGGCCTGATCATTGCGCCCGGATTTATCGACATTCACTCCCATGGACGTCGTGGAATCATGGAAGTTCCGACCGCCGAGAACTATCTACGTGAAGGCGTGACCACCTTTATCGAAGGTCCGGACGGCAGTTCGCCATTACCGCTGGCGCCGTTTTTCGCCAAGATGAGCGCGACGCCTATCAGCGTGAACATCGCGTCCTTCGTGGGACATGGCTCGATCCGCACCCAGGTCATGGGTCTCGAGAACCGCAAGTCCACGCCGCAGGAACTCGAAAAGATGAAGGCCTTAGCGCGGCAGGCGATGCTGGATGGCGCGGTCGGCCTCTCGACCGGCCTTTTCTATGTGCCCGGAAACTATGCCGACACCGAGGAGGTTATCGAGATCGCGAAGGTAGTCGGCACTTTGGGCGGCTTTCATGAGTCGCATATGCGTGACGAAACGGACCACATTCTCGATTCGGTCCGAGAAACCATCCGGATCGGCGAGGAGGGCGGCCTGCCGACTCAGGTAACTCACCACAAAGTGATCGGAAAGTCGAACTGGGGCCAGAGCGTCGCCACTCTGAAGCTGATTGAAGAAGCCAGGGCGCGAGGCGTAGACGTAACGATGGACCAATATCCTTACACCGCATCGAGCACCGGAATCGCGGCGCTGTTTCCTCAATGGTCACAAGCGGGCGGGCACAAAGCGCTGGTCGAGCGCCTGGACGCCCCGGCGTCGCATGAGAAGATCCGCAACGAAATTATCGGCAACATTCGCGATGGGCGCGGTGGCGGCGATCCTAAGAACATTGTTATCGCGAACTGCGCATTCGACGCCAGCCTTGCCGGCAAGAGCCTGGCGGACCTGACGAAAGCGCGCGGCGTTCCGGTGACCAACGAGAATGCAGCGGACACCGCTATCGAACTCCAGCGCAAAGGCGGTTGTTCAGCGGTTTATCACGCCATCTCGGAGGAGGACGTCGAACGTATTATGCGCTCGCCTTACAGCATGATTGCTTCCGACGGGGAGATCCCGATTATGGGTAAAGCTGCGCCGCATCCCAGAAGTTATGGGACATTCGCGCGGGTGCTCGGCGTCTATGTACGGGAGCGGCATATTTTGACGCTGGAGGACGCGGTGCGGAAGATGTCAGGGATGCCCGCCGACCGGTTGAAATTCGGCGACCGCGGAATTCTGCGTCCGGGTATGAAAGCGGATGTGGTAGTATTCAATGCTGACTCGGTGAGCGACAAGAGCACATTCGAAAAGCCGCACCAGTACTCGACTGGATTTGAAGACGTGGTGGTGAATGGGAAATTCGCGCTGAAGTCAGGCAAAGTGACCAGTGAACGTCCTGGCCGCGTGCTTTACGGACCTGCCAAGAGGTGATGTCAAGCGCCTGAATATACTCTGGAATGGAAGATTACCCGAGTTTTTGTAAGTCCGCCGCACTCGGTGCGAGGCAACCATCGTCATCCCAACCCTCTTGGTGAGCGCCGGACACTATGTGGAGGTTCCGGTGGCGGTAACTCCAGCGCTCGAAAGGGTGCTGGAAATGATCTGGTACGGGTTCAGCGAGGCGCTCTGGTTCTCATAGGCCTTGAAGGCCTGCAGCAAGGAATTCAATGCCGAATTGGCGGCGGTGCTGGTTGCCGTGCTGCTGGAAGTCGAGGTACTGGTGGAATCGGAAGAGCCTGAACTGGAATGATGATGGTGGTGGTGGCCCCCACTGCTATCGCTCGCCATCGCCTCAGCAAGATCCTGGACATTGGGGAGTTGGCCGGTCTGCGAGGCATTCGTGAAGTCTGTCGCCAGTTGGTTGAGCTGATTCGCGGCCGATGTGTTGCCGTTGGTCGTGGCAGTCTGGGCCGCCGCGGACAAGTTGGTAGCGATCTGCTGTGTCACTTGGATGTACTTGGCCGGATCGGTTTGCTGCAGTTGTTGAAGGGTACTCATCAGTTGAGCGAATGGTGACAGCTGATTGCTGTCCGTCTGGAGCGCGTTGCCGGCGCTCGAGGCGCTCGAGGAAGAGTTGGTGGTTAAGCCACTCGTCTGAAGAGCCGTGTTGAGAATCGATTGCAAATAGTTGCTGGAGAGATTGCTGATAGATCCCATGCTTTCCTTATCGGCATTCCAATCCCCAAACTTTAGCCCTAACTCAAACTATTGAAAATACGAATGGGCAACTTCTTTGCGCGGACAAAATTTTGATTGCGGCGCCAAAATTCTGCCGCCGTGAGCATTATAGTGGATGGGGGACTATTCGAATGGCAACGACACGCCGTCACTTCTTGAAGACCGCCGCTGCGACTCCCGGGTTGTTGGCGGCCCAGGCTCCACGCGCCGCTAACGATCACATCCAGGTCGCCCTCATCGGCGCCGGAGGGCAGGGAACCGGCGACGCTCACATGTCGATCGGGCAGCCCGGAGTGAAACTGGTGGCAGTAGCCGACTGTTATGACGGCCGTCTACAGCGGGCCAAAGAGGTGTTTGGGAGCGACCTCTACACCACCCGCGACTATCGCGAGATTCTGGCGCGGCGCGACGTCGACGCCGTCATTATCGGCACGCCCGACCATTGGCACCGGACGATCTCCATCGACGCCATGAACGCAGGTAAAGACGTTTATTGCGAGAAGCCCATGGTCCAGCATGTAGATGACGGCAAACCGGTAGTGGAAGCGTGGCAGAGGTCGAATCGCATCATGCAGGTAGGTAGCCAGCGGGTCAGTTCGATCGTTTACCAGAAGGCCAAGGATCTGCTGAAATCGGGCGCGATCGGCCAGTTGAATATGGTCGAAGCCTGGTGGGACCGCAATTCAGCAATCGGCGCCTGGCAATACTCCATTCCGCCGGACGCCTCCCCAGCAACATGTGATTGGGACCGCTTCCAGGGCCGGTCGCCTCACGTCGCCTGGGATGCCAAACGTTTCTTCCGTTGGAGAAACTACCGCGACTACGGCACCGGCGTGGCGGGCGATCTTTTCGTGCATCTATTCAGCGGCATGCACTTTGTCACCGGCGCTATCGGTCCGAAACGCGTCTACGCGACCGGAGGCTTGCGCTTTTGGAAAGACGGACGGGATGTCCCGGACCTTCTGCTGGGCATGTACGATTATGAGGCGAATGAACAACATCCGGCATTCAACCTCGCGTTACGCGTTAACTTTGAAGACGGCTCGCAGGAGAATTCAGGCTTTCGCTTCATCGGTTCGGAAGGGATCATGACCATCGGAGCTGGAGTCACGATCAGCAGGAGCCCGTCGTCGACCGAACCGGGCTTCACGGTCGACACATTCGCCAAGGCGACTCAGGAGGAGTTTCTACGCGAATATCACAAACAATACCCGCCGCAGCGCGCCAACGCCGATAGCATGCGTCCCGACCGCGACGAAAAATATCTTCCGCCCGCTGGCTATAGCGACCATTTTGAGCATCACCGCGTGTTTATCGAGGCAGTGCGCAGCCGCAAACCGGTAGTCGAAGATCCAGTGTTTGGCTTCCGCGCAGCCGGTCCGGCGCTGCTGTCGAATATCAGCTATTTCGAACAGCGGATGTGCCAATGGGATCCTAAAACGATGTCGCTTGCATAGGCCACGGCAGTTGACTTTAAGGGCCTTTACCTGGAAAGATAGTAAAGGCTGCTGCCCTTATAACCTTGTGCGGATATGGCGGAATTGGCAGACGCGCATGATTCAGGTTCATGTACCCGAAAGGGTGTGATGGTTCAACTCCATTTATCCGCACCAAACTCTTCTCTTAGCGGCTCTACGCCATTAGTGGGGGTATGCACCACCACTGACCACTCGAATAATCGAACTGAACCATCGTAGCAGCGAGTTTATCTACTTATCCGCTGTGCAAAGCTCTCATTGCGGCTTTTGGAATCCTCCTTCTAGCGCTGTGCGGCGATTTTCCGCAGGGCGGGTCGTAGCGGAGCCCCAGCGCCGCCGTTTGGCGCGTTTTGGGGCGCAGCGAAGGCCTGCCCTGTGGAAAATCGCCGGTCGCCTCAGCGCCCAGCGACCCGTCCAGTTTCCATTTTGCTTCCATCCTTCCGTCCGTTCTTTCAGCCGCACATCACTCTAACCCTGAGCCGGTAGTTTTGAAAATTGCGGAAGCCATAGGCCTGTCGTTGTAGGACTTCCATCTTGGTGTGGAAACCCTCGGTAATTCCATTGTTCCGAGTGAATCGCCACATCCTGGCAATCTCAACCGACCACGACGTCAGTGTCTGACCTAGTTGTACCAACTGGGGCAGAATCGCCTGGCTGAGCGCGTGCAACGCTTTTAGAAAGCGCTGCGCTAAGGGAACGCACTCCTGCCTGGTTCGGTGTTTCTTCAGCAGCAGATAACAGAGGCGCTGCTTGAATCGATAGATCTCTCGCAATGCTGGAAATTGTTCGAAGTAGGCCTGCAGTTTAATCTGTTGTTCCGGCTTCAGATTGTGCCGATGCCGGCGCATCAACGACAAAAGACCACGATGCTTGGAACCAACTGGGTCCAGTTCCCGCCAGCATGCCAGGAAGTGGTGATTGATCAAACGTATGACATGGAAACGATCCGCCACGATCTGTGCGTTGGGGAAGTGTTTACGCACCAACGCACGATACACGCTGGCCAGGTCCATGCACACGATCCGCACCCGCTCCTTGCCCGGCAGTTGCGCCAGGTACTTTTCCAGCGACGCTTCGCTACGGCCCAGCACCACGTCAAAAATCTTGTGCCCACGCAAATCGCAGAACGTCGTCGCATACCCCTCTCGTCGTGAAAAGAAATGCTCATCGATGCCCAACACCCGCGGACACGCTGCATGCTGACGCTCGGCAAATTCGCGCGCGAGGTGATCGTGAAACCAACGCTCCACCGTCGCGCCGCCAATTCCTTCCCGCTCCGCTAAACGGCTGCGATTGATCCCGTCCCAGTGCGCCACAAACACGCTCCGCCGAAACGGCTCCGTGGACCTCTTGCGCGGCAGAATCCCGGGTAAACGCTCCCAAAAATAACGACCACAATCTCGGCACCGATATTTGCGCGATTCCAACTCTAGAACCGTATGCCGCATACCCCAACTCTCATGCCGCGGCCGCCGAACTCGCTTGTCCTTTAACATCAGGCTCTCGCTCTGGCAGTCGGGACAAAATACTCGCCCTACAAACCGGACCGAGATCCGGAGTTTCCCTGCCACCTCCTCCATGCCTGTAATCTGGTAACCAGGCAGACCGAGTACCGCTTCCGATCTGATCAAACGTATTCTCCCAAGAATGTTTTATCAGATCAGCGGCGGTCTGCCCCCATTAATGATGTAGAGCCCGAGTAGCTTCGGCTGACAGCAGGGGGCTCTACGCCATTAGTGGGGGTCACGCGAAGCTCTGCATCATTTTATCGAGACCTTGCACGAAGGCCGAACGAGCCATCACCGTATCGCATCCGCTCTGCCTGGCTTGTTTGATCACCTCGGTCTCAACGTGCGAGACGTAGCCGATCAAGGGAATGGAACGCGTCGCTTCTTGCGATTTCAAGCGCGCGATTAGATTCGGGGATACAAAATTGAGGTCGAGGATCACCACGTCAGCGCCAGTTGCTTTCAAGGCAACGTCTTCGGGCGTCTTCGCAAATTCGATGACGACTCCCACCCGTTTGGCGGCATCGGAAATCCTGACCGTGAACATCAGGTCGTTGAGAACTGCTAAGATTTTGCTGGGCATTCACTTACACGGGTCCGCCGTTATTTTGCCATAACCGCCCGGGGTGTGTCACAAACGAATCAGATGCCTTGGAGTTCCTGGTCCGGTTTTCGCCGCATGCGATACCGCGTTACGCGGGGCGGCGTGGTTTTCACGGCCGCGTTGTTACTGGTGGCGGCGGCAGCGGCTTTGTCCGCCAACAACCTGCTGTTTCTGATTGCGGCTGCGATGCTGGCCACTCTGCTGGTGTCGGGATTCGTCAGCCGGCTCAGCCTCGCGGGCTTACAGGTGGATCTACTCCTACCAGAACACATCTGTGCACGACGGCCTACCGCCGCCCGGATTCGCTTGCGGAATCTGAAATGGATTATGCCGTCTGTCTCAATCCAGATCAGCGGCGCACCTCTCGGAGGCCAGGAATCGATTCTGCGGTCGCCAATCTACTATCCGCTGTTGCCGGGGCGCGCGGCGATCGAAGAGGAGGCGGAGGTCTATTTTCCGCGGCGCGGCGAGCATGGCCACAACCTGTTTGTCTTCACGACGCGCTTTCCATTCGGCTTTATCGAGAAGCAGATCAACGTCACCCTCCGGCGTGACACCCTGGTCTATCCTGCGATCGAAACTCGTCCGGAATGGGAGCCGCTGGCCGCGATGATTCGAGGTGAATTGGAATCGCAGTCGCCCGGCGGCGAGCAGGACTTTTATCGCATTCGCCCCTATGTGAGTTCAGAAAGCGCCCGGCACCTGGATTGGAAGAGCTCGGCTCGCACGAGCGAACTGCAGGTGCGCGAGTTCGCTCGTGAGCAGCGCCAGACGCTCGAGATGATTCTCGACCGGTGCATCGGTCCAGGACACGAGGAATGGTTCGAAGGCGCTATTGAATGCTGTGCGTTTCTCGCGTGGGAGTTCCAGGACAGCCCGCTGGTGCTGCGTTCCCAGCGATATGTCGCGCGTGTGCCGGAGGACGCCGATGTCTACGACTTACTAAAGTTTCTGGCACTCGCCGCGCCGGATTCCGGAAGCCTCGCCGATTCGTTTCAAGATGAGCCGGCAATTCGGATCTTGCTGAGCACGAATCCGGAACGTCTGGCAGAGAGTGGTTGGGAACCGACTCATGTAATCGGGGATGACGAGCTAAAGAAGCGCGGCAAACCTGAAATTCCTTAATGTGAATCTCGTTCACCAATGCTAACGTGGCGGCACCGTGAACTCGTTTTTCTGGACGGAAGCAAAAGGGGTGTGATGGCCACAGGTGTCCGGGCGAAGGCCGCTGAGTTCGATCAGCGCGACATCGAAGCGGATCGGTTACGACGCCTTCCTCGACAGGATCGGGGAGGAGCCCACTTCAGCATTCGTCGCCTCGCACTTGATAGAATCCCCCCATGCAAGTGACACGGCGTTCCGCGTTGACCGCGCTCGCAGCGGGGTCGTACCGGCGTATACTCGGCGCCAACGACCGCGTACAGGTCGGGTTTATCGGTTACGGCTTGATTGGCGCACAGCACGTTTTCGATTTCAAGAATCAGAAGGATGTCGATCTCGCCGCCCTTTGCGAGGTCTATCAGCCGAGGCTCGAGCAAGGTGTCGCGGCGACCGGACAGGCTGCCAAGCCCTATTCGGATTTCCGAAAAATGCTCGACAACAAAGATCTGCAGGCCGTGGTGGTTTCGACGCCGGATCACTGGCACGCGCTGCTCACGATCATGTCGTGCGCGGCGGGCAAGGACGTCTACGTCGAGAAGCCGCTGACGCTGTTTGTAAAAGAAGGCCGGTGGATGGTGAATGCGGCGCGCAAATATAAGCGGGTGGTGCAATGCGGCACGCAGCAGCGCTCGGGCAAGCACTATCAGCACGCGTTGGAACTGCTGCGGTCGGGTTTTATCGGCCAGGTGGTGAGCGCGCGGATGGGCAGCTACCGCAACGTCATGCCGGGCTTTGGCGACCCTCCCGACAGCGCTGCGCCGAAAGACTTCAACTACGACATGTGGCTGGGTCCGGCGCCTGCGCGTCCTTACAACCCGCATCGGGGACTCTATCATTTCCGCTGGTTCTGGGACTACTCGGGCGGCCAGATGACCAATCTGGGCGCCCACGAAATTGATATCGTGCAATGGTTCCTGAACGTCAATGGGCCGACTGCGGTGGTCTCCAGCGGAGGACGGTTCGCGTTGAAAGATAACGGCGAGACTCCCGATGTGCAGGATGCCTTATTCGAATATCCCGGCTTCACCACCAGCTATTCGATGCGCGAAGTGAGCGCGGGACGCAGAGCCGGTGCGGGCCTGGAATTCTTTGGGACCAAAGGAAGCCTTACGATTTCGCGATCGGGATTTGAAGTGTTCCCGGACATGAAATCGAACCCGGCGAACGCGATTCCGGTTTTTAAAGGGCACCCCGCGGGCGGTCCGGTGCGCGAAGACGTGAAGCCGGAACCATGGATCAAAGCGGTGAAAGAGGCTGGATCGGCGGACGAACAATTCAACCTGCATGTGCGCAATTTTGTGGATTGTATTAAAAGCCGCCAGCGGCCCATTGCGGATATCGAAGGCGGGCATCGCACCACCACCTCGTGCCACTTGTCCAATCTCTCGCTGCGCCTGGGACGAAAGTTGCGCTGGGATGTCGAGAAGGAAGAGATTGTCGGCGACGCGGAGGCAAACGCCATGCTGGTGCGCCCCTATCGTAAGCCGTGGGACAGTGTTTTGCGAAGCTTGAACGTTACATCGGTTTGAGAGGCAATAGTGTGTCCACGCAGGCGCTGCCCCGCTTCGCTACCGAGGAATGAGAAAGATGCTGCCTGCCATTGGGCGCTCTTTACGAGCGTGTCGTGTTCTAAGGCATTGCGCAAACGAAATTTGCGGCGTCATCGCTGCTGCCCGTCCCGTTATACTTCGCTATCTGCGGATAGGGGCATAATGGACGCGACCGGTCGACCTTATTGTCAGTAAGATGTTCGGCTAGGATACGATCCGGTGCCCTCTCCTGCGACACCCAATCGTCGATGGTCGTGAACACATCGATGCGAGAAGGGCCGTCCCCGCCGCTGCAGTGATTCATGCCGGGCGCCATGAACAGGCGATAGGAATCATGAATTCTAGCTGCGCCGCCCATCGCCTTCACAACGCTGTTGTAATAATTGATCGAGTTCAGCGGACTAATCAGCTGGTCGTTCCAGCCGTGATACATCAAGAGTTTCCCGCCATGCGCAAAGAAAGGCTTCAGGTTGGTATCGGTCGCGTTTAGCAGGCCATTGTCCAACTTATCGGCCAGTGCGATATCTTTATTGAAGTCGAGTGTCAAATAATCCCACTTGGGATCTTTGAAGACTACATACTGAAAATGCGATACCGGAATATTGAATGGCTTCGGGCCGGCTAGCGCGGGCCAGACGAGTTCACTGCCGCGCGTCATTCCCGGAAATATCTGTTTGCCAGTCTCCGGATTCTTCGCTCCTTCATAGATCTTGCGAGCCGAGGCGACCTGAGGCGCAGTAAGACAGGTGTCGCTTTCCGTGCCCTTACACTGCACTGTGGCCGGATCGAAATGACACCGGGTCGGATCTTCGATGATCCCATCCTTAACTCCATCGAGGCTATCGCAAGCTTCCAGTGCCGCCTTGTGGAGTGCCCGGAGTTTGGCCGGTGGGAGGAAGGCAGCCGGATCCTTGGATGTGACGATGCCAGGCCACAGATCGCCGGCCATCAGATGAGTCCAATAATTCGCCGGCGCTCCAGCGACGATGCCGTCATAGTCGAGTGGAAATTTCTGAGCCTCTTTCAGACCTTGTTTGCCGCCTGAGGAACAGCCGTTCCAATATGACCGCTGCGGTCCTTTGCTGTAGAATGCTTCGGCAATCGCCTTGCCCTTCACGGTCATTTCGTGAACCGCGCGATAACCGAAGTCGACCAGTTTCTCAGGATGCCCGAGGGCGAAGGTGGCATCCCCGCCATCGTGACCCGTATTGGTGGATGCAGTGGCATAACCATGATTGAGCGCCATTGCAAGCGCTCCATACACGATTGCTCCGGACCATCCTCCATTGCCGACGCCCATGAACTTCCCGTTCCAATTTCCGGCCGGCAGCCAGACTTCGATCTTGATATCGGAATCTGAGGTCGGTTTGATTTCGGCCGCGACCCGGCAAAATGCGGGCAGGCGTTTAAATGCCGCAGGAGGCGTGTTGGGCGCGCTGAATGCCCCTGCCGACACGCTTTCGGCCTTTGTGATGGTGGTGTCCGGTAGCGAAAGTCCCGCGAGTCCTTCACAGGTGGCGGCAAATGCCGCGGGGGTGAAGAAGAATGCTGCCAAAGCAAGAAGAGGTCGTTTCGTGGACAAATTGTCCTCCAGGTGAATAGTTTATTACGGGTACACTGGTCCCATGCGCTCCGGGCTTATTTCTATGATTTTGGTATGCAGCTGGCACTTGGCCGCACAAAATACCGCGGCTCCGATTGTATTGAAAGCGGCGCGCATGTACGATGGCAAGTCGGCGGAACTGACTACGCCGGGCATGGTGGTCATTGCCGGCAATAAGATCATAAGTGTTGCCACAAGGGCAAAGATTCCAACCGGCGCGCAGATCATCGATCTGGGCGACGCTACTCTGCTACCTGGTTTCATGGACGCGCACACCCATCTGTCCGGCGAATACAACGCCGATTGGAACCAGGAGGAACTCAATCAATTAAAGAAGTCCGTGCCGGAGCTTACCCTGGACGCGTTGAGCAATCTGCGAGTGACGTTACCCGCCGGATTACAAGGCGATTAAGGCGTTTCTCAAGCAGCAGGGTTTACCCACTCAATAGAGGACAGATTAAAGTCTGTTCACACAGGGGCGTTACCACCGTGCGCGAGGGGAAGATAGATGGTCCGCGAATGCTGGTCTCGGTACACGCGCTCGGAGCTAGCGGCGGCCATTGCGATATGACCGGTTACCGTTACAATGTTTTCAGGCGCGAGAGACTTGCGCGACCGGTGGCGTACTCTCACTCACCGACGATGTCGACACGCCACAACTGACGCAGGAGGAGTTGAACGCGCTGGTCGACGAGGCGCATGCATTGCGTCGCAAGACTGCTGCCCACGCGCACGGCGCGACGGGTGCGAAGCGAGCGATCCGGGCTGGGATCGATTCCATTGAACACGGGTCGTTCCTGGATGATGAAGCGCTCGATATGATGAAAGCGCGAGGCACTTTTCTGGTGCCGACGCTGACGGCAACCTGGTGGATCGGGGATCGGTTGGAGCACGGCGTCTACTATCCGCCGCAAGTAGCCGCGAAAGCCCGAGCCGCGATAGCCAGCGTCAATCAGATGTTTCAGAAGGCGCTCGCGAAGGTTGTCAACATTGGCATCGGTACTGATGCGGCGGTCTATCCCCACGGGCTCAACGCAGAGGAGTTCGTATTGATGGTGCGCGATGGGATGAAGCCGATCGACGCGCTGAAAGCCGCCACATCGATGAATGCCCAACTGGGAGTGTCCGATCGTGAGGCGTTAGAAGCCGGAAAACTGGCTGACGTAGTCGCGGTCCCAGGCGATCCGACCACCGATATTACGGTTACGCAGCATGTCTCGTTCTTGATGAAGGATGGTGTGGTGTATAAACGGCCGTGAGTGCGTGTTACATTCCGTGCCAGGACGGGTCGAGAGACAGGAATGCCAGCGCGTAGCGGCGTCCGAACTCACGTGCCGAGGCGGAGTTAAAGTGCAGGCTGTCGCCTTTGTCGACCAGGCCTGCCGACGAGGCGAAAGCGCTACGAGGCACGGTGAAGGGGATCAGCGCCAGTTGCTCATTGAGTTCGCGGGTGAATTTGCCTTTTTGGAACTCGCCCAGTTCGCCAACGATTACCGGCACTTCCGGGGCGTTGAGATCCTGACGCAGATGCTGAACCAGGTTCGCGAAACGTTCGCGGTAGCTGTTGACATGTTGTTCGGTGCCTGCGTCCGCCTCTCCTTGATGCCAGAGAATTCCCCTCAGCTTGCCCGACTTCATGGCCTCGTGAGTGCGATGTATCGCGTCGCCGTATAACTTATCGCCGGGCTTCCATTCGTCGAGACTTGTGCCTCCGAATGCTGCCGGAATCAGACCGATAGACGCGCCCGGGTTGGCCCATTGGAGTGTCTTAGCGAAGGTTCTCCCGAGTCCCACGCCGGCCATAGCCGGCTTGTCGAAATGCAAGGGATCGACTGCCGGTACCCACGCCATTTCTTTGTTCAGCATGAAAATGCCCGGAATGATTTCTTTGTCCTGCGCTTCGATCAGGCCGCGGCCCGCCATGTTCGACTGACCGATCAGGAGGAACAACTGCTTATCTTGTGCCAAAGCCACCCCACACAGCAACGTCGCTATCAGGAAACAAAGTTTCATCTCGTCACTCCCGGCATCTTCTTCAGAGCGGCCTTCTTGTTATCGAACGCGGTGGACAAACCGACTTCCTCGTTGGCACGTCGCAGGAGGGCCCTCATGTATGCAATGCAGTAGGCCGTTCCCGCGCGCTGGCTCCCGGCATCGCCGGCCAGCTTGGGAACATGATCCGGTTCAGCCGAGCCCGAAAACTTCACCTTCCGGAGAGCCATCATCACCTGGTACATATCCATGTAGCCGTCGTCGGGAAACGCCTCGACAAAATGCGGCATCGGCGAACTCACATTGCGGAAATGTACTTCTAGAATTTTGCCGCGTCCGCCGAAGTCCTGGATCATCTCAAAGACATTCTTGCCCATTCGATTGCCGCCCTCCGACCAGGTGCCGACACAAAATGTCAGGCCCCAGTTCGGGCTGCCGTTCGCGATTTGCTCGGCTCGATGGTAGCCGTCGTAATGGGTGAACAGCTTGGCGACGCCATTCATCTTCGCGACCGGTGGATCGTCGGGATGGAGAGCCAATTTTACGCCGGCTTCCTGCGCTACCGGCAGGACGGCTTTCATGAAGTAGGTATAGTTGGCCCACATTTCGTCCGCCGGATATTCGCGGTCGAAAGCGCGCTTTTCGACTTTGTCTCGGAAATCGGCGAGATCGAATTCGCGAGCGGTATAACCCCGGCGCTGCACCATGTTCGTCGTGTAGGTGTTGGCTGGATGGAAATCGTACGAGGCGATGGGAATGCCAAGCTTGCCGAGGTTGCGGAGGAAGGAGCAGTAAGTGGCGATATCCTCATCGCGCCCTGGCCGGCCTAATTGCAACCGCGCGGTGCGGTACGAATAATGCACGCCTGAGTAAACCTGCATGCCAAACCTCGAGAAGCGTTGCTGCGCGGCGCGAAGCTGGTCAAGCGAGATCGCGGCCTCGCCGAACTCGAGCCGCGCCCAACGCAGGCCGATCTGCCGGAAGAAGAGCAAATCGTCGTCGGTGACCGCGCGGGCATTGATCCGGTGCGCGATTTTGATATTCCCGCGATCGTCATCCTGAGCGAGGATCGAGCCCGCGGACGCTCCGAGAATCATACTGAGGAGCCGGCGGCGCGAAGGGCTTGGCATTTCTAGGCTCGGGCTTCCGCGTTTGCGCGATTCATCAGCGCCTTCATGTAAGCGAAACCGTAGGATGTCTGCGCGAAGTTCCCACCTACCATCGCCGGACTATGATCCAGGATCACAATACCGTCGAAGTTGACGTCGCGCAGCGCCTTCATAATCTTGTACATGTCATAGTAGCCATTGTCCATAAAGGTCTCGATGAAGTGCGGCAGAGGCGCGCTGACGTTGCGGAAATGAATTTTCCAGATTTTATTCGCGCCAAAATAGCGAATCATCTCTTCAGGATCCTTGCCGGTGAGCTGCTTCCCTCCCTCGAGCCACGTTCCACAGCACAAGCAGATTCCGACGTTAGGACTTGCGGCAATTTCCATCGCGCGCTTATAGCCCTCGAAATTGCCGAAGACGCAGCGTGGCACGCCTGCCAGCACCGGGACCGGCGGATCGTCGGGGTGGATTCCGATACGGACGTTAGCCTCCTCGGCCACCGGCGCAACTTGCTTGATGAAGTAGGTGTAATTGGCCCAGATTTCGTCTTTCGTGAACACGCGCCCGTGTGACAAGGGTTCGTAGAACTTCTTGTCTTCCCACTGTCCCCATTTATCTTTGCTCGCCATATCGAACTCGCGCGCCGAAGCTCCACGGACGAGGGCGCGTCCGCTGTGCCAGATCCCGTTTCCCATGTGGGCATAGGTGGTGTAGTAAATTCCGGCCTGACCGAGGTTCCGGAGGTACTGCTTGTACTCTTCGATTTTCTTGTCACGGCCAGGAAGATTTAGCGTCACCTCGGACATATTATGGACGCTGGTGTTGCCGATGTTCCAAACCGTTATTCCCGCGTCGGAATAGCGCTTCTTGATTTGCAGAAAGCCTTCGGCGGTGCGCAGGTCGGGGGTCGATCCCACGCTGACGTATTGCACGCCGATTTCTTTGAGGTACAGTAGTTCGTCATCCGACGGTTTGGCGCTAGTTTGTGCGCAAAGCTTGATGCCGGGTTCGTTCTTGTGGACATTGGCGCGGGCGGGTGTGGATGCGAGGAACGCGGCGGCTCCCAGCGTCGCAAGCTTATGGAATTCGCGGCGATCGGGTTGAGTACTCATGGCGACTGACAGTTTATCGTAATGCGTCATCCGTCGTCAGTCATGGGTTGCCCCGGGCCAGCCTGCGGCGACGACGTCGCGACTGTCCCGGGTTATCCGAAATTCAGATCGATTCAAGTGGAAGGGTCCCCGTTGAGAAGCCCCCAGCACCTGCTGAGCAATACCTGCGTGGAAATTGATAACCTAAAGACTAAAGAAATTAGGTTGCATTTATGCGCCTGACCATCGAATTACCGGATGAGGAAGGGCTCGCTCTTCAAAAGCGGGCGCAGATGCAAGGTGTTTCCGCGGAAGCGTACGTGCGCACTGTGCTGAACCAAAATCTAAAGAAACACGATGGGGCTCAACTGAATCCCAAATTACGTCACATTTCCGAGGTGATGGCCGAGATTCTGGCTACTGTTCCGCCGGAAACGCCGGAGTGAGTCGTTTTAAAAGTTACCGTGAATACGGCTCCCTGACCGGGAGGGCTCGCCACCTCGATCTCCGCTCCATGCGCTTGCGCAATAGACATGGCAATGGCCAGGCCGAGACCTGCGCCACTTCGCCGGGTTCGGGCGGGGTCGCCTCGATAGAAGCGTTCGAAGATGCGCGGCAGGTCCTCGTGTTTGATCCCTTCGCCCGAATTCCGCACGGAAATTGCCACCTTACCCTTGTCTCCCCAAGTTTCGATTTCGACCTTTCCGTACGCCGGCGTATGCTGAAGCGCGTTATCCACCAGCGCCGTGAGCAGGCGGTGGAGGGCCCGGCGATCTCCAGCCACGGCACCGGCGCGCGCTCTGAGATCTAAACGCATGGCGATCCCGCGGATCTCAGCCATGGGCGCTGTTTCACCGGCGACGTCTCGCGCCAGTTCGTCGATCTCGACACGTTCGGTGCGAACCAGCAGCGTGCCGCTGTCGGCGCGCGCAAGCAGTAGCAGGTCTTCGGCGAGTTGCGTCATCCATTCGGCCTCTCGCTCGATGCTCTGCAGCGAGTGTTTGTACTCCTCCGGACCGCGTTCACGGCGAAGCGCCAGTTCGGCGGTGGTGCGGATAATGGAAATCGGAGTTCGCAACTCGTGGGACGCGTCAGCAGTAAACTGCCGCATGCGCCGTACTGCGGCGTCCAGCCTTGCGATCATCTCGTTCCAGGTGTTGCCCAGCCGCGCCAGTTCGTCGCCGGTTTGACGTACTTCAAGGCGTTGGGCAAGGTTGTCGAGGCTGATGCGACGGGCTGCGGTGGTGAGTTCGTCGACCGGGGCAAGTGCGCGGCGGCTCATCCAGTACCCGCCAAAGGATGCGAGCAGTGTCAGCAGCGGAGCGGCTCCAGTCAGCAGGAGGCGGAACTGAGCCAGGAACGCATCGCCCTCGAGGGTTGACGTCGCGACAGCCAAATCGTAGGGCTCGCCGTTCACGGTAACGTGTGCACGGAGTGCCCGATAGTGCAACCCGTGATCGTACAGGTCGCTAATGGAATTCTCCGGCGCCTTCCAGAGTACTGCTTCATCTATTCCGGCAGGCCGGAGCAAATCACGCCGGCCTCGTCCTCGAACCGCGCTGAGTTCCCCTTCTGGAACCTCGATGCCAAACTCCCGGAGCTCCTCACGCAGCGCATTCACAGATTCGTCCGCCTCTTCCGTGATAGCCGACTTTAGCCCCTGGATGCGCCTGGTGATGCGGTCATCGGCACTGATGGCCAGGTAGTGCGATACCGCGAACCACATCCATCCGGCGAACACCAACAAACAGACGAACAACGCGGCAGCGTACCAGACGGTGAGGCGCGTGCGCACGGAGCGGAACATGGGTCAAACCTCGCTCTTGCGCAAGCAGTAGCCCACTCCCCGAACAGTCCGAATCAGTTTGGGCTCACCGGGCGCTTCGAGTTTGCTTCGGAGCAAGCGCACGAACGCGTCCAAAGTGTTGCTCTCGATCCCAGTCGTGTAGCCCCAGACTTTTTCGATAATCGAATCGCGCGTGACCACGCGTCCCGTATTACGCAGCAGGAGCAGCAGGAGCGAGTACTCGGTACGCGTCAAATGGATCGCGCGGTTTCCGCGGCTGACCTCGCGAGTAGATTCATCCAGCTTGAGGTCGTGAGCCTGCAGGACGACAGACTGCAGGACTGGTCCGCGGCGGCCGACGGCACGCAGGCGGGCGAGCAAGACCTTGAAGGAGAAAGGCTTGGTTAAGTAGTCGTCGGCTCCCAGATTGAGGCCGGTAACCACGTCCTGGTCGGAGTCGCGGGCGGTAAGCATCAGGATGGGAGTGCGATTGCGTCCTTCGCGCAAACGCCGTGCAATCGTGAAGCCGTCGAGCGCGGGTAGCATCACGTCCAAAACGATGACGTCAAATGGTACGGCTTGCGCAATGCCGAGCGCCTCCCTGCCATCCCGCGAGACGGTAACGGCAAAGCCCTCTTCCGTGAGTCCCTGGCGGAGCAGTTCGGCCATCCGGAGATCGTCTTCCACGACGAGAACATCCATAGGAGTGATTTTCCTACTGCAGCGGCTTCGGCCAGCCTTCGCAGCTTCGCACAAAATTACCTTGTACCGTAACACGGAACCAGCCATCGTCGCCCTGGCCCGTCAAGACAGACTCGCTTTCCGAAGCTACGCGGAGCGTTTTCCACTTTCCTTCAAGCACCTTGCGGTAGAGGTGAAAGAAGCGCCGGGCTGTCTCGGGATCGCTCCACTCCGAGACATAGACCAGCAGGATGGGCCTGGCGTCCTTCTCCCCATGTTTCTCCTCGAGCAGCCGGTACTGGCTCCCGGCCAACTTGGGCGCGACATCCAGGGCATCGTCACGGGTCGCATATTGGCGCAGCAGAACGGAGTGGTCAAGTTCACCCATCACCCCCTCAGCAAACCGCCGCGTGCCTTTGGGGTCCTTCGGCAGAGCCGGCGAGGTAGGCACCACATGGGAGAAATACTTTTCAGGATGGAGCACCTGCTGGCTCGATACGGGAGGATTGCGGAAAACCTCGGTGAGAGCTTCTTTATGGTCCCGATCGTACACCGCGTCCTGGAATTGTTCGCCGGCGGAATAGGGGAAAATCAGATTCTCACGAATATAAAGCGGCGCCTCATCGAACACGGGGAACTTACCGCTGGGCTCGGCTTCGTCGGCAGTCTCGGCCTTAGCTTTGGTCCGGCCCTCCCTGCGCGCGATGACGGCGCTAGTCAACCACATCGCCTGCCCTTCCACCACCGCCTGCCTCGCTAGTGACTTTTCACTGTCCTGCTCGACCTTCTTGGTAAATTTTTCCAGTGAAAAACTCTGATCGGCAAGTGCGTGAGCTAACTCATGGATGAGGGCGACATCGCGCATGCTGGTCTGCGCCCAATCGCTGATAAACAGTTTTTTGCGATGGAAATCGTAGAACGCGGCGGCTTGTTCGGTCAGCAGGTCGATGGTGTTTTTCCGAAGATCAAAGCTCTCGGGGACGAAACCGAACTTCTTGAGCGTCAATTCTTCGGCGCGCAGTTCGGAGGGTCTGGTGGCTTCTTTAATCCGGTCCTGCAGATAACGGTTGATCTGTTCGCGCGTGATGGATTCGAAAGCGACGGGGTGCTTGATGGGGAAACCGGTAATGGCTGAAAGCTCACTCAGCGTCTGTTGGACTTCTGCTTTCGACGGCAAGCCCGTCGCCGGATAGGTGGCACGTGCCCAAAGCAGCAGGAGTGGAATCAGGAAGCGCCGCGACGGGATATTCATGTATGGGGGGATGACTTAAGCATAATGCGCGCTACAATGAGAGTTCAATCTGAACATCTGATTAGGAGATTTTAATTGGCAGACGAAAAACTTTACAAAGCGGAGTATGTCGGTAGCGGGACCTTCATCATCAGCAAACCCAAACGCAAGAAAATCAAGGTGCGGCAATCGGAGCTCAAGAACCCGAAACGCGGATCCCGCAAGGGTTGATCTCATCTCTCGGCAGGCTGGTTTGCTAACGATCTGCCTGCAACCTAACCTTCAAAGGATGATTTTTGTGCGGTTGCAGGCGCGGCTACCTGATGCTGCATAGCCCGGAGCCACGCTTCCAGTAAAAACCGCTGCACCACAAAAGCTGTAGCCATACTTCCCGCCAGCGTTGCTCCGACCACGAAAACTTGCATCGTTTCATCTCCCTCAGTCATATCAAATGCACTTCAAGTACCAACGGTTTCCTTAGGTTTGATGAAAATAGCTTCACGCTTTAGAACCGGCTTTTAAAGGAAATAGGGTTACATCGGCGATCATTCGTCGCGGTGCGGCGATCGGGGGCATATCCATTTGGATACACGCTAACTCTCACGCGCTGTGTGTGATTTCTTGCAGAGCTTTGCGCGTAGCCGGATTTCCGAACACACCCGTTATACAGTAAACGCAACTCGAAGAATTAACGCACGCGTCAACGTCGAATTCTATCAACGCGCAGGCGCCTGCCGGCTTTCGTCGACGCCGACCGGCAGCGTCCAGACCTTTCTCCAGGCCACGGGATCGACCGACGACGGCTCTGGATTGGGGTCCTGCTCGGAGCAGTCCAGCGTCAGCTTGGAAGGCGTCACCTCCGGGAGTTCGACTCCCGTTTACATTTCCCATCACTTTCGGGCAGCTAATTCCCGCCGTCGAGAACGTATCGGGGAACAGCCACTCTGGTCTGAGTTCGCTACTCTGAATTGGCCCACATCGATACTCTGATTTGGCCCACCCTCCTGGAGGAAAAAGACTATCCTCTTCTAGGCCCTCCTGGCCTGGAAAGGTGGTCGTTTGGACAGGAGGAAGAGGAAAGTGGAGTTATTCGAGCAGATCCGGCGCGAGTACGAGCATGGCGTCGGAACGATTAAAGGGGTAGCGCAGAAGTTGGGCGTGCACCGGAGGATGGTGCGCGAAGCGGTCGCCAATGCGGTGCCAATACCGCGGAAGCAGGCCAAACGAGAGAAGGTGAAAATGGCGCCGGTGATTCCGTGGATCGACGGGATCCTGGAGACCGACCAGAAGGCACCCCGCAAGCAGCGGCACACCGCTCATCGAATCTGGAGCCGCCTGAAAGCTGAGTGGCCGGATGTGGATGTGGCGGAGCCCACCGTACGACAGTATGTGCGGAAACGGAAGATCGAACTGGGCCTGGCGCATGCGGAGTTGTTCATTCCGCAGACTTACCAGTGGGGCCAGGAAGGTCAGGTCGATTGGTACGAAGCTTACGCCGAAATCGACGGCGAACAGCAGAAGGTTTACGTATTCTGCATGCGCAGCATGGGAAGCGGCGGAGCGTTTCACCGGGCTTATCCGCACGCCAGCCAACAGGCGTTTTTGGAAGCGCATGAACTGGCATTCGAGTACTTTGGCGGGGTGTTCGGCACGCTCCGTTTCGATAACTTGAGCAGCGCGGTCAAGAAGGTTCTGCGAGGCCACGAGCGCGAACAGACCGAGCGGTTCATCGCGTTCCGATCGCACTGGGGATTTGCGTCGGAGTTTTGCACGCCGGCGCAAGGACACGAAAAGGGCGGCGTGGAAGGGGAAAACGGATATTACCGGCGCAATCATATGGTGCCAGTGCCGAAGGTGCGCAACTGGGAAGAACTGAATGCGCTGTTGCTGGCCGAGTCTAAACAGGATGAGCAACGCGTGATTGGAGACCGAAGTCTGACCGTTGGAGCGGGGATGTGTCAGGAGAGGGAGCATCTGCTGCCTCTGGCAGAAGAGGGCTTCGATCTGACGGCGGTTCACTTTCCGCAAGTGAACGGAAAAGGCTGCGTGAGGGTGTTGACCAACTTTTATTCAGCGCCGGCGCCGGTTGGCTCAGAAGTGCAGGTGAAGGTTCATGCGGCGTACGTGGAGATCTGGCACCAGGGCAAAAGCATCGCCTGCCACGAACGGTGTTTTGGAAGACAACAGAAAGTCCTGAATCTGGAGCACTATCTGGATGCGCTCAGCAGGAAGCCTGGAGCATTCGCCGGCTCGACACCGTTAGAGCAGTGGCGGGCTCAAGGACGGTGGCCGGCCAGCTTCGATCAGTTTTGGGAGGCATCGAAACAGCGCCGAGGAAAACAGGATGGCACGCGGGCGATGATCGACCTGCTGATCGTCGGCCGGGAGCGCGGCTACGATGCGCTACGGCAAGCAATTGAGAAAACGTTGGAGATTGGCAGCTCAGACGTGAGCGTGGTGTTGTTGCTGCTCAACGGCGATCGAGCCGGGCGGCAGCGGTCGACCGAGCCGGTGGAAATCGGCGAACTGGTACGTTATGACCGGCCGATGCCGACGACGAATAACTATGACCAACTGCTGAAGAAGTGGCCGGACGTAGGGGTGATTCAATGAGCGCGGGCACCATACAGTTACAGCAGTCCACGATTCGTGAATACACCAGGCAACTGCACCTTCCAACCGTGGGAGGACAGTTTCTGAAACTAGCGGAAGAGGCCATTCAGCAGAAGCAAGGGCACGTGGCATTTTTGGAAGTTCTGCTGCGAACAGAGTTGGAAGAACGCGAACGCAATGCCATCGCGCGGCGGATCCATGAGGCGAAATTTCCGAAGGTAAAGACGTTGGAGGAGTTCAAATTCGAAGAGGTGCCACACATTCCAGCGGCGCAAATCAGAAGCCTGGCGCAAGGCGGTTATCTGGAACGGAGCGAGCCGATCATTTTTCTGGGCGATACCGGGACAGGGAAAACGCATCTCGCTTCGGGTCTGGCGGTGGAGGCCTGCCGCCAACGCAAGCGTGTGAGATTTACGACAGCGGCTGAGTTAGTGAACGAGTTGATCGAGGCCAAGGGCAAGAGCGAGTTAAATAGAATCACCGGTCGATGGACACGTTACGAACTGATTGTCATCGACGAGATGGCGTATGTGGCGATGCCGGAATCAGCCGCCGAGATGCTATTTCAGGTGATCAGTAGACGAGCCGAGAAAGCGGCGGTGATTATGACAACAAATCTGCCGTTCTCGGAGTGGACCACGATGTTTCCAAATGCGCGGTTATGCAAGGCGATGATAGACCGTTTGACGGACCAGGCGCATATCATCGAGACCGGGGAGGAATCATGGCGGTTCAGGCGGACATTGCAGAACAAGAAAGGAATCAAGAAATGAACCAGCGGTATCGAGCCGAGATTCGATGGGCTGTGATGGAAGAGGGAAAGCAAGGGCTGCGTGAATGGAAAGACGCAGTCTACTTCTTCAAAAGCGAAAGCCAGGGGGCGGCGTTTCAACATGCATTGGAAATCGGATATCGCGAACGCGACGCTCACCAGGAAGACGGTACGTGGGTAGAAACGCGCCTAGCCCAGATTGTGAGTCTCGACTGGGAGGGGACCAACCCAGCCGAGTTCCATGTGCCGCTCGGGTCCACACCCGCGCCGGAGCGGTTGGCATTCGAGCACGTCTTCGATCCGGAGGGGACGGTGCCGCTGGAAGTTTTCTGATCTTTCTGACACCGGCTTCCGCTACGCCCTAACGCGCCGCAAAAACGGCGGCGCAGGACTCCGCTCCAGCCGGCGACAGAAAGATCGTTGGCCTCGAGGGTGGGCCAAATGAGAGCATCGAAGTGGGCCAATTCAAGTTGACAAACCCAACGCGCCGGAGGCGTCACACCTGCTCACCCTAAACATGCCCGCAGCCCTACCACTGGGGTTTCGTTCAGTCTTGAACCTGTTGACTTAACATCCTGGAATTTTGGAGCTGGCGGAGGGAATTGAACCCCCGACCCGCAGTTTACAAAACTGCCGCTCTACCAACTGAGCTACGCCAGCACAGCAACGATTATATCAGCCGCGTCGGAACATCCCAGCCGCTCGTGTGAGATTACAATAGTCTCCGTGTCGGACCACCGTTCTCTTCTTATTGCTGGGCTTGGTTGCCTGCTCCGGACCCGTCCCGAAAAAGCTGCTTCCTCTGCGCCGAAGCCCGTGGTGCATGATCTGCGAGTGGACCTCGCCACTAAATTTCCCCTTGCCGGCCAGACCTCAATCCAAATCATCTCCGACCATCTGCTAGCAAGGACTTCATGCCCGGAGGAGATCTCGCCACCTACAAGACTGCGGCAGGAGACTACCAGATCTTCCTCCTAAAACTGGCAGACGCCCAGAAAGCCGCGTTCCTCCTGCTCGACTGGAAGTCTGCCATGCCCGACGCCAAGTACCTGGCCAGTATGGGCGGCTACTTCGGCGACGACCAGGGAAAACCACTTTACTTGTTCGCCAAAGGACCCTATCTCGCGGGTTTCGTCGGACTCAGCGAAGAAAAGGCCGACCCCGAAGCCAGGCGCCTCGCGGCCAAATTGTAGGCCACGCTATTCGGTCCGGTTCAACAGGAAGGTTGCGGTAGAAGTGAAGAAACCGTGCAGCACCTCGGCGACCTCCGGCGGCAGCGAGACTTCTTCAAGCGCGCGCGTCATCAGCCGCATCCATCGGTCCCTAGCAGTCGCGTTGACGGCAAATGGCGCGTGACGCATGCGCAGCCGCGGATGACCTCGATTTTCGATATAGCTCGGCGGTCCGCCAAAGCGGAAAATGAGGAATTCGCGCAGACGCTGCTCGGCCCCCGCCAAGTCAGCTTGAGGATACATCGGGCCGAGGATATCGTCCTGCGGTACCTGTCGGTAGAACGCGCCAACTAGCTTCCGGAAACCCTCCTCGCCGATCGCGCCATATACTTCGTTCTCTTGCATTCTCTCTATTGTGGAATGGCTGCCGCTGGAGGTTGACACGAGCGCAGGTTTGCCGTACCAGTTGTAGTTATTTGCTACCATGGCACAGGCTGATTGCTTGCCGAGCCGCATCGCTCGCACCAAAGCCCTCGGAATTGGGTGTCATGCCCTCCGGATCGCTTAGCGAGAGAGGATCGAACTCCAGGAAGATTTGGCGGATTCCGATTGGACGACCACTCGATAAGCGTGATCCAGGCCGTTTAGATGATCTTCAATCGCGTCTCACCGAGAGCTTTGCCGCGAATCAGCACCTCGTGATCTCCCACCACTTCCGCGGTTGCCTGGCCAGGTTGCTCCACGGCAATTTCTGCGATGGGGCGATCGGAACCAATCAGTGTGGCTCCTCCGCTCCGCACGGTTACCGCGGCCATCGCATTCTGCAGTCGCCACAGTGGGCTTTGCAGCGCAGCAAGGGACAACATCAGCACGCCGATTGCAATCACGGATTGTTTGTTATGAGTGCTTCTGCGTTTACTTTCCATGAGTTTACGCTCTTACCTCAAAAGCATACGAGCGACATCGGGTAATAGCAATAGAAGATTCCGAACTAAGTACTTCCCGCAGTTCATTTACAGAGGGGAACGCCGTTCGCGTCTATGAGCCGCCGGCTTTGATAACCGCTTGGGACAGAGTACCGCTGGCGGAACTCCAAATCGTACCGGTGGACGCACCGGCTTTTGACATTACGGCCGCACTCGCTAACGTTATGAATGCAAGTAACAGCGTGTATTCGATAAGATCCTGACCGTCCTCATTTGCCCAGAGTTGGTAGAAAATGTTGTTCATGGTGATCCGTAAAGAAATCATATGCAATTTGAGGTGACAGAGCAATAGCCGATTCGGTCCTACGTATTCGCCGCAGAAAACCTGCGAAAATTTACCTGGGTTTAATCTGTCGTGTTTATACCCTTATTCCACCCTGCCTCGTGACTCCGATCACCCAACCGGCAGCCGGTTTTGCGCACTACAATCGGGGTACAGGATGGAGAGTGACGCCCAAGCAAACCTGGCCACATCGATGCTACACTCGAATGGCCAGGGAATGGACGTCGACGGCCTCCTGGCGGCCGCCCCGTAGGTTCAGTCCAGAGTCATTTTTTTGGCAGGGGCCCGTGAAAATAGCAGCGTTCCTATCCATCTACCTCATCTGGGGTTCCACGTTTTTGGCAACCCGCTTCGCGGTGGCCACAATCCCGCCTTTTTTCGTCGCGGGAACCCGCTTTTTCCTTGCCGGGTTGGTGTTATTCGCTTTCGCGCAAATTCGAAATCCTACTCGCCTGACTTGGCGCAATTGGGTAGCTGCGACCTCCATGGGCGCTCTATTCTTTCTGATTTGCCACGGCGGCTTGAGTTGGGTAGCCCAGCACGTCCCCTCGGGAGTCTCGGCGCTGCTGATGTCGTCCATTTCGCTTTGGACCGCGCTCCTTGAAATAGCCACCCGATCTGCCACGCGACCCAATCGCCGGATGGTCGCGGCGCTCTTCATCGGGTTTATCGGCATGATCATGCTGGTGATACGGCCGGAAGTGTTTGCAGGAAGTAAAGTCGGCTCCTGGGGTGCTATCGTGGTTTTGACGGGAGCGTTTTCCTGGGCCCTCGGTACAGTTTTGACCAGGAGATTGCCTATCCCCAGGTCTCCGGTACTAGCTTCCGGTATGCAAATGATAGGCGGGGGCGGACTGTTGCTCGTGGCCGGAGTTCTCAGCGGACAGGCCCGCGGGTTTTCCATCTCCAATGTCTCCACCGCCTCGCTCTGGTCGATGGCGTTCCTCACGCTAATCGGATCTCTTGTCGGGTTCACATGCTATGTCTATCTTCTCAGCGTCTCGACGCCCACTAGAGTGGCCACCTACGCTTATGTGAATCCCATCGTCGCGCTATTTTTGGGCTGGATTATAGGCGGCGAGCATCCAAGTACGTAATCTTTGATTGCTAGCGGCGTGGTGATCGTGGCCGTGGCGACCGTGATTTCGAGTAAGGAAAAGGCTTCGGCGGCAACCGTCCGCCCGAAACATTCCTTTGAGGTCTGTGCTGTTGGCAGACGAATCGTAGTTTGAACCGGAAGAGGAACCAGCATGAAGAACATTTCCCGCAGACGTTTTCTCGAAGCTACCACCCTTGGCAGCGTTGCCGCCGTGGCGGCCTCCGGCGCCGAAACAGAGATGTCCCCGAAAGGAATGCCTACCCGCGTGTGAGGCAGCACCGGTTCGCGCGTTTGATCCTCTCCACGGGCGGCGGCAGCCGCTTCCTGAGCATCGAGGATGAAGATAAGGCTTTGGCGGCCATGAACCACGCTATCGA
>CAVZRE010000022.1:0-41841 GCA_963777595.1 Terriglobia bacterium
TTTTCTAATTGAACGATGAGCATGAAATCGGTCCGTTCGTTCGAAGGGAGAACGATCGGGGGGAATGGAGAGGCCGCGTAGCGGCTGACTTCCTTTCTTTGGTTTTTTAGGTTTTCAAAAAGAGAACTGGCGATGGTTGCGAGCGGTTGTGGGAAAGTGGGAAACCTGCCTTTGGTTTTCCACTTTCCCATGGCCGCGAAGCTGGGCTGTGGGAATGTGGAAATCTCGCGCCTTCTGCGAGATTTCCAAGGGACGGTGGGAGGTGTGGGAAAGCTGCTTTTGCTTTTCCACACCTCCCACGGGCCCGCCATTTCCACAGCCTCCGGCTCGGTCATCGGAACCGGGGCGGTGTTGAAGTTGGGTCTTTGCATTGTTGCAGCAGCCGGAACTTGGCGGCGTTCACACGGCGGGCGCACGCCGTGTCGCTCATCGCCATCGCCTCTCGCTCGAGTTGTGGCAAGCTCATGCCTGGTTTGAGATATTGCTCGACCCGCTCCAGCGACTTCAGTTTTTCGAACGGCGTTCGATAGTCTTCGGTCTTGTATTGGCGCCGGCGTTTGCCTCGATCGTCCAGGCTTACCGTTGCGAAGCCGCACGGCCGGTGAAAATTCAGGTACGTATTGAGATATTGCGTATAAAACCTGCCAATGGCTTCGGCGTGCTCGCCCGCGATGTGTCCGTAGCCGATCAGCTTGCGGATCACCGCGCCGTTCTTGCCTTCCACTAACGCATTGTCCTGGCTGCGGCAGGCCCGGCTTTTGGTGAACTCCGCGTGTAGTTTCCCCAGCATCTGCGCCACTCGGTGGTTGATGTACTCCGAGCCATTGTCGGCGTGAAAGCCCAAGATCATAAACGGAAACTGCAGCAGCACTGCCTGCAGCACGGGCAGTAGATACGCCTCGCTGATCTTGCTCGCGCAACCCACCACCTGCCACTGCGTTACGGCGTCTACCGCGTTGATATGATAGACGCCCTTCACCCCCTCCCGGTCTCCCTGATGCACCGTATCCACACGCAGAAATCCGGGCCGCCCTTGCGGCTCGGGCTTGCGCCGCTCGCCTATCGCAGTCGCTGTCGCCCGTGTCCCTTCGAAGACCGCCGCTTGATTGCGGTAGCGCACACTGGCTCGCAAGTTGTACAGATGCGACACGCTGATCTTCGCCAGTCGCTCGTAACGCTCGTCCCCATACTGCTCGTATTCCCGCTGCAGAATATGCCGCGTCGCTGGCCCGCTTAACCGTTCGTGCGCCCGGTCCACTTCTGCGAGCAACCCGATGTCCTCGCCGGTGTAATGCATGGGAAAACGCCGCCGCTGGTACGACGGCACCCTCACCACTCCCGCGTCGAGGAATGCGCGGATCAATCGCGTCGTCTGCGACACGCTCATCCCCGCCACTTTTTCCACATAGGCGCGAACCACTCCTCGCTCCCGTTTGCTCAAACCGCCATAGTTCTGCGCCTTCAGCACCCGCTCCACCCACGCGTACTTCTCGTTCCGCCCACACCCGCCGAACTCGATCGGTTCGGTCGACTCGAGGAATTCGCGGATCTGTTCCTGGCTCAAGCTCTCGGCATTCCACATACACACTTGCATCCAGCCGCGCTACGCCTATTCCATCCTCCCTGGTTTCATGCTCATCTTGTATTGGAAACCAACCTAGCTGCATCCACACTTTCATGCTCATCTTGTATTGGAAGATTCTCACGCGGGCGCTCGCAGCATTTTCTCATTGAAGAATGAGCCTGGAGGAGCGGTCCGCCGCCGGGTCTCCTTTCTTTTTGTGTTACAAACTTTCGACCGGCTCCCAGGCCGACCAACGGGAGGCCGCGCTGAGCCGCAAAGCGGCTTTGCATTAGCCCCCTTTCCCTTGTCATAGTCAGGTCTTCGGAACGGCCCGCAGCGGTCAAGGGCGCGCGGTTTGTGCGCGGCGGAGGAGAATCTTTTCTGGTTTTGAAAAGATTCTCTGTAGCGCACCCTTGAGGGCGAGGACCGTTCTGGAACATCGGACAGAAGGGAAAGGGGGCGGGGGTCTCAGGGGATCTCCCCTGGCGGGGTCCGGGGCAGCGCCCCGCATACCTTGTACCGCGCGCGTTTTTTGCGCGCGGCATAAGATAATCACTGCGCCACTGCGTTCGACCTGTCCCTTGCCGGTCAGGCGGTCCTCCTGTGCTGAATACCGTTGAATAGCTTTTGCTTGGCCTTCTGCATTTCCTGCGCAGCCACCGTATCGCTCATGGCGCGCGCCTGCGCTTCGAGCTTCTCGACCGTGATCCCCTCCTTAAGGTGCCTGGCTAGGTCCGGCAGTTGCCGCAAGCTCTCCCATGGCGTCGCGTACCATCGATATATCCTCTTTTCTTTTCCTTTAGCATTAATCACACGCTCCGGCACCCCACACGGCCGGTGATAGTTTATATTCGATTGAAGTGCTTTTCATAGAAGGTTTCTATCGCAGCCGCATGCGGCGCGGCTATGTAGGTATAGCCCATGTGCTTTCTCACTACTGCTCCGTTCTTTGTCTCCGCCAATCCGTTATCGTTGGAGTGCCGCGGCCGCGATTTGGTCTGCTCGATTAGTAGCTTGTTTAGCAGTTCGGCTACTGGATGGTTAATGAATTCGCTGCCGTTGTCCGAGTGAAACCCTAATATCCGAAAGGGAAACTGTTCCAGCATCGCGTTCAATACCGGAAGCAGATAGGCTTCGCTGATCTGCGCGGCGGCGCCCACCACCTCCCATTGCGTGACCTCATCTACCGCGTTAATGTGATACACCCCCTTGTTCCCCTCCCGGTCTCCCTGATGCACTGTGTCCACTCTCAGATATCCCGGTCGGCCGTTTGGCTCCGGCCGTCGCCGCTCGCCGATCGAAACAGCCGTGGGCCGTGTCGGCTGATAAGTAATCAGCCGTTGCCGGTATTGGGCACTGGCCCGCAACCGATACAAGTGCGCCACCGATATCTCCGCCAAACGGCTGAATTTCGACTCCCCGAAATCGTGGCACGCCCGATACAGAAGCTTCTGCGTGGCCGGCCCGCTCAAGCAGTTGTGAGCCTCATCCACCGCTGCCAGTAACTCCACATCCTCTCGCGTATACCGCCGCGTAAAGCTGCGTCGTCGATAGCTCTTCGCCCTTACTTGCTCGCCACTCAGATAAAGCGTAATCAGCCGTGTCACCTGCGCTCGGCTCAATCCAGTCATCTTCTCCACATAGCGCCTCACCAGTCCCCGGCCGCTCCGCTTCAATTCCTGGTACCGCTGCCCGCGCAAGGCTCGGTTTATCCACTCGTATACCTCTTCGCGATTCCCTCCCTTGAATCCGACTTCCTCGCTAGCCTCCAAAAACGCCTGGATCTCCTCCAGGCTCAAGCTGCCTACTTCCATGCTGACGATCAATTCCCAGCATGGCGGACCGCTCCTCCAGGCTCATCTTGTATGAGAAACGAACTCTCGCTCCAGGCTCATCTTGTATGAGACAAGACTCTCGCTCAACGTCCCCGCCGGACGATGGTAAGCTTAGCGAGAAGGTTCGCACGCGCGCCCGGGCACGATCCTTCGAAGAAGTGAAATTCCGCGGGGCCTTGGCAGGATGACATTCAGATGAAGCCCGATGCAACGAGCACGCCTGGTGTTGGACAAGGTTTGCGGCCCGTTGCGCAGCAAGTCGCCGCGCCGCTCACTCGCGCCGCCATCTTCCTGGTGGTGACAGTAAATCCGGGACCTGATCATCGAGCGACCCTCCGGTCATTCTGCGGAGACCTGGCTGCGTTGGTCCGGGCAGTGGAATTTCGCGACCTTGAAGACGGCCTGTCGTGCGTGATGGGCCTTGGGTCGGAAGCGTGGGACCGGCTCTTTGGACCACCGCGGCCGGCGCAGCTCCATCCGTTCCGGGAGATTCGCGCAGGTGCTCGCCATGCGATTTCTACACCGGGCGATTTGCTGTTCCACATTCGCTCGAAACGTACAGATCTGTGCTTCGAACTGGCAACGCAGATCATGGCGCGGCTGGGAGATGCTGTCTCGCCGGCAGACGAAGTCCATGGCTTCCGTTACTTTGATGATCGTGATCTTTTGGGTTTCGTCGACGGAACCGAGAATCCGAGAGGCGATGCAGTGCTCGATGCCGTGATGGTCGGCGACGAGGACGCCGCGTTCGCCGGCGGCAGCTACGTCATTGTACAGAAGTATCTCCACGATCTTGACGCATGGAATTCGCTCTCCACGGAGGCCCAAGAACGCGTCATAGGCCGCACAAAGCTGTCGGACATAGAATTGGACGATTCCATCAAACCAACCTCAGCGCACAGCGCACTCACGACGATCGTCGAGGGCGGGAACGAGATAAAAATCCTGCGCGACAACATGCCCTTCGGGCGGCCCTCGCACGGTGAGTTCGGCACTTATTTCATCGGCTACAGCCGTTCGCCTCGTACGATTGAACAAATGCTCGAAAACATGTTCGTCGGACGGCCGCCCGGCAATTACGACCGGCTGCTGGATTTCAGCCGCGCGGTTACTGGAAACTTGTTTTTTGCTCCGACGGTAACATTTCTGGAATCGATCGAGGACCAGCCCGCCGCGGTTGTTGCGCCCCTTGAAGAGCCGGTGCCGGTCCAGAGCTCGCTGGCCAATTCGCGAAAGAGCGACGGTTCCCTGGGCATTGGTTCCCTCAAAGGAGAAATTTCACATGAATAATCTGCACCGCGAGCTGGCTCCCATTTCGGATGCGGCGTGGGCTCAGATTGAAGAAGAGACAGCTCGCACGTTCAAACGTTACCTCGCCGGACGGCGCGTGGTGGACTTGCGAGGACCGGCAGGCACCGGTCTCTCCGCGGTCGGCACCGGCCATCTGCGTCCGATTGCGGGTCTGGAGGACGGCGTTAGTGCGCGGCAGCGAGAAGTGAAGGCGCTAGTGGAACTGCGTTGTCCTTTCGAACTCAGCCGCGAGGCGATCGACGACGTCGATCGCGGCGCCAACGACTCTGACTGGCAGCCGGCGAAGGATGCGGCGCGTCAGATCGCCTTGGCCGAGGACAGCGCGATCTTCGAAGGTTACACGGCAGCCGACATCGTGGGGATTCGGCAGGGGACAAGCAATCCGAAGATGACCCTTCCGGCGGATGTTCGCCAGTATCCGGATGCTGTGGCTCAAGCGCTGAGCCAGTTGAGGCTCGTCGGCGTCAATGGCCCGTACGCGGTTCTGCTGGGAGCAGAGGCATACACGGCACTGGCTGAGACCAGCGATCATGGTTATCCGGTGCTGGAGCACGTGAAGCGCCTCGTCGACGATAAAATCTTTTGGGCGCCTGCGATCGAAGGCGCTTTTGTACTGACCACGCGTGGCGGCGATTTCGAACTGCATATCGGCCAGGACGTTTCCATCGGCTATCTGAGCCACACCGACGAGGCTGTGCGGCTGTATCTGCAGGAGACCTTCACGTTCCTGTTGCTGACTTCGGAGGCTGCAGTCGCGCTGACTCCGCCCGCGAAAATAGAGACGAGCTAAAAGGCAGGGTTCACTTACCCTGAAACGGCGCTTCCTTGCACGCCGCGGCTCCATGAGGATTTCGCGGGTCGCAGGGGAGCGCGAGGCGTAAATACTCAGGCCATATCGCAGGCTTTTCATTGCACCTGACTACCGACAATTTCTTTCCCCCGGCGTCATCCACTTCGACCCCGGCGCCTGATTCCGAACCGGAAAAAACCCGATAGGTGTAGGCGCCATTTGAAAAGCGAATCGAAACGAGGTAGTCGCCGCTCGTCTCCTCGTGGGAAAAGAAGAGGGACGGCCCGGCCTTCGCGGCATCCTTCGGAAACATGAATTCGGGCGGCCCGTTCCCTGGACCAAAGCGATATTGGAGATGGCTCCATTTCGAAATATCATCGGTCAGCTGTTCGCCGCAGATCTGGATGTACTTGCCGCCATCGGTGCTGCAGGAGAAGAGCGGGTGGCATTCATTCGGCACATCCTGGCCGACTCGCATGGGAACTTCGGAACGTCGCAGCTTTTCATCGTCCGCGCCGAGTGCGCCTTCCTCGTTCTGGCCCCAGGCCCACAACACGCCCGCGCGCGTCACTGCCGTGGAATGACGGGAACTCGCGGCGATCGCCACTACGCCAGACAATGGGCCACTGCGCACGGGCATAAGCGATTGCTCCTGCGCGACCCTAAGATTGCCGAGCTGGCCCTCATGGTTGTAGCCCCAGCTCCACACCGTGCCATCCTCCTTCAGCGCGAGGGCGTGCATATAACCCGCGGCCACAGCTTTGACGTCGGCCAAGCCGCTTACCCTTACGGGCTTGTACGAATTCTCCGTCGAGCCGTTGCCGAGTTGACCGGCAGCGCCGTAGCCGACAGCCCACACCGTACCGTCTTTCTTTAAAGCCAACGTCAGTTGATAACCCGCCCCCACTGCTTTCACGTCCGACAGGCCGCGCAGCTGCAACGGCGAAGCCGAAATGCCGTAAAACCCGTTGCCCAAATCTCCCGCACCGTGATCACCCCAAACCCACACTGTCCCGTCAGACTTCAGGACCACATTATGCTTGGTGGAGGCCGCGATCGCAATTACGCCCGACACCCCTTGTACCTGCTGCAACCGGACCACCGTGCCTTGCGAAACGCTCTCTCCCCATTCCCAAACGGATCCGTCGGACCTGAGCGACAGGGCATGGGCGCCTCCAGCCGCAACCGCAACGACATCCGTTAAACCGGCGATCCGTGTAGGAGTCGAGGAGTTCTTCACGCTTCGGTCCCCCAACTGTCCCGCGCTGTTTTCGCCCCAACCCCACACCGTGCCGTCTTGCCTTACCGCCAGGGTGAAGCTGTCTCCGGCCGCTACGTCGCGAATCCTGCTTAATCCCTCGACTGGCAGCGCTTCCCATGAATAATCGCCGTCACTACCGAGTTGCCCTAGAGCGTTCGAGCCCCAGGTCCAGACGGTTCCGTCTGCCTTCAGCAGGACGCCGTGATTGGTGCCCGTCGCAAGCTTGACCTGAATCCCTTGCGCCATAGCGAAGGCGTAAGCCGCCAACGAAAAGATTGTCATTCTGGCCATCATCGTTACTTGCAGGGTCGCACAATCGGTCTTACAAGCGTTGAGCGTCCTTCCGTGCGGTAAGATGCCGTTAGCATGATCAAAGTGGGCGTCCGGAGACACGCATGAAACGCCGCGAGTTCCTGGAAGTGCTGCCGGCAGGACTGGCGCTGAGCGCGGCGCAGCTGAAGGCAGTCGATCAATCGCTGCCCCGTGCCCATTGGATTGAGAATGGCCTGATCGACGGGGGAGGCTCGCATGAGCCCTACCTTTTCGTCGTGCGCCGCGGCGGAGAGGCTCTCGATGCGCGGAAAAAGTATGAGAAGGAGCAAAGCGAAGAGACTCTCCGCGGATTGAAAGATGCGGGCGTAGAAGTCTTTCACACGCACCTCTACAAAGGCTTCGGCATGGCGGCGGAAATGCCCGAGATGCAGGACACTGTTCGGGTGGCGGCGATGGCTCATCGCCTCGGCTTGAAAGTCGACACTTACATTCAGTGGAGCACGCTGATGTACGAAACCTTCTTTATCGAAGAGCCGCGAGCCAAAGATTGGGTCCAGCGCGATTCCGCGGGACGTCCCATCATGCTCACCTACGGCTTCCAGCAGTCGTACCGCTATCGTCCCTGCTTCAAGAATCAAGACTACCTGGATTACCTCAAAAGGATTGTCCGCTTCAGCATTGAAGAAGCTAAGACCGATTTTATTCACTTCGATAACTTCGATTTAAACGCGGAGCCGGATTCCTGCCACTGTCCCTGGTGCGTGAAGGGTTTCAGAGCTTACCTGAATGCCAAATACACTCCGGAACAGCGGAAGGAGCGCTTTGGTTTCTCCAACATCGACGCTGTCAATCCGCCGGAATGGAATGCGGACAATTCTCCCGCCAAGATGCAGATCATTTTCGATCCGGCGTTTCAGGAGTGGATCGACTTCCGATGTCAGTTGATGACTGACGCTTTGCGCCAGATGGCGACCTATGCAAAGTCGCTGAAGCCGGAGGTGGTGATCGAAGTGAATCCGCACGGCATCACCGGGGGCAATCGCGCCTGGGAAGCGGGGCTCGATCACGCTCGTTTTCTCCCGCTAACCGAGGTTTTCTGGACCGAAGAACCCAATCTGCCGGGTGTGCAGAGCGACGGGCGCGTTGTTTCGAAAATTCGCAGTTACAAACTGGCTCGCGCGTTCAATAATATCCTGCTCACCTACACCGACAGAGATGAAGTCGCGGTCGCGGAGTGCCTGGCCTTCAATCAAACCATCGCCTGGACGGGAATTTATCCGCTCACCCCCGCCATGTTGAAGTACATCGCGTTTTATCGCGCCAATCGCCGAATTTTTCATGGAACGCGCGACGTCGCGGATGTGGCCGTACTCCGCTCCTACGCTTCCATTACTTATAACCAACCCCGGTGCCAATTGAGCGCTATTCTCGCGGAGCAGGCGCTCATCGAGGCGGCCGTGCCGTTCCATCTGGTTTTCGATCCGCACCTCGACAACCTTTCGCCCTATCGCGCACTGGTGCTCCCTGACTCCGAATGCCTGTCCGATGCTCAAATCGGGAAAATCCAAAGTTTCGTGGAGCGCGGCGGGGGTTTGGTGGCAGTGGGGACTTCCGGCCTTTACGACCAATGGCGCAGGCTGCGCGTGACCCCGGGTCTTGCTAGCTTGGTGGACGCACAGCCGGGTGCTCCCGCGTACCAGGAAAGAGTCGAGCAACATGCCGAGCAGGGACAAGAGCAAAAGAAACAGGTGGGGCGCGGACGCGTTTTCTACCTCCCTGCGCTGCGCTTTGATGGGCCTCTCCCTACGTTCGGCCCTTACTTCAAAGTGGATAACCGGTTCTGGAAAAAACCTGCCAACGCCCGGCAATTTCTGGATGGCATCGCCTGGGCGCGGAACATTGAGCCAACGGTGCATGTGGACGGACCGGCTCACCTGATCGCGAACGCCGTGGAACAGCCCGCGAGTCGCGTGACGGCGATTCACCTGGTCAACTACAACGCGCACGCAGGGCCGCTCGAGCAAATCAAAATCACATGCCGCAATCCCAAAAGCGCGCGAGCCGGGTCGGTGCATCTCTATAGTCCAGACGCGGCCGAAGTTCAAGAACTGAAGATTGAGGTGAGAGAGGGTGCTGCCGTGTTCAACGTCCCCCAAGTGAAGACCTACACGATTGCGGTGGTGCAGTGGATATGAAACGCAGAACTTTCCTGGCATGCTGCGCCGGCGCTCCCCTGCTGGCAGACACGGCCAAAATACACGTCGACCATCGTGTGTTCCCTGGCCTCGCGGAGATGGACGGCAATTGGGCCGCGCTGCTCGCCGCCAGCGACGGCAAGGTTTATGTCGGGCTGGCCAATCATGGGGGGGATGGCCACCTGGTCTACTATGACTCCAAGCAAGACCGCATGCACGACGTCGGCGATCTCACTACCTTGTGCGGAGAGGCCAACTTGCACCGCGGTCCGCAGTCGAAGATTCACGCCAAATTCGGTGAGGGCAAGGACGGACGCATCTACTATGGGACGCATGGCGGGATCTGGTGGGACTATGCTCGATACGGCACGAAAGAAGGATACCCCGGCGCACATTGGATGGCCTTCGATCCCAAAACAGGGCACGTGGAGGATTTTGGCATCGGCCCCAGGTACGAGGGGATTAATACAGGCGCCTACGATCCGCAGTTCAACCGGATCTACGGCTTGACGCATCCTCGCGCCCATTTCGTTTATTACGACGTTGCCACAAGGCGCACAGCGGATCTGGGCCGCTTCGATAACTGGGAATCCATTTGCCGGACGCTCGGGATCGACAATCGCGGCAACGTCTACGGCAGTTACGGCGAAGGCCAGGTCTACAAGTACGATCCGCGGAAGGACGCTATCACCGAACTCTCCGTACGCATACCGATTCGTCCCAAAGGCATCTCGCTGGGACGAGACTATCAGAAGTCCGAAACGGCTTGGCGAACGCTGGTCTGGGATAACGCGACCAGCCGCTTCTATGGCATCGACGAGAGCGCAACGATACTCTTTTCATTCGATCCGCAAGCCGGGAGCGACGGAGTGATCGAAACACTTGGCCAGCTTTGTATCCCAGGTTTTGAAGACCGGCGCGATGTTCCGTACGCGACTCTCAGCCTGACGCTGGGGCACGACAGGAAGTTATACTACGGAGCCGCGGGGCGTGAGTTCGATTATGGCGGAAGCTCCGGAGCTGCCGCCTCGCATCTGATCACGTGGGACCTGGCGTCGCGAAAGAAACAGGATTGGGGCGAAATGCTTTTGGAAGACGGGTGCCGCGTACTGGGCACCAATGCAGCCGACACCGGACCCGATGGAACCATCTACTTTGTCGGAGCTATCGAAGTGAAGGCATCGGCGGGAAAAGCACTCGAAGCCGCAATTGGAAAGATCGGCGGTGTTCCTTATCGCCTTGCTTTGCTGAAGTACAGGCCGGCATGAGATCGCTATTAGCTTTAGCTTTTATCTGCGCCGGGACGCGATTGCTGGCGCAGCGCACGTTGGAATACGATCGGTCGGTTGTTTCTCAGGTTCGCATCGATGCACGCGACCTGGGTTATGCGCCGGTGGACGTGATTCCGTCGGGTGAGTCGGCGATCACGGCGTTGGCAGTTGCGCCGGGCGGCGTCATTTATGGCGCTACCAGTGGGACAAAGAGTCACTTGTTTGCTCTCGATCCGCTGCACGGTTACGTTCAGCCGCTCGGATTTTTGAAGGACGTCACTGCGGTACACAATGCTCTGGCAATCGCGTCCAGCGGCGATGTCTATATAGGCGGAGGGATTGCGGCGGACAATGGAGGCGCGGGCTACAACGCTTATGCGGGCGGCCACTTGCTGCGTTACACGCCGGCTCCCGATCAAGCGGCTCGCCCGATCCAGGTAAAGGCCGCGTGCGTTACTGCCGATCTGGGTATTCCGGCGGAGCATGAAAGCATCTACGCGCTGGTTGCAGACAACAAGAACAATTTTCTTTACGGCCTGACGTATCCTTCGGGTAATTTCTTTCGCTATGACGTGGCGACCGCAAAGTTCGCGGCTCTGGGGAAGGTGGCGGAACACAAAATCCATGGAGAGAAATTCGAGCGCGACCGGCTCATCGGACGGGCGCTCGCGATCGACGCCAGGGGCAACGTCTTCACGTCCGGCGAAGACGGCTCGTTTTTTCGGTATTCGCCGGGTAACACTGCGATTCAGAAACTCGCCATAACGGTGCCCTCGGAACCAGGCCGTGAAGGCTACAACCGCGTGGAGGTTTGGAATTCCGATTCGTCCGGAATACTGTATGGCGGAACAACCGACGGCTATCTGTTCCGCCTGCATCCCGATTCGCTGAAGGCAGAGAATCTGGGCAAGCCGCTCAATCAATACCGAATCAATGGTCTCGTTCTGGCGCACAACGGCAGACTCTACGGAGTCGGCGGAGATGACGACGATATGGCGCGTCTGTTCTCATATGACCCGATCGCCGGGGTGTACCAGGTGCTGGGGTTCATCGATGTGAACCGGCGACCGTATTACTCCTGGCAAGCTTATCGGGTTGGAACCATGGCCATCGGGGTCGACGGGACTGTTTACCTCGGGGAAAACGAACGCATTTCGCGGCTGTATCTTTATTACCCCCAGTGAGACTTTGCGCAGTGACGAGAGGCTGTCGCACAAGGGGGAACAGGCACCGGAGGCTAGGTCCAAATGCTCTTAAGGGCACGCTGAAAGTTGCCGCCCAGCATGAGCGAGACATCCTCGCCCTTGTAACCGCGCCGTAGAAGCCCCTCCGTCAACTCATAAATCCGGTTGGAATGGTTCAAACCAGGAGTGTCATAAGAAGGATGAGCGTCCAGGTCAAAATCGCTGCCAATGCCGACGTGCTCGACGCCGACCAATCTCACGGCGTGATCAAAGTGGTCGAGTACGTCCTCGATTGTCGAAGGGCCCGCAGCGCGCACAAAGTTCCGTACAGTGGTAATGCCTAGGATGCCACCGCTGCGCGCGGCCGCGCGAATCACTTCGTCGGATTTGCATCGCGGGACATTCGGCGCCAGCGCCCGGCAGTTGGAGTGAGTGATGAGCACAGGCTTTGTGGAAGCCGCAATCGCGTCAAGGCTCGTCCGCTGGCCGCAATGCGAGACATCGATAGCCATTCCGAGCGCGTTCATCCGCGCAACTACTTCCAGTCCGAAAGCACTGAGACCACGGTCGCGACTCACCAGGCATCCGTCGCCGAGTTGGTTTTCGGCATTATAAGTAAGCTGCGTCACGCGTTGACCCATGCGATAGAACGCGTCTACGTCATCAATGCACCTGAGATGATTGGCGTCCTGCATACCGAGGATGATGCCGATTTTGCTCTCTTGCCTTGCGCGGCCGAGGTCGGCCGGGGCATCGATACGCAGAAAGTAATCTGCATGCCGCGTGATGAGACGGTTCCATTTTTCGAACCATGCCTGCGTCACTTCATACAACCTGGCTCCCCCAAACGCCACCGCCGGGTGGAATATATCGATTCCTGAGCTACGAAGTTTTCTGAAATCAGCGTCCGTGAATGCCGCTGGATCCCGATGCCAGCGGGCAAGCAGCGACCAGTCGAGTGTCAGAAGACTCAACATGTCAATCACATTTGATTCACATACTAAATCGAACGCGCGCAACGAACATCCGCGCAATCTGGATGCAGGTCCAAGTAAGGAGCCTGCGAAGAGGGAGAGAGATCGGGTGAGGAATTCTCGGCGCAGCAAGGGATTGTGTCCGGGTCTGTAGCTTAGGATACAACACCTGGGCGCCTGACGTATTTATCCTCACTGAAACCCGCCCCCGTCGCAGTGCCGGATCGACACTGTCATAGAGGTTTAAACTCTTGTTGGTGCCTGTCGTGTTAGCGTGGTGGAGGCCATAAATTCTGCGTCAGGAGATTCGATTATGACAACACAGGAAGTTGCTGACACACTCGTTAAACTTTGCTCAGAAGGCAAGTTCCATGAAGCCATGCAGACGCTCTACTCGCCCGAAATTGTCAGCATGGAAGCCGGGGCACCTCCTGGAGGATCCCGTGAATCGAAGGGCATTGAGGCCGTAATGGCCAAGGGTGAATGGTGGGTCACCAATCATGAGGTCCACTCCAGCACAGTCGAGGGTCCGCTCGTCGCAGGTAAGCACTTCGCCGTTACTTTCAAGATGGACGTCACCTTCAAACCGCAATCCCGCCGGTTCACTTTGGAAGAAGTCGCGATCTACAAAGTCGCCGACGGCAAAATCGTGTACGAAGAATTTTTCTACAGCATGTGATCTCCGGACACGGAGCAAAACCTGGGGTTTGAGCCTGCAGTGATGCAGCGTACAGCTTATCCGGGCGCTATACGGCGACAATAGTCAGATGTCTGTTCTCGACTTTCTGTTCGGTCCCCCATTGCGCTCGGATGATGATCGCGAACAGCGGGTAGGACCCTCGGCGGGTATACCGATCTTCGGCCTTGACGCGTTGAGTTCGGCCGCATATGGACCCGAAGCAGCTCTAACCCTTCTCATTCCTCTCGGCACGGCGGGCATAGCCTTCATTTTCCCGATCAGTGTCAGTATCGTCATTCTTCTAGCGATCGTTTATTTCTCCTACCGGCAAACCATCGAGGCCTATCCGAACGGCGGCGGCTCTTACACCGTCGCCAGCGAGAACCTTGGCGCCGGCGCGGGACTGCTGGCTGCGGCCGCGCTGATGATCGACTACGTTCTGACCGCCGCAGTGGGCATTTCCTCGGGCGTAGGAGCGCTCATCTCGGCTGTCCCCGGCCTTCAACCGCACACGCTCGAACTTTGCCTCGGGATTCTTCTGCTCCTTACGGTCGTGAACCTGCGCGGCGTCCGGGAGGCCGGCGGCGTCTTTATGGCGCCGACTTATCTCTTCATCTTTTGCCTGCTCGGTTTAATAGCAGTAGGAGTTGTAAAGGTTATCGCATCCGGCGGACATCCTCATCCGGTGATGGCGCCTCCGGCCATGCCCGCTGCAATCGCCGGCGCTAGCGCATGGCTTATCCTGAAGGCCTTCGCGAGTGGATGCACCGCGATGACTGGAGTGGAGGCGGTCAGCAACGGCGTCAAGGCGTTCCGTGACCCGGTGGCTAAAACTGCGCAATTCACCCTCACGATTATCATCGCGATTCTCTCGGTCCTCTTGTTGGGGATCGCGTTTCTTGTTCGCGCCTATCATATCGGCGCAACCGAACCAGGCTCGTCTGGTTATCAGAGCACCCTTTCGTTGCTTCTCGCCGCGGTCACTGGCCGCGGATGGTTCTATTGGATGGCCATCTCTTCCATCATCGTAGTTCTGGCTCTTTCTGCGAACACGGCATTCGCCGATTTCCCGCGCCTCTGCCGGGTGATCTCCGAAAACGGCTATCTTCCTTACGCGTTCTCCTTGCGCGGACGCCGCCTGGTCTACTCGCAAGGCATTTATGTCCTCACGATTCTCGCTGCCATTCTGCTCACCGTGTTCGGCGGGGTCACGGACCGGCTGATTCCTCTTTATGCCGTTGGAGCGTTCCTCGCATTTACACTTTCACAGTCGGGCATGGTGATTCACTGGCGCAAGTCATCCGATCCGAAAGCAAAGCGCTATATGATGGTGAACGGCGTCGGCGCCATCGCTACTGGAATGACCGTGGCCGTGGTTCTGGTGGCCAAGTTTGTCGAAGGCGCCTGGATCACGGTGCTCCTCATTCCTTGCCTGATCGCGCTGCTGGTGGCGATCAAACGGCATTTCGGATCGATCGCCAAAGAAATCACCGAAACTGGACCGCTTTCGACGGAATCAATCTGTGAGCCGATGGTCGTGGTGCCGATCGAACGTTGGAACAAGATCAGCATGAGGGGTTTGCGATTTGCGGTCAGCCTATCCAAGGAAATCAAAGCGGTCCATATCGGCTTCGATGAGAAGCAGGATGAGCTGGGCGATTCCTGGCTCCGGCTGGTGGAGCAACCAGCTCGTGAAGCCGGACTCCCCGTCCCCGAGTTGGTGCGCCTCAGCTCGCCGTTTCGCTATGTGGTCACGCCGATCGTCGATTATATTCTGGAACTGAGTGAGAAAAATCCCGACCGGGAAATCGCGGTCATCATACCGGAGTTGGTAGAGAACAAGTGGTATCACTATGCGCTGCATAACCAGCGCGCGCAGGGTCTGAAGGCGCTGCTGCTGCTGAGAGGCAACCAGCGGATTTCGACTATGACCATTCCTTGGTACTTGAAGGAATAAAAATAATTGGCCACGCAAAATTTTCCGCAATCTCTGTTGTGGATGGCTATACTCTCACGGTCCGTACCAGAGCGTCGAGAAATGCGCAGGAATTGCTTCGTCAGGTCATGGTAGGACTTGCAAAGCAGAGTTCGAACGAAGATCGCCGAGACACCCAGCTTACGTGTTTCCATTCTTCTTCACCAACGCCGCGCGGTAACTAGCTACCAACTTTTCCGTGATTGCCGACATATCCCAATTCGCCATCACTTCCTCCCGGGCCGCGCGCGCCAACTCCTCGCCTCTCGCCGGATTGGCCAATAACTCGATCACGCGATCCGCGAATTCCGCTGGATCGTCGGCAAGAAAGCAATATTCGCCGTCTTTGCGCGCGAGCCCCTCCGCGCCGACGAACGTCGACACGACCGGAATTCCGCTGGCGAACGCCTCGAGCAACTTCACCCGGACTCCCGACCCGCTGCGCACCGGACAAATGAACACGGCATTCCGTAACAACAGCGGCCGGACATCGGGAACATACCCCGGCAGTTCCAACACTCCCGTCTTGTCTTCAAAAGCGTGCAGCGGCGGCGATTCCGCTCCGGCCACAATCACGCGCGTCTGAGGGAAGCGCTCCACGATGCGGGGCAGCGACTCCCGGCAGAACCACTGCATCGCCGTCACATTCGGCAGATGCCGGAAGTTACCGAGAAATAACAGCGTGTAGGGCTCCCGCGGCGGACCCGGATATTCATATTGCCTCGCATCGATGCCGGCGCGAAGGCCCTCCTGGATCCGCCCGTGCATGCCGGGTAGAAATGATTCCAGATACAGACGGTTCTCCCGCGTGCAAACCTGCACCACGTCGAACTTCCTCAGCAGGCGGAGTTCATAGCGCACCATCCGCAGATATTCCCAGGACGCCTTAAAACGGTCCAGGGCGTTGTTCATGTAAGGGAATCCGCGCGAGATCGATTGGAAAGAAACATCGTGCTCGAAAAGCGTCGACGCGACTCGCCTGTAATCGCAGCCATACTGGCCGAACACGGTGTACTCCAACTGAATGACATCGATCCGATGGAGATAAATGATCCGGCTGAGCAGGTAAGCCATCTCGCGCTCGCGGAATTCGCGAATCGCAAAGGGCAGTGTCGATGCCGGCTCAGGCGGCGCATAAGGCTGACAGAAGGGAACCGCAACTGTAGCGCATATTTTGTCGAGTTCCTTGTGTGCCTCTTTCTGGTGCGGGTATTCCGTGTTGATGAGCGCGTGCACCTCGCACCTCCTGGCCAGCTCGATAATGGTTCCCAGCATGAAGAAGCCGCCGCCATGCACCGGCGGGCAGATGGGATAAGGGGACGCAAACACCACTCGCAGCCGTCCACCAGGGTCGGGCGCGGGCAGAAAGCGGTCGCGGAAATAACCACCTTGCGGCCGTCGGAAGGCCTCCGCGTCGTCGATCACCTTCAGCGCATGCGCACGCCATCGGGATGCCAACGCGCCCGGCAATTGCGCGAACGCCCGCCAGGTCCCAGCAAAGGTTGCCCGCTCCGGATTCTTCACCAACAGACTCAAAACCGCTCCCGTCCACGAGAAAACCAGATGTTCAGCCAACATCTGCCAGTTATGAATGTTCTTCCAGACGAACAACAGAAAATTCTTCTTGAGCACCGCATCGATGTAGTCGGGAGAAAATTTGCGGCCTATGGTTCCGCGATGCTCGTGCCATACTTTGCTGGCTGGTTCGTAGAACACCTTCCAGCCTCGCTTCCAGGCGAGATAGCCGATGTCGGTGTCTTCCAGATAGAAAGGGGCCAGCAACTCGTCGAAGCCGCCCAGCTCGAGAAATTTTCGCCGGTCGAAGGCGCACGAACCTCCTCCGCCATAGAAGCAAGGATAAAGCCGGTCGACCAGCGGATCGTCGCGATGGCTGACTCGCAAACTCCCGTCATTCCACCAGCCCTCAGTCAATCCGGTCTCCTCGCGACGTTTTTCCGGATCGCTGAGGAAGATCTGGCAGGAGACCGCGAAAACCTTTTCGTCCGTGAAAGCTCGAAGCAGCGGCGAAAGAAAGTTGCGATCCACGCGCATGTCGCTATTGAGTAAGACAACAATCTCATTGCGCGCAGCGCGAAATCCGGCATTCGATCCGCCGCCGAAGCCCAGATTCTTCTCCAGCCGCACCACCCTAACCGAGGGGAAATGTTCGCTCAGGAAATCTGCGCTGCCGTCCTCCGAACCGTTGTCCACGACCACGATTTCGTGGTCCGGGTTGCCCTCGAGCGCTTCGATCAGCGGAGGAATATATTTGGCCAGCAGGTCGCGGCCATTCCAGTTGGGGATGACAATGCTTGCAGCCGTATTGTCCGGCTGGTTGTCGATGGGATTTTTGCGCCGCCCGAAAAGCAGAAATGTCAGGTCGCACATCGCCAGGGCCAGGGCAATCGCCAATTGCTGAAAGGGCGAAACTACCAGCAGGAGGATACCGCGCAAGGCGATAGCCACAGTCCGGAGAGCGGAGCGCATGTCAGTTTCGATGGATCTCCGGTCCGACCCGGACAGCGCGTCCCAACCGCACCCAACGCGATTGGGCGATCATGTCCACCTTGCCGGTAGCCTCGGCCAGTTGCGCCCGTAGCTGTTCCGATTCGGACTGAAGCGTGGCAAGTCGCTCCAGCGAGTTCTGCAATTCCATTTCTTTGCCAGCAAAAGCTTCTCGCGCGGCATCTCGTTCGGCACTCAGGCGTTGCTCTGTTTCGACGGCCCACTGGTCGGAGGCTTCCTTGGCTCGACGCCATTCATCGATTGCCTTCTCATAGCCGGCACTGGACGACGCCATCTCCTGCTCCAGCCGCGCGTATTGAAGCGAACTGTTCTCCACTTCGGCCTGAATTTGAACGATCCGCTGGTCGCGTTCCGCCACTTCGGCATCCCGCTCTTTAGCCCACTCGATCGCCTGAGCCAATTCAAGCTGCAGTTCCACCACTCGTTTCCCGCGCTCTTCGGCCTCCGCCTCCCGCGCTCGCGCCCAATCGTTGCTGCGCTGCAGTTCATCCTGCAGTTCGACAATTCGCCGGCCGCGTTCGTCCGCTTCCGCCTCGCGGTCCCTGGCCCATGCGACCCCACGGGCCACTTCGCCTTGTAACTCCTCCACCCGGTGGCCGCGCTCCACCGCTTCGGCGTCGCGCGCTCGAGCCCACTCGTTGCTCTTACTCAGCTCTTCCTGCAGCGCGGCCACGACGTTTCCGCGCGCCACGGCTTCGGCATCCCGGAGCTGAGCCCACTCGTTGCTCTTACGCAGTTCTTCCTGCAGCGCGGCCACGAGTTGCGCGCGGCGTTCGGCTTCAATGTTCGCCTGCTGCGCCCAGCGATTATGCTCTCCCAGTTCGGTTTCCATTTCCCGAACCTTATCGACCATCTTCCGCCGTTCTACCTGCTCCCGCGCGATCCAGTCATTCTTCTGCACGATCTCGCCATTCAACAGCGCGATGTGACGCTCGCGGGTCTGCAGCACATTGCCGCTCTCCGGGATGAACACAAAGTTCGGGACCGCAGGCAATGAATGTTTTCCGCACACTGCGAGGAAGAAGTGCGCGCCATCTGGATCCATCTTGCGATCACTGATCTCGAGGACCTGCGAGTCAGAATCCGCTCCGGAAAATGCGATCCCCTCCACATGATTCTGCAGCCTCATCGTGACGTGCGGAAATACCTGTGTCAGTTCCGAACGGAATTCCTCTTCCGTGAACTCGTGAACATGAAAAGGATTCGGACCTGCCTGCTGACGCGACTCCGCATAATACAGCCGGTTGGGCGTCGACACCAGAAAGACACCGGCAGGGTCCAGAACCCTCTCTGCCTCGCGTAAGAAGGCGCGCCAATCCGCGAGATGTTCGATGACTTCGAAGGCCGCGACGAGTAGAAACGCCCCGTCCGGCGCGGGGATGTTGGTGCACGAACCCTGCTCGAACTGGATCTCGGGGCTGCGCGCGTAGTCGGCCCGGGCGTGTGCGATGGCTTCGTCCGAGATGTCGATTCCCAAGACCTGCGCACCCGATTTCGCCAGTTCCGCAGTTCCGTATCCCGCGCCGCACCCGGCATCTAATATCCTTCCAGACCCGTACCCGAACTGGTGCCAAAGGCGTACCGAAAAGCGGTATCGTGCCAGGTGTTCATTGAAAAGGTTGTCTTCCACCCGGCCGGGAATCACGCGCTCGCCGGTGAACTCGCCGCGAAGCGTCTCAGGCAAGTCGAGGCTCCTCTACCGGCTCTTCGGCAGTTCCCCACAGCCGCGCATTCAATTCCACGCGGCACGGCAGACGGAAGAAACCATACACCTGGCCATCAGAGTTCGCCATCTGACAGGTGATGGCATTATCGATCCAATCGCACATTTTGTAAGCCAACAGCGTCCCGTCGGCCAGCGCCGGCGAAAACGAAAACGATCCGGGATACAGTTCCGGGATATCCAGATGAAAATCTACTGTCAGAATATCGCCAGCCATCATGCCGGGCAGTTCGTATTCTTCGCGTGCCGTATTGGTACCCGAGAAATCGACTCCCAGATGATTCCGCATCATGAACCCCACAATCGGCATGGCTACATCTTCGCGGGCAACCACGCTGATGCGTACGATCAACTTGGACTTCGGTTGGGCGAGATGCACGCGATCGCCATCTTCATTCAGCAGCGCAATACCCAAGAATTTGAGCACGCTCATCGCCAAACCGATGATCGATATTCGGGATGGTATCGACCACCTCCGCCGGACGGGTGCGGGCGCGGGACGGAGCTAATTCGGGCTTCTTCTTCAGCTGCAGGTACTCGGTATCTTTCGCCACCGTCGCCGCCAGATACTTTCCTACTACCCGCTCCGTTTCGCCGATATCCATCATGCGGCCATGCTCCAGCCAAAGCGTCCGGTCTCCCAATGACTTGACGTCCGACACCGCGTGTGACACAAAGAGAATGGTGATGCCGCGTGCGCGCAGTTCATGAACTTTGCGCATACAGCGATGCCGAAAATAAATATCCCCGACCGCCAGCGCTTCATCCACCAGCAGAATCTCCGGATCAACATTGATCGCCACGGCGAACGCCAGGCGCACCACCATGCCGCTCGAATAGGTTTTGACCGGCTGGCGGATGAAGTCTCCGATCTCGGCAAATTCTTCGATCTCGCGATAGCGCCGGTCGATTTCTTTCGTGGTCAAGCCCCAGAATCGACGCATTGAGATAGACGTTGTCGCGCCCGGAGAACTCCGGGTTGAAACCAGCCCCGAGTTCGAGTAGCGCTGACACGCGACCGTTCACCGTCACCTTGCCGCTAGAGGGCTGCAGAATGCCCGCAACGATCTGCAATAGTGTGCTCTTCCCCGAGCCGTTTTCCCCCACGATGCAGAACGTCTCTCCGCGCTTTACTTCGAAATCGACCTTGTCTAGAGCCCAGAAATCACGGTGGCGCGAAATGCGGTTGAACGCCAGCAGTTCCCGCAGACGGTTGGCAGGCCGGTCATAGATTGCGTAGCTTTTCGAAACCTGTTCAAAACAGATGGCTGTCTCAGGATGCAACTTCTAGTTTACCCGTCCTGGTAACCGCCGTGCCGTGTGAGAACCGGCCTTATCGTTCGAACTGGCGGTGCGAAAAGGGACAGCTGTTCGGGGTCCGCGAAGAGCGCTTCATAGCCGGCTGGAGTGAACGCCCTTTCCAGACGGGCCGCAAAGGTTTCGCGCAACACACGCGCGTAATGGTCGACGTCATAGTCACGGTCGTCTGCCCGTCCTGTCAACACCTTCTCCTCCTCGGACTCTTCGATCACACCTCCCAGTCCTGATCTGGTGCGGTACACCCGGATTCGATCTCCGGCACTCCACGTTTTCCGGCCGCTCGCGAGCATGGCTTCGTACGGCAGTTCACGGCGGCTATCGCGAGTTTGTAGATATTGCGCCGGAGTCTTCTTCAGCCGCACGCTGGATGACACATCATACGCCGGCAACTCGCGGCGGCGGAGCGAGTCCAGTGTCGAGACATAAACGTCGCGAATGCCCTCCACGTCGCCTTCCAATAACCGCGCGATCACGCTATGCAGGAAATTTTCGCCGAACGGCTCCGCCCGGCTGGAACGAAACGCGACTCCGCGAAGGATCAGCGATCCATCGTATTTGAGAAGAGCGTAATTCTTCGGCTCGTGCGACAGCATGGCGGCGTAGCGGCCTTCGAACTCCAGTTGCACCAGCGGAGGGAGCAGAGCCGCGACGTCCGCCACCACGCGCCGTTCGTCTGCTTCCACCCATCCCTCCGGGACGGCGAAATAGACGCCGTCCGTATCGGCCTCAAGCAACGTCACGCCTCGGGCGGCGAGTTCGCGGCACATCAGGTCCAGCGTTTCGCGCCCGCGCCGGGTTACTTCATTCGCCGCATGCACGTCCGCGAACCGCGTGAGGTCACCGCCCGCGGCCAGATATCCATATGCGGAGTTCACAACCAGCTTCATGGCCGCCGACATGGCTTCGTGTTCGTAGCGCTCTGCTGATCCTGCGGGCGCCTTCCGGGAACTGGCCTTCGCGGCGAGCCTCCGCTCAACCAATCGGTCGACCAATACGAGCAGAGCGCCCAGAGTATCGCGCTCCGGTCCGATGCGGTAAGCGCGCATCAGCGAAGGATAGAGGCTAGCGACATCCGCCTTCACTACCCGATGGGCAACACCAGTCGCGAACAGGTGCAGAGCCGCGCCGCTGTGTTGCGTTCCGTCGCTCGCGCGGTGAGCCGGCAACGCCACACCTGCACGCAGGTACGCTCGCACCAACAGGGGATCAATCACTCCCGTCGCCGCGCCCGCGTCCGCCAGGCGCTCGTATCGCCGGGGAGTCATCTGTGCCAAGGCGAACGCCGCTCCGCCGAGCATCCGCGCCAATCCCGCCACCTCTTCGACATCCCCGATTGCATAGCGCCTCACACGCTCCGGATCCCGAAGATAAACCGCGTGAATTTCGTCTCCCCTGATGTACTCGCGATTCTTTTTTGCAATCCTCAGATGCCGCGCGACCGCCTTGAGCCCGTGATTCGGCAGCTCTCGCGTTGCGAAGTCATAGCGCAGAACGGCGTCGAGCGTATCGATGAGCTCGCGTCCGGGGACGACGAAACGCACGCGGCGTCCGGTATCGGAACCTCTGAACGTCCCTCGACGGGCTGCGCGATGCCGCAATCCCGGCAATCCAATGCGACCCAACGCGAGCGGCACCCCCAAGATTCGGGCGCGTGTATTGAGGAAAGGCAAATCGAATCCATGGAGATTGTGATTCTCGATCACGTCCGGATCTGCGTCTCTCACCGCGTTGACCAGCCGGCGGATGAGGTCCGCCTCGGCGGCATCGCCTCCTCCGCTGACCTCAAGCGTTTTAGTAATTCCGAACGGATCGCGCACCGCGATCATGAAAATTCGATGGCGCTCGGGATCGAGTCCCGTGGTTTCCAGATCGAACTGCAACCGATGGAGTTGGTCGAAGGACATCCCACGGAAATAAGCGCGCCCGGTCGAGACGAGGTACTGCTCCTCTGGCGGCAGCGCGAGGATTGCTTCTTTTCCCAAGTCTCTTAAGTAGCCTATGCGCCGGCCGAGCCGCCGGGATGCGCCTTTCAGCACTGCCTGCTCCAGCAATTTCCCGTCATCCGCGCTGACAAGATAGCGCAGCGTGCCGGGACCGGCGAGTTCCGTGCACGCAACGTGCGGGCTGCACACACCATCGACTCGATCCAGAACGAACCATGGCCGGAATCGTGAGTCTTCGCGCACCAATTCGCCCGTCTCCGCGAGTCTGCGCCATACCGCGGCCCGCCCATCGCTCTCAGCCCATACTGAGACGATGCCGGGAGTCGCATCCCAGCCCCAAAGCCATTCGTCCTCGATTCGCGTGTTCGACGAAGGCATCCGGCACTATTCTACTGCGCGACAATTAACACGCGCGGGCAATGCTATACTGCCGTCTCATACCCTTGTCTTTCCTGGAACTTTTATATGCCGCTACTGTTTTCCTGTCGGCATTTCTGCTCTTTGAAATCCAGCCGATGATTGCCAAGATGATCCTGCCGTGGTTTGGCGGCGTATCCACAATCTGGAGCACATGCATGTTGTTCTTCCAGGTGGTGCTGTTGTTCGGCTATCTCTACGCCGATTGGCTGCAACGCTGGGTCGCACCCCGCCGGCAGGCAATCTTTCACTCCCTCGTCCTCGCGATCAGCCTGCTGTCTCTGCCCATCGTAGCCAGTTCGTCCTGGAAACCCTCAGCTGGCGAGAATCCCTCATTGCGCATTCTCGGACTGCTCGCCGCAACCGTCGGATTACCCTATTTCATGCTCTCCACCACCAGTTCGCTCGTCCAATCATGGTACGCGCGGACGCATCGGGGCGCGGTCCCTTACCGCCTGTTCGCGCTTTCGAATACCGCGTCATTGCTGGCTCTGGTGAGCTACCCATTGGTGGTCGAGCCTGCGTTCACCACACACGTGCAAGCGAACCTGTGGTCGGCGGCTTATGTCTGCTTTGTCGCGCTCTGCGCAAGCACGGCGTGGCTGGGATTCGCCGGCATTCCCGTCAACGTGATGACCACAGTCGCTCATGAAGAGCTTGTTCCCGCACCGCCCTCGACCGGCATGAAGTTTCTTTGGGTCGCGCTGGCTGCCTGCGCCTCGATCCTTCTTCTCGCGACGACGACATTTCTTACCCAGGATGTCGTACCGATTCCGTTTCTTTGGGTGCTTCCACTCGGTGTCTACCTGGTCACTTTCATCGTCTGCTTCAACACGCCAAAGCTATACCAGCCTCGCGTTTTCATTCCTCTCGTGATTGCGGGGCTAATTGCCATGGCGATGCGCCTGAGGCTTTACGGCTGGAACGGGGGACCAGTTCTGACCATCGGTATCTTTACCGTGTCCCTCTTCGTCTGCTGCATGTTCTGCCACGGAGAACTGGTGCGCCGCAAGCCTCACCCACGCTATCTCACCGGATTCTACGTCATGATTTCCCTTGGAGGAGCGCTGGGAGGGCTCTTCGTCGGTCTGATCGCACCGAATCTCTTCAACTTTTATTACGAGTTCCCAATCGGCCTCGCGCTCTGCGCCGCACTGGTGTTGATACTCACGCCGATTCCGGATGCCGCCCAACTGCGGCGAGCCTGGCGTCCGGTCTTGGCGGTAGCGTCCTGCTGCTATTCCGCGTATCTCGGGATGGTCGTGCGCGATGGCATTCACGGCTACCTGGAAGTCCGGCGGAACTTCTACGGGCAGCTTCGCGTCGACGGAGCGGGTGACCCGCAAGACGAAGATTCATTCCACCGCATGGTCCACGGTCGCGTCAATCACGGCGAACAGTTTCTCAACGTAAAATATCGCCGGACTCCCCTGACCTATTACTGTGAGGCGTCCGGAATCGGGCAGGTAATGGCGGCTCGAAAGCCCGCAATTTCTCAACGCGTCGGCATCATGGGTTTGGGTTGCGGCACGCTCGCGGCATACGGCAGGCGCGGCGACACTTATCGCTTTTACGAAATCAATCCGCTGGTATCGGAACTGGCCAATTCGGAATTCACTTATCTCAAAGACTCGCCGGCAGGAATAGAAATCGTGTTGGGCGATGCGCGTCTTTCACTGGAACGGGAATCCGCACAGCACTACGACCTGCTGGTGTTAGATGCCTTTTCCGGTGACTCCGTTCCGGTGCATCTGATTACCAGGGAGGCTCTCGAAACTTATTTCCGTCATTTGAAACCCGGCGGCCTCCTGGCGATGCACATCACCAACACTTTCCTCGACATGCGCCCGGTAGTGGAGCGCGCGGCGACCAGCTTCGGCAAGATGGCGATCCTCTACGCGCTGAAGAAATCCGAGGATGACGACACCTGTTTCCGATCCAGTTGGGTGGTTGTTGCCGACCCTTCCATTCGCGAGACTTCGCCAGAGCTTTTCCGCGCCGGACAAGTCCTGACGCCCTATCCCGCATTCCGAATGTGGACCGACGATTTCTCCAGCCTCTGGGGAATCTTCTACTAAACTAATTCAAATTTTTTTCGCTTTTTCACGAACTCGTAACAAGCGACCTGCAAACTGGAGGTTATTTTGCCGCACCACCGTGCGGCAACCTAACCATGCCCACCAGATTTCTTACATTGCTTCTACTCGTCTCCTTTGCTGCAATCGCCCAAACCGATACCAGCGCGCTTGGGGGGCGAGTGACCGACCCTCAGGGAGACGCGGTCTCAGGAGCGCAGCTTCGCCTTACGAATCAAGCCACCCACGCTGAAAGAAATATCGCATCGGGCTCATCGGGCGCCTATCTCTTCCCGCTGATCCCTGCAGGGCATTATGATATCGAGGTCAAGGCTCCGGGTTTTAAGACCTTCCACGATTCGGGTCTCCAGATCGATGTCGCGGCGCCTGCCCATCTCGACATCCCGCTCGAAATCGGGGCGGTGTCCGATAGCGTAGAGGTCGAGGGCGTGGTGTCGCTGCTCAATACGGAATCGGCCGCGCAGGGGACGGTCATCGGCGAGGAGAAGATCCAGTCGCTGCCGCTGAACGGACGGCAGTTCATCGACCTGGCGCTGCTCTCGCCCAACGTCACGATCGGGGGAGAGTCGGTGCAGCAGAACAAGGTGCGGCTCAATCAGGACGGCGGCTTTTCGGCGTCCGGGAATCGCACCAACAACAACGCTTACATGCTCGACGGCATCAGCGACCTCGATCTGGATTATATGTCGCTGAGCCTGACGCCCGATTCTGGATACGCTGGCGGAATTTCAGGTGCAGACTGGGCAGCAGAACGCCGAATACGGTTTCGCGGGTGGCGCGCAGGTGAACGTGGTGACCAAATCCGGCGGCAACGAATGGCATGGCGACGGGTGGGAGTTCGTCCGCAACCGCGTTTTCGATTCGCGACCGTTCAATCTGGCTTTCTCGGCTTTGCCAAAGTTTCAGCGGAACCAGTTCGGCGGCACGGCACGGCGGCCCGATTCGACGAGAACAAAGATGTTTCGTTTTCGGTGGATATGAAAGGCTGACGCTGCGGCAGGCGGCAGCGGGGCTGACGACCGTCACGGTGCCGACTGCGCTCGAGCGCCAAGGCAATTTCACGGCTTCGAAGACGGTGATTTATGACGCGCTGACTTCTCCGCGGACACCGTTCGCGGGCGACACCATTCCGCAAAGTCGCGCCTCAACCCGCTAGCGCTGATCGCCATCAATGCCGTCCCGGCTGCCGATGTTCCCGACACCAACAACAAGTACATCAACAGCGACGAAGTGCTGACGCAGGATTCGCACAACTATTCGCTGCGGGCGGACTACGTGGTGACCTCCGCCATCACTATGTTCGGCGCGCTATTCCGGCACGCACGAGAACGATGTCGACGCCGGGGCTGGTTCCGGGCCGCGCGGCGATCGGCACGGCGCTGCCGCAAAATGGCGGCATATGGGATTGACGTGGGTGATCGGCCCGCGAACGGTGAACGAATTTCGCGCCGGGTTCAATCGGATGAACTATTCGAGCGGCGTGCCGGAACCTTTGTTCAACGTGAACGGAGCGCAAACGCCTCTGCCCTATTTCAAGCTGACCAGATTATGCGCCGATGGGCGGCGCGGGCGGCGGCGCGAGTTTGACGCGGGACAACACTTACCAGGCTTACGACAACTTGTCGTACCAGACCGGGCGGCACTTGATTAAGGCGGGCGCTGAGTTCCGCTGTTCTGGAGTATGTGCCGATCACCGCGCCGAATGCTTACGGCACGTATCAATTTTCGTCCGGACAGACGGCGCTCGCTTCGGCCACCGATGGGACGGGTTCGGCGCTGGCGAGTTTCCTGCTGGGGTACTCTTCCACGGCCAGCCGGTCACTCGGCGGCGGACGCATGGACGGGCATCAACCGATGTTCGTCACTTATGTGCAGGATCAGATCCGCGTGACCGACAAGCTGACTGTGGACCTGGGACTGCGTTATGAGATCGCGCCGCCGCTCTATGACACGCGCGGCCAGACGATGGGTCTCGATTTTTCCAAAGTGCCTTCGGCGCAGGCGATTTTCGCCAGCAAGCAGACCGGTATTTACGAGCCTACTTTCTTCATCTGCGGACAAGCGGGTTATCCGAAAGAGCTGCGCTTATACGGACAAGAACAATTTCGCGCCGCGCTTCGGGCTCGTCGTGGCAGGCGGCTCCGCGGACGGTCTTCCGCATGGGCGCGGGGATCTATTACAGCCTGACCGATTTCAGTTCCATCTCGCGGCTGACCAATTCGCTGCCCGCCAACATCGCGCAGACGCTCACGAACTCCACGCTTTGCGCCGACGTATCAGGGCTATGGCACCAGCTGTATTTCCGGCGAATGTCGTGGTGGGGCCCTCGTTGAGCGTGAACCTTTACTCGCTCGACCTGAACCAGCGCACCAGCTACGCGATTCAGATGTCGTCGTCGATACAGCATCAGATCGGGAAGAATGGCGTGATTGAGATCGGATATCTGGGGACGCTGGGGCTCAAGCTGCAGCAGAACGTGCAGGTGTCGAATGCGCTGCCGGGGTCTACCGCGGTGGCGGGAAGACGGCCTTACGTGGCGCCGTTTTCGCCCCAGGCACGGTGTTTCCTTCGTACATCAATGTGCAGGGGAACAGCGTGGGCGGCGGGACCATCGCGATTCTGCCGAACTCCGCACAATCGAATTATCACTCGATGTACATACGCGGAGAGCGGCGCTTTTCGAATGGACTTTCTTTCCTGAGCTCATTCACTTTTTCGAAAGCGATCACTAACGCGCCGCAGTTCCGCAATGCGGGCGGGGCGACGGGTTCGGAGAATTCGCCTCCGCAAAATAGTTACGATTTGAGCGCGGAACGCGGCCTGGCGGCGTTTCAATGCGAAGTTCCGGTGGGTGAATTCGGCCGTCTACGAATTGCCGTTCGGTACCGGACGAAAGTGGCTGACGCAGGGCTTTGCTATCGAAGATCGTGGGCGGCTGGCAAGTGGCCGGGATCATGTCGATGCAGAGCGGGTTCCCGTTCACGATCAATGTGTCGGGCGATTCAGCGGGGATCGGCGGCGGCAGCGGAGGCATTCTGATCCGCGGCAATCCGGTTCCCGGCCAGAGCGCCGAACTTCCCGCGGACAAGCGCAGCACGGCGGAGTGGTTCAATACGGCGGCGTTCGTGGCGCCGCCCGGCTTACACGTTCGGACTGCTCGGGCGGAATACGTTGGTGGGCCCGGGAATTTTCAATATCGATTCGGTGGTGAGCCGGCAGTATCCGAATCCGCGAACGCTTCGGCCTGGAGATTCGCGCTGAGGCGTTCAATCTGTTCAACACGCCGAATTACAGCCAGATCGGCCGCATCATCAATGCCCGGATTACGGGCAGGTGGATAGCCAGCTTCCTCCGCGGCAGTTGCAGTTCGGGGCCAAGGTGACATTTTAAGATCAAAGGACTTCATGACGCATGCACAGGCTGATTCATTTTTCTTTCTCAGCCGCGGCGGCTTCGCTGTCCGCGCAAAATCTACGCATCTATGCCATCGACGTGGAAGGCGGCAAATCGACGCTTGTATGTTTCGCCCTCGGGCGAATCGATGCTGATCGATACTGGGTACGCGGGCAACAACAATCGCGATGCCAATCGCATCGCCGCCGCGGCTGCCACTCGGCCGGCGTGAAGCGCATCGATTATCTGGTGATCACGCACTATCACGGCGACCACGCGGGCGGGGTTCCCCAACTCGCGGCGAAAATGCCGATCGGCAAGATATTCGATCATGGCGACAGCTTCGAGCAATCCAACGCCAAGACGCAGGCAGTGTTCCAGCCCTACGCGGCGATGCGCGAGAAGTATCCGCATGCCAGACGCTGCGGCCGGGCGATACCATTCCCGTCAAGGGTCTGAAGGTCGAGGTCGTCGCTGGCGCGGGCGCTGCCATCGCCAAGCCGCTCGCCGGCCGGGCGGGACAGCCCAATCCGCTTTGCGCGAGCTATGAAGCTCTGAAGCCCGATCCCGGTGAGAATGCCCATTCTCTGGCCATGATCATCACTTTCGGCAAAATGCGCATCGCTGACCTGGGGGATCTTTCTGGAACCAGGAACACGAACTGGTGTGCCCGATCAATAAGCTCGGGGACGGTGGATCTATACATGACGACGCACCATGGCACCGCGACTTCCGGTTCGCCGCAGATCGTCCACGCTCTTCATCCGCAGGTGGCGATCATGAACAATGGCGCCGGATAAAGGCGGTTCGATCAAAGCCCTGGAGGCGATTCACAGCTCGCCCGGTCTGCAGGATCTCTGGCAACTTCATTTCTCGAATGAGGGCGGCAAAGAATATAATGTCCCGGAAGCCTTTATCGCGAACCCTACTGTAGGATAACGACGCGGGTTACGCGATCGAAGTGAGTGCGCAGCCAGGATGGCACCTTCACGGTTCGCAACGAACGCAACAAGTTCGAAAAGACGTATCGTTAGTGGAAACCCTTCGCGGCGTGCCGTGCGATATTCTGAAGCGATGAGCATGGCACCGTCACGCCGGGATTTTTTATTCACCGCTACCGCGGCACTGTCCGCGCCCCTTGTAAGCGCGCAACAGAAACGCCCAAACATTCTTTTCGTCATTGCGGACGACTGGGGTTACAATCACGCCGGCGTATACGGATGCGACTGGATCAAGACTCCCAACTTCGATCGCGTGGCGAAAGAAGGAGTGCTGTTCACCAACTGCTTTACGTCGAATCCCAAATGCAGTCCCAGCCGCGCGACCATCCTTACTGGACGCAATACCTGGCAATTGCAGGAAGCGATTAATCACTACAGCATCTTCCCGAAAGGGCTGACGGTCTATCCAGACCTGCTGGAGAAGGCAGGCTATGCGATCGGGATGACCGGCAAAGGTTGGGGCCCGGGCGATTTTCAGTCCACCGGCTATCCGCACAACCCGGCTGGTCCCGAATTTCAGAAATTCAAGTTGAAGCCGCCATACACGGGTATTTCGCCCATTGATTACGTCCGTAACTTTGAAGATTTCCTGAATCAGAAAAAGAAAGATCTGCCCTTCTGTTTTTGGCTTGGCGGACACGAACCGCATCGCGGCTATGAAGAAGGCTCCGGCGTGCGGGCTGGACGCGACCTGAAAAGCGTGAAGCTTCCCTCCTATCTTCCCGACCGTCGGGCCGTCCGCAGCGATTTCCTCGACTACGCTCTCGAAGTGGAATGGTTCGATCAGCAACTGGGCCGCGCGCTTAAGAAACTGGAAGAGATTGGCGAGCTGGACAACACTTTCATCGTCGTTACTTCAGATAACGGTATGCCGTTTCCTCGTGTGAAAGGCCAGATCTACGAAGAAGATTTCCATCTCCCCATGGCGATTCGGTGGGGCGGTCACATGACCGGTGGACGGGTCATTGCGGACTTCATCAACTTCCGCGACTTCGCCCCGACTTTCATGCAGGTCGCGGGACTGAAGCCCGCGCCGTCGATGACTGGCCGCAGTTTTCTTGACGTGCTGCAGTCCGGCAAATCCGGCATAGTCGACGCCACTCGCAATGTAATGCTGGTCGGCAAGGAGCGCCATGACTTAGGGCGTCCTCACGACGAGGGCTATCCGGTTCGCGCGATCCGTACTTTGCAGTATCTCTACGTGCGCAATTACGAACCTGATCGCTGGCCCGCGGGAAATCCGGAGACCGGCTATCGCAATGTTGACGACGGGCCGGCGAAAGAGAGCGTGACTTCGGTCTATGACAACTATTTCCAGCTGTCGTTCGGCAAACGTCCGGCAGAAGAGTTATACATGATCGAAAAGGATCCGGATTGCATGACGAACCTCGCGACCGATCCCAAATATGCGGCCATCAAGTCCCAGCTTCGCGAGAGTATGGAGAAGACGCTACGCTCTGAAGGCGACCCCCGCATGCTGGGCAACGCGGCTTTCTTTGACACCATCAAATATACGGGTCCCGACGGCCACTCCTACGACAATTTCCTAAAACACAGTAATTCGAAGTGAAGCAGCATTCCTTAGAGTTCAAAAAAAACCCTGGCAAGGCGGTGGAGCGCCGGTCGCACGCCTGCAGACGCCTGTCGAAGATTTTGATTTAATAGTTGCGGCGCGAACGGTGAATGGAACAGATGGTGACGACGGCGGACAAAGTAGAGGTGAAACTGCAGATCTGATGCGGCTGAAAATCATCAGTTGCGAAGTGCTCTTTCGCGAGATCAGCCTTTTAGCGGCTCGATCTCCCAACCAGGTCGACGTCGAATTCCTGCCCAAGGGCTTGCATGATCAGCGCAGCGTCCTCATGCAGAACCGGCTACAGCAAGTTCTCGACGGAGTCGACCCCTACCGCTACGATGCCGTCGCTTTTGGCTACGCGCTCTGCGGCAACGGGATCGCCGGCCTCACCGCGGGCTCGCTGCCCATCGTTATTCCGCGCGGCCACGATTGCATCACCATGTTCCTGGGGAGCCGGCAGCGCTACGCCGGCTATTTCGCCGACCATCCCGGCGTCTATTTCAAAACTACGGGCTGGATTGAGCGCGGCGCTTCCGGCAGCCAGATTTTCGGAGAAGCCTATGAGCTCCACGTCCTCATCGATAAATACGGCGACGAGAACGGCCGGTATCTTTATGAGCAACTCCACGGCTCTCAGCGCACCTACCGGCAATTCACTTTTATCGAAATGGGAGTCGAAGCCGATGATCGCTTCGAGCGCGCATCCCGGCAGGACGCTTCATCCCGCGGCTGGCAATTCGAAAAGTTGCAAGGCGACCTGACGCTGCTGCGCAAGCTGGTGAACGGTGAATGGGACGATGATTTCCTAGTCGTGCCGCCAGGCTGGCGCGTCGCCGCCACGCATGACGAACGCATCATTACTGCCATAGACCCGGATGCTTGAAGTCCGGATCAGGCTCGAGCCATTAGGCGCGACCCTCACCGTCGCAAATGGCACGCGTCTGCGCGATATCCTCTTCGCCTATGGCGTGGAGTTCCCGTGCGGCGGCGAATCGCGCTGCAAACGTTGCCGTGTCCGCGTCATCGACGGACAACTGGATCCCTCAACCGGTATCGGGATCCTGACGCCGCGGGAACTCTCCGAAGGCTGGCGTCTGGCCTGCCGCTCAATCGCCCGATCCGACGTGACACTCGAGGTGGGACATTGGCAATCGAGCATCTTGTCCGACGACAACGAGCTCGCCCGCCCGCTCCGTCCGAGAGCCGGGGTCGGCGTCGCCATAGATCTCGGCACCACTACTCTCGTTGCACAACTGGTCGATCTGCAGACTGCCTCGGTGCTGGGAGTGCGAACCGCACTGAATCCCCAAGCCCGGCACGGCGCGGACGTCATGACGCGAGTGCAGTTCGCGCTAGATCCGTCGGGACGCAAAGATCTCTGCGAATTGATCCGCCGCGAACTTTGCCGCATGGTACACGAACTCATGCAGACACAAGCTAAGCCTCTCGCCTGCCACGTCGCCGGTAACACCGTCATGCATCATCTATTCTGCGACCTGGATGTGACGCCGCTGGCCCACGCGCCATTTGAGCCTCTTGTGATGGGTGCGGTCGTGATAACAACGGACTCATTGCAGTTTCGTTTCCTGCCCAACCTCGGCGGCTTCGTCGGGAGCGACATTCTCGCCGGCATCCTGGCGACGAACATACACCGGAGCGAAGATCTCGTCGCGCTGGTCGATCTCGGGACGAACGGAGAGATTGTGGTCGGCAACCGCGATAAGCTGATCTGCGCTTCGACGGCCGTTGGTCCGGCGTTTGAAGGTGGAAGAATTTCGTGCGGCATGCGGGCCGCGACGGGCGCAATTGCGTCCGTCGAAATCGACCGGCGAGAGCTGCGATGCCGGGTGTTAGGCGGTGGTACCGCGCGCGGAATCTGCGGCAGCGGGCTCGTCGACGCGGTCGCCTGCGGGCTCTCGACCGAGGCGATTCAGCCGAACGGACGCATCTCGCAACCCCTTCCTCTCACCGCCGGCCTCCAGCTCACCCAACAGGACATACGGCAAGTTCAACTAGCCAAAGGCGCCATCGCCGGAGGGTTGCGTGTCCTGCTCCGTCGTATGGGAGCCGGTGCCGGCGACGTGCGTGCGCTCTATTTGGCCGGAGCTTTCGGCAACTACATCAACGTCGCCTCCGCGCGACGGATCGGTCTGCTCGAATTCGATGCCGATATTATCCGGCCCGCCGGCAACACCTCTCTGCTCGGCGTCCGCCAAACGCTCTTCGCGGATGACGACGAATATGACGAGATACGTAGCAAGATAGAGCACGTCCGCTTAGCCGCCGCTTCGGATTTTCAAGACGAATACGTCGCCGCGATGGCCTTTCCCCGGTGATTGGAGTTTCGTCCCCGCTATATCCTCGTGTCGAGCAGGGAAGTTCACAGTTCTCGCCATTTTGAACACGATCAACTAACTCACAGGTGGTATACCGATTTTATGTTCTGCTGGTAGTTGTAGGAGATAATCCATGCGCGAGAAGAATTCACGTCGAACCTTTCTCAAGAGTTTGGGAGTCGTCGCAGCCATCCGCCCCGCTGCTTCGTTGGCGGTTCCGATCGGCGCGAACGGAATCAAGTTCGGATATGCGGCAATGACGTGGGGCAAGGAAGAGCGTCAGGCGGTTGACGATATTTCCTCTTGTGGTTACTCCGGGATCCAGTTCAGAATTGAGGCGACCACCGAATTCCATCCGGCCGGGTTGAAGGCGCTCCTGCTGCAGCACCAGCTCACCTTCGTCGCGTTATCGAGTGGCGATGTCACGATCGATCCGGGAACGGAAGCCGAAAACCTCGACAGGCATACCGCCCATGCCAAGTTCGTGCGCGATGCAGGTGGCCTCTACCTTCAAGTGCTCGATCAATTGAAGTCTTATCCTCGCAGAGTCACTCCAGAAGAGTGCAGACGCTTGGGGAAGCTACTGACGGAGATAGGAAAGCGGACGGCCGATCTCGGAATTCCTTTGGCGTACCACAATCATATGAACACGATCAGCGAACACCCCGCGAATCTCGATCTGGTGCTGGCTTCGTCCGATCCCAAATACGTCAAACTGCTTCTCGACACGGCGCATTCAGTCGCCGGAGGCGGTGATCCGGCCGACGCTGTCCGGAAATACCACGACAGGATACTCTTTGTGCATTTGAAAGACGTGGTTGACATTCCCTTGGACACGCCCGGCGCCAAGTACCCGTTTAAATTCGTAGAGCTGGGGCGAGGACGAGTGGACCTGCCCGCAGTCTTCGACGCCCTCCGCGAAGTCAATTTCCGCGGCTGGGCCGTGGTAGAACTAGATCGCGTCCCCAACCCATCGACCACTCCAAAGCAGGCAGCTATGACTAGCCGGAAATACCTCGAACATCTGTCAGTTTTCAGCCCTCAGTAGTCGGGCAGGTCTGACTTCGTCCCTCTCCGCGCTAGCGCTGCTCAATCTGCTTTAATCGGCACGGTTGCTTTGGTGTTGCCCCACTCGACGGAGAGTTCCTTCGGACTGAGGGTAATCTTGAATTTTTCGACCATGCCCGCGAGCTTGGTGAGTTTCATCGGCGTGCGGCCCAAGTCCTGGTCTTTTTGGTAGATCGTGCCCCACTGCTTGGTCTGGTTACTAATCACCAGTTGCCACGGGCCGCTTTCACTGGCTTCAAGGTAGAGCGTGTGGATGCCCGCAGGCACTTTTACATCGCCGAGGATAATGTCCTTTGTCGTCGTCATGGTAGTCGCCGCGTCTGCGCCCATGCGGTAGATATCGCCGTAAGGGATGAGTCCACCTTCCACTTTACGGCCTCGGGCGGACGGCGCGTTGTATTCGATGGTGATCTGAGTCCCGCCAATCTTCACGCTGGTATCAGCTGTTGGGCTCTTCTCGTTTTGAGTCACCTGCCGGTTCCCGGTTTGCGCGGAAAGGGTTGCAACTGCAGCCAGCGCAATTGCGGCGAAAGATGGAATTTTCATATGTGCTCCTCGCATGGAAGGTTAGCACACAACTCGCGGCTCATTTTTCGAGTTTTGTCGATTGCGAAGCAACGGCTTGCCACCGGCCGTCTCGCTTGATAAACACGTCCAGCCAGGCGTATCTTCCATTGTTGTCGCTACCCACTCCGTTGACGATTGCCGTGGTTCCGAACACTCTCACTTTCATGGTTCCGAGCTGAACGTCTTGCCCCGTGGCTTTAGCTGACCTCACGGCGTCGAGCGCGAGAGCTTTGCTAATGGGGTTGCCCCGGAGGTCGATGGACACCCAATCGTCAGCCATAATGCGGTCCAGAGTTTTCAAGTCTTTCTTCATGCCCGCCTGCGACCACTCATGCTCCATCTGGATAAGGATCGCGGAAACGGATCTCTTCTTAGACGACGGCTGCGCCAAGCCAAAGGCTAATAGCGCCGGCAGGAGGAATAGCGTGGTTCGCTTCATTGGCACACGCACAGACTACCAAAGCCTGTCACATAAAATTAATGGATTGCAGGCTCGGGAGTGGGCGCGCCATCGCTCAAGAAATCAAAGTCGCAACCTTTGTCGGCCTGCGTGACTCGCTCTTCATACAGTGCTCCGTACCCGCGTCCATAGCGAGGAGCCGGCCGTACCCAACGGCTGCGGCGTTGCGCCAACTCTTCTTCGCAGACCAGTAACTTCAGGGCGCGGTGCTCTAAATCCAGTTGGATCAGGTCTCCATCCTGCACTAGAGCCAGTGGACCGCCGATATAGCTTTCCGGGGAGACGTGCAGGATGCAAGTTCCGTACGACGTGCCACTCATCCGTGCATCCGAAATCCGAACCATGTCGCGAATCCCTTTTTTCAAGACCTTCTGGGGTAGCGGCAACATGCCCCATTCCGGCATCCCCGGACCGCCTTGCGGACCGGCATTTTGAAGCACCAGGACTGAATTCTCATCGACGTCGAGATCGTCGCGATTCATACGCGCCTCCATATCGTCGTAGTCCTTGAACACCACTGCCGGACCCGTGTGTTGCATGAGTCGCGCATCGGCCGCCGCAGTCTTAATCACGGCGCCATCGGGTGCGAGATTGCCATAGAGTATCGCCGTGCCGCCGCTGGTCGCGAGCGGATTACTCGCGCGGACGAATTACATCGGCATTGATGATTTTTGCGCCGTCAAGATTCGCCACGATGCTGCGGCCATTGACTGTCATGGCGTCCGCATGGAGCAAGTCCTTTATCTCCGACATCAACGCGGTGAGCCCACCTGCATAGAAGAAGTCTTCCATCAGGTACGCGCCGGAGGGTCGAATATTGGCCAGTACCGGAACGCGTTGGGAGATGCGGTCGAACGCGGCGAGTTCGAGTTGGATGCCGCAGCGCGCGGCCAGCGCCACCAGATGGATGATCGCGTTGGTTGAGCCGGAGATAGCCATGTCAACCGTGATAGCGTTCTCAAAAGCTTCAAGCGTCAGAATATCGCGCGGCTTGAGGTCCTCCCAAACCATCTCGACGACTCGCCGGCCGCAATCCATCGACATGCGCACGTGGTTCGAATCGGGCGCTGGAATCGCAGACGCGCCAGGAAGTGTCATGCCTAAAGCTTCGGCGAGCGAAGCCATGGTAGAGGCAGTGCCCATAGTCATGCAAAAACCGGGCGAGCGTGCGATGCAGGCTTCCATATCGTTCCATTCCTGCTTCGCTGATCGTGCCCGCGCAGCGTTCCGTCCAGAACTTCCAGAGATCCGTGCCGCTGCCGAGCGGCTGCCCCTGGTAATTGCCGCGCAGCATGGGCCCGGCGGGCAGGAAAATGACGGCAGGTTCATGCTGATCGCGCCCATCAACAGGCCGGGAGTCGTTTTGTCGCAGCCGCCCATAAGGACCGCGCCATCGATGGGAAGGCTGCGCAGCAGTTCTTCGGTGTCCATCGCCAGCAGGTTGCGATAGAGCATCGGGCTCGGCTTCATATACGTCTCGGTAATGGAAAACGCGGGCACTTCGACTGGAAATCCGCCCGCCTGCCAGACACCGCGCTTGACTGCCTCAGCACGCTCGCGCAAATGTGCGTGACACGGATTGATTTCGCTCCATGTGTTGACGATGGCAATGACCGGCTTGCCCGTAAAATCTTCGTTGCGCATGCCGAGCTGCTTCATGCGCGAACGGTGACTGAAGCCCTTCTGGGTCGGTGGCCCGAACCAACGGAAACTACGGAGTTGTTCCGGCGAAAGTTTTCTGGACATGAAATCTCATCATACTTGCTTCCCATAGCGTGCCGTGTATCGTTCGGCAAGATGGCGTATCCATGTCTTCTTGGCGTTTACCAACGGCATGACTTCGTTCGCGAATTCATCTGCCTTCATCTTGAGCAGGGTGCTCACAACCTGGCCATTCACGTCCTCATCGCTGAGCAAGGGAGTCAAGAGCGAGGCATACGGCTTCGCGGCGGCGAATCCCAGCGCCAGGATGAAGGACTGCCGTCCACGCCGCAGATTGCGGCACAGAGCAACCTCGATAACTTTTTCCAGAATCGACGGCTGGTTTTTCAAACGACGCGATTTCTGGAAAGCCTGCCGGAGACTCTCCCCGATTTTCCACGCTTCGTGCTCAAAGCGATACCATTCGGGAGCGCCGTGCTGTTGATTCGGAGATGGGGTGGGCGGATACTCATCTGGCGCTAACCGCAGGGCACGATCGCAGGCATCCAGCATCTCTAACTCAGTGGTTGGAATGTTCGGGGCCAACTCACCTCCCGAATCGTGCGGTGTTCGTTGGCGTAGAGGTTGGCATGCCCAGGGTCCGTTGCAGCCAGCGAATCATGGGTTCCTTGTAGTCGGTCAGGCCCGCAGACTCCCAACGTTTTATGCCATGATGGCCGCCCTTTTCCTGATAGATCTCGCAGCTTACTCCAGCCGCGCGCAACTTGTTATAAAGTTCCTGCGACTGATCGAAAGGCACCAGGGTATCAGCAGTGCCGTGAATGAGCAGGAAGGGCGGCGCGCCGCTGCTGACCCACGTGACCGGAGAGAGGTCTCGCAGTCCCGCGAAAAGCATCGTCTCAAGCGCCGTCCCATGGAGCGAGCGGCGAATATTGTCTGGGATCAACACTGACGTCTGCGCAAATTTAACGAGGTCGCTCGGGCCATAGAATGCCACCACGCCGCGAACTGAGCTGTTCTTGTTCGGACGCAGGGCGGCCATGGAAGCGAGTTGCGCCCCTGCAGACTCCCCGATCAGCGCAATACGTTCCGGATCCACGCGGTACTCGGACGAATGCACCTTGACGTAGGCGATCGCTTGCCGTACATCGTCGATTGCCGTGCCAAGCGTGAGAATCTGTGTGATGTCCTTCGACATCCTGAACCCGTCCGGCCCCGGGCCCGCCAGCCGGTAGCTGATGGAGAACGTGGCAATACGAGCGTCGGTGAGTGGCTGGAATAATGGCTGGACGGAAGTACGGCGGTCACCGGTTACCCAAGCTCCGCCATGCACGATGATGGCTGCGGCGAATGGGCCGGCGCCGTCCGGGATGCGCGCGTCGAGGCGGAGGCTAACCCCACCGGCCTGACTATATTCAATGTTCTCGAGTAGTTGGGCGTGAATATGGGGAGTGAATGCTGTCATGTATACCAGAACGGCTGCAGCGATGAAGGAGCGCACCTATATTGTAGACGTGGCAAGTTGCGAAAGATTACGTCTACTTTGAATGGCACGGGGCCGCTTTCGTCCTGGCTAGGGTCGGCGCTCATGCGACGCGGTGATCGGAAAACCGATTTCGGTCCGGCTCACGCCCGGAACGCTGTCCGTCTATAACGCGGTCTTGACTCTGCGTATCTCGGCCTTCCCTGTTACCGTATCCACCAGCACGATCCCCTCGGAATCTGAATCCATCTGTGCCAGCAGCTGCCCTTTTCGATCCCATACAGCCGATTGCCCAACACTTACGAATCCGTCACTCGGCCCCACGCAGTTTGACATGACCACGTACATGTTGTGCTTGCGCGCGACATCGGGGTAATGCGACATCGCTTTGTCGACTCCCCCGTTCGATTTGGCCACACTCGCGAGATAGATGTCCGCGCCCAGCTTTGCCGCGCTTTCCGAGTGTCCAGGTAAAAGCGATTCGTAGCAGATCGCAATCGCCAGCGAGTGCGAGCCGGCCTTGAGCATCAGTTGACCTTCACCGCGAACAAAGAACGGCATCTCGTCCGCATGCAAGAACTGCTTGGCATAGGTGCGTCGCGGCGACCTTGGAGAAAACCACACCATTCCAATCCTGACGCTGGATTCAAAAGGAATGGGAAGTCCTATGCCAATCAGCAATTGGTGCGCGTCACTGCACTCTTGTAGTGCATCAAGACGGCTATCCCGCTCGTCGGTCGCGAGAGATTTCGCTAGACGCGGCTCGTATCCGGTGAGAGACAATTCGGGAAAAAACACCAAGTCCGCGCCTTCGGTGACGGCAAGATCGATGAGTCTGAGATGCTTCGTCAGGTTGGACATAATGCCACCCGCATCGGGTCGGACTTGAGCCGCGCAAATCCTCATCGTGCCATTTTGCCACAGCTCGACAGCTGCAGAGCCGCGGCGGACCTAAACCCAAATGGCATCTGGCAAGAACAGTGGTAGAATATCCCCAAGCCGTTGAATTTCAAATAGCTTACACCGATCCTGCGGGAGTGGCGAAATCGGCAGACGCATCGGACTTAAAAGGTGCTAATGAGGATGCGCACGATTCTGCGAGGAGGCGCAGTGTTGCATCTTCACACTGTTGCAACTGCATTCACTGCGCACTGACTTACGTAGAAAAGCATCATTCTGCACGGTCAACTGACACCACAGTTTGCACAGCGTGCAACTGGGCAGGCTACATTATCGAGTCCGACTTGGCACGGTTGCAGACCTCGCAGAGCAATTCAATGTTCCGTTCGGTATTGCTGCCACCACGCGAAACCGGGACGATGTGGTCATACTCCAATCGCTCTCTGCTCCCACACCTTGCACATTTGCCCTGGTCACGAATCCACACAGCGCGGCGAACCTGGGGTGATATCCGCTCTCGCGTCTGTGATGCGTCCGCTTCTATAGCCAGTGCGGAAGCAAGCTCCGCTTCTTCGCTTCTAATCAAGCGGTCAACTAGAAGCTGCCACTGTGCGGGTTCGAGTTCACGACCACACGACCAAACACTACCGCGATATAGTGCGTAGCTGCGTTCATCATTGTTGTTCTGCTGAACTTTCAGCGGTATTACCTCTGCTGCCAGTCGCTTCATAAACACGGGCGTTGCCATTTGTACCGAAAACGCCTTCAGTTTGGCTTTTAGATTGGTCATTTCAGCGTCTGTTAGGTCGTATCTTGGTCTGAAATGTTGATACGCAGCACGGAACGTTTTCCATCTGGCATCATTCCACATCTTCCTCTCAGCTTCGGTTGCAGCCGGAGAGCATCGCTCCCATTCACGGCACACAGAAAACCACGCACTTCTAGCCTTTTCTAGCGCTTCAGTAACATCCGCAAGGTGTACAGAAACCCCTGGTTCCCAAATTGTAGGCTCCACGAAAATCTCGTTCGAGTGCAATCTTAGGTCCCGTGCATTGACTACAAGCCAGTAGGACACACGGCGAATAGGTTGGTTAGCAACGAGGTCGCTGTACTGCTCCTGGTAAGCGGGATGCCCAAGTTTCGAAAACGACCTCAATCGCAGGCCTATTGGAAACGCTTCGAACCATCGGTGCATTATACGCCGCTCAAGCCCTAGCCAAGAACTTGTTCACCGCTGACCCGTGCCACTGTTTACCGCGACGTGGTTTGAAGCCATCGGCGCTAGGATCCGACCGACGAACAGCGATTACGAGAGCTACTCTCAATCGAATGTCCCGAAAGGTGGTCTGCAGTGCTTTTTGCCGCACATACAGGCCTTCGTGCTAGTGAGCAGTTCAGACTGAAGTGGTCCGATATCGACACAGGCCGGTCACAGGTGTTTGTTAAGAAGAGCAAGAATGGCCGTAGCCGTCACATACCGCTAAGCAGTGGCGCAAAGGAAGCGCTGAGGATCGCGCGAACATACTCGGACGATAAGGCGGTATTCCCAGTGATGCACAATCATCGTTGGTTCGAGACCGTTATCAGGAAGGTCGCCATCCCAGAGTTCACGTGGCATTGTCTCAGGCACACGTTCGCGTCTAGGCTGGTTATGGCAGGAGTGGATATTCGCACGGTAGCGGAATTGACGGGACACAAGACTCTACAGATGACGATGCGGTATGCTCACCTGTCCCCAGGGCACAACACCGCTGCTGTCGCCAATCTGGATAAGTTTTATATCCCAGATAACCCAACTGACACTAGAACTGACACCGCGCCAAACAGGCACCAAATAGAAGCAGTGGTAGAATGGCCCCAAGCCTTTGAATTCCAAATGGCTTACACCGATCCTGCGGGAGTGGCGAAATCGGCAGACGCATCGGACTTAAAATCCGAAGCTCCGAAAGGAGCGTGTGGGTTCAATTCCCACCTTCCGCACCACAGCATTTTGGTCACTTACACGGCTCTACGCCATTAGTGGGGGTATGCACCACCACTGACCACTCGAATAATCGG
>CAVZRE010000023.1:0-147529 GCA_963777595.1 Terriglobia bacterium
CTAGAGCCGAGCAGCTGTAAGTGCTTTAGAATGTGGTGGCCAGGGACGGAATTGAACCGCCGACGCCAGCCTTTTCAGGGCTGCGCTCTACCAACTGAGCTACCTGGCCTTTGGTGAACTATTAGTTTACCAGAGTCTTATCTATCCCTATACCAATTTGGGCCTATACTAATTTGCGCTCTAACTCTGCCCAGCGGGCGTACAAGGCATCGACAACCGCTTGAGATGCCTGCATTTCTTCATAGGCAATCCGCAACCGGGACGGGTCGCTGGTGACGGCGGGATCGTGCAGCATGGCCTGTTTCTGTTCGGAAACCTGCTCCGCCTCGTGAATTCGCGCTTCCATGGTTTCGAACTCGCGGGCCTCTTTGTACGACAGCTTCTTTGGGGTGGGTGTACGAGGTTCGGGCGGCCGCTCCTTCTTATCCGGGGCTGCTACGGCACGGCCTAAGTTTGATTCCCATTGCGCATAGTCAGCGAAGAATTCCGCGCCGCCCGTTCCATCGAGAGCCAACAGTAATGTGGAGACTCGGTCCAACATAAACCGGTCGTGCGTCACCAGCACAATCGCCCCTTGAAACTCCAACAGGCTTTCTTCCAGAATCTCAATCGTAGGAATATCGAGATCGTTGGTCGGCTCGTCCAGCAACAACAGGTCCGCCGGCTTAAGCATCAGACGCGCGATCAGGACACGGGCCTGTTCGCCTCCAGATAGCCGTCCGACCGGCAACTCCAATTGATCTTGACGGAACAAGAACCGCTTCGCCCATGAGGTGACGTGGATCACGCGGTCCTGAAAGATCACCGAGTCGCCTGCCGGCGCGAGCGCTCTGCGTAACGTCAACTCAGGCTCGAGTTGTTCGCGGTTCTGGTCGAAATAGACGATGCGCAGGGCATCCGCGAACTCGATCGATCCGGAATCCGGCTTCCCTTCCCCAGCCAGTATCTTGAGCAGCGAGGTCTTGCCGGAACCGTTCGCTCCGAGCAGTCCCAGCCGCATCCCAGGGCCGAGAGCGAAGGACACCTCGCGAAACAGCGTGCGCTCTCCGAACCCCCGCGCGATGCCTTCGGCGGTAACGAGGCGCTTGGTGCGGCGCCCGGTACCGGAAAAGTCGATATCAGCAGTACCCACACGCGCACGATCCAGAGATTCGGCCAGCTTGACCTGAAGATCCCCGGCATCCGCGATACGCGCTTTGGATTTGCTGGTGCGCGCTTTCGCGCCGCGACGGAGCCAAGCGATCTCACGGCGGACGAGATTGGCGAGCGCCTCGCGTTCTTTGGCCTGAGACGCCAGGTAGTCTTCCCGTTTCTCGAGGAAGTCGCTGTACTTACCGGAGGTGGTAAAAACGCCGTCCGGATAGATGCGATTGACTTCGGCGATACGGGTACAAACGTTCTCGAGGAAGTAGCGATCGTGACTGACGGTCACGCTGGCGCCGCGATTGGACAGCAGAATTCCTTCGAGCCAGCGGACGCCTTCGATGTCGAGGTGATTCGTCGGTTCGTCGAGAAGGAGTAAATCCGGCCGGCGGATCAGTTCCCTGGCAATCGAGAGCCGGCGACGCCAGCCGCCGGAGAGATGCGCGGTCAGTGCGTCGGGATCGGTGAATCCCGCGCGGCCCAGCATCACCGCGACGCGGCCTGCGCGCTCGGTCTCATCGTGTTCAAGGTCGAGAAGTGCGGTGTCCAGAACTGCGCCGACAGTCTTATCGGGCGGCAGATCAGAAGATTGACCCACATAAGCTGCCAGGACGGACTTTCGAACCGCGACCACGCCGCCGTCTGCCGCGTCGAGACCGGCCAGGATACGAAGAAGCGTGGATTTGCCAGACCCATTAGGCCCGATTAAGCCCAGGCGCTCGCCCTCGAATACGCTGAGCGACAGATTGCGAAAGACAGGAGTGGAAGAGTAGGACTTCTCAATCGCCTGGCAATTCAGTAGGACTGCCGCCATGCTTACACGAGTACCGTGCTGTTGGTCAGCGTCCCGATCTGCGGCGCGTGGATCGAAACCGTATCCCCAGGCGCCAGCGCCGCATCTTCCTTCACGATGATCCCGGTACCGGTAAGCAGGACCGAGCCGGCGGGGACGTTATTGGCGCGTAAGAGAAATTCGATGAGGTTCTCGATTTTACGATGCAGTCGCGAGGTGGACACGTCGCCTTGAAAGATCGTCTTGCCACCGCGTTCGATGGTGCAAGTGATCGTCAAGTTGTAGGGGTCCTTCAATTCATCGGCAGTGACGATCACCGGACCGAGGGCGCAGCAGCAGTTGTAGACCTTCGATTGTGGGAGATACAAGGCGTTTTCCCGCTCGATATCCCATGCCGAAACATCATTGGCCAGCGTATAGCCGAGGACTTTCCCGCCTTGCCCGAGGATGACCGCGAGTTCGGGCTCGGGCGCGGTGAAGTGGGAATCCGTTCGGATACCAACGCTCTTTCCAGGGCCGACGCAGACGCGCGCCGTGCCCTTAAAGAAAACTTCGGGGCGCGCTTCGCGATAAACGTAGGCGTACATGCCTTCGCGAGTGCCATGCTCGGCATCGCGAAAGGCGGCGCTGGTCTCATAGGTGCAGCCGCAAGCCCAAACCTCGGGCGGATGAATCGGGAGAATGGGCGGCGCGGGATCGGGTACACGGCTGGCCAGGTTATGGGCCAGTTCGTTAAGCGAAATCGATTCTGCTGATGCTCGCCGAATCAGGTCATAGAGGCTGTGCGCGGGAATCTGGTGGGCTCCGTCGGCCTCAAACACGGCGGCCACGATAGAGCCATTACTTCGGATTTGTCCTATTCGCATGAGTCAGTACTTAAGGTAAATGGTTTTGTAGTCGCTGTAGAAATCGAGAGCCGCCGGACCTTGTTCCTTCGGGCCGAAACTGGAATCCTTTGTGCCTCCGAAGGGGAGTTGGTACTCGACGCCCGCGCTAGGGAGATTCACAGTCAGCAGACCGGCTTCGGAGCGATAGATGTAGTCGAAAGTTCGCGAAAGATTGGTCGTCTGAATGGACGACGATAGCCCGAAGGGAATGTTATTGGCGATGCGCATGGCATCTTCGAAATCCTTGGCGCGCATGATGGCGAGCACCGGACCGAAGATCTCTTCTTTCGCAATAGTCATCGACTCGGTGACGTCGCTGAACACGGTCGGCTCGACAAAGAAACCTTTGTCGCGGCCATGATCCGTCAGGCGATTGCCGCCGCAGACGAGCTTGCCGCCTTCCTCCTTGCCGATCGCAATGTACTTGAGAATGGTCTCGAGCGCGGCAGCATCAACGGCCGGCCCGATGTCGATTCCCGCCTGCATTCCGTCACCGACCTTCAGCTTCTTCGTTCGCTCGACCACGGCCGCAACGAACCGATCGTAGATGGCATCCTCAACGATGGCGCGGCTGGTGGCGGTGCACTTCTGTCCGGTAGAAAAGAACGAGGCGTTCACGACGTTCTCGACAGCGGAATTGAAGTCGCAATCCGCCAGCACGATGGTGGGATTCTTGCCGCCCATCTCGAGCTGGATGCGCAGCCGGCGCTTGGAAGCTTCGCCGTGCAGCCAGTTGCCGATATCGCAGGAGCCGGTAAAGGAGATCGCCTTGAGCGGGTTGGCTTGCACCAGCGCATTACCCAACTCGCCGCCGGAGCCTGCACGAAGTTGACGACGCCCTTCGGTGCGCCCGCATTGTGCAGCGCTTCGACGATTCGCCAGGAACTGAGCGGCGCGGCCGAGGCCGGCTTGACGACCAACGTGTTGCCGCAGATCAAAGCAGGAGCCATCTTCCACGCGGGAATCGCGCTCGGGAAATTCCAGGGCGTGACCATGCCGATCACGCCGATGGCTTTGCGGATGGCGAAAGTGTGGACGCGATCGCGTTCGGAGGGCACCAGCATGCCATTGAGACGGGCGCCTTCGCCGGCGAAGTAGCGCAAGATGTTGATGGAGCGCCGCACTTCGCCTTTGGCTTCGGGGAAGGTTTTGCCTTCCTCGCGGGTCATCTCCTCGCCGAGCTGTTCGAACTGTTTGTCGAGCAGATCAGCGGCTTTGAAGAGAATAGCGCCGCGCGCGGGCGCGGGCATGGACGACCATGCTGGAAGAGCCGCGGCCGCCGCATCGGCAGCGCGTACGATATCGGCGGCTGAACCTTTCGTGTGCAGCCCGACCAGTTCTCCGGTGGCGGGGTTACGATTCTCGAAGGTCTTACCGCTTTCGACCCACTCACCGTTGATGTAATTCGCAAATGTAGGCATATTCTGTTGAAGCTTAGAAAGTCACTTTAGGCGCGGTTTGCGCATTGACGTCGGTCTTGAAGTAAGCAGTTTCGCGACTGAACCCCGAGAGCGACGCGACGATATTGTTCGGAAAGAGCGACAGCGTAGTGTTGTATTTCTGGATCGCTTCATTGTACCGCCGGCGCGCCTGGAGAATGCGATTCTCGGTACCCTCCAACTGGAACTGGAGGCTCTTGAAGTTTTCATTGGCCTTCAGATTCGGGTAGTTCTCGACCACCACCAGCAGCCGCCCGAGCGCGCCATTCATCTGGTTGTATGCGTCGATCTTCTGCTGCGGCGATTGCGCGTTGAGCATGGCGGCGCGCGAATTGGCGATGGTTTCCATGATGCCGGTCTCTTCTTTGGCGTAACCTTTGACGGTCGCGACCAAGTTAGGGATGAGGTCCGAACGGCGCTGCAGATCGGCGTCGATATCGGACCAGGCGCGGTTGATCTCTTCCTTCTGGGTGGCGAGCTCGTTGCGGACTGCGACGAACTTCCCGCCGATGACGAGGCCCAGCGCCAACAAGATGACCAACACGACAACCAGTACTTTCACTCGAGTCCCCTCACTTCCTTCCGTCCTACCAATATAGACACGAAGCCGGGAGCGGTAGTTGCAGGATTGGGCAACGGTAGCGCTCCGCTAGGGTAGCGGCTCAATAAACCGCGGCTCGGCAGGTGGTTCGCAAACCGCATCACAGACGGTCCACCGCTTCGATGACGGTGGATACCTGCAGCATATAATCAGCCAGCAGTTTTGCGAAATCGATGTCAGGGCCGGCGGCCTTACCGTCTCGCACGTCGAGCAGGCGATCGAAAGGCACTGCGCTGAACTGGAAGAATGCCGCAGCCTTTGCGACCACTTCCCGCTTGGCGAGCGGCGCTTCGACGCCATGCAGGATCAGGGCGTGGCGAAATAGGACGCTAAAGGTGGAAACCGAGTCGGCGAGCAGGCGGCAGAGGAGTTGCCTGTCCGCGAGCACGACTGCGGCTTTGTGGCGCAAGCGCAGCAGTTTGGCACGGAGTTCATGTTCGACCTGGGCGCGGTAAAACGAATCGTCGATTTGCAGGTCCAAGACCAGGTCTTCGCCAAAGAGAAGGCGGTGCTGGTCGCGAAGGTCGTGAAATTCAATGGCGAAACAGTCGGTGGAGGTCTCGAATTCGCGACGGGTGAGGAGCAGGGGGGCCGGATTGCCCTGCTCGCGCCACCAGCGGAAGACGGGGGCGGCGTGGGCCAGTTCGGCGGGAGTGATCTCGGTCAGGACGCAGAGAATATTGAGGTCGGAATAGCCTTTCTGCTGGTCACCTGCGGCCGCCGAACCGTAGAGGATTACGGAAATGAGGTGATCGCCGAGAGCGGATTTGAGGCGATCGACGATCTGGTCCAGGGCGGTTGGCATTTAGATGCGGACATTTGAGTTTACTAGAGAGCGTGGGGAGGGGAATGCGAATTGTCTGGTCTTTGTGCACGGTTGTGCAGAATCTGGCGTTTTCGTGCACAAAGGAGGGCGTGGAAAAAACGAACTCGGGCGGGTCGGTTTGACCCGTTTGACGGGTTTTGCCATAGCGCGGTTCGAGAGATAAATGTAAGAGAAAGTTGGATGGTAAAAAACGAACTCGGGTGTGCGAGCCGGGAAGGAAAATGGCCGCCGATGAACGCAGGCGAACACGGATAAGGCTTCGGCGGTGTAAGGACTTGGCGAGTTTTGTTGTGCTGCTTGCCGCGTTTTTTTCGGAACGAACCCAATTTATGTTTAGGTTCTCCTCGACTTCAGAATAGCTGGCTGTGGGTGTGAATGAGGGGCAGACGGGGATAGGTGGTTGGTTCTAAAGGGCGGATTTGGTCGCCTCCGCCGTCACTGCGACGGCGGAGGGCGCCAGGAGGCGTTACATTAAGGGTTCGTCGTCGACTTCTTCTTTGTCGCGGCGCAAGGGCGGCATCAGGCGATTCCCTTCGCCAGTACCTTTTTTGTTCAAATCGTCTGCGAGGATGACGGCTTCCGCAAGATCCCTCATGGGGCGTCGCAGGCGACGGCTTTCGTTGCGGAGCCGCAAATAGGCTTCCTCTTCGGTCAGGGAGTGCTTGTGCTGCAGGATGCCTTTGGCGCGCTCAATCAGCTTGCGAGCCTCGAGTGTCCGCTTCATCTCCAGAGTTTCGGACATGAGACGGGCATTTTCGATCGCGATCGCTGCTTGTCCGGCGACGGCTTTTACGAAGTCGATCTCGTCATCGGTGAAAGTCCGCTGTTCCGCGGTGTAGATGTTGACGGTTCCGATTACCTTATCTCGGGAGACCATGGGAGCCGAGAGCAACGAAGCAAGACCGTTCTTGCGCGCCAGTTCCGGATAGCGGTACTGCTTCTCCACCACCACGTTCGGCACAATCAGCGGCTTGCCTTCCCGCACCACCTGACCGATCAGTGAATCCTCGATCTTCAGCGGCAACTTGTGAAGATAATCGGGAGATGAGCAGCGTGCGGCGCTGATCACGAGTTCGCGCTTTTCCTCGTCCACAAGCATGATCGAAACGACGGGAGAATCCATGGTTTCGGCCACCATCTCAGAGATTGCCTGCAGGATGCGATCGAGGTAGTTCTCGGCGGAGATGGCTTTGGCGACCGCAGCCAGGGTTTCCATCCGCTTGACGGCGTTCTGGGAATGTTCGGCGAGGCGTGCTTTCGCGAGCGCGCCACCCATCTGTTCCCCGATGAAAGTCACGAGCGCGATCTCGTCGGCGCGGTGCGTGTGGGGTTCCCGATGATGAACGTTGATGACACCGATGAGTTCGCCCGAAGAGACAAGCGGTACCGATAAAAAAGCTTCGTAGGTATCTTCAGGGAGAGCCTGAAAGGCCTTAAAACGCGTGTCTTTGGAGGCGTGGTCGGCAAGAGCTACGACAGACTGATGAAGAGCGACCCATCCCGTTACACCTTCACCCATTTTGAGGCGCAGATTACCGACTTCGGCGTCGTGCGGCAATTGAGATGCCCGCAAGACGATTTCGTCTGCTGAGTGGTCAGCCAAATATACCAGGCAAGCGTCGCAACTGGTTACCTGCACAATCATGCCGACTAGTTCTTGCAACATCGATTCGAGTTCCTGGTTAGAACTGACGATGTTACTGATTCGATGCAGCAGCGCGATCTGCGCCACCGTAGATTCCGACACCATAGCCTGTGCGCTCATATTTTTTGTCCCTAGGTTTTCTTTTGACACTTCGAGTTGCCGTTTTTTCCAAGCCACCGGAAGCGCCTCCGATTGGGCGTTCCCGCCTAATTTCAGTTTAGGGACGCCAGCGGCGGCTAGTCCAATTGAATTTTTCTATCAATCGTATGCTAGGGTCAGTAACTTAGTAAGTCATCTATTTGTAACAGCTTCGCGAGTTTCAACTCCACCATTCGCGTGATGCATGGCGCGACCGATTCCGGTGTAGTCGAAGCCCGCTCTTCTCGCCTCTTCCGGAGAGAACGAGTTCCGCCCGTCGATCATCACAGCGTGCGACATGCGCTGGACGAGACCAACCAACGAAAGGTTGCGGAATTCGGGCCATTCAGTCACCAGGACCAAAGCGTCAGCTTTTTCGGCGACTGAGACAGCGTCTTCGCAATAGGTAATCCGCAGGCCAGGGTACTGCAATTTGCAGGCATCCATGGCAATGGGATCATAAGCCCGGACACGCACGCCCAGCTGCAGGAGGCGCTCGGCGATCTGGAGGCTCGGCGCGTCTCGCAGGTCGTCCGTATCCGGTTTGAATGCCAAGCCGAGCAGCCCGACGGTACGGCCTTTAAGGATAAACAGTTTCTCCTGCAATTTTTGGATAACCAATTGCCGCTGGAAGTGGTTGACTTCGAGAGATGCCTCCAACAATTTAGACTGACAGCCATACTCTTTGGCGGTGTGCAACAGCGAGCGTACATCTTTTCCAAAGCAACTCCCGCCCCAGCCGATGCCGGCGTTTAAAAATGCGGTGCCGATCCGCGCATCGAGGCCGATTCCGGACATAACCTCAGTGACATCGGCGCCAACCCGTTCGCAAATGTTCGCCATCTCATTGGCAAACCCGATTTTCATGGCGAGGAACGCGTTCGAAGCGTACTTGATCATTTCCGCGCTGGTGAGAGTGGTGGTGACGAGGGGAGTGCGAGTCAATCGGGACGGGCGGTGCAGGAACGGCGGCGGAGTGAAGGTCTGTTCGACCAGGGGGCGATACAGTTCGCGCAGGATATCGAGCGTTCTCGCATCTTCGGCGCCGACCACAATACGATCCGCAAAGAGCGAGTCGGCAATCGCCGTGCCTTCGCGGAGGAACTCCGGATTGCTGGCGACGCCAAACTCGACGGTGGCGTCCGCTCCGCGGGCCTCGTGCAGCCCCTCGCGAACGAGCGTTTCCACGAGGTTTCCAGAGCCTACGGGAACGGTGGACTTGTTCACTACGACGTGATAGCGTTCAGAATCCATGGCCGCACCCACGTTTCTCGCGGCGATTTCAAGATAACTCAGGTCGGCTTCTCCCGACGGCTTGGAAGGCGTTCCGACGGCAATAAAAATGACGTCGCTGGGACCGACGGCGCGAGCAAGTTCGCAGGTGAATTCGAGGGTGCCGTGAAGTGCCGCCAAAGGCAAAAGTTCAGCGAGGAAAGGCTCGTAGATGGGGATATCGCCCTTTTGCAGCCGGCTGATCTTGGATTCGTCCAGATCGACGCAGGACACCTGATGGCCCAGGTACGCGAGACAGACTCCCGTGACCGTCCCGACGTAACCCGTACCTATAACCGTTACTCTCATCCTTCGAGCTCCTTAAAGAAAGTGTACCTGAGACGTGCGGGCTATTGGACACTAAAAAGTCTTGGACGACACACGAGGCTGAGAGCAACCTCGCAGACCACAAAGAACGACGGTCCGCGCCACGCGAAATGAGCAACCGAGCTGCGCAAACTGAGCGACTGCGCCACGGGGGCCGAGCGGCTGCCGAAACTCCGGAGCACGGAGTTGCATCTAGTTTAACAGACCTAAAACGCTTTCCCAGTTCCTGGACTTGCTCGTTTTCAAAACCACGGCTATACTGGCTTTTTCGTCGGATGCAACTATCTATGACGGCGATGGACGAATTCGATCCCCTGGCCCCCCAAAGGGAGGCCGCTTTTTTCTACGGACTATTCCTGCGAGGATACCCGGTGGATGCCTTACGGCAAGACATCGACGTACCCCGACCGATGCTCGACAAGTGGCTCAAAGCGAAGGACTTTGAAGATGCATTTCGGGATAATCTGAAACGCGTCTACACGTATCGTAAACAGGTATTGGCGATCTTCGACGGCTTGGTTCTCAATGAGCAGAACCGTCCTCGCGTGCAGTAACCCCTTCCATTGGTTTACAGCCCAGGATCGCAATGTTTCCGCGATTGGCGGCGTCCAGCATTTCCTCACGATCGAGGAGAAGCGTGCTCCCCGCATCAATAGCGAGGGCGGTAGTTCCGGTTTCCAGCAGGACTGGAATGGTTGCGGAGCCGATTACAGGCACGTCGAACAGCAGATGACGGCGGCGGGCTGACGCCTTCACGAGGGTAAGCGGGCGTCCGTTCGCGAGGCTTGCGGCACGGCGCAGCATGGCGTCAGTACCCTCCATTGCCTCAACCGCGACGCATGCCCGCTCGCAGATGGCGACGCTTTGGCCGACGTCGACGGACGCGAGGACGTGGGCGATGCGGCGTCCATAGTCGATGTCGGATTTTTCTTCGGCGGACAATTTGCGCCGTGTGATGAGTCCTTCGGGTGCCAGCAGCGGCTTGAGCAAATGCGTAGAGTCGACCAATTGGATGCCGTCGTCGCGGAGCACTTTTGCCACCGCGCCAATTAGTGAGTCGGTGTTCTTGCGAGGCAAGGCCGCGAGAACCTTAAATAGCTTCCAGTCGGGCTTGATGGAGGAAAAGATTTTAGCGTGTTTCACCTGCCCGCACATCATGATCCGGGAAACACCTTCCTGGTGGCAGATATCGATCAACCGGCTAAGCTCGCCAAGCGAGACCCAGTAGCAGCGAGATGCGAGTGTCTCGATTTCCGGCGAGGCTTCTTCCTTAATTCCTATAACAATGACTTCGTCGCCCGCCTTGCGAGCTGTCTGTAAGGCCAGCACGGGGAAGCGTCCATTGCCGGCGATCATGCCGTACTTCATGACTCAAGACGCCAGATGGCTACCGGTAAATGGCGCCGCGCGGCGATCCTGCTGATGAAAAACCGGATGCCGAAGACGGCTGGGGCGCGGCAGGACAGATCCCAAGCGGCGATGGTCCAGCCGTCGGAATCGAAAAAGATTCCCGTCGACATTCGGGGACTGAACGCCTTTAGCACCAGGTGACAGTTGTTGCTTGCACGGAAAAAGGACACTTGCAAGACTGACACAAACGGCCGGATCATTTGATAACTCCCCGGGAGGAGGCTTGGATGAACTCGACTAATTCGCGCAGTTCGGGAGTGGCGGCCACTTCTTCATGGATGCGATCAAGGGCCTGGGTGGTGTTGAGTCCCGCACGGGTGAGAAGGCGAAAGGCGGTCTGGAGTCCTTCGATGGTCTCACCGGAGATGCCGGCTCGTTCCATACCGATACGGTTGGCGCCGAAGACGCGAATCTCACGTTCGCTCACGGTGCTGGAGAAGGGCAAAACGTCCTGCACGACGACACTGTAACCGCCGATGATCGCGTGCCGTCCGACGCGGCAGAACTGATGGACACCGCTATGCGCGCCAATGTTGGCGTAGTCTTCAACGGTCACATGGCCGGCAAAGGTCACGCCGTTGGCCAGGGTAGTGAAGTTGCCGATGCGCACATCGTGAGCGACATGCACATAGGCCATCAGCAGGTTGCCGTCGCCGATGCGGGTAATCAAGCCGCCGCCTTGGGTTCCGCGATGGATCGTCACGAACTCGCGAATGGTGTTGGCGTTGCCAATGTGAGTCTCAGCGCGCTCGCCCTGGTACTTCTTGTCCTGGGGCGCGACGCCGACGGTGGCATAAGGATAGAAGAGATTATTCTCGCCGATCACGGTCACGCCTTCGCAATAGATGTTCGCGATAAGGCGGGTGTTTGCGCCAATCTCGACGTCGTCGCCGATGATGCAGTAAGGGCCAATGTCCGCAGTTTCATGAATGCGGGCTTGAGGGCTGACGATAGCGGCGGGGTGAATGCTCATCCTACGGTTCAGCAGGCTTTTCGTTCTTATCCTGCAGCTTGCACATGACCTCGGCTTCGGCAACCAGAACGCCGTCCACGGTGGCATGGCCCGCCATCTTGGCGACAGTACCCTTGCGTTTGAGCACTTTCATCTCGATGCGCAGCTGGTCGCCCGGACGGACGGGTTTGCGAAAGCGGGCATTATCGACCGATACCAGGAAGACGAGCTTGTTATGGCGATCGGGGATGGTGCTCAAGACTTGCACACCGGCCGTCTGCGCCATGGCTTCGAGAATCAGGACTCCCGGCATAACGGGAAAATCGGGGAAATGACCGAGGAACGCCGGCTCGTTGTACGTTACGTTCTTGATGCCGACGATGTGCGTTGCATCCATTTCAAGGATGCGGTCCACCAGGAGGAACGGGTACCGGTGGGGCAGAATTTCACGAATAGCGTCATTATCAAGCGTCGGCATGCGGATTCATCAGTATACTTTACCGGGGGTGGGCGGCAACGCATGCGCTGAGCTGGAGGGAATGCAGCATTAGGCTGAAGCCAGTCACACGAGGGGGCGAGGAGCGGTGATATGCTCGCAGAATCCGATATGCGCTGGATAATTCTTTTGCTTCTTTCCTCTGTTGGTTTGGCGGCCGATCTGGAGGTCCCCGCGGACGTCGTGATCGAGCGCGATATCGACTATACTTCGATGCCGCATGGCAAGTTGGGTATGGACGTTGTTCATCCGAAGGCGGCAGGAAAGTATCCCGGTATCATCCTGATTCACGGCGGCGGGTTCAGCGGTGGAAGCCGCAGCAGCTACTTGCCGATGGCGATCAAACTGGCGCAAAACGGTTACGTTGCGGCCACGGTCGACTACCAATTGACACCGATGTTCCAGTTTCCAGCGCCGGTTTACAACGTCAAAGCCGCGGTGCGTTACCTTCGCGGACACGCGGCAACGTTCGGCGTCGACAAAGATCATATGGCCGCGATCGGCAGTTCCGCGGGCGCCACGTGGTCACAGTTTCTGGCCGTGACGCGCAATCTGCCGCAGTTTGAAGGCACGGGAGGAAATCGCGAGGAATCGAGTAGCGTCGATTGCGCGATCAGCTATTACGGCCGGTCGGATATGCGGCGCGCGTACGAAGGGAGTCAGAATGCCGCAACGGCTTTGCCTGCGCTGCTGGGAGGCGATCGAGATCACGCGCTGGATACGCATTTTCGCGCCAGCCCGATCAACTGGATCAATCCGGACTCCGCGCCGATTCTGGCCATCCATGGAACGCGAGACCAGAACGTGCCGTTCGAACAATCGGTAGTGCTGGTCGAGAGGATGCGGAGCATGGGGATCGAAGCCGAACTCGAGACCATTGCCGAAGCCGGCCACGGTTTCAAGGGCGCTGACGAAGAGCGGGCGTTCACGCGCACCCTGGATTTTCTGAACCGCAAACTCAAACCGAAGCTGGTCGAGACGCGGCGATTGATGGTCAACGATCATGGACCCGCAGGCGAGATTCTGTGCGTGGCATGGCCGTCGGGACGCGTACTGTGGCGAAGAACCAATCACCGGGGAACGGAACTTTCGGTTTTGAACAACGGCAACATTCTCTATATCGAGGATCCCAAAGGGGTCGTAACGGAGATTGATCCGCAGCAGAAAGTGGTGTGGCAGTTTAAGACAGAGAAAGCCAGCATCATGAGTGCGCAGCGTCTGGACAACGGCAACACGCTGCTGGTGGATGACTCCACGCCTCGCCTGTTCGAAGTGACGCCGGACGGCAAGACGGTTTGGAACGTCGCGAAGCCCGAATATAAAGGGCAGTCGATGAGGCGTGCGCGGCGCACACGGGCGGGTACGACACTGGTCGCGATACAGGATGCGGGATTGCTGCTGGAACTCAATCAGAACGGCGATGTGGTGCACAAGCTGGAGTTTCCCCATCGCATGCCCGCCTATGCCAAGCCCCTACCGGACGGCGGGATGTTGATCGGTCTGGCGGCGCCGGGTGAGGTGCGGAGGGTAGACGCTTCCGGCAAGACAACCATGACGTTTGCGGGCATGAGCGATGCGATCCGGATGGCATGGACTTCGGGATTCACCGAGACCCCTGAAGGCGGTCTGATCGTCTCCGATTACCAGGGTTCGCGGATCGTGGAGTTCGACGGTAAAGGCAATGTACTGGCCCAGCTGAAAAATCTTCCGTGGGCTGTGACCAGCGTGGCTTTGATGAAGTAAAGAAGGCAAAGTAAAACCTTTGGGCCACGAATGCACACGAATGCACAAGAATAAGAAAAAGCTGGGATCTCGATTTCCGTTTTGGTTCTATTCGTGTGTATTCGTGTGCATTCGTGGCCCTATGTTTTCTGCTCCTCTGGGTGACTTTTCGATTTCGGGGAAGGTGAACGGGGCGGTCCTTACGATCCGCACTTCTTCGCGTGTGGCCGGCGCGATCGAGTCTATTCTCTGGCGCGGGAAGGAGTTTCTCAATGCTTTCGATCATGGGCGCGAAATGCAATCGGCGAGTTCGTTCGACGGATACGGGGAATGCCTGAACCCAACCGAGGCAGGCTCCAATCACGACGGGCAGGGTCAGACGAGTTCCAGCCGGCTAGTGAGCGGGGACGCACGAGGACGAAATCTGGAGACGACTATTGAGATGGCGTATTGGCTGGTTCCCGGTACTCCGTATCCAAAAGCCTGCGGCTCGCACGCAGAGGTTCGCCAAGCCAAGAACGAGACGATCCGGTCGAGGGATTTATTAATGAAGAGCGTCCAGATCGGAGTCAAAGGTGTGCCGAATGCTATTTCCGTCGACGTAACGTTTGTTACGGCGGAGGATCATCAGTCAGCCACGTTCGAGGCGCTCACGGCTTATATGCCGCCGGAGTTTTCCGAATTCCACGCTTACGATCCTGCGACGCGCGCGATCATTCCATTGACGGATGGGCCCGGCGAACAGCCGCTGCCGGTAGTTCTCGCCACACCGGACCACACTTTCGCCATGGGTGTCTGGTCGCCGGGGCTGCCGCAGAAGGCGGCTCCTCATGCAGGCTACGGGCGTTTCCGGTTCCTCAATAATCCGCAGATCAAGGGTTGGAGCACGGTGAAATGGAACGCGGTTTACCGGGAGGCTCCAGCGCCGCGGGGGAACTATCACTACAGGTGCTACGCAGTCGTCGGAAGTCTGGATGAAGTTCGCGGGGGGCTTGAGCGGCTCACTCGATCGGATACGGTCCAGGATTGACGACGGTCAGTTCCTTTTCGCCGCGAGCCGAGGCGGTCACTTCGAGAGAGATCGATCTTGGAGGTTCATTGGCTTCGGCATGAATCTCAGCGTCGTCACCCGGATGGATCGTCTCTTCATCCACCTCCATCTTTAAAGTAGTGACCGGCTGGTGCTCACTGTCGAAGAAGTGAAATGCCAGCACCAGTCGTTGAATGGTTTTGTCACCGCTATTGTGGAGGGCGCCATCAATACTGACATGGGAGCCGTTGACGGTAATTTTCAAACCTTGGAGCTCGACTTTGGCCGGCTTTGGCTTCTCCTTTTTGTCAGCCGCCGGAGAGGCAGCCGCGAAGAGCAACGCCGCTCCGAACAATGCGCTCAAGAACCGACCCCGAAAACCTCGCATGTCTTAAGTTACAACGGCACGGCAGCCCACCGTTTCCGCGGAAGAAAGTCAGTCACAGGAGATGATTGGGATCCCGCGGGCCTGGATTTCCAAGAGAAGCGTCGAGACTGCCGGGGAGATTGCGCTGGATGCCGGCACGACCACCGCCCACGCGAGATCTTCGCGAAATTCTTTGGTGCTGATGCGCCAAGGGGCGAGGTCGGGCGGCGTAGTCGATCCGATCCGGATCAGCGACCAGTGGCGGACCAGCGCCCGTGCGGTAGCCGGATGCGGCGCAGGGCCGCGAACGATGAAGTGATTGTCCCCGTGTACCAGGAGGCCGACCATCACGCATCCAGTCTAGGGTCTTGGACGGGGTGGCCGATCGCGAAATGATACACAACCTGGCCTTGAGCGGACGAGAGGTTCAAATAACGATGGACTTCGTCGTCGAAGAATGCGCCAATGCCTGTGGCGCTGAGTCCGAGGGCTTCGGCGGCAATGTACAAACGGTGTCCGATTGCGCCAGCTTCAAAGTGGGCATAGCGATAACCGCGGTCGCCGTGAGAGCGAACAGCACGATCGATGTCGGCGACCATGGAGAACGCGACGCAGGCATTGCCTGCCAGCGATTGTCCCAAACTGAGGCCGGCGGCCATTACCTTCTGATCGCCCGGCTGCAGCAGTTCGAGGCTGCCATTTTGGGGCCAATACCGATATGCGCCCGGAGGCAGATCGTTGACGCGATGGACGTAGAGGTAGAGCTGGACCAGGCGGCCGGTGGCGAAGTCGGCAGAGTAGGGTTGGCTCGAGACAGCGAGGATGGCCGCGAGCTGCGCGAGAGAGATGTGAGCCGCGCCGGTGAAGTCGAGCGCGGAGCGACGAGTTCGCGCGACTTCGCCGAAGAGTCGAGGAGAGAGAGCTGGTGCAGGCAGAAGGAGCGAGCCTGAACCAGAGAAGGCCGGTTCAGAACGGGGGACATTTCGGAAGGCGATGAATTTTGTCGCCGAGTGGATACCGTCGATCAGTGGATAGGGGATCTGGAGATCGGAGAGCGAGTTGGGCTCGCCTCCGAACCAGGATGACGAGCCGGATGGGCGGGTGGCCGCGTTTCCATATAGCTTCACGATGAGCATCGGCCACTCGTCTTCGCTCAAACCGCACAGGCGAGAGACTTCATCGTCAAAAAAATGTCCGGCGGCGAAGGTGTCGCAGCCCAGGGACCTGGCGGAGAGAACCAGCGCCTGCCAGGCATGACCAATGTCATGCAAACAGTAGCGATAGGCTCGCTCGCGATACTTCCAGGCCTCGCGCCAGGCGATGCTGGTCAGGATGAAGACGACGGAGGCGTCATCACCGCTCAGGCTGGAGACATAATCGCCCAAAGCGCGCTGTTCAGCCATATGCGACGACACACGGTAATGATAGAGACCGTCGGGCCACTGTTCGAGACCACGCGTGGCAAAGTGAAATTCGGTGGGATGGAGGTTGCCGGAGGACGGATTTACGCGTAGGGCATAGCGATAGCCGGTGGGCGGAACGGTCTTGGTGGCGCTGACCGCCGCGGCGTGGAAAAGTAGTTGTGAAAGGAACTCGGGGCCATTCGCGGTGGATCGCGAGGGTTTGGAAACGCCTAGCAGGAGGTCCAGTGCGGAGACTTCCGGCGGTAAAGGATCGGCCGGCAGATCGAGGACAGGAACGCCTTCATAGTGCCGGAAAGGATCGGGCATGTTGGCCCAATCGAGCGTCTGCCGATTGCGGCGTAGCGACTCGGTGCTGTGCTTGGTGGATTCGTGATACTCGCGCCACGTCATGTCAGAAGCGATGTGGGCACGCCACAGTCCAGCGTAGCGCGTTTCGGCAGCCTTCCGCGCTAACATGAGTGAAAGGTCTCATATGAGCGCCTATGCCGAGCCTCCCCTGACAATCGCTGACCTCGAAGCCACGCCCGACGATGGGAATCGTTACGAGCTAGTCGATGGGGAACTGTACGGGTCCACATCACCGAGTTACTTTCACCAAAGCATCCAAGGAAATCTTTTCACCGCTTTTGCAGACTATTTGAGGTCGAACCCAATTGGTAAAGTCACGACAGGTGTTGGCGTAATCTTCGACGATTTTAACGGGGTGATACCGGACCTGGTCTACTTCAGCCACGAAAGGCGGGACCGGCACGTTAAGCGCAAACTGTACTCGTCTCGTGGTGTGGATGAGTACTGGGTGGTAGAGATGGAAGGCCGAACGGTTGAGATTCACCGGAAGCGAAAAGAGGGCGGGCTCGAGTTTGTTGCCAGTTTGCAGGAGAACGATGAATTGGACGTCTCCGCTGTTGGCCGGCTTCCGCGTCCGCGTTGCTACATTATTCGAGAGTTAACCGGCTAACGACTGCAACACAGGGGCGCGTCATTTTTTCGCGGCGCGCAGGCCTGCGATCAGGTTGGCGATTTCAGGGTCGGGATGCAGACGCTGGGCAGCTTCCAAATGGACGAGGGCATCAGCCTGCCTCCCCGGCAATGTCAGGAAGATGACACCGAGGTTGTGCTCGTTGCGGTAGTCGGGATTGAGCCGGACAGCCGCTTCGAAATGAGGGATCGCTTCGTTCGTCCGCCCTTGTTTCACGAGCAGCAATCCTAGGTTATTGTGGGCCATTTCCTGGTCGGGACGAAGGCGCAGGGCAGCTTGGTATTGGGCCATTGCCTCGGAATCGTGCCCGTGGAGATTCGAGAGCGCCAAGCCTAGATTGAAATGGACGTCGGCGAAATCCGGTCTGGCGCGCAAGGCGGCTTCGAAATGCGGGATGGCTTCGGCGTTACGTCCGCTATTCATGAGGATCGTACCGAGATTGTTATCCGCTTCAGGATAGTCCGGTTGGATGCGCAGGGCAGCTTCGAAATGCGTAATGGCATCGGACGCGCGACCTGGCACGGTCATCAGGTAGTGGCCAAGGTTGTATTCCGCCACCCAATTGTCGTGAGTGACATTGATGGCCTGCTGGTAAAGCGTCCCACTGTTCTCCCAATAGGTGGTCTGCTGCCAGGCGAGCACCATCCAAGCTCCGCACGCGATGGCGCCTGCAGCGGCGATGGCGGACTTGCTCCGCGGCCATCTAGCGATGACGTCCGCCGCGCCCCAGGCCAGTATCAACGATAATCCGATCATCGGGATGTAGGTGTAACGGTCGGCGTGCGACTGCACTCCGACCTGAATCAGGCCGATGACCGGCACCAGCGTTCCCAAATACCAGAACCATCCGAACGCCAGGTAGGGGCGCGTTCGCCAAGTTATGATCGCCAATGCGGACATGCCCACAATCAGTGCGGCGCTGAAGACGACATCGATAGGCGCGATCGATTTGGGGTACGGGTAGATAAGCGCTAGACCCGCGGGCCAAAACATCTGCCCGATGTATACGACATACGAAATCAAAGCATTGGCGATGCGCGTGCCGAGCGGGATTGCCTGTACCGCGCCGCCGGACTGTTGCACGAAATATGTGACGGCAGCGTCGATTGCAGAGAGCGCGAAGAAGGGAAGCTTCTCCCACAATATCCTTGGCCATCGAACGCGGCGAAGAGGCCAGAAGTCGAAGAGCAAGAGCGTGAAGGGGAGGGTGACCAGCATGGGCTTGGACATCAGGCCCAGAGCAAAGCATCCCAAGACGGCCAGATAACGGCCTACCGTCCCACGTTCGGCGTAGAGCAAATAGCAATATAGCGCCGCAAACCAAAAGAACGCACTGAGAACGTCCTTGCGCTCCGAGACCCAGGCCACCGATCCTACGTGGAGAGGGTGCAGCGCAAACATCGCCGCGACGAAGGCGCAGGGCCATCGGGTACGGGTCGCACGCCGCAACACCATAAACAGCAGCACTGCCGAGAGTGCATGAAGCGCGACATTGACAAGATGATGTGCGCCGCTATCGAGGTGGAAGAACTGCGCGGCGACGATGTGCGAGAGCATCGTTACGGGTATCCAGTTGTTGGAAACCACGGCGGTGAAGGCGTACTGAATACTGGCGAGCGTCAGACCTTCCTGGACATGCGGATTCTGGTAGACGTGCAGGTCGTCGTCGTAGGTGATGAAATCGAAATGAGCGACCCGAGAATAAACGATCAGAATGGCGACAAACAGCCCAAGTCCGATCGCCAGATCAGGGAGCGATGGCCGCCAAGTCGCGGAGGTAAGTCGATTGTCGGTGGGTTGGGGCTGAACCCGGGAACGCTTGCCGCGGCCAGACACTTCCCCTAGTTTATTACGGGGTTCGTTGCTGGGATGGCCGGCGTTATCTCCTTAGCCGGAGTGAGGGGCAGCGGGGCAGATCGGGAATGGGCGCGGCGGCCGACGGCCTACACCACACTGTTGACGGAAGGGCTGAAGGCTAAAAGAGTTCTCCCACAATGTATAATTGCTGATGGTCAGGAAGCAAAACCCCCCGGTTCGAAAAACAACAAGAGTCCAAATCAATACGACGCCGCGGAAACGCAGCGACCGAGGACTGGTAGTGGTTTTCTGCCTGATGGCTGCACTCCGTGTATTGTTGTATTCCGCCGCTTTCCCCTTCTTTACCAACGTTGATGAACCGCATCATTTCGATCTCGTGGTGAGGTATTCGCGCGGGGACATTCCGCGAAAAATCGGGCCCATTTCGATGGAAGCACGGCGCTACATGGCGCTTTATGGAAGTCCGGAGTATTTTCAAGGTCCGCAGCAATACGCCAATCACAAATATCCAGCTCCGTTGTGGACCAAGCCGGACGAGGCCAAGGCTGCGCTGGCAACGTTGGCGTCCGACTATGCGATACCCAATACAGAGTCTTCCCAGGCGCCACTTTACTATGCGATTGCAGGTGTATGGTTGATGGGCGAACGGTTGTGCGGCTTGACGGGCGGTTCGCTCCTCTATGGGATTCGCTTCATGAATGTGTTTGTCGCCGCAGGTCTGGTGTGGCTGGGCTATGCCGCCGCGAAACAGACGTTCCCGGATGAACCGTTCCTGCGTCTCGGCGTGCCGGCTCTGCTGGCAATTTTTCCGCAGGACGCATTCTATTCGATTCAGAACGATGTCCTGTCGCCGGTCTGTTTCGGGCTGGCGTTCATCGCGCTGGTGAAATGGCTGCGATCGGATCGACCGAGCGTGCGGTTGGGGGTGTTGACGGGCCTGGCTTTGGCTGCAGTCGGTCTGGTGAAGATCAGCAACTTGCCGTTACTCCTGGTGGGGATAATAACGGTCGCGGCAGGAGCATGGCGGCAGGCCAGAGCGGGCACGTTACGTTCCTCCTGGCGGTCGCTCGCGCTATTAATATTGTGCGCGGCATTGCCGATGGCGTGTTGGTTCGCCTGGAATCTACAAAATTTTGGCGACCTGACGGGATCGGCGACAAAAATCCAAAGATTGGGATGGACGTATAAGCCGGTCAGCGAGTGGTGGCATCATCCGATCCTGACACCTGGCGGATTTTTCTATTTCTGGTCACAGCTGATGGCGCGATTCTGGCGCGGCGAGTTCGTGTGGGGTCTGGAGCCGTTGGCTTCGCCCGCGGTGGATGCATTCTACTGGGTGTCTTCATTGGTGTTGAGCGTCATGGCGGCGATCAGCCTATTTCCGCGCGCCACGCCCGTGAACACGTTCGTTAATCAGGAACAGCGGCAAGTCGTCATTCTGGCTCTTTGCAGCTTCTTTGGCTGCGTCGTTTACCTGGCTTTGCTATCCATGGTGTTCGACTTTGGAGAGTGTGCGTATCCTTCCCGGGCTCTTCCGTATTTCACGTCCGGGAGGCTGCTGCTCGGCGCGTTGATTCCCTTTTTGATAATTTACCTGCAGGGGATGAACTGGGCGCTACAGCGTTTGAAATTCGGCTGGTTGCGGTGGTGGCTGCTGGCGGCAATGGGGATAATGATCGCGGGCTCGCAGATCGATATCGACCAGGTTGCTTTTTCGAGCGCCTACAACTGGTTTCATCTGGCGTGACCCGAGATGGTTTTGGACATGCGGATGACCGGTAGAGAGGCTCCGTTTGCCAGCGGCACTTCGATGCGCTCGATTGGCTCATAGCCTTTGGAGCGATAAAGGGGCTCTCCAGTGAGCGTCGCGCCTAATTCGAAGCTTGCGAAGCCCGCCGCGAGGGCCGCGGTTTCACAGGCATCGAGAATGCGGGTGCCGATGCCACGGCGAGCCCAATCCGGGTGTACGAAGAACGCGCGAATCCTGGCGTGGTCGGAACGCGGGTCCAGGAGACTGTCTTCGCGGGCGGGTCCTTGATCGCTGCCGAAGAGAGTCGCGTAGCGACGACGAGGCAGGCGCGGGCGGGCGACGAGCCAGAGGTTCCTTGCCTTATCCGTCAGCTTCCATCCGCTGATGCGGAAACCCCTCCGCTGACGATCGCCATGCCGGTTGCGCGATAGACAACGTTATGGCCTCCCATTCCCGAATCACGCGCGTCGAGCGTCAGCGGGTGCTCCAGCCGGTAGACTCCGGGCTGAAGTTGGACGGTCAGGTCGGCGGTCATGGCTTGATTCCGGCTACGAACCAAATCTCGGGCATGCTCCAGCGTCTGGATAGGGGAATTTTGAGCACCGCTGTTGCGGTCATCGCCGGAAGGCGAAACATAGATCTGAGCGAAGGCGCTGGAAGCGAGGAGGAGAATGACGCACGTAAGCATATGGGCCGACTTTAGCGGTAAACGAAGTTTAACTCACCGGTGGAATCGGGGTATGCAGCCTGTGTTGAGACACATGCCGACGACGATCATCTCGCACGTCGACGTCATAAACCTCTTTGTTCGACCCATTGAGCGCGCCATGCCGGAGCCTCAAAGGGGTCGGCAAAATACTGTGTTTCGTGGACTACCTTGCCGTCCTTGAATTCCATAATGCTGACCGTGTAGCTGGGCCGTCCCAGGTACACGATCGAATATTCAGTGATCCATAAGTCGCCGGATCCGAGGACCCTCCTGATCTGGAAACCCGAGGGCTTGCCGGGATGGTGGCTACGCAGAGCTTGCAAATTACGTCTACCCAGGATCCGCTCACCGGACTGAGGGTAGTCGCAGACGGCGTCGTCGGCATAGATTTCGTGTTCCGCATTCTGATCGCCGGACGCGGAAGCGGCCCAGTGTTGGTTCAACGCGGCGCGAATCTCTCGCTCGTCCATGAGTCACCTCGCTCCATGATACGCCGCGAAACCCGCGGTGATGAGACGGGTCTTCACGTCGAAAATAAAGCCCTGACGGGCGAGGCGTGGCCGGTTGAAGCGTAGGGCTTTGCGTTCAGTCTATCCTCAGTGAATGTGGTGAAGCCGCAGCGCCCCGCCAGTTCGGACATGTTGAGATTGGCTTAGGGCAGACCCAGAAACTTGCCTGGTAGTTTCCGCGAGTCAGGCGGGATGCCGTATGAACGCCAGGCAGTGGAGGAGTGCGTCTGTCCGCACGTTACGCAGTTTGCTCTGCGCTATGAGTTTTGAGACTCTGGATCGATGGGCAGCCAGAGTGGGTGCGACTCCCCCGACAGGAAAGTTAGAGACAACCCGACGACCCTTCGCCGCGCCACTGTGGAGGAAGCCGAAATTATTGGATTGCATCGCAGGGCGATGTTTGTCGACATGGGCTACCCGAGCAACGCGGAACTGGACGCGATGACCTCCGCGTTCCTCGGTTGGCTGCGTAGGAGGATGGACAGCGGTGAGTACCTCGCTTGGTTCGCCGTTACGCCGGATCAATCGGTGGTGGCCGGACTTGGATTGTGGTTGATGGATTGGCCGCCGCACATGATTGGGCCCAAGGCGCCACGCGCCAACATTTTGAACGTGTATACGCAGCCCGATTACCGACGGCGCGGCCTGGCACGACAACTCGTGGAAACGGCTCTCGCCTGGTGCAGAGAAAACAGAATTGGGTGTGTCATTCTGCATGCCAGCAGCGCAGGCACGGCTCTTTATACATCGCTTGGATTTGAGGCGACGAATGAGATGAGACTCATAATTTAGAACGGCCGGCAGCCTGCAAGGTTGCCCGATGCACGGCACCCGACGGGCAGACAATCCCAGAAGGATGCCTTAAGCGCTTCCAAAAAACGCTAAATCCAGGTCGCGCGTGACGCTGTCGGACATCGGGCGCAACGAGCCAACGGTGCGGCAGTTGATTATGGCTTCGGCCGTCGATTCGAGCACCTCCAGCCGATCAAAAGCCTCCAGCACATCGTTGCCGGTGACCAGTACTCCGTCATTCTCCAAGATGAGCGCCGGCTGTTTGGCGGAGAGTAACTGCGCCAACTCTTTGCCGTCCTCGAACTGCATGCCGAAGGGGGCGCGTCCGACGTGACGAACCACTACGTAGCTTTCCGGAATCGTGCGCGTGTCGAGCGGTGTGCCGGTCACGCTGAAGGCCGTCGCATTCACCGGATAGGCATTGATGATTGCGCCGACGCCCGGATGTTGTTGGTAGATCGCGTCATGGATTCCAGCGGCTTTGCTGGGATATTTCCCCGACTCCGAGCGGCCATCCCGCACCAAAACGAGTTCTCCGGGTTCGATATCGGCGCGGTCCACTTCAGACTGCGTAATTAGAAACGAGTCCGACGAGACGCGCGCCGAAAACGTTCCTTGCGTGCTGATGAACAGCCTCTGGCGGTAAGCCCGGCGGACGAAATCGCAAAGCTTGCGTCGCAATTCCTTTTCGCGGCTGGTTGGGTCGTCGGCTGTGAACTCCTCCAAATGGAGGACGCGACGCTGCTCCAGATGAACTTGTTCGTCCGTTAAGTAGCGAACCTCGCTGCCCAGTAACCTGGCCTTGATCAGAGTCTTGGCAGTAAACTCCAGAGTTTCAAAGCGCCGGAATGCCTCCTGGAAAGTGGAGCCGGCCGTGACCACGCCGTGGTTCTCCATAATGACGCATTCAAAGCCCTTTTCAAACGTTTCGGCAACGACTTTGCCGAGGGCCATGCTGCCGGGCAGGGCATAAGGTACGAAGCCGACGTCACCGCAGACGCGCCTCGCCTGGTGGAAAACGCGGGTGTTAGGCACCTGATGCACCAAACTGAAGGCCACCAGCGCGACCGGATGCGCGTGAACCACACCTCCAAGCCCGGGCCGGCGACGGCGGATCTCCTGATGGATCGGCAGTTCAGAAGAGGGCTTGCGAAGGCCTTCCACCTCGCCGTTGGCGCGCACGCAGACGATGTCTTCGCGGCCCAAGGCGCCTTTGTCGACGCGGGCCGGGGTAATCCAGACATCGCCGTCCGTCTCCATAATGGACAGGTTGCCTCCCGAAGTGGTAGTCATCCGATAGTGGTAAATCCGCTGCATGGCATGGAGAATTTCGTCCCGAGGATGCAGGTATCGATGGTTGGACGTAGCGCATGAGTACATGAGAAACCCGTCCCACTCAGCATACGCCGGATCGGCTTGCGCTGGAAACTGAATCATCGAGAAGCAATTGGTTCATTCCTGGGGGCACATTGCTGACCCTGTTCTACGCCCCAGTTCGCAAACATCTCCGGACGCGGTTCGATCGCGATCATCTTTACGACTCAGGGACTTCACGACGGTGAGCGCCCAGAAATTTGCATAATAGGAACGACCGCAACTGCCGAGCCGGACCCGAGCCGTGAAGGAGCGTCTCAACCGTGATGACCGTGAATCCGCAGCTTGAGAGTTTGTCCCGATACAACAACTTCACCAGAAAAGAATGGAGCCACTTGCGTGGCGACACCCCGCTCACTCTAGCGGAATCGGATCTTGCCGCGCTGCGCGGTGTCAATGAAAATGTCTCGCTGGACGAGGTTGTCCACGCTTATTTGCCGTTGGCGCGATTGTTGATCCTGTACTTCCGGGCAAGTCAAAATCTGTTTAATGCCACCGCCGAGTTTCTGGGGACGACTACCGCGAAGGTCCCTTACATAATTGGATTGGCCGGCAGTGTCGCGGTTGGAAAGAGCACAACCGCCCGCATTCTACGGGAATTGCTGGCGCGAATGCCCTCCAGCCCGAAAGTCGACCTGATCAGTACGGATGGGTTCCTGTTTCCCACCCGCGTCCTCAGAGAAAAAGGACTAATGGATCGAAAGGGCTTTCCGGAAAGTTTTGATATTCATGCGCTGGTGCGTTTCCTTCACGACGTGAAGTCGGGAAGTCACGATGTCCGCGTGCCCGTCTACTCGCATATTTCTTACGACATTGTTCCAGACCGGTTTATCGAAGTGGACCAGCCGGACATCGTGATCATCGAAGGCCTGAACATCCTGCAGTCCGGCAGCACCAGTCCAAATCCACATGCCCGCATCTTTGTTTCGGACTTCTTCGATTTTTCCGTTTACGTGGACGCGGAGGAAGAAGTAATTTACCAGTGGTATGAGAACCGACTACTCACATTCCGCGAGTCGGCTTTCCAAGACCCTTCTTCCTACTTTCATTATTTCGCAAGTTTGTCCGTCGACGAAGTCCGTGAGACGGCGATGCGGGTTTGGCGAACGGTAAACGGCAAGAATCTGGTGGAAAACATTCTGCCGACCCGCGAACGCGCCGACCTGATTTTGTACAAAGGTCCCGACCATTCAGTGCAGTCGGTAAAGCTCAGAAAACTTTAGACTTAATGTACGGGTACCGTAACGGATGGACCTATATGGTGGCCATGTGCCCAATTTCGGAGCCGGAAACCCAACGCGACCATCAGCACCCCGAAGACTAAGGCGTAAGCTCCAACCCAGATAGCGATCACAAGCGCTCCCGCGAGCGGCGCGAACATAATGAGACCGCCGAAGACGACGGAAGCGACGCCGGTGAGCGCCAGCAGCCACTCGCCTGCCACGTGCCTGCGAAGTTTCACGGCGGCGACGATCTCGAAAATTCCGGTGACGATCGCCCACGCGCCGATAATGAAGACCAAAGAAATGGCTGTGATCGCCGGCCAGACAAAGGTCAGTACCCCAGCTACAATTCCGGCGATGCCTTCAATCAACAAAGCCCCCCAGCGTTCGTGTGATTTTAACGCCCGTGCTGCTCCGATGATGGCGACGACACCGTCAACCAGTGCGTAGGCGCCAAACAAAAGCACCAGGCTGGCTAGTGTAATCCCAGGCCAAATGAAAGCGATGATCCCAATGGTGATTCCCAGGACTCCCCGGAGCACCAGCGCCCACCAATTCTTCGCAATGACTTCTCGCATGTTCGATCTCCTTACCAATAAAGATCGCCGGCTCGACTAGCACAGCTCACCGGCATCTCCAGCAGGTTCACTGCCACAATCGTCTCAGAGTACCTGAAGCTTGGCAATGGCCCATTTAGCGTGGTCGGCTACGACGGAATCATTCGACTTGGCAAGATTTTCGAGGGGCGGGATCAGGCTTGGATCGCCTGAGTTCCCCATTGCGACGGCTACATTTCGCAAAAAGCCGGAGTACTTAGCGCGAGTGACCGGGGTGTTCCGAAACAGACCACGGAATTCGTCTTCTGTGAGCGCAGCCAGCATTTGGAACTCTGGAGTTTCGAGCTTTGGGGCGAAGTGAACGTCATCCGTGGTTGCAAGTCCGGGCCGTGTCGGCCGATTCCAGGGGCACACGTCCTGGCAAATATCGCATCCAAAAATGTGTGTTCCGTTACCTGCGCGCTGGGCCTCGGGAATTTCGCCGCGAAGCTCGATGGTCAGGTATGAGATGCACAGCCGTGCGTCGATGGTGTACTGAGTGCCGGAGGGTACGATTGCTGCAGTCGGGCAGGCCTCGATGCAGCGTCTGCAGGTTCCGCAGCGGTCCGGCGGGGGTCCGTCGGGGTCGATTTCAAGCGACGTCAGGATTTCGCCGAGGAAAATCCAGGAACCCAATTCCTGATTGATCAGGCAGGTATTGCGCCCGATCCAGCCGAGACCGGCCAATCGCGCGTAGCTACGTTCCAGCAACGGAGCCGTATCAACGCACATTCTCCATTCAAATCGCCCTTGCGTTTGGAGGATCTCGACCAGGCGTGTCATGCCGGCGCGCATCACATCATGGTAATCGTCTCCCCAGGCATAGCGTGAGATCCACGCTCGGGTGGCGTCGGACAATTCGGTGGAGTATGGCGCCGGCCAATTGTAGACCTTGCCGAGGCAGATAATCGTTCGCGCGGAGGGCAGCAGGCACCGAGGATCCTCTCGTAAACCTGCCCTATAGTCGGATAGATAGCGCATCTCGCCGGCGAATCCCGCATCGACCCACTGCCGGTAAATTGATGAGTCAGGCGATGGGTTGGGAGACGCGAATCCGCACAACTCAAAGCCGCAGTACGCGGCTGCCCGTCGAATATGCTCTTTGTGGTACACTTCCTTATTGTTCAATTAGTTAGAGACGTTTGCGGTGCTCGGGATACCAGTCCCGTTTAACCCCAATTTAGACCATACAGCCGCCAATTCGCGCCATTGAATGGATTCGTTTGGCCCCCTTCGATCCCCAAGGGCTACTATTAACGATTATTAAGCTGTCAGATTCTGTGTGCACCCGAGTGCCGCAAATGGGGCAACGAAATGCTAAGGAGACATTAAACAGGATGCCAAAAGCGATCAAGTATGTAGAGAAGGCAGTCAGCGTCGCCGCCAATGCAGCATGGCAGGTTTTCGACCGCGTCAATCAGATCCACCAAAATCCGTCTTTCACTCCGAAATGGTCGGAAAAGCCCTTGCTGAAGTCATGGGAGAAGACGAAGCCGACGCTCGGCTGGCCCCGCACCACGGATTCTCTTTGTCCTCGCTGCGTCCCGGAAGCCCGGAAGGCGATTCTGGACGGGACGCTTCCGGTCGACATTCTCCGCAATGAAAAGGTCGGCGAAATCAAGGCTCAGATCATCGAACGCGATGGCAAGATCCTGATGGTCAAGGATTGTGCGATCCACGGTCATTTTGAAGACGTGATGGCGATCGACACGGCATTCTTCAAGCATCTGGAAGAATGTTTTCCCGGGCCGCGACATCCGCGCCCACGCCGACGAAGATCTCCACAAGCACGGCACCAGCACGGTGAAGCACGGCCGCGGATCGGTTCTGACGATCGATCTGACCAACCGCTGCAACATGATGTGCGATCCCTGCTTCATGGATGCCAACCAGGTCGGGTTCGTGCACGAACTGAGCTGGGAAGACATCAAGACGCTGCTCGACAATTCGCTGAAGATCAAGCCGCGGCGCCAGATGTCGGTGCAGTTCTCGGGCGGCGAACCTACGCTTTCACCGTACTTCCTGGACGCCGTCCGCTATGCGCGTAAGGTGGGCTATAACAGCGTGCAGGCAGCCACCAACGGAATCGAATTCGCCAAGCGCCCGGATTTCTGCCGCCAGGCGGCGAGAGGCTGGATTGCGGTATGCCTACCTGCAGTTCGACGGGATCGGCAACGCGGCCAATTCGCATCGCGCCGTCGGCAATCTGTTCGACGTCAAACTGCGCGCCATCGAGAATCTGCACAAGGGCGGCGTGGACATCGTGCCCGTGATCACCCTGGTCAACGGCATCAATAATGAGCAGGTCGGGCCGCATCATCCAGTTCGCGCTGGACAATCCGAAGAAGATTTCGTTCCTTTCCTTCCAGCCGGTTTCGTTCACCGGCCGTGACGAAGAAGTGACCGACGATCGCCGCGCGGCACAGCGCTATACGCTGTCGCATCTGGCGCATGACGTGAAGAACCAGGTCGGCATGGGCGAACCCACCCGCGACTGGTTCCCGATTTCGTTCATGAGCACGTTCTCGGACTTCGCCGATCTGATCCACGGACCGAGCGCCGATTGGGGTCAGTTGAGCTGCGGCTGCCATCCGAACTGCGGAATCGGCATGGCGGTGATGATCGACAAGGAAACCAAGGAATTCGCGCCGGTAACGGCGTTCCTGAATGCGGAACAGCTGGCGAAGGACATCGCACATGTGAATGATGCCGCGCGCGGCAAGACGATGTCGGTGATCGGCGTCTCGCTGGCTCTGCTGCGCAACTACAACTCGTTCAAAGCGCCGAGCACGTTCAAGCTTTCGGACCTGATGAAGAAGTTCGACAAGTGCTTCGGCATGACTGGCAAAAATTATGGCAAGGTCACCGGCGACCGCACCTTTGACGATATCGAGAAGCGCCGCCGGGACCGGTGGAACTTCCTGTTCATCGCCGGGATGTGGTTCCAGGATCTCTTCAACTACGATTTCCGCCGGACCGAGCAGTGCATCATTCCGTACGCCACGCAGGATGGCGAGATATCGTTCTGCGCGTATAACACGGGAGTGGGCTGGCGCAATATCATCGAGAAGATGCACATGACCGCGTCGCTCACCAAGTGGTATGAAGAGCACGGGCGGCATGAAATCTTCGCCGGCAACAAGAGTGTGCCCCTGACGGACAAGGCTCACTCGCTGGTCCTGAACGACGAATTGGTGACGCTGGAAGTCCAGCACGATTTGGACGATAAAGGTATCGCCAAGACCGCGCGCGAGGAGAAGAAGCGCAAACGCGACGCGGTGCTGGAAGCGGCGCAAGCCAAGGCCGAGAACGAAAAGATGATGAAGTTATATAAACAACACGTTCTCCAGGAACCCGTTCCCGAAGGCGGGTTCGTTCCGCTGAATTCGCTTGGCGGAATCAAACCTGCGCCGACTCCGAAAACGGCAGAGAAGCGCGAAGAAGTTGGTTCATTCGGAGATTAGGGACGGAAGGTCGGAAGATTTGACGAAAAGGCCCGCCAGAGATGGCGGGCCTTTTTCGTGTGATTGTGCAAACTCATTCACTCGTTCTCCGTAGACCTTGAATAGATCTCCGCCTCTGGGCGGCCCTTAGCGCCATCGAGAGACCCACCAGCGCCAAGCCGACGCCGCCGAAGGTCGCCGGCTCAGGAGTGGCTGTACCCTGGACCGAGAATTCGACAGGAAAGCCAATCCCGGAGAAGCTGGACGCTGCCGCGTCGGCAGCATCTATTGATGTTCCATAGGACCATTGATCGCCAAGAAACGTGACCCCGCTAGCCGTGCTGTAGCTGCTCTGGAAGGGGAAGTTATACTGCCAGGAAGTGTTTGCCACCGGGCTATCGAGTACGAGGTAGTAGGTCCCTGCCTGCAGGAGGTTCAGTTGAAAGAGCGACACGTCAGCCGGATTGGTAGGTGTGGTGACGGTTCCTTTGACGATACCATCGGCCGCGAACGAGGTGCCTGGGCCCAGGGCGGTGACCAGCTCGAAGTCCACGGTTCCCGGGCTTCCGGGGGTAAACAGGTTAGCGGTTACGTTGACGTCAACATCGGCAGAAGTCTGGGTCCAGCCAACAGCATAGACGACAGGGGTCATGCCGGAAGAAGCATACGGGGCATAATATCCCAGCGGCACACTAGCTTCAGAGTTTCCGCTCGATTGAAGGATGGTGGATGCTCGGGCGACGGGCGTCAGCAGAGCAAATAAAAGTAAGGCTTGACGAATCGTTTTAGTAAAGCGCATGAAAGTCTCCAATAGTTTTCTTCGCCCTCTCAAGCGACAAAAACCCGGCGAGACCCTCACGCGCGCAGAAATTCAGCGATCCACGCGCACGGTGACAATGACGTTCATGTGCTGTATGTCGACTCCCATGCCGCCGTCGACCGGATAGAGTTGCAAGTCCTGGACAGGTTCTCCCGGGGCGTAAAGGCGTGCCCGTTTCCATTCGCCCAATACGTGAACTGTCACAGGATCCGTCTTTTCGTATTCGGTGTAATTGACCAGATGCACCAGCATGGACGACTTACCAGGATTCGCCAGTACCCTGGTGAGCGTGCCATTTACATTGAAAACGCGCGATCCAAAGTTCTTGCGGAGGGTGGTGTTGTAGATGAGCTCCCACAGACTGTCCAGATGGTTCACCTGTTGGGGAGTGAGTGTAATCTGCCCGGGCGCGAGCGTGGGGAAGTGTTCGTTCGGAGACGGTTCCAGCACAACGCCGCCTTCACGCCGGAAACTGGCCAAGGTGCTCGATCCCGCTGCGCCGGGATCGATGTCAATGACGATTCTGACGTCCTGCAATTGATCCGGGCTAAGCTGCGAGGCAGGGATCGATCGTACCGCGGTATGCTGGCTGGACATCATATCGAGCAGGCCTCCGGACAGCAGTCCGCCGCTATTCCTGTCCTGGACCAGCGCGAGCGTCGCATAGGGCTTATATCCACGCCAATCAGGGTTCTCAAAATACTTCGATGCGGCCACGATTTTGTTCCAGGCGGCCACGGCTACCGGCTCACGCGCAGACAAGCGCCGGGTGAGATCATCATCTAAGGTGATGACCCAGCGCGCGCCCGAGATGGCCGCGTCTCCGATGGCTTCGACGTAACGTGCCGGCGGGAAGACGAGGCCGGTCGACGGACGGACACTGATCCAGAGCGGCCGGTCTGTAGAAGCGCGCGCAAACTGCAGGAAGCCGGTATTGGTGAAGACCCAAGGCTGGCTGCTGGGGCCGGCAAGAATCTTGCCGTTGTGCTCAATCTGAAGTCCCGGCCACAAACCTTGCGACGTGCCGATTACTGGTGCGTTGCTGCCGAAGAGCACCTGATCGCGCAACGGCAGGCGAATGGCGCGCTCGAAACCGGGAGTTTCTAAAGTTGCGGAAAACGCTCCTTCCAGAACCACGCCGTCGAAGACGCTTCGATTCAGGCGCTGGGCGTCTTCGACGGAGAGCGCCAACCCCAGCACGGTTAGTCCTCTGCGCCGCGCCTCGCGAATGAGCCTGTCGTTACGGACGCCTTCCGGCAGCAACAGGCAGTTGACGGGCGTCCCATCCAGTAGATCGAGCGACTTTGCCGACGGGTCCCACCAGCGGATTGGAATCCAGCTTCCGGGTTCGGTGCGCGAGTCGGCCGGAAATACCGCGAACGCAGCGACAACAGCCATCAGGGCTAGCCTTAACCGCATAGTTGTTATTCATGTTACAGTGCTGCAGGGGGCAGTGAAATCGGGCCGGTTCAGCAGACACCCCCTCGTAACGCTTATATACTCCAAGCATGGCCGCTCTCCTCGAGCCACTCCCGCCTGCATTGCCCGAGATACGCGATCTGCGTATGTTTTCGGCGGCTCAACTCGAACCCTTGCTCGAGGATGAACTTCGCGAGTGGCGGGAAGCGCTGGACTGGGACTTTACCCGGTCTGCCGAACTGGTCCGCCGTTTCCTCGATTTACGAGCGTTAAACGGCACAGCCTTACTCAATAGCCTGTCGACTAACCCTCTCGTAACCGGATACTGCTATTACGTGTATGAGGAGCACAAGGGCTTGGTCGGCGATCTTTACGTGCACCGGCCGGCCCGCAGTGCCGAGCGCGAACTGTTGTTGTTGGAGAGCGCCATAGGGGACATGATCTCCGCGCCGTTTGTCAGCCGCATTGAGAGCCAACTCATGCTGTCGCCGTTGTATCCTCTGGCACGCCTTCCATTTAGCGAATATGTGCGGGTCTTTGAGCGCGACTTTATGATGGTGGATCTCTCCACGGCGCGGGAACTCCCGTCTCATAAGACTACTGGACCCGCCCGCCTTGACAACTGGGCGGATTATCACCAGGAAGCGGCGGCGATACTGATCGAAGGAGCTTATCACGGTCACATCGACTCCCTGATTAACGACCAATATCGAACCACGGCTGGCGCTCGCCGATTTCTTTACAACATTATTAACTATCCCGGATGCGGCGTCTTTTCTCCATCGGCGTCATTAGTGGCGGTATCTTCATATGGCGTCCTGGCCGGGTTGTCTCTCGCCAGTATTGTCAACGATCGTACGGGCCATATTACGCAGATCTGCGTGGCTCCGGAATTTCGTGGCACCGGTTTAGGCTATGAGTTGATGAGGCGTTCCCTGCTCCGTCTACTGCATGACGGTTGCCGGCGCGTCAGCCTGACGGTGACGTCAAGCAACGTAGAAGCAATACGTCTCTACCGTCGAATGGGTTTCAAAACCGCCAGGAAATTCCATGCGTATGTGTGGCAGGGTTGGCGCTAAAACGTCCAATTTAATTTCCAGCATTCATATATTTAAATTCCATATTTTGAATTAGATAGGCTGTTGTTTCAGCCACCACATTCTATTTTTGGGAGACGTTTTTTTGGTGCGTCGCGGCACCGTGCATAGAGAAGGTCGGCCCCCGATTTGCTATCTCCTGAAGCTATCGGAGAGGGATCAATGCACAAACAGAAACTATTTCACTTACTCGTTGGATTTTTCTTAGTGACCTTGTCTCAATTGATGGGTCAAGAGGTTGGAACATTAACTGGAACAGTTACGAATGCCGCGGGAGCGGCAGTGCCGCAAGCGAACATCACGATCAAAAGCAATAGTACAGGCTTTAGCCAGAGCGTGATCACTGATGCGAGCGGCAATTTCACAGTGTCTAATTTACCGCACGGCGTTTATACCGTCACGGTAGAGGTGAGCGGCTACAAGCGGCTCTCTCAGGAGAACGTGCAAATTATGGCAGGGCAGCCAGTGAAGCTGACTCTCGGAGTGCAGGCAGGCAGCGCCAATGAGACGGTCGAAGTCGCAGGCGACGCCCCGATGGTTCAGGATCAGAACGGCCAAATCAGTCAGGGGTATAACTCCCGGATCATTTCGCAATTGCCGTTGCAATACCGCAATCCCCAACAATTAGTAGGCTTGATGTCCGGCGTTACGCCCCCCGCGCCAGGCGTGGCATCCGGCACCCCCTCGTCCGCGACGATGTCGTCCTCCACCACTGCGCAAGTGGAAGTAGTGGAGGACCCACAAGGACCCATCGTATGGAATACGAACGGTCAACCCGCACAGGCCAACCGTCAACTGCTGAATGGGACCGAAAACGACGAACTTGCTCTGGGCATTGCCGTTCACAATCCAACTCTGGATTCCGTGCAGCAGGTGAATGTCATTACGGGCGATTACGATGCTTCACAAGGCCGGGCGGGCGGAACGATTCTGAACTATGTTACTAACCGGGGCACGAATGGGCTTCATGGCAGCCTTTTCGCGTTTAACGACAATGCGTGGTTCAATGCACGAAATTACTTTAACCCAATCGGTTTTCCCCAGGACCGCTATAACTCCAACCTGTTTGGAGGCAGTGTGGGAGGCCGGATTGTAAGGGATCACATTTTCTTCTTTGGATCCTGGGAGAGCGATTACCTGCGGTCTGATCAAGCGATGGCCGCGACTGTGCCTACGGCCGCTATGCTGGCGGGCAATTTCAGCGCAATTCCCGGCGCTACTATCTACAATCCCGCTTCGGGTCCGGCTTCTGGAACAGCGCGCGCCCAGTTTCCCGGCAATATCATTCCGGCGAGTCTGATCAGTCCGGTATCGAGCCGACTCCTGGGCTATTTCCCGGCTCCCAATGAACCTGGAATCACGAATAACTATTTGACCAGCGTGCCGTTCCGCAATGACAATCTTCGGTTTGAGGGCCGAATCGACGATCGCTTCAACGACCGCACGGGAATGTACCTCAGCTACAGCTACGGCAACGGTTTTGCGTCTCAGAATAGCGTGCTTCCGATCATCGGCACCTCGCTCGACTCGCATTTGCGCGACGATCATGCCAGCATAGGGATTACCCATTCTTTCGGCAGTTCCACTACGACCGACCTGCGGTTTAGTTATTCCCGCTATAACGACAACATCTATCCTACGGGTACCTATCTCTCCGCGGCTGCCGCCGGCTTTACTTACTCCAATGGCAGCCCGATTTCGGGGCCGATTCCAAGCATCTCGATCCCTGATCTCCCGGCGATCGGCGCCAATCCCAGTTATCCGCAAACAAACATCGACCAGTCGTTGAATCTGAGTAATTCCTGGAGCAAGCGGTGGCGGGGCCACGATCTCCGTTTCGGCGTTGACCTCTGGGGAGTGCGCCTAGATGGCTTCCAGAACTTGCCCTACGGCCCCAGTGGATCCTTTGTGTTCGGTTCTGGAGCAACCAGTCTGAACAACGGCGTTGCATTAGGTGGTTACAGCAGCTACGCCAATAGCTTCGCGTCATTCTTGCTCGGGGCGCCGACTCAGAGCGGCGTGGGGCTGAATGTTGTCACTCCTTCAAACTACACCACGGAAATGTCGGGTTACATCGCGGACACCTTCCAGGCAACTCATCACTTGACTCTCGACATCGGTCTGCGGTACGAATTGTTTAGCCCCCTGCAACCGCGGAATGCGGCTGGTAACTTCATTTACGATCTCCCGAGCAATATGTTGTTGCCAATAGGTCAGGGATTCGTCAACGGGCGCGGTAACGTCCGTTGGGACACTGACGACTGGGCGCCACGGTTCGGCTTCGCTTACAGGATGGGGGAGAAGACTGTTGTTCGCGGAGGCTACGGGATCAGTTATTGGAACGGCACAGCGCAATTCGGAAACGAGTTCGTCAATGCGAATTCCGGGCTGGAGCAAGGTGTTAACGGGTCTTACAATGTGGCCGGAAGCTTTAGCCAGGTTCCATTTCCGCCGGTAATCTCAGGAGCAACAGTCGCTCGAAACGCGACCTATTACGTCGTTCCCCGCAACATTCAGACGCCATACGTTCAGTCCTTCAACTTCTCTATTCAAAGGGACTTGGGTTGGGCCACCGTTCTCGATGTCAGCTTCGTCGGAGCCTTGGGGCGCGAATTGCCGTTTGTACAAAATGTCAACGCCGCCGCACCTGGCACAGGAACAGCAGGTCTGCCGTTTAACGTTCCAGCTTATGGTAATCGGACGTCGCCGATCTATCTCGAGAGTACTGGAGCGAACAGCAACTATAATGCGCTGCAATTTAATCTGACCAAGCGGTTCAGCAAGAATCTGGGCATGACGCTGGCTTATACCTGGAGTAAGTCCCTCGACAATACAAACGGTCTGACGCCTTTGCAGGATAATTACAATACGACGAATAACTACGGATTATCGAACTTCGATCGCACCAATGTGCTGACCATCAGCCATGTCTGGCAACTGCCTTTCGGCGCCGGAACCAATCATTTGAGCAGCGGCGTCCTGGGGCACATTCTCGGCCCTTGGCAAATTGATGGCGTCTTTACTTACGCTTCTGGAACCCCGTGGACGCCGACAGCCGATGCAGGATTGTGCGCCTGCCCGGGAAACACCGTGCGGGCAGAGGTAGTGCCGAACGGCTATTCGACAGTGATCGGCTATTATCCGACATTCTTCGGGTTTTATCCGTTCGCCTACAACGTTCAGAACTACGCACTGGCGCAGCCGGCAGCCGGATCCTATGGAGACGTGGCGCGGAATGCTTTGCGAGGTTCCGGCATCACTAACTACAACATGTCGGTGTTCCGTTCCTTTGTGATGCGGGAAGGGATGCGGCTCGAAGTACGCGGAGAAGCGTATAACTTAGCCAACTCCTCCTTCTTTGCGAATCCGTCCGTAACCAACGTCAATGCGGGTAACTTTGGTCAGAGCACTTCGCTGTTACCGGGCTTCAGCCAGAGGACCATTCAGTTGGCTCTGCGGCTGGTATTCTAAACCGACCAACGCGACCGGCGGTCAGATCGACTTACGATTTGACCGCCGGTCGCTCATTCCAATCCCCCCCACATTTTGCGAAGCCTCTCGATCGAAGCGCTATCCAACAAAAATTTTTCCCGCGTAAGGTCACGTGTTGTTTGCACAGAGCGAGCAATTCCTGTATGAGCATGGTCAACCGTCGATAGCAAGGCGTGATACAGTTCATGCGCAACTACCCTCCCTAGCGCCCTTCCATACATCTGCTGCTGTGGCGTTCGGGACACAGTGGGAACAAAGGCCCTTACTTCGTTACAAAAGATGCGCACGAACGGCATTACATGCCCGCCTGATATTTCTGTTCTACCGAGGGCGGGATAATCCAACAGCGATGGCTGTTCCAACTGAATCTGCTCGACGGACCAACCGGACTGGCAAACTCCTTGAAACCGGATCAAGACGATCTTCCGAAATTTCGCCACCGAACCGATGTCGCCGACGCGCTGAAAAGTGAGATTGAGTTGTGCCGGCCCGAGGATTTCGCGAATCTCCGATTTCATTACGTTTACCACGGCCAGTTCAGGCGGCGTTTTGAAGTCGAAGAGGATTTCAATCGGCTGAGCGGCGAGGCAAATGCCTGCCGACTGAAGGCTAAGGACGAATAGTGCGATCCATCCCATAATTTTCTGCCGATGTTTGTTCATCGTACTACAAACCGGGTTCCGCTGCTCGCGGTATGCTGGAGGCTTCGAAGAAGATGAATCTCAAGATCGAAAAGCGGAATATGGAGAACGGCGTCGCCGTGATTGAAATCGGGGGACGCATCTCGCTGGGCCGCGAAAGCGGTTATATTCAACCAGAGGTGGTGGCGGCGATCGCCGAGGGTGCGCGAACGATCATTCTGGATCTCACCGCGGTGAGCCACGTCGACAGCACGGGCATTGGGATCATGGCATACTGCTTCGGAAAGGCTACACAGGGGGGCGCCGAGTTGCGCATTGTCGGAGCGAAGACCAGCGTTCTAGAACTTTTCCGGATGACCCGGCTAGTGAACGTGATTCCTTTCTTTCCCGACGTGAACTCCGCCCTGCAGGGAAACGGCAGACAGGCGTAAGAATGCAAGTTTTACAAGCAGGCGAACACAAACTAATTCTTTTGGAACTCGATGCCGAACTGGTAACTGCCGCGGCGCGGCAGGCAGGCTTCGATGCGCGAGTGAAGGACGGTGCGAGAGGCATTGTTCTCGACTTGACGGCGGTGGGCCGTTCGGCGCCACTTCTGCTTTTCGATGCCGCCGATCCGGGTAATCTCGGTTGGTTTTCGCGCTGCCAGTTCTATATAGACGGCCGGACAGGTCTCGTTATGCAGACGCCGATCTCGCTGGCGAACAAAAAAGATCGTTCGGGCAAGAACCAGGGCAACGCAGTCCGAATCCGGATCTCCAAGGAACTCCCCGCATCGTTCCGGCTTCCGGGCAAGCAACCGCTGACCGAACCGGTGTTCTATGCGCTGCTGCAGAACTTCCTGCACGCCCTAATGCAGACCGGTGTCGCTGTGTGCGGAGGCATTATCGTTCAACCACTCACCGGACGCACGGAAGTCATCGGGCCGCGAAACTAGCGATCAATTCCCGGCTACGCACCGCGGACTAATTTGAACATCCGTTCCCAACGTGTTTTGGTTATGAAATGCGTTGCTACGTCCAGAAAATGGCGCAGGCTGTAGCTGCTCAAATCTTCCGTTGACGCGTCGTAGGACCAGTAGATGATGACGGGCTTGCCGATAATATTCTCTCTTGGCACCAGGCCCCAAAAACGGCTATCGGAGGAATTGTCACGATTGTCTCCCATGGCGAAGTATTGGCCCTCCGGCACGACTAGCTCACCATTGCGGATATTCCGGTCCAACATCAGCCTCGCTCGCGGGTAGATCTCTTCCGGCACCGGGGTAGAAGGAAAGTCATCGCGGTAGGGTATGCGGCGCGAGTCGATGTGTTGCGCGTAGGGTTCCAGGAGTTTAACGCCATTCCGATACACATCTTTGCCTTCGACGCGGAGGCGGTCACCAGGAACGCCGATAACGCGTTTCACGTAAGTCTGCGAAATATCTACGGGCCATCGGAAGACGATCACATCGCCCCGTTTGACGTCACAGTAGGGAAGGATGCGGGCACTAACCGGATTGCGGGGTGCATAAGCTAACTTATCGACTAGCAAATGATCGCCCGTCATCAAGGTGGGCTCCATGGAGGGAGTGGGTATCACGAAGGGTTGAGCAATAGTGCTGGTCGCAAAGAGGAATACGATAATAGTGAAAGCCCAGTCGGCCAGAGTGGATCGTTTAGTACTCAACTGACTTACATTTCGCATAGCGTTTGCTAAGATCGTACGTAACATCAATCCGACATGTTCCCTATTTCCGCAGGAATGTCAACTCTTGGTCCCATTGAGATTCGCCTCTTTGAAGAACGACACGCAGATAATCTCCGTCAATTGATTGACAGCAACCGGGCAAGTTTACGCCAATGGCTGCCGTGGCTTGACTGGTCGCACACCACGGCAGATACGGCCGAACACATTCGGCAATCCCTCTCGCGGCACAAAGAGTCTAATGGATTTTCAGCCGGCATCTGGGTCTCCGATAAGTTAGCCGGCGCTATAGGGCTGCACGCCATCGATTCCCGGCACCGCAGTTCCAGTATCGGTTACTGGCTTTCAAGCGAGTATCGCGGCACGGGCGCCATGACGCTGGCTTGTCAGGCAGTAGTAACAGAGGCGTTCAGCCATTACCGACTGCACCGTATCGAGATCCGCTGCGCGACAGGCAATAAGAAAAGCTGTGCGATCGCGCAGCGCTTAGGCTTTACTCACGAAGGTACTCTGCGGGAAGCGGAATGGCTCTACGATCATTTTGTCGACCTCCAGGTTTATAGTATGCTCGAACAGCATTGGCCGACGCGGAGCTAATCCGCAGGCTGACGGGCCTGCTGAATCTACAATAAGAGCATGGAACTCACCGGAAAGAAGATTGTCATCCTGATTGATAATTTGTATCAGGAAATGGAGGTCTGGTATCCGTACTATCGCTTCAAAGAAGCTGGCGCGTCGGTCGTATTTGCAGGAGCCATTGCAGGCGCCACCTATAGCAGCAAAACGGGTTACCCAGCGAAGGCCGATTTATCGTACGACCAACTCGCACCGGCTAATTTCGATGGCGTCATCGCTCCCGGCGGGTTCGCTCCCGATTACATTCGGAGGCACGACAAAGCGATGAAGTTCGTGAAGGACTGCGATACCGCGAATAAGTTAGTGGCGGCAATCTGCCACGGACCCTGGATACTTTGTTCGGCTGGAATCCTGAAAGGACGGCGGGCGACATCCTTCTTTGCGATCAAAGATGATGTCATTAATGCAGGGGCTAACTGGGAGGATAGTGAAGTCGTCGTGGACCGCAACCTAATCACATCGCGAAAACCAGACGACCTTCCGGCTTTTTGCCGGGAATCCATCAAAATACTTCTGAGCTAATGGAGAAAGGCCGCGGGTCTCACGTGGAACCGCGGCCTTTCTGAGATTTTACTCGGCCATCTTTACGCTATCAATTTTAAGCGTGTCACCATCGGCTTTCCCGGTGATCGTCACCTTGTGGCCGAGATGGTCCATCACTTTAGACGGATCGTCAACTTTGTAGACTTTTTCGCCTACGACTGCGACCGGAGCCGCGCCGCCCTTCACGCAGCCATTGACGCACTTGGCATTCATGTCACTGGCGTGCTTGGCACCGCACTTTGAGTCACTGATGTAAGCGTGGAACTCTTCTGCAAAAGCGCTGAGGCTGAAAAGCGACAGGGCCATAACGGACGAAAATACAATCTTCTTCACGACTGCCTCCTGGTACGAACTGCTTCTAGCACTATATCTTCTCTCAGGTACGGATGCAAATGGGGTCAGCCGTGGTTTTTTATTTGCCGTGCAGCATCAGTAGGCACTTTGGCAAGCTCTACGATAGCGTTCCCCATTCGGCTCGCGACTTGTTCCAGTACGCCTCCAGCGCCAGGTGCACCGGATTGCAAGCCGCGATGCCGATTTCGACAGGCGCGTTGAGCGCTCCGCCGTTGCGAATCGCATTCACGAAATTGGAAGTGTGAGCGGCTTCCAGCGTGCCAGATGCGCGGACCTCGACGACCTCGCCCTTATGGGGCCTGAACCGATAATCAGAGCGCGTTATCTCAAGCGTGCCGGCAGTTCCCAGAAAGACAACCCCTGGCCGATCGTCCCCGAGTGGCAGAACGCTCGATTCGAAGGTCAAATTCCAGCCGCTCTTATATTGGAGGATCGCATTGACGGTATCGGGATTGTCTCGCCCATCATTCAATTGATAAATGCCGCCCAGGGTAACCGCGCTCGCCGGCTGGGTTTCGCCCATCATCCACTGCGCGACGTCTGCCCAGTGCGTCAGAATATCAGCCAGCAAACCATTGCCGTAATCGTGAAAACAGCGCCACGAATCGTAGCGAGCCGTCTCATAGGGACGCTTCGGCGCAGGCCCGAGAAAGCGCTCCCAATCGAGGTTGGCGGGCTTGGGGGCGGGAGTGATGTTCCGCGCCTGCCACGGAAAATTGCTCCATGCAGCTCTTACGATGGCGATTTTTCCCAACTTGCCTTTATCGAAAATCTCCTCTTTTGCCTGCTGATAATGTGCGCCGCTACGCTGTTGAGTTCCACATTGCAGCACTTTACCGCTGGCTTTTACCGCTTGCAGCAACTGATGTTGCTCGGTGTACCGGTGGGTAGTGGGCTTCTCGAGATAAACGTGTTTGCCCGCGGCCAGGACGGCGCAGCCGAGGCTGACATGAAGATGGTCCGGCACAGCCAGCAGCACGGCGTCCACGCCGGGATGAGCCAACGCTTCTTCGTGCGCGGTACACAGAAACGGCTTATCACCAGTCAGGGAGAGGACATTCAACGCGCGCTGCCGTTGCACATCATAGACGTCGCATATGGCGCGCAGTTCCACCTGGCCGCCTTTGAGAAAAGCACCCATGACTTCGCGGCCACGGCGCCCGCTGCCGATCAGCGCGATACCGAGCTTGTCATTCGCTCCCAGAATTCGCCGGTTCGATGCCGCCGTGAGAGCGGCTCCGCCGATGATCCTTCCAAGTTCTCTGCGATTCATTTTCGTTGATCCTCGCGACCATCAGTTGCGACTGCTGCGGGCGGTGTGCCCAATCAGCCCCAGATCCACCAAAACGCAGACTACAATGGCGACCGCATAGATGCCTTGCACGCTACCGCCGCTGTTCACCACCCAGGCGTAGATCAAGGTGGTCAGCGGCAGAAAAATAAACCCGAGCAATGGAAGCAGTAAGCCATGATATGCGCGGTCCAGAAATTGCGTGAAGAAAAACAACAGCACCAGCACCAACCGGGGAAAGGCGATCCCAATGATCAGGAGACACATAGTAACAGCATACAGCGTGAGCCGCTCCCGGAAATTGCGATGGTCACACGGGCAAACTCTGCGAAGTACAATTCCACACCCACGCTAAAATAGAGAATTCATCATGATCCCGGATTCAATCGAGGAAGGACTCACATTTGACGACGTTCTGCTGGTCCCCGCGCGCAGCGACGTGATTCCAGCCGAGACAGACACCCGGACGATGCTCACGCGCGGAATCCATCTCAACATTCCGATCGTGAGCGCTGCGATGGATACGGTGACGGAGTCGCACCTGGCCATTGCGCTGGCCCAGCAAGGCGGTGTCGGCTTTATCCATCGCAACATGACGATCGAGCGCCAGGCGGAAGAAGTCGATCGGGTAAAGCGGAGTGAGAGCGGGATGATCGTCGATCCTGTTACCATTCTGCCCGACAAGAAAATTTCCGACGCCCTGGCTCTCATGGAGAGGTATCGTATCTCCGGCGTCCCGGTAGTTTCGGCTGCGGGCAGGCTGGTGGGCATTCTCACCAATCGCGATCTGCGCTTCGAGACGCGCTTCGACCTGCCGATTAGCGACGTGATGACCAAAGATAATCTCATCACGGTTCCGGTCGGCACTACGCTCGACGACGCCGAAGAGATCCTGCACCATCATCGCGTCGAGAAGTTGCTGGTGGTGGACGAGAACTACGGCCTGAAAGGCCTCATCACCGTTAAAGACATTCAGAAGAAGCTGAAGTATCCCAACAGCGCCAAGGATTCCCAAGGGCGGCTCCGGGTGGGCGCGGCGATCGGGGCGACCGGAGACTTCTTTGAGCGCGCGCAGGAACTGGTGCGGCGTAAGGTCGACGTCATCGCCATCGACACCGCACACGGCCACAGCTCCCGGGTGATGGAGGCAGTGAAGACGATCAAAAGCAAACTTCCGGACCTGCAGCTCATCGCGGGGAACATCGGCACCTACGAAGGCGCGTGCGATCTCATCGCGCTGGGCGTTGACGGCATCAAGGTCGGCATTGGTCCGGGATCGATTTGCACGACTCGTGTGGTTTCGGGCGCCGGCATTCCGCAGATTACGGCCATCAGAGAGTGCAGCCGCGCGGCGCGGAGCGCAAACATTCCGCTGATCGCCGACGGCGGCGTAAAGTTCTCCGGCGATATCACGAAAGCGATTGCCGCAGGCGCGGATTCGGTCATGATTGGCAGTTTGCTGGCGGGAACGGATGAGAGCCCGGGCGAGACCATCCTCTTTCAAGGCCGCACGTTCAAGACTTATCGCGGTATGGGGTCGCTGGGCGCGATGGCAACGGGCAATACCGACCGCTACGCGCAGGATCCCAACTCCAAACTGGTGCCTGAGGGAATTGAAGGGCGCGTAGTTTCGAAAGGTCCTCTGTCTGACCTGGTGTATCAGTTGGTGGGCGGACTGCGGTCGGGAATGGGTTATTGCGGTTGCCGTGATATCCCGCTGTTACAGCAGCACGCGCGATTCATTAAGATCTCGCCCGCCGGACTGCGCGAGAGCCACGTCCACGACGTGATCATAACGAAGGAAGCTCCTAACTACCGCGCGGACTAAGAATGCGGGCTTGTGTGACAGACTTCAGCCCGGCTGAAGCCTGTCACACGCGAAGGCTCACCAGACTAATCGCAGTCCTATCTGAATTCGTCGCGGCGTGTTCGCCTGGCTGGTAATCTCTCCGAAGCTGGCGTTCGTTGGACTGAGAGAGGTCGGCGCCGCGAAGGTCACGCGATTGGTGATGTTGAAGCCTTCAAACCTCAGTTGTAAATACATCCGTTCCCGCAACTGAAGCTTTTTCAAGAGGGAAAGATCCGCATTCTTAGTGGGATCGCGCCGAACGTTACCGAACTGCGTATCGAATGTACGGATGGCATCTTCAGGCTGCAAACTCGATGCCGTGTAGAACTCCGCGGTATTAAATGCCGCGCCGGGCGTCAATGGATTCTGGGGATGAGGGTTGTAATTCAGCGGCCCCCCCAGGTAGACAGCGTTGGTAGACCAATTTAGAGGTGGACCGGACTGAAAGATGATCGCTCCATTCATGGCCCACCCTCCCCCGATCCAGTTGAGATACCGGTTCGGGATGTCATACCGTTTCCCTTTGCCGAACGGCAGATCGTAGCTGACGGCCAAAGACTCGCGAAGCGGCCGCGAGTCCGATCCGATGCGTTTTTCCGGGGCCGGATCGCTGTCATTCAAATAGTTGACCCTCTCGATCAATTTGCTGTAGGTGAAGTTCTCAATCAACAGCAAACCGTGGGTCCAGCGCTTCTGTACGCGGACATTGAGGCTGTTGTAATAGGATTCGCCGGCGTTGTTGTATTGCTCGACCACTCCGTTACTGGTGCTCTGCGGCGCGGAGGGCACGGGATATTGAGGATATGGAATCAGCAGTTGTTGCAGATTGACGGTGGTGCCGTTGTAGCTGGAATTCGGAAGCAGGCCGGCGAAAGGATTCAGGATGGCTGCTCCGTCGACGCCCTTTGCGGAGGTGCTCAGCACGCTATAATTCGCCGCCTCTGCCGCGGTGCGAAAGGGATCCGTGCTCAAGTACTTGCGAGGAATGTAGTCGAGCTGCGTCGTGATGGGCAGATGCACTGCGTGGTTGCCGATATACGCGACTTCGACGACAATTCCTCCCGGCACCTGTTGTTGAATTCCAACATTCCAACGCGCCGAATAGGCGTTGAGAACGTGCGGGTTGAAGATAGTGATACCTTGCCCCAGGAATGTTCCTGGACCGTTGTTGCTGGTAGGTTGCAGAATCCCGCCCGGAAATGGGTTGGAGAGAGTTGCCGCCGGGCTCAAGTAGCTGTTGCTTGTGGCAACAAAGGTCGTTGTCTGGCTGAACCCTTCCTGATCCAACGTTTGCGCTCCATTGATTCCATTAGGCGCGACAAACAGTCCGAAGCCGCCGCGCAATACTGTCTTGTGCCCCAATCGCGAGGGTGTCCAAGCGGCTCCGAAACGCGGGCTAAAAACACTGGACTCGGTGTTATAAATATTCGGATTGCTCGCGTTGGCGAAGGTCAACCCGCCGAGCGCTGAGAACTGGCTCGCCGGCAAAAGCGCGGCGGGGTTCTGCGCGTAGGCTGCGGCTGCGGCAGCGGAAACCGGATTCACGGCAGTCGGGTTGAAGCCATTCACTGCGCGATTGTATCTCTCTGTGGTGGGCGTTTCATGCTCCCAACGCAGTCCGAGATTGAGTGTCCAGTTACTCCTGGCGCGCCAGTCATCCTGGATATAAAACGAATAGTAATCGGATTTCGCCGTGCTATGAGTATTCAGGTCATAACCGCCGCTCGTCGGAAGTCCCAGAAGAAATGACGCCATGTCTCCGCCGAATGGTTGCGCGGACGCGGTGCTTTTGGGGCCGGTAACCCAACTCGAGTTATAGGTAAACGAACCGTCCGAATTGCCGTGCGCCATAGGTGCTCTCGCGATAATCGCGGAGATCCGCGCCGGCCTTAATGGTGTGATTGCCGGTGATCTTCACGATGGATGCGAAGATCTGGAAAATGTCATATGGCGTATTACTATCGCCGGTCATACCGATACATTGAAACGCCACGCCGTTGGCTCCGCAGCCGCCGGCAAACTGCATGTACGGCAGCCCTGCGAAAAGTGAATTCTGCGCCAGATAGGACGGAAATCCATAAGTCGCAGGGTCGATGCCATCACCTGGCGAGGCGTTGGCTTCGCGGAACCTTGTCCAACTTCCCCGGACATCGAGAATGAGCGACGGGGAAAGCGTGTAGATATCATCCAGCGATGTCCCCCAATTGGTCCGGCTGAGCAGATCGCCGAAAGCGGGATTGCTGAAATAAATGTTTTTGTTCTGTAGACGATAGCTATGGCGGAAATCATAAGACAGCCGGTTCTTGTCGCTGAGGTTCACGTCGATACGTCCCATCTCGTTGTCGTAGCCGTCGGAGTCCGCGATAGTGATGCCGTAGTTATTTTCGCCGTTGACGGCGCCCGTGAGGTTGGGCAGCGGATAAAGCTTCATATAGTTGAGCGCGATGGGACTGAGACGGCTCGCCGGAATGATGTTATTGACGAAGGGGGTTCGATTGATCGTCGTGCCAGAAAGTGAGCCGGAAGCGGGATCGTAGAGCTGGTAAGAAGCGCCGGTACCTGGAACGGCCAGCAACGCCGAGAAGTCACCGGTGCGCTCCGCGGGTGTGGGCACCGTGGTGTACGTTGATCCACCCTCGACGACAGAATTTGCCGGATCGGAATCATGTAGCTTCTCCATGGCGAAAAACCAGAAGACTTTATTCTTGCCGTTGTAAATTTTCGGGAGGATCACCGGACCGCCCGCAGTTAGCCCATATTGGTTATAGTTGCTGACCGGCCGTCCGACTCCGTTGGCATTACTGAAGAACAAGTTCGCATCCAGTTTCGACACCTGGTTGAACTCATAGATCGAACCGTGAAAGCGGTTGCCGCCGCCTTTGGTGATCTGGTTCGCGACGCCTCCGCCGGTGTGCCCGTACGCCGCATCGGACTCGAAAGCATGGACGCTCACTTCCTGGACGGCGTCTTGCGGCGGACTGTAAGCGAGGCGCTTGTCCCAGGTAGCATCCGGCACGCCGTTGATCAACAACTCGTTCGATTGCGTCGGAGCGCCGGAAACGCTGAAGCCTGCAACGGTGCCGTTATCAAACGGCCGTACCGGACCTGGCTCATTGGTGCCGATCACCCCCATGGAGAGGCGCGATAGCATCAGCGCGGTGCGGCCATTCATCGGCACCTCTTCCACTTCTTCCGAGGAGATCACCTGGCCAACGCTGGCGTTGGCGGACTCGAATCATGGGTACTTCGGCGCTGACCATCACGCTCTGGTTGGTAGCGCCCAACTCGAGCTTGATGTCTACCACCGGATGCTCGCCCAGACTCAGTGTCAGGCCTTCGCGCTTGTAGGTTTTGAACCCGGCCATCTCAGCGGTGATCTCGTATTCGCCGGGAGTCAGGAACGGGATCGTATACTCGCCGGTTTCCGAGGATAAAGTCTCAGCCTTGTTACCTGTGGATTTCTCGATGGCGACGATCTTGGCTTTGGCGATGGCAGCTCCCTGCGCGTCTGTCACCAAGCCGCTAAACGTACCGCGGAACTCCTGCCCGAATAGCGCTGCCGATGCACACAAGGCAATCGCAGCCATTACGTGAATTCTCATTGCCAATCCCCTTATTCGTGATTACCCTTACGACTGTCCACGTATTCTATCGCACTGAAATAACGGATGCGCGACAATACATTGCAGTGCGACTCTTTGTATTTCTCTTCTTTGTACTTCTCTTCTGCTCATTGGCCATGGCCGCACCCTGCATTACCGCGGATACGGCTTGTACCGAAAAAGTGCCATTAGGAGAGGGCCGTTATTTCTTCGTGTACCGCAGTCTTCCGCTGACAGAGGCTGCCCCTAATGTCGAGCGGGTATACATCCTTGTGCACGGATTGCACCGCGACGGGCAGGTCTACTACAAAACCGCGATCGACGGCACGCAGGACTCCCATGAAATGGAGCGGACACTGGTGATTGCTCCGCAGTTCCACGCGGTGGACGGCACCTGCAAGGATAAGCCCGCACCCGGCGAAGCGACCTTTTACTGCCGCGGCTGGTCGGATGGGATATCGACGAACGATGCTCCGCTCAGTTCCTTCACTGCGATGGACACCCTTCTGCGTATGGTCGCTAAACGCGAGTTGTTTCCCGCGGTGAAGGAGATCGTGGTCGCAGGTCACTCGGCCGGCGGGCAATTCGTGCAACGCTATGCCGCGACCAATCGCGTTGATGGAGCCCTGGGCCTGCCGATCCGCTACCTGGTGGCGAACCCGTCCAGCTATCTGTATCTGGAATCCTGGAGGCCAGTTGAGAATCCGGGTGCGAGTTGCCCGAAGTTCAACCGTTATAAATATGGACTCGAGGGAATGACCGGATATCCTCTGGAGGCGGGCTCCGCTGCGATCAAAATGAATTATCCAAAGCGCGACGTTACCTACTTACTCGGCGAACTCGATGTTACCGACGAGCACAACATGGACAAGACTTGTCCGGCGATGGTCCAGGGTCCAAATCGCCGTCAGCGCGGGATGACTTATTTCGAACGGCTCAATCAGACATTCAAGACGGGCCACAAGCTGGTGAGTGTGCCCGGCTGTGCGCATTCGGGACAGTGCATGTATCGATCGGAAAACGGCAGGCACGCGGTCTTTCAAAAATAGTGCCGCTGCATGGTATCTTTGAGTACACAAAGGTCACGCATGAAAGCTCTTGCACTCCTCCTAATTTCGGCTTTACTTCCGACAGTGGCCTCCGCGCAGACCTCGACCGCGTCGATCTCAGGGATCGTTTCGGATAGTTCCGGCGCGGTCATTCCAGAAGCGAAAGTCACCGCGATGAATCAGGCGACCGGTGTGTCGCTATCTCAAAACACGACGGGCAACGGCGTTTATTCTTTCCCGGGGCTTCCGATTGGAACATACGTCATCACGGTGGAGAAGCAGGGTTTCAAAATCACGCGGCAATCGGGCAACATCCTCGACGTCGAATCGCCCCTGACGGTCAACGTGACGCTGCAGCTTGGCGATACGGCCGATACGGTCACCGTGACGGCGTCGTCTGAGACGCTGCAATCGAGCAATGCCGAAGTGGGCAACGTGATTTCGCAACAGGAGATTGTCAATCTTCCGCTCAACGGGCGCAATCCCTTGGGACTCCTGGCGCTCGAGCCCGGCGTAGTGCAGACATCCTCCAATGCTACAGGGACTGGTGTGCATGTGAATGGCTCCCGGGACATGTCTCACAACACCACCATTGACGGCATCGATGCCAATGAATCTTCGGTACTAAACCCGATGAACAACATCTACCGCCTGAATCCGGATGACGTACAGGAATATAAGGTCGTCACGAGTAATCCGACCGCGGAGCTGGGGCGGAACAGCGGCGCCAACACGTCGATCGCGACGCGTTCCGGCACGAACCAGTTCCACGGTACCACCTTCGAGTTCCTTCGCAACACCGATCTTGATTCCAACGAATTTTTCGCGAATGCGCTTGGCACTCCGAAACCGGATTTGCGGATGAACCAGTTCGGGCTGGGCGTGGGCGGTCCTATCCGAAAGAACAAGACCTTCTTTTTCGCCAGCTGGCAGGACACCATGACCAACTACTCGGAGCCCATCAGCCAGGCGTACGGTTCTACGCCGGTGGTCTATACACCCTCGGCGTTGGCGGGAAATTATCGCTATTGGGTCGCGAATCCTAAGCAGCCTTTTGTTTTCGATGGGCAGACCATCACGCGCAACAACGTGGTGCTGGTCGATCCTCACACTGGCGCTCTGCGTCCCGGTATCCGGAACTGCGCCGACAATACCGACCAGAACTGCGTGGCCAGCTTTAACATGTATGCCAACGACCCCAGCCACGTCGGCGAGGATCCCGACGGTGGCAAAGCTGTTAAGCACTATGCCGACGCCGAATCTTTATACCGTCGGCGATGGCTTGAATACGGCCGGTTACCAATGGAACAGTCCGACGCGGGATCGCGGGCAAGGCATGCTATACCGCATCGATCATTCCATCAATGACAATGAGAATCTATTCGCGCGCTATCTTCACGGGTCCGACAATACACTCGGGGGCGATCCGGTAAATAGCCGGCCGCAGCTCTATCCGAATACACCGCCGCTGGGCGAAGTGTATCGCGGCAGCGACAACGGAGCGATCGGATTGCATAGTGTGCTTTCGGCGCACATTTTTAATGAACTGACGGCGGGAGTCTCGCGTTTCAGCGCGATCTTCACGCAAGGCCAAGCGAATCCGAGCTGGCCCAATGTTCCAGCGTATTGCCGCGGCTTAGGCTCGGCGTTCAACAATATCGACGCACCTTGCCGCAACGTCCCGGAAACAGCGCGCGAGATTACCACGCCGCAGGTGCTCGACAACCTGACCATTGTCCGCGGCAGCCATATCATCAAGACCGGTCTGAATTTTCGCTTCTACCAGCACAACGATCAACGCGGTGAACCGAGTTCGGTCGCGGTGACGCCGCTGATTTCCTTCTCTTACACGCTGCGTCCGCCGAGCGGATTCAACCTTCCGGCCACCGCGACATCGACGGTCGCGGGCATCAATGCAACGGACAGCAATCGCTTGCAGGGCACGATCAACGACTTGATGGGCATTCCCGCGAGCCTGAGCCAGGCGTTTCTGGCGAATCTGCAGAACAATACCTACCTGCCGTTTTCGAATGGAAACTCGGTGAATCTGTTCACGCTCAGCAACCGGCTCAAACAGTATGATTCGTACGTACAGGACGAATGGAAGCTCAGCACGACCTTCACGCTCACGGCAGGGGTGCGTTGGGAGGCTAATCCTGCGCCGGGCGAAGCCAATGGGCCAGCTTATGTTCCGAATCAGCCGATTATCGGAGGAACAGGATTGGTGTCGTTCGTCCCTGCCAGCCGGTGGTTCAAGCGAAATAACCTCGATGCGTTTGCTCCTCGCCTCAGCCTGGCGTGGAGTCCGCTGGCGAAGACCGTCATCCGCACGGGCTATTCGCTGGCGTTCGACACGCTTTCCTCTTTCCAGGTGACATCGGTCGCAGGGTCAGTCCCGGGACTCACGGCTACATGCGTGGCTCGGCCGACGGTTACGCCCGTCGCCGGCTGTCCTTCCGTGCCGAATCTGCGCATCAACCAGGGATTTCCCGAGCAGTTGCCCGCGCCCTCTTTACAACCGTCGACCTTTACCACCCCGCCGTACCAGTTGTATGCATCTGCGCCGAACCTGGTGACCTTCGACCCCAACCTTAAGGTGCCCACCGTCCACGAATGGAATTTCACGATCCAACGGGAACTCGGTCAAGGCTTCGTTCTCGAAGCCGGGTACATCGGCAAGCGGGGCACGCGGCTATACCGCGGTTACGATATCAATCAGATCAGCGCCCTGCCGATTGTGCCGTCGTTCCTGCTCATGCAGCAGAACGTCACCGCCGGCTGCCACGCCGATGGCACCAGTTGCCCTTCCGGCGTGAAAGGCCAGAGCATTCCACTCGTGACGTCGGGCCTTCTTACCAGCACGTTTGTCAATTCGACAACTTCGGCCAATGATCTGAATTTGAACAACGCGGGTGGGTTTGCCGAGCGGATGGAGTCAACCACGCTCGCGGGCAAACTGCGTCCAAATCAGCAGTTCGACGCCATTACTTATATCGATTCAGGCGGCGACTCGTACTATCACAGCCTGCAGGCGGTGCTGCAGAAGCGCTTCGACCGGGGTCTCTTACTACGCGTGGCATACACCTTCGGCAAATCGATCGATGACCAATCCGTGGATCCCATCGCCGCGAGCGCTACCGGCGGCCTAAGCCAGACCACCTCGCGCGCACCCGCCGATGGCACGAACTGGAACAACGAACGCGGCCTTTCAGATTTCGATCGCACGCATGTGCTGACAACCAGCTGGTCCTACGACCTGCCCTTTGGCCGCAACCGGAAGTTCGGCTCCAATATGCCGCGCTTTCTTGACACCATCGCGGGCGGTTGGAGCGTCAAGGGAATTCTCACCGGCATGTCCGGCGAACCCTTCAGCGTGCGCAGCGGCGAATACACCAACAACTATTCGCACACGTCGCGCGCGAACATCGTCGGACCAAAGCCCCAAGTGAATCTGCAAAATGCGCCCGGAGTCATTGGTCCCGTTTATTTCTATAAGGAAACCAGCAGCTTCGTGATTCCGCCGCCAGGATCGGACGGCGCCGGGCGCAACATTTTCCGCGCTGCGCCTTACTGGAATGCCGATCTCAGCGCGGCCAAGGAATTCCGCCTGAACGACCGGCTACGCCTGGAGCTACGCGGGGAAGCGTTCAACGCGCTCAACCATGCCAATTTCGATAATCCGCGCGACGCCAGCGACGGCTCGACGAGTCCGACCTCGACTCTCTTCGGACATACCTGCTGCGACACCGTCTCTACTCCCGCTACGCAGGCGATCGTGGCTACGGGAGAATCGGCGCGCGTCATTCAGTTCGGCTTGAAGCTGCAGTATTGATCGCGCCCCCACGGATATGACGCCCGATAGAATAGCTTATGCGCATCTACTTATTGCGGCATGGCATTGCGGAAGACGCCGGCCCCGCAACGGCGGATTTCGACCGCGAACTCACCGAAGAAGGACGCCGCAAACTGGCCGGTGTCCTTCGCCTCGCAAAACGCGCGCGCGTTCAGCCTGATTTGGTAGTAAGCAGTCCGCTCGTCCGGGCAGTGCAGACCGCGGAGATGGCGCGCGAAACGTTGCACGTCGAATCGGCCGTTGAACAGACGCGGGTTCTGGTTCCCGAAGGGAGTCCCCAAGGTGTATGGGAGGAACTGCGCGGCATGCGAAATCTCGATGCGGTGCTGCTCGCTGGTCACGAGCCGCTGTTAAGCACACTTGCGGCGAGGCTGCTCGGTTCACCGGTGTTACAGGTCCATATGGGCAAGGGGGCGATGCTTTGCATCGACATCGAACAGTTTCGCGGCGAACCCCACGGAGTGCTGCGATGGATGGTGAATCCCAAGCTTGCAGAATAGCCCGGGAAGCGGTGGATCCGCGCGGCACTAAACTGGTAGGTTACCCTTTCGATGAAATCCCGATCCATTCTCATCCTGGCATTCGCCAATCTGTATTTCGTCCTGGCAGGATTACTGCTGATTCCTTATGCAGGATTCCAGCACGACGAAGTCGTCTTCGCCGAGCCGATTTTCCAGCGCGGGCTGGCCTTCTATTCACGTCATCTGGGGCACCGCTGGATCCCATTGATGATCAACAGTTATGCGGGCGCGCTCAAGACATGGATCTGGTGGCCGATCTTCAAGGTCTGGTATCCCTCGACCTATTCGCTGCGTGTGCCGGCTATGCTGATTGCCGCAATCGCCATGGTGATGTTCTGGCCGATTATGGTAAGGGCGGGCGGCAGGCGCGCAGCGGCCATCGCCACTATTTTGCTTGCTACCGACTCGATGTACCTGATGACCAGCGTCTTCGACTGGGGTCCGTGCGCGCTGCAGCATTTTTTCCTCGTAGCCGTGATGTTGACCTTCATCCGCTATCACGAAACCGGAAAGCCAGCTTTCCTGGCGCTGGCGTCATTTCTTGCGGGGCTGGCGTTATGGGAGAAGGCGCTATTTTTCTGGCTGGCCGGCGGCTTGGGTGCGGCCTGTCTGGCGATTTATCCGCGCTATATCTGGCAGCGCGTCTCCGCGCGCAACCTGGCGATTGCGGCGGGTAGTTTTGCGATCGGCGCCATGCCGTTCATCATGTACAACGTGCACAAACCCAATTCGACCCTGGGCGAGAATGCCACCTTTTCCTTCGATAACTTCGACGACAAATTGGTAGCTGCCCACCGTACGTTCGATGCTCACGCCATGTTCATGTACATCGTCTACGACGATTGGGTACAGCCTCCGCGCGAGGCCCGCACGGACATTGAGGAGACCTCCCTACAACTGCGCGAGAACACTGGAATCACGCAGAGGAACTGGATGCTCTGGGCATATGGACTCGCGATCCTGCTGATCCCTTTTGCGTGGCGCACTCGCGCCTGGCGGCCCATGATGTTCGCTCTGATTTTCTGCGTGGTGGGCTGGGGGCTCATGCTGATCACCAAAGGCGGTAATGGACTGATCGCGGGCGCGTCGGTGCACCACGTAATCCTGTTGTGGCCGGTGACGCTGATGTTTCTCGCGCTGCCACTGTCCGAAGCGTCCCGACGCTTGCCGAACAAGTTTGGAATTCCGGCACTATGCGTAGTGGTCGGATTGTTTGCCGCGAAGAACGTGTTGGTTACTAACGAATATCTAGCGCAGTTCATTCGTGACGGTCCTTACGTCAATTGGACTAATGCGCTGTTTCCGCTTTCAGCCGATCTAGAGAAGTCGCACTATGGCGAGATCGACGGAATCGACTGGGGCACCATAGTGCCTCTTCGCGTCCTCGAGCGGGCGACGGTGCCGATGGGTTTTGTGAACGTGGACGAGAAGGCCCCCCAGGACGCGCTGTCGAAGATGAATAAAGAGGGCTATGTGTTTCTCGGGCACATCAAGGGCCTGGAAGTATACGCGGGCGTGGACGACAAGCTGGACGCCATCGCCGCCAAGAATGGTTTGACGAAACAGGTGATCAAGACCTTTGCCGACGACAATGGGCGCCCCATGTTCGAGTTGTATCAGTATCACCCGGCGAAGAAGTAAATGCCGGCCCGGCGTTAATGCTTCTGCGGCACGTAGTCCGGCGGTGGCGTAGCGCCTGAGCCAAAGAAGTAATTCTCCATTTGCTGGATCACGAACTCCTGGGCTTCCTTGGTTCCCAAGTTGAGCCGGTATTCATTCATGAGCATCTTCATGTGCTCGACCCATCCCTTCCACGCTTCTTTCGACACGTTTTCGTAGATGCGTTTACCCAGCGGATGGCCCTCGAATGGAATCTCGTCCAGCCCTGGCAGATCCCGCTGGAGTTTTACACAATGAACGATGCGTTCGGAACTCATATACACGATGATACGAAATTACTTTCCCCAACCTACGTCGAAAAGCACGATTCCCAATTGGCGCGAATCGCCGGGCGCGGAGAACGTTCGGTCCACTTGCAGTTCTATCAGGCTGGTGGCGTCACGGGCCTTTTGCGGCGGCGTCACGATGCGGTGGATTCCGGACCCCGGCAGCGCCCCGGAATAGATGATCCTGCCATCCAGCAGGATCGACAGCTTGCGCGCGGGAGCGTAGTCAGGTTGGTAGAAGTTCACATGGAGAGGCTCTGCGTCCCGGGGGCTGACCAGCATTACCGTCGCGCTTCCGGACATCCAACGTTGTTTGCCCAGTTCGAGGTCGAACAGTCCAGACACGATCTGCGCGTCGGCCTCCGGGGCGTTCATCGGCAGATCTTCCAGCGTTGGTTTAGCTTCTTTGTAGAGATCGGCGTGGATGCGGTCAACCAGATCCGCGCCTAAGCCAAATGGCAAAAAACCCCGATTGATGTCCGAGAATCCGGCATGCGATTCAACCCCGAAGATGCGGAACGGCATCGACGGCCGCACATCCACCGTGAGCAGCGGCACCACCAACTCACCGGGATGTGTCAGTCGAACTGGATGTACCAGCTCACTCCATACCACCACGTCGCCCGCGGGGATCTGTTGTCCGGGGACCGGTACGCGGGCGCCGACATCCTCCATGTAATGGCGTAAGCCGAATTCGGAATTGATCCAGATGCGGTGTCCGCCCGCTTTCTGGACGACCTCCCGCGCAAAGTCGCGATAGGCATCCCAGTGCTGATAGTTGGCGATGGCGAGACACAGCGATAGCGCCATTTGCAACGCGAATCCGGCAATCACCCACGATCTGCGTGCGAAGGACGCCCAGATCGCAACCGGAGCGGCAATTGGCAGCAGATACCGCGCCGAGCCGGAAATGAATGGCACGCAGACCGCCGCGAAATAGATGATGGTCCATAGGGCGAGAAATGCAGTGTCGCGGTCGCGGCGTTTCCAAGCAGCCCAAACGCCCGCGGCGAACAATAGCGGAAACACGATGAACCATAAGTGCATCAACAAGCCGGCCGCACTGAGCAGCTTCACATGCGTCGCGTCCCAGCCTTGTTCGTTCACATAGCGAGCGGTCATTGCGATGGGGAAAACGCCGCTTGTGATGCGCTCAAAAAATTCCCAGCCAGCCAGGGCGAAACAAGGTGAGAATGCCGCGACCCATCCCGGGATCCAAGGTCGCGCATACAACCAGAGATAGACAAGCAGGATTGGCGCGGCGACTTGCGCCTGCATCACGGTCAAGGCCGCACAAGTCAGCGCGAGCACCGATAATCCCAGCCAAGCGAAACTGCGCCGGTCCGCGGCGGTGATGAAGGAGGCCACGCCGCAGAGGAAGAATGCCAGATGCGGGACGTCGGCCTCGAACGAACTGCCGTTTACGACGAAGGCAGGCACCGCGAGAAACAGCAGCGTAGCCCAAACCGGGCGCTTTGAAAAGCGGCGGGCGAGGGAGTACATCGAGAGTACCGCAAGCAGGGAGAATGCGATGTAGACGGCGTGAAAGGGAATCTCCTTCACTTCGCCGAAAATAGCAATCAACGCGGCGAGGACCCAAGCGTCCAAGGGCAGGTGGGAGCCGCCCTGGAGATCAACATCCCGCTCGGCTTCGGTGTAGATGTAGTGAGTGTGATTGGGGTGCAGCGGGTCGATCTGGGCATGTTCGGCGGCTGCCAGAAAGGTCGATTCATCGCCCAGCACCGCCTGGTTCAGGAAGGGCAGGCGCAGGAGCAGCACGGCTGCTACAAGAATGAGAAGATCGCGGGTCGCCAACAGATTATTCTGTCAAATATGCGGTAGTCTTGATGCCGGAGATATCGAAGCGCTTGCGGCATCGCATATTCTTGCAAGCGGCTTTATCGTCGAGCAGCACCATGTAGCTCTGAAACTTGGCGAATTTGGCGCGGTCGCGCTCATCGCCGCCGCCGGGAAGGCGGTCTTTCTTTTTGCGCACCAGCCAGCGGATGTCGTAAGTATCGGACGTCCGGCAGAACGGGCAATTTAGCTGCGCCTGCTTGGTGGTCTGGGACTCGGTATAGTAAGCCTTCTCGTCCATAGTTATTCCGGTAGAAATTTACTCCAACTGGAGGGTCACATCTTTCCAGCGGAGTTCACTGCAGGGCTGCGGCACCGGGTCCTCTTGAGTGACTACAAAGGCTTCGCGATCGTACGGATCGATTATCCAGATCATGGGAACGCCGAACGCCAGATAATCGGCGATCACTTTCGATAGCCGGTTGAAGCGATCGTCCGGAGAGAGGATCTCGATGCATAAAGCAGGCGGTTCCCGCGGAACCTCCGAATCGTCGGCCTTGGGAGTCAGGCAAACATCCGGAATTCTAACCCTCGTTGGGGATACCTGCAGCCGTTGCTCAGGTAAAGGTTCCAAACCGTATCGGGCGGCTAGCGGGGACAGTATCTCCACGAGCCGCCCCTGCATTCTACTGTGCTTTTTCTTTCCTACGTTCCGGTCTTCCAGCACGCCATCGACGTAATCGCAATCCGGCTCGTACTCCGTGCGGAGGTATTCTTCGAGCGAAACTCCGGACGCGATGGCCATCGTCCTAGCGGCTTTCGATGGGACCCAGGTCTGTCCGTCAGGCTTCCCGAGGTACTCCGCGCGCGGCCGGATCAGGCGATTGTTAGTATACTGCTCCAGGATATGCGCGGTCCAGCCGGCCATCCGGCTCACGGCGAAAATCGGCGTAAACAGGTCGATCGGAATGCCCAGCGAATAGTATGTCGAGGCCGAATAGAAGTCGACATTGGGATTGAGCTTCTTCTCCGCCCGCACCGTCTCTTCGACGCGCTTGGACATCAGATAGAGCGCTTCCTGCCCGGTTCGCTTGCCCAATTCTTCGGACATCACGCGGAGATGCGTGGCGCGAGGATCCTCTGTTCGGTAGACCCGATGCCCGAAGCCCGGGATCTTGCTCTTGCGCGCCATCATGTCTTGCGCCTTCGCAACGGCCTTCTCCGGCGTGCCCACCGCCAGCAGCATCTTGATCACGTCTTCATTCGCGCCGCCATGCAGCGGTCCCTTCAATGCGCCGATTGCCGAGGTCACCGCGGAATAGATATCGGACAGCGTGGCCGCCGTCACCCGCGCCGCAAAGGTCGAAGCATTCAATTCATGATCCGCATGGAGGATCAGCGCGACTCCGAAAGCGCGCTCCATCACATCGTCAGGCCGTTTGCCCGTCAACGTATACAGGAAATTCGCACCTAGCCGAAGGCTGGGATCCCCCTCGATCACCGGCAAACCTTTACGCAGACGGTCAAAGCGTGGTGACGATCGTCGCGGTTTGAGACATGAGCTTGACGGCCTTGAGTTCGTTGGCATCGGGCGTCATATCTCGCGCAATGGGATCATAGAGACTCAACATGGACACGGCGGTCCGCAGGACGTCCATGGGAGGCGCAGTCCCATTGGCGCCCAGGAAATCGACCACAGGCTGGGGGATTGCCCGATGGGCGGTCAGGTCGGCCTTGAGCTTGTCCAGCTCCCCCTGCTTCGGCAGGGTGCCATTCCAGAGAAGGTAGATCACCTCCTCGAACTTGGCGTGTTCGGCCAGGGTATGGATGTTAAATCCGCGGTAGCTTAAAATGCCCGCGATCCCATCTATGTAACAAATCTCGGACTCGCCTGCTACTACGCCTTCCAGCCCGGCGCCCGTCGTTGTCGAAGTGCTCATGCGATTTCCCTCGTATCGTGATGCGGCTCTAATCGGAACTATTATCGATCAATTCAAAAACGGCTTGCGCAATTTACCCAGTGTCAGATGGGCCGCCATGCCCCAAAAACTTTTGCTCGGACATACTGTCGTAGGCGCGAACGAAATGGTGTCGCTGGATTTTTCCACCCACAGTGTGTCCTGGCGGTCACGGCTGGCCCGTACCTTCAACATTACCCCGGAGCCGCACGATTCGCTGTCCTCGACTCGCAATACCTTCGGATCGACCGAGCTTTTCGGTCCCCAGTCTTCCAGAAACCGATCGTAGGGATAGCCACTGCACGCGCGTGGATCAGTGCATCCCCATGCCTTGTAGGCAGATGGTAATCCTGCTGACGCACCAGAGCGAGGAAGTTCTTCACGATCTTCTCTTGTGAATGATTCTTGAAGAGGTACCAGGGCAACAGAGTCAAAACAATCGCGGCGAGCACTACACCGATGGTGCGCTTGACGATTTTCGCGCGTCTTTCGTCTCCCGCGCCGTATTGGTCCAGGTAGCCTGCCATAGGCTCTCAGCTATTTGCCCGGGTATGCCGCGTTGTAAGCTGCAATCGCGTCGGTCGTGATCTCCAGCGCGGGCTTAAAAAAAACGGTGGTGGAAACGTCCACAACAATATCGTACCCTTTATCGGCAGCCATCTTTGCAACCACTTCCTGCATCTGCTTGCTGCTCTTGCCCAGGATCTCGTTCCTTTCCGCGTCCACTTCCTTCTGCAGATCCTCGCTCTTGCGGGTCAATGCAGTCTGTTTACGCGTACCTTCGGCGGTAAGATCAGCTTCGCCCTGCGGCGTCAGCTTGCCCTGACCAGCCTGAAGGGTTTGCTGGATCCTCTCGATATCCTGCTGCAGCTTTTCGAGCTCCTGTTGGCGCGGCTTGAATTTGGCCTCCAGTGCGACCGAGGCTTTCTTGATTTCGTTTGACTCGAGAACCGCGCGCTGCAGATTAATGACGGCTACCTTGGCCTGCGCAAATGCCAGGCTGCTGAGGGAAGAGAGGCCGAGGCACAGCAAACCGGTCCTCACGACCACAGATTGAAACATGCTGAAAAAGCTCCTTTAATGGGTGAACGTTCAGATTAACACACGAAGTTACAGTCGACGCCTTGAGACCACGGATGTTTCAATTCATACAGCAAACCAGATGCCAACCGGTGGCGGCTCTCAGAAGCGCCCAGTTAGCGCCGTTGAAAATAGCCAGCCGGCAATAAACATCCTACAGACCACGAACTACAATTACCTGAAGTACAAAGAGCAGGACCGTCAGGTCCGCAGAACCCGTTAAACTGACAATACCCATATGCGCCGATTCAAGTTCAGGACGCTCCTCGCCGGGTCGCTCGTCCTTGCGGCCGCGGCACTCGCCGCGCGGCAAACCGCGATCTTCTCGATCCTAAAGAGCAACGTTGCTCCCGGAAAACAAACCGGTGGATTTTATCTGCTGCCGACCAGTCAATTGCTCCGTCCGTGGGGCGAACAGAGCCTCATCCCCGGTCGCCCCGTCGATATGACGTTCGACTCGATGAAGCGCATTTTAGCGGTCCTTAACACCCGCGCGATCTGGCTGCTGGACGGAAGCACCGGCGCCGTGCTGAAGCAGATTTCAGCCAGGTCCACATCCTATGCCGGAATCGCATTTCGCCCTGGCGATCGCGAACTGTGGGCCAGCGAAGCGACTCGCAACGGACCGGACAGCATTCTTGTTGCTGAACTTTCGGAGATCGGCATGCCGGCAAAGACCAGTCACATCGAACTAAAAGGGCATCCCCTTCCAGTCGGCATCGCCTTCTCGCCGGACGGGAAGGTCGCGTATGTCGCTTTCAGCCGCTCAAATACCGTGGCTATGATCGACACGACAACTCACGAGGTTATACGGCAGATCGACGTCGGCATCGCACCTTTCGCCGTGGTCGGCCAAACGGGCAAGGTTTTCGTCAGTAATCGCGGCGGCCGGCGCACGGCAGCCGGCGACACCACCGCTCCATCCAGCGGATCGCAGGTTTTGACCGATCCGGTCACGGGATCGTCTGCATCTGGAACTCTCAGCGTAATAGACACTCGAACGTTTGAAGTGAAAAGCGTTGCGGTCGGCTTGTCGCCTTCCCACCTGCTCCTCAGCCCGGACGAGAAACTGCTGGTGGTCTCCAACGGCCATTCCGACTCGGTCTCCATCATCGACACCGGCAACCTGGCCCGTGCCGACGTGAAGATCCCCACCTATCCTGAAGCATCGATCGGCAGCCAACCCATCAGTTCTGCTTTTTCGGCGGATGGCCTTACCTTGTACGTTGCCTGCGGGGGCAACAATGCCGTGGCTGTAGTGAACCGGTCGGGGAAAGGGTGGAGGGTCAGCGGGGCGATTCCGACCGGCTGGTTTCCTTCGGCTCTTGCCATCGCGCGCGACGGCAGCCTCAGAGTCCTTAATATCAAAGGCGTCGGCAACACCGCGGACAAGAAAGGAACCTTCAACTCGAAACAGTATGAAGGCTCACTGCTGGCGATTCCGGCTCCAGCCGCGCCTCAGGTCGCCGCCGGAACACGTGAGGTCCGCGCCGCCAACAGTCCTGTCTATGAACCCGCCGGCGGAGTCGCGAACCTGTGGTCGCTGGGTATCCAGCACGTCTTCTTCATCATCAAGGAGAACCGCACCTACGACCAGATCCTGGGCGACCTGACAAAAGCTAACGGCGATCCGAAGCTTTGCATGTATGGCCGTGACATCACGCCCAATCATCACGCGCTGGCTGAACAATACGTGACCCTCGACAATTTCTATACTGGAGGCGCGATCAGCTTCGATGGACACCAGTGGCTGATGCAAGCCTTTGTGAGCGACTATGTAGAGCGCGCTTTTGCTGCGTCGCCTCGCGGCTACGCGTGGAACATGAGTGATGCGCTGGTCGTGCCCCCGACTGGCTTCTTCTGGCAGAACTCGCCCAAGCCGCTCGACGTGCGGATCTATGGCGAATTCCAGCTTCCGGCCCTTTGGAATCCCGATAAACAGACCGCCCAGGATATGGATGAGAGCGAATTAATGACCTGGTCTGAATACTGGCGGCTTTACCAAGAAGGCAAGTGGCAGACTGCCGTGGGCTCCCGGAGCGGCGTTCCGGCCCTCGCCAAATACTGCAGCCAGAGCTATCCCAGTAACTCCACCACCATTCCCGATGCGATCCGCGCCGAGGAGTATCTCCGCGAGTTAGCGTTGCGCGAAAAATCCGGCCAGATGCCGAACCTGAGCATCCTGACCCTCTCGAACGACCACACCAATGGCACCAATCCCAAGTCTCCGACTCCCCGGGCGATGGTGGCGGCGAACGATCTCGCAGTGGGGCGAATTGTGGAGGGTATCTCGAAAAGCCGCTTCTGGCCCAAATCGCTCATCCTGATAGTGGAAGACGATGCGCAGGACGGGGTGGATCACGTGGACGGTCATCGGACCGTCGCGCTGGCCATAGGGCCGTTCATCCGCCGAGGTGTTGTGGATTCAAATAACTACAACCATCTGAGCCTGGTCCGCACCATTCAGGATATTTTTCGCATTCCCCCGCAGACCCGCTTTGCTAAAGCGGCGCGCCCGATGACGAGTCTCTTCACCGCGACAGCGGATACCACACCCTACCAGCACGTCATACCCAAAGTGCACATGGACGAAATGAATCCACCGTTGAGATCGTTGAGCGGTCGCCAGCTTTGGGCGGCGCGCCAGTCGTCGGCCATCGATTGGAACGAGCCCGATGAAGCACCACAGGATGTCCTCAATCGAATTCTGTGGTGGGACAACAAAGGGTACGACACGCCTTACCCGAGGAGGTAGGTCACAGTTCGGAATTCGTCAGTGTCCGCCCCGACGACCGAAGCCGTAGCCCGCGCTCCGTTGTAGTCACCGCTGTGACCGCCGTTGCCCCCACTGTTATGGTGGGTGGTAGTTCCGCTGGTGCCGCTGTTGGTACCGCTTGTTCCGGTGCTACCGGCTGTCCCGCTCGTCCCTGTCGGTGCGCTCGTGCTTCCTCCTAGCGCAGTCGCACCAGATGAAGCCTGACCCAAAAGGGTAAGGTTTGCGCTGGTCCAGATAGTCGTAATGGAACTGCTGGATTGACTCATCACCGCCGCGGAACCAAGTGTCAGGAAACCGGCTAATATTGCCCACTCGACAAGATTCTGCGCTTTTTCCTCGCGGCAGAATCGATTTATCACTGATCTCATATGTGGCCTCGCTACCTGTTCGACACGTTCTGGCTTTGCGCCATGTCCGGTTTCGCCACGACAGATGCGAGTACCGTGGTACTTCTCATAACTTTAGTTTGAGAATACAACCGTCGAATGCGTGCAGCAATACTTCAATAAGTTAGTTCGGCCTGAGCCGGTGGAGGAGGATGTATTTTGGATCACCGTCGACCTCGGCCCGGCAGCTCCCGCGATGACTTCGGGAATCCATGGAGTTGTTGCTCGAATATATCGACTACCGCGGCATCCGGCGCGCGGCGCGGGTAGTCGCCTACTTCAGGCTGACTGGAATCTCAGTGGTCATGATTCCCACTGGTCGTCACCGGTCCGCTGGCCCCGCCGGTTGGGGACGTGCCCCGGACGCAACTTGACCCTCGAGTGTATTATTTGCGCTCGTCCAGACTGTGGTTAATGAACTGCCGGATTGGCTCATGATGGCGGCGGACCCGAGGGTCAAGAAGGCGACCAGGATCGCCCACTCGACAAGATTCTGCCCCTGTTCCTCACGAAAAATTAGACTGATCACAGCTTTCATAACGACAGGCTCGGCATTAGACCAACTTCCAGGAGCTTTGTTAGAGAATATATCTGCCTCATCCCAGTGACAATACTCCGGAAGGTTAGCCTGACCGTGTTCGTTGCCGCGTGGATCGAATCCAGGGCACAGGTGAATATGCGAGCGGTCAGCCTGCGATACTGAACTCGTGAGAATCTCCGAACTGGCGAGCCAGTTAGGCATCGCGTACGACGGCGACGGCGAGGTCGAAATCGATCAAGCCGCGCCGCTGGACACTGCCGTTGCGGGACAACTAGCGTTCGTCGTAACGGCGAAGGCTGCAGCCACGGCACTCCAATCGGCGGCCTGCCTGATTGTTCCGCCGGCGTATCCCCGTCCGGATGCCCAAACCGTCCTGCGTGCGGACAATCCTCGTGCGGCCTTTGCCCGCGCGCTCGCTTTGCTCTATCCCGAGGAACTGGTTCGCCCGTCGATCCACCGGAGTTCCTGCATCGAAGCCTCCGCGTCCATCGATCCGACTGCGCAGATCGGTCCGCACGCCGTAGTGGGGGCCCAATCCATCATCGGCGCGGGAGTCCGGCTCGGAACCGGCAGCGTGATCGGCGCAGACGTCCGGATCGGAGCTCGCTCCCGCCTCTACCCTAACGTCACTATTTATGATGGCGTGCGGATCGGCTTGAACGCGGTGATTCACTCCGGCGCGGTGATCGGAGCAGACGGTTTCGGCTTCGCGCACGAGGGCGGCAAATACCAGAAGTTCCCGCAAGTGGGAACCGTCGAGATCGGCGATGACGTGGAGATCGGCGCCAACACTTGTATCGACCGCGCGGCGCTGGGCGTCACGAAAATCGGCAACGGGGTCAAGCTTGACAACCTGGTTCACATTGCGCACAATTGCCGCATCGGCGACAACGTCGTCATTGCGGCGCAGACCGGTCTCTCCGGCGGCATCGTGGTCGAGGACGACGCGGTGATCGGCGGCCAGGTAGGGATCGGAGATAAGGCGCGGATCGAGCGCGGGGCAGTTCTCGGTTCCGGCTGCGGCGTCCTCACATCGAAGATTGTGCGCGGCGGACAAGTGGTCTGGGGCACCCCTGCGCGGCCGCTGAAAGAATACCTCGAGCAGCTTGCCGTCATGGCTACGCTTCCGACGGCGCTTCCCGAAGTGCGCAAGCAGTTGCGCGACATTTTACGGCGTCTCGACACCTTGGAAAATCGCGACGTCACGGGGAACGGCTAATGCTGGTGGTGGTCGGCGGGCACACGCGCAATATTGGCAAGACTTCGGTGATTTGTTCGATCATTCGTTCGACTCCTCAATTCGCGTGGACGGCCATTAAGATCACGCAGTATGGACACGGCGTCTGCTCGAAAAACGGCGAGGCTTGTGCGTGCGTGGCGCCGGATCATAGCTACGCTTTGCTGCGGGAACTGGACGCCGCCGCGGGGACCGACACCTCGCGCTATCTCGCGGCCGGAGCGCAGCGGAGCTACTGGGCGCGAACGGAGTCGGGAAATCTTGGCGAAGCGTTACCGGCGCTGCGACGAATCTGGGAGTCGGCTGAAAATACCATCGTCGAATCGAATAGCATCCTGCAGTTCGTCAAGCCTGAACTTTATCTGACTGTCGTCGATTTTGGCGTCGAAGACTTTAAGGAATCAAGCCGCCGGTACCTGGACCGCGCGGATGCGGTGATGGCGGTTTCGGACTCCGCGCCGGTTTGGAAAGGCGTAGCGGAATCGCTGTGGCGGAACAAACCGGTGTTTACCGTCTCGCCCCCGGACTATTGCAGTCCCGAGTTGGCTCGGCTGATTGAGCGCCGGCGCGCATCACATACGACAAATCCGTGAAAATTCGCGCTTGTCACACACGCGACTGCCGGCGAATTGCAATTACTTCCCAGTCTTCTTCACTGGGGCAGCCGCATCCGCCCCGCGACGGCGGGATTGCTGCCGCGGCGCCGGTTTCGCGCTGGCGATTTCGACGAACGTCCGAATCATCTTGTCTTTCGTTTCCGGATCGACCAGTAATCGCCGATGCGTTCCATCCGGGGAAGGAGTGAACGTAGACCGGCCGTCCCCGGTGAACTGGATCGTGCCGGGTTCGGAGACCTTGAACAGGCCGGCATTCGGATGGACCGCGTGGAACATTGCAGCTAAATCCTGCGACGGAGTGTCATAGGGCATCGGACGGTAGGCGCGATAAGCATCCACCACCGGATGGGCGGGCGACCAGGCGAACTCATTCTCCATGCTCGCGCCCGGAAACGGAAGGGCGTCGCCGACTTCTTTGCCGCATAAAACCACGGGCGCCGGCCAGACGGCCAAGAGCTTGTTCGCGGAGGTCGGGTCTGGGACGTCACCTGAAATCACCAGCATCTTTACTTTAGCGGCGACAAGTTCACTCACGCCGTTTAAGCCCAGGGTCCGCAACAATTTTCCGGCGGGTGCGCTGAGTAAGACTACGGCGTTGCCGTCGTCCTGAGCCGTTAACGCATTGCGCATCAAAGCCATGATTTCGGAGGTATCGCTTAGTTTGTTCACCTTGCAGGTGTATTGCGGATCTCGGCTCAGTACCGCCTTCACCATCAGCGAATCGCTCGACTGCAGCGCATCAGCGTCAAGTCCCACCGGCAGGAAACGATTCGAGTTCATGAACGGACTGGTTCCCTCGTAGAAACCGTTCACGATATCGCAGAACTTGGCCGCGCCCAAACTCGCGTTGGTAATGGCGACAGCGCCAACTCGCGCCTCTTTCTTCGCTTCGAAACCATACAGCATCGCCAAAGCGAGCGCGGCATCAGGCCGGCTCATCGTGGTGTTGTAGACCACTCCGAGCGCCGGTTTCGCAAAGTTAAACTGCATGTTTCACTAGCTGAGCGACAATCCTGCAAGCCGCCCGGTCGCATCGCCTAAGTGCTCAGGACGCACATCCAGCCGCTCCAGCATGGTCCCGAACAGATTCGCAACCGGCGTTTCGCGCTGATAAATGATGTGGCGCCCGGAATTCAGAAAATTCCCGCCGCCTCCCGCGAGTACTGTCGGAAGCTGATCGTGCGTATGTACGTTCCCGTCGGAAATTCCGCTGCCGTAGACGATCATCGACTGATCCAGCAAATTGGAATCGCCTTCTTTGGACGTCTTCATCTTCTGCAGAAATTGCGCAAACAGCTCCAGATGGAAGCAGTTGATCTGGCGCACCTTGTCGAGCATCGCCATATTGCCCTGATGATGCGTCAGGGGATGGTGCCCATCTGAGACGCCAATTTCGGGATAAGCGCGCGTTGACCCTTCCCGCCCGATCATAAGCGTCGAAACCCGCGTCAGATCGGCCTGGAATGCCACCAGCATCATGTCCGTCATGAGTTTGAAGTAATCCGGGAACTCAGGCGGAACGCCGTAAGGCTTCTCGATGCCCGGGTCGATTACCATGCCCTCTGTTTCCGCACGCTCCACCTGTACTTCGATCTCTCGCACCGACGACAGGTACTCATCGAGTTTGCGGCGATCGACAGCGCCTAAATTCGACTCCAGCCGGTGCGTGGTCTCGGTCACCAGATCGAGAATACTGTGACGCATGGCAAGCCGTCGGGCATGGGCTTCCGGCGGCTCAGAGATATCCGTTCCGAATAAGCGTTCGAAGAGGCTGCGTGGATCCGAGATCGGCGGAAGCGGTTGCGTTTCGGTACGCCATGCCAAGTTGTAGGTGTAAGCGCAAGAATAACCGTTGTCGCAATTCCCGGCTTGCCGCGCCTCTTCTAATCCGATTTCGAGCGACGGCAACTTGGTGAGATGACCGATAGCGTTCGCGGCCAGTTGGTCTGCCGAAACACCAAGCTTCAGGTCGGCGCCCGCAGTTCGATAGACCTGGACGCCGGTCATGTAGGCGGCGGCTGCGCGGCCATGATCGCCAGCCCCAACCAGTAGCGGCCGTCCCCAATTGGAGGTCAGGTTCGACAGCACCAGAACCTCGTTTTTTACCGGTTCGAGCGGCTGGAGAATTTGGGGGAGCGTCCCGAGCGGCCCTTCTTCCGGAGGCGTCCAGTAGCGCATGTCGATACCATTCGGCACATAGAACCATGCGGATCGAACCGGAGCTTTGCCCGGCAGTTTACTGGCGGCGAACGCCGGCGACATGGCGTCAAGAACCGGCAACCCGATTGCGACGCCTACACCCTTGAGAAATGTTCTTCTGGCCAACTGCTTGCGCGTAATGATCATTTGCGAGCGATCTCCTGTTTCAACCCTCCGCGACGCATCTGGAACGGCACGCTGTGCACCAGCCCCAAAATCAGTGTCTGGAACTTATAGTTATCTTCGGCCGTCTCGCGTACAATCCGCTGAACGGCCAACCGGTCATATTTCTCGACGCCGCGCCCGAGCGCATAGGTCAACATCTTCTCTGTAAGACATCGTGTAAAGTCGGGGAGGTTACTGCGCAGCAGCGCTTTCATTTCGGCCGGCGTCGCGAAAGTCTTGCCATTGGGAAATGTGCCACTGGCGTCGACCGGAAACTTGCCATCTTGGGTCCGCCATTGGCCGATCGCATTGTAGTTTTCCAGTCCGAAGCCGAGCACATCCATGCGGGAATGGCAGGAGGCGCAGACCGGGTTCGCGCGATGCTGTTCCATACTTTGCCGTATTGATTTACTTTCGCCGACCGCGGCTTCGTCGAGCGCCGGCACGTCAGCGGGCGGCGCTGGGGGAGGTGCCCCCAGAATATTCTCGAGCATGTACTTGCCCCGCAACACCGGCGAAGTCCGCGAAGGATAGCTGGAAACCGTGAGAACGCTGGCTTGTGTGAGAATTCCGCTGCGCTGATCGGTGGAGATTTCCACACGCCGGAACTCCGGACCCGTCACGCCTTCAATTCCATAGTGCTTCGCAAGTTGATCGTTGAGGAAAGTATATTTTCCATCTATGAAATCGCCGACCTGACCGTTCTCGCGCATTACGTTTTCGAAGAACATGCGGGTCTCCGTCCGCATGGCTTCCTTGAGTTCCGGACCCCACGCAGGAAACTTCGTCTTATCCGGTTTGACTGCGTCCAGACTGCGGATTTCCAGCCATTGTCCGGCAAAGTTTTCGGCGAGCGCCGAGGACTTAGGATCAGCAATCATCCGCTTCACTTGTTCATCCAGGACAGCGGCATTGTGCAGCTTACCGGATTCGCCCAGGTGAAGTAATTCCTCATCGGGTATCGAGCTCCAGAGAAAGTAGCTCAAGCGAGAAGCGAGTTCCAGATCGGAGATCCGGCCAACCGCTCCGGCCTTGGGGTCGTGCTCAATGCGGAAGAGGAATTGTGGGGAAACCAACATGGCTTCGATGGCGAACTGCAGACTCTGACCCGGGGAGTAGCCCGCGGCGCTCGCCTTCTCCGATATTCCAACCAGGTCGGCGACTTCGTTTCTGGCGACCGGTCGGCGATAGGCTCTGCGCGCCAGCGCCGACAGGATCCGCTCGACACACGCCGAACTCTTTGCCGGATCGCAAACCAAGAACTTCTTGCGCGGCTTCTGGCGTTCCGCGGGCGCTGGAAAGGGTCCGGCAAGCTCTATACTCTCAGGAAAAATGTTACGGTTGGTGCTGAATCGCGCATCCTTCGGGATATCCTTCAGACCTTCATCATTGACGATCGACACACGGAAGGTATGCGGCCCTTCCGTCAGGAACGTGCGAACCTCCTGCACTTTCCGCTCGGTGGCGCCGCCTTGCTGGTTTACGTCCGATATTTTGACGTCAACGGTAGAAGTCTTCAACGGTTGGCCATCCACCGACAGGACGACCGTAATGGGCTTATCGAGCGCCCCCCGATGTCCCGCGAGAATCGCCCGGAAAGTGTATTCGGCGTCATACTCGACATGGTCCATCGCCTGCGCCATGCCCGGACCGCTTCGCAACAGCCGGGCCTTCTCGGAAAAGACGCCAGGCTTGGGCAAGGGGTCCGCGCCAACCGCCCGGGATGCAATCCTTTCCGCTGCGAACAGATACTTCTCCATCAGAGCCGGCGAAACGGTCAAGACGTCGCCGATATTATCGAACCCGTAACCTGAATCATCCGCGGGGAATTCCTCTTGTGCGACGAAATGAACCCCTAGCAGGTCACGAACCGTGTTCGCGTACTCCGCGCGATTCAAGCGGCGCGCCGTAATGCGTCCCGGATCGGGCCTTGCGGAGGCGTCGGCACGATCGAACTCTACCTGAACGAAGGTGATGAGCGCATTCAGCTTATCGGCCGGAGGCTTCGGAACGCCGCTCGGCGGCATCTCTCCCGCGTGAAGCTTAGCCATAATCCGGTCCCACCCATCCCGATTATTTACGATCGACGTGCGGTCGAGGAAGCCACTGATGTTGAGCCCGCCGGAAGCTAATTTGTCGTTGTGGCAGCCTTTGCAAGTCTCGCTCAGCAGAGGCCGCACCACAGTGGCGAACGAGCCGGCCTGATCAGCCGCGTTCAACGACGCCGAAAACAAAACGCAAAGAGTAAGTCCTGTTTTCCTCATTCGTGGCTAAATATTCTTGGCGCGCATTTGCTCAACAATATATTCTGAGGCTCGCATGGAAAGCGACATAATCGTCATCGTTGGATTCTGATACCCGCCGGTCACAAAACTGCTGCCATCCACTACAAAAAGGTTCTTGATATCGTGGCTCTGGTTCCACTTATTCAGCACGCTCTTCTTCGGATCGTCGCCCATGCGGCATGTGCCAAGCTCGTGAATGCTGTAGCCCGGAGGATTGGGCTGGTCGTGTTTGGCGAGCGTCTCCATACCGGACGCGTGGCATAGCTCCTCGAACTTGTTCATCGCATGTTTGAGCATTTTGGCCTCGTTGTCTCCATACTTGCATTCGAAGTGCAGCACGGGAATCCCAAATGCGTCCACGACATTCTTGTCGAGGCTGACATGGTTCTCGTAACGGGGCAGAACTTCGCCCATGATAGTGACCGATGATGCAGTTCCGCGGTACTCATCGAGCGACTTTTCGAGGTCCGCGCCGTAGCCTGGAACGTATTTGGAATCGGGAGTTCCTCCTAAACCGAAGTCATAGGCATAGCCCCGAATGAAGTCCTCTTCTTTTCCGGACTTCAGATTCACGAATCGCGGGATGTACCCGCCGCCGCCATAACTGCGCCTGCCGGTACCAGTGCTCTTTGGAGACTTATCAATTGCCACCACTCCTTGTGACATATAGGTCTGGTCGATCAAGTAATGTCCGAGTGCTCCACTCGAATTGGCGATATTGGAGTTGAGCAGGATGCGGGTGCTCTCCAGGCAAGACGCCCCGACCACCACGACTCGGGCCTTGGCGTGCATCTCCCGTCTGGAATGGCGGTCCACGAAATTCGCGCCGTTAACCAGTCCCGTGTTTTTATCGACCGTAAGGTTGCGCACAACAGCGTTGGGAACCAGCGTCAGTTTCCCGGTGTCCATGGCATCAGGCAGCAGGAGGTTGAACGAACTGGCAAACTGCCCCCGGCCGAGCGACCGTCGCATCTTGGTCACCGGTATGTCCCTCTGCTTCGCAGCCGCGATGAATTTGTTCATCGGCTCGCTCCAGGGCGAATTATCTTCTTCGAAGACTCCGTCGGGAAGTTGTTTTAGGCCTTCTTTGCGTCCGGCCACACGAAAAATAGGCTCGACTCGAGAGTAGTAGGGCGCAAGTTCAGCATGGTTGATCGGCCAGTTCTCACCATAACCATCGTGATCCTTGGCCTTGAATTCGTAGTCGCTCAAACGGAACGACATGCGCGCCCAGAACAGCGATTTGCCGCCGATCATTCTCACACGTACCCAGTTATACGGCAACTTGGGATCATGCGTATACGGAACCTCGGTTTCATCGACCCACTGGTTGGCGTTCCATTCATTCGCCTGAAGAACATGCGGCAGCTTCCCGGGTTTGCCGAAACCTCGATACGGAAGTTCGGAGGCGGTCTTGCTGACGCGAGCGCGAGTGAAATCGACCAGCGGCCCTGCGTCCAGCATCAGACAGTTGAGACCCTGTTTGGTAAGGGTATAGGCGGCCATGCCGCCGGAGGCTCCCGAGCCGATAATCAGAACGTCGTAATCTTTGTTGTTGGCCATGGGAATGTCCTTACTGCTAGTCGAGCGGAAGCCAGTACAATCCGCCGCCGTTCGAGCGCCGTCCGCCGCTCGAATTTGCCGCGCTATACTCATGCGAATTGACGGTTGCCGTGCGGACATCCTGCTTTGCCACTCGCAGGAAGTTGGCGATCGGGTCCGCAGGCTCGCCGAAAGTCCAGGGCTGGCGCAGCGACACAAGTAGACTTTCAGCCTGGGCCGCATCCAGGCCGGCGAACGTCTGACCGAAGCGCTTTTTCGATTGCGTGTTCAACGCGTCGAGTCCACTTACATAAATATGCTGTCTGTCCGCGGGCGACTGTCCGACTAAAAAGTCCAGAAACTCCGGCGCTTTGGCGTCCAGCGCCCCGGCAGCCCCATTCATCGCCGGCATCAGAATATCACTCAACCTGCGCAGTGCGGAGAACTGCTCGGCTGTGAAGAATCGCGGGATCATCTCCGCGGCTGTATCAGGCGTGCTTGGAGTCAGAATGGGAAGCTCGTCTGACGGCGGACGGACGGGTGTTGCAGGTGGCGCCGGGGCAGGCTGCTGTCCAAAAAGCGCGGGCGCGGCGGGAATGGCGGCTAGCGCCTTTACGAAACCTCTACGTCGCATCTATCTACTATCCAACAGAACCGGGATGCTTACAAGGGCACCACCCTACAGAAGTCCGAAAGCCAGGATGTCGGAACCAGCGGCGGCAGCGATGTATTGTTTGCCGTCAAACATATAGGTCATGGGAGATGCCTTCCAAATTTGGTTGGTCGGAAAACTCCACAATGGACGTCCCGTTGCCGCGTCAGCCGCCATCAATGCGCCACCCTCCTCGCCGAAAATGACAAGGTTCGTAGCGGTAGCGAGCGTGCCTCCCCATGACGTCGCCGGACCCGGTTGCGGCAATTCCCAGGACACACGTCCGCTGTGGATGTCGATGGCCTTCAAGACGCGCTCCGCCTTCTCGCCGGGAGCGGTGCGTTGTGAGCCGCCCAAGTAATCTTTGCCGGGTTCCCAAGCGCCAGGATCCCGTTTGGTATAGACGCTGCACTTTTCGAAGGTCTGCACGAAGAATAAGCCGGTCAAGGGATTGAAGGAAGGCGAAAACCAATTGGTTGCACCGTCCTGAGAGGGGCATACCCTCGTGCCCGCCGCCGAGGGCTCCTGGTTAGGATTCAGGACGGGCCGTCCGTCCGCTCCGATCGCACTGGCCCACGTCAGATTTCTGACGAACGGTTTGGCGAGAAGCAGTTTCCCGCCAATGCGGTCCCAGACATAGAAAAATCCGTTGCGATTCGCCTGCAGCAGCAACTTTCGAGGCTTGCCTTCCCACACTGCGTCGACGACGATTGGCGTCTCGGTGGCATCCCAATCCCAAAGGTCGTGAGGGGTGGTCTGGAAATACCATTTGAGCCGGCCGGTCCGGGGATCAAGAGCCAGGATGCAGTTGGAGTAGAGATTGTCACCTAGTCGATCGTCGCCATTGTACTCGGCAGCGGGATTGCCGGTCGGCCAATAAATGGTATCCAACTCTGCGTCGTAGGTACCCGTGAACCAGGTCGGGGCTCCGCCGTGCGCGATGCCGTTTCCTTTCCACGTTTCCGAACCGGGCTCTCCAGGTTTTGGAATGGTCCAGAACCGCCATACTTCTTTGCCGGTCACCTGATCGAATGCGGCGACAAAGCCGCGCGAGCCCAGTTCCCCGCCTCCGACACCGCCGACCACCAGGTTCCCAACGGCCAAAGGCGCTGAAGTTGCGAAATAGCTTGCATGCCAGTCTGCCATCTCGGTATCCCATAGCAACTCGCCCGTGAAGCGATGGATGGCAATGATGTGGGCGCGATCAGTTTCCATAAATACGCGATTTCCCACTATGGCCACACCGCGATTAATTCCCGAGGCTACGTCGCCCACAATCCCTTCGGTTTTCGGCAGTCGAAAATGCCAGATCCTTCGGCCTGTGCCTGCATCCAGCGCGTAGCACTCGTTCACGCTCGTCACGTACATGATGCCATCTACCACGACAGGCGTCCCTTCGAGACGAGAAGTGTTGGGCAGCGTGAAGACCCACTTGGGAGCCAGGCGCGAAACATTCGCCGGGGTGATTTGGGACAGCGTCGTGTACCGATTACCGCTGGGATCGCCATTGTACGCAGGCCAACCTTTCTCGGACGTGACCTCACGATACAGATCGCCGGCACGCCTTAGCAGATGCACCCGGTGGTCCGCTCCGCGGAGTTGCAAGTCGTCAAAGCCCTGATTCAGGACTTCACCTTCCAGATTCTGGTTGTTGGTCAAACGAATTTTCAGATGGACCGGTTGACGGTCCGAGTAGCGTGGTCGCAGCGTACGTAGAAACGTGGTCAGCGGCCCCAATTCATCGTTGCTTACCTGGATGGGAGGCATGCCGCGACCCGGCAGTCCTTTTTGAATGATGGTTGAGAGTTCATGGTCGGTGTGACTGCGGATTTTGCGTGCGATCGCCGGCCCGAGTTCCCCCCCGTTCCCATCCGAACCATGACATCGGGCGCAGCGGTTCTCAAAGAGAATCCGCCCTGGATCAGCATCCTGGGCAACAAGGCTCCCGGTTGCCAGCAGACTGGCAAATAAGATCAAGCTACACATCCACTGGAACCTGACTCATCTCGATCCTCATTCCGTTAGTTGAAGGTGATCCCGTTGGAAGGGCGTTCGGCTCCAAAAAGCTTTTTCCATCCCTCGATCTTGTGCAGGTCTGCTGCGATTCCCGGCTGATCGGCGCCGAGGGACCGTTCCCGTTTGGTGCCAGCCATCGCGCCGGACGAATGGTTTTGTCAGGCTTTGACCGCCTTACTCAGCACCTCATACAGGCGTTCCGCGACGATAGCGTCTTCGCCAGGCTGCAGCATCCAGACGCCCACGACAATGGTGTTGACTCCACTCGGCAGACCGGCAGCGCCCCCGGCGGGATTACCTGTCGAAGGATTCAGTTCGATGCGGGGCTTACCGCTTCGCAACGCCAGCAACACGTCGTGAGGTGCAATCCTTACCTTGGTCTGGTCGTAAGTGAGCACCAAATGAGGAACATGATTGGCCAGCGGCGGCGTCATGATTTCAGCCTTCAGCGTCGGAATGGTGAGCCGGGCGGCGATCCGTTTGGCCCGCCTGCGGAACTCAGCATCCATGCCGGCATCCGTTTGAGTCAGGAGCCAGTCAATTGCCGCCACCATACCAACGATCTGTTCTTTGGCAACCTTCATCCCGCGTCCCACGCCGTCGAAGGGATTATTGTTTTTCGTAGCCGCATCGATCAATGCCTTTTTGCCGAGTAACAGGCCCGCATTCTGGGGTCCCCGGATACCCTTGCCTCCCGAGAAGATCACCAGATCAAAGCCCATCTGGGTGTAGTTCCACAGGTTGGAAATCGGCGGCATATCCGCTGCCGCGTCGTTAATACAAGGGATGCGATGCTCGTGCGCTACCTTTAACCAATCCTCGCGGCCGATCTCGCCTTTTTCCGACGCGTTGTAGAACAGGGTTGCGACCGTCTTATCGTTGAAGGCCGCGCGATAATCCGCCAGCGTCGTTACTTCGATGAAACGAATTCCGCAGCAACGAACAGCCTGGTCATAGCCGTAGCGGTGGCCTTTTTGGATGATGACTTCATCCTTCATCTTCGCAATCTCTGTGGGGATATCGAGAATCCCGCAGTTATTTGCCACCGTCACGCACCCGGCAGTGCCGAGCGTCAATGCCGAGGATGCGCCTGCCGTCACCATGGCTGCTTCGCACTTCAGTTTGGCAGCGAGATACTCGCCGGCATTCTTCTGTAGCTCCGCCAGCAGGACGGGATGCTTCGCCGCGGTAGCTACGGCAGCTTGCACCGACGGCGGCATAATTGACGCTGTCATAGCCGTGTAAGTGCCGGCCGCGTTAATGATTTTGGCGACGCCGAGCTTGTCATAGTAGTCGACGCCCGTTGTCGGATGCGGCTCCGCTTCAGCAGCGGCGGCGTTCATTTGAACCTGGCCGGCGAAACCGCCTAAAGCCAGCACATTCTTGACCTTCGCAATGAAATCTCTTCGTCTGTCTAGCTTCACTGAATGCTCCTCGACCCTGGAACTCGAACTGGACCGGCTGCCTTCGCGTCGAGGCAAAGACGGGTACCCGCGTGATTCAGCCATAATTGTAATTCACGGCCGTAAAGTTTGCTTGACCTGGCGATTCTGCCCGCATGGCCGGCCTACTTGTGTGCCGCTTCCCCGCGTATGTACTTCGTCTTATCGTAGGGGAATTTCTCCCAGTCGAGGGATGAGCGGCCATTCAGATCCCAGACCACCTCGCCTTTGCGGATGGTCATCTCCGCGGCTAACATCTTATCCCCCATCTTCCGCGCACCCGCTGAGTCGGTCAGACCAAACTTGCCGTGATCCAGCCTCAACACCGCGATATCCGCCTCCGCGCCAACGTTCAGCGTACCGAGTTCCGGGTGTTTCACTTCGTTCGCGGGATTGGTTGTTGACATCCGGATCACGTCTTCGAGCGACGAACCGAGAGCCAGAATCTTCGACATCGTCTGGAGCATGTCTTTCATGCCGCCGTTCATGCTTCCCTGGTGGAGATCGGTCGAGATCGAATCCGGATAAAACTTCGCCTGATACGCCGGAACAGCTACCCACCAGTAGAAGCTCCCTCCACCGAAGCCGATATCGAAATAGATTCCGCGACTTCTGCCCGCCTGCATAGCCGGATTCAGCTTGTTATCCACTACCTCGCGGCGATTTCCCGAGAAACAATGGGTGTAGATATCGCCCTTGCGCAGTTTGTCCCTCAGCAGTCCATCCAAATTGCGTTCCGGAGTGATGATCCCGAAATCCACCATTACCGGCAGACCGGTCCTGCGCGATGCATCGACAGCCGCATCGACGGACGACCAGGCGGCGCCCGCGTAATGCGCGCTCTTGATTCCCACCACGATGTCGGGATTCGCCCTGGCAACTCTCGCGACGCCGGCCGGATCCAGGTCGGCAACAATATCTTCATTACCCACCGCCGTCATTCCTTGTTTTGAAATGTTCACGAACGCCAACACTCGCGTCTTCGCCTTCTTGATCACGTGCTCCCGAAAATCTGCGAAATTCGCGGGCCCAGAAGTCCCAGCGTCCACCATAGTGGTAACACCCGAGCGAAATGAGAACGCATCCGGCCACACTGCATTGGAACGTTCCGCCGATGCCGTTACTGGCGTCGCGTAGTAAACATGAACGTGCATGTCGATCAGCCCCGGCGTCACGTAGAGCCCCTTCACATCCGCTACTCTTTTCGCCTGTGAGGCCGGGATATTCTCCGCAACGTTTGCAATTTTACCGCTGTTTACCGCGACATCCATGACCTTGCTGATGTGGTTCTTCGGATCGATAACATGGCCACCCTTTAGCAACAGATCGTAAGTGGACTGTTGGGCCGACAGGCCCAGGCAACCCAAAAGCAGAATGGATGCGAACGTAACTTTCGTCATTTTACCGCCCGGTGCTCCTCTTTGAATTCAGATCTCAAACCGAATCACGTCTCTTGCGGTGGTCCGTGCAGCGGGTATAACGCCAACTTCCCGCAAGCATCGGATTTCAAGGAGTAAGGAAGGAAAGGGACGGCTGGACAGGTAGCCTCAAATCCTTACATAACTACAGATACTACGGGTTGCTCATGTCAACTGTCAACAAGTAGCAGGCTGCCGGAGAGGTTCCGAAAGTAGTTGCTTACTTGTGCGGCTGAGAAACGCGGTATCGACACGGAGAGACCTACTGTGGCCAAAGATTCAACGCGCGCATAGCCAAAAACACGCCTGCCAACCTCGAACGGGGGTAGTCAACCCTAATTGCGTCATACCTCTTCGGGAGCCTCCACCGGAATTCCCAACGAGGGCTAAAGATTTGCCGGCAGGAAACCGATAAAGAAAGCAGGACGAAAGTCTGAAAGTGATCAAGTAACTGTGCATCGGAGAAGTGAAAATATCGAGAAGGCCGGTCTGGTTGCGGCGGTGGAGCAGGCCGCAAACGGCATCGTGGTCACGGATACCGAGGGAATTATCGAGTACGTAAATCCCGCTTTTACCTTGATGACCGGGTACTCGAGCGACGAAGCAGTCGGGCAGCACACTCGCATCCTCAAATCGGGATGCCAGCCGACCGAGGTATACGAGGACTTATGGAGCACAATCCGGTCCGGCCGGGTTTGGCAGGGGGAGGTGATCAACCAGCGGAAGGACGGGAGCTTATATAACGAGGAACTGCGCATCACACCTGTGCGGGACACGGATGGCAAGGTTATCAGCTTCATCGCGATCAAGCAGGACGTCACCGAACGGCGGGTGTCCCAGGACTCCCAACGATTCCTCGCGTCGATCGTGGAGAATTCAGGAGACGCCATAGCTGCCTTCACGCCGGATGGGATGATCCTGACCTGGAATCACGGGGCCGAAACGCTGTTGGGCTATTCAGCCGCCGAGGCGACAGGGAGACATTTATCTTTGGTAACAGTGCCGGAGCGGTTGTCGAAGCTCCAGCGACTAATCGATCGGGTAATGGGAGGCGATCCCCTTTCGCAATACGAGACCTTGGCTCTGCACAAGGATGGGCGAAAAATCGACATTTCTGTCACGGCTTCGCCGATCAGAAATGGCGCAGGCAAGGTGACCGCGGCTTCGCTGATTGTGCGCGACATGTCGGAGCGGAGGGAGGCTGAGCGGGTTCGGGCGTTGCTGGCTTCGATCGTGGAATCTTCGGACGCTGCGATTCATGCGGTTGACCTCAATGGCGTCATCGTCAGTTGGAATCGCGGCGCTGAAATCATGTATGGGTATTCCAGGGAGGAGATCGTCGGGAAAAGTTCGGCCGTTCTCGTACCACCTGACGGCCATGGAAAATGGAGCACGGACCTCGCAACTGTCCGTGCAGGCGGATCTATCGGACCACTTCGTACGGTTCTCCTGGGGAAAGACGGGCGGGAGGTCGATGTCTCGTTGTCGGTCAGTCCAATCAATGGCGCAGCGGGAGAGGTCATTGGTGGCGCCGGCATTGCCCGGAACATCGGGGAGCGCCTGCTCGCCGAACGTAAGCTGCGGGAGAGCGAAGCACGCTTCCGACAGGTATTTGAGTACGCGCCGTTCGGCATGTGCGTGGGTGGTTCGGACCAGCGGTTTATTCAATTGAACGCTGCGCTTTGCCGGATGCTCGGGTATTCGGAGCGAGAACTGTTGGGCCGTCTCTGGAGCGAGTTGACTCACCCCGACGATGTCGAAACGTGCGGGCAAATGGTTGCGCAATCGTCGGCGGATTCGAACTCGTTCCAGGAGACGGAAAAACGCTACCTCCATCGTGACGGAACCGTGGTGTGGGTCCGGATGAGGATGTCATCGATAAAGGATTCCCAAGGGAATTCACAATACTACGTGGCGCACGTTGAAGATATCACTGAGCGCAGACGGACCCATGAGGCTCTACGGGAGAGCGAAGACCGCTTCCGCCTGATCGCGGACAGCTGCCCGGCGCTGATGTGGGTGACGGACGCGGAAGGTGAGACTCAATTCATCAACAGGGAGTACCGCGAGTTTTTGGGGTTGACCAACGAACAACTCAGAGGCGGGAAATGGCAATCTCTGATCCATCCTGACGATTCGCCAAGGTATGTCGAGGATTTTGTCCACGCGGTGAAGGAACATGCGCCATGGAAAGCAGAGGTCAGGATAAGGCGTGCCGACGGCGAGTGGCGGCTGATCGGCAGTCACGCGGAGCCCCGCTTATCAGCGACTGGAGAGTATCTCGGGCACATCGGACTCTGTGCCGATATTACCGAGCGCAAAGAAGCCGAACTGGCGAGCCGATTTCAGCTCTCGCTGATTCGTGCCATTCACGAAGTGTCACTCGACGGAATTCTGGTAGTGAACGAGGAAAACATTGTCGTATCGTGCAACAAAAGGCTGACGGAAATATGGCGTATTCTCGAGCCCCACGAAATCGGGAAACCGGACGTGGCCCTTTTGTCGACAGTCCTCGATAAAGTGAAGGATCCCGAACCATTCCTGCAGAGGGTTCGAGAGCTTTACGCCGATTCAGATGTCAGTGACGATTGCGAAATCGATTTGAGGGATGGCCGGACGCTCGAGCGCTACTCTACCGGGTTGCGGAGCGACGAGGGCCAATCCCACGGGCGAGTCTGGTTCTTTCGAGACATCACTGAGCGGAAAAGAGCCGAACAGGAATTGCAGAATAGCGAGGAGAAGTTTCGCCAGCTGGCCGAGAACATCCGGCAGGTTTTCTGGATGATGCCTGCCACAGGGAACGAGATTCTCTATGTCAGTCCGGCATATGAACAGGTCTGGGGACGCAGTTGCGAAAGCCTTTACTTGAACCCGATGGCCTGGACAGAGGCGATCCACCCGGATGACCTGGAGCGGGCCCACGTCCTCTTCGCAAAACAAATACGAGGCGAACAGATCGGTTCGGAATACCGCATCCGAACTCCTGAAGGACAAGAGAAATGGATACGGAATCGGGCCTTCCCCATCCGCGACGAGGCCGGGCAGTTGATTCGCGTGGCGGGAATTGCCGAAGAGATTACCGACTGGAAGCGCTACGAGACAAATATGGTTCGGGCAAGGGAAGGCGCAGAGGCCGCTAACCAGGCGAAAAGCCGGTTTCTCGCCAATATGAGCCACGAAATCCGCACACCCATGAACGGAGTGATCGGTATGCTGCAATTGCTCGGAGAGACGGATCTTAGTCCCGAACAGCGACGCTATACGGCTGTGGCGCAGGAAAGCGGCCGATCTTTGCTGGGACTGATCGACGACATCCTGGATCTATCCAAGATCGAGGCGAAGAAGGTGGCGCTCGAGAACCTAAATTTCAACCTGCTCGAGATGGTGGAAGGCGTCATTCAGCTTTTGCGCATCCAGGCGAGCGCCAAACGGCTCCACATCATCTCGCGCGTGGCGGAGGACGTCCCGTCGCTAGTTCGAGGCGATGTGCACCGCCTTCGCCAGGTATTGACGAATCTTCTCGCTAACGCGATCAAGTTCACCGAGCGGGGGGGCGTCACGCTGGATGTGGCGTTGGAAAGTCAGGCCAGCGGCAATGGCGCGATTCGGTTCACCGTCACCGATACCGGAATTGGGATGCGGGAGGACCAAGTCTCTGGGTTGTTCTCTCCATTCGCGCAGGCGGATGCCTCCACTACCAGGAAGTACGGAGGCACTGGACTCGGGCTTGCCATCTGCAAACAGTTAGTGGAGATGATGGGTGGGACGATCGGGGTCCATAGCCGTGCCGGCGAGGGTTCCACATTCTGGTTCACTGTGGTCTTTGACGTCGCGCTCCCGACTGCGCCTCAGGTACTAGCCGGTCCGGAGTACCGCAGCTCGATGCAGCCCCGCGAGGCGAAAGCAATAAACCTTACAGCACGAATCCTGGTGGCCGAAGACAATTCCGTCAATAGGGACGTAATCCTCGCACAACTGCAGAAGCTCGGATTGAAGGCTAGCGCGGTCGTTAACGGAGAAGAGGTAATCGCTGCATTGCAGCACGAGAAGTACGACCTGATCCTGATGGACTGTGAGATGCCGGTGATGGATGGATTCGAAGCGGTCCGGAGGATCCGCTTGTCGGTCCACGCAGGCACTCCAATCATCGCGGTGACCGCCGACGCGATGGCTTCCGATAAAGCCAAATGTCTGCGGGAAGGAATGAACGATTATCTCTCCAAGCCGGTGGAACTAAGGGCTCTGGCGGATGTCCTCATCAAATGGTTGCCCGCCCCGGGGGCTGCGGAATCTCGCGAAACTGACGCGGCCCGCTCACGGAACGGCCGAGAAGGCGCACAGCCGGAACCAATTTTCGATAGTGAGGCACTGCTGCGGAGGCTGATGGGAGACCGGCATTTAGCGAGAACGGTTTTAAAAGGGTTTCTGCTGGATGCGCCCATGCAGTTGAACAATTTGCGAAAAGGGGTGGCGCAGGGGGATGTGCAAGGCGCGCGATCCCAGGCCCACACTCTTAAGGGGGCCGCAGCCACCGTTGCTGCGGTGGGTCTGCACGGGGTAGCGATGGCGATGGAACTTGCCGGCATCGCGGGGCAAGCAGATCGCTGCAATGAGCTCTTACCGCACGCGCTCGAAGCGTTTGAGCAGTTTAGGGAGACCGTGGAGCGAGCCGGATGGGTCTAGCCCGTATGCCATACGAGCCGCTCGACAGAATCGGTTTTGAGGACCTTGGTGATGATCAATCTTGACGACGAATTAGCTACTGAATATCTGGCGGAATGCGGCGAGCATCTCGCCGTAATGGAAGCAGGACTTCTCGCCATTGAGGAAGACGGCTCGGATGCCGACGAAGAACTGGTCAACCGGGTCTTTCGAGCCGTTCATTCCGTCAAAGGAGGAGCTGGTTTCTTCGATCTTGTGAAAATCCGCGAACTGGCGCACCGGACCGAGGATGTGCTGGCATTGGTCCGCAACAACGAGATGGTTCCCACACCGGCGAGGGTCCGTGTGCTGTTGCGCGCCACCGACAAACTCAACGAACTGATTCACAACCCGGGCGAAAGCAATCAAGCCGATATTGCGGAGATCACCGCCGCGCTAGAGCGGCTGTCGACGGACGCGGAGTGCATGGCAAAGAACGGCAGCATCGCCGCGGTCGAAAATCCGAATCCCGGTCCGGGAAATCTGAAAACGCTGCTGGTGGAAGACGACTTCGCCAGCCGGCTGGTAATGCAGGCTTTTCTCTCGCGCTACGGTGAATGTCACGTGGCGGTGAACGGACGGGAAGCCGTGGAAGCATATCGGTTGGCCTGGGATCAAGGGCAAAGATACGATTTAGTCTGCATGGATATCATGATGCCCGAGATGGATGGCTGCGAGGCCGTCCGGCACATGCGAGCCTTTGAAGAAGCCCATGATGTCTTTTCGACCCACGGTGCCAAGATCATTATGATCACGACCGTGCATGATATCAGAAACGTGATCCGTTGCTTCATGGAGCTTTGCGATGCCTATGTCATGAAACCCGTGGATCTGGCAACATTGCTGGGCCACATTAAGTCCTTCCAACTGTTTGACTGACCGGGTCTGGCTATTCTGCCTAGATGAGAGGTGCGCCGGCAGAAGCCGGCTGTCTGTCACCCGTAGTTTGCGTCGTTCGCTATCCCGCTGATGTATTCCAGTCGAGTTGGCCGTGTGCCAGCGAAAAGTTAAAACTAGCGTGGAGAGCACGGATTTCGGCCTGAGACGCGGTCCCCAAAAAAAGAGCACCGAGTTGTTGGCTGTCATGCATCTAACAGTAGGCGGATATGTGCTGGACGGATGTTACGGTTTCAAGGTGATGATCGATACCGCATTCCCGCACGCCTTGCGAAATTGAGCGGTTATTCCGTTACGCTGAGAAGAGATGGGGTTTAGTTTGCGAGTGCAGGTGTGGTTGTTGCTGGCGTTACCTTGCGCTTACCCGCAGGATTCGCTTTTGCCGAATCAAACTACCCTTGCGCTGCCGCCGCCGTCCGTGTCCGAGAAATGGACCTTCTTTGTCAGCGAGACGGTTACGCCTTTAACGTTCGTCGCGGCAGGCCTCGATGCGACCGCGTCGCAGTTGACCCGCTCCGCTCCGCTTTACGGCAAGCACTTCTGGCGAAGAGAGGCTTTCGCGAAACGCCTTGCCGCAACTCTGGGAGACGATACCAGCCAGAATTTCTTCGCTGATTTCGTACTCGCATCCGCCTTTCATGAAGACACCCGGTATTATCGAAAAGGGCCCTCTCACAAAATGCTGGAACGCGTCGGTTATGCCATCAGCCGCGCGGTGATTGCACGCAGCGATTCCGGCGAAGGGACTTTCAGCTGGGCCAATGTACTTGGATGCGCGATGAGTGCGGGTCTGTCGAACGCCTACTATCCCCCAGTGAGTCGGACCGCAGGGGTCGCGGCAGTGAATTGGGGGACGAACGTAGCCGGCGCAGGTTTAACCAACCTCGCACCGGAGTTCGGACCGGACGTAGGACAGTGGTTTAAGCATCACTTGCATCTTCACCATTGACCCACGGGGAGGCCCGCGACACTCGCCTTTTGCAGGCTCGCGTATAATACGGAGCCATGAAGCCCAACAGATTCCTTAGCAATTATGCCGTCTTGGTGGTGGCTTTGCTGGCGGTGAATCCCGCAATGCAAGCTGCCAAGAAAAAAACGCGCTTACCACAGAGGGAACCAGTTGCCAAGTCCGCGCTGGCCATACCGGCGGAAACATTTCAGAGGCATGTAGAACAGGAAATCGCCGGTCTCAGAGACGATGTTTACACCCGGGCGACCTGGAAGAAGTTGCAAGAGGTCAAACAGCAGGCCGACGATACGGCGGGCTCCCTGAAAATCGCCACGCTTAGCGCTGCCTTCGTGAGCTTTGTCTTGGGCTGCGTCGTAACTTTCTTTGTAGTAAAGCGAATGGACCGATCCAACGATAGCCTGAAGATTACTTAAGGCACTTACAAAAGTGAGTCGGAATCTATCCCAGAGGGCGCAATCTTTAGCCGCTGCCGCGTCGTAAGTTTAGCTGCGAGAGCCTGCGGATAACATCCACGAGCGGCCCATCAGGACGTTGATGCGTTGCCGACCTCCCGCCTGTTGGAATCCTCATTGTGGAACGCCAACGCCTCGCCGCGCACCAAACCCATTCTGTTCAGTTAGAAATCGTGTAGCAACCGATGAGACACAGATAGAATTCACCTCGGCCTTCGCGGTCTTGATCTCCGCGTTTGCGCCAGTCCCCTGACCTTACTTCGTGGACTCCGCGATTTCATCTTGCGCCGGTAGGACCGCGAAATCCCTTTGCGGCTGTCCGCGAGTGATCAAAGCCGCAATGAGGCCCATAGCGGCAGCAAAGGACAACCAGACGCCTGGAATCGCCTGGTTCTTCGTTACCTGGATTAACCAGGTACAGATCATCGGCGTAAATCCCCCGAAGATGGCGGTGGCGAAGCTGTACGCAAGGGAGAATCCGGAGGCTCTCACCTCGCGGGGCATGAGTTCCGTCAGGAAAACTACCATCGCGCCATTGTAACTCGCGTAGAGGAAGGACAGCCAAAGTTCGACCGTAAGCAACCGGGCAAAGGACGGCGCATCTACCAGCCAGGATAACGCCGGATATGCCGTGACCAGCGCCAGTACTGTAAACCCAATCAGCAGCGGAGTCCGTCCGACACGGTCGGAAAGCGCACCCATGAGCGGCAGCCAGAAGAAGTTCGAGACTCCGATGCACAGCGTGACTACAAAAGTCTGACTTTCGGCCAGGTGCAGTGCTTTGCCGAAGGTTGGCGTGTATGCAGTGATCATGTAGAAAGAAACGGTGGTCATAGTGACCAACATGATGCCCAGAAGCACCAGCCGCCAGTTAGCGGCAAGAGACTGCAGAATCTCGCGAGCGGCGGGATGCCGTCGCCGCGACAGGAAATCCTCCGTCTCAGCCAAGGAACGCCGGATGAGAAAGAGAAACGGAATGATGCCGCATCCAATTAGGAGCGGGATCCTCCAGCCGAAGGAGGACATCTGCTGCTGCGAGTATCTGGCGTTGAGCATGACACCCAATAACGCGGCGAAAACTACCGCGCATTGCTGGCTGGCCGACTGCCAGGCCACATAAAATCCTTTGTGTCCGGGAGTGGCTATTTCAGATAAGTAAACCGATACGCCACCCAGTTCGACGCCGGCCGAGAAGCCTTGTACCAACCTGCCGGTGACAACCAGAAATGGGGCCAGGATTCCGATGCTCTGATATCCAGGCACACACGCAACCGAGATCGTTCCCACGGACATAAGCGCGAGGGTCAGGATCAGACCAGCCCGCCGCCCGTTGCGGTCGATATAGGACCCCAACACGAGCGCTCCGAGGGGACGCATCAGAAAGCCGACTCCAAATGTCGCGAGCGACAGCATCAGCGACGCAAATTCGTTGTTCTTGGGAAAAAACGTCCGGCCGATAGCTGCGGCATAGTAGCCGAACACCATGAAGTCGTACATCTCAAGAAAGTTGCCCGTCGAGACGCGGATCACGGCTTTGATTTGGGCTGCCCGGTTTTGCAAGATGCCTCCAATCTCTTTGGTACCACGCCGGCTGTGTTGCAGGCAGTCTGGAAGCACAGTGCGCGATTCGGCAACTCGATTGCTACGCCTCCAGTGAGGTCTTTATGCAAGCGGCTCGGCTTTCCAATCGTCACGAAGGTTGCTTTAATTCCCTTACCTCGAGGCTTCCTAGTGTCTTTCATAGAAGTCACGGACAGCCCGGCGTCGCAGTGAAAGGTCACGAAGGCTTCATAGACGCGGTGCACGCGCGTGAAAACTGTGTTGATACGCCCCAAGGGGTCGAAGTGTGGAAGTATTCGTTCCCGTTGGCCGCGAGCCAACCGGTGGAAGACATGCATGTCCGCGATACAACTGGCAATCAATGGATTGGCGTCTTCGAATGCGCTCGAGGCCGGCACGTGGACGTGTTCCCGTGGCCCGCGGCGAACGCGCTTGTGATCGCCGCCGCTAATGCACTGTATATAGTGGACCCAAATCAGCCCGAATACTTGAGCGGTTTTGCCGCGCCGGTGGAAATTACGGACGTCACCTTCGATGAAACCGGAGAGAACATGTTTGTCGCGGATAGTCTGCGCATCTACGCGTTCTCGTCAGACCGGCACTTTCGCTGGATTTCCGAACCGCTCGAAGGGTACGGGGCCCATTTTCGTGGCTGCCGGGGGCGTGTGCTCGCCGTCGAAGTAACCCAACCTGAACTAGAAGTAGACGGTGGCGAAGAGGCGCCCCCCTCACTGGTTCGGCTCCGCACCGAAGACGGAACCATTCTGCGATCGCGCTTTCGTCTGGTGCGCCGTTACCGTACGAAGAGCTTGGCCGCGTGAACTCTTTTGGTTCTATCCGTAGCAGTCGTAGGTGAGGATGTATTCGAATCTGTGATACTGAGGCGTGTCAGCCGCCGAGGCCGTTGAGAATCTCCAGTGTTGATCTTGCCTGCTGACTATGGACACTTAAACTCCCAATTGCCTAGAGGATTAGACTGTGTGATCGATATCGCCCACAAGGCTGTTTGGGGCAAGAGCTCGAGAGTTAGTTCGAACCACTGATGCAGCTATGTTGAAACTTCAATAGCAGGGTCGCCTACATCGCCGGAATTGGTGAAAACACCCAATTTGCCGTCCTGGGTTAGTGCGGCGGTGCAATTAGAATGTAAAATCAGCGGTCGCATGGTCACCGATAGCTATTTTCATGCGGCGCGTAGTATGCCAGCCAATGTTGTCCAGGCGGGACGTGCATTCGCTCAAAATCTCGAATGTTTGAGAATTATAATAAATTTTTCTCCGGCCATTGTTTGTAGAGTGGATCTTGGTTTTGCCTGGGGCGCGGGTGGAAGGTTGGGAATCTTGTGCAATTATGGCGCTACGGGCGGCTTTTCAGCATTCCCGGTAACTTTCCAGCGTAGGCAATTCGCACCACGCTCAATCCGCCAACGCCCGTGCTCACTTTTCGCAACGGACTGGCCGTGATTGCTAGTGTGCAGTCGCGCGAAAGACTTACAAGCCGGAAGAAGAACGATCACTCGCTACACGGCCCAAAGTACGCCTTTGAGCCGTGTAGATAAAGATAAAGTCTATTTGTTATAGACCTTTTTTGACCAGAAACGCTACCAGGTCAACCACGCGGCAGGAATAACCCCACTCATTGTCGTACCAGGCCAAAACCTTCACCAGGTCACCAGCGAGAACTTTGGTCATCTGTCCGTCGACAATCGAGCTATTCGGGTTATGCAACATATCTGTTGAGACAACCGGATCCTCGGTATAAGCAAGGATGCCCTTTAGGGGTCCTTCCGCAGCCGCTTTGAGCGCAGCATTGACGGCCTCGGTGGTAGTCGGCTTTTCGAGTACCGCAACCAGGTCGACAGCGCTAACATCCGGCGTTGGGACACGCATCGAATAGCCATCCAACTTCCCTTTTAATGCCGGCATAACCAGACCAATGGCCTTGGCTGCCCCGGTAGTCGTAGGGATCATGTTTAGCGCGGCGGCACGCGCACGGCGCAGGTCCTTGTGGGGAAAGTCAAGAACATTTTGGTCGTTGGTGTAGCTATGAATAGTCGTCATGGAACCCTTGACGATTCCAAACTGCTCGTGAAGCACCTTCACGACCGGGGCTAGGCAGTTGGTCGTGCAGGATGCGTTCGAAATAACGTTGTGCTTGGACGCATCGTACTTATCGTCGTTGACGCCGAGCACGATAGTAATGTCTTCATCTTTGCCGGGGGCGGAGATGATTACTTTCTTGACCGAGCCACGGATATGCTTTGCGGCATTCGGCTTATCGGTGAATTTTCCGGTCGATTCGATAACGATTTCTGCGCCGACTGAGCTCCAGTCCAGTTCAGCGGGGTCCTTGACTGCAAAGACCTTGATCTTCCGCGAGCCAATGACGATCGAATCTCCTTCTACGTGAACATCTTCATGTAATGTTCCCAGAACGGAGTCATACTTCGTGAGGTGAGCTAATGTCTTGGTATCGGTGAGGTCGTTTACGGCAACGAACTCGATCTCCGGATTGTGTAAGGCGGCGCGAACCACATTCCGGCCGATACGGCCAAAGCCGTTGATACCCACTTTAATTGACATTTCTGTTGCTTTCTCCTACTTGTTAGATTACATTCCAGCATACCAAAGGCTATTTTGTGCCCTTGCAGATGCCGAACCGCAAGCAGAGCCGCCGCCGTCCACGGTAGTAGCATCCCGCAGCGACTGTCTAACTCGAGGCAGACAGGAGGAGACATCAGACCGCCTCTTATTGAGAGGCATCACAAAGCGCTGCTCGCATGAATAGGTGCCGCCGAGGAAGAGAGGAACGGCTAAGCAATCACTCAGACTTAGCTTGCGTTTTCCGATGCTCCGCCCAACGACGTCTTTGAGCCGCAGCGATGCGCTTGCGGGCTTCCGCGCTTAATACGCGTTTTTTACGCGGGGCACCCTGAGTCTTAGCGGAAGCCGGAACGCCGGCCGGCGTCAAACTGGAGGAAGTCTTTCCACCGAGTTGCTTCCTGATCTTGCTGATCAAGCCGTCGATTTCATTTCTCTTGAGCTCCAAGCCGACTAATGCGGCTTCCAGAGTGGTTGTATCCGGTGATGCTGAGCGGCCTCTTGGCATGATTTCTCCCTCGTCAATATATCATGGTTTGAAAATATATTGTCAAATAGTAGTTAGATATTCGATGCGCATAATCATACAACGGGTAAGCCAAGCCTCCGTTCAGATAGAAGATGGGCCTGAAGAAGCTATTGGCCCGGGATTGGTAGTCCTGGTCGCGGTCGGCAGGAACGATACGGAAAAAGATGCAGACTTTCTAGTTGGTAAGCTGGCATCTCTGCGCATCTTTCCGGATCAACAAGGCAAAATGAACCTGAGCATGCTGGAAACAGGCGGAGATTTGTTGATTGTATCGAACTTCACCCTGTATGGTGATTGCCGGAAAGGCAGGCGTCCCTCGTTCGACCGGGCCGCTCCACCTGATCGGGCGCGAGACTTATATAACTACTTCGTCGCCGCCGCGCGAAAGACATGCCCGGTTGTCAGGACGGGTGTCTTCCAAGCACACATGTCGCTTCGGATCTACAATTCGGGACCAGTTACTCTCGTCTGCGACTCCGATCCTGATGAAGCCTGATGTTGAAAAGGTGAAGCAATCCAAATAAGCAAGCACTTAGTCGACAGCCCGCGGCACGGACATCCGCCGCCGCAGGCTCGATATACTAGTGAGTTCCTCAGAATGGCTACTCGAAAAAGTATCTCCTACAAAACCGCAGGGGTTGACATTGATGAAGGCAGCCGAGCTGTCGAAGCCATCAAGCCGCTGGCAAAGAGCACGTTCACGCGCAATGTACTTACTGGCATCGGAGCGTTCGGCGCATGCTTTGCGCTTCCCAAAATGCGTCAGCCGGTGCTGATCAGTTCAGTTGACGGCGTGGGAACGAAAATCAAAATCGCCTTCGCGACCAGCCGCCACGACACCATTGGTGAAGACCTGGTGAATCATTGTGTCAATGACATTGCGGTACAAGGCGCGACGCCGCTTTTCTTTCTGGACTATCTCGCCGTCGGGAAACTGCAAGCAAAGGTTTCGACCGCCGTCATTTCGGGAATTGCGAGAGGCTGCCGGGCTAACGGATGTGCCCTGATTGGAGGCGAAACGGCAGAAATGCCCGGACTTTACGCCGCCGGCGAATATGATCTCGCCGGCGCTATCGTTGGAATCGCCGAGAGGTCGCGATTGATCACCGGCGCCAAGGTACGGGCTGGAGACCAATTGATCGGCCTCGCTTCGAGCGGTCTCCACACCAATGGTTACTCGCTCGCGCGGAAGCTGTTATTCGAGGTAGCACGCCTGCGTCCCGAAAGCCCACTGCAGGATTTGGGGATCAGTGTCGCGGAGGAACTCCTCAAAGTTCACCGAAGTTACTTAAAACCTATCCAGTCTCTCCACAATGCCGGCCTGCTTCACGCCGCAGCTCATATAACGGGCGGCGGCATTACCGACAACACTCCACGGGTACTGCCGAAAGGGTTGGCCGCGATGATTGATGGGAGTTCCTGGAGAGTGCCGCCCATCTTCGAGCTATTGCGTAAGATCGGCAACCTCGAACCGGCCGACTACCGGCGCACCTTCAATCTGGGGATCGGAATGATACTGATCATTCCGCAAAGGGGTCTAGGAAAGGCCGAACAGGTTCTGAAACGGCTCCGCATCTCTTATTCCCTTATCGGCCACGTAGGCAAACAACGGCGAGGGCGTGGACAGGTCGAGTATCTATGAAACGGCTCGGTATCCTGCTCTCAGGGCGGGGTTCCAACTTCGAGGCGATCGCCACCTCTATCGAAGAGGGAAAACTCAACGCCGAGATTGCAGTAGTGATTGCGAACCGTGCATCGGCGCGAGGCCTGGAGATCGCTCGTTCGCGCGGAATTCCCGCCGTGGCTATCCCGTCGCAGGGCCAGGACCGCGAGATTTATGACACCTTGCTGATCGAGGAATTGCGGAAGCGAGATGTTAATTGGGTGTGTCTTGCCGGCTTCATGCGCCTGTTGAGCACTAAGTTCGTGCAAGCCTTCCCGCAGCGGATCTTGAATATTCATCCTTCGCTGCTGCCTGCATTTCCGGGCCTGGACGCGCAGCATCAGGCACTGCAACATGGCGTGAAGATCGCGGGATGCACCGTGCATCTGGTGGACGAATTCCTGGACTCGGGCCCGATCATTCTTCAGGCGGCCGTGCCAGTTCTCGATGACGATACCGTGGACAGCCTGTCGGCGCGGATTCTGGCCGAGGAACACCTGACTTATAGCAAAGCTATCGGCATCATGTTGTGTGGGGATTACAAAATCGTCGGGCGGCGAGTGTTGCGAACCAAGAATGACTGTTGAGGCGAGCAATAGCGCCGACCGGATGCGGCGCGCATTCTTCATCGGCTCTGCATATCCGCCGGCAGCCTGCGCTTGGGACACAAGGCGAAATCGTGGCCAGGAGGCAGTCGAACAGAACAAACTGTAACGGCCGGAGGCAATCACTTGGCCGGGTTCGCCAGATACCGGTTGATCTGTTCTGACCACGTCAATGCCCCCCTGCTGTCGTGTTGAGCCAACTGCTCAACGGTCGCATTGGCATCCGGGCTCAAGGCCGTGCGCGTATACTCCACGGAAACATGCGTCGAGGCGCTCCCTTGCGGCGTAAGTTTCAGCGCAATTACCGTGACCAGCATCCCCGGTATTACATAGACATATTGGAAACGCCCGTGCAGCGGTTCGTAAACTGTGTTGACCCAGACGGCCGTTTGGTGTTCGTGCGCCACGGTAAAGACCATCCCTTGCCGATCGCGCGCCTCGAACGGCCATACAAAACTGGGATTCCAGTCCGGAGCCCAGACGCGTTCCTTGTCGGCGCCGAAAAGCGGCGCCACGATTTTCATCGGAGCTTTCGCAATGAACTCGAACGTGCGCTCCGTGTGGGAACGCGCAGCGGGGTCCGCGCCGGATTGCCCCCGTGCCGGAAACATCATCAGAACCACGAACGCAAGTAAACCTTTCATTTGTTATTTCTCCTTTAATTTGTGGCTATCGACCGCGCGGAGCGTCAACCCGTAGATCTTCCGCAGGTCCGCGATCTGCGCCAGCGTTTCCTTCGAGAAAGGAGCTTTGCCCTCAAAAGTGTGCAACACGATTCCTTCGAGCAGGTCCCCCAAAGAGAGATCCTTCAACTCAGCCAACCCTTTCAAAACCTTCAACAGACGCTTCTCAATCCTGACCCCTGTTTGAACTCGTTCGATTTCGATCATTATGTTACCAATGTACCAAGATACCACGACCCATACGTCTGCTATGCGCTCCGGACTTCTTGGCCAGATATCTTCAGCAATTGCATTTCGCACCTGCTTTGCCCCAAGATGGACAGAACGAATGGAAAACGACGCGGATCGCAAACTAAACGAAATCGTCAACGAGGTGATCACCGAAGCGCACATCAATCCGGACCTGATTCTGCCCGAAGAGATCGCCTACATCCGCGAACACGCTCTCAAGAAGCCGCTGCGAGTGGTGCATATCTGGGCGCTAGGAGTCGGAGCAGTCATTGCGGGGATGTACTTCGGCTGGAACTTCGGCCTGCCGCTGGGCGGACCTGTCGGTGTGTTGATTGCGTCCCTCATCGTTTGCGGCCTTTATCTAGCCTGGGTGCTGGGTCTGTCCGAGTTATCTGTCTCCATGCCGTTCGCCGGAGGCCCGCTGGCTTACGGCCGCCGGGCTGTGGGAAAAGGATTCGGATTCGTCATGGCCTGGTCGATGTTCCTCGAATGTCTCTTCGCCTGCATCGGGACAGCGCTCGCTACCGGCGGGTACGTTGCATTTCTCCTGAGTCCGGAGAACCCCGGCAAACTTACCACCACGGTTTGCGCCATCGCTTGCGCGCTCGTGTTCTTCGCGATCCAATACATTGGGGTCAGAGAGCAGGCCGCTATCATGATCTGGCTCACCATTGCGGCGATTCTAGCGCTTGTCTGGTTCTTTTGCGCGACAATTCCAGGAGTTTCGCTCGACCGTGTCCTGACCAAGCCACTATTGCCCGGCAACTGGGCAGGCGTGCTGGCCGCGGTGCCTTACGCGCTCTGGTGGCTGGTGATTATCGAAAGCGTAGCGCTGGCGTCCGAGGAGGCGCATGAGCCGCACATCACCATTCCTCGCGGTATGGTGTTCGCGCAAATCACGCTGGTCTTGCTGGTGATGGCAACAGGCTTCTTCGCCTGCGCCGCCGCTCCTTACGCCGAGACTGGGAAAGTCCTTTATCCCCTACCCCTCGTCTTCAAGAATGTCTGGGGCACTGGCTGGTTTCTTACCGCTTTCTCAATCCTGGCGCTCTCGGGACTCGTAGTTTCTTACAACGGCATGATCTATGCCGTCAGCCGCCAATCGTTTTCACTCGGGCGGGCGGGCTATTTGCCGCAGGCGCTCGGCAAGGTACATCCGACCCGAAGAACCCCGTATGTCTCGCTTGGCGTTTGGACGCTCGTCACCATTTTCTTCATTGTCTTCGGATATTTCTACGAGCAGGCCGCCAACATCGCAATTCTCATTTCCACGCTGACCGCACTGATCTGGTATGTGCTTGCGATGATCTGTCTCTTCACCCTGCGCCGCAAGGAACCGGGACAATTCCGCCCCTACCGCACGCCTGTCTATCCCTGGCTGCCGGCCTTCATCATCCTGGTATCGATCTTCGCCGCGTATCTGTACGGCTGGGTAAACGTACAGGTGATCCTGCCAACCCTGGCGCTCTATCTCCTCGCGGCCTTCTGGTATCTGCTACGGGGACGGCATACCGTGTTGGCGACCGCACCGGAAGAAGTGGCCGCGCGAGTTGCGCACAAAATAGCTGACGTCCGGGCTGCGAATCGCAACATCGGCAGGCGCACAACCGTCGCCGGAGCGCCGCTTCCGGAGTGGCGCTTTGCGCTGGAGCGCTCGACGGCACTGATCCTTGCGGCCGGAGTCGGTTCTCTGCTATGGATGGTGGTTCGCGCCATCGGCTGGATCGGTGGGCCGCCGACGACCGGCGAAATCCTCGTCATTGTCGCGATCTGGAGCTTGCTCTTCGCCGCCCTCAGCGTGGTCGGCCTGATCAGCACGCGTAACTAACCTTGGTTGTTTACAGTGCGACTTCGCCGCCTACTTGGTCAACCATCCTGAAATGTCTGCCGCAACTCGCCCTCGAACACGACAATAGCGTTACTCAACCCCACCAACTAGAGGTGGACTCTTCAGTCAAGTCTGCGCCCTAGCTCCGACTAAATATCGGACTGCTCAGCGTCCCAGTGCTATCCGAGAATGCCTCCTGCTCCACCCCGATCGCGCGCAGAATACTCAGATGCACATTGGACATCCGGGTCTCCCCTTCCCCTCGCCAATAGCAGCCATGCTTGAGTCCCATATTCGCGCCACCGGCAATCAGCGTGGGCAGATTATGCGAATTATGCGTAGTGCTCGCGCCGCTTCCGAACATCACAACTGTGTTATCCAAGACGCTGCCGTTCCGATCCTGATACCCATTCAGCCGCTCCAGGAAATGCGCAATCCGCTGGCTCAGGAAGAGATCATACTTGGCAAATTGCAACTGCCCTTCTTTATCGGTAGCGTGGGAGAGGTTGTGGTGCGTCTTCGATAATCCCAGTTTCAGCGGGAAGGTGTCGCTGATCCCCATACCATCTTCGCGATTCAGCATGAACGTCAGCGAGCGCGTGATATCGGCGTCGAACGCCAGCGCCATCAGATCGAACATATTGCGATAGTATTCCGCCGGATCGCCCTCGTTGGTAATGTCCAGATTCAAATGCGAATAATCCTGCTGCTTCAGGGGAATATCGATCCACCGCTCCGATGCAATCAGCCGCGACTCGACTTCGTTCAGCGAAGTCATGTATTGATCCATGCGTTCGCGATCGGTCTTGCCCAATTGCTGATCGAGCGACCGCGCGCTTTCCGCTACGGCGTCCACCAGTTTGATGCGACGCTGCAATCTCTCGTGCTCCGCCTTGAGTGACGTATGGTCGGCGCGGAACAGCCGGTCGAACACGCGTCGCGGATTATTTTCCGCCGGCACCGGACGCCCGTCCAGGTTATACGAAATTGTTCCCGTCCGCGAAAGATAGCCCGTTCCAGCGTCGATTGAAAGCACCAGCGAAGGTTGCCGGCAATACTGCTTCGTATGCTGCGCGATTACCTGATCGAGTCCCGCCGAGTTATACGTCCCGGGCTTGGGATTCTGCAGCGGAGCGCCGGTCAGCCACATGTCCGAGCACACATGAGGATCAGCCTTGGGACCGTTCGGATGATATAAACTCCCGAGAAAACTAATCTGCTTCCGGAAAGGAGTCAGCGGCTCCGTCGATTTGCCGAATACGATTTCGCCGCTGTTCGCGCCCGCAGACGGAAACCAACTCCACTCCGGCAGATTGTGCTCAGCCTTCGGCAGCGACATGCCATTCGCCGTGTAGATCGCGCAAAAACGCCGTGGAATCTGGCCGGTCACCTCGGCCCCCATTGCGTCCAGGACAGGCAGCGCCATCGCCACACCTCCTAAACCTTTCAGGAAAGCGCGACGGTCGAGGTGAAGTGTCCTGTGCATGATCGTATCTCCAAATTCTACTATTTTTCGAGGAACATTTTGCTGTTAACAACATACCGGAGCATGTCTTGCATCCGGTAGCCATTGGCTTTCAACTTCATGCCATCCTGCTTCAAGATACATGAGCTCGCTATAGGTCAGCGTCCGGCCGGTCGCATACGTCGCCAGATTCTTCAGAGACACTGAACGCCACCTGATCGATGCGATCTTCCGCAAGATACCGTTTCAGCCCGTTCGCTCCGTCGACCTCGCGTCTTATCCGGCAGCGTAGACTTCGCATCTACCGGCTGCAACTTCAGCCTGCCGCCCGGCGTCGAACTGCTCAAACACCACTCCCCAGGGATCGATCTTCGTGTGACACTGACGGCAGCCATTCTGATTCCGATGCTGCTCGATGCGCTGCCGCAGCGTGAGCCCGGTCGTGTCGTCCTTAAGCGCGGGTACATTCGGAGGAGGATCGGCCGGAGGTTCCGCGATAATCTTCCGCGCCAACCCATGCCCCGCGCTTCACCGGATTCGATTCGCGCCCGTCGGATAAACCCGCCATGATCGCCGCCTGCGTCAAAACGCCGCCCAGTTCCGGCCGGTGGTGCGTTATCGCAACAAACTGTAAACCGCTGTCAGGCTTTTCCGCCAAGTCGTAGTAACTCGCGACAGTCTCATTGGCGATCACAAAATCCGACTGAATCAAATCCTTGACAGGCAGGTTATTGCGCATCAGATACTGCACAAATTCTACCGGTTCCTGCTTCAGTTGCGCGCGGGTATCGCGAGTCAGTTTGGGATACCGCTTGCGATCCGGTTCGAGCACCTGGAACTTATCGAGGCTCAGCCATTGGGTGGTAAACTCCTGCACAAATCGCGAGAAGCGCCCATCGGCGATCATCCGGTTCACCTCCGGATCGAGTTGCTGCCGCAGCGTACCGTTCGCCGCTAACTGCAAACTCTTGCGGTCCGGCGGCCCATTCCAGAGGAAGTATGAGAGCTTGGAAGACAGTTCGTACCCATCGAGCGGTTCCGGCGCGGGTGTCTTGCTCTTCTCCACCAGCAGCAGAAATTGCGGCGATGTCAGCACCACCAGCAGCGCGTCTTTAATACTGTCGGTAAAACTGCGACCCGAGGACACCGACTTCTCGTAGACTGACATCAACGCAGCCTCTTCCTGCGCCGTCACTGGACGCCGGTAAGCGCGCGTCGCGAAGCTCGAAATGATCTTCCGCCCGTATGCCGGTAAATCGTTCTTGCGGTCGAAATCCACAAAGATGTTTTTGTGCGAAGCGGGCGGCCACGAATCATAGTAAGGCCCTTCGAACTCTACCGACCGGATCAAGAGGCGCGGCATGTCGCGGCCATCGGTATACTCGTTGCGCACACCGATCTCCCGGACTCCGGCCAGATAATTGACGTTGTCCTTCCCGATTGCCGGACTGGGGAAGTTGCGAATCGCGCCTTCGAAAACAAATCGGGACAGCTTCTCGCAGGCCACGTTTTGGGGCGCGCCGACCGGAGCCAGCGTGCTGCCGCAATCCCGGCGCAATCCCAGATGCACGCCGACTCTCGGTACCCGCTTCTCGAAAACCAGAAAACGCTTCGCTATCTCGTCGGTCGACGCGAGCGGCGTCAGCACCACCCGCTCTACTTCCCGCGCACCCCGGTTCTGCAGGCTGATCTTGAGTGGACCCGCTTCCAGCCGCAACGCCAGGAACGCCGACTGCTGCAACGCGCCCGAAAATTCCCGTTCACCTAACGTCAGCGTCACTTCCTGTTTTTTGGCTGAATTCCTCGCGAACTGCTTGCCTGGTTGCACTAGAGCTAATACTTCGGACTCCTCGAGCGGCCGGTTGTAGAGCCGGACGTCGGCTAATTCGCCCTGAAACGTTCCAGCTCCAGGAATGTGTCCGAGCAGCAGATTCGCTTTGTTGTCGTCAAACTGTGCCGTACCCGTCGACTGCTCGCGCCACCAGATAACCATTCACGTATAGCCGCGTTTCGTTCCTGCCACGACGCACTACCGCTGCTACATGCTGCCAGGTATCGGCCTTTAGCACTCCTGCTGCAGACGAGATAGTTGCGTTCGCCAGTGGATCCTGTCCCGCCGTCTGAAACTTCAATACGCCCCGGTCGGAGATTTCCAGATACCAACCCTGCATCCGATCGGCATTACCCAAACTGATCACACCTGACTTCCGCAGCGCGCCAGGATGAATCCATGCCGCCACCGAAAAATCCCCCTCGCCGACATTCACCGTGTCATCCATCGACAACGTGTCCCGCGGCACCGTGAACCCATCGCTGCCGGCGCTGAACGACAACGCTCTACCCACCGGAGAATCCACCAGCTTCGCTTTCCCTTCCAACCGGCCCCCTGCGGCCGGATTCCCCGGCCATGCGCCGGCCAGACCGGTCCGCAGTCGCGAGCCATCCGGAGAGGGCAACTTCTTTTCCGGCCCGTAGATATCCACCTGGTAGACGCCAGGCTTCGCAATCGTAATGCTGTCGGGGGCTTTGACAGGCTTCCACTCGACTCCTCGGGCATTCTGCGGTCGCGCATCCGGATCCAGCAGCAGGCCATCGTTGTACTTCGCGGCCATCACCGTCACCCGAAACCGTCCGTCTTCCGGTAGTTCCCGCAGCGAAATCTTGAAATTCGCCTTCGGACCGTAAGTTCCGTCCGCGCCGAAGATTTCATCGTTCGGAATCGCCGGCCGCAGTAGCAGCCCTTGCGGAACGGTATTGTACGGGTCGCCTTTCGGATACCCTTTGCCTCCGCGCATATCCGCGAATACGGCATGGTAGATGCTGTCATAATCCCGCCATCCGCGAACCGTATCGTTCCCTCGATATCCTTCGATGAACCGGTACTTGGTGCGCATGACGATGGGATAAAACGCGAACGGCTTCGCGGGAACTAATTGGGTGACCGTGAAGTCGGGGTTATCGAGCAGCATGCTATCCGCGCCCAACACCAACTTCTCGGGCAGCGGCGCGGGATTAATACCCGCTCCGAGATCCACCCGGAAATTCTGAATCGCGGGCTTATGGCTCGGATCGACAATCGCGCGGTCGAGAGCCGCCTCGGCGATCTCGAAATAGGCTTCAGTCAACAGCGGAGAAAGTTGCAGCGTGTCCTTATTGTTGACGAAACCATCTTTGGAAATCGCGTCCGGAGGCAGCCCGCCGGTGAGATCTTCATCGATCAGCAACAATTCCTTCAGCGTGTTGCGATATTGCGACACGGTCAGCCGCCGGACCAGCCCATTCTTCGGCGAGGGACGCAGACGCGCCGTTTCCAGCGATGCCTTGATCCAATCGGCCATTCGCTGCCGTTCGGCTGCAGTTGGTTGCGGCATGCCTTTCGGCGGCATGCTCCCCTCGCGAACGCGCCTCTCGATCGCCTCCCAAACCGGAATTTGCCGGTCCTCCATAATCGCATCCAACTGGTCGACCCGCACGCCCGCCGTACTCGCATCCGAGTTATGGCACAGCATGCAATTGTGTTGAAAAAATGGTTTGGCAGTTTGCTCGAACGAAGTCTCAAGCGACGCCTGCGCCGCCAGATAACGTGTCGTCACCACCAAGCCCGCGAGGCACAGGGAACTAGCAAAAAGGAGTGGGGGTCGTCGCAGCATAGCGGATTGATGATTTCTTTACTATAACGTTTACTGCTGGCGAATGTTGAGGGCGGGGTTTTGGGGTGGTCCTCCTGGCGCGCAAGGGACGGGCCGCCGTCCCGATGCCGGTGATTTACTCAGATTTAAGAGAGGCCATATCATTTAAGAGAGGCCACATCAATGGAGAAGCGGTATTTCACATCGGACCTGATCAGCCTCTCGTATGCCTCATTGACCTTTTGGATGGGGATAACTTCGACTTCGGCGGTTATATCATGCGCACCGCAAAAGTCGAGCATCTCCTCTGTCTCGGTTATGCCGCCGATCGGTGAGCCGGAGAGGCTGCGTCGCCCGAAGATAAGCGCGAACATTAGAGACGGCGAGGGGGTTGTCCGGAATCGGTGAGTAGGTTGTAATTCCCGCGCAGAGCAGCGGGGCTTCTTCGGCAAGTGGAAGATTCGCCGGCACCCGGAGGACGAAGAACTCATCGACCACTACACTTTCGGAGTAACCGCGGTAAGTGACCCCTCCCAGATGCTTGTCGGGGGGAATTGAACGTCAGGACCTTATTCGGACAGAACTGTTCAAGTCCGAGATGGCACTCAGGACAGGTCCGATCGCAGTCGACCATGCATCCCACCGCGGCGAGATCGCCGGGCTTGTACCTGGTAACCGCTGAACCAACCCGGGTGACGCGTCCGACGATCTCGTGACTGAGACGATCGGGTAGACCGTAGGCATCAGGCTGCTCCATTCATTACGTACCGAATGAAGATCGGAATGGCAGATACCGCAAAATAGAATTTCAATCTGGCGGCAGAATAAGCCTTTGCTGTGTACATCGATTTGCGTTTGAAATGTTTTCTTTCCGCCTGATTTCAGGCTCCGTATTGTTCGTCGCTGACTTGTTCCATCCAGTCGACTACTTTCCCGTCCAGCTTTTCCTGAATGGCTATGTGCGTCATGGACGTGGTGGGTCCGGCCCCGTGCCAGTGCTTCTCGCCAGGCGGGAACCATACCACGTCACCCGGTCGGATCTCCTCGATCGGGCCGCCCCAATGCTGTGCCCGTCCGCAACCAGCGGTCACTATCAAGGTCTGTCCGAGTGGATGAGTATGCCACGCAGTTCGCGCCTTGGGTTCGAAGGTAACGCTGGCGCCTTGCACAAATGCCGGCTCGGGCGCTTGAAAAAGCGGGTCTATGCGGACCGTGCCGGTGAACCAGTCAGCCGGTCCTTTCCCGGACGGCTGCGATCCAATTCTTTTGATTTCCATACTTAAACTCCTTTTCAATCTGTCAGCTCAGCGCCCCGTCATTTGCTCGAGCTTTTCGGGGTACCGGGCACCTTGTACCTGGATCTTCGAGGCAGCTTGATCGATGTCTGCCAAATCCTCGGGCGTGAGTTCGACGGACATGGCTCCGATATTTTCTTCCAGCCGATCAAGTTTTGTGGTGCCCGGAATCGGCACCATCCACGGCCGCTGGGCCAGCAGCCACGCCAGCGCCACCTGAGCAGGCGTCGCGTTCTTCCGTTTCCCGATGGCGGCGAGCAGATGGATCAGCGCCTGGTTCGCCCTAAGAGCCTCTGGAGTGAAGCGAGGCAGCGTACTGCGGAAGTCGGTACTGTCGAACTTCGCGGTTTCGTCGATCTTGCCCGTCAGAAAGCCCTTGCCCAACGGACTAAAAGGAACCATGCCAATTCCAAGTTCCTCGAGCGTCGGGATCACTTCCTTCTCCGGAGTTCTCGTCCATAACGAGTATTCGCTCTGCAGCGCGGTAACAGGCAGTACCGCGTGGGCTCGGCGGATCGTCTGGACGCCTGCTTCGGAGAGTCCGAAATGCTTGACCTTGCCTTGTTGTATCAGGTCTTTCACCGCTCCTGCCACGTCTTCGATGGGCACGTCGGGATCAACTCTGTGCTGGTAAAGCAGGTCAATCACTTCGATCTTGAGCCGCATGAGCGATCCCTCTGCCGCTTGTTTGATGTGCTCTGGCTTGCTGTTCAATCCCGGTGAACCCTTCATACCGCGTGGATCGAAATTCGGATTGAGATCAAACCCGAATTTGGTGGCGATCACGACCCCGTCCCGGACAGGAGCCAGCGCTTCACCCACCAGTTCTTCGTTCAGGAACGGACCGTAGACCTCGGCAGTATCGAAGAAGGTGATGCCTCGCTCCACTGCCGAGCGGATTAGCGAAATCATCTCCTGCTTGTCTTTGGGCGGCCCGTACGAAAAGCTCATTCCCATGCAGCCTAAGCCAAGGGCTGAAACTTCCAAGTTGCTCTTTCCTAATTTGCGCTTCTGCATGTCACTCCTTTGGAACCTGTTTCTCTAAACTCCAGGTTAGGATTCTGCGCCATGCGAGTGGTATCCCGATCCTTCCGATTTATTGCCTATTTCTCTCGCTGCAAGCCTCAAATGTTCACCGGAGCACGCCGGCAACGCTATCCTGGACACAGAGGAACCCTTCATGTTGAATGTTACGAGCCCAAGTGGCGCGGCCCGTGGAGCAGCGGATCCCACACGTACGTTACGCGCGGAACTCGCTCGCAAGATTGCCCTGCACGTAGGCCAGGCGCAGAATCGGGCAACAGAAATTCCCGGCGTGACGCTGCACCGGAGGACGGCTCCCACTGCTCCATGCTCTGCGACTTACGAACCGGGCGTAACCGTGCTCGCGCAGGGACGCAAGCGGGTAGACCTCGGCCGCACCACTTTCGTCTACGGCGAATCGCGTTACCTCCTCACCGCTGTCGATTTGCCGATTGTCAGCCAGATCGTCGAAGCAAGCGAAGAGTCGCCATCGCTGGCGATGTCCCTGAAACTCGATATGCCCGTGATCCGGGACCTTCTCAGCCGGGAAGAACTTCACGTCGACGACGCACCTTCTGACGCCCCCGCTATGGCGACCGGCGAAGTCACCGTGGAATTCCTCAGCGCCTGCTGCCGGCTTGTCGACCTGCTGGATTCCCCGCGAGACATCCCATTTCTCAGCGGCCTTATTCAACGAGAGATCATCTACCGCATCCTACGGGGACCCGAAGGAGTTCGACTCCGAGCCATTGCGACCCTGGGCGATCAAAGCAACCGGACGGCGAAAGCGATCGCCTGGGTCAGGACGAACTACGCGAAGCCGTTGCGAATAGAAGATCTCGCGCAAATTGCGGGCATGGGCGTGTCCACTTTGCACCATCACTTCCGTGCACTGACCGCCATGAGTCCCGTGCAATATCAGAAGCAACTTCGTTTACAAGCCGCGCGCGGCCGCATGCTCGTCGATGGTCTCGACGCCGCGAGTGCAGCCTTTGAAGTCGGATACGAAAGCGCCAGCCAGTTCAATCGCGAATACAGTCGTTTTTTCGGCCAACCGCCGATCCGGGACATCCGGAATCTTCGTTCGCCCGGTGCTCTTCCGTTAGAGCCGGCCATCAGTCGATAAATAGCGACTCTAAATCGATAGTTTAGGAGCGCTCTACCGCCAGACACGCCGTACCCTCTTAAGCGTTTTGAGATGGACGCTTGTCGTGGTGACGCATCAACTGGTGGAGAGCAAAGGGGACTTCGTCGGGATGCGACGTGCACCACGCAAGAATGCGTTCGAACTTGAGGGCGTCATCCACGATGGCGCTAATTTCGATCAATTCGGCTTCGATGATTTCCGGATCTCGCATAAAACCTTCAGCATGGCACACACGGAGCCACATGGGCACCACCAGCCACGATACCGGCAGAGCTAGCGATCCGTCGCCAGCATGTTGGCATCGCGGGTCACCACCCAGGCACCGGTGCGTGTCTTGCGCAGAATGGTGAGCGTATAGCCCTTCCGATGCTTCGGAGGATCGCCTTGCAGAGGAGTAGTGGTCACCGAAAAATGGTTCCAGCAATACGCCATCTCCCCGGCAACGCGGATCTCCTGTATCTGACTACTGGCGTCAATCCGGACGTGCTGCATCGCAGAGCGAAAGGCATTGGCGAAAGCATCACGGCCGCGTAGCGGTGGCTGCCCAGGAGCGAGGAACACGACATCTTCGGACATCAGGCTGAGCAACATCTGCAGATCGCCGTGGATGGTGGCACGCTCCCATTGGATCACCAGATCACGAATCGCCTGTTCATCCGACGAAAAGCGGGCGGCAAGCCGTACATCAACAGGTTCTCGGGGCTCCTTCTCCAATACGACCTATTCTAGCGTGCCGAGCCCTTCAGCGTGCGTAATTTACCGTGGCGCGGTATGCCGGTTCACTTCCCCGGCGTTCAGGCGGACCTTGTCCTGATGGGGGCCCGCCGTCAGGACGTAATTGCCGGACGCGGGGGCGAAAATCCATGCCGTCCCGTCGCCGGACGCAGTCACGCCGACCGCCTTATCGCTGGCGGGGTCGGCGGGGATCAGCAAGGCCACCTCTGCCGGTGCGAACTTCGACACCAAGAGTTCGGGCGCTTTGTCAATTGCCTGCGGTTTGGCGGGTTCTTTGGTGAACGTTGTGTAGAGTTCCGCGAACAGTTTGCTGTAGGCAGTCGAGGAGCCTGATGGCGAACGAAAAGTGGACGGCCGATTCCCTTCCCCACTTTCGCTGAGCCAGTTCATTTGCTCTGACGGCGTGGGTACGGTGAGCGGCATATGCTGAACGATCAAGCCAGTGCCGCCGCCGGTGTACGCCTTCTCGCAGAAATCACTGAAGAACATCTTTTCCCCTGCGGCGTTAAATACTGTATCCCAGGGGCCATTGAGGCAAATTTCTGCGCGTGGAAGTTCGGCGAGGGTGATCGCAGCTAAGGTGGGAACGAAGAATAGGAACAGCAGGTAGCGCACTTTTAGTGAGGTTAGCAGTCCACTCTTTCAGAGATCATCGTTCGGGAAGGACGTTCGGCCCACGAACACTAGCGTCGCCGCCGGGACCTACGGACCCGACACGAACACCCTTACGGACTCGGGCGCCAGCTTGAACGGAGGGACCCGGCATACGCCGAGAGCGCGCACGTGTTACTGGGAGGGTCCGCATCTTGACGCGGCGGAGATGCTAATTGGCATATGTGCAACGAAAGCATATGGATTCGACTCGGTGATGCTACGGACGCCGGTCGCGAAAATGGTGATCGCTAACAATGAAATTCGACGTCGATCCACGGGCGCGCTGCCAGAATCGGCAGTGAGTGGGAGACCGACGAAGGGGCGCAAAAAACTGCAAGCGCGCGCGTAGATTGCTACTCAAATTGGATCTGCGCAATTACCAGCAAGGGAATGTCCTGATTCCAACCTGTCGGAGGGTTCTCAAATGCCAGGCGGAACGGTTTGGTCTCACCCGGCTTTAATGGACCGTTCTTGCCTACAACCGTAGCCAGTTCCCGGCGAATCGGCTGGCCGTAGACATTGCGAAAGACGCAGTTCACCTGTACCAGCTTGACGGTGCGATTGCCGGTGTTGCCAACCTTTCCCAGTACCTCCACGAGGGACGAATTAATATAACTTTCGGCAGCCTGCAAGCCGACGTCGCTCAACTTGAGGTTCTGCAGATAGTCTTTGGCTTCCTGCGTGAGCACCGGAGGCGGTGGAGGCGCAGGCTTCGGACCGAACGTTAAGTATGCCGCCGCGCCGCCCACTAACAGGACGGCAATGACGCCAATCACCATCGGCGTAGTCAGTGTAAATGCGGGTTTCTTTGTGGCTGCAGCTTTATCTTCCACCAACGGTCATCTCCCCAATCATCAGGGTAGGCGATTCCATCGAGCCGCGGAAGCGCAAATCGTTTCCGATGCCCACAATTCCGGTCAGCATCTCCTGCAACGTGGAAGCAATGGTCACTTCCGACACGGGAAACGCCAGCTCTCCGTCGCGAATCCAGATGCCGGCTGCGCCACGGGAATAATCTCCGGTGACGATATTCACGCCTTGGCCGATCAACTCCGTCACGAAAAAGCCGTTTTTCACGCCCCGGATCATCTCCTCCCGGGATAGCGATCCTTTTTCCAAATAGAAGTTGCCGTTACTGATGCCCGCATTGCCAGTGACGCCTCGCGACGCATTTCCGGTAGTGTGCAGCCCGAGTTTCCGCGCGGCATAGGAATTGAGCAGATAGTTCCGCAGGACGCCATTCTCCAACACCACGGTTCGCCGGCTGGGCACGCCCTCGTCATCGAACGGCGAGGTGCCCATTAATCCTGGGATGGTGCCGTCATCGATGATATTGACGCTTTCAGCCGCGATTTTCTGCCCGAGCTTACCGGCGAGAAACGAGGAGCCGCGATAGATCGAACGTCCGTCCACGGCTTCAAACACGTGGCCAAGCATAGATTTTGCGGTGCGCGGTTCAAAGATCACGGGCACTTTCTGGGTCGAGACTTTCTGGGCGCCGAGCCGGCGAATGACACGTTCCGCCGCAATGCGCCCAACCTCTTCGGGTTGGTCGAGTCCGGCAAAGCGGCGCGAGGAGGAATGCCAGTAGTCGCGCTCCATCACCGTTCCTTGCTTAGCGACGGGCATGACGCTGAGGGAACAGTAGCTGCTGCGGTACTCTCCCGAAAATCCCAGCGAGTTGGCAAATACACGTCGTCCCGTGTAGGTGTCGAAGGATGCGCCTTTCGAGTTGGTGATGCGCGGATCGTAAGCGAGCGCGGCGGCTTCGGTGCGGCGCGCCAGTTCAATCTTTTCCGGCGTGGAGATGCCGTCAATCTCAGCCGAATAGAGTTGAAGATCGCCGTCCAACTTGCCGAGATCCGCGGCATCCGGCAGTCCCGCGAAAGGATCTTCGGTCGTGATTTCGCCAATCTGAAAGGCGGCGTCCAACATCTGGGAAATGCCTTCCGGGGTAAGGTCCGACGTATAAGACGAGCCTACCCGTTTGCCTATCAGAATGCGGATTCCCGCGGACCTCGATCCCGCTTCCTTGAGCGTCTCCACTTCCGACATGCGAACGGAAACCGAAAACTCGTCGCCTTCGGACAGCGTGCATTCCGCGCCCGAGGCACCTTTCGCGATGGCTTTTTCCACCGCACCGGAAGCGATATCCAGTAGGTTCAAGCCGTGCCTCCCACTGTCATCTTGTCGATACGCACCGTCGGAATTCCAACTCCAACCGGCACACTTTGGCCTTCCTTGCCACAGATGCCGATACCTTGATCCAGCTTCAGGTCGTGACCCACCATACTGACGTGGCGCAGCGCCTCCGGACCATTGCCGATTAACGTAGCGTTGCGCACGGGCCGCGTGATCCTGCCATCCTCAATGAGGTAGCTCTCAGACGCGGAGAAGACAAAGTTGCCGCTGGTGATGTCCACCTGGCCGCCTCCGAAATTCACGCAATACAGTCCTTTATCGACGGAACGAATGATGTCTTCGGGATCGCTTTCGCCGGCCAGCATAAAGGTGTTGGTCATCCGCGGCATGGGAATGTGTTCGTAGCTTTCGCGACGTCCGCTGCCCGTGGGAGCCGCGCCCATGATTCGGCTGGAGAGCTGGTCCTGCAGATAGCCGCGCAATATGCCATTTTCGATCAGCACGTTGCGCTGGGTGGGATTGCCTTCATCATCGACATTGAGCGAACCGCGGCGGCTGTCGATGGTGCCGTCGTCGACCACGGTACACAGCGGACTGGCGACGAGTTCGCCGATACGATCGCTGAACGCCGAAGTCTTCTTGCGATTGAAGTCCGCTTCGAGACCGTGCCCGACCGCCTCATGCAGCATCACCCCCGGCCATCCCGGCCCCAGAACGACAGTCGTTTCACCCGCCGGCGCTTCCACCGCGTCCAGTTGCACCACTGCTTGACGCGCGGCTTCCCGGGCGAGCTGCTCCGGAGTCTTGGTATCGAAAAAGGAGAGTTCCACGCGGCCGCCTGCGCCATCGTAACCGCTTTGCGGGTGCCCGTTGCCCTGACGCGCCAGCACCGAAACATTTAATCGCGTCATCGGCTGACGATCATAGTTCAGGACTCCGGCGCTATTGGCCACCAGGACGTGGCGGAGGCTATCGGCGTAGGTTGCCGTCACTTGGAAAATGCGGGCATCATAGGCTCGGGCCGCACGATCCGCGCGCTTCACCAGTTCGACGCGCTCGTGGAAGCCGGTATCGGAGGGCGCGGTCACGACAGGATACAGGTTGCGCCGCGCACCCTCGTGAAGCCCCACCGATTCGGCCTTCGCGGGTCCGGAGGCGATACAGGCGGCTACTCGCGCCGCTCTCCGAATCTTATCGGGCTCCAAGTCGTCGCTGTAGGCATAGCCGGTACGCTCACCGGAGATGACGCGCACTCCCACGCCGAGCGAGACGCCCTGGGTAGCTGACTTCACGATACTTTCGTCTATGCTGATCGCGCTCGTGGCGAGATATTCAAAATAGAGATCCGCATAATCCCCACCCTGTGACAAAGCCTCGGAGAGATAGTTTTCGAGGTCACGAGTCTGGATGCCGAACTTCAAGGCGAAAAACGACTCGGAATAGTTCATACTTCCAGCGTAGCAGCCGGGCAACTACTCCCTCTGTTGCCTCCGTATGACGATTCGTAACGCGCAACCCGTCTGGCGGCGGGAGTAGGCGACTCTCCAGTCGGGCGTGAACCGGCTGAGAATGCTGGCGGCACATTGCCGGCTGATCAATACGGCCCGCGGCGCGGTGGTGGACGAGAATGCGCTGGGCGAGGTAGTGGCGGCAGGGCGAATTGGAGGCGCGGCGACCGACGTGTTCGAGCGTGAGCCGTATGTACCCTCGGATCCTGCGCACGATTTTCGCAGATTGGAAACCGTCGTCCTGACACCGCACATGGGCGGCAACACCGTGGAAGCCAATGCTCGCATGGCCCAGCGGGCATTGCGCAATATCGCGCTGGTCGAGGCCGGCGAATACCACGCGATGGACTTATTAAATCGCGAAGTGCTGAACGCGCGATAATCCGGCGCGCCGGTACCTTAGTACGCTCTAACCGCACTATATAGTCCCAGTTTTCGCCAGTACTGGTTTGACCTCAGATCCATTTGTTTCAGCGCCTCCCATCCCTACACTGGAATTGTGGTTGGTGAGTAGGTCAGCAACCAAACAATTCAAGTTCACAAAGAGGAGGACACAATGTCTATTCAAACGATTAAGTCATTTCTTCAGGAAGATGCCGGGCAAGACCTGGTGGAGTACGCACTGCTAATGGGTTTTCTCTCACTGGCCGCGATCGCTGTGCTCACGTCGGCAGGATCCAACGTCAAAACGATCTGGACAAATATCAACACCGGTCTTACTTCCGCCGCCGCGGCAGGCAGCTAGATCTTACACCGGGAGCTTCGCCGGAGTTCTGCTCGGGCGAAGCTCATGTTTATTTGGCGGCTCAAAAACGTTCTCAGGTCAGGTTAACCCATGTATCGACGTCTTATCTTCGTACTTATATTCGCCATCGTGGTCGCGGGATTATCCAGCGCGGTTCTTTACCAGGTCGTTATTGCGTCGGTGCAAAATCAACCTAAGAAGTCCGTAAACAAGTTACTGGTAGCGGCGAAAGACTTGAGTATCGGCGACCTTATCCATGACGTGGATGTCAAAGAAATCGTTTGGAATGGAGATCCGCCGCCGAATGCGATCACGAAGATGGACGCAGTGGTGGGGCGTGGAACTATCGCTCCTATTTATTCCGGGGAGCCGATACTCGAGGGGCGTCTGGCGGCGCGAGGAGCGGGTGCAGGCCTGGCTGCAACCATTCCGGTAGGCAAGCGAGCAGTCGCGTTGAAGGTGAACGAGGTCGTCGGCCTGGCGGGCTTTGTCATGCCGGGGATGCGGGTCGACGTGCTCGTGGCCGGTAACGTTCCGGGTTCCACGAATCCGATGAGCGGCACTTTATCGCGTACCGTCCTGCAGAACATCGAGGTCCTATCAGCGGGACAGAATATCGAGAAAAATGTAAACGGCAAGCCGGAAGCCGCTGAGGTGGTCAATCTGCTGGTGACTCCGGAGCAGGCGGAGACTCTGAGCCTCGCCGGCAGCGAGACCAAAGTACAACTGGTGCTGCGTAATCCCCTGGATACACAGGAGGAGACAACACCGGGAAGTTCGGTAGCGAAGCTTTTCGGCCAACCGGAGATTGCGGCGCCGCCTCCGCGGCAGGTAGCGGCGAAGCGGCAGCGAATCGTCGTAACGCCACCGGCCGCCGCCATGCCGGTCAGCGAACCGCCAATTGAAATTTTTTCGGGCTCGAAGAGAACACTGGCACAAAACGGGGAGGGACGGTAGCGATGCGAGCAACTTTGTTCTACACGATGTTGGCGATGGCGATCTTGAACGCGGCTGATTCGGTGGGCGAGGTGACTGCGGAGATCAAGTCCGTCGCCGGCGCGCCCTCCATCGGCGCAGTTAAGCTCGAAGCAACGCGGCTGGTGACCTCAGTGAATCAGTCGGAGTTGATCGAAAGCGATGTGCCCATCCGGCGCGTGTCGGTGGGCAATCCGGATTTAGTTGAAGTTGTAGCGGTCAGCAATCGGGAGTTAGTCCTGAATGCGAAGGCAGCGGGTGAGACCACGCTTATTGTGTGGTCTACGGCAGGGAGGAAGCCGTTCAACGTAACTGTGTTGCCGCTGCCTGGGAAGGTCGATGGTGTCCGGCGACAGTTCGAGAAAGAATTCGACGGCCAGGATGTTACGTTGACTTTCGAGGAGGGCAGCGCGTTCCTGCGAGGCACGGTGAAAGACGTGATCGCCGCGGGACGCGCTGTCGCCATTGCGTCGACGTTGGGCAAAGTGGTCAATCTGCTTCGCGTCGAAGTTCCTCCGTCGGAATACCAGGTGCTCTTAAAGGTCCGTTTCGCGGATGTGGACCGCTCGGCTACTTCACAGTTCGGCTTCAATTTGCTGAGCACGGGCGCAGCGAATACGCCGGGTTCAATCACGACAGGCCAGTTTTCGCCACCCGTCCCAAGCACCGTCAACAATTCCAGTTCGACAAGCTTTACCCTCAGCAATGCACTCAACGTTTTCCTCTATCGTCCTGACCTGAATCTGGGAGCAACGATCCAGGCGCTCGAAGCCAAGAACCTGGTGCAAATTTTGGCCGAGCCGAATTTGTTGACCACCAGTGGAACTGCCGCGAATTTTCTGGCCGGGGGCGAATTCCCATTTCCCACTTTGCAGGGCGGAGGAAATGGAATCGGGCAAATCACGATTCAGTTCCGCGAATTCGGCGTAAGGCTCAAGTTCCTCCCTACGGTGACGCCGCGCGGGACGATCCACTTGAGTGTGATGCCGGAGGTGAGCGCGCTCGACTACACCAACAGCTTGCAGATTTCAGGCTATACCATTCCAGGCCTTTCCGTACGCCGCATGGAAACAGAGATTGAGTTGGAGGACGGACAAAGTTTCGTCATCGGCGGCCTGATCGACAACCGCATCACCGAGACAATCGATAAGGTTCCGGGGCTGTCAAAGATTCCGCTGCTGGGGAAACTGTTTCAGTCGCGATCGGTGCAGAAGAATAATTCGGAACTGCTGGTATTGGTTACGCCGGAAATCGTGCGGCCGATTCAACCTGGCGAACCGAAGCCCGAAATCAAGATGCCGAGCGAGTTTCTGAAAGGCGCTCCGGTCACCGTGCCCATGAATCCAGGGGCGGGCGGAAAGGTTGCCAAGCCTGCGAGCGTTCCTGTGGAGCGACTTCTACCCCCTGCCGCTGCAATCGAACCACCTCCCACACCTACAGCTGAAGAGCCAGCGACCAAGCGCTAGGTGACAATCCTTATGACATCTCTCGATTCCGTCGATTCCGTGACGCAGGAAACACCGGCACAGCGGCCAGTCGATATCGCACTGGTCTTGCCACCGGGAGCGCTGCGCGACGCCATCCTCTACGCTCTGCGCGAACTGAAAGCGAATGTCGCCCTTGACCACCAGGTTCCGGCGAATTGGACCGGGCTCGCCGCAACGGTCGAGCAGTCGCGAGTCGACGTATTGCTATTCGATCTTCTATCGACTGACGAGCCGTCCCTGGCAAGATCCCTCGGCGAGATCAAGCTCCGGATGCCGCACCTCAAAATCATCGCAGCCTATCCGTACGATGATCCAGGGAAGATTCTCATGGCGATGCGAGCCGGCGCGAACGAGTTTGTCCATTCGCCGGTCGGGCCGGCGCTGGCTGCGGCGTTCGCGCGCATCACTCATTCCCGCGTCCCGCCGGCGCCCCCCGAACGTCGCGGTCGAGTGATCGGCTTCGTTTCCGCCAAGGGAGGATGTGGCGCGACCACCGTCGCATGCCACGTCGCCGCCGAGTTGAAACGCCGCACCAGGAAAGACGTGTTGCTGGCGGAGTTCGATATCTCTGCGGGTCCGCTCAACTTCCTGATGAAAGCGCAGGGCCAATATTCGATCACCGATGCGTTCGACAGCGCAGCGCGTCTCGATTCCAATTTTTGGGCCGCCCTGGTTACGCCCAGTCGAACCGGAGTATCCGTGCTGTCCGCGCCCACCAAACTGCTGCCCGGCGACGCTCAGGGAGAGAAGGTGCAGAGGGTAATCACTTTCATGCGCACGCAGCACGATTGGGTCGTACTCGATTTTGGACGCGGAGTCAATCCGCTGCTGACGGCCGTTGGAGAAGAGTTGGACGAGCTGTTCCTGGTCTCCACTATCGATATCCCGTCGCTGCATATGGCTAAGTCAATGCTGCGCACTCTGCCGGGCGCGTTTGACAAGGTGCCCGTTCGCCTGGTGTTGAACCGGACGCAGAAAGCGCTGGACGTGTCGGTCGAAGAAATTCAAAAGATCTTCGGCAGGCCGGTCCACGCCTGCATTCCAGACGATTTCACTGAGCTCTATATGGCCTACGCCAATGGCACATTACTACCCGGCGACAGCGTGCTGGGCAAATGCTTCGGGAAATTGGCGATGCAGCTTGCCGGCGAAACGGAACCGGCGAAGAAAAACAGATTTCGGTTCTGGTAACCCATGCAAACACGCGATATCCTTAATGAACTTCGACCCGGTTCGCCCGGGACGGTCCCTTTTGCTCCATCACCTTCGGTCACCCCGGAGTCTCCTTTGCGAGAATCACCGCCAGGCGCCCAAGCCCAGACTGCACAGCACGGGCAGCTGAAATTCGCACTGCACCGTAAACTGCTCGACCGGATCGATCTGAAGGCGGTATCGCAGATGCCGCCAGACCTGGTGCGAGCCGAGATCCGGCCTGTGCTGGCCAAGTTGATCGGTGAGGAAAAGACGCCCATCAGCATAGGGGAACGTGAGGCGTTGATCGACGAAGTACTTGACGAAGTTTTCGGGCTGGGTCCGCTGGAGCCGCTGCTGCGCGACCGCACGGTTTCCGACATCCTGGTCACCACGCCGTCACTGGTCTATGTGGAGCGCGCCGGAAAGTTGGAGCGGACGAACGTAGAGTTCCGCGACAATGCCCACCTGCTGAGAATTATCGAGAAAGTTGTGTCCCGTGTGGGACGCCGAATTGACGAATCGTCGCCCATGGTGGACGCGCGTCTGCCCGACGGTTCGCGCCTGAACGCTGTGATTCCCCCGCTGGCCGTGGATGGTCCGTTGTTATCCATCCGCCGGATTGGCACCGATCGTATGGAACCTGAGGAACTGATGCGCAAAGGCGCGGTAACGGCGGAGATGCTCGAATTGCTGAAGGCTTGCGTACGCGCGCGGCTGAACGTGATCATCGCAGGCGGCACGGGCGCAGGGAAGACGACTCTGCTCAACGTGCTCTCCGCTTTCATTCCGTCAGGCGAACGAATCGTCACAATTGAGGATGCGGCTGAACTACAGCTTCGCCAGATCCATGTCGCCCGGTTGGAGACCAGGCCCGCGAATATTGAAGGTCGGGGCGCGGTGATGCAGCGGCAGCTGTTGGTGAACGCGTTGCGTATGCGGCCGGACCGGATCATTGTCGGTGAGGTTCGGAGCGACGAGGCACTCGATATGTTGCAGGCGATGAATACGGGGCACGACGGCTCGCTGACTACCATCCATGCGAATAGTCCGCGTGACGCCATCATGCGGCTGGAGGTGATGGTCGGCCTGGCGGCCAATGGGTTGAGCCCGCGGTCGATCCGACAGCAGATTTCGTCGGCGGTAAATTTGTTCATTCAGGTTTCGCGCTTTCCCGACGGGACCCGGCGTGTAACGCATGTGACTGAATGCAGCGGCATGGAAGGCGAGCAGGTCACGACGCAAGACATTTTCGTCTTCGACAGAACTTCAATGGTCAACGGACGTGTGCGCGGGCGGTTTCGCGCGACCGGCGTACGCCCGAAGTTCTACGAGCGGATGCTGGCGAACGGGATTGAGCTACCCATGTCGATTTTTCAATCGTCGCTAGAGGTTTAAGGTAGTGACGGACTTCAATCTGCCGGCTACGTTGACTGTCGCAGCCAGGGCTGGTTCGCAGCCCGCACACCTCGAAACCGCTGGGATGGACGGTAAGGCCGGCTCCAGAGCGTGCAAACAGGTCGAGGTACGGAATCTGCGATGAAGGTGACAGAGTGAGGCCGTAACTAATATGCTGATTATCGGACTGAGTTTTTTGATATTGCTGGCGCTGGTGATGTTTTCCATCGCGGCCGGGGTGATGGTTTTGCGGGCGCAGGAGAGAAAGAAGGTCCGCGGCTACCTGGTCCAACTCGACGCACAGCCCAAAGCCCAAACGAACGAACCGCCGAAAATACGCGCCGCGAAAGACGCTGTCGGGAATGAGTTTTGGCAGCAGTTTGGCGTTGGCCGCAAAATGGAACTGGCGCTAAGGCAAGCGGGGATGGAGACACCGCTGATGAAGCTGGTAATTTTCGCTTGCGGGCTGATGTTAGTAGGTGCGGTTACCGGCTACGCGTTCCGGAACATACTTCCCGAACCTGCGGGAAGTCTGCTGTTGGCGTCGATCGGCGTGGCGCTGCCGGTGCTGCAGGTGCGTCGCCGGCGAACCCGTCGCATGCGAGCTTTCGAAGCGCAGTTTCCTGAGGCGCTTGAGTTTCTTTCGCGCTCCATGCTGGCCGGGCATGGCTTCACCATGAGTCTGAATCTGTTAACTGAAGAAGCTGCCGAGCCGCTCGCTTCGGTATTTCGCAGTGCCTCGAACGAGATCCAATTGGGAGCCTCGCTTGAAAGTTCACTCACTAAGTTGCCTGACGAGATTCCATTAGTAGACGTGCGATTCTTCGTATCGGCGGTGCTGCTACAGCAGGCGTCCGGCGGCAATCTCGCGGACATCCTCAATAAGCTGGCTTTCGTTGTACGGGAGCGGTTCCGCCTCTCAGGCGAGGTACATGCGACGAGCGCGCATGGGCGGCTCACGTCCCTCGTCTTGATCGCTCTTCCTTTGCTGTTAACCGGCGCGCTGATGGTCATCGATCCGGAGTACCTGACGACCTTCGCGCGAGAGCCCGAAGGCCGCTATCTGCTGATCGGCGCGGTGTGCGGACAAGTCGCCGGACATATAATTATCCGGCGAATCATCGACATTAAAGTGTGATTGCCATGTTGTTACTTCCGATCCTTCTTTTTGTGTTCTTAGTGGTCGTGATTAGCTACGCGGGCCACGCCGCGCTTGTGCAGCCAGGCGCCGGTTTGCGTCTGTTGTCCGACACGCCCAGGTCCTCTTCGCAAGTCAGCCCGCGGCCCTCACTATCCAAGCTCTTCGAAAGCTTGGGATCGCTGGTCCCAGTATCACCGCAAGAGGTTGCACTGACGCGTGCCGAATTGACCGCGGCAGGCTACCGATCGAGACAAGCGGCGACCGTATTTTATGGAATCAGGTGGACTGTCGCGATCGGTTTGGTGATTGTCGACGTGTTGTTCCGCCAGCGGTTCTTCTCGAATCCGATCGTCAGCCTGGTCTCGCTGGTCGGCTTCCCTGTTCTTGGTTACTCGGCAGTCGGTTTCGGGTTGTCCATCCTTATGTCCAAGCGTGCTGCTGCGCTGCGGATGGCGCTGCCTGATGCGCTGGATTTGATGGTGGTCTGCAGCGAAGGAGGTTCGGCGCTCGACCAGGCGATGTTAAAAGTGAGCCAGGAATTAAAGGCGGTCCATCCGGCTCTGGCGGAAGAGTTCGCCATGGTGAATTTCGAGATGCTCGCGGGCAAGCCGCGCGAGGAAGCGCTGCGGAATCTCGGAGAGCGGACCCGGGAGCCGGAATTGCGCAAATTTACCAGCGTGCTGGTGCAGACGGACCGGTTCGGAACAAGCATGATTGAGACGCTGCGAACCCAAGCGGAATACATGCGCGTGCGCAGGCGGCAGCTGGCTCACGAGAAGGCCGCCAAAGTAGGCGTCAAAATTATCTTCCCGATCTTCTTCCTGTGTTTTCCGACAATCTTGATCGTAGTGGCCGGCCCGGGGATCTTGCAATTGATGAAGAATTTGTTTCCTTTGATGCGGCAAATGCATTAACCGCTCTAAAGTTTGCGCTCTGAACCACCGATATAGAGTTGAACGCGCCATGCAGGCGACGAGGAGAACCGAATGGATAGTTCACTGATTCAAGCGACGATGTGGATACTGGCAATTGTCCTGTTGCTGTTTTACATGAATCGCCGCCGTCGACGGAAGATGCTGCCGTAATCCAATGCCCATCTCCGCAACCGGAGCAGGCCTGAAATGCTTGCTCGATCTCCAGCAGAGCGATGGCGGCTGGGCCTATAACACCAACTCGTCCTGGACAGAACCGACATGCTATGCGATTCTGGCGTTGCGCGCCGCGTCTGGACCGCGACAGACGATCTGTCAGGCTACTGAGTGGCTGACGAGACGGCAGCGTCGGGACGGAGGGTGGTCGCCCGGTCCGGCTGTCGAGCAGAGCACTCATGTTACAAGTCTCTCCATTCTGGCGCTATCGGGACTAGATGGTTACCAGGAAGTTGCCGACCGAGGCGTACAGTGGGTGCTCTCGCAAACCGGCGCGGAAAGCTCCGTTTGGGCGCGCGTAGCGAGATTTGTAATGGGAGTCCAATCCGTTCACACCGAGCATGCCGGTTGGCCCTGGTATCCGGGTGCCGCGGCCTGGGTTATTCCCACTTCGCTCGCGATTTTCGCGCTTTTAAAGCAAAAAAATGGGCGGCATGCCGTTGAAATTGAGGGCCGCCTTAAGGAGGCGCGGAGCTTCCTGCTGTCGCGACGGTGCCCCGACCACGGATGGAATCACGGCGGTCTATTTCGGGACGGTGAGCACCCAAGTTCATATCCCGAAACTACCGGCATCGCGCTATTGGCCCTGGCGGGAATGACGACCGCCGATTTAGGCGCATCTCTCCACTGCGGAGAACAACACGTTCGCGAACCTCGGTCGAGCGAAGGAGAGTATTGGCTACGAATGGGTTTGGCCGCCCATGGGCGCGATCCCGGGCCGCCGTCCTCCAAATATCGCGATTGGACAGTAAACCAGATCGCGCTCGGTGTCATCGTACAAACCTCCAGACCGGAAAGCAATCCATTCATTGACTATGTTTAATTCCCTATCGAGTCATCGCCTTCGACGCCGAGAGCTGATCGCCGCGCCGTTTGCCGCGCAGATTGCGCTGACAGGGTGCTCCGGTAAGCGTCCGCCGGCGACGGAACGTTTAGTAACGGTGGTCAAGACTAACGATTATTCGGCCGATCTCACGGTGATCATCCGACGGCTGTTGGTAGAGCATAAAGTCGCGGTACGTGGCAAGAAAGTCCTGCTCAAACCGAATCTGGTGGAGTTCAGTTCCACCGCTCCGATCAACACCGACCCGGTTTTCGTAGCGGCGGTACGGGACGCCTTCCAGGCCGCCGGTGCCGCGCAGGTACTGATCGCCGAAGGTCCTGGCCATCGCCGAATCACTATGGAACTGGCCGAAGGAGCGGGTTTTTTCGATGCGATTCCCAATTTCGAAAAATCCTTCGTTGATCTGAATCTCGACGACGTCTCACTAACTCGGATGGTAAATCCCTCGTCGACATTGAACCAACTCTATCTACCCAAGACAGCTATGGCGTGCGACCTCCTTGTTTCGCTGCCCAAAATGAAAACGCACCACTGGGTAGGGGCGACGCTCGCGATGAAGAATCTGTTCGGGTTGGTGCCGGGCGGCGTTTATGGTTGGCCCAAGAACGTGTTGCACTGGGCCGGCATCGACGAAGCCGTCGTCGATCTTTATCGGCTCTTTCCCAATCAGTTCTGCATCGTCGACGGCATCGAAGGCATGCAGGGCAACGGACCCATCCTGGGCGCCCGCAAGCATGCGGGCGTGATCGTGGCGGGAGCGCATCCTCCGAGCGTGGACGCGACCTGTTGCCAGATCATGGGGATCAATCCGTCGCGAATCAAATATCTCGATTTGGTGTCTCGCACAACCGGCTGGAGGTTAAGCGATATCCGGCAAATCGCTGAACGGACGCGCTCCGTTTACGTTCCCTTCGACCTGCCTCCTGGCTTTGAAGGTGTACGCCTCGAAGCGGAGCGAATCGAGGAAAGATCAGCCGGGAGAGTTGTAGTGTGAAAACGGTGGCGATGCGAAGCGGCAAAGCGGGCGCGGAATTGGTCGAATTCAGCCTCGTGATGATACCTCTTTTCAGCATTCTCTTTCTGGTGATTGACCTGTCTTGGATGCTTTTTGCGAGAGCCACTTTACAATACGCTGTACGCGAGGGTGTGCGCTACGCCGTCACGGGCCAAACTATCTCAGGAATGGGCCAGGATAACTCGATTCGCAGTGTCGTCCAGCAGTATTCCATGGGGCTTCTCGCTGGAACCAGCGGCGCGGCGAAAATCAGCATCGCATATTTCGACCCCAACAATAACCTGGTGGCCACGTCGAGCAACGCCGGTGGAAACCTGGTGCAAGTATCAGTTACTGGCGTCAACATCTTACCGATGGCCCCTCTACTTCATAGCGCGAGCCCATTAAGCATGGCGGCGGTGTCTTCCGATGTAGTGGAAAGTTCGCCTGGGGGAGTGCCGCCGGCGAGATAGCTATGAGGAACTCCTGTTCTGAGCGTGGGGCTTCGGCGATCGAATTCGCGTTCTGCTCCCTGGTCCTGATGCCGCTGCTCCTGGGGGGCCTCTCGGTGGGCTTCAATCTGGTGAGGGCCACGCAGGTAGCGCAGTTCGCACGGGATGCAGGCCACCAGTACGCCTATGGAATCGACTTTACCCAGGCGTCCGCGCAGCAGCTACTGGTAATGCTTTCGACCGGCCTCAACTTCTCACTCAATGGCGGGACCGGCGAGGTCATCTTTTCCACTGTCTTGATGGTAGGACCGAACGACTGTATCGCAGGCGGACTCCAGGCGAATACGGGTTCTTGTCCAAACCTGAACCAGACAGTCTTCACGCAATGGTACAAACTCGGAAATACGGCGCTGTACGTCAGTACCTTCGGTGCACCGACGACGGCGAATTCGACATCCGGGATTGTCAGCCCAGCCAGCTATCTTGTAAGCACGAGCGCCCGCGCGACCGGCGTCTCCAATCTGATAACCCTGGCCGCCAGCCAGTCCATCTATTTGACAGAAGTGTATTTCTCGTCGAGCGATTACAACATCACCGGGTTCATGACAGGGAGTGGAGTTTATGCGCGAGCGATTTTCTAAACGGCTGAAGCAGGAGCGCGGCGCCACCCTCATCCTGCTGACCTTTGCACTCTCTCTCGTCGTGCTGCCTCTGATGGGAATCGCAATCGACGGCACCACCTGTTACCTCGTTCGAATCAAATTATCCCAGGCGGTCGACGCCGCGGCGCTGGGAGGAGCGCGATCGCTGAGCACTGGCCTCAATCTGACGAGCCAAACCACGAGCGCCACCGCTACCGCACTCAGCTATCTGAACTCCAACTTCCCGAGCGGCCTGATGGGCGCGACTTTTTCCGGATCTCCGACCATCAGCATCACGCAGAACTCCACCATTTCGCGGACGGTACAGGTGCAAGCCACTGTAATCGTTCCGTTGACTTTCCTGCGAGTCGCTGGCTTCCGTACTGCGACAGTATCAGAAACAGCCCAGTCAACGCGCCGCGACGTGAACCTCATGCTGGTTCTCGATCGCTCGGTATCGATGTTCAACGCGGGCGTCTGCCCTACCATGATTGCCAACGCTCAGGCATTTGTCAGCAAATTTGCCAACGGCCAGGATATCCTTGGGCTGATTACGTTCAACGAGGCATGGAGCCTGGACTTTCCGCCGTCCACCAGTTTCCTCTCCGGATCTCCCACACTTCCTTCCGTGATGAGTAATCTTCAGTGCGCGGGGAACACCAGTTCCGCAATGGCCCTGTGGCAGGCCTACGGGCAGATCCAGGCTGTAAACCAGCCCGGCCGGCTCAACGTCATCGTGTTCTTCACGGATGGCAATCCGGATGGCATTACTTCAACTTTCCCCATTAAAATGGCCACCGACACACGCTACACCTGGTCGAGCCCATACAATCAGGTTTCATCCCCTCCCAGCCTGTGTCCCAAGAGCGCCGTCCTCGATGGCGTGATCGCGCAATGGAACGGGGATGTTAACCCCGGCCCCACGGCGGGCGTTTTCAAAACGTTGAACACCGGAATCTCCGATCCTTCAGAAGTTTCCATCAGCGCGCCGGGTTGTACTTTCACCGGTTCCGCGGGTCAGACCGCAATGACCAGCGATGTCGCCTATATACCCGCGCAGGACGATTACGGAAACGCGACCACCGGCTACGAAACGTCCACCCTGTTCCCGAGCGGCTCGCCCTATGCCGGACAAATTCGGCCGGATCTCCCGACATCGATTACCGCGGCATCCACCAATGCGGCAGTGAATGCCGCCCGCCGCATCCAGGCGGACACCACCTTCAACATCGTCATCTATTCACTCGGGTTGGGTGGAACCGTGACCGAACCCTTGAACCTCGACTTCCTGCGACGGGTTGCCAACGATCCGCAAAGCTCCAGCTACAATTCCTCCCGGCCCACAGGACATTTCTATTATGCGGCGGACATTACCCAACTCGGCGCCGCATACCAGGGAATTGCGTCTCAGATCCTGCGCTTATCCCAATAACTCGAGCATCAAATCTGGCGCGGAGGATAGGCGCCGAAGCATGTACATTGATCATGCGACGAACTCCTCTTGGGCTCACATCTATCCCCCCGCAATCGCCCCGAGGACGAGAAAAGGCTCTTCCCCCGTCGCAACCGCCTCCGGCAAAAGAGCGTCCGGCGACTCGTGCGATAGGTCCTGTTCGCATGCGAAGAACCGCACGAAAGGGCGGCGCTGCAGAGTGACATGGTCGCGGAGGGTGCCGCGCAGCGCCGGATGACATGCCTCGAGAGCATCGAGGACCGAGCGCTGCGTCACCGGCCCGTGCAGTCGCAGTTCCACCTCGCCGTCGACCTGCGCCAGCGTTCGCAAATGCGCCGGAAGCACGACCCGGATCATGGCAGCGTCTGCACCTCTACCGAAAGAACCGCCGGAAGATCTCGCACGATAGGCTCCCAGTGGTCACCCGCATCCCTCGACGCGTACACCTGACCTCCGGTAGTGCCGAAATAGACGCCGCACGAATCCAGCGAATCTACCGCCATAGCGTCGCGCAGCACGTTTACGTAGCAATCGCTTTGTGGAAGGCCCCTGGTGAGTGGCTCCCATTCATTCCCGCCGGTGCGGCTGCGATAGACGCGCAGCTTGCCGTCTGGTGGATAGTGCTCCGAATCGCTCTTGATGGGCACGACATAAATCGTCTCAGGCTCATGTGCATGAACATCGAGAGCGAAGCCGAAATCGGTCGGCAGATTCCCGCTGACCTCGTGCCAGGAGTCGCCGGCGTTGTCGCTCCTCATCACGTCCCAGTGCTTCTGCATAAACAATACACCGGGCCGCGAAGGATGCATCGCGATATGATGCACGCAGTGCCCCACCTCCGCCCTGGGATCGGGCAGAAAATTTGATTGCAAGCCTTGGTTAATCGGAGCCCAGGTCTCCCCTCCATCGCAAGTACGGAACGCGCCAGCAGCCGAGATGGCAATAAACATTCTCTGCGGATCCTCCGGATCCAGAATGATCGTGTGCAGGCACATTCCGCCGGCGCCTGGTTGCCAGCGCGGACCCGTGCCGTGGGCTCGCAATCCGGGGAGTTCCTGCCAGGAACACGCGCCGTCCGTGGAACGGAACAACGCCGCGTCCTCCACCCCGGCATAGACGGTATCCGGATCGGACAGCGACGGCTCGAGATGCCATACTCGCTTAAATTCCCAAGGATGAGGTGTGCCATCGTACCACTGATGAGTCCCAGGCACGCCGTCGTAGACAAATTTGTTGCCCATCGGCTTCCACGTGATTCCGCCATCATCAGACCGCTGGACCAATTGCCCGAACCAACCGGTTGACTGCGAAGCATACAGCCGGTTGGGATCTACCGGCGACCCTTTTAGATGGTAGATCTCCCACCCCCCGAAATGTGGGCCACTCACCTTCCACTGTTCGCGACCGGCGTCCGACGTCAGGACGAACGCTCCTTTTTTTGTTCCGACTAACACTCGTACGTTGCTCATAGTTTTACTCGCAGTTGATCATCCACGGCGTTCCAAATCGATCCATCAGCATACCGAAACGTGTGGCCCAGAAGGTCTGCTGCAGGGGCATTTTGATGGTTCCATTCTCGGCCAAAGCCTGGAATATACGTTCTGCTTCTTTCACGTCCTTCAGGCCGATGTTCACGTAGAACCCTTTGGCATCTTCAAACCCGCCGGGCGGCGCATCGGAACCCATCAGCACCGCGTCACCGACGCTAAGCCGGGCGTGCATGATCTTGTCGAGCCATTCAGGGGCCGTTTTCTTTTCCATCGGCGAACCGGCGTGTGGGATCATTGCCTCGATCCTGCCGCCCAGAATCTGGGCATAAAGCTCAAAAGCTTCTTTGCATTGACCTTTAAATAGAAGATACGAATTCAATTGCATACTGCTCTCCTCTGATTGTTAATTTCTACAACAGCCTGTATCTTGATGCCTTCCAGATGAATCGATACCGTGATTGTCCGGGCCACACAGAATCGCGGCCCATCAATGTCCTGGGCCCTGCCGGGACGGATCGCGGCGATGCCGAGGAACGCAACCAGCAAAATCATGGATGTGCGTGCAAAATTGGGAGTCATACGGGCCTCTCGTCGTTGCTGAGGAGACCCGGGAGTTCCACCACGGGCCGGATCTCGACCGTACCCACGCGCGCCCCCGGAATTCGCGACGCAATGGCGATCGCCTCGTCAAGGTTGACGGCATCCACCATGAAAAAACCCCCAAGCTGCTCGCGTGTTTCTGCGAACGGTCCGTCGGTTACCAGCCGCTTACCGCCCCTGATCCTGATACTGGTCGCGGTCGCAGTCGGCTGTAGTGGTGCGGTTGCCAGGAATTGACCGTTCGCCTGAAGCTGATGAGCAAGACCGGTCGACTCCTCGTAGCAGCGTTCGCGTTCGGTTTCGTTCAATGCCTGCTCGTCCATGTAAATCAGTAGCATGTACTTCATTCCTGCGCCTCCATAGTTATATCGAACGGGTCTTTCCCGAATCGACACATTGTCGCAAAATCAGTTCGAAAAAATTTACAATCAAGTAATGGCCGGGGATGCAGCTTTAGCGGTTGAAGAATTGTATCGCTCCGACTGGGGCCGCATCATCGCCACGTTGATCGGTTTGGTCGGCGATTTCGACTTGGCCGAAGAGGTCGCCCAGGAGGCTTTTGCCTCGGCCGTGGATCAATGGCAGGTTTCCGGAGTTCCAGAATACCCTCGCGCCTGGATCATCCAGACGGCCCGGCATAAGGCCATCGATCGTATCCGCCATCAGGTTCGGACGCAAGAAAAGCTTGCCGCCTATTCGATCAGCGGCCTCGCTCCCGTCAGTGAACAGCCAAACTACGACACTGGGGAAATTCCCGATGACCGCCTCCGGCTGATCTTTACTTGCTGCCACCCCGCGCTGGCTTTAGAATCGCAGGTCGCATTAACCCTCCGAATCCTTTGCGGCCTCGAAACGGAAGAAATCGCACGTGCTTTTCTTGTGCCGACAGCCACCATGGCTCAGCGTCTTGTCCGCGCGAAACGGAAGATTCGCGACGCCGGAATTCCATACGTCGTCCCGGAGACGCGCGACTTGTCGGAACGTCTGGATGCGGTTATGACCGTAATCTACCTGGTGTTCAATGAGGGCTATACTGCTACACGAGGCAGGCCGCTGGTGCGGGTCCATCTCTGCGAAGAAGCTATCCGGCTGGCGCGCCTCGTCTTGATGCTGACGCGGCCGCAAACTCCGGCGGAGGCCAAGGCTTTGCTTGCTTTAATGTTGCTGCAAAATGCGCGACGCGAGGCGCGTCTCGACAAATGCGGCGATCTGGTGGTCCTCGAGGACCAGGACCGCGGCCGCTGGGATCGAGCCCAGATTACAGAAGCGCTGCCCCTCGTCGAGGAAGCTTTCCGTAGCGGTCCGGGTCCCTTCGCGCTTCAGGCCGCGATAGCTGCACTCCATTGTTTGGCACCCCACGCCGCAGAGACGGATTCGGCCGCGGATTCTAAGCCTGTATGACTTTCTGGAGCGACTCCAGCCCTCTCCGGTCGTCAAACTCAACCGGGCCGTCGCCGTTGCCATGGTGGATGGACCGGGTCGCGCTCTGGAGTTAATTGATTCGCTCGCAGCGGCGGGCGATTTGGAAAACTATCATCTGCTGCATGCCGCGCGGGCCGACATGCTCCGCCGTACGGGAGCATTCGACGAAGCCGCGAAGAGCTATATGCGGGCCCTCTCGCTGGCTACGAATGAAAGTGAGCGCCGCTACCTCGAGAAACGTCTGCGCGAAGCCCAGGAATCTACCAGCTAAGGGGCGGTTCGACTTCGAATCCTGGCTCTTCTGAACACGATCCGAATGAGCCGCTACGGAAACGTGATGCCCATCAGGAAGCCGTCGATGTCCCCTACGGGAGCAGTCTTCGGAGTGACCGTCGGGTCAAATAAGGTGTCGTTGGTCCAGCCGGTAATCCAAAGAGTTCCCGTCGCGTCAACGTCCACGCCATAGGCGCTTTGCAGTCCTACGCTCGCGACGTACGAGGCATAAAGAATTCCGCTGCGGCCGGAAATCGTCGGATCGAGTCTCAGCACCCACCCATCTTCACCGCCCATTTGCGAGCTACCGAGCGCGCTCCCGGTCACGGGCAGATTCAACGACCCCGTAGAGCCCGAGACGTATATCACGCCCTTGGAGTCCACGGCCAAACCAGTCGCCAACTCCGCTCCGGACCCACCGAAATAGGTCGAGTAAACCGCCTGTGGAGAATTCCCAGTCGCCGCTGGATTCAAGATATACACAAATGCGTCGCCCGCACCCGCGTAAGTGGACTGCACCGCGCCCCCAAAGATCGGAAAATCACTTGACTGCGTAAATCCGGTCACCACCACCCGGCCTTTGGGATCCATCCTAACCCTCTGAGCCAAGTCGATTCCGCTCCCGCCGAAGAAAGTCGAATAGAGCAGCGCACCGGCGATCGGATCGAGCTGAGCTACAAACGTGTCGCCGCTCCCGGCATTGGTCGGTTGATAGGAGTTGCCGGCCATCGGAAAGTCCGGTGAGTACGCTTGGCCCACCAGCCATAACGTGCCATCGGGAGCGATCGTGATCCCGTTGCCTGTATCCGTAACGCTCCCACCTAGGAAAGTGGAAAAGAATAGCGAATTCACGTCGCTCTGGCTCGGATCGAAGCCCGAGACAAATGCGTTTGCCGTCCCGTTCAAGCCTTGCAATCCGTTCACGGTCGGCAGTTCGCTCGAATTCGTGGTTCCGACTATGTAGACTCGCCCTTTCGAATCCGCCACCACGCCGTTGCCGGAAGCGCCAGTGTCGCCGCCCATGTAGGACATGTAGATCAACTGCGTCCCCACCGGCTGCGTGATGTCGTAAATCACGACAAACGCGTCGGAATTGCCAGTTAACGAATTTTGGTACGCAGCTACGTTGCCCTGCGGAAAATCGACGGAGTTAGTGTATCCCGTCAGATACACCAGTCCATTCGGCGCCACATACATGTCATTAAGAATGTCGTCTCCGGACCCGCCGAGATAGGTCGCGAATCCTACCGGATTGTTGCCCGCGGGCGTCGTCGGAACCACCTGGACGATAAAGCAATCGTATCCTCCGTCGTTGTTCGCAAATTGCGGACCGCCTGGAACCATGTTGTTGTTGTTGGGGTCCTCTTCGAAGTCGGTCGAGAGCGTGATTCCCGCGACATAGATATTGCCCTTCGCGTCATGCCCAATGGCCTTGGCGGTATCTTGCGAAGTTCCGGATATATACAGGGAGAAGGTCAGGGTAGGGTCGATCACCAGTTCCCGGCTCCTGTCGTACTGTGCCAGCGCAAAGCCGAAGGTGCCGTCAGCGTTCCGCCTGTACCGGCTCGCCACCAACGTCCTCGAGCCGTCCGCAGCAATCTGGTAGGCCACAGGATGCTTCTGAATAAAGGCCGCGGTTAGATTGCCTTCTGCATCGAGAGTGGGAGTTACGCCCGAGATCTCCAACCGGACCTTCTTCGGATCGGCTCCCGGCTTGACGATCAGGTCGTATTCCAGTTCGCCGTGATTGCCGTAGTAGACCAGATCGACACCTGGATAAAGATCGGTGGCTCGCACGTTGCGATAGTTTTCGACCGTTCGCCATTTGCTGCGATCCTTGCCGTGAATTACGTTGGATTTGGAAGTCATCGCTTCGCCCGGCGCAAGATGGACTGCCGGCGAGGCATGGGAAAAAGGTGAGCCGCATATCCTGAACCTTACCGCCCTCCCTGGAACGGAGATCCATGTGGTCACCCTGCAGTGACGAGGAGAAGCGCAGCCCCCGGGTAACGTAGCCTGAACCCGCCGGCTCAAAGCGCAGCGGCGCATAGGCCAGCGCCTGGACCGCATCTGTGGCATTAGCGGAGGAGGGCGTTGCTGCCTGCGCACAGCCAGCCACTAGAATTGTAAGAAGACGAATCGAAGACTTGTTCATTTTGCGAATTGCGAGCTAACAGTCGAGCTATAGGCGACGTGGAAGACATCACCCGAGTTTCGAGACTTTGGCCCGATCCTCCAGTCTAACGCGCCTGCCCGCTAGACAATGCGTGGTCGGATCCGGCAACTGCCTGTCAGTTTCCTCCGGCCCGGGAGCAAAGGGGGAAATTAGCGGTCCTTTTCTTCCACAGATTCTTTCACTGATCGACTTCTTCCACTGATCGACCCGGCCTCCCGCCCTCAGCACACAATCCTTCTCGCTGGCAATTGATGGTCTTTGAACCACGTCCAGGAATGCGCCGGATGAAGTTCATTCTCGGGACCACGCGAGCGTGCCGTTTGCATTTTCCAATCGGCCCCAGCCGTTCTTCAAGGTCTTGCCGTCATCTTCTGTTTGAATCGCCAGTGGCGCCATAGGATCGTAGGTAGAGCTAAGTCCAAAAGGAAAGCAGTTGCCTCTGCTTGCAATCAAGCGGCCATAGATAGCCGGCAGAGTCATAACTCGTCCGCGCCGGTGCCCTTTAACCTCGTTGGCTGTTCGATAAATCAGCAGTGCGTATTGGGGCGATGCCCCACGGTAGAGCCTGCACGTGGACTCGTCTGCTACAAGTTCTATCGGATTGCGGCGGCTTTACCGTTGGCCCCGGGGAACACCATTGCCAGTCTTTCGATCATGTGACTCCCCGGCACAAGTCCAGACACCCGCTTGGTGGAGCGGGCTTCCGGCTCAAGCATTGTCCTGGCTTACAAGACAGGCGGAAGTTCTCAACCGAGGAACTTCCAGCCTTTATGGAAGGTCGGCTTCAACCACTTGTTGGCGTCGTGATTGTTGGTGATGCGCATATTTTTGCGCATCCCATTCAATCTTGCCTTCGTACTTCATCGCGATGGTGCCGAGTAGCATCCATTGCACGAACGGCCCGGCGACGCTGAAGTTGGAGCAGGAGTGCTCGCCGCCCTTGCATGCGCGAATCCAGTCGCGATAGTGTCCCGGCGAACGCGTCAACAACTCCGGCGGAAACTTGTAGTCTTTCATTTTGGACGCGGGCAGCAAACGAGTCCGCTCGCCATAACAACCAGTCGTCATCAATCCCTTGGTGCCGATGAAGAGGCTGCCGTTGTTGTCGGCGTCACCGAGTTTCTCGCCGGCCGGTACGCTCTCATGAGTGAACGGCTCTTTCAGGCCATCGTGCCAGAAGACTTTCACCGGCGGCATCGGGCCGCGAGCCGGAAAATCGAAACGGATGACCGACTTCGAAGGATACGTCAGCTTGTTCTTGCCCTCCTGCATGATGCATTCCACGCTGGTGGGAGCTGTCAGCCGAAGCGCCATATTGGGCGTCCCCATAATGTGGCACGCCATATCGCCGATCGCTCCGCAACCATAAATCGGATATCCACGCCACTTTCGAGGCACGTAGGCGGGGCTGTAAGGCCGCATCGGCGAACCGGCAAGCCAAGCGGCCCAGTCGAGGGTGTCGGGCACCGGAGCTTCCGGCGTGGTCACGTCCGGACCTTGCACCCAATACTTCCCGGGACGATCAGTCCAGGCGTGGACTTCAGTCACATCGCCGATGTCGCCATTCCACAGGATCTCGGCAGCCTGTCTCGCGCCGTCATTGGAGTAGCCCTGGTTACCCATCTGGGTTGCCACACCGTACTTTGCCGCGCCGGCCGTCAGTTCGCGCGCTTCCCAAACAGTGTGGGTCAGCGGTTTCTGACAATAGACATGTTTGCCGCGGGCCATGGCCCACATCGCGGCACTGCCGTGCACGTGGTCCGGGCACGAGACTGTCACAGCGTCGATGTTCTTGCTTTCCTTGTCGAGCATTTCTGCGGAAGTCTTTATAATGTGGAGCTTTCGGAAATTCTTTATAGGCGCGTGCCGCGCTCTTATCGTCGGGATCGGCGAACGCGACGATGTTTTCGGTGATGCAGCCGTGGATATCGGTGTAGCCCTTGCCCCCGGCGCCGATGGCGGCGATGTTGAGCTTTTCGTTGGGCGACTTATACCCCAGGTGCGTCAGCGACCCTATGGTGCCAAAGCCCGCCGTAGGAACCGCGCCGGCGAGTACACTACCGAAGAAAAAATGCCGTCTGGAAATTGCCACGTGTCGTTACTCCTGCTGGAAAGAGAATTCTATCACCAGTGGTGCCGGTTACGCGCGCGGCACGGAAATGACTTTCAGGGCGCGATGATAAGGTTTGCGGCTTGACTTGACACTCCGCCCGCAGCGACGATTACGGGCTGCACTCCCGACGGAACGTTCGCCGGAACGACGAAGTTCACTTGCGTGGTACCCACCAGTTCCGGAGGTATCCCTTCGAACGCAATGGCCGCGGCCACTCCGCCGACAGTAACCGTGAAGGGAAGTCCCGACTGCGGCAGAAAATTGAGCGGCGTGCCGGAAAATGGCGAAGCGCCGGTCGGAAGAGGCGAGGAGACCACGCCGTCTCCCGTCACGAAGAGCGTTAGCACGTCTCCCGGCTTGGCATTAGAATTAGGAACCAGGTTGCCGCTTGAGTCTGTGAAGATGCCTGGCGCTGAAGACGCAACCGTGAACACGGCGGACGCTACTTGTCCGTTGTTGTTCACTCCCAGCACGGCTGGACCGGCTCCTACCTCATACGGCACTTGAAGGTTCAACTGTGACGGGGAGACGTAGTACAGGGGCGCGGCCACTCCATTGACGGTAGCGGAGACTCCGGCGATCGACAAAGGCAAAGGGACGCTATTCGCGGCCTGCACCGACGGAGCCAGTTGAGTTCCGAACACGCTCAGCACCATTCCCGGCGCATAGGCCGGCTGAAATGACGCTCCGTTGCTCACCCCGCCGATCGCAACACCCGGCGAAGCGCCGAGCGTCAGGACCACCGGCACTTCAATGAATTGCGGAATCGCTCCGTTCGTCTGAAACACTAGGGTCGCGTGATAGACGCCGTTCGAGAGGGCGCTGGTGGCAGCGGAGACAGTGATCTGTTGCGAGCCATTGCCGGAGGTTGGATTGACTGATAACCATGCTGTGGTCTGATTGGCGGGAAAAACCGAAACCGACCATTGGGCTGTGCCGGCTGAGAGATTGAGATTTCCACTCGTGGGCGGGCTGGATGCAGAGGCTGCGAGGGCAATGGACGTCGGCGAAACCGACGTCGTCGTGGGAGCATTGGCAGGCGGCGCAAGCGTCGCGGTCATAGTTGCCATCACCGGACTGCCGGTCGAGTCCACACCATCCACTTCATAGGGAACGCTCGTGGATGAATTGCGCGCCGGAAGGCAGAGGGAAGCTTGCAGCGTTCCCAAGGGCGCCAGGCGGTTCGTGCCAAAAAGCTGCTGGATCTGGCTCGTAATATCCATTCCGCCGGCGAGGAACCGGGTGAGCCGGATGGCAAGGCCGCTGTTTTCTTCCAGCAACAGTTGCTGTGACCATTGGCAAGACCGATCTGCGCCCGGGTTCTGTTGCACTGTCGAAGGCGCGCCCGAGAGCGTCATCGCTTGCACTCCGAGCGGTGCGACCAAAGTAAGTGTAAGTTGTTGCGACCATGTGCGGCCGTCGGCATCCATGCCGGTGAACGTGTAAAGTCGCGTGGCAGGGAAGGTCGCGCTCTGCACGGTAATGATGCCGGTCGAAAGAGATCCAAACGCCGGTAAGGTGGCGCTACCGAAATCCTGCACGATCAACGCCGTGTCGCTGTTTCCATTGATGGTCCAACCCGTGAGGGTGGTGGCGACTCCATTCTTTTCGGCGAGCGTCACCCGCACGCCTTGACCTCCGTGAGCCGGGTTGGGCGTGATGGTGAGCAACACCTGTGATCCGGTAGATGGCGAAGCGACGCTTACGGTAACCGATCCCGTCGAGCCGTTGTAATTGCTGTCGCCGCCGTAAGTTGCGAGGATAACGGCGCTGCCTGACGGTAAGAGACCTCCAGGGACGGTCAAACTTGCCACCATGACTCCCGCGAAACCGATCAATGGAGCGGAGCCCAGGATCGTGGTCCCGGCGTTAAACGTGATCGTACCCGTGGGCTGCCCAGCCGTTCCCGCCGACGTGACAGTCGCGGTAACTTGCACCGGATCGTTGAAGCCGATGCTGCCCGGATTAGCAACCACGCTGGTAGTCGACGCGTTGGTTTGCGTACTCCATTCGGTCACGAAGTTATAGACGTCGAGCGATCCCAGACCGGTCGCCAGATCGTAACCCGGCCCGGCGGAGTAGCCGTAAGAACCCGTAGTGCAGTCGGGGCTGCCAACCACGCAGGATACAATCGCGTTCCCTTGCGTTACGTCATGGATAACGTCTGTCGTCATGCGGGCCAGGCGATAGAGTTCGGGATTCACGTTACCGAGTCCGGGTTGGCTTTGCAAGCCTGTCGATGTCACGTACTGATTGAGAAGCGCCAGCACTCCCGCGAACGACGGCGCAGCTGCCGATGTGCCGCCGGTGGTTACTTGCGCTCCTCCACGGTAAACAATATACCCGTCGTGGGTTCCCGAGGCGGCGAAAGAAATGTCTGGATTGTCGCGAACACCATCGTCCGGGACGCCGGGCGCGTTTTGCCACGACGGTTTGGGGAAATAGATGCTCATGCCTCCCGCGCTGGCAAGAAGTCCGTCCGCGCCGGAGACATTCCAGACGGCTTCGGGAATGTAGGACAAGGCCGAGCCGTTGGTCGCCGTGTTGGTCGCGCTCCAATATTCGCCGGCACCTTCGTTGAATTCCGTCCCTCCCACCGCTGTGACTTCGGGGAAACTTGCCGGACTGGAGATAGCCAAACCTCCTGACGCCGGCTGGCCGTCGGTCGAGCCGAAAGTGCCGTGAGGATCGCACCCAGCCGGCCCCGAGTCTCCCGCCGCGGCCACGAACGTAATTCCCTCGGCATTGGCCTGTTGCGCCAGACCTCGGTATCCGAGCGCGACTTGAGGTTCACAGGTCGAGAAACTCTCGCTGACGATGGGGGCGAGATTTTGATCGACAACCGCCTGCGCGGCATCGTTGAAATTGTTGGCGTAAACGTAGACGATTGTGGCGTTGCGCGCAATCGCGCCCGACCATTCCAGGTCGAGCGCCGCTTCATTCGCCGCGTTGGTAACGCCCGGATCGGGGCCAACCAGGTGTTGCTCGATCATGCTCGGCGGCAAGCCGAACAGGCTACGAAACGTTGCGATATCAGAAGGAGTGATATCGGAGCGCCCGACGATCGCCAGCCTTTGGCCGGTGCCGTCGATTCCCATCTGGTAAAGAGGCATCACGTCGTAGATGGTGGCCCAATCGTCTGGCGCGAGTTGGTGAACACCGGACGCCGTGGTGTATCGAGGTGAGACTGGACCCGCCGGTGCCTGATCGAAATCGTTGAGGCCTCGCACAGCGCTTACGAGGTTGACCACGGCTGCGGGCAGCGATGCCTCAGTGGCATTGGCGTAATGCGTCTCAGCGCCGTCGAGATAAAGATGAATCTGGGTTCGAAACGCCTTGCCCACCTGATCGGCCGAACCGCTGAACGCGATCCAGTTTCTGGCGCGCGCCACGCCTTCAATGTGGAGTCCTCGTGACTCAATCCAGGCAGCGATGACGGAAAGATCGCTCGAGTTGAAGCCAAACTGATCGCCAAACTGTTCGGGAGTTAGCCAGTGATGGAACTGCGCCGAAGCTCGATCCTGCTGTTGCCGCAGAAGATTCTCGAGCGCGGCTTGCTGGTTGTCCGACGGCTTTAGCAACAGCGTAATGTAGCCGAGCTTTTTATCCGGAGCTACAGGTCCCTTATCATAGCGCGGCTGCGCTTTGGGATGCAGACTCCCGGGCAGAAGCGCTCGATGCGTATCGTCGATTGGCAGGATGAGCCGCTGATTTTGAGAACGGAGCGGCACCACGGATGAGGCGATTGCCAGGGTAACAGCAATGAAACGCAGTGGCGGCATGCGTGAGATCTAGTTGCAATATAGCTTGACGTGGTATGAGGAAACCAGATCAAACCAAGGTCGTGTTCAGCTGAAAAGAGGTGAAAACCACATAACTGGCAATCAGTTGTAGAGAACCTGACTTTGGTGAGGCCGATTCCGCGCTTAAATGTTACGATCTGATGACCATGTCTGCCGCCACTCTATCACCGCCAAGCAGGAAGCAAGTTTCAATCCACAGAAAGAATTTTCTTCGCATGCTCGTCGGGGGTGCCGCACTGTTCCCGCATTCTGTCCGAACTGCGGTCGCCGCAGTCTCTCCCCCCGCAACGCAGGCTGGCGGCGCTACCAAGATCATGATCATCCGTCATGCGGAAAAACCCGTCGGACAGATTACCGGCATCAATGCCAGCGGAAGTCCTGATTCAAGTTCCTTGATCCCCCAGGGCTGGCAGCGGTCGGGCGCGTTGATTTCCTTGTTCGGCTCGTCGTCCGGGCCATTGCCTGTCCCATCCTATCTATTTGCTCCGAATCTGTTCGGCAGCGGGACCAGCAAGCGCCCGTTCGAAACCATCACTCCTCTTGCCGCTAAACTCGGCATTACGATCAACGCCAAACCTGGGAACGCCGCGCCGGCAGAGTATGACTCGACTGGTTATCCCTCGATGGCTTCCGACGTCGTCTCCTGTCCCGGAGTCGTGCTCATCGCCTGGGAACACGAGGACATTCCCTCGATCGCCAACCTTCTTATCGGTAACAGCACCACCGCGCCACAGACGTGGCCGAGCGCCCGTTTCGACGTCGTTTGGACTTTCGACCTCAATCCCGCCACGAACACTTACTCATTCAACCAATTGCCTCAACTTCTCCTCCAGGGCGATTTACCAACTCCGATTTTCTAGCCGCCTTATGACCCCTCGCAGTAGTAGCTCAAACCAATGGGCGGGACCTATCACCGTAGTGCTTGCGCGGACCTTTCTGCTGGTGATGGCACAAGCTCTGGTTGCGGGGATCTACGTGCTACGCCGCCGTCCATCGCCCTGGCAACCCGCCGCTCCCTGGTGGTCGGTCTACGGAACGATCGCGGATCTTGGCTGTTTAGCCTTGATCGCCTGGTTCAAGCGATCTGAGGGATTGCGTTTTCGCGACCTCATCGGTAAAGCGCAACTTCGCCGGGGACGCGATGTGTTCGTTGGGCTCGCCTATTTCCTGTTTATCTTTCCGTGTTTCCTGGTTGGCAGCGTTTTAAGCAGCCTGGTGGTATACGGCTCACCCGGTCCCCACCTCGCGCCCGGGCAACTTTACGAAAGGTCGTTGCCTCTGTGGGCAGTTATCTACAGCCTGAGCGTGTGGTGGATAGTGTGGTCGCCCACTGAGGAATTGACCTATCAGGGATATGCGTTACCGCGCCTGGAACCGCTGTTTGGAAGCGCTTGGAAGTCTGTTGCCATGGTGGGTTTTTGGTGGGCGCTGCAACATGCCGCGCTACCTTTGATTCTCGACTGGAGATATGTGGCGTGGAGGTTTGGCAGTTTCCTTCCAGGCGTGTGCGTCACCATCATGGTTTACCGCAAGACGCGTCGTCTCGCTCCGCTCATCGTGGCTCACTGGCCAATGGACATTGCCGCAGCCATATCTACGCTGACGTTCTGAAAAGCTACCAGACCACCCGCACGCCAGTCTCGATCCGGCGCGGTGTGTTGGCCTGGCTGCTAATCTCGCCAAATGCCGCGTTCGTCGGACTGAGTTGCGGGGCCGCGAAGGTGACACGATTGGTGGCGTTAAAGGCTTCGAAACGCACCTGGACATACCGGCGGTCGCCGAATGCAAACTTCTTCATCATCGACAAGTCTAAATTCTTGGTCATGTCGCGGCGCAGGTTGTTGAAGTATTCGTCGAAGGTCCGGACGTTGTACTCCAACTGCTGGCTCGAAACCTGATCGAACTGTTTGATGTTGAACGAATCCCCGTTGGGCTGATGCGGAGTGAAGTCGATCGGGCCGCCGTAATAGATCACATTGCCGAAAGCGAGCGGAGGCCCCGACTGCAGAGTCAGGATGGCATTCAATCCCCAGCCCCCCAACAACGCGCTGCCCAGGCGTGACTTGACGTCGAACTGCCGGCCGCGGCCGATCGGAAACTGATAAGTGGCAGCCACCGTCTCCCGCAGAGGACGCGAATCGACCGACACCATCTTGGCCGGCGCCGGATCGGAATCATTCAGATAGATCAACCGGTTGATCGTCGAACTCCAGGCGAAGTTTTGGATAATCGTCAGCCCGTGCGTGAGGCGCTTCTCCAGCCGCACGTTCAGGCTTTGGAAATAAGAGCTGCCGGCGCCATTTCCCTGCATCACGATGCCGTTGCTCGTGCTGTTGGGAGGCGAAGGCACGGGATACTGCGGAAACCGGATCAGCAGTTGATCGAGGGCCACAGTCGCTCCATTGTCCGCGCTGCTGTTGGGAAGTAATCCTTGGAATGGATTGGGAACGGTGCCGGTAAGTTGATTGGCGACAGTGGTGTTGCGAGTAAATGACGTTGCCAGGTACTGTCGCGGAATGTAATCGAGCTGCGTGGTGATGGGAAGATGCAGGCTGTGGCTCCCGACGTACGCGACTTCGAGCACCATCTGGCCCGGCAACTGCCGCTGAATGCTGAGATCCCAGCGAATCGAATAAGGGTTGCGCACCTCGGGATTGAAGAGGGTCAACTGCTGACCCAGGAAAGTGCCTGCGCCGCCCGATGATCCTGCCGGCGACAGGATTCCGTTGGGGAATGGATTCGAGAGCGTGGCCGCCGGAGTCAGGTAGTTGTTGTTGGTCGCCGTGAACTGAGTGGTCTGGCTGAAGCCTTCCTGATTCAGTCCGGTACTGCTAGTGGCGCCGGAATTGTTGACCACCGGCTCGATAGGGGATACGAAAACACCGATGCCGCTTCGAATGACTGTCTTGCCGCCCAACAGCGCTGGCGTCCACGCAAAACCCGCGCGCGGACTAAAGATATGTGATTCGGTATTGTACACATAAGGATTCGAGGCACTCGTGAAGGTGAGGCCTCCTGCCGCGGTGAACTGGCTGGCAGGCAGCAGCGCGTTGGGGCTCTTCGCATAAGCCGCCGCGGCTGCCGCGGATATGGGATTGACCGCCGTGGGGTCGAAGCCGTCTACGGCGCGATTGTACCGCTCCGTGGCCGGAGTCTCGTGTTCCCAGCGAAGTCCGAAATTGAGCGCGAGATTGCTGCGCGCTCGCCAGTCGTCCTGAAAGAAGAAAGCCATGTATTTGGTGTTGGCCGTGCTTTGCGCATTGAGGTCCATACTGCCGCTGTACGGTAGTCCGAGCAGGAACGAGGCGAGATCCTGGCCGATTGGCGCGGCCGTGGCGTTGTTTAGCGGTCCATTCGTCCAATCCTGATTGAACGTATAGGTGCCTGAAGGATTCCCATGCAGATAAGCGCTCCACCGGTACTCACGCGCATCCACGCCGGCTTTGAAACTGTGATTGCCTTTAAATTTGGCGATATCTCCGAAGACTTGGAATACGTCATAGGTGTTCGTGCCATCGCCGTTATAGCCGAGGGGCTGGTAGCTGGTGGTCGAGCCGGCTGCAATGGTGGCGCTGGTAAACACGATGTAAGGCAACTGCAGCGCTTCCGCATGATCGGCGATATAGGATGGAAAGCCCAGGTTAGTAGGACTGAAGCCGTCGCTCGGGGAACCGACGATCTGGATATAACGCATCCAACTCGCGCGAACGTCCACCACCGTAGTGGGCGAGAGCGTATACACCTCGTCAATTCCCGTGCCCTGATTGACGCGCCAAAGCGTATTGCCCTGGCTGATGTTGTCGAAGTAATCGTTCTTCTCCTGTGCGCGATAATTGTGGCGCGCATCGATGCTCAGTTTATTGCGATCGCTGAGATTGATATCGAGGCGCCCCATCTCGTTGTCATAACCGTCGGCATCAATGGTGTCCACCACATAGTTTTGTTGGCCGTTCAATTGGCCGGGGACATTCGGCATTGGGAAGTACTTGAGGAGGTTGAGCGCGATAGGATTCAGGCGGCTTGAGGGAATAACGTTGTTGGAAAAGGGCGTCCGTGCAACGTGGGTTCCCGAGACGACTCCCGTGGCGGGATCGTAGATGGCATAGGAGGTCCCCGTCGGGTTCAACTTCGGCGCCAACAACGCTGAGAAATCTCCCGTCCGTTCGGCTGCGGTTGGAACCGTCGCATAAACGAGCGGATTCGAGCCTTCGATAGGCGATGTGGAGGGGTCGGAATCTTTCAGTCCTTCGTAAGCGAAGAACCAGAACACGCGGTTCTTGCCGTTATAGACCTTGGGGATGTAGACCGGACCGCCGGCCGCTATGCCGAACTGATTGTAATGATAAGCGGGCTTGGCCTCGCCGGCTGCGTTGGTGTAGAACGCGTTGGCGTCGAGCAGCGAGACCTGGTTGAACTCAAAAGCCGACCCGTGGAAGCCATTGGTTCCTCCTTTGGTGACCTGGTTGAACGTGCCTCCCGCGGCGTGACCATAGGAGGCGTCGTTTTCGAAGATACTGACGCGTACTTCCATCACCGCGTCTTGCGGCGGGCTATAGGCTTGGGGACCCCATGCGGCCGCGGCGCCATTGGGCGCCCCATTCAGCAACATTTCGTTGGAGCCCGTGGGCGTGCCCCCGACGGCGAACGTGGAGCCGACAAAATCGAAGGGGCGTGTGGGACCCGGTTCGGTGGTGTTGGCAACTCCCATGGCGAGAGTAGCGAGCATCATTGGCGAGCGGCCATTCGTGGGAAGGTCCTCCACTTCCTCGGTGGTGATCACCTGGCCAACCGAGGGACTCGTCGACACAACCAGCGGTGCGTCGGCGTTCACTGTGATCGCCTCGCTGACGCCGCCTACTTCCAGCTGGATGTCCAGCCGCGGATGTTCGCCGACACTCAGCGTCAGCCCCGCCCGCGCGTACCGTTTGAAGCCTTGCGCTTCGGCCGTTATCTCGTATTCGCCCGGAGTCAGGAATGGGATGGTGTATTCGCCGGAAGTTTCCGAGAAAGTCTCCGACTTCGAGCCCGTGAGTGTCTGGTTGGCGACCACTTTGGCTTTGGGGATCGGCGCGCCCTTGGCGTCGGTAACGCTGCCGCTAAAGCCCCCGCGGAATTCCTGCGCGGCGAGCGTAGCGTGGAACAGGACCACAGCGGCTAGAAGGGTCGTTTTCATGGCTAAATGTTCCTTTTGGAAACGTATCTTATCACTCGGGGCTAATTGTGGAGGCTGCTCGCTGTTTTGTGCTCGCTGTTTTGAGAGCGCGAGATCTACCCCAGTGCATTGATTTCCACTTTTCCATATAATGAAAGCCATTGCAGCGAACTGAATCGATCCTCGCGACCTTGTTTCTTCTCGCCATGCCGTCTGCGGGTGCGGACAAAAGGATTACTTTTGCCGCCGACATCCAGCCGATCTTTGCGAACAGTTGCTGGAAGTGCCACTCGGCTTCGGTGCAGCTTTCGAAGCTGAATCTGACCAATCGGGAAACCGCCCTCGTTGGAGGAGAGCACGGAATTGTTCTGGTTCCCGGCAGCGCGGAGAAGAGCCGTCTTTACAAGATGGTCGCGGGTCTCGAAAAACCTGCTATGCCGCTCGATGGAAAACTGACGGCTGCGCAGGTGGAGACAATCAAAATATGGATAAATCAGGGTGCCCCCTGGGGCATGGTCGTTGCCCCTACCGCTGCCGCGCCCTCCGCCAGCGATAAAGACCAGGATGCTCCGGTTCCAGCCGATGCGCGTAACTATTGGGCGTTCCGTAAGCCTGTAGCGGGTGGCGGAAACTCAGTCGACGAGTTCATCAATCATGAGTTGCAAAAGCGCGGGCTGCGCGCTGCGCCGGAGGCTGATCGGCGCACACTGGTCCGCCGGGCTTACATGGATTTGATCGGACTGCCTCCGACGCCCGCCGAAGCGGATGAGTTCTTGAGCGATCAGAAGCCCGACGCCTGGGAGCGGCTAATCGAGAAATTGCTGGCATCGCCCCATTACGGCGAGCGTTGGGGAAGGCACTGGCTGGACGTGGCGCGCTATGCGGATTCGAACGGCTTCGAGCACGATTTCGACCGGCCAAACGCGTGGCGCTATCGCGACTACGTCATTCGCGCGTTCAACGACGATAAGCCGTACAACACGTTCCTGCGCGAGCAACTCGCCGGCGACGAGATTCCGCATGTCACGCAGGACAGTCTCATCGCGACTGGCTTCCTGCGGCAATATGCCAAGGTCGGATTTCGCGAGAAAGACAATCCCGAAAATCGCTTCGACTATCTGGACGACATGATCGGAACGATCGGACGCGGCGTCCTGGGATTGACGGTGCAATGCGCACGGTGCCACGATCACAAGTTCGATCCCATTACGCAGCGCGATTATTACCGTATACAGGCTTCCCTCTTCGGCTACGTGGAAGTGGATCATCCGCTGACTTCTCCGGAAGAGGCAGCAGCGTACGAACAGAAGAAAGCCGACGTCAAGGCGCGCGCTGATGCGGTCAAGGCGAAATTGCGCGATCTCGAACAGCCATATCGAGATCAATTGCTGCCGGCTAAGTACAAGAAGTTTCCGCAGAATGTGCAGGATGCGATCGCCACTCCGAAGGAGAAGCGGACGCCCGGTCAGACGCTGCTGGCCGACCAGGTCATTCGCACGGTGGGAGTTTCATCGGCCGAGATCGATCGCATCATGAAGCCGGAGGACCTCGGCGCGAAAAACAGGCTGAATGCCGAGATCGGGCGAATCGAGAAGGAAATGCCCAAGCCGATTCCGGTTGCGGCCGGAATTACGGATGGCGATTACCGCTTTACGCCCGATGGTCCCGGCGATGAACCCGCGCCGGGAAAGGGAATCAGACGCGAGACCATCGAAGGCAGCTATCTGCACACTGGCGCTGGACACTATGAGGCCCCGCCATCATATCTATTGATTCGCGGCGATCCAAACAGCCATGGACCTCAGATGCAACCTGGCTTCATTCGCGTGGCGACGTACGGGAACCCGCCCGTCACTCTGACCCCGTCCACGCCGCACACTTCAGGCAGGCGGCTGGCACTGGCGGAATGGCTGGTGTCGCCGGAGAATCCGCTGACCGCGCGCGTGATAGTAAATCGCATCTGGCATCACCACTTCGGCACGGGGCATCGTCCCCACGCTCGACAACTTCGGCAAAATGGGCGAACTTCCAACCCATCCGGAATTGCTCGACTGGCTGGCGGTCGAATTCGTGAAACAGGGTTGGAGCATCAAGCAGATGCACCGGCTGATCATGACGTCGAAGACCTATAAAATGGCTTCGCAGTTCGATGATGCCGGCAATATGGCGAAAGATCCCCAGGACCGATACTACTGGCGCTATCGCATTCACCGCCTCGATGCGGAGATTCTGCGCGACGAAATTCTGGCCGTGAGCGGCGGACTGAATCCGGAGATGTACGGGCGGCCCGTGTTCCCAATGCTGCCGGCAGAAGTGCTGCAGTCGATGAATTATGGGATCTGGAAGCAGAGCGGCGATGGTCCTAAAGTTTGGCGCCGAAGCGTGTACGTCTATCGCAAACGCGGGCTGCCATATCCCCTGCTCGACATTTTCGATCTGCCGAATCAGAATCTCTCGTGCGGCGCGCGCAACGTTTCAACCGTGCCGACGCAAGCCCTGGCGTTGATGAATGATGATTTCGTCCTGAAACAGGCGCAGCTATTTGCGAATCGCGTGGAAGAGGCGGCGCACGGGGACAAGCCAGGTGAGATCGAACTGGCCTATCAACTAGCGCTTAGCCGTCCGCCGGATGCCAAAGAAAAACAACTGGCGCTCCAGTTTCTACAGGCCCGCAAGCTGGTGGATCTAACGGATGTGCTCTTCAACCTGAACGAGTTTCTGTACGTGAGGTAGCGTGAAAGAATTCAAGTCCCGACGCAAATTCCTGTTTCAAACCGCCGGTGGGCTAAGCGGATTAGGGCTCGCCCATCTGCTCGATCAGGATGGTTTGCTCGCGGCTGAGCCAACCTCGTGCAGCGGGACGCAAGCGCCGGTGGCGAGTCCGTTATCACCAAAGTCTCCGCACTTTGTTCCGCGCGCCAAGGCGTAATTTCGCTGTTCATGAGCGGCGGCGTGAGCCACATGGATACGTTCGATCCGAAGCCTGCGCTCACGAAGTTCGCGGGCCAGCCGCTCACCGGCAAAGGCGATATCGTGGTACGGCAAGGAAATCCCGGGCCGTTGATGCCGAGCCCGTTCACATTCAAGAAGTACGGACAGTGCGGCATGGATGTGTCGGAGATCTTTCCGAAAATGGCCACGCATGTCGATGATCTGGCTCTGATGCGTTCGGTCATGGGGATGTCGAACGACCACGTACAAGGTCACTATGCATTATCGACGGGCATGATCCGCATGGGCTTCCCGAGCGTCGGGGCATGGGTGACGTACGGTCTGGGGTCGCAGAATCAGAATCTGCCGGGATATGTCGTGATCTACGATGCGCATGGTGGTCCTTTCGGAGGGCCGGCGAATTGGGGCGCAGGCTTCATGCCGGCAGCCTATCAGGGCACGGTGTTCCGGGCGTCGGGCACGCCGATTATCGATCTGAAGCCGCCGGCAGAGGTCGCGCCCGAGCAGCAGCGCGCGCGCCTCGATCTGCTCAATCAAGCTTAATGAAATCGACGCGGAGAAGTATCCGGGAAATACGGAACTGAGCGCGCGGATCTCGTCTTATGAATTGGCGTACCGGATGCAAAGCTGTGCTCCGGAGGCCGTGAATGTCGATGCCGAACCTGCTGCCACACGCAAACTGTACGGCATGGAGGATACGGTGACGGAGCCGTTCGGGCGGCAATGTCTGATGGCGCGGCGACTGGTGGAACGCGGCGTCCGTTTCGTGCAGTTGTATCATGGCGGGCTGGGCGTGCAGAATCGCGATACTTGGGACGCGCACGAAAATGTGGAAGAGAATCATCGGCGGCATGCGGCCGAAGTTGACGGACCCATCTCCGCACTACTTACTGATTTGAAGGCCACCGGACTGCTCGATTCGACGCTCGTAATCTGGCAGGGCGAGTTCGGGCGCATGCCGATTTCGCAGCGCGGCGTAGGGCGGGATCATAATCCTGGAGCGATGAGCATATGGATGGCGGGCGCGAAAATTCGCGGCGGCCAGATCATCGGATCGAGCGATGAGTTCGGATACCGGGCGGAAGAGCAGCCAATCTCTGTCCACGATCTGCACGCCACCATTTTGCATCTGCTGGGGATGAATCATCTAAAGCTGACGTACCGGTTTAACGGGCGGGATGTCCGGCTGACGGATGTGTATGGCGAATTGATTCCGCAGATTGTGGCGTAAAGCCAGGTAGCCAGCGGGGAGTTGCACGCGAACGAAGCGTCCGCCCGCTAATCAGAACATGAATTTTAGCGCGAGTTGCAATTCTCGCGGAACATTCCCGGTGGCCAGGCCGGTGATCACGCCGGCTGAGCCGTAGCTAACCGTTCCATTCGATACCGATGGCGTTATCGACGTTCCCGGTACTCCCAGCACCATGTGATTGAACACGTTGAAAGCTTCGGCGCGAAACTGCAGGCGTTTATTTTCGCTGATCATGATGTCTTTGGTGAGCGCAACATCCATATTGATGAATCGCATGGATTGCATATTCCCGAGAGGAGCGTCCCCAAAGCCATAGCCGGGACCCACCAACAACGACGCCGGGCTTACGAAGCACGACGGGTTGTACCACGAAGAGATGGTCTGCTGCGCGGGGATCAGATTGCAGCCCGGGAGCACACTGGGCCGGCTGTAACCCGTAATGGCGCCTCCAGCATTGGAAAGATTAGCCGGATCGGTGCTCGTCGGGGCGACCCCGCCGACCGTGGCGGGCACACAATTGGTCGATACCACCAGCGTGCAGATGCTGCTCGCGCCACCCCAAGACGGGTTGAACGCCTGACCCGACCGGGCAAGGAAGTTATAATTGGTCTGCCAGTTTCCGAGGACGCGCGACACAAAGCCGTGATTTAGCCATTTTTGACCGTGGCCGAATGGCATTTGGTAGACTGCGGTCCAGGTGAACACTTTCGGTATGTTGAACGTGCAGACTCCTCTCGACAAACTCGGATTAAAAAAGTATTGGTAGGGCGCGCCTTCCGAGCCATTCTCGGCGTTGAAATCTCCGTTGGAGTCCCCCAGACATTTTTCCCAGGTAAAAGCCGCGAGAGTCTGCAGTCCATGCGAGAACCGCTTTTGATATTGAGCCTCCAGCGCATGAAAGCTCGAATAGCCGGTGGATTGCGAGTAGTTCCAGCCTTGCGCCGCGAAAGGCATATATTGCTTCTGATTGATCTGGGCGGGTGTCAGAGGCGTGCCCGGACACGTATATCCCTCCGCCGGATTGTTCTGGCAAAACGGGCCGCCCTGCGGATAATTGGCCTTGCAGCACCATTCGAGGCGTTGCGTGTGGCTGCCCACATAGGCAATGGAAAACATGCTGGTCGCCGAGATCTGCCGCTCGATCTGCAGGTTCCACTGCTGAGACCGGGGATCGGTGTAATTGGGGGCGTTCGGTATAGCCACCGAAGGTGGAGCCCCACGGCGTAGGAGCCACTACTATCGGATTGCTCCCTGCCAGGCCGGTGACCGAGGAAATACCATAGCCGCCATACGGGCCGCAACTTGTTGCGCTGTTGCAGATCGGCGCGACGGTGGGGGTGGAGGCGGTGCCGATCGGAGCGGTGTTCAGCGTATCGGAGACGCCGCGCGTCCAGGGCCAGATGGAGCCTTGCAGTGTGTTCTCCGCATATTGGCTGCGATAACTGATGGTGTCGTAGAAGATGCCGTAGCCCACGCGCATGACGGTGTTCGGCAGGAATTGCCAGGCCAGGCCGATGCGCGGGCCAATGTTGTCCTTAATGGATCTCAGAGCCGGTTGGGTGGAAGAGAAAGAAATATTATTGAGGGTGTTGTAGGTCACTCCGCCGACCGTAACGTTGAACGCGGGGTTCGAGCTGTTGAGACCTCCCGGCACGCACGGCGGCGCGGGTGTCGAGCCGCATCCCGTCGTGTATGCGGCGGTTTCTTTCGAGCCGATGACGAACTGCCCGGCGGGCAGGTTCAGGCTATTCACGGTCTCACCGTTGGCGTTGAGTAGTGTGACACGCGGGTCGTAGTCGTAACGCAGTCCAACATTGATAGTCAGGTTGGGCCGCACATGCCATTCGTCCTGAACAAAGAAGCCTACGGGTGCCATCTTGACGTGAATCTCTTCATACTGCGGCACATTGACGGTCAAAGCAGATGGAAGGTCCAGCAGGATGGAGGCCAGTGCATTGCCTTGATTGGCGCCGCAGGAGAAGAGGCCTGAAGCGTTGGTCGGGCACGTCTGAGTTGCGCTGGATACGAACGTTTCATACAGGTTCGTCTCCAGGCGGTTCTCGTAAAGATATTCGCCTCCGAATCTGACGGTATGTTTGCCGTGGATCCAGGTCATCGAGGCGTTGAAGTTGCTCTCCGGGATTCGCGCGATGCTGCACTCCGACATTGCCAAGTCCGCTGTTGGCCGAGCCGATATAGTTGCCGACGTCCAGAAAGAACCCGGCGGTAGCCGCCAGATTCGAAAATCCGGCCGCGGTTTCGGGAGCATAGCCTTGTGAATTGGTGGGGTTGACAATGACGGGCCGCGAATTGATGCCGCCGCGAGCCTCGAGAATGAGGTTGGGCGTGAAGATGTGGTCCCAGGCGCCCCCGATATTCAGAATGTGATAGGGGCTCGGCGCGAGGGAATTGGTCCCCGCGACGATTCCGGTGTCGGTGTCCCACAACATATAGGCGCGTCCGAAGATTGTGTCCTTATTCCCCAAGTGGTGGTCAATCCGAATATCGTAATTGTTGGCGTTGTCCGTCTTGTTGCGGGAATCGAGGCAATTATCCACGGCGAACGTCAGATTAGGCGTAAACGCGCAGTTCCCCAAACTATAAGCCTTAATGACCGCGACGAGTTTCTGATCGATCAGGCCGGTAGGAATTTTATTGCACGGCGTACCTCCAGCCGACTGGATTCCATATCCCGGCTGGCCGAAGCTCAAGCTGGAATTCTGCAGGGCCATTGGGTTGCCTAAGGGATCGCAAGTGAAAGGCACTGCAGAGTTCACCCCTGATTCGGCGAACGGATTGTAGATCGTGTTGGGGGTTATCGCCGTCTTGGTCGAATTCACTGCGCCGATCAATTCCGGACTCACCGTCCCGGTGAAATCGCCGGCAAGTTCCTGGGCAGTGGGAACGATAGCGAAGGCATTCTGCGGCTGTGAAAACTGCCAGCCTTCATAGGAAAAGTAGAAGAACGTCTTGTTGCGCCGGATGGGTCCGCCGAACGTACCTCCGTAGATATTCTCGAAATATCCCAACGGCGAGACGGGAGTTCCTGAAAGGATCGCTGAGGCTCCGGCGGGCGTGAGTTGGCCGGCACTCACTTCGCTTTGTAGTTTACTGGCTTGTGATGCGCAGCTCGCCGGGGTGCAGAAGCCCGTGAACGGGTTCCGGGCATCGAAGATCTGGCTGCGGGCAAAGTCCCAGCCCGAACCGTGGAACTGGTTGGTACCCGACTTGGTCACGATATTGACCACGGCTCCCAGCACATTGCCGTATTGTGCGTCGTTGTTATGGGATTGAACCTTGAACTCCTGAATGGTGTCCGCGATCGGCTGGATCGACCAGCCTCCGCTTCGGTCGTCCGTGTTAATGATTCCATCCATATAGAATGCGTTGGAGCGGTTGCCTGCGCCATTTACCGACGGTCGGTAGACGACCGCATTCGGGATGCCGATATTGCCGCCATCCGCGCTGCCGACAGTATTGCCGCCCTGAGCGGTGTTGACCGGATTCACGCCAGGCTGCGTGACCAGCAGTTCGGTAAAATTACGCCCATTCAAGGGAAGTTCATGCATCATCTGCTCGTCGATCGTGGTGCCAAGTTCAGTACTCGCCCGTTGAAGCATGACTCCGATGGATTCGGCACTCACCGTTACTGTCTCGGTAGAAGAGCCCACGTCCAGCGCAATCTTTTCGGTGAGAGTCTGGTTCACGTCGAGCTTGAACGACGGAAGGGCGACTTTCTTGAACCCGGTTTTCTCCACGGTCAACCCGTAGTTGCCTGGCAAGAGATTGATCATCGCAAACGTTCCGTCCGAACTTGTGTTTTTTTCCGAGGCGATGTTGGTTTCCCGGTTGACGACTCGTACCCTGGCGTCCGGAATCGAAGCGCCGCTAGGGTCTACCACCGTGCCGTTCACGGCAGCGGTGGGAGTCTGCGCCACGGTCGTGACCGGGGACGCCAGGAAAGCGAACACTAAGGAAGCAGTCGCAACGCGGACGGCGACGTTGCGGAATTCTAAACATGTCATTTGACCCTCCAAACAGGGGAGTTTAGCGATAACGAAATTATGTTGCATCCCGTCGCGGCTGTCAAGAAAATAAACTACGTACGAGAAAGCGGTTGTGAGTGAGAAGAGCGATGCAGCCCAGTCGCCCGGCAACCTTGATATTCTTCGAGTATGGGATTTACGCGGCGCTTGGTTTGGCCCGCGGCCGCGATGGCCGGCGTGGCCGGGATTCTCGGGGTTCTGGCGGTCCTCCAGTATCGCTGGACGACGCAGATCAGCGACAACGAGCACGAGCGCATGCGGACTCAACTGCGCACTGCTATCGGACAATTCCGGCAGGATTTTTACCGGGACATGGTCACCGCCAGCGCGGTCTTCCAAGTCGACGGCGAACTGCTCTCGAAACACGATTGGTCGCGCTTCGACGCCCGCTACGCAGAGTGGTCACACAATCCCGCGAACGGTGAATTGGTCACCAACGTCTATATTTGGGACATGCGTGCTCCCGAAGGACATCGGGAGCTGCAACTCAACCGGCAGACCGGGGTGTTCGCGGCCAGTACGTTTCCCGACGAGGTAAGAAAAGTTCTCAAGGTGGAGCCGTGGCACGCGCCTGGCGGAACCCTGCGCCGCATCGCCTGGACCTTCGACGCCACTTTACCGGGTATGGTGCGTCCGGTCTACCGCTTCCCGTCCGGCTGGGGAGCGCGCCGCGAGGAAGCTGAAGGCCGCGGCTGGCGGGAAAGGCCCCCAGAGCGCGAACGTTCCCAGTCGCAAGAGGAGGGACCTCCAGGCGCCGAACTGGTGGGTGTCACGCTGATTGAGCTGAATAGCGCCTTCCTCGTACATCAACTCTTTCCGCTGCTGGTTCAGAAGCATTTGAATCTGTCTGGGACGACTTATCATGTCTCCATTTATTCGACCGTTGATCCGACGCATCCGATCTTCGAATCGGGTCCGACTCCGGCGCGCAAGGAAGATAAACCGGACGCGGAGATGAGCCTCGTCGAGTCGCCGTTCGTGCAGAATCGGTCTACCGGCCAAGGAACGCGGCGCGCGGAGGAGAAGGGACCGCCCGATCCGCTGAGGCAGCCCCCGGTGTTGCGGAGCTACGCGATGGCGTTTCCGGCGGCGTTGATTCCGGGCCGCACGAACTGGAGGCTGGCTGCGCAGCATCCGGCAGGGTCGCTGAAAGCCGCAGTGGATAGCACCCGGCGGACTAATCTGATGATGAGCTTTGGAGCGCTGGTGATTTTGTTCGGTAGTTCCAGCTTGTTATTCGCCGCCATCCATCGGACCCGGGCGCTGGCCAAGATGCAGATGGAATTTGTCGCGGGAGTCTCCCATGAGTTGCGCACTCCCGTGTCGGTGATCTGTTCCGCGGCCGACAACCTGGCGGAGGGCGTCGTAGATGGCAAGTCGCAGGTCCAAAATTATGGGCAACTCATCCGCGGTGAGGCGCGGCGGTTGGCCTCCATGATCGAACAGATTTTGCTGTTCTCGGCCGGCAAACAAAATGAGGCGCGTTATAACCTCCAGCCCTTGGATATCGTGTCGGTGATTGACGGCGTCTTGCGCGACAATACTCCTGGCATCTCTTCTGCTGGCATGACGCTGGAACGGGCGATCGATCCGGAGTTGCCGCACGTGATAGGCGACGGCGGCGCAGTTGCGCGCTGCCTGGAAAATCTGGTGAGTAATGCCATCAAATACGGCGCCACCGGTGGTTGGATACGCGTTTCTGCATCTATTTCGACTGGGCGCAACAAACCAGAGGTTGCGATTACAGTGGAGGACCACGGGATGGGGATCGCCTCCTCCGATCTGCGGCGCATCTTCGAGCCATTCTATCGAGGGAAGTCGGCGCAGGACAGCCAGATCCACGGTACGGGTTTGGGGTTGAGTTTGGCACGAAAACTGGCGCACGCGATGCGCGGGGAAATTCTGGTAGAGAGCGAAGCCGGGAAAGGCAGCCGGTTTACCCTTACCCTTCCGGCTGCGGAGATGCCGATGATCACTGAACATGAAAGCGTAAATGAGCCGGTCCATACTGCTGATTGAGGATGAGCCCGGCCTGGTCCTGACGCTGAAAGACAGGTTGACGCGTGAAGGCTACGAAGTGGACGCGACCCAGGATGGCAATCAGGGTCTGGCAGCGGCCATGCGCGGGCAAGCCGATCTGATAATTCTGGATCTAATGCTACCGGGGCGCAGTGGCCTGGATATTTGCCGGGACCTGCGGCAGAAAGGAATCGAGACGCCGATCCTGATGCTGACGGCGCGCGGACAAACCGTCGACAAAGTACTGGGTTTGAAACTGGGCGCCGACGACTACATGACCAAGCCGTTCGAGATGCCGGAACTGCTGGCGCGCGTGGAAGTTCTGATGCGCCGGAATCGGAATGCGGCAGGTCCTGGAGCGGCGTTCTACAATTTTGGTGACATCGAAGTGGACCTGCGGCGGGCATCGGCTACCCGCGCCGGTGAAGCGATCGCGCTGTCGACACGGGAATTTGAATTGCTGCGTTATTTCATCGAACACCGCGGTGCTGCCATTTCGCGCGACGAACTGCTAAGCAACGTCTGGCACTACGATGCGGGAACCACAACGCGGACCGTAGACGTGCATGTCGCGTGGCTGCGGCAGAAACTGGAAGACGATCCGAAACGTCCTCAATGGATTATGACCGTCCACGGTTTGGGCTATAAGTTCCTGGGATAGTGGACTCCGTGGCGCGGTACTAGTAGACTGGTAGTTTCGGGGCGTGGCTCAGCCTGGTAGAGCGCCTGGTTCGGGACCAGGAGGCCGGTGGTTCGAATCCACTCGCCCCGACCAATTACTTACGACTACTGGGCTCTACGCCATTAGTGGGGGTATGCACCACCACGGCTCTACGCCATTAGTGGGGGTATGCACCACCACTGAGGCTC
>CAVZRE010000024.1:0-13641 GCA_963777595.1 Terriglobia bacterium
GCCCGCCGAGGGCGTCGTCACTCGTTGTCACTCTTTGCCTGTAAGTCTATGAAAACATGGTAGCGCTAACGGGAATCGAACCCGTATTTAAGCCTTGAGAGGGCTCCGTCCTAACCGTTAGACGATAGCGCCATCCGAGCGGTCTGGCCCCATTGTACCAAAGCCCTCATCTTCGAACCGGGCTGGCCCCAGTTCGCTGCGCCGGCGCCTGAGTCGCCGCCGCCTGCCCGTTGGTTCCTGCCGACGCCTGGCTGTTCGACGACCGGTTCCTTCGCTAGTCAATCCCAACAGTTGCCGCAGTTCGATATCCACCGCACTCCACATATCCGGGTGATCCTTCAGGAATTGCCGAGCATTCTCGCGGCCCTGTCCGATCCGCTCGCCCTTATAGCTGAACCACGAACCACTCTTCTCGATCACATTATTCGCCACGCCAAGATCGATCAGGTCGCCTTCCTTCGAAATCCCCTCGCCATAAATAATGTCGAACTCCGCTTCGCGGAACGGCGATGCCAGCTTGTTCTTCACTACCTTGACCTTGGTCCGGTTACCGGTCACGCTCGCCATCTTTGATCGCCGCGATCCTCCGGATATCCACGCGGATCGAAGCGTAGAACTTCAAAGCGCGCCCACCTGTCGTCGTCTCCGGATTCCCGAACATCACGCCGATCTTCTCGCGAATCTGGTTGATGAAAATCAGGCAGGTCTTCGACTTCGATGCGATGCCCGTCAACTTCCGCAACGCCTGCGACATCAGCCGCGCCTGCAGCCCCATATGACTGTCGCCCATCTCGCCGTCGAGTTCCGCTTTCGGAACCAGCGCCGCTACCGAGTCCACCACCAGCACATCAATCGATCCTGACGACACCAGCGCGCCTACGATCTCCAGCGCCTGCTCTCCATAATCCGGCTGCGACACCAGCAGATTGTCGACATCCACTCCCAACTTTCCGCGCATACGCCGGATCGAGTGCATGCTCCACGTCGATGAACGCGGCCATGCCCGCCCTTCTTCTGCGCTTCCGCCACCACCTGCAGCGCGATCGTCGTCTTACCGGAAGATTCCGGACCATACACTTCGCAAATGCGCCCGCGCGGAAAGCCGCCAATCCCCAGAGCAGCGTCGATCGAGAGGGAACCCGTCGAGATCACCGCAATCGGCACAATCGCCTCTTTCGACCCCAGACGGAGGATCGATCCCTTGCCGAATTGTTTTTCGATCTGCCCCAGTGTCAACTCCAGGGCTCTTGCGCGTTCTTTCTCGTCCATAGGGATATCTCCTGTCCGCCTTCGCCTTATATTCGCCTATTTTTGGAACTTGCGCAAGGGGATATTTGCAACCCGAATTATATCAGCTTGCCCGCAAATGCTAAAACATTTTTTGTGATGTTTGTCTGGCCATCCCAGACACGGTATTGTGAATCCTGTGAACCTCATTCAAGCCGACGCCCTGCGCCTCTTCTGCCGGCAGCTCGCTGCCGCGGCCGGTGCTTCCTCCCTCGCCAGCGACCTGGTTGCGGAATCGCTGGTCGCCTCCAACCTCCGCGGCGTCGATTCGCATGGCGTCAGCCTCCTCCCCTACTACCTCGCTCAATGGAGCAGTAAGGACGTCAACATCGGCGCCACCGGCAGCATCGCGCACGAAACTGGCGCGACCCTAACTTTCGATGGTCAGAACGCCATCGGCCAGCTCGTGGCCGCGGCTTGCTGCGATCATGCGGCGCGCCTCGCCGATGAATTCGGCATCGGCGTCGTCACGGCGCGCGAATCCAATCATTTCGGTGCTGCCGCGTTCTGGGCCAAGCGCATCTCCGCTCAACGCCGGATCGGACTGGTCCTCTGCAACGCTTCTCCGCTGGTTCCACCCTGGCAGGGACGCGAAGGCCGGCTCGGCACCAATCCCATCTGCATGGCGGTCCCCGGGGGCGAGGAACCCGCCTGGCTTCTCGATATGGCGACCACGACCGTCGCTGCCAATAAAATCTTCAAGGCGTTCAACAATCAGACGCCGTCCATACCAGCGGGTTGGGCCATGGACAAAGAGGGCGTCCCCACCACCAGTACCGACGAAGCCTATCACGGTCTCCTGATGCCGCTAGGCGGCTACAAGGGCAGCGGACTCGCCGTTATGGTCGAGATCCTCTGCGCGGTGCTGAGCGGGAGCGCTATCGGTAGCGAACTCGGCGGTATCCGGTTTCCCGGCAAACCCGTGCGCGTCGGCCAGTTCTACCTAGCCATCGACGTAGCCCGCTTTATGCTCGTAGACGAGTTTGGCGCACGTATGGACAAATTGATCCGTATGCTGAAGTCGACCGCTCCCGCTAAGGGCTACGAAGAAGTCCTGGTCGCGAACGATCCCGAGCGGCACACTGAGGCCGAGCGCCTGCGGACCGGTATTCCAATCGATCCAGGAACCTGGGACCGGCTGGTCAAGAGCGCCCAATCGCTCAATGTCGAGTTGCCGCAGCCGGCTCACCGCTGACAGCCAGCCGGATCGTTGCGCCCGCGCGCGTTGCGGGAAAATAGAGCGTGCCTCCAATGTCCGACTCCGCCTCGTTCAGCTCTTCGTCATCGGTCTCGATTCCGTAGGTCACATGCGGACGCAATCCCACGATGAACACATCCTCCGTCTGACGCTCAGGATCTTTCGACGGTGGCACCGTGAAGCGGTCGATCGCCTTCCCAAAGAACACCACGCCTTCTTCCAGGTTGAGCGGCCCTCGCGTCAGCTCCGGATTCAACACCGTGATCTTCCCGAGCTCGAAAAGCTGCAACTGATTCCCGAAGTAGCCCAACCATTTCGCATCATCGTCCCAACTCGACCGCATAAATAGGGATCCGGACGTATCGTCGCGGAACACCAGCGGTACATGGTAGTAGCTCAGCCCCGGCTGATACGGATTGGCCCAGAGAAATTCGTAGGCAATGCCGAACGGACCCCGCATCAGAAAGCGATCGTTCATCAGCCAGCCTTGCAGCACCTGGGTTTCGGGCGCGTTAGTATCGAAGGCCACAAGGGCAAGTTCCGCGGCCCGGCTGAGTGCGGCTGTCTTCAGATCCGGAGCGCCGTTCCTGACCGGATTGGTGGAGGCCGGAATATGAAACTCATTTTCGGCCGCGGGCCACGGCGTAGGGTAGTAGCTCATCAACCATTCGAGCGGCATTGGCTTGAACCATGCCGGAAACGACTGCCGCAGATCGACGTTCAGGTTGTCGCGAGTGGCATGAAGGATCTCGAGCAGCGCCAGCGCATCGGACCGGGGGAACGGCGATTTTCCCTCCGCCAGTGGTTTCACGACGCTAGCCGGCCAGTACTTCTGTAGCACGAGGCCGATAGCAGCCTTGGATTCTGCCGGGAATAAATCTGCGATGGAGATTCCAGCCAGCAGCAGATCGCGCGCCTCACTAAGATTACGCGGAGCGAGTGCGGCGGAAACGGCCTTCTGCAAACGTGTAGCGAGAGCCCTGTTGTCCGAAGGGGACATCAATTCCTGACACCAGTCATAAACCAGGGCCAGCTGCCGGAGGTCATTGTTCCTGGGATCGAGCGCCCAAGTAATGGCTCGCGCGCCGGCCTCTTTGTCGCCGCCACTTTCATAGAAGAGCGCCCAGGCGAAGGCCGGCTCAGGCAGTACCGCGTGAGCCCCGATCAACGCCTGGAACTGCTCCCACCGCAGCGCCTGCCGTTGCGTTTCCCGGCGCAACAGCTTCAGACGCGGCGGCGTTAGAAACAAGCGCGGATGCTCTGTGTAGATCGCGAGTTCCGTAACCTGGCCCGCATCGGCAGTGTCCTGGGGAAAAGCGGCCGCCGGTAGGGCCATCATCAGGAGTAGCGTATAAAAACTGGCGCTTTCCACACTCTCAGAGTACCAACGGCGTCCACTTCTTAAAACAACTTATGCGGCAGCGCGCGCGGGTCCGGAGGCACGGCGCTGCCCAGTGCGCGGCCTACTTCTGCCGAGCGCTGATCCAGGAATTCTTTGGCTTTGGCGCGATAATCCTTCGTACCGCTAATGCGGGCACCATAAATCATCGTATAAGCGTTACGGGGACCGAGTGCCATCTTGACAAAATTGAGCTCGAATCGGTGGGTCGCCGGTTCTTCGAACGCAGCTACCATGTAATTGAAAGTCACGCCACCCGTGCCGCGCATACTTTTGGCCATCAGGATCTGTCCGCCCGACGACTTATAGGTGGACATAATCCCCTCGGCGAGCCGGTCCAGATCCTGGAGTGTACGGGCATCCGGACGATCGATCAGGGTCACCATGGTAGTCCAGTTGTCCACGGTTTCGCCGCTGGCAACGAACTCCCACATGGGATGCAATTTCTGGTTATATGACGCCAAGCGATAGGAATGGTTTAAAAAGGTCAGTGCCGGCTGCCCAGACTGGTCCTTGGAAGTTTGCGTTTGAGCACAGCCGCAAATAGCGGTTATCGCCAGAGCCGCACGAAAGAGTCTCTTGCATTTCATATGTTATTTTTCGCCGATTCGCTCTCCAACCTATTTCTGCGAAAAAGTCGGCGACGTTAATTTCGAATCGGCAAAAAAATGCGACTATCGCTATAGTTCTGGTCAGGACGGGCCAACAGTTCCGGCCGCTACATACTTAACTTCCGCAAAATCGCCGAAAGCGCGAGGATGACAAAACCGGCTATCGCCGCGCCTGCCGCTTGACGGCGTCTCTTAGGACTCACCGCGCGAGTCGCCAGGAATCCTGCCGCCAGCACGTGCAGAACCAGCAGAAGCTTGATGCCGATCACCATGTGATAGACAGGCGTGACGCCGGTCTTGTGCAGAAAATTGTAGAGGCCGGAAATCACCACCAGCACCGAAGCGAACCAGAAGAGCGGCCGGTACGCCGCCGCCGCGCGAGCCGATACCGCCCCGTCACTTTCATCGAAGCCGATCCAAAGAAATAACAGACCACCCAGCAGGACTGTCATAGAGGAGATATGCAGCCAGCGCATCGTGACATTCAAAACGTCCATTATGTTCATTGCCGCTATCATGACCTGAATTCACGCTACGATGCAATGAGATGATCCACGAAATTCTGCCGGTCGGTCCTCTGCAGTGCAACTGTTCGATCTTTGGCGACGAGACTACCAGAGAAGCCGTGGTCGTCGATCCTGGCGACGACCTCTCCGATATTCAGGCCATTCTCGATCGTCATCAGTTGCGCGTCACCGCAATCGTAATCACGCACGCCCACATCGACCACATCGGAGGAGCGGAGAAGCTGAAGAAGTCGACAGGAGCGCCTGTCTATATGAACGAGAACGACCGCTTTCTCGCGGGAAATCTGGCCATGCAGGCGGCCTGGCTCAGAGTGCCGACGCCCGCAGATCCGGGCATCGACGTCGCCGCGCAAGATGGAGATGTAATTTCCCTGGCAGATGCCAGTTTCCATGTTCTTCACACCCCCGGTCACACGCCCGGGAGTATCAGTCTGTGGATCCCGTCGGAGAATAAGCTCGTGGCAGGCGATACGCTGTTTCGCGATAGCATCGGCCGCACCGATCTCCCAGGAGGAAACTTCAACCAGGAGATCTCTTCGATTCGCGAGAAACTGCTGACCCTGCCAGAGGAAAGCGTGGTCATCCCAGGACACGGCGCCAATACCACCATCGGCCGAGAGAAGGAGCGCAATCCCTTTTTGGTAGAGTAGTTCTGCGATTCAGCTTAGGTGATGTTGCCTCCGGGCGCAGTTAAAGATGATCGCGTAAAACACATTGCGCCGCGTTGTAACCGCACATTCCGTGCACGCCGCCCCCGGGAGGCGTCGAGGAAGAACAGAAATATAATCCCTCAGCCGGCGTGCGGTAAAGGCTCGCAGTCGGTCGCGCCAGGAGTTGCTTGAACCCGAGCCTGCCACCCCCTATGTCGCCGCCAACTAAATTTGCGTTGTGGCGTTCGAGATCGGCCGGAGTCATGGTGCTACGCGCGAGAATGGTGGCGCGGAAACCGGGCGCGAAGCGTTCCACCTGCGCCTCGATGGGGCCGGTCATGTCCTCTGGAGAGCCATTCGGCACATGGCAATAGGCCCAGGCGGTGTGCCTGCCTTCCGGCGCTCTTGAAGGGTCGAACAGGCTCGGCTGCGTGAGCAGCACAAAAGGCCGCGTGCTGTCTTCCCCGGTCGCCTTGCGACTCCATGCCGCGCTTTCGGATGCGGCAATTTCTTCCATAGTGCCGCCGAGATGCACGGTGGCGGCGCGAGCGCAGTCGGACGAGCGCCATGGGATAGGCGCGCTCAACGCCCAATCCAATTTGAACACTCCGGGACCGTAGCGATATCTCTCCAGCTTGCGCTGGTAACGAAAGGGTAGAGCGTCTGCAGCGATTGCCAGCAACTGACGCGGGGTGATGTCGCACAAAACGGCCGAGGAGTCGCGCACTTCATCGAGTGACCGCACACTGGTGTTGGCCACGATCACACCTCCCAGCGATTCGAAATAAGACGCAAGTGCATTGGCGATCGATTGCGATCCGCGCTGCGGCAACGGCCATCCGGCAGCATGGGCTGCGAAAATCAGCGGCCATGCGATGGCCGCCGAACCGGCATGGTCGAGCGGCATGATGGAATGAGCCGCCACGCCGCAGAACAACGCCCTCGCCGCCACCGTCTTGAAAAGCGCGCGCGCCGTCGCCATCGCAGGCCACGGAGCCATAAGGCCAAATCGCGCGAAGAGGTAGGGATGGGCCGGAAAGTGCAGCGGGCGAAGAATCTCGCCGGCCAACGAATTCCAATAGCGGACGAGCGGATAGACTGCGCGACGGTAGGAGGAGCCGTCGCGTCCCAGCCGCTGGCACGTTTCTTCGAGTGACCGGATGAGGAGCGCTGCTGACCCGTCGTCCAGTGGATGAGCCAGCGGGACTGGCGGATGAATCCACTTCAGACCGTGCTCGCCCAGCGGGTAGGTAGCGAACACCGGTGAGCTGACGGCCATCGGATGGATGGCGGAACAGACGTCGTGCAAAAAGCCGGGAAGCGTCAGCGGCAAAGTGCGCGCCCCACCGCCAATCGTCGGTTGGGCTTCGAGTACCGTAACGCGCCACCCGGCGCGAGCCAGTTGAATCGCTGCAGTTAGGCCATTGGGTCCCGAGCCGATGACGTAGGCGGTCTTTTTCATGAATGAGTCGCAGCCTGACGTCGGCGTTACAGGCTCGCACCGTGGCGCTCGATGTCCACGCGATTGCCAGTAAACTTCAAGCGCTCATTCCCCAGGCGGAGACGTTGCTCCTGCCCCGCTTCTCCGGGCAAATGGATTTTCCCCCTTGCGCCGACCACACGATACGACGGTATCGGGCCTTTCGCAGCTCGCAACGTCCAGACGACCTGGCGGCTGGCGCCAGGAAATCTCGCCGCTCCGGAGACCGTGCCGTATGTCGCGACTTGCCTCTTGGGATGCGGCACACCATACCTGGATCTTCTCGAACATTTGAGCGGTCAACCTCGCAGTCGCATCAGAAAATCGTTTAAGTCCACGATCGATGCGAAAAAGCCCAGGAATTCGGCCTCCTTTTCGGCGGGCGCTTTGATGGTTGGTTTGAAGTCGCGGGGACGAAACAGGTCCGTCATCGAGATGGCGGCGACGCCCATCGGGCGGTATTCGTGGGTCCCGGCGGCCCACAGGATTCTGTCCTTGCGATACAGCGCGTATCCCATTGCCTTAGTTCCGAAATCTAGGCGTTTGTTGCATGCCCTCGCGTAATGTACTCGCTGGTCCTACCACCAGCGTCATTAGGGGTTCGCCCCGTCGTTGACGAACCACATGTGATGTCGCCCGGCAAGCGTCGCCGAAATTATTGACGAGCCCGGGCGTTTTTCGATTTGGGAGAGTCACCCTGAAACGGCATCCTCCGGGTCGAGTGATCTCTGTGAGATCCTTCGGAGTTATTTTCGGGCCGTCTTTGATCAGTACGATGCGTATTCCCTTGGTCAACTTCTTCGCCGCCGCACCGGCAGTCGCACCAGAGCCGATGGTCATAGCATCAAACGGCACGGAAGAAGATGCAACTGGCATTCCATTTGCAGTATACCCAAGCGCGGCGAGGGTTACGCCACCGAGTGGAGCGGAATGATCTTCTTCTGGAATGCGTATTGCACCAGTTGAGCCTTGTTGTGGATGTCCAGTTTACGCATCAGGTTGAATTTGTGCGCCTCAATGGTTTTGACACTTAGCTTTAAACTGGTAGCCACCTCCTTCACGCGTGAGCCCTCGGCAAGTAACTTGAGTACCTCCTTCTCGCGTGGAGTAAGACTGGAAGATCGTGATTGGGGAGCCACGTGTACCGAACCCCGGCTACGGTAATCCTGCACCAGACGGGATAACATCCGCGGACTGACCCAGGTCCCCCCACGCTCAATTTCGATAAGCGCGGTAGCCAAATCGGCGGGACTACTTTCTTTCAGAATATAGCCCGATGCCCCTGCATCAAGGGCCTCAATCAGATAGTCCTCGTCCGCGTATGCCGTGAGAAATGCCACGCGGGTGGCGGGGAATCTCTTGCGAATCGCCCGCGCGGTCTGCATCGGACTACAGCCCGGCATCACAACATCCATCAGGACGATTCGGGCAGGCGCCGACTCGAGAAGGTCCGGCACAGCATCAGAACTATCGACGGCTGCGACGATTTCTATCTCCGGATTTTGCGAAAGTAGCAGCCGGGTCCCTTCACGGAAAAGAGGGTGAGGATCGGCGAGTATGATTTTTGTCTTGCCCATAATTAACTCACCCTTCTATCGGAGGAGCTTGAGCATTACTTTAGGTACTAGGTAGATTCGACTGCCAAAAGCTTGCGCCACAAACCGTTGAGGCAGAAGATTTTTCGCGTATTACGCGGCCATGACCTTGCCCAAAATCCGATCCACCTGTTGCAAGTCCTCCGAGGTGAGTTTCCAGTTCACGGCTTCTGCGTTCGCCTTCACCTGCTCCCCTTTCGTCGCACCGGCAATCACGGAAGCCACAGTATCCTGGGCGAGCAGCCAGGCGAACGCGAGTTCCAGCAATGTGTGCCCCTGCAATTCCGCGAATTCCGTCAACTTTCCGACGAGCGCCAGGTTCTCCTCGGTAAATACCTTAGGACCCCATCCCGCATCTCCCCGGCTACCCTTGGGCAACGGCTTGCCGAGTCGGTATTTCCCCGTAAGCAATCCATTGGCCAGCGGAAAATAAGGAATCAGGGCGAGCCCGAAGCGCCGGCATTCCGCGATCACCTCTTCTTCCGGTTCGCGATGCAGCATGCTGTAGTTGTTTTGCACACTGGCAAAGCGAGCTTTCCCGGGATGCGTGGCAGCTTCCGCGTCGCGGATCTGGGCTGCGCTGAAATTCGACGCACCGATCTCGCGGATCTTGCCTGCTTTCACCAGTTCGTCCAGCGCTCCCAGCGTCTCCGCGATCGGCGCATTCGGATCAGGGCGGTGTAACTGATAAAGATCGATGTAGTCAGTCTGCAAGCCGGCGCAGACTATCCTCGGCGGCTTGGCGAATATACTCTGGCCGGGCCCCTTCTTTTCCTTCTCCCATCTTCATCCCGAACTTAGTTCCGATGATCACACTGTGGCGTCTTCCGCCCAGCGCCCGTCCCAGGAATTCTTCGCTATGGCCTGTGTCGTAAATGTCGGCCGTGTCGAAGAAAGTGATCCCAGCGTCCAGGGCCGCGTCGACCACAGTTTGTGAAGCTGCGGCATCGATCCGCCAGCCGAAGTTGTTGCAACCCAGTCCGGCAGCCGAGACGTGCAGCGATCCTATTTTGCGTCTTTCCATGTGTGCCTCCTTGTCTAGTACACCTCAAATCGGAACCATTGGAAATCCTGATGCGCGGAGGGGATTAGGCATTCGGTGCATTCAAGCACCTGGGCCATCAACCTGCACAATTGGCGGTAACCTAAGGAAAGGCGCGATGGCAGCGATCCACAACAACTCGCAACCACGTCGCCTCCAAACGGCGTCTACTTACACTCTTGTGAAACTGACCACCGGTACGCTAACCCTGTCGATGGCAGTTGCCTCGGCTCTCGCTTGGCAAACTGCCCGACCCGCGAAGAACGTGAACCATCAGGCGGCACCGCAAATACTGCTTTTCGACTTTGCAAATCGCGTCGCTGCCGACTCGCAGATCCAGGCCGACGGTGCGTCAGTTCGTCAACTTCCTGGCCGCCTGCGTGTAGCAGTCGTAAATCCTGGCGATGGCGCCCCCTCCGCGTTTCTTCTTCCTCCAGGCAACTCCGGTCACTGGGATCTCTCGCATTACCGATTTCTTGAAGTGGATATCCACAATCCCGGTCGCGTCCCTGCCAGTGTGAGCGTGTTTGCCTTCGTGCCGGGATTCGGCGGCATCAGTTCGTATCCGCTGCACGAGAACGGTCGCGAACTGGTCAGGCCCGGGGCGCTGCACACCATCAGGATCGATCTCCACCAGAGATATCCGGACGGTACCGAGTCGATCGATCCCCGCAAAATCGCACATTTGCGTATCATTTTGAATGGCGGCACCAAGGGCACGATCATCGACGTCTTGCGAGTGCGAGCCACCGGACGCGGACCCCTGGAGCGGCATGATTTTCCGGGCCGCCTGGTAGTTCCAACGGCGAGTGAGGGTCTTCCCGGCCCCGGCAAACGCGTTTATATGACGATCGCCGGCTCGCCGGTGCGCTATGTCCTCTACCTTCCCAAAGATTGGGACCCTGACCGCAGCTTTCCTATCATCGCCGAATACAGCGGTAATATTTTTTATTTTAAAAACACTTATTCGACGGGCAAGGCCGACGAGGGGAACATCGGCTATGGCATGTCAAAGGGCGAGGGCATGATCTGGGTCAATCTGCCGTTTCTCAGCGCCGACCGCACACGGGAGCAGTTAGACGGTTTTGGCAATCTCGACGCGACTGCCGACTTTGCGCGGAACGTGATACGCGAAGTTGTGGAAAAGTACTCTGGCGATTCCGGCGCTGTGTTCCTGGCCGGTTTCTCCCGCGGAGGCGCCGCGTGCGGATACATCGGGCTACGGAATAATGATATTGCGGACGTGTGGCTGGGGTTTCATTCCGTCGGCGGCGGCGATGGCGCGGGGTGGTTCGGTTCCGAGATGACAGGCGCCCTCGAGCGGGGTGCGCGCATGAAAGGCCGGTCGTCGTTTATTACCGACGGAGCGCCATGGCAAGATGTGCTTGGCCGGCTAAAGCAGCCCTTTCGATATATGGATTCGCAAATTGGTGCGCATGTCGATACCATGTTCCTGGACAATCGGCCATCGACACTCGCTATGCGCAAGTGGCTGGCGGAAGTGCTGCGCGACCGGCCGGGCGTCCACGATATTTCCGGAACGGTGCTTGATGCAGACGGAAATCCCGTCGAGGGCGCGCAGGTCGAGAGCGGTTACACTCACTTGGCATCGACCGACAGGGAGGGCCACTATACGATCCGGAGCCTGATTAATGGCCAACGCAAAGTGACGGTGTCGGCCACCGGAATGCAGTTCGCACCACGATATGTTGCAATGGCAGGCAAACATATCGCCGGAGTCGATTTCCGCTCCGTGGCTCCGGTTCAGTCAGCTGCCGGCATGCACTCAGCCGCCGCGGTGGAATCCATCCGGTAGTTCAGGCTACTGCACTGCGACTGTCGTCGCGCCCAGCTGAAAGATGCCGTAGAAATATACGGAAGCCATCACGAGCCCCACGCCCACCAGGACTGCGGTCATGAGCTTGCCCCACTTCTCCACAACTTCTATTCGTTGGGCGTTGGCCACCTGCTCCGTGATTAGACCTTGAGTGCCTTCCGAAACGTGAAGGGAATCGTCTTCCCGCACGGAGAGCATCTTACGGTAGACAGCTAGAACGAGCACGATCAATGCAAAAAACGACCAAACGGCCAAGTAGGGTGTCCAAGTCTTCATATAGTAGCCTCGCTGTACAAACAAGCAACACCGCTTCCAAATGGCGCAGCCTCGCGTAACCGATTCATTTGAAGACATATACTTCGTTAAGAGCGTCTTTGTCCGGGCTTTTTCGAGCGATGAAGGCTGAGTTAGCTCGCGCAGAGGTAAGCCGGGTGGCGCAGGTCTTCGCCGATACTTAGATGCCCACGTGCGCGCTTCGCTCAGTTGGAAGCGAGCCCCCGGTAGATTGGAGCCGATGGTTGCTTCCGCGTTCGGAGCGCTCGGTATGTCCGAGTATGAACCTGAGATCCCTCGCCCCAGTTGAGCAAACGTTGATCGAATACACGCGCCCCCAGCTACAGCGAACATCAAGCCATGGGAATGTGCCGCTTCGGCGGACCGACATGCGTCCGCTCAACACTGCTATGAAGCGCCACAGTGTTACCCTGAAATTTCCTTATGAGTGACGTCCACGTAACCCTGCCGGACGGCAGCGTCCAGTCCGTTCCGGTGGGCACTAAACCCATTGATATCGCGCAGAAAATCAGCCCTCGTCTGGCGGATGCCGCGCTGGTTGCCAAAGTGAATGGCGATCTCTATGACCTGTCGCGCCCCATCGAGAAAGACGCGACCGTCCAGATCCTGACCGCCAAGGACCCGGATGCTCTCTATGTCTACCGGCACTCTACCGCGCACCTGCTCGCGGCCGCTGTGCTGGAACTGTTCCCAGATACCAAGCTGGGAATCGGCCCGCCCGTCGAAAACGGCTTTTACTACGATTTCGACCGCAGTGAGCCTTTCAGCGCCGAAGACCTCGAACGCATCGAGAAAAAGATGTGGGAGTTGCAAGCGCAGGACCTGAAGTACGAACGCAGTCTCACCGGGAAAGAAGCCGGACTCGAAAAATATCGCCGCATGAACGAGCCGATGAAAGTTGAGCTAATCGAAGAGCGTGCCGATAACATTTTCTCCGAGTACACTCTAGGACCGCACTTCATCGACTTCTGCCGCGGTCCGCACCTGCCGTCGACGACCAAGATCAAGGCGTTCAAGCTGCTTTCCATTGCCGGCGCGTATTGGAAAGGCGATGAAAAGAACCGCCAGCTCCAGCGCATCTACGGCACCGCGTGGTTCACCAAGAAAGAACTCGATGAGTACCTCCACAAGCTGGAAGAAGCCAAGAAGCGCGACCACCGAAAACTGGGCCAGGAACTGGATCTATTCAGCATTCAGGAACTCGCCGGTCCGGGACTGATCTTCTTTCATCCCAAAGGTGGCATGATTCGCAAGACTGCTCGAAGACTGGATGCGAAATCAATATCTGGCCCGCGGCTACTCGCTCGTTTACACTCCCCACGTCATGCGGCGCGATTTGTGGAAGGTTTCGGGCCACGCCAATTACTATTCCGAAAACATGTTCAAGCCGATGGAGTTGGATGACGCGGAATACCAGCTCAAGCCGATGAATTGCCCGGGCCACATCCTGATTTATCGAGACAAGAAGCGCAGCTATCGCGAACTTCCCGTGCGTCTGGGCGAACTCGGCACTGTCTATCGTTACGAGCGCTCCGGCACGATGCACGGTTTGATGCGCGTGCGCGGCTTTACCCAGGACGATGCGCACATTTTCTGTACTCCCGAGCAGATCGAAGATGAGATCGTCAATTGCCTGGAGTTCGCGGCCGACACGCTGAAGACTTTCGGATTCGAAAAATACGAAGCGGAATTTCCACCTGGGACGGCGGCGCCAGCGGCAA
>CAVZRE010000025.1:0-11142 GCA_963777595.1 Terriglobia bacterium
CCCCTGAACTCTCACCCGGCAGGAGTATAGCCACCACAACGTCTGCGGCACCGGAAATCGACATAGCTTATGACAATGCCCGTCGTATGTAGCTATCCGCATGTGCGGCTGATGGGGAGGCACAGGCCTGCCTCTGATGCCTGGAAACGCGGCCCCAAAAGATTCTCTCGCGCTCTTCGGCGGCGCTGACGATCGATGGAACCCAATAACAGCGGGGAAAAGTCCAGCGCCATCTGTTGCGGAAACCGAATCTCTGCCCCGGTCGATTGCCCACCATCTCCCGTCCAGCCGCCCGGTGCCCGTTCCGGCCAGCGTCGTTATGGTGCCGGAAGGAGCAATCTTGCGGATCCGGTTGTTCCCCTCGGCCGATACGTAACAGATTGCCGAGCACATCGAGGATGATATCCGACGGTTCCACAACTCCGCCAACGGTCGCTTGCCCTCCGTTGCCGGAGAAGCGTGCCGCGGCGACTCCCGCGAACGTGGAGAAACGATTCCGGCCGGCGTCACTTTCCGCACGCGGTTGTGCGATGACTCAACGATGCGCTGGCCGCTGGGCCGCCATCTCCCGAATAGTCCGAATTTCCATTCCCCGCAATCGTGGTAATCACGCCGGCGGGAGAGACCTTGCGGATGCAATCGTTACAGGTATCGGCGATATAGAGGTTTCCCGATTTGTCAGTTGCTAGTCGAAAGGTTCGGAAATCTGCGCGCCGGTAGCCGGGCCTCCGTCGCCGCCTAATTTGCCAGTTCCGGCAATGGTTGTGATGGTTCCAGTAGTCGAGATCTTTCGCACCCGGCTATTGAGTTTTTAGGCGATATAGAGAGTGCCGCTGGTCCGCTATCGCCACCGACGATGGGATTCCGTTGCCAGCGATTGTCGAAATAATCTGTCCCCATCCCGCCGGTGCGGAGAGCACCAGCCAGCACGATCGGCAATCGCCTGATCAAACGTCGTCCTCCTCTTTGTTCCAATTCTCTTGCCACACCGCAAGGTCGCGCGCGGACGGCATGTCAACGCTGGTCAATGCGGGCTGACTGCTTCATCGGGCCGGCTGCTTCGATTCACGAGTATCAATCGGCTCGCAGCAGCATGAGACTTTTGAGACATCCTCTCAACCCTAACATTGATGTATACACTAGTCCCCAGTCCGCACACTGCAGCATTGCACCTTGGATAGAACCGAAAACACAGATATCCATATGGGCGGGCGCCGCGGATCGCGCAACATAATCACCCATTATGTGTGGCGATCATGAATGCGTGCAACAGGCAGCCTGAGTGGGCGGCGACACGATCCTTTTGCCAGAGGGATCGAGCCCCTTCTGCTTCCGGTACGCCGCCCAATCTTTCTCAAGAGCGTGTGTCGGCTCGGCGGGGGCGATACCGAATCGAGTAAGCGACAGGATCATGGCGCGAACACTGACGTGGGGCTCCGCGCCTTCGCCAACATACCCACATTTCTGGCACCTAAAAACTGGGCGATGGATGTGCCGCTCAGATCGAATCAGTTGAAGCATCGCGTCCAGGTCATCGCGCAGTTCGATGACCGCGTGGAAGGACATGCCGTGATGCCATTGGGAGCGCAATCGCTCAATCATTTCCGGAAACCATACTCTTTGCGCGTCACCGGCGGCCATGTCTGAATTGTAGTGCCGCTCACCTGCACCAGCCCCTTTTACATAAGGCCGGGGATTATCGGAAGCAGGGCGGATCTGTTTCGTCAGCTTTCCATGGCGGCAAGTATAGTACCTGGTCTGATGTAGGCTTTCCAACGCCACGGCGACGTTGTACTCGCTCTTCTCGCGAAACGTGCCGACGTAAGTGCAAGGGACGATCAACCCGCCGCTCTGCATTATCCTGTTTAAAACTGAGTCCTCGGTGACCCGTGTCCGACCTCGTTCACATAACTTCGCGTTCGCTAACCACTGCATAGTACGATCGGCTCTTCGACGTCCCGCCCGAACTAGCTCCGCCCTTTCTATCCGCGTAATAACAGTGATAGCAAATAAATTTGCATTGAGCGAGTGCGTGCTGTAGACTATTCCTGCGAATCGAGGCGCATTTTTGATTAAGTCTTTGGGCCAGCATCTTAATAAAGTCATGTTGGTGGCTATTCCCTCGATCTTCGACGACGACCAACCGCGTGCTTGCACTCTTGCGGGAATTGACGTGTCGGGGTTATGGCTAGAGTGTCAGGATTTGACGGCTAAACTGTTAAATCCGGATGACGACCGTACCACTGCCCCGATTTTCGTTCCATTTATCCACATTGCATATCTTATGGAGCCGGGAATAAACATGGCCCGGACATCTCCCTCTAGCTACCCAAAAAGTCAACCCGATATCGGGGCCAAGTCAGCCAAGGGGAGTTCACCAAGAAAACGACAACGCCCGGCGTAAGGGCGTGCCCGGCGGCTACGCACCGCCGGTCGGAGGGTTAGTGGGAGACAAAGTACCCGGGGATCAAGAGTCGACCTCGCAGGCGACCCAGTTTGCGCCGCCGCAAATTGCTCTGCCAAAGGGTGGAGGTGCAATTCGCGGCATTGGCGAAAAGTTCTCCGCGAACGCCGTTACAGGCACTGGTTCGCTGAGTGTGCCGATTGCCGTGAGCCCTTCACGCTCCGGCTTCACCCCTCAACTCTCCTTGTCCTACGATTCGGGAGCGGGCAACGGGGTATTCGGCCTCGGCTGGAGTCTGAGGTTGCCCTCGATTATACGCAAGACGGACAAAGGGCTTCCCAAGTACCATGACCGCGAGGAGTCGGATGTCTTCATCATCTCCGACGCGGAAGACTTAGTTCCCGTTCTGCATCGGACGACGAGCGGTGAATGGGTTGCGCAAGAAGCCTCCCGCGATGGCTATCAGGTAAAGGAATACCGTCCTCGCATCGAGGGGCTGTTCGCGCGCATCGAGCGCTGGACGCGGACGGAAGACGGGGAAATTCACTGGCGTACTTTCTCCAAAGAGAACGTTCTGACGATCTTCGGCGGCACGCCAGAATCGCGTATCAGCGACCCGGAATGTCCATCGCATACCTTCCAATGGCTCATCTCGGCGAGTTTTGACACCAAAGGGAACGCGATCGTCTACGAATGTGTTGCCGAGAACGATCGTGGTATTGAACTGTCGAGACCCTGTGAACGGCGCCGTTCGCGTGCCGCCAACCGGTATCTGAAACGCATCCGATACGGCAACCGGGAGCCATTAGAGCGAGGCTGCGTCGATTTCAGCTCGGCCTCCTGGATGTTCGAAGTGGTTTTCGATTTCGGGGAAGAGGTATTAGGGAACGAAGCCTCCTGGCCGTCGCGAAAAGATCCTTTTTCGACCTATCGTGCGGGCTTCGAAATACGCACGTATAGGCTGTGCCGTCGCGTCCTGTTATTCCATCGTTTCCCGGAAGAACTCGGGACGCCGCAATCCCTCGTACGCTCCACGGATTTCGAATATCTGGAGGAACCCAATGGATCGCAGCTCAGGCGCGTCGTTCAGTCCGGTTATTCCCGACAGACCGATGGCGCGTACTTGCACCGAAGCCTTCCACCGCTTGACTTGACCTACAGCGCGAGTCCCCTCGAGGAAGAACATCCCGCGCCTTTCGAACTGCAGGATGGCGACGCCCGCAATTTGCCGGAGGGGATCGATGGAACTGACTATCGATGGCTGGATCTGGACGGCGAAGGGATTTCGGGTGTGCTCGCGGAGCAGGGCGCGGGCTGGTATTACAAGCACAACCTGGGCGGGGGGCGTTTCGGCAGAACCGAACTGGTGACGCGGAAGCCATCCGCGGGCGGCCTCGATTCCGGACATCTACAACTCATAGATATTGCCGGCGATGGGGCGCTGGACCTGGTGGAATTGGCCAGCGGTTCGGCGGGTTTTTTCCCACGCAATATCGCCGGCGGATCCCGCAACGAAGGCTGGGACCGATTCCGCGCATTCCGGCATTTTCCGGTGGAGAATTGGCGGGATCCCAACCTGCGCTTCGTCGACCTCACGGGCGACGGCATCGCCGACATTCTCATTACTGAGGATGTGGCCATTCGCTGGCACCCGTCGCTGCTGCACCGCGGGTTCGGGGAGGGCCTTCGCATCCCGGCCCCTCATGACGAAGAGCATGGTGCACGAGTGGTATTTGCCGACCGCACCCAGTCGATTTACCTCGCGGACATGTCGGGCGATGGTATGTCGGACATCGTTCGCATCCGCAACGGGGAGGTGTGCTACTGGCCGAACCTCGGGTACGGACGCTTTGGCGCGAAAGTGGTGATGGACCGCGCCCCCTGGTTCGACACGCCCGATCTGTTCGATCAGCGCCGCGTCCGTCTGGCTGACACCGACGGCTCCGGGACCGCCGACATTCTTTACCTCAGCAACGACGGCGTCCATGTTTATCTGAATGAGTCTGGCAACGCATGGAGCGAACGCAGAATCCTGCGCGGCATTCCTTCTGCCGATCCGCGATCGGTTTCCGTGGTCGATTTTCTGGGACGTGGCACTACCTGCCTGGTCTGGTCTTCGCCGCTGCCGGGGGATTCGCAGAGGCCCTTGCGCTATGTGGACTTGATGCGCGGGCAGAAGCCGCATCTGCTTACCCGCATTGTCAACAACCTGGGAGCGGAGACAGTCATCGAATATGCGTCGTCAACCGAGTTCTACCTCGCGGATCAAGCTGCCGGAAAGCCCTGGGTAACCCGACTGCCTTTCCCCGTCAACGTGGTGAGACGCGTGGAGAACTTCGACTATGTGAGCCGGAACCGGTTTGTCTCCACGTCCACTTACCATCATGGTTACTACGACGGAGTAGAGCGCGAGTTCCGCGGCTTCGGCCGGGTGGAACAAACGGACACGGAACAGTTTGGCGTTACGGGAAAAGCCGGCGAGTTCCCGGCCTCGACGAACGAAGCGGCAGCGTGGAGCGTTCCACCGGTCCTGACCAAGACTTGGTTTCACACCGGCGTTTTTCTCGGCATGGATCGGGTATCCCGGCACCTGGCGCAGGAATACTATCTGGAGCCGCATGAATCGGCTGTCATGCAGCTGGAAGATACGGTGTTGCCTTCCGGACTCACGGCGGAAGAGGCACGCGAAGCCTGCCGTGCGTTGAAGGGCTCGATGCTGCGGCAGGAAGTTTATGGGCTGGACGGGTCCGAAGAATCGCCGCGGCCTTATACCGTCAGCGAGGGCAACTCCACGATCCGCATGTTGCAGCCCCGCGCGCGCAATCGGCACGCGGTCTTCTTCACTCACGGACGCGAGGGAATCAGCTTCAACTACGAGCGTAAGCTGTACGACGTTGCGGGAGTCCGGCGCGCCGACCCGCGGGTGTCGCACGCATTGACTCTAGAGGTGGATGATTACGGCAACATCCAGCAGTCGGTGAGCATCGGCTATGGGCGAAGATTTCCGGACCGCTCCGAACTCCTGTCCGACTCCGACCGCGAGAAACAGGCGCGGATTCTGGCGACCTTCGCCGACAACCGGTTCACCAACGCGATCAACAAGCGGAACCAATATCGCACTCCTTCTCCGGCGGAGTCGCGCACCTACGAGCTGATTCACATCCATCCGCGTGCGAACGAATTTGGCGTGACCAATCTTTTCCGGTTGGAAGAAATTCGCCGGCGAGTGGCGGAGGCGAGCGACGGGCATCATGACCTGCCGTTCGAGGATTTTGACGGCGCGGGTGCGGTCGACCCCGAGCCTTACCGCCGACTCTTCCAGCAATCCCGGCTGCTCTATCGGAGCGATCGTCTGGACCGGCTGCTTCCTCTTGGAGAGATCGAAGCCATGGCGTTGCCGGGCCAGAGTTACACACTCACGACGACCTCGGAATTGATCCAAAAGGTGTACCGGCGCGACGTCGAGAATCTGTTGCCACATGCATTCGAGGTTCTCCGGAAGGACTGCGGTTATGTGGATCTGGATCACAACAGCCGCTGGTGGGCTCCTTCGGGACGGGTGTTTTATTCGCCGGACGCCGGAGATGATGCGCATGCCGAGCTGGCATTCGCGAGGCGGCATTTTTTCTTGCCTCGCCGTTATCGCGATCCGTTTGGCAACGTCAGTACCGTCGCTTACGACGCCCACGACCTGGCCCCTGTCGAGACGCGCGATGCGGCCGGCAACGTAGTGCAGGCGCGGCTGGACTATCGGGTCTTACGGCCGAAGCAGGTTACGGACGTCAACGGCAATCGCACGGAGACTGCATTCGATGCACTGGGTATGCTTGCCGGGACCTCGGTGATGGGCAAGGAAGGGCAGAACCTGGGAGATTCTCTGGAAGGCTTCCAAGCCGATCTGCCCGAAGACTTAGTGCGGGAGCATATCCGGCATCCCCTCCATGATCCGCACCGGATCCTGGGTAACGCGACTACGCGTCTGGTCTATGATCTGTTCGCGTTTGATCGCACACGAAGAGAACCTCAGCCTCAACCCGCCGTGAGCTATATGCTCGCGAGGGAGACCCACGTGTCGGATCTGGCGCCTGGCCAGCGCAGCAAGATCCAACATTCGTTCTCCTATTCCGACGGCTTTGGGCGCGTGATTCAAAAGAAAATTCAAGCGGAGCCCGGACCCGTAGCTGGACACGCGACATCCGCAAATCCTCGTTGGACGGGCAGTGGTTGGACCATCTTCAACAACAAGGGTAATCCAGTTCGCCAGTACGAGCCCTTTTTCAGCGCGACTCACGATTTCGAATTCGCTGCAATGGTGGGTGTTTCGCCGACGCTGTACTACGATCCCGCGGGACGCGTGGTGGCCACAGTTCATCCCGACCACACATTTGAAAAAGTGGTCTTCGACCCGTGGAAGCAGGCAAGCTGGGACCTCAACGACGCTGTCCTCGAGAACCCTGCGCAGGACGAGGACGTAGGAGACCTCCTACTCGAGACTTCGGCCGCGGACTATCTGCCTACCTGGTACGACCAGCGCATCAATGGCGATCTTGGACCCGCGGAGCAGGAGGCCGCCAGGAAAGCCGCACGTCATGCAAGAACGCCCGGTCTCGCGTACGCCGATTCTCTCGGCCGAACGATTCTCTCTGTCGCGCACAATCGGGTGGAACGCGCCGGTACCATTCTCAATGAATTCTATGCGACGCGTTCGGTGCTCGACGTTCAGGGGAACCAGCGGGCTGTGATCGACGCGCTGGGCCGCGTCATCATGACCTACGATTACGACCTCGCGAACACCCGAATACATCAGGACAGCGCGGATGCGGGCCATCGTTGGACGCTCGACGACATTGGGGGCAAACCGATTCTCGCCTTCGACAGCCGCGGCTACGCCTTTCGCCGTGAGTATGACGCGTTGCGCCGGCCCACGACCTTGCACGTCCGCCACGCGGAGGAAAGCGAGAAACTCGCGGAGCGCCTCGAGTACGGGGAGAGTCAGCCAGACCCGCAAGTCCGCAATCTGAGAGCCAGGCTATTCCGCCAGTTCGATGAAGCGGGTATCGTGACGAGCGTGGACTACGACTTCATGGGGAATCTGCTGAAGTCTTCACGTCAACTGCTGTCGGATTACCGCGAGCAAGTCAACTGGGCTGCTTCGCCGCCGCTCGATTCTGAGGTTTTCTACGGAGAAACCACCTATGACGCCCTCAACCGTCCCGTCACTCTGACTGCGCCGGACCGGAGCGTGGTGCGCCCAACCTACAACGACGCGAACCTGCTGGAACAGCTTCATGTCAACCTGAAGGGCGATAACGGCTTTGCGCCGTTTGTCAACAACATCGCCTACAACGCCAGAGGGCAGCGCGAGTTGATCGAGTATGCGAATGGCGCGCATACTTCGAGCGCTTACGATCCGTTGACCTTTCGCCTGATCCACCTGGAGACGAAGCGCGCCAGCGACCACGTGCGGCTCCAAGATCTCGCATACGCTTACGACCCGGTGGGAAACATCACGTCGATCGCCGACGCGGCGCAGGAGACGGTCTACTTCAAGAACCAGGTGGTTTCCGCGCGAGGCGACTACGTTTACGACGCAATTTACAGGTTGCACGAAGCCTGGGGGCGCGAACATATCGGCAATCCGGAGCATCCTCAAACCAGCTTCGACGACGCGCCGCGCGTTCACCTGAGGCTTCCCGGCGATGGGCACGCGATGCGGAACTATCGCGAACACTATCACTACGATGCGATCGGCAACATATTGGAAGTGCTGCATTCGGCAACGCTGGAGGGGAGTTGGCGACGCAAATACGAATATGGCCGGATCGACGCCAACAACCGGCTTTCAAAAACGTCGGTCGGCCAGTCGGAAGACCGTTATGCGTACGATCCCGATGGCAACATGACGCAGATGCGTCATCTGCCGCAAATGCGTTGGGATTTCAAAAACCAGTTGGCGTCGACACAGGCGCAGGTGGTGAACGAAGGATCAGCCGAGAGGACTTATTACGTATTTGATGCGGGCGGGCAGCGGGTTCGCAAGGTGACGGATACGGCTTCCGGAAAACGACGCGCGGATCGGATTTACGTGGGTGGGTTCGAGATTTATCGCGAGTACAAGGAGGATTCGGTTTCCCTGGAGCGCACCACGCTGCACATCATGGATGACCAGCGGCGCATTGCGTTAGTGGAGACTCGCGGGGACGAGACCACCATCCGTTATCAATTCGATAATCATTTGGGCTCCGCGTGCCTGGAATTGGATGATAATGCCGCAATTATTTCGTACGAGGAGTATTATCCGTACGGGAGCACGTCGTACCAGGCCGGGCGGTCTGTCGCGGAAGTCAGCCTCAAGCGGTATCGGTTTACCGGCAAGGAAAAGGACGAAGAGTCCGGATTTTACTATTACGGTGCGAGGTATTATGCGCCGTGGTTGGGTCGATGGACGGCTGCGGATCCCGCAGGAATGATAGACGGGACGAACCTCTTTGAGTTCGTTAGATCGAATCCGATCATGCAAGTGGATCTGGATGGTACGCACGTGGACCCCAATGCCAAGGTTGAAGATCCCGTAGTCATCGGTGGTGCGGAGCAGTGGAAGTCAGAGGCGACTGGGAAGTATGCGTACATGTACGACGAACCCCTAACCTTCGAGAATGAAGCGCCTCCCCCGAAGACAAAGACGCCGGAAAAACCGCCGAAGAAGCCTTCTCCGCCGCCACCACCCAAGCCTCCGAAGACTCAGACGCCTCCCCCGGAGCCTCCCAAAGACCAATCGCCTCCGACACCGACCCTCAGCACAGGCGAGAAGGTCGCGTACGCGGCGAAGGGCGTCGCCGAAGGTCTGGCGGGTGGGATCGCGACGGCCGTGGCCGTCGGGTTCGTCGCAGGACTGACCGGCGTCGCTGTCGGCACCATCGGACTCTTCCTGCTGCCGGTTGCCATTATTGCCGTTGCCTCCAACTGGGATGAGATTTCGGCAACAGCCGGTCGCGTTTGGGAAGGCACCGGCAGCGCGGAGGACTACGAGGCGGCGGGACAGGCCGCTGGCGGACTCTTATCCATTTTTGCCGGGGGTCCTGCCACGGAGGCAGGAGCGGAGCTTGGAGAGGCGGCACAAACCGCGATTGGTAAGCTGGCTACGATGGGCGACCTGCCCCCAATTGTGAGAATGGCGCCGGCTGGTGGACCGCCGGATGATCCATACCTCATGAGCCAAGGTAGTGGAGAGGAAGGCGGGGGAGGAGGAGGGGGCCGCGGGCCAAAGCTCAGCGGCGCTGTACGAGCGAAGTTAGGTAACCTGGCGGATCGTGCCGGGGAGAAGGTACGCGACCTTATACGAAGCCGAGGTGGTTCGGGAGCGAACGTGCAAAAAGCCGGTCCGTGGGCTGACAAGACGCTTGCAGAGACTGCGCAAGCAGCCGTGAACGGAGACCGGGATGCCGAAACCGCCATAAAAATAGTGAAACAAGCTGGACGACTTGGTCAAAAATATTAGTGCCGCGGGAACGAACATATGAAAACTGCGAAGACGAAGGCTGCTGAAGCGCTCGCCCCGATGCTCTCGGCTTTCCACTCAGTCGACGATTGCGTTCTTCAAGCTGTCTGGCAGCAACACACTGAAGGCTCGCTCGATCGCTTACTCCTTGTCTTCGGTGAAACTTCACTCGTAGTGGCAGCCGACAAGGACGATGATTCGGTCGACATCATGTCGACGGACACGGCTGGAATTATTAACGCCGAGCATCTCGATGCAAGCCAGTTGAAGCCATGGAGTGCCTTCGTCGGTAAGTCATTCGGATGGGGATGGATAACGATCAATCAGCAGGGATTCTGTGACGGTCTGATTCTGAGCTTTGGAGGCATTGTCCCTCAGCTGATCCTCAATGTGGTGGCATCTTCCATCAGGACGAGCGCTGTTGTGGAAGACGGATAGGAAGTGTTGCCCCTGAATTACGTTGTTAACGCAATGCTATAGCGATTTAAATCGAATTTAAGATCGGGAACAGCGGCGGCAGTTAGTTTAGCAAATGCTGCTGTTGAGCTCGCGGAACGGATGCTGACCAAATGCCGAATTACATCGTACTGAGACTGATCCCACCCGCCGCGACGGACCCAAACACATTTACGAGCTATCTCGACAACCTGACGATCAACGTCTTCGACGTTTCCTACGCCGATGCCGACACGCTGGGACCGCCGACCGAGCCGGCGATCGGGTTTGCGCAATTCCAGCCTCCGGCATTACCTCTCAATCCGGCCACTACGATCGTCCAGCACAGCACGCTCGGAGTACTCGACTCGGTAGCGACGGCCGTCATTGAATACTTCGGGCCGCCATCGGGAGCGGAGTACATCGCGCCTGATCTGCGCCTCGAGTTTGTCAGGCTAGCCCCGGCACCCACGATCTTCGATACGCGCCTCTACTACGACGTTCAGATTTATTCCCCCGGGGCCGCGCTGATTCCTGCCGATTACCAGGCGATTGCGGACACGTCAATCAGCGCGTTCGTCACGCTTCCCGCGCCTACGAATCCCGATGCCGTATCGTTGTTGGTGCCGACAAACGGCAATCCTCCCAACTTCGCCCAACTGCTGGGCGCGATTACGGCGGTTCTCTCGAGCGACTCAGGCGCGGTGTCATTGGCTGAGATCGGCGAGCTGACTGTCGATCAATGCGCCAACATCGCGAACGAGATCATCGAGCAATACGACGGAACCGAAGCAGGAAAAACATA
>CAVZRE010000026.1:0-51201 GCA_963777595.1 Terriglobia bacterium
AGCTTCTCTGCTGGGAATCCATTGGCCTTTATACAGGCTTCTGCCTTCTCCAATCATTCCCAGCGCGAGATGGGCAAGGGGAGCGAGATCGCCGCTCGCGCCGACTGAGCCTTTCTCCGGGACCCGTGGCGTCACGCCCCGCGATAACATCTGAAACAGCGTGTCGACCAGCACGGGACGACATCCGCTATGCCCCGCGGCGAGCACATTTGCGCGCAACAGCATCAGTGCCCGCGTCTCGATCTCCGGCAGCGGATTTCCCACTCCCGCGGCATGGCTCCGCACCAGGTTCACCTGCAGCCGTTCGATCTCGCCGTTAGGAATGTGGACGTCGGCCAGTTTCCCGAATCCCGTGTTGACGCCGTAGACGGTTTTCTTCTCATGAAGAAGTTTATCTACAACCGCGCGCGAGGCCTCGATCCGGCATCGGGCGGTGGGGCTCAGCGCCGGTTCGATCGTCCCTTCCGCGACTTGCCGAATCTCTTCCAGGGTGAGAGATTGGCCGGCAACTTCGATACTAGTACTCATAACCTTCGCAACAGAATAGCGAAACGGCGGCAATTTTCGGAAGATTGGAATCGGCCTTTTTGGAAGGCAATTTCCCAGGACCTTTCTTCGCGAGATGGGAACGCCGCAAGGTCCGCAAATCCACAAGACTTACAGGAACGAAACCGGTGCGCCGCCGGGTCTAAGAATCTCATAACGCGCTGGGAAATGAGGAGTACGCCGCCAGTTGCCCGGCACGCAACGCAGCTAGTTAGCTGTCATGCGCCGCTGATTCCATCGTCACTGGGGTTTTTCGGGGTGCAATCAACTGTCATCGGCCAAAAGTTTGATGGAATGCCAGTTACCAATTTGCAGCGCGACGGGCTACAATAATCAAATTCAGTAGAGGTTTTGAAGTCTGCTCGCGTTCTCTCGTACCGCGTTCTCTCGTACAATGATGAGACCGACGCAAGCGGCTTGGTCAGTTCCCGAACCCCTGTAGCGGTTCAGGTAAAGCTCGAAGTTTCTCCGTCCACGTCGCCGCTTCCCCATGCTGTGAGTCTCTGTTATTTGTCTGTCTATCGAACCGCCCTGTTGCTCAAACAGGCGGCGCAGGAGAGAAAGGATCAGCATTCATGGGAAGAATAATTCAGTCGACGCTCTTACTACTTTGCTTTGCCGTGGCGGTTTTCGGACAGGGTCTAACGTCGGTTGGCGGAACTGTCAGAGACCCTTCGGGAGCAGTTGTGCCTGTCGCCAAGATCTCGCTGGTGAACAAAGATACGGGCGCTGAACGAAGCGTGGTCACTGACTCCTCCGGACGCTATCAGTTTTCACAGGTGCGCCCGGGAACCTATCAGATTACGGCCGAAGCGCCCGGCTTCGCGAATGCAGCCATCAGTAGCCTGGAATTGCTGGTGAACTCGCCCGCAACAGCCGATTTAAAGTTTGAAAAGGTCGGTTCTGTCGCGACTACGGTAGCGGTGAATGAACAGGCCTCCCAGGTGAACACCGAGGACGCGAGCATCGGCAATGCAATCGGCGGCAAAGTGATTACTCAGTTGCCATTCGAATCCCGCAACGTCGTCGGCCTGCTTGCCATTCAGACCGGAGTCATTTACCTTGGCCAGCCCAACCCGGGTGCTCTGAACGATCCTCGGAGCGGCGCTGTCGACGGCGGGAAATCGGATCAGGGCAACGTCACGCTCGACGGCATTGACGTCAACGACCAACAGAATCGCGCCTCTTTCACCAGTGTCTTGCGCGTCACACTGGATTCCGTCCAGGAGTTTCGCACCACCACCACCAATGCGGGAGCCGAGTACGGCCACAGTTCCGGCGCACAGGTAACCATGGTTACCAAGGGCGGCACAAACGTGATCCACGGCACTTTCTATGAGTATCTCCGCAACACCGACACCACCGCCAACAGTTTCTTCAACAACGCATCCAAGGTCGCGCGCGCCCAACTCGATCGCAACGTGTACGGAGCATCCATCGGCGGCCCCATCAAGAAGGACAAGATCTTCTATTTCGGCAATTACGAAGGCCGTCGGGACGCCAGCGCCGCGACCATCCTGCGGACCGTTCCGACCGCATCCTTCCGCGCCGGCAACGTCATCTACAACACCACCAGCGGCACCCTTGCCACCATGACACCGGCGCAAATTGCGGCGGTCACTCCACTCGGCGTCGACCCCGCCGTGACCAGCTATTTAAAGCAATATCCCCTCCCCAACGCTTTCAACGTCGGAGACGGAGTGAATACTGCCGGATACCTGTTCAACGCCACCGAACCCCTGCGTTTCGGAACTTACATCGCCAAGGTGGATTATCAGATCAATGCTAAAAATACCTTGTTCGTCCGCGGCAATTTGCAAAACGACAACTATGCGAACGGTGCCTCGCAGTTCCCGGGTGAACCGGCGACCAGCGTCTATTTGAATAACAGCAAAGGGCTTGCCGCGGGCTTGACGACCATCATCTCGCCGTCGCTCGTCAGCACCTTCCGCTACGGCTTTACCCGGGAAGGCGTGCAAACCACCGGCGTGCTGTCATCGTCCTATTCGGACCCCTCATACGGTTCCATCACTACGTTGTACGGCACCACTACCGGTTCCGTCAATCTCATCCCCACCAACGATATTCACGAAGACCTGGTCTGGATTAAGGGTGCGCATACCATCAGCTTCGGCGCTGAATTCCTGCTGATCAACAACCACTACGCCACGAACGCCAATTCCTTCAGTACGGCGCAGGGCGATGGTCTGTATCTCGCAACCGGCGGCATGAGCTTGCTGAATCCGGACGCGAAAGTGAGCAATACCACCATCCAGAACATCGCCACCCTGACCGGTTACCTGACCAAGAACACCTTGAAGGTCAATTATGATCTGAATGGCAATGTGCTTCCCCTTGGAGCGACCATTGGCCGTGTCTTCGGAGAACGGCATTTTGACCAGTACGTGCAGGATTCGTGGAAGGTGATGCCTGGACTGACTTTTGCCGCGGGTCTCCGGCTGAGCATCAATCCTCCTATCAAAGAACTCAACGGCTATAACGTCGATTCCACGGAGCCGATTGCCAACTGGGTTGCGGCTCGCATCGGTCTCGCGGAATCGGGGCAGTCCTCTCTCGGCTCGGGTTTAATCACTTACGACACCTCAACTAAAACGGGACGGGATTTGTATCCGACTATGGTGAACTGGGCGCCTCGCGTATCCATTGCTTATTCGCCGAAAGCCACGTCGGGTATTTCCAAACTCCTGTTCGGCGGTCCCGACAAGACGTCCATCCGCGCCGGTTGGGGAATCTTCTATGATGCCTTCGGCGAAGGTCTGGAAAAATCCATCGCCAGTTCCGTCGGCTTCGCCACCACCGTGGCTTCTGGACCCAATCAACCCATCGGTGGAACCACCCCGATATTCAACGGCTTCTACAATCTGCCTCCCTTGAGCACTTTCCCCACGCCGCCCGCTGGCGGATTCCCGCAGACCATTTCGGCCGGGTCGCTCCTCCAGGCCACTTCCTTCGACGATTCACTCAGAGCGCCTTACACAGAGAACCTCAGCATCAGCTTGCAGCGGGAACTGAAAGGTGGCTACATGCTGCAAGTCTCCTTCATCAATCGCGAATCTCACCGGTCGCTGATCGGTGAAGATATGGCGACCCCGACCAACCTGGTGGATACGCAGTCCGGACAGACCTACTATCAAGCCGTCGCCGCGCTGGCTCCCTATGTCTACGCCAAAGCTCCAGCAAGCTCGGTCCCCAAAGTTCCGTTCTTCGAAGATCTCTGGGCTGCTGCCGCCGGGAACGGCTTGACGGCGACTCAGAATATTTATCAGAACGCGTTCAAAGGACAGCCCGGAAACTGGACCACATCGTTGCTATCCATCGATGAGCCCAAAACTCCTGCGCAGCTTCAGGCGGCGCCGTTTTCAGGCTGCAATACGACGGGCGGTCTGACCTCGACGGGCCTGCCTTGCAGCAAACTGGGACCGTGGACGATGTGGGCGCCTCAGTTCATCGCTCTGGTGGGCTTCCGCTCGGTCGGCGAAGGTAGCTATGACGGCCTGCATGTGAGCGTCCGAAAGGCCTACAGCAGCGGCTACCAGTTCGATTTCAACTACACTTGGTCGAAGTGCCAGGATCTCGGCTCGAATCCGGAGAGCAGCGGCTCCGGCTCCGGCTTTATTATTCAGCCCTACAATCAGAGTTTGATGAAGGCGGTCTGCAACTATGACGCGACCAGCGTCTTCAGCGCCCTGGGAGTGGCCGACCTGCCGTTTGGCAAGGGCAAAGCGTTCGCTAATACCAGCAACAAGCTCGTCAATGGCTTAATTGGCGGTTGGCAGCTCAGGGGCGTCATGACTGCAACCAGCGGCTTCCCCACCAGTGTGACCGCCGGCGGCGTTTATCCTACAGAGTGGAATTCCGCGGGCTACGCTACCCAGACCGGCACGGTGCCCGGGTATAGCACTGCGACCAACGCTCCGTCGGCTGCGACGGGCGGGGCGGGAGGTCCGAATCTGTTCGGCAGCCCGGGGCTGATTTACTCACAGTATTCCGAGACGCCCGCGGGTCAGGTAGGGCAGCGCAACGGTGTTCGCGGCCAGGGTCCCTTCTCCATCGACATGGGCCTGGGAAAGAGATTCCATCTCTTCAACCTCCACGACCAACCCCATACGCTGGTTTTCCAGGCCGAGGGTTTTAACATCACCAACAGCGTGCGGTTCGACCCTGCCAGCGCCAGTCTCAATATCAACAACCAATCGACGTTCGGTAAGTACACTTCGACTTTTGGGACGCCTCGCGTGTTCCAATTCTCGGCGCGCTACGAGTTTTAGAACGTGTGCCTCTTTTTTGTGTGACAGACTGTAGTCGAAAAGCTCCGCGGAAACGCGGAGCTTTTCCGCATCTAGCAACGCGAAACAAGCGTCGGAACCGCTAAGTACGCGCGATTCATCATTGGAGTCGTGTCAGCTAAGGAGTAAAGTAAAGGGTACGCTCTGTCGCGATTCTCCTTCTATCACCCCGTTGCGGTGGCAGACTCATAACGAGGGATTTTCGATCATGAACCTGAAAATAACTCTTTTCTTCGCGACTCTAGTTCCCACCTGTATGGCTGCCGGATCCGGCGTGCCCGTTTTCACCAAAGACGTCCTCCCCATCCTTCAGCGGTCCTGTCAGAACTGCCACCGTCCCGGACAGATCGGACCGTTCTCCATGCTGACCTACAAGGATACGAGACCTTGGGCAAAGGCTATAAAACAGCAAGTCGTCGAACGGAACATGCCGCCGTGGTACATCGATAAGACCGTCGGCATCCACAAATTCAAGAACGACATATCGCTCAGCGGCGTCGAGATCGACACCATCGCGAAGTGGGCGGACGCCGGAGCGCCCTTGGGCGACCTTTCTGACATGCCCCCAGCGCGCCAATTCGACGACAGCGATCGCTGGCATATCGGCAAGCCTGACATTATCGTCCATCTTGCCAAGCCCGTAACCGTCAAAGCGAAACAATCCGACCAATGGATCGATGTCGACCTGCAGGACCTTGGTTTGACCTCCGACCGGTACGTACAGGCCGTTGAAATCAAGCCCCTCAGCGGTTCGAAAGTGGTGCATCACGCCAACTCGGAAATTATTAACCCCGGGTCAGAGATGGGCACAACGCCGTTCGCCTCCTACTCCCTCGGCAAATATGGCGATACCTTTCCCGATAACTCGGGACTGCTGATGCGCAAAGGTTCGGAACTGCGCATTACACTTCACCTGCACGCTTCCGGGGTGGAAACTCCCGTGGATATCGGTGTGGCCTTGAAGCTTCTCCCGGAAGGCGTCGTCCCGAAGCACTTGCTGGAGATGAAGCAGTTGGCGAGCACCCACGATCTCGACATTCGGCCTAACGAGAAGGATGTGCGCGCCGACGGCTACACCATTCTTCCCAGCCCGGCCGTCATCATCTCCTTTCAGCCGCACATGCACAATCGCGGCCAGGCTCAATGTCTCGAGTTGATCGAGCCGCAGCCCGGACCCTATGGCGGCAGCAGACCGAAGCAGGAAATGGTGAGTTGCGTCGATAGGTTCAAGTTCGACTGGCACGTAAATTATGAATATGCCGACGACGTTGCGCCCATCGTACCCGCGGGAACCATCGTTCATCAGATTACGCTGCATGACAACACGGCAGCCAATCCGTCAAATCCGGATCCTTCGAACTGGGTCGGCTGGGGTGAGCGGACCGCCGATGAGATGTCGCTCTCGCGAATCAATTATTACGTCATCAGCGAAGAAGAATACGCGCAAAGACTCGCCGAGCGGGAAGCCGCGAAGAAAAGAGCCCGCGCGTTTCACCAGACGACCAGCAGTCTGAAGCCGCCGGACAGCGGGCCAGACGTAAAATGAAACTTGCCCTTTCGGCCCTATCGTTACTCCTTGCGGCGGGTCCGTCACCAGCGCAAACCATCACGCCGGTGCCGGGCCAGCGTGCGCTCGTCAATCAATTTTGCGTCGCATGCCATAACGATAAACTGAGCTCCAGCGGATTCTCATGGACCAAACTTGACCTTGCGCATCCGGAACAGGACTCCGATCTTGCTGAGCGCGTCATCCGTAAACTGCGCGCGGGCTTGATGCCCCCAGCAGGCGCTCCCAGGCCGAACGCTGCAATTCTCAAGAGTCTTGCCGCCGGGATGGAAGCCAATGTTGATCGCGCCGCTACCCTCCATCCGAACCCGGGTAGAGCGCCGCTGCACCGCCTCAACCGCGCCGAATACGCGAATTCCATTCGCGATCTCCTTGCTCTCGAAATCGATACCGGCGCCCTCCTGCCGCCTGATGACATGAGCCATGGCTTCGACAATATGGCCGACGTGCTCACCGTCTCCCCGGCGTTGATGGATGGTTACATTCGCGCGGCCGGCAAGATTAGCCGCCTGGCGGTTGGCGACCCTGCAGCGGGCCCTGCCATGATGACCTTCCACATCTCTCGTGGCATTTCGCAGATGCGTCACATGGAGGGAACTCCTTTCGGTACCCGCGGAGGAATCGCCATGGTTCACAACTTTCCCGCGGATGGCGAATACATCTTCAAGATGACCTTTTACAGTTCTGTTGACGGTCCTCTGTTTGGCCAGAATCAAGGCAAAGGGCAGCAAATCGAAGTTGCCGTCAATGGCGCTCGTGCCGCGTTGCTCGATATCGATCCGCAGATGAAATCGACCGACGACGTCCGCACTCCTCCCATTAAAGTCAAGGGCGGTCCTCAGCGCATCTCCGCGGCGTTCATTCAGAAATTCGATGGACCGCTCGAGGACGACGTAATGCCCATCGAACTGAGCCTCGCCGATACCAACCTCGCGGCCTTCCCCGGTGTCACTTCGCTCCCGCATCTCAGCGATTTGAGCATTACCGGTCCGTTTCACGCGACAGGTATCTCAGACACACCCAGTAGAAGGAAGGTCTTCGCCTGCCATCCGGAATCGAGAACGGACGAACTGCCTTGCGCCAGAACTATTTTCACGCGATTGCTGCGTCAGGCGTATCGCCGTCCCGTCGCGGAAGCCGACGTCAGGGACTTGCTTGCGTTTTACGAGCGAGGCCGCACCGATGGGGGCTTCGAAGCAGGCATCGCCGCCGGACTTCAGGCCATGATCGCGAATCCTAAGTTTGTCTTCCGCTTCGAACCGGTGCCGCCGAACCTCCCACCGAATACGAACTATCGTGTCGGCGACCTCGAACTCGCCTCGCGTCTTTCCTACTTTCTTTGGAGCAGCGCACCGGATGAGGAACTGATCACTCTCGCCAGCCGGCACAAACTTCAGGAGCCCGTCGTGCTTTCGGGCCAGGTGCGGCGGATGCTGGCCGATCCGCGCTCTTCGACGCTCTCCACGCGTTTCGCCGCCCAGTGGTTGCACTTGCAAAATCTTAAGGACGCGCAGCCTGACGATTTCATCTATCCCAACTTCAGTGTGAATATCGCCACGTCCATGCGCCGCGAGACGGAACTGCTTTTCGATAACCTGATCCGGGAGAACCGCGGCATCCTCGAATTGCTCGACGCAAACTACACGTTCGTCGACGAGGTTCTGGCCAAGCATTACGGCATCCCCAACGTTCTCGGCAATCGCTTCCGCAAAGTGGAGGTCACCGACGAGAACCGCCGCGGCATTCTGGGGCAGGGAAGCTTCCTCACTCTCACTTCCATCACCACCCGCACCTCTCCTGTCGCGCGAGGGAAATACGTGATGGAAGTGTTGCTCGGCACCCCTCCGCCAGCCCCGCCGGCAAATGTCCCGCCGCTCAAAGACGGTCCCGAAGGTGGAAAAATCAATTCCGTGCGGGAATCGATGGAAGCTCACCGCAAACAAGAGCCTTGCCGGTCTTGCCACCAGATGATGGACCCGATCGGCTTCGCGTTGGAGAATTACGATGCCATCGGCCTCTGGCGCGAGAAGGATAACGGAGTCAAGATCGATGCCTCCGGACGGTTGTTTGACGGCACGAAGTTGACGGGGCCGGGTGATCTTCGGCGCGCGCTCCTCGCCCGCTCGGACGCATTTATGGGAGGCTTCGCAGAGAGTCTGCTGGCCTATGCCGCGGGACGCGTACTCCAGCCAACCGACATGCCGGCCGTACGTTCCATCGAACGTGACGCGGCTCGCGACGGCAATCGCGTACCGGCATTCATCATGGCGGTAGTCAACAGCGCGCCATTTCGCATGAGCCGCACCGAAGGTGTCCAACCCGGTGAACCCACTGCCAAAAGCTATCGCAGGGAGACAGTACACTAAATGTTCCTCACCAGAAAATCGCTTTCGCGCCGCACCATGCTCCGTGGCCTGGGTGTGTCGCTGGCGCTGCCGCTCCTCGATTCCATGGTTCCCGCGCAGACGCCGCTGCGGGCCACCGCCGCTAATCCCAAATCACGCTTCGCCTGCATCGAAATCGTGCATGGCGCCGCGGGCAGCACGAGTGACGGCTCGGCGAAACATTATTGGGCGCCCGAGAAGGAAGGCGCGGATTTCGAATTCACTCAGACGCTCGCGCCTTTCGAAGCCGCACCGGGACTACCTGACGATCATCAGCGATACCGAAGCGAATGCCGCCGCCGCGTCATCGGCTTCGGAAGAAGGCGCGGACCATTTCCGGTCCAGCGCGACATTCCTGACCGCGACTCATCCCAAGATGACGGAAGGCTCCGATATTCTCTGCGCGACCTCTGTCGATCAGATCTACGCGCAGCAGTGCGGACAGGATACACCGCTGCCGTCGCTGCAGCTTTGCATTGAAGGCATCGACGGTTCTGGCGCTTGCGATTACGGCTACGCCTGCGTCTACGCCGACACCATCAGTTGGTCCTCGCCGACCAATCCACTGCCCATGACGCTCGACCCGCGCATGGCGTTCGAGAGTCTCTTCGGCGATGGCGCCACTGCGGCGGAGCGCAGCCGCCGGGAGCGTCTCGACGGCAGCATTCTCGATTGGATTTCGAGTAGCATTCCCGCCCTTCAAAAGAATCTTGGACCGAGCGATCGCAACCGTCTGAGCGCGTATCTCGAAGACGTGCGCGAAATCGAACGTCGCATTCAACGCATCGAGAAATATAACTCCAGCGGCGAGGCTCGTGCCCTGCCTTCAGCGCCTGTCGGTGTCCCTGACTCCTACGACGAACACGTCAAGCTGATGTTCGACCTCCAAACCCTCGCGTTTATGACTGACGTCACGCGCGTGTCGGCATTCAAATTGAGCCGCGACGTGAATCAGCGTGTCTATCCGGAAAGCGGAGTCAAGACGTCTTTTCACTCCTGTTCGCACCATGGCGAATCTCCCGCCAAGATCGCTGAGTTCTCGAAAATCAATCTCTATCACGCCAAGCTGGTTGCATACTTCGTCGAAAAGTTGAAGAACACACCGGACGGCGACGGCAATCTGCTCGATCATTCTTTGGTGCTCTACGGCAGCCCGATGGGCGATTCGAACGTCCATAACCACAAGCGCGTGCCTATGCTGCTGGCGGGGCATGCCGGCGGAACAGTTCGCGGCAACCGGCATATTCGCGCCAAAGAAGGGACCCCGATGTCGAATATCCTTTTAACCGCAATGCGCCGTCTCGGAGCGAACGTTGACCGGGTCGGCGACAGTACCGGCGAGTTTCAGATTTAGGAGGCTTTGCATGTTCAAGAGAATCATCCTCGCGAGTCTCAGCTTGACTGCCTGTCTGACCGGTGCGCAGCCCGGCACGACCCTCGCCGATGCCGCCGAACAGGGCGATCGCGCAGCCGTCCGCACCATGCTGAAAGACAGGTCAGCCGTCAACAGCGCACAGGGAGATGGGACGACTGCGTTACACTGGTCGGCTATCCGCGACGATCTGGAAATGGCGAAGGCTCTCCTCGCAGCCGGCGCGGACGTAAAGGCAGCCACACGCATCGGCCTCCTCACTCCGCTGATGATGGCCTGCCGAAACGGTAGCGCCCCAATGGTGGAACTGCTGCTTCAGGCCGGCTCGGATGTCAACGCGCCCAATCAGGATGGCACCACCCCGCTCATGCTGGCAGCGGCTTCTGGCAAACCCGACGCGTTGAAGTTGCTGCTGGGCCATGGCGCAGCCGTTAATGCGCGAGAAACCACTCACGGGCAAACGGCTTTGATGTTCGCGGCGGCGCTCAATCGCGCGGATGCCATTCGTGTCTTAATGTCGAATGGCGCGGACTCCAATCTGACTTCCACGGTCACTGCGGTGAAACGCGTGGAACGCCCAAAGAAGGACCCCGACGCCCCGGCGGCGGATCCACGGAAGCGCGGAGCGGCCACCATGGGCGGCAACACGGCATTGATCTACGCGGCTCGCGACGGCCAGTTCGAGGCGGCAAAAGCCTTGATCGAAGCCGGCGCGGATGTCAACAAAGTTGGCGACGGCGAAAAGATGAGCCCCCTTGTCATTGCCATACTCAATGGCCACTACGACGTCGGTCTGATGCTGGTGAATCACGGCGCCAATCCGAATCTCGCCAACGATGCCGGTCTTACGGCCCTCTATGCGACTGTCGACACGCAGTGGGCGCCGCACCTTTGGTCGCCGCCACCGATTACGGCGCGCGAAAAGGTTTCGCATCTCGAACTCATGCGTGCTTTACTCGATCACGGCGCAGACCCCAACGCACGGCTTGGCCGCAAGCTCTGGATGCGCATGATCGGCGACCACACCTGGGCGGATCCAGCGGGCGCTACGGCATTCTGGCGCGCCGCACAAGCGGATGACGTACCGGCCATGAAACAGCTTCTCGATCACGGCGCCGATCCCAAGATTCCGAGTTCCGATGGTGACACTGCGTTGATGGTTGCGGCCGGTCTGGGCTGGGCTCCCAACAACACCACGGTCGCCCCCGACGCGTGGATGCCCGCGGTCGAATTCTGCCTCGGCCTGGGGTTTGATCTCAATACTGCCGACGCCAAGGGTTATACCGCCCTGCACGGCGTAGCTTTTCGCGGCGACAACGATATGGTCAAATATCTGATAGGAAAGGGCGCTCGCGTGGATAGCAAAACCAAGGCCGGCGATACCGTTGCCGATATGGCCAACGGCCCGATTCCGAAATCCATCCCCCACCCGGACACCGTCGCACTTCTCGAGAAGTTGGGCTCGGCCAACTCTCACAACTGTCGCTCGGAAGAATGCGTAGTGCCGCTTCAGGCCGTGCCCCTCAGATTGTCGTTTCAGCAGCGCGAAGAAAACGATCCCGCGAAAACCGCGAATCAGGATTCCAGCGTAAAGACGCCCAAGCCCGAATAGTTGCAATGAGGAGAGTTTGCAGTCTTGTTTCCGCGCTCATGTGTTGGGCTGCTCCCCCAACTCTTCGGCCCAGGTCTATCTCGACAATCTTCCGGCCGCTCACCCCGCGATCCGCTATTTCGAAGACGCCGCCGGCGACGCGGTTGCACGGCTCGCCAGACAACTGGATTCGGGAACCATCCAACTAGCCTATCGCGACGATCGGTTCGGCTACCTCCCCGACCTTCTCGAACAGCTGAAAATCAATCCGGATTCGCAAGCCCTCGTTTTTTCGAAATCGAGCTTCCAGGGCCCGAAAGTGTCGCCGCGCAATCCTCGCGCCATCTATTTCAACGATCAATCGGCGGTCGGTTTCGTGCCCGGCGGCACGGGTCTCGAAGTCGCTTCCGTCGATCCCAGGCAAGGCGTGATTCTCTATTCGCTGAACCGCGACGAATCCGGCAGACCTCGCTTCAAGCGGCAGGAAGTCTGTCTGACTTGCCACCAGGGCCCGTCAACTCTTGGCGTCCCAGGGATCTTTGTCGGCTCCGTATTCCCAAACGCCGACGGAATGCCGGCGCGCGGAGGTGCCATCATCACTGATCACCGCACGCCCTTTGCCGATCGCTGGGGCGGATGGTACGTTAACGCGACGTGCGGCGAACAGCCTGACCGGGCGAACGCAGTCGCGTCTAATCCAGCCGAGCCGGACCTGCTGGATAGCGGCAACCGGCAGAACCTCACTAGCCTCGCCGGAAGATTCAATCTCAAGAACTATCTGAAGCCATCGAGCGACATTGTGGCGTTAATGACCCTCGAGCACCAGACGCAGATGACGAACTTTATGACGAGGCTCTCCTGGGAGGCGCGCATCTCTCGTGTCAAAGATTCCGACCTCGACGCAACTGTAGCTTATATGCTCTTCACTGAAGAAGCGCCGCTTCGTGAACCCATCGAAGGAGTCTCCACGTTCACGAAAACCTTCCCGTTGGCCGGCCCGCGCGACCGCCAGGGACGCTCCCTGCGCGACTTCGATCTGCGTACCCGTCTCTTTCGCTACCCGCTGAGCTATATGATTTATAGCCCGCAATTCGATGCTCTGCCGGAAGAAGTCCGCGACAAGATTTATCGCAGGCTCTATTCATCGCTGACAGCCCGCGGCCAGCAAGCCATCCTCCAGATTCTTAAAGACACCAAGCCGGATCTACCCGCATGGTGGACACAAAAATAATTGGATTCCAAATGACCCAACTAAGCGACGCATTACAGGCACAGCTTGACACCTTGACAGTCGATTATCAGCGCGACGGCGCTGTATGCGTACGGCAGGCGTTCTCCCCCGAGTGGCTTGCCGTGCTGACGCGCGGCGTCGAAGCCAACATGGCGTCGCCCGGTCCCATGGCGAGGGACTACACAGCCGATGGCGCACCTGGACGCTTCTTCGGCGATTACTGCAACTGGCAGCGCATTCCGGAATACCGCGATTTCCTCTTCCACTCGCCCGCGGCGTTCATCGCCGGACGCCTGATGGCAGCCTCCAAAGTGAACCTGTTTCACGAGCACGTCCTGGTGAAAGAACCGGGAACGCTGAATCCTACTCCGTGGCATCACGATCAGCCTTACTGGACGGTCGACGGAAGCCAGGTATGCAGCATCTGGCTGTCGCTCGACCCGGTTCCCCGCCAGGCCGCGGTCCAGTTCGTCGCCGGCTCGCATCGTTGGGGCCGTTGGTTCCGTCCCGTCAAATTTGTTGATTCGACTGCCCATGCCGCCCCTGAATTCGAACCCATGCCAAATATCGACGCCAACGCGGATCAATACTCGCTCCTCGGCTGGGACCTGGAACCCGGCGATTGCGTCGTCTTTCACGGCCTGACACTGCATGGCGCTGCGGGCGTGCCCTTGCTGAACCGGCGTCGCGCGATCTCCTCTCGCTGGACCGGTGACGACGCCACCTTCGTGCTGCGGAAAGGTATTATGTCCCCGCCCCCTCCGGCCGAAGGCGGTCCTCAGCCCGGCTCAGCAATGGATTGCGCGCTCTTTCCAGTCGTTTGGCGGGCGTGAGAGAAACACGCCCTCGTCAGAGACCAGTGCTGATGCCCTCGGCTGTGCCCAGCGTCACCACCGGCACGTTGAAAGCTACGGTATTGACCACGCCCTGTCTCTGAAACTGCACCCACACCCGGTATACGCGCGCCCGCGCAAAGATGAACTCGAACTGCATCTGTGTGCTGCCATCAGCCACTACCGGATGTTCATGCATCAGATCGATCGTATCGTCGCTCGCGGCGAGCATGTGGGCCCACGCGCCTAAATATTTCTGCATGCCGTCGGCCGTATTGAAATCGATGAAGAGCAACGTTTTTGCGCCGGCGACAGGCTTTTCTGGAATCGTTTTAATCGAAGCATCTGTATTGCCGCCGTGCTGCGTCTCAATGTCGGGTCTCAGCGTAACGATCTCGGGCAGCACCGCATCGGAAGCACCGGCAGTCACGAATAGAGTCTTAGGAATCAATTGCGGCGATCCCGCGCTGGGATAAACATCCGCGACCAGCCGGTACATCCCGGCCTTGGGAAATATCTGGTCAAAAAGAAACGACCCGTCGGGCTGAGGCACGGGGTGGTCGTGCAGGAAGTATTGCAAATCGCTGCTCACGATAAACATGTGAAACAGCTTTTCGTGCATGATTTCAAACTTCTTCACCTGCGCGCCAGTCTTCGGATCCTTGAAGCTGAACTTCAACTGCACTTTCCGTCCGGGTTCGATGACCGCGGGGCTTGTCGTCAGCTCCAGTGAGTATTCGTCCAGGTCGGCCACTCCCAATTTCAGCGGCATCCCGCAGCGTGAACAGACGCCGGGCTTATTGGACCGGACGTCCGGATCCATTGGACATACGTAGTCAAGCGGACCGGACGCCGCAGTCTGTTGCGCCGGCAATCGAGAGCCGAAGAAAGGGAGCACGAGCGATCCGCCCATCGCGCTCAGCATCTTGCGCCGTGATGTCAATGTCTACCTCCTGGCCCGGCCGGACTTAGCAGGGAAACCTCACCGGGTGACATGATGATTCTCGTACCCGCGGCTAAAACAAACGGCTGCCGGAAGTAATATACGTGAGGGAACTTCGGGTTGTACTGATAAACCCAGATCAGCGGCACAATACTGCCGTCCGGCCGCTGCGCTATGGCTCGCATCGACGCGCCGCCACTCAGGCTCTTCGGCTCGATCGCGCAGACGGTGAGACCCTCCCGAAGAACGGTCGACCCTTTGACCAGGAGCCCGGCACGTGTCGCCGGCACTTCCTTTTTCGCGGGAACCGGAATGACGGACGGTAACAGCGAAGCATCTCCTTCGGGCGCGCCGCCTTCGACCCAATCCGAGATCAATTCCAGTTGTTCCTGAGTCAGTGATGGGTCGTCGCGAAGATCCGCGAACCCCTTCACCGCCCCGAATGGCGGCATCCGGCGCTCCAGCGTCTCTTCCTTGATGGCCTTCGCCCACGGACGCGCGGCCTCATACGTTGCGAGTGAGAACGCGGCTCCGCCCTCGCGATGGCAGGAGATGCACCGGGAAGAGATGAGGCGGAAAACTTCGCGGTCCCAGGTCACCTGGGTCGTGATGGGGTCGTGTGCGTACGAGGTGAGGCCCAGGGATGCCAATAGGATTATCGGTCTGTACTTCATTTTCCGTACCGTCCCACGTGAATGCCGGCGGCTACGGGGCCAGTTTAGCACCGAATCATGGCCGATACTATTGACCGTGGATCGTGCGTCCAAATCGCTGATCCATGCCTGAGACCACGTCAGAATCCCTGATCCCTCGTCGTTTCCAACTTGCGGACCAAATTCTCCGGAAGGTACAATCGAGGTCAGTCTGAAGCCTGTCCCTATGCTTCGCCATGCCGCGAGCGTTCTAAGACCCAAAGAATTTGCCTTACGGCAGGAGGTCTCGCATGGCAACAAAGATACCCGGCGAAATGCGTCTGGCGGTGGTACTTGCGGTCGTTGGCGCGGCAAGCGGCGCCCCAACTCCGAAAGAGATCACGTTTACCAGGGACGTCGTGCCCATCCTCGCGCGCTCCTGCCAGAATTGCCATCGCGCCGGCCAGATCGGCCCGTTCTCGATGATGACTTACGAGGAGACTCGCCCATGGGCGAAGGCGATTAAACAGCAAGTCGTGCAGCGGAACATGCCACCGTGGTACATCGACCGCACCGTCGGTATCGCTCACTTCAAGAATGATGTCTCCCTGACTGACAAAGAGATTGCAACCATCGCCGCCTGGGTCGATGCCGGCGCGCCGAAAGGCAATCCCGCCGATATGCCCCCTGCTCGCGTCTTCGACGATAGCGATCGCTGGCACATCGGAAAGCCGGACGTAGTCGTGCATCTCACCAAAGACATCACCGTGAAAGCCGCTCAGGCGGATCAGTGGCTCGATATCCCCACTCAAGACTTGGGGCTTACCGAAGATCGCTATCTTCAGGCCGTCGAAATTAAGCCGCTCTCGGGATCGAGAGTCGTCCATCACGTAACTTCCCAATTGATCGACGAAGCGTCCGAAATGGGCTCGACAGTTTTCGAAGAGTACGCCGTCGGCAAATACGGCAACACTTTCCCGAATGGCACCGGCATGCTCATGAGGAAGGGGTCGAAGATTCTAGCCAACGTCCACCTTCATGCTGTCGGCAAAGACACGCCTGTGGACATTGCGTTCGCGTTGAAGTTCCTTCCCAAAGGTGTAGTTCCCAAGCATGTCCTCGAAATGCGGCAACTCGCCAGCACTCACGATCTGGACATTCCCCCGAACACCAAAAATGTGCGCTCGGACGGCTACTCGATCCTGCCCCAACCAGCAGTCATTGTGTCCTTTCAACCCCATATGCACAATCGCGGACAGGCGCAGTGCCTCGAACTGATCGAACCGCTGAGCGGGCGTGGAGGCGGCGGAGGCGGCAGCCGGCCACACGTCGAAATGGCCAGTTGCGTCGATCGCTTCAAATTCGACTGGCATGTGGTTTACGAATATTCTGATGACGAGGCGCCTATCGTTCCTGCAGGTACAGTCCTCCATCAGATCTCCCTGCACGACAATACGGCGGCGAATCCATCGAACCCCGATCCTTCGAACTGGGTAGGCTGGGGCGAACGGACCGCTGACGAAATGTCGCTTTCCTGGATCAGTTACTACTTCATCTCCGAGGACGAATACAAGGCGATGCTCGCTGAACGCGCGAGAAAAAACAAGCCGGAAGCCCCCGCCTTAATCGGTACCAGACATTAGCGGCACGACGATGAAACTATCCGATTGCAATTTGCAGAAACTGCTTCCCGCTGTGGTCATCGCCGCGGGCTGGTTGACTTCTTCGCTCCATGCTCAAGGCATGATCGACAAACTGCCCCCTGAAATTCGCGTCAAGCACAATTCAGGAGATAGCGTGCAGCCTGCTTATGAAGGTTGGCGCATCAACGTCGACGGCACCATCAGTATGTGGTTTGGCTATTACAACCGCAATGTCGAAGAGAGGCTCAATATTCCTGTCGGTCCGAATAACCGGTTCGATCCTCCCGCGATCGACCGCCAGCAGCCGGCATACTTTTACCCCGGTTTCCATCAGTTCGTATTTCGGGTCGACCTGCCGAAGGATTGGGACCGCCAAAAGAAACTCGTCTGGACGCTGAAGGCCAACGGCGTGACACTGACTGCCAACGGCTCGCTAAAAGAAGGCTACGAGGTCGATCAAGGCGTGATCGCGATGAATCTCTCTCCGGGTGGAAATACTGAAGGGAACGAGCCGCCTAGCGTGTCCGGTCCGGGCGACCAGACCGTCAAACTGGGCGAACCGCTGAAATTGGCATTCAAGGCCACCGACGACGGGCTTCCCAAGCCGCGGCGAGGTCGCGGCGGGGGTACCAGGCTTCGCATCGAAGAATATCGGGGACCAGGCGAAGCCACTTTTGAAACTCCGAATACGACCGGTGAATCCGGCAAGCCAGTCGAGTTGACAACGGAAGTGCAATTCAGCGCGCCGGGCGTGTACTGGCTCCGAGCCACCGGCTTCGACGGGCAACTCGAAGGCGCCCGCGATGTCAAAGTGACGGTCACGCCGTCCGGACAATGACCCGATCCATGCACTAAGATCGATCTTATGAGTGCGCTCATCGATGCTCTCACGTCGATGTTGGGAGCCGATGCCGTGCTGACCGGTGACGCGATCGGATCACGTTACCGGACTGACTGGTCGCGCATGTACCCGGCGACGCCGCTTGCGGTGGTCCTGCCTCGCTCGACGGAAGCAGTCTCGTCGATCCTCAAACTCTGCCATGCTGCCGCCCAAACCGTAGTCCCGCAAGGAGGAATGACGGGGCTTGCCGCCGGTGCGACCCCATCCAAAACCGACTTATGCCTTTCTCTCGATCGCATGTGCGGCGTCGAGGAGATCGATACCGCGGCAGCGGCGATGACGGTCCTCGCGGGCACCACGCTGCAAGCGGTGCAAGAAGAGGCTGTGCGCGCCGGCTTCGAGTTCTCGCTCGATATGGGATCGCGCGGTTCCTGCCAGATCGGAGGCGCCCTGGCGACCAACGCGGGCGGCATTCGCGTCATACAGTCGGGCACTGCGCGCGATCAGGTGCTGGGTCTGGAGGTGGTGCTCGCCGACGGCACAATCCTGAGTTCTATGACGAAGGTCCTCAAGAACAACACCGGCTATGACCTTAAGCACTGGTTCGTCGGATCGGAGGGGACGCTCGGCGTGATCACGCGTGCTGTTCTGCGGCTCCGCCCGAAGCCCGCTCGCCGCTATACCGCTCTCTGTGGTTTGCGTAACTATGAAGAAGTGCTCGAACTCCTCGCCGCATTACGCGCGGCTCTGGGAAACGAATTGAGCGCGCTCGAAGTGATGTGGCCGGATTTTTTTGAGTTCGGAGTTTCCATGTCCGCTTCGAAGCAGTCACCTTTCCCGGAGCGGCATGCGCTCTATGCCCTCGTGGAGCAGGGAAGCTTCGATGCAAAGGCCGGGTCCATAAGATTTGAAGACGCACTCTCAGGAGTTGCCGACGCGGTGGTGTCCTATTCCGCCGCCGAGACTCGCGCTTTGTGGGAAATTCGCGAGTCCACCTCGGAGTTCGCTGCACAGTTCAAAGCGGTAAACTATGACATCAGTTTGCCCATCGGCCGCATCGGCGAATTCGCAGAGGAATGCAAGCGGCGTTTCGAATCGCAATGGCACGGTCATCGATCGTTCTTCTTCGGACACGTCGGTGACTCAAATCTGCATGCCACCGTCGACCTGGATTCCATGCCGGGAACCTCTCACCATGCCGTGGACGAGTCCTTATATTCCCTTGTGGAAAGTTACCATGGCTCCATTTCAGCCGAACACGGCATCGGTTTGTTGAAGCGTGACTTTCTCAGATGCTCTAGATCGGAATCGGAAACGCGAGCCATGTGGACGATCAAAAAAGCACTCGATCCAAAAGGCATCCTCAACCCTGGCAAGATCCTTATGTGACAGACCTTGGTCAACCAGCGCCATTCATTTCAAGGCGTTTTCAACCCCAGAATATCTTCACCCGGATGGGGCGTCAAAGCAGGCGCGCCCATTTGAATCAGCAGCTCAATGGTTTCAGGATGCGACGTGGCGCCTGTCGTCCGCAGATAAGGGCCGGTCGCCATATCAGTGACCGACCAGCTTCTTGCTGTGCGGACATCCAGCTTCGCTCCCTTTCCGACGAGAAACTTCACCAGATCATTGTCCCCGCGCCAAGCGGCACCCGCGAGCGCCGTGTATCCGGTCACATCCTGCGCATTTACGTCCAGTCCGAGTTCCACGCAGTAACGAACTGCGTCCAGCGCCGGACCTGGAGCGTTGCGTGAGAAATTGCCGGCCCACCCAACCCCTGCCGACATCATCAGCGCAGTGTCGCCTTCGTCCGACGGGATTTTCGGATCGGCGCCATGTGCGACGAGTAGACGCATCGCGGCAAGATCGGTGGCCTGTGCCGCTCGCCAGAACGCGGTCGAGCCAGGCGTACCTACCCACATCTGATCATGAAAAGCAGGGCGAAACCAAAGCTTCTTTTTGAGTCTCAGATCAGGTCTTGCGCCATGATCGAGCAGCGTTTTCATCAGCTCCAGATAGTTTACTTTGTCATGCTCGGTCACCGGCACCGGACCGCCTCCCACCGGCGCCCATCTCGCATCGATGGTCGCGTAAAGCGCGGTCAAGCCATCCAGGTTCGCAAGATTCGGGTCTGCTCCACGTTCTAGCAGGAATTTCGCGATCTCGAAATGGCCGTTGATGATAGCCATCACCATTGGCGTGGTTCCGTCACCGGCGCTCGGTTCGTTTGCGTCCGCACCCGCCTCTACCAACGCACGCGTCGCATCCAGTTGACCCTCGCGCGCCGCCAGAATCAGTGCTGTTAAACCCCCGGACACGGTTGGCGACGCCCTGCGGCCGGCCAATGCCGCTGCGGCCGCTTCTTTTCCCGGAGGCAGATTAGCGTGCAGAATCAGATCGGCATCGAGTGGAAATTCGTTCGAATCGAAATCTTTCTGCGGCTGAATGTGAACCACTTTCGATGTTGCCCGAAGCTCAGCGCCGCGCGCCGCCAGCAATCGAATTACCCCAGGACGATTCGCGGCTGCCGCAAACATCAGCGCATTCTGGTTGTGGCCGGGTTCGATGGCATTTACCGGCGCTCCATGATCCAGCAGCAGTTTAACCGCCTCGGCGCTTCCTGCGGCGGCCGCCTTCATGAGGGCAGTGGTGCCGTTGGTCGTATTCGACACACTGGCATCGGCGCCGGCGCGCAGCAATTCGTCAACTACAGCAGCACTGCCAGCCGAAGCGCCCAGATAAAGCGGAGTGAGAGCTCCGATTCTGGTCGCCGCTTTGACGTTGGCGCCCGCTGCCAACAGCAGCCGCACCATTTCCAGGTCGCCCTTGAGAGCCGCCCAGTGCAACGCGGTGGCGCCATCATTTTGCGCGGCATTGACATCTGGATGATGCGCGAGCAGCGCCCGCACCGCTTCGATATCGTCCTGCGCGGCTGCCTCAGCGAGCCGCGTGTCATAACCGTCCGCGCCAACGAGTACCGAAGCCGCAAACAGGACCAGGATACAGCGCATGGTCTCTTCTACTGAGGCGAAGTTGCGGCCACCGGAACTTCCGACTTCGGTCTGGCGTCTTCCTTCGTAGCCACCACGCATTGGTCGGAGCGGCAATTATGCGAATTCACCGAACCCAGTTTTTCGAGCAGCGTCACCGTCTCCGGATGCGGAATCGAGTGCGCGATCGGTCCGTTGGCCATGTCCGCCACGGTGTCTCCGAGCTTCGTCTTCACCTTCACGTCCGCGCCCTTTGAGGCCAGAAACTGAATCACTTCGTTGTCGCCTCGAAATGCCGCGCCATGCAAAGCCGTGTAGCCTTTCGTATCGACCGCGTTGACGTCGATGCCGAGTTCCAGGCAATACTTCACTGCCGCCATCCACGAGTCGGGAGCTGTGGTCGTGTTATTCGGCGCCCAACCCAAGCCTGCCGCAACCATCAGCGCGGTGTCGCCGCCCGTAGTCGCGGTTTTCGGATCGGCCCCAGCGTCGACCAATAGATGCATAGCGGGCACGTCGAGCGCCTGCGCCGCACGCCAGAAAGGCGTTGCGCCGACGGGGTCGACCCACGAACGTTCACCAAAAGAACGAACCCACAAGCGCTTGACTAATTTCGCGTTGACGTCGGCATGGTGCGCAATCAGCGCCTTCATCAGTTCCAGGTGTGTGATCTGCTCATGATTCGTGATGGGTTGCGGAAACCACGCGTAGGGCGCCCACTTGACGTCGACGGTTGCGTATAACGCCTCCAAACCCCAGGCATTGGCGATGTTCGGATCCGCACCGCGATCCAGCAGAACTTTGGCAACATCCAGGTGGCCATTCATGATCGCCATCACGATCGGCGTCGTCTTCTCCTCCGCGCTAACCTGGTTAATGTTCGCGCCGCCGTCGAGCAAAGCGCGAACGGCATCCACCTGGCCATCGCGCGCGGCAAAAAGCAACGCCGTTTGCCCACCAATGGTGGCAGCACCTCTTTCGCGACGTTGGAATTGCTGCGCCTGGTCGGGATTCTTGGGATCTGCTCCCGCCGCTGCTGCCGCGGCCGCCCGCCTGCCAAACCGTGCCGGCTGATCCGCGGGTTTGGCATCAGCCTTGGCATCCGTTTTGCCATCGCTCATGGCGGCCGGCTTGCCGGCAGACTTTCCATCAGCCTTCGCATCGCCTTGCGGCTTCTCCGGTTGTCCCGTCTCGGGATTGAACCGATCTCTTTCAACCTTCGCCACCAGCGACGTAACTGCGGGGTCCGCGCCATGTGCCATCAGCACTTTGATCGCGTCTGCGCGATTCAGCGAGGCCGCGAACATCAGCGCCGTCTGTCCGTGAGCCAGGTCTTTCGCATTGGCATTTGCGCCGTGATCGAGCAGGACTTTCACTGCTGCCCCGATTCCCGACGAGGCCGCCATCATCAACGGCTGTGGTGCCGGTCGCCGTCGCGCGAATTCGCGTCGGCGCCGGCCTTCGAGCAACAGTTCGATCATCGCGGCGCTGCCGTTGCGGCAGGCCATAAACAGAGGCGTGATGGCCGCCCACGCGCGTCGCTGCTTTCACGTTTGCGCCTGAAGCCAAGAGCAGCTTGGCCATCTCGACGTCGTCATTGAACGCCGCCCAGTGCAGTGCCGTGGTCCCATCGCCCTGCGCCGCGTTCACGTCCACTTTTTGCTTGAGCAGAGCCTGCACGGCGTCGCGATCGGCGCTCTTGCGCAGCGTCGGCGAGGCGCGAGTCATTGCCGCGCCGCCATCAATGAAGTCAGACCCAATCCACAAACGAGCAACGTTCTAGCTAACATCCGAGCCTCCTCTTAGATCGAAACTTCTGCCGGTGCTGTCGCCGATCTGATCGACGTTCACGCCCAGCTTGTGCATCATCGTCAGCAGCACGTTCGCCAGTGGCGTTCCGTCGTCCGTGCTTGACGTGCAGATTGCCTTTGAGCGCGCCGTTGGCCTTGCCCGCCAGCAAGAATCGGCAGGCGCTTGTGATTGTGGGCGTTCGAATCGCCCATCGGACTGCCGTAGAGGACCATCGAATGATCCAGCAGATTGCCGTCGCCATCCGGCGTGTCTCTCAGTTTCTCGAGGAAATACGGCACCAGGCTCGCGTGATACAGATTGATCTTGGCGAATTCGGCGATGCGCGCAGGGCTTTCCCCGTGATGCGAGCAGGAGTGGAACGGCGTCTTCACGCCGCTTTCGGGATAGACCCGCTGATTCACGTCGCGGCTCATCTTGAAAGCCGAAACGCGCGTCATGTTGGTCATGAACGCCAGCGCCTGCAGATCGAACATCAGCTTGACGTGCTCGTCATAAGGAATCGGGCACGCCGATGGGCGCGGCCGGCAGCGCGCGCGCTTCGCCGCTGGAGTTGTATTTCTCGATTCGCTGAATGCGCCGCTCGATCTCGCGAACATTTTCGAGATAAGTATCGAGAGCGGGCCCGATCGCTCGGCGCCCAGACCCTTCTGCAGCCGGGTCACGCTGTGCGAGATCCAGTCGAGAATGCTGCCGTTGGTCTGCTGCGCGCGCCTGCCGCTCCGCCGGCGTGCCGCCGTCGCCGAACAAGCATCTCGAACGCCATGCGCGGATCGAGCGTCATCGGCAGCGGAGCTCGTCGGCGACGCCCAACTGATGGTGTCCGCGTAAACGCAGGCATAGCCGTAATCGCAGGCGCCCGAGCCATCCAGACTTTCAATGCAGAGCTGGATCGAAGGCAGCGGCGTATCCTGCCCGAACTGCTGCGCGTAAAGCTGATCGATCGAGGTGCCGCAGAAGATGTCCGCGCCTTCCGTCATCTTCGGATGCGCGGCGGTCAGGAACGCGGCGCTGGAGCGGAAATGGTCCGCGCCTTCTTCCTTGGGCGAGTGCGCGGTGGCCGGAATCAGATCGGTGCCGCTGACGACGGTGATGTAGTCGCGAAACGGCTCGAACGGCTTCAGCGTCTGCGTGAACTCGAAATCCGCGCCTACTTTTTCGGGCGACCAGTAATGCTTGTTCGATGCCATCCACCGTGCTGCCGGCCGCGCCGTGCACAATTTCGATGCAGGCGAGACGGGGCTTCGGCACGCCGCCGTCTTGCTCAGCGGCGTCTGCGCCGGCACCATCGAATCGAGCAGCGGCAGCGCGAGCGAGACGCCCATGCCGCGCAGAAGCGTGCGGCGGGAAAGATGTTTCTTAGTGATGTACATTGGTCTCCGATCCTTTCGCTTTAGAAGCGGCGGGCAATTTTGATTCAGCTTTGGTGACCGGCTTTCCCGGCGTGTTGGTCAGCGGACTTTCCACCGCTTCCGCTTTTCTCATCTGGAACGGCGTGCTCTTCACCACACCCATCACGAAGGCGGAAAAATGATTGTTGATTCGCGCCGCGTAGCGCGACCACCGAACGCACCGCCGGCATATCGGAGCTGTCGAGCACGCGGCCGACTCCGTAGGACAGCAGGTTCTCTGTGAACGTATCCAGAAACGCGTCGGAATGGTTCAGGATCGCCTTGCGCAAGCTGGCCGGGCCATCCAGTTTCGCGCCGTCGAACATCTGGCCCGTGGCATCGATCGGGAAGCCGCTATCCTTGGTGCGCCACACGCCCACGGCGTCGTAATTTTCGAGCGCGAAGCCGATCGGATCCATCATCTTGTGGCACGACTGCGCAGACGGCTTGGTGCGGTGCTCTTCCATCCTTTCGCGCACCGACATCGGCTTTGAATCGGTCGGCGGCTTCCTTGAGCGGCGGGACGTTCGGCGGAGGCGGAGGCGGCGGCGTGCCGAGCAGAACTTCCATCACATACTTGCCGCGCGCGACCGGTGAAGTGCGGTTTGAGATCGACGTCATCGTCAGAATACTGCCTTGGCCCAGCAGCCCCATGCGATTCTCATCGGTGATCTCGACGCGTCGGAAGCGGCTGCCCAGAACATTCGGAATGCCGTAATGTTTGGCCAGCAGTTCGTCTACATACGTATAGTTCGCGGTCAGCAGATCGAGCACGCTGCGATCTTCCCGCATGATGCTGTCGAAGAGAAGTTCCGTCTCCCTGCGCATGGACAGCGCAAGGTTCTTGTCGAAGTTGGGAAACAGGAACGCGTCCGGCTGGACGCCGTTCAGGTTCTGCAGATGCAGCCATTGCGAGGCGAAGATTGCTCGACAGCGACTTCGGCTCGTGGATCGGCGAGCATGCGGCGAACCTGCTTCTCCAGCATCGCCTGGATCCTTCAGCTTCCCTGGCTGGCGACCGTGAGGAGCTGTTCGTCCGGCGCGGTGCTCCACAGGAAGTAGGACAGCCGCGATGCCAGTTCCAGATCGCTGATGCGATAGTTTGTACCCGGAGCAACTGCCAGCCGGCATTCGCTCGAACCGGAAAACAAACTCGGGGCTCGCGATGATCGCCTGCAACGCGGTGGCAATCCCCAGACTCGAAGCCGCCTTTGTTCCGCCCCTGCTGATAGAAGCCCAGCAGATCTTCGAGATCGCTGGTCGTTAACCGGCCTGCGGTATGCCTGGCGCGCCAGCTTGCGTAAGATCTTTTTGGCGCAGGGAAGTTCGTCCTCGTTCGCCGACGGATGGCAGACGAAAATTCTGGCTCGCGGCTCGGCGTATCGGAAACGCCGGTTACGTTGAATGGCCCGACTGATGCTGAAATCGCTCAGGTGCGGCAGCGACGTTACGCCCGGGGAATGCGGCGTTGTTCAGATCGGCCAGGCTCAGCTCGATCGGCATCACGTCGTCTTCGAGCGGCCCATCGAATTTCTGAATGAAGGCGGCCGCGATGCGCTGCGGACCGGCTTTAATCTTGATCGGAGGCGTGCGCAGATCGTCGGTCGATTTCATCTGCGGATCGATATCGAGCAGCGCCATGCGTTCGCCGTTGACCGAGATCTCGATCTGCTGCCCCTTGCCCTGATTGCGTCCGAACAGAGGTCCGTCGAGCGAGGCGTAGAACAGCATCTTGAAGACGTATTCGCCATCCGCCGGAAAGTTGTGAACGACCGAGATTCCGCCGCGCGTTCCGAACGGCGTCCCATCGACATGGCGCATCTGCGAGATGACGCGCGGGATACGGTAAGTCGACATCGCCGGGCTGGCATGCGCATCGCCCACGGCTGCCCGGCTGATTTTGCTGGCGGCCCGGATGTAGCCGTCCATCAACGCGGGTGAGATCGGTAAGCACGTCCGCCATATTGTCGAAGCCGTGGCTCATGTCGTCGGCCGGAAGGAGCGCGGCCGCGTCCACCGTGACGTCCAGCAGATCATGAATGGAATTGGCGTATTCTACGCGATTGAGGCGGTGCAGCGGAGGCCTGCCGGGATTGGGGTGCACTGCGGCGGCCTGATCGATCGAATTTTCGAGTGACGCGGCGAACAACCTGCAGCCTGGCGTTGTCGGGGCGGGGCATCCCCGCTGGTGGCATCATGCCTGCCCGCACTTTCCGGATCACCTTTTCCGCCAGTTCCGGATTGCGCTCCGGATGCGCGAGATCGAGCGCCGTAAGCGTCATTCCGCCGGTTTTGAGCTTATCGTTGTGGCAGCCGGCGCAGTATTGCGCGGCCAGCTCCTGCCGGCCAGTTACGGGCAGCACTCGTGCGTTCGCAGTTTGACCCTGCGCCAGCGCGGCTGAGCCGGCCAGCAGCATGGTCGAAATCAGGACACTTGAAGAAGTCGATGCTTTCAAAGGGCTTCTCGATCCGCCGGATTAGCATCCGGCAAAGACTATTTGCAGTTTCCAGAGCGGACGGGGCTTTGTTGAGGGGGGCGCAGACTCATCGATTCGTCGTAGAATCGGTATACTACTAAAGCTAACGCGACAGCTTTTTAGACGCAAGGCGCAAGACCCCTCATACTGGCCTTCGCGCCATTGATTCGACTATAATAGCTCGCTCATTCCGTGGAACCAAATCCATCCATGTTGACTCAGGCTTCTTTAGCGATCGTTCCGTCCAACTGGAAGGAATGCCGGGTTAACGGAGACGACAATACGATGCTGGTGGTGGGAGCGCCAAACCGCAGAAACTTCATCACCAGTTGCTCGAGTTCCTCAATCGAGCCGACCAAGACCTTAATCATGAGGGCGTCGCTTCCCGTGACGTGATGGCACTCGCGGACGTCCCCGCAGGTCTCGAGGAACGCCACGAAACGGCGGTACTGTTCGCCATCGCAGGCCATGCGGATAATCGCGGCGACGCCCAAGCCCAGGCTGGCGGGATCGATGTCGACCCGGTAGCCGCGAATTACGCCGGCGTCTTCCAGGTTCCTCAAGCGCTCCGAAGTCGCCGATGGAGATAGTCCAACCCGCCTGCCCAGTTCGGCATAGGTGATGCGCGCGTCCTTCTGCAGTTCGTCCAGGAGCTTTCGCGCGATGTCATCGATCAGCGGACTCACTTCCCGATTCCTCGAAATGATCGTTGTGTTGCGGACGTGCATAAGTGTTCGGGCCTCAGCCCCTCTCCTGTGTAGTGGAAGGTTTGAACCGGCAACTGAGGCGGTATCGCGAGGCTGGATAAAGCAGCTTCGCAAAGGTCACGGGAATGTTCCCCGCCCAGGTGCGGCGGGTCAGCAACAGACAGGGTTCGTTTCTTTTCGTTTTCAGCCAACGCGCGCCATCTCCGGGCATGACAGCATCGACGGTGTGTTCGATCTCGTCCGCCGGAACCTCCGCGAGCAGATACTCCGCGGGAGGCTGGGTGTCGAAGCGCTGCTCGAAGAAAAGTGGGGCGCAGGCGGGATTCACAAAACGATCTTCAAGCTGTATCGGGACGTCGTTCTCAAAGTGAACGCAAACCAAGTGATACACGGTGCTGTCCACCGGCATTTCGAGGGCGGACGCGACGTCCACCGACGCTTTTTCCCGCGTCTTGAGAATGACATTCCAGCGATAACGGTGCCCTCGCGCCCGGATCTCGTCTCCGATGCGCGCAATCATCAGCAGCGTGGAGAAAGGCCGCGGTTCCACTACAAACGTCCCCACTCCGCCTCGCCGGACCAGTTCACCCGCTTCCGTGAGTTCGCGCAGCGCGCGGTTGATGGTCATTCGGGAGACGCCTAGAATTCCGACCAGATCGTTCTCCGAAGGAATTCTGTCCCCCGGCTTCCATTCTCCGGACCGCGCTTTGTGGCGAATATAAGCCTTCACGCGCTGATAAAGAGCGGCGGAGGGCTCTTCCCGAACCGCGGGTATCGTGGCTGATAAGCTCATGACGTTATTCACTGGCTCAATTGACAAAGTATCATGTTTGGTCTATACCTGTATATACTGCATGGCCGCCGCCAGTGAGTTCGTCGCCAACCTCAGGCCTGAGATCAGGAATTTACCGGCCTACAATTCCGGACTTTCCGCTGAATCCGTACGGGCTCGCTACGGTGTCGAGCGCATCGCGAAACTGGGCAGCAACGAAAATCCCTGGGGCACCAACCCGCGAGTTTTGACTGCCATTGCGAAAGCCCTCCCCGACGCGGCGCTCTATCCCGACCCCAGTTCTGACGATCTTCGCGCGGTGCTGTCGCGGCGTTTGACCGTGGCGCCGGAACGCCTCGCGTTTGGCAACGGCTCAGAAGACCTTATTTCCGTTTGCGCGCACTCCTTTCTTGCGCCGGGCGACGAAATGGTAACCATCGCGCCGTCGTTTGGGCTGCATGTCATTTATGCGCAAGCGGCGGGCGCCACAGTGCGAAGCGTGAGCGTCGGACCCGATTACCAACTTGATATGTCCGAAATGGTGTCGGCGTTGAGCCCGAAGACCCGGATGGTAATGTTCAGCAGCCCCTCCAATCCTCTCGGCACCACCATCACCGCGCAAGATTTGCAATGCCTCCTAGCCGCCTTAAGCCCGAATACGCTGCTGGTTTTTGATGAAGCTTATTTCGAGTACGCCACGGCGGAAAGTACCTACCCCGATTTTCGCACGATCCTCCAAAATTCCGGCGCGTCGTGGATCTTGCTGCGCACCTTTTCCAAGGCTTACGGCCTGGCCGGATTGCGTGTTGGATATTGCTTGGCGTCGGACGCTTCTCTGATTCAGGTGATCGATCGCGCCCGCACTCCTTTCAATGTGAACCGGCTCGCTCAAGCCGCGGCACTGGCGGCTCTCGACGAGGGCGAGTACGTCGACGATTGCGTGAAGCGGACGGTGGAAGAACGCGAGCGGATGCGCCAATCGCTTTGCCGTTTGGGCTATATCTCGTCGGCGTCGGTGGCGAACTTTCTCTTCTTCGATGCCCGCGAAAACGCCGACTCCCTCGCGCTTCGGCTCTTGCATCACGGCGTGATCGTCAAGCCGTGGCGCGAAGCGGGCTTTTCCCGTCATGTCCGCGTCTCGATCGGATCACCGGAAGCGAACGAACAATTTCTGGCGGCCATGGCGAACGCTGCACAGCCCGTTTGAGCGAGTCACAGATATGTACAAAGGTCAAAGCGTAGAAGTCCGGCGGACCGATCTTGAACGGAACATCTCGGCTCCTCGAGGCTCTGTGCTGGCCTGCAAGAGCTGGCTGACGGAAGCGCCGTACCGCATGATCCAGAACAATTTGGATCCTGCCGTGGCTGAGCATCCCGAAACTCTCGTCGTCTATGGCGGTATCGGCCGCGCCGCCCGCAATTGGGAATGTTTCGACGAGATTCTCGCGCGGTTGAAAGACCTGGAAGCCGACGAGACGTTGCTGGTGCAATCGGGCAAGCCGGTAGGCGTGTTCAAAACTCATGCCGATGCGCCGCGCGTCCTGATCGCCAATTCCAATCTTGTTCCTGCGTGGGCAACTTGGGAGAAGTTTCACGAACTGGATCGCAAGGGATTGATGATGTACGGCCAGATGACCGCCGGCAGTTGGATCTACATCGGTTCGCAAGGGCATCGTGCAGGGCACCTACGAGACGTTCGCTGAAGCTGGACGCAAGCATTACGGCGGCGACCTGGCCGGTCGTTGGATACTGACCGCCGGTTTGGGCGGCATGGGTGGAGCGCAGCCGCTGGCCGCGACGTTCGCAGGCGCGGTCTCGCTGGTGATCGAGTGCCAGCAATCGCGCATCGATTTCCGGCTGCGCACGCGCTATCTGGACAAACAGGCTCGCGACGTCGACGAAGCGATTGCGCTGATCAAGCAGCATTGCGACCGCAAAGAAGCCGTCTCCATCGGGCTGCTGGGCAACGCCGCAGGGATTCTACCGGAGCTTGTGAAACGCGCCCAGGCGGCGAGATTCGCCCGGACCTGGTCACGGATCAGACCTCGGCTCACGATTTGATTAACGGTTACCTGCCGTTCGGCTGGACAGTCGAGGAGTGGAAAAGCGCCGCGCAGGACCCCAACCGGCACGCCCATTTGCGCGACGCAGCGGCCGAATCCTGTGCGCTCCATGTTCGCGCCATGCTCGACTTCCATCGAATGGGCGTGCCGGTGGTCGATTATGGCAACAACATCCGGCAAGTCGCGCTCGAACAAGGCGTAAAGGACGCGTTCGATTTTCCAGGCTTTGTGCCGGCCTATATCCGGCCGCTGTTCTGCGAAGGGAAGGGACCGTTCCGCTGGGTCGCTCTTTCGGGCGATCCCGAGGACATTTACAGACCGACGCGAAGATCAAAGAACTGTTTCCCGAAAATAGCAAGGTTCATCGCTGGCTCGATATGGCGCGCGAGCGGATTGCGTTTCAGGGCCTGCCCGCGCGCATCTGCTGGCTCGGCCTCGGCGAACGTCATCTGGCCGGACTGGCCTTCAACGAAATGGTGCGCACAGGCGAGCTCAAAGCGCCTATCGTGATCGGCCGCGATCATCTCGATACGGGTTCCGTCGCCAGCCCGAATCGCGAGACCGAAGCCATGCTGGATGGTTCGGATGCCGTATCCGACTGGCCTCTGCTGAACGCTCTGCTGAATACCGCGGGCGGCGCGACATGGGTGAGCTTTCATCATGGCGGCGGCGTCGGTATGGGATTTTCGCAGCATTCGGGCGTGGTGATCGTTTGCGACGGGACGGAAGCGGCGGCGAGACGGATCGAGCGCGTCCTCTTCAACGATCCGGCGACCGGCGTGATGCGCCACGCGGATGCCGGCTACGAACTCGCCGAAGAAACAGCCCGGAAGTTCGATCTGAAATTGCCCATGTTGAAGAACTGAAGCTGAGGATCTGATTGCGGTTGATCGACACCAGTGAACTCGCGGCCGCTCCCTGGAAGAATGGCGGAGGCACGACGAGAACGATTGCCGTGTGGCCGGAAGGCGCGGGTTTCGAAGATTTTATTTGGCGGGTGAGTCTCGCGGACGTGAACCATTCCGGCGGGTTTTCGCTGTTCCCTGGAGTGGACCGGACCCTTATGCTGCTCGAAGGCGAGGGCATGATGTTGCATAGAGATGACGGCTCGATCGATGTATTAACGAAGGCGTTTCAGCCGCTTTCGATGCCGGGAGACGCGCCGATTGACGCGGAACTGGTAGGCGGGCCATCTCGCGATTTCAACGTGATGGTGCGGCGCGGTCTCGCTCGGGCAAATGTTCACGTTTATCACTCGGAGCCGTTCACTACGCCGACGAACGGCCTCAGCTTGTATTTCTGTCCGCGCGGTGTCTATGGGTTTGGGCCGGCCTTGTTGCCTGCCGGATGGGCATGCCTCGTCCCCGATCTTCATGCCGACTTGCGTGTTATACCGAAGGCTCCCGATGCTGTCTTGATCGAGGTCCTATTCGAATTGCCGGAAAAGTGAAGGAGAACGAAGATGCAGAACGTCAGACGAATTTCCGCGGCATCGAGCGCGGTCCTCATCATTGTGGCTGCGGTTTGGGCGCAAGCGCCAACCGGGCAGGGGCAAGGCAAGGGTCAGGGCAAGGGTAAGGGAGGAGCAGGATACGCGGCGGCAAGACAGGCGTTGCTTGCCATGCCGCGGCCAATCGACATGCCCGACACTGTCTGGATCGAAGACATGACTCTGCTCGAAGTCCGCGATTTACTGAAGGCGGGAAAAACCACCGCCATGATTTTCGCCGGCGGGATGGAAGACAACGGTCCGTACGTCACGGTCAGCCAGCATAATCTGATCATCCACGCCATGTGCGACTCCATCGCGCGGAAACTCGGCAATGCGATGTGCGCGCCCATTGTGGGCCTTTCGCCCGGAAGTCCCGAGCGTTCCGCCAGTCCCGGGAGTGTGTCCATTACGGCGGACACTTTCAAAAGCATCCTGACCGACGAAGCGTCCAGTCTCAAGGCGCAGGGGTTCAAGAACGTGCTGTTCATGGTCGATCACGGTTCGGACGCGCGTCCCGCCGAGGAGACCTCAAAAGCACTCGGCGAAAAGTGGGCAGGATCAGGGACGGCTTCTTACTATATTCCCGAGTATTACGACAACCACGGGTTGGAACAGTTCGTCACAGATGTGCTGAATGTGCATGAGGACATCAGCGGCAAAAGTGGTCCTCACTTTCACGACGATTACTTCACGGCTGCCGTCTCGGTGGCCATCGATCCTGAAGAAGCGCGCATGCCCGAACGCATCAAGGCTCATAAGACACTGGTGAACGGCGTGGATCTGGCGCTTCCGAAGGCCGTTTCGGATGGAAAGCGGATCATGGCGTTCCGCGAGGAGCAGACGGTGAAGGCAATTCAGAAGCTAATTCCGCCGCATTCCTGAGCGGTGTGACGGACTAAACCTGTCAAACGAAGAGGGGCGGATGCTTCAAATGCCACTCAGTGGCGGTTTGATAAGCGTAGGCCAGGCGCAGCATCCGGGCTTCCCCATAAATCCCGCCGATGAACGTAATGCTGGTGGGAACGCCCTGCGCGTTGAATCCGTTCCGCACCACGATACCGGGATGGCCGGTCAGGTTGGTCAGCGCGGTATTGAGGTTCAACACGCTTCCCGGCTTCCTGGACCTGGTTGAAGTAATCGGAGCGAGATAGACATCGATATCCGCCATGGTACGCTGCATCGCTTCCATGAGGAGCGTACGCACCCGCGTCGCCTGAAGATATTCGACGGCCGGAACGAAGCGGTTGGTCCGATAGAGATTCGCATCCGAGCCTTTCCCTTGCCTTGCGAGCAGATCGTCGCGATTGCTGCGCGTGAGGTCGTCGAACGCGGCCGAGAATTCCGTTTCCATAATGCCCAGCAGACTGCGGATCGGATAATCCGGAATCTCGATCGGCGTCAAGCGAACGCCCATTGACCGCAGTTTCTCGAGCGTCGCGGCATCGTTAGACTTCTCTTCCGGTACGGCCCGCTCTTCGTCGAACGCCGCCTTCAGATAACCGACGCGGAGCTTCGTAATGTCGAGCGTCGCGTCCCAATTGAACGGGACGTTGGTGACCGTGAGATCCTTATCGTCCTGTCCCTGCAGGGCATCGAGGACCAACGCGCAGTCTTCCACGCTGCGGCATAGCGGGCCGGCTTTATCGAGACTCCAGGCGAGTGTCATGACGCCGTGACGGCTGACGCGTCCGAAACTGGTGCGCATTCCATAGACGGCGCAGCGGGTCGACGGTCCGACGATGGAGCCGCCCGTCTCCGTTCCGATCGCAAAGCCGACGCAACCGGCCGCCGTCGCCGATGCGGGACCTGCCGACGAACCGCTGGAACCCTCCTCCGGATTCCAGGGATTCCTGGTCTGTCCGCCGAACCATCGATCTCCGCCAGCGAGCTCTCCAGTGCTCAACTTCGCGACCAGCACCGCGCCCGCGTCCTTGAGGCGAGTCACGATGGTGGCGTCATAGTCGAAAGTCTGATCCTTGAAAGGCGCCGCGCCCCAGGTGGTCCTGTAGCCCTTCTTGGAGATGAGATCTTTCGCGCCCCAGGGGATTCCGTGCAGGGGACCGCGATAGTGGCCGGCCCGGATTTCCGCATCCGCCTGTTTCGCTTCTTCCATCGCCAGGCCGCCGGTCAAAGTAATGACGAATTTCAACTTGTCGTCATAGCGCTGGAGCCTTCCCAGGTACATCTCGGTCAATTCGACGGAACGCACCTGCCGCGTGCGAAGGAGTTGCGCCAACCGGGTTACCGGCCAGAACGCGACGTCCTCCAGATTCGCCGGACGCTTGACATCAGTTGGGCGATCCATCTTCATTGGGCGCCTGACTGTGTCGAACATCATGCCCGGCAGCACGGGACTGAATCGGAGACAGGAGACTACGCTGTTGGGGAGAGGGATCTGGCGCAATTGCTGATAGTCGGCCAGATGATGGTTGACTCCGTCCAAGAGCATTTCGCGCTCTTCACGAGTCAATTCGAGACCGGCGATGCGCTCGGCTTTCTCCAGCATGTCCAGGCTGATCTGCGCAGCGGGCTGTTCCTGTGCCTGGGCCCACAGCACGCCCGGCAGCAGGGTGGAAGAGAGACCCGCGCTCGCGAAGTAAGCGAGAAAACGCCGGCGTTGGTCAAAGTGACTGGGCGCGGACATCAGGAAGCCTCGGCTGAAGAGACTTCGGGAACTTCGGATAAGGTCCTGACAGGGGGCTGTTCGATGAACGCGGATCGCAGCATCATGATCGCGGTATAGAGAACCACGGCGATCACCAGCCAGCGTACTGCGCCCAACGGGAGAGAACGCACCAGGAACGCAGCGAGCAGAACTCCAGGGATGCCTCCCAGGGTCAGTCCCAAAGAGGTTCGGAAATTGTAAGCTCCGCGGCGAATGAAGGGCAGACTCGCGACGGGTCCGAGGAACGCGACCGAACCCATCATGATGGGGAAGGCTGCTCGGGCGTTCATGCCCAGGAGAAAGATGACCATCATGCACGGAGCGAAGAAGCCGATTCCCAATGTCATAAGTGCGCCGAGTACAACATTGGCGGCTACGGCGAGCAGCAGTTTGCCTCCGCTAAGGCCGAGGCTGCTGCCTCCACCCGGCAGGAGGTGAAGTTGGGTGGCCAGGCCGAAGCCGGCGGTAGTTCCTAAGGCCACGGCCATACCGATTTGAATTTTCCGGCGAGGCCAGCGCGAAACCACTCCGGCGCCGAGCCAGGCTCCCAAAACGGAGCCGGCAATCATGAGGACCAGAGTCTTCATCTCCACATCCACGACAGCGATGTAGATGAATGCTTCCATGATCCCGGCGATGGTTGCGCTGACGTTGAGCGTGCCGGGAATCTGCTCATCGCTAACGAGCCCGAAAAGCTTGAAGCACGCGCTCATGGTAGCGAACGATCCGATTCCCAGCGTGTCCAGGAAGTTGACGACCAGGCCGATCAGATAATCGACAAGTTTCGGGGCTTCTCTCTTTCCGGGCGAACGGTAAGCGTCCAGCGCCCAAACAAAGATGAATCCGGCAGCAAATATCCCTAGAACAATAAAGAGTGCGGCTTTCATAGTTATACGCTTGGGAGGGGCTCTGACCGCAAACGGGGCGAGGTCGACACGCCGATGTCGATGAAACCAATTGTAGCCCGGCAAACCCCGGAATCGAAACGTGCAATCGATCAAAAAAAGAAAGCTTGGGCGGCGATTGCCGGGCGATGTCAGGAGTTGGGAAGGGAATCAACTTCCATCCAGGCCCCATCCCAATCGCCAGTCGAAACCGCTATGCTACGATCATGGGCGCGAAGATCAATATGGATCGCAGGCAATATCTAAAAACTATGACGGCAGCGGCCGGACTGGCTTGTATACGGCCGATGGCCGCGGGCGTGAGTCCCACTCGTTTCCGTTCGGCTATTTGCGCCTACTCGTTCCGCCAACAGTTTGCAAAGAAGTCGATGACTTACGCGGACCTCATTCGACTGGCTGTGCAATACGGGGTGGATGGAGTGGATCTCACCACCTACTGGTTCTCCGACACCAATGACGATACCTTATTCCAGCTGAAGAAACTGGCTTATCGTTCGGCAGTTCCGATCTACACGATCGGCATTCGCGCGAGGATGGTGCAGCCTACACCCGAGTTGCGGGCTGCCGAAGTGGAACTGGTCCGCAAATGGGTCGACGTGGCCGAAAAGCTGGGCGCGTCGCATATCCGCGTCTTCGGAGGCAGCGTGCCGAAGGGCGTTTCCGAGGACCAGGCGGTGATATGGGCAGTGGAGACGCTGAAGTCCGCGGCAGATGTCGCGGGCAAGAAGGGGATCATCCTGGGAGTCGAGGATGATGGCGGGATTACGACCAACGCGGAACGGACGGTGGAGATCGTGAAGAAGGCTGACTCGCCGTGGGTGGGCGTGAATCTCGACATCGGCAACTTCCGTGATAATGCGTATGCGCAGATCGAGATGTGCGCACCACTCGCGACCAACGTGCATTTTAAAGCGCAGGTGACGGTGGACCATCAGCGCCAATCGCCGGACATCCCGCGTATTTTGAATATTCTGGGGAGTGCTGGTTACAAGGGTTATCTCTCATTGGAGTATGAAGCGGACGGCGACCCTCTGACGGAAGTTCCCAAACTGATTTCGCAATTGCGCGAAGCGATTCGAGGCGCTTAGCAGCCTGTGGCAAAGTCAACGCAGGCCAAAGGCCTGCTCCACTCCTGCCACGGGTTCGGCTGCGGTTTTAGGCGACTTTTTTGAAGTATTCGAGGGCTTCGGGAGAGAGTTCGAAGTCCAGTTCGGCGGCAGTGAAGGTCGGACGGCGTGACTGGGCCGGAGAATTCGGCGAAAGGGGCGCTGTGGAAGCGGCTTTCCGCTGTTCCGGAGGTGTTTCAAACTCTGCTTCGTTGGGGGGTGGGACCTCCTCGCCGAAGGTTTGCGGTTCGAAGCCAATTTCGGAGTTTTGCCTTTGTTTCTTTGCTTTTATGAGCTCGTTGTGGGCCCGGTGAAAGGCACGTTCAGCGGAAGTTTGGTAGCGAATGAGGAGGCCGAGGTTTTTGGGGATGCCGGATTCTTCGCAACGGAGCTTCTGGGTCAGAAAAGTTTCACCTTGGAGGCGAAAAGCGCGGAGGGATAGCCAGTGATTTTGCGCCATCTTCTCGACGAGGACCTGCTCGGTGACGGTGGCGGGCTGATACTCGGCCATGAAGTCCTCGAGCAGAAGCCTCAGTTCATTGGGGTCTTCGCCGGGGATCACGATGGTGTTGGAGTTGAAGCCCCAAGAGAGGCGATTGCGGCTCGATTTGGTTTTGCCTTCCGGAGTTTTCGGTCCGGTACTTTTTTGCGAATTGGCTTGATTGGCTGCGATTTGAGCTGGCGTTGCCATGATGAATGGTCCTTTCGATCTCGAAATTCAGATCTTTCAACTCCAGTGTCGACCCGTGTGGCGCGGGGTTCAGGACGGGTTGCCGTTGAGCGATTGATTCTATTCAGAAATCTCTAAGAAAGGTGCTGTGATTGATGACTGGCCAACCATTGATCATGACCCTGCACGTGAAAGTGCTGCGGGACGCGAAGATGGTTGAAGCCTAGAGCGACGTTAAGAGGCAATCAATGCGATATCGCCTCGACTGCGCCGATGTCGAAAGTCACGCCTTGGGGTGTCGAGGTGCCGATGAAATCGCGTGTGCCGGGATTGATGCCGAACGTGTTCAGGTTCAGGCCCGTGTTGATCAGCGGAGAGTTGGAAAGAGGCGTGTAGGCTGACAGGGTGGGCAAAAGGCTTGTCTGGTTAAAGGTGGGTCCTGTGCCCGGAGCCGTCAACAGGGGATTTATTTCTTGACCGGTCGGCAACCCGGCGATGGTTTCCTGCCCGGAAGCGGTGCGAAACGCCGCTAAGGTTTGTGAGCTGGTATAGCCCCAGCTGAGGTTTAACGGCGAACCCCCTCCCCAGTAAGAATTATCTTGTAAGGCTATGTTCGCTTGACCGGTGGCAACGGAAAGCTGCTTCATGCCACCCGTGGTGAAAAAAACGTTGTTGCGGATATCGAAGTTGCTGGTGGTGCCGATTATTGCCAGCGCGGCATAGAGTCCCGACGAATTCGGCGTACCGTAAAGTGTGTTGTTGTAGATATGCGAACCTTGGGGGGCGCCAGCCACCAAAATTCCAGCCGAGGACAGGCTGTTTCGGCCATCATTCTGGCTGATGTTATAGCGAATGGTGTTAGTTGAGGAGGTGAGAGTGATCCCGGAGCCGGCATTGTTATGCGTGTAGTTATACTGCACGAAGCTATTGGTTACTCCGTTATCCAGATCGATTCCTCCGCCATCTTGTCCCCAGGTGTGCATATCGTGCACTTCGTTGTATTGAACCAGGACGTTATTCGCTGCCATCGCCATAATTCCCATTGGACCGGCGACCGAAAGCGTGCTTTGTCCGTTGTTGTATACCACGTTTTGCTCAATGACCGCCCCGTTCGTACTGGAGAGATAGATTCCAAAACCGCTGTCGGTGAAGAAGTTGGTGACACCCGAGATATTGTAAGTCTGGCAATTGCCGATATAGACATTGCTGTTGGCATAGCCCACGGCGCCAGTGGTGCTGCCCATCCAAATGCCTGCGTTGAGGTTGTCGTGAGACGAGACGTTGGTGATTTGCACATCGGTATAGCCGCTCAGGCCAGCCGCCCCGAAAATACTGATGCCCGCCGAGCCAAAGCCGCTGACTGTGACGCTGTCTATGCGGATGTGTGAAAGCGTTACATTGCCGGAGAGATTCTGATAGAACTCCACGCCATCCTGGGTATTGCCTGGCGACCCGACAAAATTTAAATTGCGAACCTCAAGGCCTGCCGTGTTATATGCCAGCAGACCGACTGAAGTTCCGGCTTGAATGGTTGCAGGGCCCGTGCCATAAGAACTTACAACGATCGGTAGAGCCGCGGTGCCTTGATTATTTGAGCCAAAGTACACGGGACCCGTAAAGCTTTGTCCGCCTTGGAACATGATGTGGTCACCCGCCAGGAACGTGGACAGGTCAACCTTCATAGCGGTTTGCCAGGCGGTGGCGGGTGTACGGCCATCGTTTTGATCGGAGCCTGATGGGCTGACGTAGAATGCGCGAAATCCGGGGTCCTGCTGCCAGCTCAACTGGGCGTAGGCATAGTCCCATCCATTGAAATACTGGAGGGTGATGAGGTGGGTGCCTGCGGTAAGGGTTTTGACGATATCGGTAGAAGCCCCGGGGTTGCTCCAATTGTTGAGCACCGACAGGCCATCGATATACAATTGCGCCCCCTGATTCGCACTGACAGTAAAACGGTAATTTCCCGCCGCAGTGAAATTAAAATTGCCCTGCCACCGGGCCGAGAACTGAAAAACCGGTCCTCCGGAATAGGGGCCGCTGAGTCCCCACATAAAATTGATTTGCGGATCCTGGCGCTGTAGGAGGAAGGTGTTAAAAGATGTGCCGGAATAAAAACACGTGGTAAATACGCCGGTGCCTGGCTGGCAGCTTGCCGGCGTGGCGGCGCTGGCCCGCTGCGCGGTCACTGCGACGATCCCGACGAGGGCAAGCGCGGCGAGTGCGGTTTTAAGATACTTCATAATTGTGGGGTTTTGTGCGTAAATTGGATCGAAAATTTTGTGGCTCTGTAGCTGTTTGGTAGCGCTCGGGTGAGGGATATTTCTTTTTGCCGACCACATTCATTTACACAAATGTAGTTACTTTTGCTCTTCGTTTTTGTGAAATATCCCACTAACCAATAATGTTTAATCGTACCAAAAATGACAATACAAATGACGTTTTCTAAAGTTATTTCGGGAATGTGTGCGGCGGCTCGATGACGATTGTATCTCAAATGTCAACCGTCCAGACGTTTCGCTACCGAGCCGGCACCGTGGTTCCCCGGGGCTACTACTTAACATGTGTCGGTTACTGACGACACGATCACGGCCGAGTTGGTGGATGGGCGGACGATTAGTGTTCCTTTGGCATGGTCCTGGCGACTATCCGAAGCAACTCCGGAGCAGCGTTCAGAATTTGAGATTATCGGCAGCGGTACGGGGATACGTTGGCCCGACCTCGACGAAGACATCAGCGTGGACGGCATGCTCCACGGCGTCCCGGCGAGAAGACCTGCTACCCGCCGGTCGCCGTGCAGTTAGGCGATGCGTTACGGCTAACTCAGCGACCCACTAATGCTTCTACAGTTCTACCGACCGGCAGTGTGGCATTCAGAGATGAGGGCGTGACACGGCCAAGTGGCACTGTGGACCGTGTTGGCGAGTTGGATGCCTCGGTCGTCGAAGCCGCGTAGCATGCGGCCTGACTTGGTGCTCGCGCGTTCGAGAGCGTCTTTATCCAATGTTGATGATCTGATTCAGCGTTTCGCATGCCAGGGCAAATATGTCTTCCGGAATTTGCTTCCACGGGTGAGGCTTTGCTTGGCGGATCCGCCAGTCGAACGACTTCGGCTGGTGGCCGAGAATATAGCTCGCTTTCCCTCTGGGGCTAGCGAACTTCACCGCGAAGGGATTTGTTTCGTTGAACGCCGCCGTTGTCATCGGCAGACCAATGACGATGCCGGTCCGCTCATTGAATGCCTTCGGAGAAAGAACCAATAACGGGTGAACGTCTCTCATCTCGCGGCCGGCCTGAGGATTACAGTTGATCCAAATCATGTCGCGCCGGTCGGGAGCCCAGAGCCTGCGCGCCGCCATCAAAGCGCCTCATTCCCGGCACGATGTGTGGCCATGATCTCACCGCCGTGTCGCTCCGGATCGAAGCGGGCGAGCTTCTGCTTGAGTGTTAGCCGGGGTTCCCCCGCCGCGGCCACTCGCACCACCGAGTCCTGCGTAGAGACTTCAACGGGTTGCCCGACTTTGAATCCGACGGATCTGGCAATGGAAGACGGAATTCGCACTGCCAGGCTGTTGCCCCATCGCTGAAGCCTCAGAGTTACTGTTGTCTCCAAAATAAACCTCCACGTATCAACCAGTATATACATTCGGCGGGGAGGCTGGCACGGATCGAGAACTGGCAGATCATGACCACCCATTCGAGTGCGCACCGATGGCTAAAAAAGGTTAACAATTGCGCCCACCCGGACAACGGCGTGAGCCCTTCTTGCGAGAAAGGTCGGCCGTTGGTCGCCCTTTCTCGGACAGATCCAAGGTTTGGGCGTTATGCAGCCAAGTGCACGGGGCGCCGACTCAAAAGAACCGCAGTGTCCCCTGCTAGACTCAGAACATGGACCGGGTTGAGGAAATCGAGGCGGCAATCACAAGCCTGCCACCAGAAGAGTACCGACGCTTGGTTGACTGGATCCACGCGCAGGACCAGATGCGCTGGGACGAGCGGATGGACCGGGATTCCGCCGCTGGTAAGTTGGATTTCCTTTTCAGGGAGGCGGAGGAGGAATCTTTGCAAGGGCTGGTCCGCGACTGGCCTCCGAAGTGAACTCCGTTGCTACCCGACGTTTCTGGGTTTTGTTCCGAGCGCTTCCCGGCGATGTTCAGCAACTGGCCATCAAGAATTATCGGTTAGGGCGCCGCGATCCACGTCATCCATCACTCCAATTCCGCCGGTTTGCAGGGCAGTCCGGACCGCTTTAGCGTTCGCGTCGGAGCCCACCATCGCGCACTCGGTACATTGACCGCGGATACGATCACATGGGTATGGATCGGCACGCACGGCGAATACGACCGACTGGTGGGTTCCTGACCTGGCGGCGTTCACGGTTTGCATCACTGGGCCCGTGAATGTTCACTCGGCGGTTCGGGCGTTTTACGTCAAGTGATGCAGTCCGGCGGGTTTTGACATGACGCAGGGTTTGTGCCGTGGGGCTAAGATTGCGATGACCCTGGTGGTTTTCGACCCTCCGTCTCGAGTTGGAATTTGTCGACAGGATAGCTTCTGGCCACAGTGATGTAAATTTAAAGGAAACTCGATGGTCAAAGCAGCTAGGATGGCAGCGCTTCTTCTCACCGCCGCCGGTATTGGAAGAAGCGCCGCGCCGGTCGCCTTCCAGACTCATTACCTCAGCCTCGCCCCCGGAGACAAGTTAGTTGCCGTTGCAGGGGACGCGGCAGGGAACATCTTTTTTTCTTCATTTCTCGCCTCCGGTTTGGCGATCCGCATTCGAAGACCGATCGACGCGGCAACTTTATTGCTTCCTACGATATCCCTGCGCCGCCAAGCAGTTCTTCAGGTACTACTGGCCCAGGCAGCGTAGGGGCTCTCGCCGTTGACTCTGCCGGCAACCTGGTGATCTTGGAAAACGTGTTTGGATCTAACGATTACGTGACCGCGTACGAGCGTGACGGATACAGTGTTGTCGTGCTCAAAGTCGACAACGCCCTGACCCGAATCCTCGCGTCCACGACCCTGGGGAACGGCGCGACGGGTGGCACCTCAGGAGCAGCTTTGGCTCTCGACGCCGCGAACAATATTTATGTCACAGGACAGACCTGGGCGCCCGACTTTCCGGTAACGCCGGGGGCGTACGACACAATTCACCCGCCGGTCTCAACGGTGAACTTTGCAACCGGCGTGAACTTTGATGCCTTCGTTACGGAATTCTCGAGCGATCTGAGTAAGATTGTTGCCTCGACTCTATACGGCGATGCTGTCCAGGGTTGCGGTTTCAGTTGCTCCGTTACCGGCGGAAGCGAGGTAGTCGTGAATTCCGACGGGAGCGTGATCATCGCCGGGACATCGAATTCGTCCACCTTGAGAGTCGGTGGTTTGAGCACCCAGACCACGTACGGATTCTTGGCGAAGTTCTCCGCGAACTTGGGATCGCTCAGTGGGTTCCGAGCGCTGAGCGCGCCTGGCGTCTCCGCGCAGACCATTCGAGGGTTGACCCGCGATTCTGCGGGAAACATTCTCGTGGTCGGGTCCTCCGGCCCGGGACTGTTAGTCTTGGGAGCCATCCAGCCATCCATTTCCGGCGCCGGGAGCGGCTATCTTGCAAAGTATGACGCGGCGCTGCAGAATCTGAAATGGGGAACGTATTTTGGCGGCGGCGACGCATCAGGTGACGTAGGTACCGTCAACGGAGTCACCCTGGACACAGGTGGCAACATCTGGATCACCGGTGCCTCCCAAATGAAGTACTTACCCAACGCGGCCACGTCCTCGACCTTTGTCATTTTTTACATCGCAGAGTTACCGGCTGACGGATCGTCAGTCACGAGCCTGATCAGCACACAAAACTTCCAGGGGCAGAACATGGCAAGTATCCCCGGCGGAGCGCTCGCAGTGTTGGGATCGTCGGATTCGTTCCTTCTGTCCGCTCCATCCGATCAGCCCACGCTTCTCACCGTTACCAATGCCGCCGACAGTCTGTCTTCGGGAACGATCGCGCCGGCCGAATTGATCTCGCTGTATGGCAGCGGCATCGGGCCCGCCACACCCGTTGGCGGCGAGATCGTGAACGCCGCGTTTACGACCACTCTGGGAGGCTACAGAGTGCAGTTCGATGGCACGCCCGCGCCGCTTCTCTATGCGGGAGCGGATCAGATCAATGTGGCCGCGCCGGTGGAGATCGCGGGCCGTCAGACCACTACGATTCAGGTGGTCGGGCCCCAGGGTGTCACCGGCTCTGCGACGGTATTCGTCGGTTCAGCACGGCCACAGTTGTTCGCGGTGGTGAGTCATCAGGATGGCACCGCGAACTCTGCCGCCCACCCGGCGCCAATCGGCTCCGTGGTGACCTTGTGGGCAACCGGCACTGGACTTCTCAACAATCAACTCGCCGACGGCACTATCGCGTCAGTCGGCCCACCCTACGCGACGATTCCCGTGACCGTTACATTTACGGTGTCTCCATCGATCCCACCGCCGGTAGTGGAGTATGCCGGACAAGCTCCCGGCGCGATCCTTGGCTTGACCCAGATCAATGTCCAATTGCCCGCGTTTCAGCTGCCCAATGTGTTCAACGTTTGTATCAAAGTTGGTGACGTACAGAGCGATCTCGGGATCATCTGGGTACAACAATTTCGTTGAAGTCCTCCGCGCAGATTTTTTCAGAGAAGCTCCTGCGCTCAAATGGCTGGTCTGGGAGCTATCGCAACTACTGGGCGTCGGCAATGCGCATCGGGGCGTGGTGTCCTTAAGGGCGGACCTGGTTTAGATTTTCCACTGTAATGGGCAGGTAAACGAAAAAGTGCTCCGACAACCCGTGCTTTATATTCGATGGAGAGCATCGCGGTTAGAAGGGGGCCCGCTCGCCTGTACCCTCTCGACCATCGGGACCGCGAAAGCTGTGTTTCGCTGACCACTTGGACGTAAAGTCGATACGCGGTGACGCCGTCCTCTGCCGGCGGCGCGCGCGCCAATCTACCCACCGGACTTCGTTAGCTTCCGGCGAGACCCAGCTTTTCTGCCGCCTTCACCATCGCACGATCCGCCGTAAATAGCTGCCATCCGGCAAGCATGGCCGACGTGAGCAGATGGAGATCTATCCACCCGAGGCCTGTACCCCATAACCGGCGGTTCTCCAGGAGGTGATGCACTTCCGCTTCACTGGCGATCGACGCCTGCGGCAACGCAGCGAAGTCGGCCAGCGTCGAGGCCCGATTTTTGAGACTCCCGGCTGCCAACTCTCCAATGACAAAGGGATGCATTCCCACATTGCCTTCCTCAAGTAATCGGATCAGATCGGGCTCCGTCGACCGAAGGTGGTTCGCCCAAACAGTGGTGTCCACGAGCGTCATCGAGGTACCGCTTGGCGCCGGCGCCGGCCAGCCTGAAAGGCGGGCATGGTTCCGCCCAGCGCGGAAAGGCGGCGCGCGGCCTCACGTGCGACGAGTTCGCGCAAAGCTGTGTGAATCACGGCGGTCTTTTCGGTTATGCCCGTATATTCCTGGGCTTTTTGAAGAAGTTCTCGGTCCAGGTTGAGGGTGGTTCGAGCAGTACTCATATGCATCAGTATAGATCATTGATGCATACGGCTGGAGCAAGCTTGTCGTCGCCGCGGAAACTCCACTCCCAGTTACGGTCACTAACCCGCAGGAATCCGCTCTTTGTCGCGGGCTCCGAGGGCCCTTATGGAATACAATGGCGTAATTCCGTGCTCGATTTTTGCCTGATAAGCCGTCGGCGATTTCATCGCGCGAACCACTTGGCCGTGTATCGCCATCTCGTCGAAGTGCTCGCAGCCGTTAGCCGCAGCTTTGGCCGGATTACGCCATTCAAAGAACGATTTCCTATCAAACTGCCAGAACGGGACCCGGGGACAGTTAGCGGCGAGAAGCCGACTCACTCGATGGTTGCCTTAGGCCTTGATTTCCTCGAGTTGCTTCGTCGCGATCCCAACCGGGCGGTCTATCGGAATGCCGGCGCAGGCGAGGAGCGTAGTCAACAGATCTCCCTGATTTCCCTTCGTATCCGGCAAGAAACGTCCCGTTTTGATCGAACCGCCGCCTTTACCGGCAATCACGAAAGGAAGGTTTTGGCGGGTATGCTTGTTCCCATCCTCCAGGCCTGATCCCCACATCATGATGCAGTTGTCGAGCAAGGTGCCGCCGGCTTCACTCAGGCTGTGCATCTTCTTCACCATATAAGCGAACTGCTCGATGTTGAATTCCGCGATCTTGGCGACCTTCTCAACCATTACAGGGTCGTTGTTGTGATGGGTTTGCGAGTGATGCTGGTCGTTGAACCCCAGTTCCGGATAGGATACCCCATTGGGTGTCGAGCCAATGTAAGTGCTGACACGAGTCGTATCGGTCTGAAACGCCAGTATGTTCAGGTCGCACATCACTTGCATGTACTCGCTGCGTTTTTCGCCTTCCGGAATCTTGATCTCGATGGGCGGCGAATCGGAGGCGTGACGTTTGCTCGATCCGAGGCCGGCCTTTTCCAATGCGGCCTCTTTTTGGCGATATTCGATGGCAGCGATGCGCCGTTCCACCGAGCGGACGCTGTCCAGGTATTCATCGAGCTTCTGCTGGTCGGATGTGGGCAACGTACGCCGCAGGTCCCTTGCGCCGCCTAACACGATGTCCAACAAGCTTTGATCCAGCTTATTGATTGGCGACGATTCGCGCACGCGCTCCGCCGCCCGGCTCCTGCTTCTGGAACAGGCGATAGAGCACGTTCCGTGGATTGACCTCGGCCGGGACTGCCTGGGTCGGGGAGCGATAGCTGCAGTGCGAATAGTAGCCCTCGTTGAGGCCTTCCTGGTTTTCCTTATGCGTTTGGGGCATGGTGGCGAGCTCCAGCGACGGCAACGTCGTGAAGGCTCCCACGTGGTTGGCGGCAATCTGATCGGCGGAGATCCCGATATTGATTTCGGCCCGTTTATCGGCGGCAGGCAACATCGCCGTGAGCCAGGTGGATAGTTCGAGCGCGTGCGGCGCCCCATTAAAGGGAGAGATCGGGACGCCGGAAATCCCCTTCATCATCAGACACTGATCCAGCACCGGACGCAACGATTCGAGCGCCGGCGGTGGCGACGCGAGAAAACTCTCCGCATCCGCCGGCCAGAACTGATTCATGATGACGCCGTGGGGCATGTACATGAATCCAAGGCGCACCGGCGGTTTGTACGCCTTGCCCTTGGAGGTGTCGGCCCAACCCATGGCCTCCATGAGTGGCAGAGCGAGGGACACGCCCAACCCTTTCAGGCAAGTTCGCCGGTTCATCTTTGTGCTGCTGCTCATCGAAGATCCTCTTTTCTGCCGATTCGGCGGTTCGTAAAGGGATAACTCGTCACCACACTCTTGATGAGTGTCTGCATGCGGTACCCATCCCCGGCGACCTCTTGGACCAGGTCATCCACCACAATTTCGTCATAACCTTCCAACTGGCGGCCCAACGCGTAGGCAAGCAGTTTCTCCACCAGGTTGCGGGAAAGGGCGTCGGTTCGTCCCGCGATGATGGCTTTCAGATCTTTGGGGCTCGAAAAATGTTCTCCGCCCGGCAGTTCGCCGGCCGCATCGATTGGCTTGCCATTGCTGTCCCGGTCACGCCATCGCCCGATGGCATCGAAGTTCTCCAAACCAAACCCGATCGGGTCAAGGACCTGATGGCAATTGGCGCATACGGGATTCGTGCGGTGCAACTCCGTGCGCTCACGAAGCGTCATGTTCTTGACTGCCGCCTGGTCCTGTTGATCGAGCGGCGGAACATTGGGCGGGGGCGCCGGCACATGCTCGCCGAGCACCTGTTCCAGCACCCACACGCCACGCTTCACCGCGCTGGTGCGGTTGGGGAAGGAGGTTCCGGCAAGGACGCCCGGCATTCCCAGAATTCCCCCGCGATTGCCATCACTCAGATTGACCCTCTGCATCTCGGGCCCGGTGACGGCCTTTTCCAGGCCGTAAATCGGAGCCAGGGTTCCATTGAGATAGGTGTAATCGGCATCGACGAAACGGATGATGCTCTTGTTTTCGCGCACGATGCTCTCGAAAAACAGGCGGGCTTCATCGTACATCGCCGTGCGCATTTGCGCTGTCATTTGCGGAAACATCGCGGGATCGAAGACCTGGCGCTTCAAGCCACCGACGCCCAGCCACTGCGCGCCGAAACCGTCAAACAGCGCACGCGAGCGAGGATCCTCCAGCAAACGCAGTACCTGCGCCTCCAGAACGGCCGGCTGATGGAGCGTTCCATTGTCTGCCAGCGCCATCAGTTGATCGTCAGGCATGGTAGCCCATAACAGATAGGACAAACGCGAAGCGAGTTGATAGTCATCGAGTGGAACGATCCCGCTGCCCGACCCGGATTCCACTGGAGTAATAAACAGAAACTGGGGAGAAACCAGGATCGCCTTGAGCATCAAGTGAAGCGACTGCTGGTAGGACAGGTTGTTACTCCTTCCCAGGTCGAAGGCCGCGACCAGCACATCCAACTCCGCGGGAGTCGGCGGCCGCCGGTAGGCTTTCGTTGCAAGAGAGCGGGCGACCTCTCGCGCCGCTTCGCGGGGGGGCGTCCCCGCGGCCGGAGGCTTGCCGAATAGCCGCTTCCGGGTTGCGATTGCCGCGGAGCCTTTCGGCGTCACAATCCGGTCCAACACCTTATCGGCGATCTTCAGATACTGCTCGAGTTGGATAGCCGAAAGCGAATTCAGATAGCCCTCGCCACTGACTTCATCCGGCAGTCCATCGGCAATCGACGGCTCGACGCCGAACAGATCATGCAGCGTGTTGCCGTATTCGGTCTTGGTCAACCGCCGGATGACAAAAGGCCCGGGATCCTTTTGGCTGAGGTATTTCAGCTTGACCAACCAATCGCCGAACATCAGGCGATCCGCATCGCTCGGCTGGGGCATTCCTTTCGGCGGCATGTCATGCGCCTTCACTCTGGCGGCCGCTTTCTTCCACTGTTCGGTGAAGGCAGGGTGACCGGGATCTTTGAGCGCAGGTGAGAAATTGACTCCCCCCCGCGTAGGCCGCTTTGTTCTGGTGGCAGGGGATGCAATAGGTCTGGATAAACGGCGTTACGCGGCCACGAAAGAATTCTTGTGGCATCGGCCTTGAGCGCTTCGGGATCGGCGGCCATCGAGTGGCAAGGCAAGGCCGCGCACAGAACCAGGCAGCAGCCCAGCGATACGCGCACCGTTGAGAGCAGTCGGATGGCAACAGAAGCGGCCATGCTTGGGGGGATTCTCCCTGTGAAGTTTATCACGGGGCCTGCCATGAGCGGAGAACGGCATGTGCTGTTCACACCCTGGAAGAGGCTACCGGCCACAATTCCAGCGACTAGAGGCGCTGGGCCACTCGGTGGAGAAGACAGACGCAAGCAGGACTACGCGAGTCTGATCGTCGTTGGGCTGCCCGCCAAATTGGAGATGCCGCGGGCGGATAACGCTACTCGGAGAAAGCAGGCTCCGGCTCCGTTGGACTCGACCTCCGTACAGATTGCCGACGATTTGGTCAGAGTAGTTAGCGGACGCAAGCGCGTTTATCAGGACTGATCCTTCTTATGTTGTAAAGTCGGCCTTTTAGCCTGCCCTAGAAGCGTGTTCGTAGGTTGCGCGCCTAGCACGATGCCCCTCCCATATTGCAGGCTAAACTAACGGTCGGGGTGATTGCCATGCTCATCACTGAGGATGGATCAGCGGTTCGAGATGACGGAAGTGTGATCGTGTTTTCGATCGACCGGTTCATCCGAGACATTGTTGAAGGTGGGCGCTGCTTTGTCTGCGGGAAAAGTCGGACAAGTGCCGTTCAACGACCAGCACATAATTCGGGATTGGGTTATACGTCGTACCGGCTTGTATCACCGTCAGATAATACTCCCGAACGAGAAGTATTACAGCTATGCGCAGTACAAGGTTCCGTGCTGTGTACCATGCAACAGCCTGATGGGGCGCACTTTAGAGGTGCCTATAAGCCAACTGTTCGCAGAAGGTTACGGTGCGATTGCTACCCATATGCGTACCCGGGAAGGCATGGCCCAGTTGTTCATCTGGCTTGCCTTTACCTATCTGAAGACCCACCTAAAAGATTTGTCCCTCCGAATGCATCAAGATCGGCGTAGGCCGGAAGGTAGATCCCGACCTCTACGAATGGGAAAGCCTTCACCATATTCACTGCGTCGCCCGGTCCTCCTTGCTAAGGTACACATGACCCGGAAGTGATCGGCTCAGTCTTACTGCTGCCCACGAAAGTTGCTCAGAAGGGGGAACAATTCGACTACGCCGACAATTATCCTGGGCGGACCCTGTTACTACGAATTGGAGAGATCGCCTTGTTTACCGTCTTGAATGACGCGGGAGCCGTCCTACAGTTTCGAACAGCGCCTGAACAATCCGTATTGGGTTATCCGCTCCTTACAGCCATCACACACCCACCCTCCCCCATACAACTCCGTGAGTTGATGGCTGAACTGGTCTATACTAACCTTCGCATTGAAGACCGACCAATATTTAAGACCATAGTGGACCCCACAACGAAGCAACAACGATCGTTGCCGAACTCCCGTTGGATACCATTTCAGGAATCGGGAACCGCGAGTGCTATGGTCAACTTCTCTATCACCTTTGCCGCAGGCGTATTGAGAGTATTGCCGAACCTGAGCGAAGCGACATCAGGGAGCGAGTAAAGGCCGGGAGGTTCAGCTTTTTGTGGGCCGAGGATGGAACGCAATCAAATTGGGACCTATGACGGCTTCCATTTGCTCAGAACTCATTATCGCTGCCTGCGTAGTCGATAGCAACGGGAGGCGTAGCCAGTTTTGACGGTCGCTTAATGAAATGGCGAGTCGGTCGGCCGCCTCCGGCAGGACTACAGAAAGCACTTAGCGTCTCCTTCGGCGCGAAAATTCTGGCTCGAAGCTTTCCTCGAGATCGATTTGAGGTTGCAGGTATCATGACAGCGATTCAGGCGGGCCAACCGTTCCCCTAGCACTGGTGACTCCTGTGCGTGGTACCGGGAAGTCGGCCAGCGTGAACGGAGAAGGCTCAAAAGGATACCGGCTCTAAGCCGATCTTGTCGTTGACCGCGTTCCGGAGCCGCTGCTTGCAGCCCAAATACCGCTCCGTAGTTTGAACGCTGACGTGACCGAGTAAAAACTGGATTTGCTCAAGCTCTCCGCCTGCTTCGTGACACAATCGGGCACACGTACGGCGAAGGTCGTGCGGCGCAACGCGACCCAGACCGACTTTGGCGGACCCTTCCTTGACGACGCCCCATATGACTTTCGGACTAAAACCGCTTTTCGCAATCCGGCGGGCCTTGTTGATCGCCCGAAAAACCGGGCCGGTCGAAATGCCGGCGGCGGTTAACCAATCGTCGACCGCAAGTTTAACCCACGTCGGGACTGGCACTGTTCGAACGTGACCACCTTTTCCGACAAGATCGGCGATGACCCAGTGTTCTTCTCGCTGTTGGAGATCGTCGACGGTGAGCCCAGCTACCTCCGCTCTCCGGAGGCCACAACCGAGCAGAACTGCGATCATTGCATGGTCGCGTCTGGAACGTAGGTCTTCGCCGTCGAACGATGTGAGTAGTCGCTTCCCTTGTTCCGCAGTCAACCAGTTCCCGATCCGCATTCCATGCTTCTACGCCCCTAACCGACGGATTCCCGCCGCAAGATCTGGGCTCAGAAGCCCACAGTGGGCAGCTTCGTAAGCCAGTCGCCGAATCGCTGCAAGGCGCAGGTTGATCGTGGACGAGGCATATTTGGCTTGTTCGAGATTGATGCGGTAGCGGGTTACCACGGTCTTGTTGAAGGCAAGGCGAGGTTCGGAGCAGTACCAGTCGATGAATTCCCGGATCGCATGATCGTAGGACCGTTGAGAGTTCCCGGAGGTTAGGCTGTTAAGGCAGGCTCATTTCGACTGTTCAGATCCGGCAGTTTCAGGATGGTCTTGGGAGTGCCCTTACGTTTTTGTTAGCCATTCCTGAAGTCTGTACTACGACGTGAAGCTGGGCTCGTCCAGTGCACGCTGGCGCGTTTATGGGGACTGATCCGGCGTGATATCTCGAACGGCGGACCCGTGCTTCGCCGGAATCCAATGCGCCCACAATGGGGGCTACCGGAACAGCCTGCGGGACTAAAGCAATGCGTGGCCGGTGCGATTGCAGGCGCGTATCAATTCGTCGTCCAGCGTCGCGAGGGGAAGCTTCTTACGCATGGCAAGTTCGAGATAGGCTGCATCGTAGGCAGTCAAACGG
>CAVZRE010000027.1:0-13737 GCA_963777595.1 Terriglobia bacterium
GTACATCGACACGCAAGCACTAGCGCGGGCCTCCGCGATGGCCGCGAGCCCCAAGCCCTGACCCATAGAGACCGGTAACACACGAATCGAATCGTAAATCCACCAATACGTTGGACGACGGCAACGCCTTGCCTTTGACTTGCCACATGACCGTAAAGCGCGCATCTCGCCGAAGTGCTGGCTGCCTGCAGACTCAGCACAAAAACTGCCGTGTTGCCTTGGGGCTAGGGACCGGATGACGCGCAGTGGCCTCGAAAATCGGCGGCCAACCGGATGCGCTGAATCTCAGGCTGTGTATTCGGATTATTGCCGGGTCGGGCTCGCGGCTCGCAAGCGGCGAACAAATAGTAGACCGACAAATAACGGCGGATGCCGGCAAGCCACGTCGGTCCGCGGCTCAAAAATGCCATAATGACTGAAAATCATACCGAACAGGAGACAGCAGGATGAAAACAGCATTGGCCATTATTGCTTTTGCGTTGGTGGTTTCGGCTCAGGAATCGGCGAGCAATCCGCTTGTCAACACTTCAAAAGGTATATACGCCATTTCTAAAGGAGATGTTTTGGGGTCGGTGGAAAAGATTCCGGATGATTTGTGGTCTTACCAGCCAACCAAGGACGTGCGCACTATCGGGCAGTTGTTCGCGCACATCGCCGACGGTCAGTATGAGTTTTGCGGCACGGTGGCGGAAGGCCACCCGGTGTCGAAGGATATCGAGAAGACGATGAAGAGCAAGGTTGAGATCGTGGGCGCGCTGAAAACAGCCTTTGCCTATTGCGATTCCGCCTATGCCAACATGACGGATGCCAATGCCGCGGAAACCGTCAGCCTGTTTGGCCGCAAGCTGACCAAGCTGGGCGTGATGGATTTCAACGTAGCGCACAATATGGAGCACTACGGCAACCTGGTAACGTACATGCGTTTGAAGGGAATCGTGCCGCCGTCGAGCTCGCCGAGGCCTCCCAAGAAGTAGCGCGGGACGCATAATCGAAAACTCCTGTTTGAGTCTCCCTCTTTGATCGACTTCAGGATACGCCTATACTTTGCACGCTATCCCATGTCCGAATCCGAAAGCGTTATTCGTGAATCTCGGGACCTAACTTATGGCGGCCCGGTTCAACGTGCAACGGCAGCCTGCTGTTTGTGCAATTCCCGCTCGAAAGTCTCCTGCGCATCCGTGACGTAATTCTTATACCCGGCAGGATCGATAAAAACACGGGAGCCGCCCTGCGGGTAGTGCTTGAGCTTAGTGAGCATATCGAAGTATGCACCGTGGGCGCCGAGAAACACATCACAGGGCAAACCTCGCAACAAGGAAAATGTGTTTTGGAAATCCTGAACGATGCCGGGGTAAGTCACGGGATGGCGGCTTGTAGCGACGAAGTGATACTCCGACCAAAAGCCTGTCCCTCCGACGATAACGACGTCCCGGGTCGTTCCCACCGGTTCCCCTGGAAGATGAGAGCGCATGGTCCAAGTAGTGCAGCCACGAGTGTGGCCCGCAGTCTTGTGGGCCGTCAGTGTCACACCGCCGAGGGTTACAGTGTCTCCGTCGTGCAAAACGCGGTCGACGTGTACAGCGGGGAAGCCGGGGACATTGGGGGAGGGCGATAGGAAATCTGTCCGCCCGCCGGTCTCAAGCACGCTCACGTCGCCGTCCATCACCATGTTTTTCGCATGTGTCTCGCGAACCACCTCGGCCGCGCCTGCCATGTGATCGTAATGCGCCTGACTGTTGAGGAGAATCCTCGTATCTTTCCAGCCGAAGCCTAGCTTTTCAACACTCGTGCGAATTTGCGGCGGCGAGGTAACGAGGTTCGCATTAATCAGGATATTCCCCTGCGGGGTGACGACCAGGTAGCTGGCAAGATCCTGGCTACCCACGTAGTAGAGGTTGTCGCCGATGCGGAATGGAGGAATGGGTGTTGTCCACGAAAGATTCGTTCCCGCGTGGAGGAGTATGGACGCGTGGAAGAGAACAAGCGATAAAAGCGAGCGCATTTCCCGATTGTACGGCGGTCCTCTGAAGCGCACCAGCACCCGACAACGCCGTTTTGGGGCGAACCGAGTGGCGCGTTTTTGTATGAAGGTAGTTACTCGATAGTGGAGAACCGCATGAGCCTACTTAACAGGTCCGATTCGGGACGTGGAAATCGCGATATCGTCGTAATAAAAGTCCGTGGCCGGCGCCGGCACCTGCCAGACGCGATTGCCAAAACCCCACTCCTGGTAGCCGCCCACGAGATTGGACGTTTTCGAATCGACCGGAGTCGCGGCATTTGGTTTCGGCTTCGGCCACACGAAGGGTACGACCGTCACAACCTGGCCGCCGACCTTATTCGGAACCAACTGGCCATCCACCCACATCGTGATCGTAGTCGGGTTATCGTTGAACTCCCATTCGAGCAGGAACCATTTGTCGGCGGGCGGTTCCACGCTGCTGCGGTGCGTATCTTCGCCGCGGCCCTGTCCTGCAGCCGACTTGTTTTCCTGATACGACGGCATCCAGTCACCGTTCGACAAACCGATTTCTTCAAACTTGGAGATCGGCCAGCCCGGCTCACCGGTGAAAATCAGCGGGGCGTGGCTCTTCGGCGGAGGGGCGGGACTGATCTTCATATAGGCGCGCCCGAAGTAATGCGTGCGAACCGAATCGGGCAGGTGCGTCGCGACAATGAAGGCGTAGGCGCCGCGCTCATTTTCCGTGTAATGGACGTGCAGGGCATACTTGCCGTGCGCGCCTTCGACCGGTTCCACGGCGATGGTCTCGCCGCCTTTCTGCCGCACGTCCCAGACCGCGGGATCGATCTTGCCGGATTCAAAGTCTTCATTCAGGACAGGTTTTTGAGCCAAGAGGCTGCCAGCAAGCGCCGCGAGCAGTGCGGCCCCGCGCAGGAGTGCGAAGGAATTCATCCGAGGAAGTCTATCACAGCCACGGAGCACCAGAGGAACTCGCAAACTCGAGTGGCGGATGACGTTCTTAACCATTCGCTGTTTACTTGGTTTCGAGGGCGCTTTGATTCGTGGGCCCGGGCCTCGTCATGTGGCAGATGATCACCGAACGAATACCGATAGAACACGTCAAGAATAGCCCACGGACAGGACGAAATCGGCTGAGAATCAGGCTTTAGGGGAGGGTAACTCCCAGACCTCAGTGCGTCATCGAGTAGACGATGTAGTTGAGCACGATGCGAAAGGCGAGGCCTGAGAACTTCTCCGGATAATCGCCGGCGTTGGCCCACTCCCAGGCGTCGCCCAGGTGCATGTTGTAACAGATGGCGACGACGATGCGCCCGTCTTTGTCGCGAATGCAGCGCCAGTGGGGGATATAGCCGTCCTTCTCATAGGTGCGGCCCGTGGCCACGTACTGCTCGCCGGGGATCTGGAACTTCTCGTTGATGTCGTAGAGGTCGTGGAAGATGGGGTCGTCGTCCGGGATGTCTTCGACGACGGCGTCGGGCAGCACCATATTCATGCCGTTCATGAAGCGGTTCCAATCGTCCTCGCCGTGGAAGTGATCGACCATGAGAAATCCGCCGCGCTCGATGAAGTCGCGGAGCCGCCGGGCTTCGACGTCGGTGAAGGCCCAGTTGGAGACGCCGACGGCGTAGATCCACGGGTAATCCCACATATGGTCGTCATCGATATCGACAACGTTGAGGGGCGAGGGCGAATCGATTCGGGTGAGACGGCGGAGGGCGGCGAGGCAATCGTGGTCGGCGCGCGGGAAGTCCTGCGACCATCCGCCGCCGTATCCTCGAAATCCATAGCCGCCGCCATAGCCGGTGTTGTAGCGGAGGCGGCTGAAGAAGAATTCGGAGGGGACGGCCCTGGTCGGACTCGTCGTAGGGCTGCTGAAGACCGGCGGATGCGCGCTCCGCCGAACCGTTGCCAACCCGAGAGTTGGATGGCGGCCATCAACAGCGCCGATCGCAAGCAGGGGACACGCCAGTTTCATGGTCCGTAGCCGCCTTTGTTATCCTGAAGCGTACCACGAACTGCACGCGGGACGAAGGTGCCCGCGAATCCTTATCGATGCCGAGCCCAACCCCCATCGATCGCCGCGATTTCCTGAAATTGGCCGGAGCGGCGGCGGCTGCCGGACCACTGGCGGGGCAGCAGACTGCAGAGCCGGCATCGTGCCGGGCCCATGAAGCCCGGCTTCGGGCGCCAAAGAGCTTTCGGGAACGGTCTTCAACCTCGAGATCGCGCCGGTGACGGTGGAACTTGCGCCCAACCGCATCGTGAGCACGATCGGGTACAACGGCATGTCGCCGGGACCGCTGCTGCGGATGAAGGAAGGCGTGCCGGTGACGGTCAACGTGGTCAACAAGACCGATACGCCCGAGTTTGTCCATTTTCACGGGCTGCTGATTCCGGCCGACGTGGACGGGTCCGAAGAGGAAGGCACGCCGCCGGTGCCGCCGCAAGGCAGCCGCAGCTATCAATTCACGCCGACGCCCGCGGGTACGCGCTGGTACCACACGCACGCGATGTCGATGGACGATCTGCACCGCGGAACATACACCGGACAGTTCGGATTTCTGATCGTGGAAGGCGGGGCCAACCCGGGCAATTACGATCAGGAGCATTACCTGGCGCTACGCGACTGGGAGCCGTACTTCACGACGCAGTACATGGATACCGACGATCTCGACCCCTCGGGGCCGAAACCGGAGAAGCCTGCGGTGCTGGATACGCGGCCGCCGGGGCTCGAGGTGGCGGCCGATCTGTATTCGATCAACGACAAAGCGCTGGGTGCGGGCGAACCGATCCGGGTGAAGCGCGGGCGAGCGCGTGATGTTCCATTTTCTGAACGCGAGCGCGATCGAGAACCGGCATCTGGCGCTGCCCGGTCATAAGTTCAATATCGTGGCGCTCGATGGCAACCCGGTGCCGCGAAGCGCGGCGGTGGACGTATTGATGCTGGGGCCGGGCGAGCGCATCGACGCTTGGGTGGCGATGAATCAGCCGGGCGTGTGGGTGATGGGAGCGCCGGAAGATATGGTGCGCGACGGCGGGCTCGGCGTGGTGATCGAATACGCCAACCAGCGGCGGAGCCCGCAGTGGATGCCGCCGCCGCGCAATCCGGCATGGGATTACATGAAGTTCGGAAAGGCGGCATCGGGACCCGCGCCTACGGAGCGGCTGGAGATGATTTTCGAGAAGGTGCCGCGCGGCGCCGGGAAGTTCAACCTGTTCACGGTGAACGGCACGCCTTATCCGCACGACCGGGAGTTCGTGTTGAAGCAGGGCACGCGCTACCGGCTGACGTTCCGCAACCGGACGGACGATTCGCATCCGCTGCACCTGCATCGGCATCAGTTCGAGATCGCGGAGATCAACGGAAAAGCAACGGCGGGCATCATCAAGGATACGGTGGTGGCTCCCTCGTATGGCCGGGTGAGCGTGGACTTCACCGCCGACCAACCGGGGCCCACGCTGTTTCATTGCCACATTCAGCATCATATGGACTACGGATTCAAGGCGCTGCTGAAGTACGCCTGAGGCGGAACGGGCGAGTATTACTTTATGACGCTTGGTAATTACGAAGCCGGAAACGGGGCCAGAAATCGGCGCCAAAAGCCCGACGAGTTTTCGACCTACCCTATTGGCGGATAGACACTCGAAAGAGCCGGTTTGGCGCGGGCGTTACTACTAAGTATCGCTACGGCTGGTTCGCGCCCCTCGATGCCAACTGTTCGCAAATGGCACAATATCGGTGTGGCGGTCCACATCGGAACTTCCGGCTGGAGTTACGCGCACTGGACGAACGTCCTCTATCCGGAGGGACTACCGGCTGAGCGCCGCCTTGACCGCTACGCCTTGCAATTTCAGACCGTGGAGTTGAACGCGAGCTACTACCGTTGGCCCTCCGATGCCGCGTTCGCAGGTTGGCAGCGGCGGCTGCCGGACGGGTTCGTGGTCACCGTCAAGGCCCCAGGAGCGTTGACGCACGCTAAGCGCCTCTACGGACCGGAAGACTGGTTGGCGCGCATCGGTCAGGGGCTTGACCGTCTCGGCTCTAAGCGCGGGGTGCTACTGGTGCAGCTTCCGCCCTCGGCGGCCTTCGATCATCCAAGGCTCGCCTATTTCCTTGAGCGCGTGCCACCCGGGCTGCGCATCTGCGTCGAGTTCCGCAACCCAACCTGGCTACAGGACAGCACGTTCGGGCTGCTAGAGGAACATGGGGCGGCGTACTGCGTGATGAGCGGTGCGGGCCTCCGCTGTGTTCTACGCGCGACGGCGCCGTTCGTCTACGCTCGGCTTCACGGTCCCGACCCGTACCATCTTTATGCGGGCTCCTATAGCCACGACGATCTGCGCTGGTGGGCGGACCGCGTGCGAGAGTGGCAGGGCATGGGCCGAGACGTGTTCGTGTACTTTAACAACGACGGCGGCGGGAATGCGGTGCGGAATGCGCTGACATTGAAAGGGATGGTTGAGGCTTGATTCCGGCGGAGAAACGCGATACCGAAGCGCCGGCGTGCAGCCTAAGTTCAGGCGTCCGCATCGGCGAGGGTATGGGCTGCGGAACCATTCATGCATTGTAGTGCTGCGAGTGTTACTCCGTTTTTGCTGCATCCCGCACACGGAGTAAGCATGTGACCTACGCAGGGCGGGGCTGGCTACAGGAGCAATTCGATTGATGCAAAATGTTTTGGGAGGAATCTCGGGTGAATGAGTCGCGTCCAGAGAGCGTTTCGTCGCGCGGTTGCACAAGAGGTCTACCGGAGGATTCGAAATGGCCGTGAGTTTAAGTAACCTGATCGGGCGCGAGCCTCACATCGAAAAGATCGTGACTGGGGTGGGTTTTCCAACTGTGAATCATGGCGAGCAGTTTACTGAGGGACCTGTTTTCAGCCGGCGTGGCTACCTGCTTTTCTGCGATATACCGGGCAAGCGCCTCATGAAATGGGAAGCAGGGTCGCTCACGGTTTTTCGTGTGGAGGGTGCGTCCGCTACCGGACTTACTTTCGACCACCAGGGGCGGCTACTGGTGTGCCAACGCCTCCGGGTAACGCGAACCGAGAAGGACGGCACGATCACGGTCCTCGCGGATGCTTACGAGGGAAAGAAACTCAACATACCGAACGACTTGGTTTATGCCATCGACGGCAGCATTTATTTCAGCGACCTGCGCGAACGGAATGCCGTTGCCGACCCTGAGCACACGGATTTTTCGGCGCTCTACCAACTGACTCCCAAAGGAGAGCTCAGAGTCGCATCGCGGGATTGCGGCCGGCCGAACGGTGTTGCGCTATCGCCGAATCAGCAAAAACTTTACCTTGCGGACAGCGGGCAGCGAAATGTGCGAATCTACGACATCGCCGCGGACGGTTCGCTTCGCAACGGCCGTGTGTTCGTTGACATGAGCGCCTCCCCGGGCGTACCGGACGGCCTCAAGACAGACGAAGAAGGAAATCTCTGGGTCGCGGGCGGCGGTGGCATCTGGGTCTTTGATGCTCAATCGAATCACGTTGGAACAATTCCTCTGCCGGAAAGCCCAAGTAATTGCTGTTGGGGCGCGGGGTTCCGCGATCTTTATGTAACGGCCCGGACTTCGGTTTACAAAATTGCGACTACCGTAAACGGTACACGAACTTATTAGAGAAGGGTAAGTTTTGTACGAGTGCCGCGTCATGCGCCACCGATTCAAATGTCAGGAATCGGATTCAATGCGTTCGCGGCGAGTGGTGCTAATCGAGCCGCAGCGCGTCCGCGGGGCTGACCTTCGACGCTCGCCAGGCGGGGATGAACGCTGCCGCAAGCGCTCCCGCACCGAGGACCAGTGCGGCTGCAGCAATGGTGGCTGGGTCAGTGGCACGGATGCCAAACAACTGGGATTGGACGAGCTTGCCGAGAGCGGCTACGCAGGGCAGCGCGATTGCGACGCCCGCCGCGACCATGACGGCGGCGTCACGCAGCACGAAGCCGACGGCGGTGGCGCGTGTCGCACCCAGGACGAAGCGGATGCCGATCTCCCGCGTACGCCGCGAGACCACGAACGACATCACACCGTAGATTCCAATCAAGGAAAGCAGGAGCGCCAGCGCACCGAAGCCTGCGGACAATGCGGCCAGGAGCCGCTCGTTGTTTAGAGACCGGCTGACCTGCGCATCGAGAGTGCGGAATGAGAGGATCGGCAACTGCGGGTCGGCATGGCGGACGATCTGCCGGATCGACTGGAAAGCCTGCTCGGCGGTGCCGCGAAGCTGGACGTAGAAGGTGCCACCGAGATCGTCGCCTTCGAAGATCGGGAAGAAGGCCTGCTCGGAATCCTCGCGGAGGTTGCGATAGCTGAAATCGGCGACGACGCCGACGATGACGATTTCCGGCTGAACGCCAGGGCCTGATCCCTCGCCAATGCGGACGCCGAGTGGATCGACACCAGCGAGATAGCGGCGGACGAACGCCTGGTTGACGATGGCGGAGCGGCGGCCGATTTCGCCGGCGGGAAGGATGTCGTGCTCGTCAAAGTTCCGGCCCGCGAGGATGTGAACGTCCAGGGTGGTGAAGAAGCCGGGACTGATGGCATTCTCCTGGACGTCGCGATCAGTCACGACGCGGTGCCCGGCCTGAATCGTGAACGGGTTACTCCAGCTTCCACCGGTGAGGAGGGCGAATCGGGCCACGCCAGCGGATCGGGTGATGGGCAGAACGCGGACTTCGCTGTGAATCCGGCGGATGAGTCGGGCCGAGTCCGCGCGCGAATAGCCGTTTTTCTGCGGCGCGAGCGAGAAGGAGACGAGACGAGTAGTATCGAAGCCGGGGCCCTTGGTGAGCAGGTCGTCGAGCGTGCGCAAGAAGAGCGCTGCGCCTACGACGAGGATCAGCGAGAAGGCCACTTGAAGAGCGACGATGCACTTGCGGAGGTAAACGCCGCCGAAGACCGTCTCCGTACGCTCGCGGAGTCCCGAGATAAGGGAATCGCGGCCCGCGTGCAGGGCCGGCGCGAGGCCGCTCGCAAGCCCGGCAACGAGGCTTGCCAGAAACGCGAAGGCGAGTAGTCGCAGGCTGACGGCGGAGCGGAGCGCGTGCGTGTCGCCATAATTGCCTGGCAGGAAAGCAATCAAAGCGTGCACGGCGGCTGGAGCCAGGACGATACCGAGAGCGCCGCCCGTGAAGGCCAGCAGAATGCTGTCAGCAAGAAGCTGGCGACCGATGCGCCCGCGCGATGCGCCGAGGGCAAGGCGCGTGCCGATCTCGCGGGCGCGGGCCGAGCCGCGAGCGATAAAAAGGCCGGCGACATTCAGACAGGCGAGGCTCAAGAGAACACCGGTGACCGCGAAGAGTATCCAGAGGGGTTGCGACAGACTTCGGCGCAGGGGCGAATAGCCTTGGGGCGCGGGCGTGAGTTGGAGAGAAGAAGCGAGATAGCGGCGGCGGCGATCGGCTGTGATAACGGGGAAACCGGGTCGATGCGTATTCTCTTCGAGCCACGTCTTGAACCAGGGCTGAAGGCCGGCCTGCACCTGCAGCGGCGTCAGGCCCGGGCGCGAATACGCAAGGATCTGCATCCAGCGGGTGGGCTGGTGCGGAAGGTCCTCAACACCGGGGATCGCTTCGGCGTACATGGAGGCGGGAAGCCAAAGCTCGGGGGTGGACCCGATATCGATGCCATGGAAGTTCGGCGGGGCCACACCGACGACTATCATTGGGTGCTGGTTGATGAGGACCTTACGGCCGACGGCATCAGGCGCGCCACCGAACTGTTCGCGCCAGAAATCGTAGGAGAGGACGACGATCGGGTTGGCGCCGGGCGCGCCGTCATCCAGCTCTCCGATCACGCTGCCGATGGAGGGACCAACACCGAGGACCGGGAAGTAACTGCCGGAGACCAGCTCGGCGGCAACAGGCTCTGGATCGCTGCCGGCCGAGAAGTTCACGTGAATGACGTCGGCGCGGCAGAGCACACCGTCGAAGAAGCGGGTTTGTGCCTGGAGATCGCGGCACAGAGGGTAAGGCATTAGGTTATGGGAGCCGAAACCGCCAGCGACGTGGTCACCCTTCCAGTCGAAGAGTACGAGGCGCCCGGGGTCGCGCACGGGCAGGGCATGTAGGATCACCTGATCGACCAGCGAGTAGATGGCGGTCGTGGCGCCGATGCCGAGCGAGAGCGAGAGCAGCGTGGCAGTCGTAAAGCCGGGGCTGCGGCGCAACGAGCGGGCCGAGAACCGGAGATCATAGAGGAAATCGCGGAGCCAGCGGGTAAGCCAGACGTCCCGGACTTCCTCGAGCATCTGAGCGAGGCCAAGTTCTGTCGAAGCCCGACGGCGAGCCTCGGGTTCCGGAATGCCAGTGGCAATAAGGTCGGCAACACGGCGATCGAAATGGTATTCGAGTTCGCGGTCAAGGCCGGTCTCGAGCGACCTGCGGCGGAACCAGTTGAAGAGTTGTATCACCGGCTGCCCTCCTTAAAGATGAGCTTGACGGCATCAGAGAGACGCGCCCAGCTTTCCTTCTCGACCGCAAGCTGTCGGCGGCCAGCGGGCGTAAGGCAGTAGAACCTGGCTTCTCGTCCGGTCTCCGACTGTTTCCACTCGGCGCGAAGCCACTTTTTCTGTTCCAGGCGGTGCAAGGCGGGATAGAGAGACCCCTGGTTGACCTGCACCACTGAGCGCGAGATCTGCTCCAGTCGTTGCGCGATGCCGTACCCATGGGCGGCTTCTAGCGACAAGATCTGCAGGATCAGCATATCAAGTGTGCCTTGCGGGATCGGGAAACGGGGAGAGGGCATCGATACCTCAACCTTCTACGTCTGAGCATACATCCCAGATAGGTCGAAGGTCAAGGTATCGGAGCAGCCGACATCGTGCTGAAGCGATATACAAGACTACGCATGAACTCAAAGCGAGCGTTTTGCTATCCTCGTCGTGTTGACGACGCGCAACACACAACTCCAAATCGTCAGTAAACGCTTGGTATGGTTGCTGGCGGCGATGGTGGCGGTCGGGGTTCCAGGAGCGCTCTTTGCCAATTTCGGAATGACCGGCGTTCCCACGCCTGTGGCGGTGTTGTTCGTAGGATTGGTAGGAGGCTTCGTCGGACTACAGCGCCGGCTCAAAAGTCTACCCGGCGAGGACTTGGCGCTGCTGGCGGAATCCTGGGCGAACATCGCCCTTTCCCCGATCGCCGGAGCGATCCTCGCCGAACTCGTCTATTTGCTTTTCATCTCTGGCCTGCTGAGGGGCAAGATGTTTCCCGAGTTCGACCCGGACTCTCCCGGCGGAACCGACTTGGGACTAAAAGAGCTTTTTGCAGTTCACTGCAAAGCTTCCTCCGACTATGCCATGGTCTTGTTTTGGAGCTTTGTCGCCGGATTCTCGGAGAAGTTCGTCACCAACATCATCAGCCAGTTTGAATCCCCCGATCCGGTGGTGGTAAAGCCAGAATTACAAGGAAGCATCCGAGCAGGAGCACGTGATGTTACTCTTCACGGCGGAATTGCTGCGGAAAGCGGCGTTGGGGAAATAGCGTCATGCACCGATAATGCCGAGAATGCGCCGTAACCGGCGTCTGTGTCCAAGATATCTTGTTGCAGCGAATTATTGGCGCGGTCCAGAGATGGAGGCGTCGTCGAGTTTGCCGCCATTCTGGGCTAAGGAAAACGGCGGCTCCAGAGACCGTGCTGTATGCGTGCGTTCGTTTGACTGACCGCTTCACGGCGAGACCGCAGATACTCGCTCTGGAACTCAGGCGACCTCATCCAGCGCTTCAGTGTTACTGGGGTCTATGCCAACGGCTCTGGCAGCATCCGCTTGGACTCTTCCCCGAGACCAAGGCCGCGATTCTTCTTTATGATTGATCTGTTCGGACAAGTGCATGAGGTTGGCAGTGGTGTTCCTGTCGCAAGCCAACGAGTACTTCAGTGCTTCAAAACAAGAAGCGTCGAGCGCCCGTGGCACCTCTTTTGACAATACGCCGAGAACGTTTTCGAGGGGCAGGGCGTCGCGGTACGGTCGCTTGGCCGCCAGCGCATCGTAAATATCGGCCACCACCAAAATCCGCGCATGTAGAGGCAAGCTCTCCGCAGTCATCCTTCTGAAGTAGCCACTGCCGTCGAGTTTCTCGTGATGAGAACCGGCAATCTCGCTGAGTTTAACGAAACCGGGGACACGCCTGAGGATTTCCCGGGAATAGTAGGGGTGCTTCTGGACGGTGGTCCATTCTTCGTTCGTCAACTTATCTGGTTTGTCGAGAATGGTGTTAGGGACACTGAGCTTACCTATGTCGTGCAGGAGCGCTGCCCGCCGGACTAAGACCACCTCGTCGTCGCTCAGCGAAAGTGTTTGCGCTATGGCGACTGCTGCCTCAGCTACGCCGTTCGAATGACGATACGTGAACGGAGACTTAGCGTCGATGACATCAGCGAACGCGAGACAAATATTATTGAGAGTGGAGTCGTTCGCCTCAAGAATCATCCCACGCGGTTCCAATTCAATCACCCGTGTCGGGGCGTTCTCGATGTCAGCCCAAAGCGCGGTTCTGGCTGCGAGCGAGCAAAAAGCGCGCACCAGGTCTGGATCAAACCAACGCCCCTTTCGACGTCGCACAATTTCCACCGCACTGGCCTGATCGGAGTCGCCATGAAGGGAGTAAAACAGGTCGGCAACCTGGGCGATGTTCATAATACGGGACAGCAAGGGGATTTGCTCTTTACAGAGGCCCTCCGGCTGGCCGAGCCCATTCCAATGTTCATTGAGAGACTGGATCGCTTCGGCCGTCGCCTTCGACAGGCCGATTTTGCGTGCGATGTCAGCCCCACGCTCACAACGCATCTGGTTCAAGAGTTTCGCATTTTGTTTGCGATTCACCGCCGTCTGGAAGAGCGCGCGAACTCGCTCCAGAAATGGCGCTCCCGTCTTCACGTGCGAAAGCGCATACTGGACGGACTCCCAACCCATCCTGGTCCAGTCGATTGAGACGGCATCCCGCTTGCCCGCGATGTCATCGCTGCCGAGAATGCGCATCATCGCGGAGGCATTCGAGCTGCAGCCGGCATCTTTCATCAACAGCGCGTAGTAGAGATCGGATTGTGACTCCAGCGGTAAGCCAATCTCTTGGGCCAGCCGCATACCAATGACACAAGAGCGCACGGCGTGCCCTGGAGGCTGGCCTTCCGTGAGATCCAGCGCGAAGGAGAGGGCGGAGAGCACTTCCGCCACCCGAATGCCCCTGGCAGAGGTTTCGTCGGAGGGCCGTGACTCGCCGGCGAGGGGATCATTCCTGGTCGTCATATCCGACTCTCTGCTCTTTCCGCAGTCTTCATCCCGCTGGAATTTGCGTTGTTAGCTACGGCGGTAAGTGCGCGCTTTTGCATCTTGTGAAGTCATCGCCCGGTGCGGCTCGAACTGAGGACAGTGGCCTGTGTTAGCGAAAATTCCTACGCCCACAATAGCGGTTGTAGGTTAGACCCACCAAGTCCACTTTGGTTAACCAACTCCAATTCCTGTAAGCCGCAGGTACTACCGAAGGTTCTGCAGCGTCGAGAAGAATCGACGAGTCATGGGAGAGCGCGCGTTAACTATCAATATCGGCGTCTATCCCGGCCCAGCTGAACCGCTCCAGCAAAGCCCCTCCGATGGGGCCGTGGTCGAAATGGGCTGTCAACTGCTGTTTATTGATCCCAAGCGCGCGCGCTGTCATGTCAGCAAGACCTTTCGTGGGCCCGCAGATGGCAGCGAACCGTCTCGCGCCAAAGCCCGGTCGGACCAAGTTTATCCAACTCTCTT
>CAVZRE010000028.1:0-88143 GCA_963777595.1 Terriglobia bacterium
TACAGTCGCGCGGTTAGCGCCTGTGAGGCCTAGGTCGACCAACTCCTGAGAATGTTTTACGATGCCGCTTTCGGTACCCCGGGTTTGTTCGTTCTGGCTAAGGCGCTCCGCGGAGTTCTCGGACGCCAGGACCTCGAGAACGGTTCGCTGCTTCTCCTGCGCCTCGGACTGAATTCCGCTCAGCGCGCTCGCACCCACGGTTCCGACGGAGACCAGCACTCGCACCGCCGCTAGTGCACGGTAGAGACTGACGCCCGCCGCCGTCACGCCCGCTGCCGCGGTGAGCCCGAGCAGGGCCAAGGTGAGGTCTCTAAAGAGCCATTTCATAGGTAGCGGAAGGTCCAACCAAACTATCGGCAGGTTTCGGTCGCAACCGAACTAGGGGTACTGCCTTAGAGGGACGCTACAGAATACGCAGGCCACCTCAAAAGTGGGGGAATCTTTCACGCGGGTTTCCCTTTTTCCTCGTGATAATCCGTCTCGGTGTTGATCTCCCAGAGAGCGGACTTATCGGTCTTGCCCGCGAGGATGTCGTCCACTGCCGACATCGCAGTGAGCATCGAGTGATCCTGGTTATTGTAGCGATGCATGCCGTTGCGGCCGATTAGAAACAGATTCTCGTAGCGGTCAATATGCTCGCGGATCTCGGCGAACCGCTCATAGGTGCCAAAATACGCCGGATACGTCTTTTCCATCCGTAGGACGGTCGCGTCAAGCACCTCGGCGGCGTCAATGATACCGATTTTGCTTAGTTCCTCAATTGCGATCGCGACCATGCGCTCATCGGAGAGGTTCCAGATCTCATCCGACTGCGTTGCAGAAATACTCCAGTCCCAACCAGACATTCGCTGAATCGGCCACCATGAACGGGCTCCAATTATTGAAAATCTGGAGCCTGCCGAGCTGGACATCCGGCTCCTGAATGTAGATCCAGTTGTCGCGAATCAGCCGTTTGCCCTGCGGCGTTTCGTCGTTGATCTTCAGGGAACGCAGCAGCAATCCGACGGTAATGAAGTCCCTGTAAACCAATCCGTCCGATACTTCCAGAACATTTTTTGGAGGCGGGACATCGAAGGACCGCATAATCTCCTGTACAGGCGCCGTTGAGAAGAAATAGTCTCCTTCGAAACTCTTATGTTCGCCGGTGGAGTTCGCGGTTTCCAGGGCGGTGACGCGCCAGCCATCCGTGATCAGGCGCTCGGCCCGGCAGTCAGTGTGGATCTCCCCGCCCAATTCCACAATGCGGCGAGCGACTTCTTCCCACATTTGCCCCGGGCCAAACTTGGGATACAGAAACTGTTCGATCAGTGAGGTCTCGGTGCCCTTCTGGCTTATATCGCCGCCGTCCCTTTTAAACGCCTTGCGCGCTGCGTGTATCAGAGTCGACCAAACCGAAATGCCCTTAATCCGCTGGGCGCCCCACTCGGCGCTAATGCGGCTGCACGGCACCCCCCAGACCTTCTCTGTGTATGACTTGAAGAACGTGCCGTAGAGTTCCCGGCCGAAGCGGTTGATAAAAAACTGCTCGAGAGTTTCTTCGTGCTTGAGAGGAAATAGAGCGCTCTTCACATAACTCGCGCCGATCTTGAAGGTGCGCCACAGGCCAAGTTTGAGCAGCGTATCTTTGCTGAGTGAGATCGGGTAGTCAAAGAAACGGCGCAGATAATAGATCCGAGACTTGCGGGACCGCAACAGCATTACGGTATCCGCAGTGGCCGGGTCCGGGCCGGATGGAGAAGCCGCAATCGCCCGCTCCATGCGATGGTAGTTGATGGCGGCCGGACCGTCTTTGGAAGCTTGCAGCGGAAGCATCTGGAGCCACCACTGCATGACACGGTCGGACTTAGAGAAAAAACGGTGACCGCCGATATCCATCCGGTTGCCCTTATAGTTCACCGTGCGGGAAATCCCACCCATGCAGGCGCTCTTCTCGAGCACAATCGGCTTGATCCCGGTACGGGTGAGCAATTCGTAGGCGGCGGTCAATCCTGCAGGTCCAGCGCCGATAATGACGGCCACTTTTTGATTCATTCAGACTATATGGGGACCGCCGAGAGTCACTGAATACATCGTACATTTCCAGCCAAGCATTACGATTGGCGGACCGGTGGTTACTTTGCGAGAGCCGGTAAGGTCGTAAAAGTATGCGTGCCCGCAGGCATCCGGATACCGAGCGCTCCGATCTGCCCATTCGCGGGCCTATCGAACTCGATGGTGCCGCGCATATTGGCGGCGGCAGGATATTTATCGGACGCCAGAGTAAAAGCAATGTGTCCGTTGGCGGCCAAAGGAATGGTGTCGTTTGCGATTTGCGTTCCCGAGTCGTCGCGAACCACCACGGGAACATTCACCGTCTGATTGGAGACGCTATTGATCGCGATGCCGGTCGCCGTGCCGTTCGTGCCATCGAAGGCCAACAGATAGGCGTTGGCGTTGCGCGTCTCCATGGGCACCACCGCTTCCTGGCCATCGGGATTGTAGCGGAAGATCACAAATCCTCCCACGTTCCCGTTGGTGGTGAGCTGTGCCGAGCCGGTGGTCGGCGCCGCATCCGACTCCGGCGCAGCGCTTTGAATCATGAGTGTCGCTCCTGCCGCCAGCAGTTGATCCACGCTGGAAGCTCGCGTGGAGGCGCCTCCGCCGGATTGTGGGAAGGAGAGCGGCAGAAATAACGGGTCGCCGCTGTCGGCAAAGAAACTCAGATCCACCTGCGCGGCGGTGACGCCCGCGTCGACCAGCACAAAGGTGGTCTGCCAGCCGTTGCCGGTGGCGATGTGGGCTATCGAACCTCGGCCAGTCCCAATGTTCGCGAGCGCGGGAATGGTGGTGAGCGTGTTGCTCGAGCCGTTGGGAGTAGTGCGGATGCCCAGCGCGCTAATCTGGCCGCCGGCGGGCGTATCAAATTCTATGGTGCCGCGCAGATTGGCGGTGACCGGATATTGACTGGACAATACGAACGCCGTGTGGCCGTTTCCGGGGAGCGGGATGATTGTTCCTTGGGGGGCGAGCTGAGCTCCAGTGTCATCGCGTAGGACGATTCCAATATTCGCCGCCTGGGCTGAAGCGTTTGCTAGTGCCACTCCCAAAGCCACTCCGTTCATATTGTCGAAGGCCAGCAGGTAAGAGCTAGCGTTGCGGGTTTCGAGCGGCACGGCAGCTTCCTGTCCACTTGGAATTAAGTGAAAAATAGCAAACCCGTCCACCGAACCTGTAGCGGCGAGTTGCGCCGAGCCAACCAACACGGGTGATGTTTGCAGAGCCGCCGTGCTTACGAGCAGCGATGCGTTCGCCGCCAGTGTTCGGTCGAACGACGCGGCCAGGAGCGGCCCCGCGCCTGGAGGCTGTTTAGGAAACTCGAGAGGCAGCGTAAGCGGACCGTTATCGACGGGATCGACGACATCACCGAAAAAGTTCAGACGCGCCTGCGCGGCAGAAGCGCCTTTGTTGACCAGTGTAAACTCCGTCGTCCAGTTTTCCTCGGCCGCGAGTTGCGGCATCGAACCAATCAGGCCCAACCCCGCAATGACAGCTTCTTGTTCCACGACGAAGAGAACTCCCGCCACTGTGAGGGTTGCCGAGCGGTCAGGCCCTGGATTAGATGCCACCTGATAGCCGAGGGCGCCGTTGCCGCTACCATTTAAGGCGCCGGCGAATGTCACCCAGTCGGGAGCGCCGGAGAGGCTCCAACCACAGCCCGCCGGCGAGGTCACGTTAATGGTCGCGTTTCCGCCCGCCACGGGGAATGCCTGACCGCCTGAATCGCGGGTGAAGCTACACTGTGCGACCGGGGAATCCGAAACGCTGTAGCTCAACAATTGAAACGTGGCGGTTCCATTCTGCACGCTTACTCCGTGTCCGAAAAGCATCCGCCGCCGAAGGTCATTCCGATTTCTTGTACAGCGACCTTGGTAGCCGCGAACCGGCTCAGCGTGGTGGAGTTTAAGTTTCCAAATTCGCCATTCACATCGCTCCAGGATTCGGGAGTCAGGGGAATCGAAAGCGTGATGGAACCTGCAGCGAGCTGGTAGGCGACGGGGTTAGACCACCAGCGCCCCGTAGTGTTGTATTCCGAATTCGATTCGCTCACGGCGAAGTACGGCCGAACGTGCGCCGGAAAAGAACAGGTGTTGTCCGGGTTTGAATCGTACCGGAAGTTCGGCGTACCGGTGGCGGTGACCCGAATCGTCATGTTCAGGTAGCCCGAAGCCGAGATATCGAGCTTGCTTCCATACTGCACGTCCAAATAATTCACCCAATCGCCGTTTGGATACTGCGGAAAATCAAAGCTAAGAGCTCCGTTAATCAGATTCGGATGCGTGATATTCCCGGAAACGTGTTCCAGTCTCCACAGCGAAGGAGTAAGCGGAATTGTGATCGTCGCGGCGATGGCGAGAGCTGCAGTGAGCGGAAGCGCGAGTAGAAACCTCAGTTTCACTCCGCAAGCCTTTCGCGGCAACTGCATCAGAAGCAAGTTACATTTTCCTATATTCCGTTACGGCGCGTTTTGCTTATACCAGGATCACCGTGCAGCTTCTGGCGCCGTGAGCCCCGATGACCAGAGACTGCTCAATGTCGGCGGTCTTAGACGGGCCGGAGATGAAGATGCCAAAACTGTTGGGGCTCCATTGAATTCGTTCGTAAGCCTCGTGGAGATTATTCACGATTTCGTTTGCGGGAATGACCAGAATGAGATGCTGCGTTATGACGAAAACCGCCCGGTGAGGCATTAGAGTTTCGCCGGGGATCCAGACGGCAGCGTTTTCGGCAACTCCGAACTTGCCGGGAATGACGGCTACATCAATGCCTTCGAGATCGTGCGGGTCCTCGATCGCGCTCAAGTCAACATTCTTTGATGGGATGCCGGACACGAGCGATGCGACTTTCGCCGCGTTTGCGTAAACATCAAGTTTGGCTAGCTCATAAGCGATGTCTCGCGCAGTGGCGCGGACAAGCGTGCCCCCTGCAACGGTCAACGTCTCCTCAAATTGTTTGATCGGATCAGGGTAGCGGATTCCGTTTACCGGAGGCGGAAGCGAAGCGGGCGGCGGAACGTTCCGGCGGAGGGAATCGAGAATCGCGTTGCGGCTGCTCATGACGGTTCCTTTTTGAGGAGATCGCGGAAGCTCTGCTTTGGCATCGGTGGAAGCTCACGTTGGATTCCCCATGGGTTCCAAGGCCCGTACGCGAGACTGCGCGGAAGACGGGGAACAATCGCACGCATCAGACTGCCACCCATTCGATAGAGAGTCGGACGTGAGAGAACAAAGCCCATCATCGCCATACTGAGACGCTTCTGCAGAGGCACTGCCTTGAGATCGACCAACACTTTGCGGAACGCGAGCAACTGATGATGGAGGTCGATTTTAACGGGGCAAACATCGGTGCAGGAGCCGCATAAGCTCGACGCAAACGGCAGAGAGGCATATTTCTCGGGATCGCGCTGCGGCGCGAGGAGGGAGCCGATGGGACCGGGAACGGTGTAGCCGTAACTATAGCCTCCACTGCGCCGATAAACCGGACAGGTGTTCATGCAAGCGCCGCAGCGGATGCAGCCTAGGGATCGCCGGAAAGTCTCCTGGCCGAGAATGCGGCTGCGGCCGTTATCGAGGATGACAACGTGCATTTCGCCGCCGCGCAGAGGCCCGTTGAAATGCGATGTGTACGAGGTGATCGGCTGACCAGTGCCGCTGCGCGCGAGCAGGCGCAGGCAAACCGACAGATCCGCGGCGCGCGGAATGAGCTTCTCGATGCCCATACACGCGATATGTAGAGGCGGCAGGCTGGCGCCCATATCCGCATTGCCTTCATTGGTGCAGACGACGATGCCTCCGGTCTCGGCGACGGCGAAGTTGACGCCGGTAAGTCCGGCTTGGGCGCCCATGAACTTGCTGCGGAGGTGGCCGCGGGCGGCTTCGGTGAGGTACTTGGGATCCGAGGCGCCCTTGTCAGTGCCGAGTTCGATGTGGAACAGCTCGCCGATTTCTTCGCGCTTCAAATGAATGGCCGGCATGACGATGTGGCTGGGCGGTTCTTTGCGGAGCTGCACAATACGTTCGCCGAGATCGGTGTCGGTGACTTCAATGCCACGAGCCTCCAAATAAGGATTGAGATGGCACTCTTCCGTCAGCATCGACTTCGACTTGACCAGGCGCGTTACACCGTGGCTCGACAGGATCTGGTGCACAATGGCGTTGTGCTCGGCGGCATCGCGAGCCCAGTGGACTTGAATTCCATTGGCGATGGCGTTGCGCTCAAACTCCTCCAGGTAATCGGCCAGCCGGGAGAGGGTGTGGGTCTTAATAGCGGAAGCAGCTTCGCGAAGAGCCTCCCACTCGGGAATGCTGGAGGCTTGCCGGTCGCGCTTGGAACGAACGAACCAAAGCGACTGGTCATGCCAGTGCGCGCGATCCTCGTCCGCGACAAAGGCGGCGGATTTTTCAGCGTGGCCGGTCATGAGAGCTTTGCTTTCTCCAGGATTTCTGCGACATGCATGACGCGTTGCGGTTGATTGTTGCGGCGGATCAGCCCGTCGAGATGCATCAGGCACGACATGTCGAACCCAGCGATGATTTCGGCGCCGGCGTGGGCATGGTCCTGAATACGATCGCGCCCCATTAGGCACGAGATGCCTTGCTCCGCGACAGCGAAGGTGCCACCGAAACCGCAGCACTCATCAGGCCGCGACAATTCGACGATTTCGATCCCGCGCAATTGCGCGAGAAGCTGGCGCACTTTGTTAAACGGAGCGATCATCTGTTCGGACGAGCGCGCCAGACGAAGTTCACGCAAGCCATGGCAGCTCATCTGAAGGCCGACTTTGAAGGGGAACTCGCCATCGACTTTGACAACTTTAGCGACGTCGGTGAGATACTCACAAAGCTCGAACGTATGGTCGCGAAGATGTTCGAACCCGGGTTTGCCATGCAGCCAGTGATTGTAATGGTTCCGCACCATGGAAACGCAGCTACCGGACGGGCTCACAACATGGTCGTACTTGCCGAAGATTTCCAGGAAACGTTCGGCGAGGGGTCGGGCGGCGGCGTCGCTACCTGAGTTCGCCATGGGCTGCCCGCAACACGTCTGCTCCTGCGGGAACTCGACGTTGAGGCCGAGTCGGCGCAGAATGCGCAGGGTCGCGATTCCGATTTGCGGATACAGCTGGTCAACGTAACAGGGGATGAACAAGCCGGCGTTTGGCATCTGAATTCTCAAGTTTTACATGCCGGGGAATGCATGTGCCTAATTCTCGAACTTCCCGTAAAGCCCGGACCGCATCGGGATCCGGATTTTGCTAACTGGACGGCCCTCGTGACCAATCAAGCGATATGCCTGGATGCCGTCAGGAACAACGCTGATGAGTTCCCACTTCTCCGGGTGTAACTGGATCGCCTGGAAAAGCAGTTGCCCGTGCGGTGTGCGCCGGCCGTCGGCATCGATAATGACAATGCCGGCAGGGATGCTCTCAAGATACTGCAACGTGTCCTCCTGGTTCTGAAATATCGGCTGGTAGTGCGATCCCATCCAATCTTCGGACGCCAACATCTTGCTGGCACGCAGTACAATGTGGCCCGGCCGGGATTCACGTGCCGCTACTTCCGAGATGAATACGCCTTCGCTGGTGGGGTTGCCGCAAACTAAGAAAACGGAATTCTTGAAGGCTGCATGGGACAAGAGATCCCGTGCAACTTCGGAGAATCCGTAGTGCCGCTTGATCGGACTCGCGCGGACGTTGAAGCTAATCATCGCAACCAAGACCAATCCAACAATTGACGTTCTGGTGGCAACACTGATTCGCTGCCACGTAGGCTGTTCAAACAACCAGTTCGCCGAGACAGCCGCGAACGTCAGCAGCATTGGAATGTTGACGGCAAGATGGCGGTCTTCATAAGCGCCTACGAACAGGCGAACCAGATAAGCTCCGAGTAGCGCCGCTAGACTTGCCGTCCATTTACCGGCCGCCAGCCCACGCAGGATCTGCCGGCCGCGAATTATTACCCCCATCGTTGTCGCGACCAGGAGCACAAAGCCGAGCATTCCGGCCCATCCCAGTAACGTCCCCAACAACCTCCCGCGGGCTATCGTGATTCCGCCAAATCGAGCCACTGATTCGTGCTGGGCACCGGGCACCCAAAGATACCAAGGGCCCGCAATCGCCAGAACAATCATCGCCGGCAGCCAGAACGAGAACCGCCGGAGCAGGCTCCAGCGCCGCGCGAACAAAACGGCGAACGGAGGCACAAACGCCAGTTGGATGGCGGTTCCCTTCGTGAGGAGCGCCACGCTAAACCATATTCCGAACCACGCGGCGAATTGCCAACGACCCGTGTCGAGATAACGCCCGTACGCAAGGACCGCCAGCAACAGCAGCAGAGCAACCAACATCTCCGCCATCAGAACGTCGCTGAATTCTTCGATGACGGGCAATGAAATAAACAGCGCCGCGGCGGCGACGCCGATCGCCACCGAGAATTCTTCGCGGAGGGCTTCACACAGCACGGTAGCGAGCAGCGCAGTGATGACGGCCATCAGGAGCATCACCGATGTTCGCGAGGTCGTGAAGATGAGCGTCCACGCGGTTTGGACGATGTAGAAGAAAGGAGGCCAATGCCCCAGCGCGACTTTCGGATAGTGAAGATAGTAGTTGCGCGCGTAGGACAGCGGAGATCCAGGAAATCCCGCCATCACGTAATCGTGAACCATCAGGCCAGTGACGTAGTGCGCGGGCTCATCCGCGTTGCCGCCAAGCTCGCTGCGAAAGACATTCCCGCGCCACTGGAGCAGAACAACGCAAACAAAATACAGGGAAAATAACAGGACTCGCGAGGCCAATTTATCACGAAGCGTCCTGTGCGCTACCATACGACGACGTTCATGATACCAGAGGGGCTCTGCTGAACCTGCTCAACGCCTTAAATTTGTGACAATAGAAAGCCTTGATCTTCCAACATCATGAGCATCCCCAAAAGATGGCCTTTGCTCGACCATTTACCTTCCTTCTATGCCGATAAACTTGCGTTTCTCGATCGTTGCGCCGAAACCGAACAGCCGGTGGTCCGGCTCGCGTTGGGTGGACCGACGGTACTGCTCCGCGAGCCTGCGGACATCCGCCACGTTCTCCAGGGGGCGTCACCCAGCTTCGCAAAGTCGCCTCTGATCTCTGGCGTACGAGGGCGGCAAATTTTTGGTCAGGGCGTTCTGACGAGCTCAGGAGGCCGCCACCATCGCCTCCGCGCGGCACTGCAACCCGTCTTCACGCGGGCTTCGGCGATAAAATTCGCGCCGGTGGTTCTCGATGCCACTAAACAGATCACGACTTCGTGGACATCCCCCCGCGTTCTCGACCTGCGGGAGGCGATGCCGGAAATCGCTGAGGCCGTCGCTAGCAGAATACTGTTCGGGCCTAGCTACCTACAGCGCAGCGATGAACTGAATCGAGCGTTTCGGGTTCGCCGCGAGTATCTGCAATTTCGTTTCAGTTTCCCGTTTTCCTGGTCTCAATGGATTCCCGTGCCGCTGCAATTCCGCTATCGCAGTGCGATGCGAACGATTCGGGACTACGTGCAAGGGCGGATCGCCGAGTTCCGTCGCCAACCCGACTCTTCCTGCTTGCTCGGCCAGCTTGCCGCGACCCCGCTGACGGAGGCGGAGCTCCTCGACGAGGGAATCGCACTCGGAATTACCGGATATGAACCTGTCGGCGAAGGCCTGGTATGGGCGCTGTGGCTGATTGCCACTCACCCCGATGTGCAGTCCAAGATTCGCGCGGAGGCGGTGGATTCCGCGGCGCTGCGCTATACCTGGGCGGTCTTACAAGAGAGCATGCGGCTTTACCCGCCCACTTGGTTATTTGTCCGCTATGCAACCGCGGCTGTCACGCTGCCCAGCGGGGAAGCCGTTGCCGCGGGAACGAAAATTTATCTGAGCCCCTGGGTCATGCATCATGACCCGCGTTTCTACGATCAGCCGCTCAGCTTTCGTCCCGAACGGTTTCTCTCCGAAGCTGGCGAGCATCGCCCCGCCCTCGCCTACTTCCCTTTCGGAGCTGGCCCGCGGATGTGTCTTGGCAGGCATCTCACCGAAGTAGAGGGCACGGTCATTCTGGCGTCGCTCATCCGGCATTTCGACGTGAGTCCCGTCACGAACGGACCCGTTCGGCTTCGTCCACGCATCACGCTGCAGTCCGCGAATCCGCTTCAAGTGCGCATGGAAGCGCGTTCCTAACTGCTATAGTGAGAATCTTCAAACCATACGATTCTGGAGAAGTTGTTTGGCTCTTCCGGAGAAACACCCCGTTCGGTTAGCGTTGATCGGTTGCGGCGAGGTAACTCGTGAAAAACACGCGCCCGCAATCCAACGCTCGGGCGACGCGGTGGTGGTCGCCCTCTGCGATCTCGATCTCTCGCGATGCCAGGCGGTGGCTGTGCGCTTCCCTTCTGCTCGGCTCTGTACGGATGCCCGTGAAGTGTTCGCGATGTCCGACGTCGATGCCGTCGGGGTTCTCACCGATCCCGGGTCCCACAGCGAACTGGCGCTCGGGGCAATTCGTGCCGGAAAACATGTCCTGGTGGAAAAACCGCTGACGCTGATTGTGTCCGATGCGGCGCAGCTGGTTCGTGAAGGACGCTCCGCCGGAATAGCGGCGATGACCGGATTCCATATGCGCTTTCATCGCCTGATCAAGCCCGCACGCGAGCGCATCGCCCGCGGAGAGTTGGGCGAAATTGAGTCTATCCGCGTCGTTTGGCACAGCCCCCGCGGAGACGCCGGTATTCCGCAATGGAAGACGGCCCGCGCCACCGGAGGCGGCGCCCTAGTTGAAATCGCAGTGCACCACTTGGACTTGATTCGCTACTTACTGGGAAGCGAATTCGACTGGATCTTTGCGGCCACAAAAAATGGAATTCGCGAGGATGAGACCACAATCCTCAGCGGCCGAATGTCGGATGGGGTTCTGGTCACCGGCGAGTTCTCTGAGCGGAGTCCCCACGAAATCGAAATCGTCGTCAGCGGCAAGTCGGGCTGGCTGCGGATCGATTGTTTGAGATTCGACGGCCTTGAGTACCGGAACTACCATGAAGTACCCGGTAGACCCTCGGTACGCTTCCGCTCCTTAGCGACTTTCGTGCATAATTTTCCAAAAGGCATGCGCACACTTCATGGAGGCGATTACCTGAAATCCTACGGCGAGAGCTGGAAGCATTTTCTTGCCTGTGTGCGTGAAGGTGTGGCACCCGAGGCGACACTCGAGGATGGATTGCGCGCGGTAGAAGCGGTGGAGGCTGCTGTCGAGTCGGTGAAAACGGGCCAGCCTCAACCGGTCCAGAGGGAAAACGCGCAGTGAGCATTCTGTTTTCCGTAGTCATTCCCACTCTCAACCGGCCGCGGCAACTGTCGCGGTGCCTTGCCGCTTTGGCGGAGCAAACGTTTCCTAAGGCGCTTTTCGAAGTTGTGGTGGTCGATGACGGCGGTAGACAGTCTCTTGAACCAATCGTCGGCGATTTCGCCGGCCGTCTTCAGATCAGGCTGCTACGCCAGGCGAATGGGGGATGCGCTTCTGCCCGCCAGTTCGGTATCGATCACGCGCGGGGTGAGTACCTCGCCTTCACGGACGATGATTGCCTTCCTGCCAAAGATTGGCTGAGCCGCATCGAAACCGCCGTGAAACACGCCCCGGGATGCGGAGTGGCTGGCCGGACCATTAACGGGGCGAAGGAAGATCTCTACGCGGAGACGACTCAATCCATCGTCGAGAGCCTGATGGTGTCAGGACGGGATGCATCGGGGTACGTGCGTTACGCTCCCACCAACAACCTGGTTTTCCCTAAGGCGCCGCTGTTCGCGATCGGCGCCATGGACCGTTCCTGGCGGATAGCGGGAGGAGAAGATCGGGATCTCTGCGCACGCTGGAGCCAAGCCGGTTTCCGGCTGTCGTATGAATCGTCCGTGAAGGTGCTCCACTACCATCGTTTGAGTTTGCGCGGCTTCCTGCGTCAGCACTTCCATTACGGACGTGGCGCGTGGCGATATTACACCAACGAAGCTTCTTCGCCCCGTTTGGAATCGCCCCGCTTGTATCCCAACTTACTGCTCGCGCCGTTTCGCGAGCACCCGACAGGGCGTGCCCTAGCTGTATGCGGATTGGTGATTGTGGCGCAAGTTGCCACCACTGCCGGGTTCCTCGCTCAGGCCCTGCGCCGCGAAACAATTGCGCGAAAGCCGGCCGCGGCGGAAGTCCCGGCCCGGGAACGCGCCAAATCCGCGAAGAGCGCAAGCTAGGTTCTTCAATCGGCGGGCGCGGGACGCTCCGGATACTTTGACAACTGCGGATGCTGTTTGGCCCACGAAGCATAGGCCTTCGACCACGTCGCCGACATGACCGGCTGGATGAGCGGCTGGGTTTGGACCGAACGTTTGAAGATGCCGCACACCGAACAGAACTTCCGCAGTTCTTCGCGCATGTCGTCGTCCGGCGCCGGTAGTGTCTTGCGGCCCACCTTGAATCCAAAAAACCGACGCCATTTTCCATAGATGTTCATGACGCGAGCGCGAGTCCGTCGGGTCCTCCTCCGCAGACCGGAGGGCACGGCTTTCTTCACGGTGTCGTGAAACTAAGTAGCGCGGGCTCATGCCATTGGTACCGCCGGGGCGGTCTAGGGCAGTGATAGACTGTTTGAGCGACGGAGAGATGATATGACCTTAATCAAAACGGCCAGCTACATTCTGATCGCGGCGACAATTGGATTGGCGCAGGAAAGCGGCATCCATGTGCGCACGATCCGGGTTCTGGCGACGGATCCCGAAGCAATTGCAAAATTCTACGAGAAAGCTTTTGGCATGTCGGAAGTCCGGCGCCCCGTCACGACGGCGACCTTCCAGGAGATCGTCGTCAACTCCGGTTCGACGGTTGAGCTGGCCAAGAAGGCCACCACCACGCCGCTCGTGATTACCACCCGTCCGAAGGATGCTCCTGCGGGGGCGATGGCGTCGCTCATCCTGCAGGTACCCGACATCGACAAAGCAATCGAGTCCGCAAAACGCAGCGGCGGTACGGTGCTGCGCCCGGCGTTCAAATCGTCAACCGGATATATGGTCGCTTTCGTCAAAGACCCGGATGGCAATCAGGTTGAACTGCTGATGACCGGCGAATAGTTCGCGTTTATCGGGATAACCGCCCGTCCTTCACCAACCTGCTGACGCCACATCGCGTAGTACAGTCCTCTTTTTTCGAGCAGTTCATCGTGCCGCCCGCTTTCGGCGATGCGCCCGCGTTCCAGAACATAGATGCAGTCGGCATGCAGAACTGTGGAAAGACGATGTGCGATTAAAATCGTGATCGCATCGCGGGTGGCGGCAACGTCCCGAATGGTTTGGCTGATATCTTCCTCTGTGATCGAGTCAAGCGAAGACGTCGCTTCGTCGAAGATTAACAGTTCAGGCTGGCGCAGCAGGGCGCGGGCGATCGCGAGGCGCTGCTTCTCGCCGCCCGATACCTTGACGCCGCCCTCGCCAATCACCGTATCCAGCCCGCGGTCGGCGCGCGCGAGCAACCCGTCGATCGAGGCTTGATGCAGAACCTCCAGACATTGCTGATCGGTCGCGTCCGGGCGGACGAACTGAAGGTTCTCGCGAATCGACCCGGAAAATAGCTGGGCGTCCTGGGTGACAAAGCCTATCCGCTCCCGCAAGTCTTCAATAGCGATCTGATTTTCCGGGGTGCCGTTATAAAAGATGTGACCGGACTTCGGGTCATAAAGACCCACCAGCAATTTCACCAGTGTCGTCTTCCCCGACCCGGAAGGACCGACAAAAGCAATCGTTTCGCCGCGGCGCACATGGAATGAAATTTCGCTTAAAGCGGGTTTGGAAGCGGTCTGATGCTGAAAAGATACGCCACGGAACTCAAGTGTTTCGAGCGTCGCCAGCTCAATCGGATGTTCCGGCTTGGGCTGAACCGGGAGCTTTAGGAGTTCCTCGAAATTCGCTAGCGAAGCTTCGGTTTCACGATAGACGTTTATCACGTTGCCGAGTTCCTGCAACGGTCCGAAGATAAAGAAGGAATAAATAAATAGCGAGAAAAACTGCCCCACGGTGATGCGCTGGGTAAAGATAAGGTAGAGCATCAGGAAAAGGATCGAAGTGCGCAGCATGTTCACGCAGGTACCCTGGACAAAGCTCAGGCTGCGGAGATAGCGGACTTTCTTCAGCTCGAGCTTGAGGATTTTCGCGGTGGTAGAGTTCAGGCGGTCGATTTCCTGCTGCGCTAGGCCCAGGCTTTTCACCAGCTCGATATTACGCAACGACTCGGTTGTCGCCCCGGCGAGAGCGGTGGTCTCTCGCACAATCTGCGTCTGTACGGTTTTGATTTTGCGGCTGAGGAGCGAGCTCAACCCGCCCAGCAGCGGCACCGTGAGCAAGTAGGCCGGTCCGATGGACCAGTGCACTTGCGACGCGTAGATCATGACGAATACCAGTCCGATCAGCGTCGTGAAGGCAAGGTTCACAGCCAAGGTGATGAGCTTCTCCACATCCGTGCGTACTTTCTGCAATCTGCCCAGCGTTTCGCCGCTGCGCTGGTCTTCAAATAGCGTATAGGGCAGCTCCAGCGAGTGCCGGATCCCGTCGGAATAGAGGCGCGCCCCCACCTGCTGGGTGATGACGTTCACGTAATAATCCTGAAAGTTCTTAGCGACTCGAGACACAAACGCCACCCCAACCGCTGCCGCGAGCAGAAGACTGACGCCGCGCAAAAACTGGGAGATCGAATACTCGCGATACCGGGTAGCGTAGGAATCGATAATGTGCCGGAAAATCAGTGGATCGAGCAGCGAAAAGACTTGATTGATCCCGGCCAGCACCAGCGCAGCCGCAACAAACTTCCAGTAGTTCTTAAGGTAGCCGTAAAGAATGACCATATTGCCCGCAACGGTAACTTCATTGTCGCTTAGTCGATTGTGCGCCTAGTACTTTCCCAGTACTTTCAGCGACTTCAAATCGGTACTAAGAGCCGATTCCGGCCTAAATGCGGCGGTGAGATAACAAGTACAGTCGCATATGGAAGCCACAACGAAGACACAACGGCGGAGAGCGAACAGAAAACGAGTCGACTCGTCCGTGATTCGCGTCGAGGTGACCGGCAGCGTGGGGAGTCCCAACTGGGTCACGGCCGAGGTGGTCGATATCATCGACGGCGGATTCGGCGTGAACCTGATGGCCCCTCTGAAGGCCGGTTCCACGGTGCTTGTACGCGGGAAGTCGGCCGAGGACCGCACGGCGGACCATCTGCAAGCCGGCGTGAGGTGGTGCGTTGCCAAGCCCGACGGCACGTACCGGGCAGGGTTGGAATTTGTAGATAGCGGCTCGTCTTTGCCGCTGGATTGTTATGAAGCGATGCAGCTAAGCCCCAACGCAGACGCTTACACGATTTCTCGGGTTTATCGAATGCTCGCCTCACGCTACCATCCCGACAACACGGAAACCGGAAATAGCGAAAAGTTCATACGGCTTGCCGCGGCGCATCAGGTCCTGAGCGACCCTGAAAAACGTGCCAGATTCGACGTGCGCTATCGCGACGCTGTGCGTGTTCGCGGGAAGATTTTCAACGCGGCTTCGGCATCCAACGCGGGCGGCGAGGGCAGTCGAAAGCGCTCCGAAAAAGTGAAGGCTCCCGAGCAGGAAAAGAAGCCTGAAGGCTGTATCCCAGCAAGCGTCGGCGCGCTCCACGGGTGGAATGCCGCAGCGCGATACCCACGCTGCTAATGCATATGAGAGTTATCCTCCTGTTCCTTTCGATTACTCTGCCGGCCCTCGCTGATTTATCGGCTGGCAGACAAGCAGTTGAGAATGGCGATTATGCGACGGCCCTCGCGCAGCTGCTGCCCTTGGCGAGAGAAGGAAACGTGGTGGCACAGGTGAGCCTCGGCGGCATGTATTTCCACGGCGAAGGTGTCCCGCAGGATTACAAGAAAGCGATGGAGTGGTACCGGTTGGCTGCGAGCCGCGGAGTTGCGATTGCGCAATCGAACCTCTGCATCATGTATGCCCAAGGCTTCGGCGGACCGCCGGATTACAGCGCAGCCGCACGGTGGTGTCGCTCGGCTGCGGACCGCGGAGCAGCCGATGCACAGGCGGAACTCGGCATCATCGATGCCCAGGGCCTGAACGGCCCACGCGATTACGAGAAGGCATTGCGGTGGTTTCGATTGGCAGCCGATCAAGGAAACTCGATTGCGCAAGTAAACCTCGGCCTTATGCATGCTCAAGGGCGGGGCGTCTCTCAGGACTACGCGGAAGCCGCGGATTGGTTTCAGTTGGCGGCGGATCAGGGAAACGCGGATGCGCAATTAAGTCTCGGCGTTTTGTATGCCGAAGGCAAAGGCGTGCCACAAGACTACGTTCAGGCGCACATGTGGTTTAGTCTGGCGGCCCGAAGGGGCGATAGCCGGATCGCCAAAAACCGGGATCTTGTTGCCAGAAAGATGACGCCGGATCAAATCGCTGAAGCGCAGCGCCTCGCACGTGAGTTTAGACCCACGCTAGGAGAGTAAACGTAGGCAGCCGCTTAACTGGCGCCCTGCATCTCTAAAAGAAGTGCCTCAGTGGTGTCCCATCCAATACAGGGGTCAGTGATGGATACGCCGTAATTTAGCTCCGCCGTAATCGGCTGGCTTCCCTGGTGGAGGTGCGATTCGAGCATCATGCCGATAATGGCCTTGTTTTCGCGCATCTGCTCCACGACATTCCGGAACACCAATGGCTGGCGGGTGTAATCCTTGGCGCTGTTTCCATGACTGCAATCGATCATGATCCTTGCAGGCATGCCCGCTGCGGTCAACTTCCCTACGGCTTTTGCGACACTCTCGCGATCGTAGTTGGGCTTGTCTCCGCCGCGCAGAATGATGTGCCCATAAGCATTGCCGGTGGTTGAGACTATGGAGGTCCGGCCGTTCTCGTCCATGCCGATGAAGGTGTGTGGCACCTGCGAGGCCTTGATCGCATTTACTGCAGCATCGATGTTCCCGTCGGTTGTGTTCTTGAAACCGACGGGCATGGAAAGCCCGGAGGCCATTTCGCGATGGGTCTGCGATTCGGTGGTGCGTGCGCCTATGGCGGCCCAGGCTATGAGATCGGCGAAGTATTGGATCGTGATTGGGTCGAGCGCCTCGGTAGCTGCCGGCATGCCCATCTGATCCAACTGGACCAGTAGCTTGCGCGCTTGGGTGAGCCCTTCCTCCATCTCGAACGTGCCATTGTGGCGCGGATCGTTAATGAACCCTTTCCAACCTACAGTCGTTCTGGGTTTTTCGAAATAAGCACGCATCACAATCAGGAGCTTGTCGCATTTGTCTCCAACAGCTTTCAGCCGCCGCGCATACTCCAGGGCCGCTTCGGGATCGTGGATCGAACACGGACCGACAACCAGCAACTTTTTGTTGGACTCACGGTTCAGAATCTTTTCAATCTCACGCCGTGCATCCAAAACAGTTTGGCTACCCTGGCCTAACGGGAGCTTCCCCATAAGCTCTTTGGGAGAAATGATCGCGTGATAACTCTTGATGTGCTGATCGAAAGTGACGTGCCGATCGTAAGTTCGTTCCATGTTCGAATTCGTTTACTGGATAGGGTGAAGCTGGCGAGTTCCGTGCACGCGCCGATGAAGCTTTTATGGTTAGCTCCATGATGACACGCTTCGTGGCGAGATTAAAAGGGGAAGTATATAGAAGCGGGCACGTGGCGTGACAAAGTCTCGTCGCGCCACGTGCCGGGAGATTCGGAGATCAAAACTGAACTTAGGATGTTCGCCGTGCCGCGTGATAAATCGACAGCACGACAATCGCACCGATCACAGCTACAAAGATGCTATAAAGATTGACGCCATTGACGCCGTGTCCGCCGATAGCGCTAAAAATCCACCCACCCGCAACGGCGCCTATGACACCCAATACGATATCCAGGAAAAAACCTTCGCCTTGTTTGTTGACAATCTTACTGGCAATGAAGCCAGAGATTAAACCTAAAATAATCCACGCTAAAACCGACATACTTTACCTCTTCCCTTCACTTGTGAGTCCTAACGACGAGAATACTCGTCCAACACCGAAGTGAGCACCTTAGCGGCTTCTGGAGCTGGGACTTCACCGCGGATGATGTCCCGGTTGCTTACATCCCGACCGTAGAGCTTGCGATCCTCTGCGTGATCCGGCGTTATCGTGGTGCCGTCCAGTGATACGCCTGCGAAAATACCTTTGGTGCGGGAATAAGAAAGCATTTCTGCAGTCAGCCGGGCATCGGTGTCAGCCGCGGCGGTTCGCCCAATCGGCCCTATCGCAGCGGAGGCATCCGCGCCAATCGTGAATTTGTCACCGGCCAAACGGTCCATGCCCCTCTGGTTCATCACCAGGATCACTGCGTCGGTCGATTCAATTCCGAGTTGCGCGCCATAACTGCCGCCTCCCATGCGCACGGCGGCGGGACCTGCCCATCCGTTGCCGTTCCGGCAAACAGCAAAGCCGCGCCCGTAGTCCGCGCCGAATACGAAGGCGCCCTTCTTCATGCCAGGCACGATAATGACGCAGCGCGCCTTCTCGAACAGATCGTGAGGTATCCCTTTGTCAGGCGCAGACATGATCTCTTTCAAGGTGTCCGCTGCATGCCGCAAACGCCGGTCTGGCGTTTCCTCCTGGCCGAACGCGAGTACGGCCGCGATTCCGATCATAAATGTTAGCTTGAACATATTGGTGACCCGCTTTCCGGACCAAGGTTGTCCTTGGTGCACGGTAGTTGGATGGTGGCGATATGATTTTGTTTCGAATCGCGGGGGATGCTTGCCGACGGGAGCTAGGCCTGCTCTCCTCCGATAACAAGAACAGGCCCTGCCATCGCACGCGTTGTGGGTATCGTGAACAACACTGGATACTTCAATTTTGCCACCGCTGTATTACGGAACGATAACTATCGGCTGGCTATGAACCAAGGACGGTATCTGAAGGCCGGGGTAACGAAAGAACTGCACAGCCACCTAGCTGCCTTGGGTGGGACGCCACTTTCAATACCGACCCTACCTTCGAGAAGATCGTACTGATACTGGACGCGACGCCCGGCATCACTGCGCCGGCGGCAACGGCTACGAAGCCGACCATCAACGCGTATTCGATCAGGCCCTGACCAGATGTGTCGGCTAAGACACGTAATTTCAGAATCATCTTTGTCCACAAACTAACTGAGGCTGTACTGGCTCGCAGCCTTTTCGGCCAGCGGCGAGCTAGGCCGTTGCCGGAACCGCGGTATCGCCGCTCGGGCCATAAATACCCGGGACTTTACCGCCCATGGGGCGAATGTAAGAGGACAACTGGCCGCGGTGGTGAATTGTGTGGTTTCCGGACAATTGAGCGAAGTTTACGGCAGGCCATATGAACACGTTCATGAAATTCACCTCTTTCACCAGATCCTCTCCCTTCACGCTCTTCAACGCCGCAACGGCTTTCGCAAAGTGCTCTTCATCCCACACCAGAAGCTGCTCCGGAGTGGTAATCGATTCGGGCAACGGTGCGCCCCGCTCAAATTTTCCCGCGGCGATTCCTTCCAGGAAGAAAATCTGGCTGCTGACGATATGGGTGGCGAGCTGCCACGCGGTCATGCATTTCTCGTGAGGTTTATATTCTCCCTTGCCGGAGGGCAACGCCGCTATTAGCCGGCGCGTGGTCTTGTGTTCATTTTCGATCTGCGGAAGTAACACTTGGTGCAATAAGAAAGTGGCTTGTTCAGGCGTCATACGGGCACTCTATCACGATCATTGGTTTTCGGCTGCCCTGGCCGACGTGGCGGATCTCCGTGTCCTTCTAATGCCCGGCCGCTATGGCATTCGGGCGATGTAGTTGATGATGCGGTAAGCGTACGCTGCTCTTAGGTCAAGAAATGACAAGACTCGTTCTCTGCTACCTGATATTCCCCTGCCTAATGTTCGCGGCAACCACTCAACGCGATTGGAAGGCCGGAAAAGTGGCAGCGGATTCTTACATCAGCATCCCCGAATACGCGAAATCGGCGCCGCGCCACACTGCTGACGATCCGAATATCGTCATCATCCGCGGCGGCGACTACATCTACACCGCGGAGGAGCGGCATGCGTGGAGCGGTTGGTGCCTGCTCATCCAGGGCGATGAGATCAAATACTTCCAGGACAACCATAAGCTTGACATCATCGACGCCGATGGCGACAAATGCAGGCTCGATATTCTGAAGCAAGAGAAGCGTCCCTAACCGTGAGGGCATCACTTCGCCGCGGCAATATTTATCCTCTACTTCACAGGTGAGTTCTCACGAAAACTTGATTCTCGTTGGATTTTGTTCAGGTGATTCCAACCCCTGATCCTAGCCACGGTTTCACTGTCGACTGGTGGCGCCGTGACTTTCGCCCATGCCCGCAACAATGCCGACCATAGATTCATTCGTTCGGATTCTGTCACGATGTCCCCGCAGACGTAACACTTCAAGTCAGTCTTAGTGATAATGCCGAAACAGGAGTTGCATCTCGCCATGACCTATTGAAATCTAACCGGCGCAGAGTGTCTATGGAGCCCATGTACCGTTGTTACAGCGGTACTTCCGTCCCTGCGGACTTAGTGTTTTACCTGAGGGCCAGTGCCCGACTATGCGGCGCAGGCCTGCACGTTCCCGTACTCTGCCTGAAACTTGGCGATGAAATCCTGCGGTGCTCGAACTCCGAGCGCTTCTACCAACTGAGCCGTAAGACCGATGTCTTCGCACGAATCGAAAAGGGAGATGCCGCTCGCCTCGGCCACCTGGCTTGCCGATTTCACGACCGCACCTAATTTCAACGGCTGCTCGATCGGAATGTCAAGACTATCGCCGAACCGGATTGCTTCCTGCACGATCGGTGGGCAGTTCCAACGCACGAGCAAGTCGGCTCCCAAATCAAAGTGGGTGAAGCCCAGCGTCTCTCGCTCACGCTCCACGATATTGGCTTCGTTGTCGGCCTGCGCCGCCAGGGCCCGATACTGCTCCGGCAGACCCACCGCGATCAGGGGCAGACCGATGTCATGCAGCAACCCCGCCATGAAGGCCCATTCGGCATTTTCGGAGGGCACGCTTTGCACAATGAGGTCGCTCAAAGTGGCAACCGCGAGTGAGTGAGAGTTGAAGCGGATCGACGACCATGGTCCGGGAGCGCGCACCGAAGCGAAACATTTGCCGACCGTCAACCCCAGCAGCACATTTCGGGTCTTGCGAAGCCCCAGCCTGACAATGGCGGGCCGTACCGACGCCACCCTGCTGTTCCCGCAATACAACGCGGAATTCGCTATTGAGAGCAGGCTGCCCGTGATGACAACGTCTTCTTCGATGACGCTGCTGAGATCCTTCACCGACACTTCATCTCCCTGCGCCAGCAGGCCCAACGCACGGTTGAGTACCACGGACAATAGCGGCATCCGATCGGCTGCCCGAAGGGCGGTTGCTCGAAGAACGTCAGGATTCAACACAATGCCTCTTCAATCGGCAGATCCGCGCGAAACTGTAATCCGGGGCACCGGAGCGTAGGCAAGCAACGGATGCGCGCGGTTAACTCAACGACCTGGGGTTGTAGCCACAAAGATCGTCGTGTAGGCTTGTATCTTGTCTATATTCGGCAATGTAGCTCGACCCGCCCTTTTGATCGCGCTGGCAACTTCCCTCGCGACGGCTCAGCAGGATCACAGGAAATGGACGAACTACGGTGGCGGCGCCGACTCGTCTCACTACGTCACACTCGATCAAATCAATAAGTCGAACGTAAATCAACTTAAGATTGCATGGATTTATCCCACTGGCGACGACAACACCTACCTCTTCAATCCCATCGTCGTGGACAACGTGATGTACGTGCTGGCGAAGAACAGCTCGCTGGTTGCCCTGGACGCCGCCACCGGAAAAGAGATTTGGATTCATGCCGGACCTCCCCGGCCTGAGTACCCGCGGCATAGCCTACTGGGAAAGTAAAGACCGCAAGGATCGCAGGCTGATCTTCGCGATCAACGGCTTTCTGGAGGAAATCGACGCCCGCACCGGCAAATCGATCTTGCAGTTCGGAAGGAATGGGCTGGTCAATTTAAGAGAAGGCTTGGGCCGTGATCCCAAAACCATGGCCCGCATTCAACCGAACACCCCGGGACGGATATTCGAAGACTTGATCATCATAGGCTCGGCGACAGGCGAGGCGTATCTGTCACCTCCCGGCGATATTCGCGCCTTCAACGTGATCACCGGCAAAATGGCGTGGATCTTTCATACCATTCCCCATCCCGGTGAATTCGGTTACGAGACTTGGCCCAAGGACGCCTGGCGTTACTCCGGCGGCACCAATAATTGGGGCGAAATGACGCTCGACGAACCACGTGGCATTGCCTACATTCCCACCGGATCGCCAACCTACGATTATTACGGCGCCGATCGGCCGGGCACGAATCTGTACGCCAATTGCTTGCTGGCGCTGGACGCGCGTACCGGCAAACGGCTGTGGCATTTCCAGATGGTGCATCACGACTTGTGGGATTACGACGCCACTACCGCCCCGCAGCTGGTAACCGTGCGCCATGATGGCAAGGTTGTGGATGCCGTCGCACAATCGTCAAAGCAAGGCTTCCTGTATGTATTCGATCGCGTGACCGGCAAACCACTCTGGCCCATCGAAGAGCGTCCAGTGCCTAAAAGCGACATGCCCGGAGAGCAGTCCTGGCCCACCCAGCCATTTCCTACCGCTCCCCCGCCCTTCGCCCGTCAAAAAATGACGGCGGACGATGTGAACCCTTACATCCTGACGGCCGAAGAACGCGCCAGTTGGAAAGACAGAATCGCCAGTCTGCGCCACGAGGGCCTGTTCACTCCGCCCTCTACCGTGGAAACGCTTTCGATTCCAGGCGCGCGGGGCGGCTCCAACTGGGGCACCGCGGCGTCGAATCCGGCCAAGGGAATGGTGTACTTGACCACCCAGGATTGGCCGACCATTTATAAACTGAGTACTGACGATCCCTTTGCTCCCCGATCCAGCGCCGCAAGGGCAGGCGTGTCCGCAGGTCAGGCCGCATATGAGCAACGGTGCCAGGCCTGCCACGGTCCGAATGGGGCAGGCTCGACCGTGGGTCCGCCCAGGCTCGCTGGGATAAACACGCGGCTGGATCTTGATTCCTTCCAGCGGGTGGTTCGTTCCGGACGAGGCGAAATGCCCGCATTCCAGGATCTGGACGACGTGGCAGTGCAGGAGCTGTTTACCGTCCTCTCTAGCCCGGGCGCGACCGTGAAGAACGCGCTGCCATCGGGGCCCGTGGTTGCGTCCGGTGGAGCGCCCGGGGGGCTCGACATCACCAACAGCGGAACGCATTACAGCCAGATCGGTGGCCCTCCCTATCCTGAGGGCATCGACGCACCCAGCAGACGCTATTACACAGATTGGGGTCTGTATCCCAATCAACCATACATTATCGGACCGCCTTGGTCCTCGCTGGTGGCCTACGACCTGAACAGCGGGACCATCAAGTGGAAGGTGCCGCTCGGTCAGGATGCGATGGCCGCGGCACAGGGCGCGACCAATACAGGCGTCTTTATGGCCGAACACCACGGAATCATCACCACATCGACAGGACTGCTCTTCGTCGCAACCACCGATGGCAAGGTTCGCGCGCACGATACCGATACCGGGAAAGTGCTTTGGACCGGAGATCTGCCAACGGGCTCCGAGGGCATGCCGGCCATGTATGAGGTGAACGGGCGCCAATTCCTGGTGGTGCCGGCCTCCTCCGGCATCAATTCCGGCGGAGGGCATGGCGCTGCGGCTAGCGCCCCGCCAGCCGCAGGCCAAACCAAAGGTTATGTCGCATTCGCGCTACCGGACAAAGCTTCGAAATGAGGTGGGTGCACCTCACATCCCACAAGTAACGGGTACAATATTTCTTTTGGGAGGAAACAGCCGATGACGGAGCCGGTGGGGTTCCCTAGAGCGCGGAAATTAGGCATCGCCGTACTCACAGCGGCGCTTTTCATCCCAGTGCAGGTAAGGATGTCTGCGCAGCAAGGGAGTGCGGCGCCGGCGGGATCTTCTCCGGCTTCGAGCCAGCGTCAATTCCTCGATCGCTATTGCGCGTCCTGCCATAACGACCGCCTGAAAACGGCAGGCCTCAGTCTGGTGCAGGTCGATTTGTCGAAGCCTGGTGCGCAACCCGAACTATGGGAAAAGGTCGTGCGCAAATTGCGAACGGGCGTCATGCCACCTCCCAATATGCTGCAGCCTGCCGAGGCTGATCGCCTCGCGATAGCCACGTGGCTGGAAACATCGCTCGATGCGGCGGCGGCCGCGAAACTGAATCCTGGCCGCACCGAGACGCTGCGGCGCCTGAATCGAACCGAGTATCAGAACTCGATTAGAGACCTGCTGGCGCTGGATATCGACGCCGGCTCGCTTCTGCCCGCCGATGAGAGCGGCCATGGCTTCGACAACGTGATCGTCGGCGATTTGTCGGCGACCCTCCTGAATCGCTATATCTCAGCGGCACAGAAAATCAGCCGTCTGGCCGTGGGGAGTACGCAATCCGCTCTGGAGAGTGACATCATCACCGTGCCTGTTGATCTCACACAGGAAGATCAATTGCCCGGGCTGCCGATGGGTACGCGCGGCGGCATGTCGACCTCTTATACGTTTGCCCAGGATGGCGAGTACGAGATCCAGGTCCTGCTCGCTCGTAATCTGGAAGGACTCGTCAGCGGGCTGAGGGAGGCCCGTCCTCATCAGCTCATCGTTCTGCTCGACCGGGAGCCGGTCAAGACTTTTACGATCGAGAAAGCAGCCAACGACAACGATGACGCACATATCGACAAGGATTTGAAAGTGCGCGTCACTGTGAAGGCTGGGCCGCACAATCTCGCCGTCACTTTCGTCAAGGAAGGCTCATCGCTAGTCGAAACGCCCCGGCAGCCTCCGGTTTCCCGTTACAACGACCGGCGCTATCCGCGTACGGCGCCCGCCATCAACCAGGTTTCGGTGACTGGGCCTTATGCACCCAAAGGCGCTGGCGACACTCCGAGCCGCCGCCGCTTATTTGTATGCAAGCCGACCGCATCAGACAAAGCGCAGGAAGACAAGTGTGCGGAAACAATTCTGTCGACGCTGCTGCGGCGCGCCTATCGCCGGCCGGTAACTAAAGTTGATGTTGACGAGCCCCTGGCGTTCTATCGCAAAGCTCGTGCCCAGGGCGATTTTGATGCGGGAATAACGGCGGCGCTCAGCGCCGTGCTTACCAACCCGGAGTTCCTGTTCCGCGTGGAAAGCGATCCCAAAAAAATAGCTCCGGGCGGAGTCTACCGGGTGAGCGACCTTGAGCTGGCATCGCGATTGTCATTTTTTCTATGGAGCAGCATTCCCGATGACGAGTTGCTTGACGCTGCCATTCGCGGCAAGCTGAGTCAGCCCGCGGAGCTCGAGAAGCAGGCGCGCAGGATGCTCGCCGATCACCGTTCGTTCAACCTGGCGACGAATTTCGCGGGGCAGTGGCTGCGGCTGCGAAATATCGACGCGATCGCACCCAGTTCAAACCTTTTCCGGGACTTCGACGACAACCTGCGGCAAGCTTTCCGCGAGGAAACTGAGCTGTTCTTCGACAGTGTCCTGCGCGAGGATCGCAGCGTTCGCACTTTCATCCGGGCGGATTACACGTTTCTCAATGAACGCCTGGCGAAGCACTACGGAATTCCCGACGTCTACGGCAGCCGTTTCCGTCGCGTAACGCTCTCCCCCGACAGTAAACGCGGCGGCCTGCTTCGGCAAGGCAGCGTACTCTCGGTGACCTCGTACGCGACCCGGACCTCACCAATACTTCGCGGAGTCTTGGTGCTGAAAGACGTCATCGGCGCGCCACCGCCGCCGCCCCCTCCGAATGTACCGGCGCTCGATGACAGCACGGTGGCTGCGAATCTGCCGATGCGGCAGCGTCTGGCGGCACATCGCAAGAGTGCCGTGTGCGCGAGCTGCCATAACACGATTGATCCGGTGGGCTTCGCGCTCGAAAACTACGATGCCATCGGACAATGGCGCGAAAGAGAAGTGGACGGGGCGCCGCTCGACGCTTCGGGAGCCATACCCGGCAGCGGACAGTTCCGCGGGATCGATGGGCTCGAAGACGCGCTGCTGGCCCGCCCTGAGATGTTTGTTACCACTCTGACCGAAAATCTGATGACGTTCGCGCTTGGACGAGGCGTCGAGTACTACGACGCGCCTGCAGTTCGCAAGATCGTGAAAGACTCCGCGAAAGACGACTACCGGTTCCAGTCGCTGATTCTCGGAATCGTGAAGAGCGTTCCGTTCCAGATGCGGCGCGCCGAAATGAATGAAGCGTTGGTGGCCGATAAAATAAGTACCAAATAAAGAGGAGAGCGCGATGTTTCTCACCAAGAAAGCACTTCACCGGCGGACGTTCCTGAAAGGCGCGCAAGCGGCTCTGGCCCTGCCTCTGCTTGATGCGATGATCCCCGCTTCCACCGCCTGGGCCCAGACGGCCGCGAAACCGGTGCCCAGGCTCGGCTTCGTGTTTATCCCGATGGGCTGCGATGCCTCGCGCTGGACTCCCGCGGGCGAGGGAAAGCTAGACCAGCTTTCGCCCATCCTCGCTCCGCTCAAGCCGGTGAAGGATCAGGTTACCGTCATCACCAACACGCGGTTGCTGAATGCTTATCCGGGTACGCATGACACATCCAACGCAGGGTTTTTGAGCGCGGCCTCCTCTAAACACACCGAGAGCTCGGATTATTTTCTGGGCACGACAGTCGATCAAGTTGCGGCCAAGCAGATGGGCCGCCAGACGCAGTTGGCTTCGCTCCAACTCGCGATGGATCTGAACCCACTGAGCGGTGTCTGCAACAACGGTTACGCGTGCGTATATACGGATTGCCTGTCCTGGTCCTCTCCCACGACGCCACTTCCGTCCGAAGCGCATCCGCGCGTGGTCTTTGAGCGCCTGTTCGGCGAGGGCGGCAGTGCCGCTACGCGCCAAGCGGCGTTGCAAGCTAGAGCCAGCCTGCTCGATTCGTTCACCGGCGACATCGCGAAGCTCAAGCAACGCGTGGGCGCTCCCGATCGCGTTCGCTTGGATCAGTATCTCGAAAGTGTTCGTCAGGTGGAGCGCGAAATCGAACGTGCCGAGCAAGCGGTAAACGACGGCAAGACGCCCGATCTCGACCGGCCTGTCGGCGTCCCGGCGGCATTCGCAGACCACGCAAAGCTCATGTTCGACCTGCAGATTCTGGCGTTCCAAGCGGACATCACGCGCGTCGTCACCTTCCAGCTCACGCGGGAGCAGAGTAACCGCACGTATCCGGAGATCGGCGTCGCGGATCCTCACCATCCCACCAGTCATCATGGCAACGATCCGGAAAAGGTGGCGAAGATAGCGAAGATCAACACCTACCATGTTTCGCTTTTTTCGGAATTCCTCCAGCGAATGAAGGCGACTCCCGACGGCGACGGCTCCCTGCTCGATCACTCGGTCTACATGTACGGCAGCGGCATGGGCAATCCCAGCCTTCACGATCACGAGAACCTTCCGATCCTGGTTGCCGGCGGCGCTGGGACTGGGCTCAAGGGTGGCCGGCATATTCGGTATGAGAAGGGGACGAACCTCGCAAACCTTCACCTGACATTGCTCGATCGCGTGGGCATTCATCTGGATTCGTTTGTCGACAGCACCGGGAAAATCGAAGATCTGTTCGATCAGGTTGGATAAGCATATGCACCGGCGACGAACAATCCAACTCGTACTTTTAGCGCTCGGACTCGCCGCCTCGGCGCTCGCCGCAGGACGCGCCACGCTCGCCGACGCCGCCGAACAACGCGACAAAACTGGCGTGAGCGCGCTTCTCAACACCGGCGCCGATGTAAACGCCGCGCAGGTGGATGGGACCACCGCGCTGCACTGGGCCACGTATAACGATGATGCGGAGACGGTCGCTTTGCTCGTGCGCGCGGGCGCGAACGTAAACGCCGTGAACCGATATGGCGTGCCGCCGTTGGCCCAGGCGTGCATCAACGGCAACGGTCGAATCGTAAAGCTGTTGCTCGACGGCGGCGCCGACCCGAACGCAAAGATGAAGGGCGGCGAAACCGTCCTCATGCTGGCCGCGCGCTCCGGGAATGTCGAGGCAGTGAAGGCGTTGCTCGCGCGTGACGCCACGACTAATGCACGCGAGCGGCTCGGGCAGACGGCTCTGATGTGGGCTGCGGCCGAAGGTCACACCGACGTGGTCCGCGCGCTGATTGAAGCGGGAGCCGACGTTAACGCAAAAATCGATTCCGGGTTCACGCCGTTTTTCTTCGCCGTGCGGGAAGGCCACCTCGATACCGTACGCGTTTTACTCAAAGCGGGCGCCGATGTGAACGCCATGATGCAGCGCGTGGAGAAATCTCCTGCCGCCGGAACGAGCGGCGCGCGCCCGGTCCCGCCCACCAACGCGCTGGCGCTGGCGGTGCAGAATGCCCACTTCGAGCTGGCGATAGCGCTGGTCGATGCGGGCGCGGATCCCAACGACGTGCGAACTGGATTCTCTCCACTGCACATGATGGCCGGAGTCCGGAAGCCGGATTCAAGCGATATCAGCGATGGTGCGACGCCGATTGGATCGGGCAGCATCTCCAGCCTCGATTTCGTACGTGAGATCGTGAAGCGCGGCGCGAACGTCAATCTTCGCCTGCCGAAAGGCACGCGCAAGCAGCCCAACACCTCCTCGATGGTCGGAACTGCGGGGGCGACGCCGATTCTGTTTGCCGCCGATCGCTCCGATGTTCCGCTGATGCGCTTGCTGGTGGAGCTGGGAGCCGATCCGCTGCTCCCGAACTTCAACAACACCACACCGCTGCTGGCCGCGGCGGGCGTCGGCACGGGAGAGCCGCAGGAAGAAGCGGGCGAAGAAAAACGAAGCGGTGGAGGCTGTGAACCTTCTGCTCGACTTGGGCGCCGATATCAACACCGTCGACGACAACGGCGATACCGCCATGCACGGGGCCGCGTATAACATTTACCCGCGCGTCATTGAGTTGCTGGCCCAGCGCGGCGCCGATCCTAAAGTCTGGAGCAAGCCCAACAAAGCCGGCAGGACGCCGCTATTTATCGCCGAGGGTTACACCGGCCGCCTCCCGCGCCCGGACCCGCCGACAATCGCGGCGATTACTAAGGTGATGCTCGCAGCGGGTCTCTCCACCGAAGGTGAACGACCGAAGGTCATTGATATTTACGCAAAGCCCGCGGAGCCGCCCAAGCCCGTCGAACCGTCGAAATGAAGCGTCCAGTTCGGGTTGTGCCCATGCCAAGATCGCGCACGAAGCTGTGGGCCACAGCCGCTTTGCTGTTGGCCTTGAATGCTGCTCCGTTGGCGGCACAGCCACGCAAAACCGTCTGGGATGGTGTATTTACGGCCGAACAGGCCACTCGCGGGAAAACGACGTTTGGGACGACATGCGCCACATGCCATGCAGCGGATCTCAGCGGCGCCAACGGTCCAGCCCTAAAGGGCGAAGTATTCCTCAACCACTGGATGGAAGGCAGCCTGGACGCTTTGTTCGCCCGCGTCAAATCCATGCCGCCGAATCGCGCGAATTTAGGCGATAGCGCGTATGTCGATTTAGTCGCCTTTTTACTGGACGCGAATGCCTTTCCTGCCGGGGCGCAGTCGCTGAATGCGGAATCTATGCCCGCCATTCAGGTTCAGGGGAAGAATGGGCCGGCTCCCGTCCCCAACTTCGCTCTGGTGGATATCGTGGGGTGTTTTGCTCGCGGGCCGAGCGATAGCTGGATGTTGACTAACGGAACCGAGCCGGTGCGGTCGAGAAGTCCAATGCAGCCAACGGAATCGGAAATCGCCGCGGCGAGGGGAAAGCCGCTCGGCAGCCAGGCGTTTCAGCTTCTGGATGTCGAATACTTTAGTAACGCCTTTCATCCGGAAAGCCACGCGGGTCATAAAGTCGATGCGAAAGGCTTTCTGATTCGCTCCGGGACTGACGCCAAGATCAATGTGACATGGGTCGAAATGCTCGCCTCGGATTGCGGCCATTAGAGCTGCCCTCCAGGCCAGAGGTTTCGAGGGAAATGGATCTGCGCCTCGGTCTATGCGGGTGGAATGGATCGCAGGCGGCGTATTTTTCAGCTTTCGACTCTATAGAGATCCAGTCAACCTTTTATGATCCGCCGACGGTTGCTGTCGCGCGCAAATGGCGTGCGGCCGCGCCGCCGGGATTCGAGTTCTGCATCAAGGCGTGGCAGTTGATCACCCACACACCTGCCAGTCCCACTTACCGGCGTTTGCGGACCCCAATAGCGGCAAGCGATCGCGACTCGCTGGGTTCCTTCCGCCCGACGGATCAGGTCTGGCAGGCTTGGCAATGCACGCTTGAAATCGCGCGGGCTCTGGAAGCGCGGGTCATATTGTTCCAGTGCCCGAAATCTTTCCTCCCGACGAGCGAAAATCTCATCAATCTCTCAGCGTTTTTCCGGAAGGCGGAGAGGGACAGCTTCCGCTTAGCATGGGAACCGAGAGGAGAAGCCTGGACGGAGGATGTGGTTCGGGAATTATGTGCCGAGCTCGATCTGATTCACTGCGTCGATCCGTTTACGTCCGTTTCAGTCGATGACGACGTAATGTACTGGCGTTTGCACGGACGCGGCTCTTACTCGTACCGCTATACGGATGCAGATCTCGAAGCTCTCCGGCGGATGCTAACGAAACAGAGCAAACCGGGGTATCTGATGTTCAACAATTTCTCTTCAAAGGCGGACGCGCTGCGTTTCCGCGCCCAAGCGCAGCTAATTGATCTCAGTCTAAACGAAAAGCTCAGAAGATAGGCAAAATGCTTGCCTTATCTTCTGAGCTTGGTTTACCTTGTGAGTTGCTAGATCGTCGTTAGATCGATCGCAGCGTTGCTGTTGCCGAACTTGTCCAGGTGGACACCGTAGCGGTCCGTCAGTCCCAGCATCAGGTTCGCCAGCGGAGTGCCCTTCGCATATCGAACGTGGCGGTTGCCGCGGATGCCCATGGACTTGCCGCCCACGAGGATCACAGGCACGTTGTAGTTGTTGTGCACGTTGCCGTCGCTCATGCCGCTACCCATAATCACTGCGGTGCTGTCGAGCAGTGACCCGTCTCCATCCGGAATCGAATCCAGTTTCTTGAGGAAGTAATTCAGCATCTGGATGTGATACGAGTTGATCTTGGCGTATGCCGCGAGCTTCTCGGGGTTGTTGTCGTGATGCGAGGTTGCGTGATGCGCCTCGGGAACGCCGATTTCCGGATACGCGCGGCCTGTATTCTCGCGCGCCATCATAAGGCTGCTGACGCGTGTGATATCGGCCTGGAACGCCAGCGCCTGCAGGTCGAACAGCAGCTCGACGTATTCCTTGAACGTGCCCGGCACGCCTACCGGCTGATCCGGCACGGAGAAGTCGCTGTTGGTCGACTCCGCCTTTACGATACGCTGCTCCACATCACGAACGGCGTCGAAGTACTCGGTCAGCTTCGCGCGGTCGCGCGCGCCGACGCTGCGGCGGAGGTCGGCGATCTCTTCGGTGAGCTCGTCGAGAAGGCTGCGGTCTTCCTTCGCACGCATCAATCGCTCTTGCACGGTGCTGCCCACGCCGAACATCCGCTCGAAGATGAACCGGGGGTTGGTTTCGGAAGGCAGCGGGGTCGTCGGAGTCCGCCACGACATGCAGTTCATGTAAGCGCAGGCATAGCCGTGATCGCACGCGCCGACCACGTCGATCCGGTCGACCGTGGTTTCCAATGACGGAAGCTTGGTGTCGGTACAGATCTTGCTCGCGATGATCTGGTCGATCGTCGTGCCGGCCTGGAGATCGGCGCCTTCGGTCGGTTTCGCGTGCACGGCGCTCATGAAACCTGGTGCGGAGCGCGGATGCTGGCCCCCAACGTCGCCTTGGTCGGTCCCAGGGAAGTTATCGAGTCCCGTGAAGACCGAGAGGCGGTCGCGGAAGCCCTTAATCCCGCTGAGCGTCGGCGACAATTCGAAATTCACGCCGTCAGCGGACGGAGTCCACTGCATCATGTTGGCGCCATTTCCGATATAGACGGCCGCAAACCGCGGCGCACCTTTCGATGCGGCACTGAGGGCCGGCACCATCGAATCCAGAAACGGAAGGGCCACAGCTGCACCCATCCCACGGAGAAACGTCCGCCGTGGCAACGCTACCTTAGTAATAAACATTCCAACCTCCTTATACCCTTCCAAGCGCCGGCTTCAGGCCGAGCCTAGTTAACACTATTACTGCTCATATCGACCGCCATTCTCTCGGTAAACGGCACGCTCGTCACGATCTGCTGAATCAGGGATTCGAAGCGGTAATTGTCACCCGCCGAACCTCGCTTGATCGCGCGCAGTGCAGGCGTATCGGACGCCTCCAGACCCCGGCCTAGCGCATACGTTAGCATCTTTTCCGCAGCCGTGGTTACGAACTGATCCGAGTGCTCGCGGAGCACTTTTCGAAGCTCCACCGGCCCGTTGAACTTGGAGCCGTCAGGCAACTGGCCCGACGCGTCCACGCGGGTTCCGGAGGAATAGCTTTCCCGCCATTCGCCAATCGCATCGAAATTCTCAAGGGCGAACCCCAGTTGATCCATCTGAGCATGGCAGCCGGCGCACACCGGGTTCGCGCGATGCGCGGCCATCTGCTCGCGCATGGGGAGTACTTTCCTCGGGTCTTTCTCTTCCGCCAGCGCTGGCACGTTGGGCGGCGGCGGCGGGGGTGGCGTTCCGAAAACATTCTCGAGAATCCACTTTCCGCGGATGACCACGGAGGTCCGGTTGGGATACGACGTGGACATCAGGATCGCGCCTTTGCCGAGCAGGCCGCCGCGCACGCTATCCGCGGGCAAGGTCACGCGGCGGAAATCCTGGCCGATGATACCCGGAATTCCGTAGTGCTTCGCAAGGCGCTCATTCAAGAACGTGTAGTCGGCGTCGAGCAAGTCCGTAATCGGACGATTTTCACGGATGATGCTTGCGAAGAACAGTCTCATTTCTTCTTCGAGCGCCTTCCGCAGATTGTCGTCGAAGTGGAACAGCGTCTCGGGACTCGGCTGGTGGGTTTGCACGTTGCGCACCTGCAGCCACTGACCCGCGAAGTTGTCGACCAAAGCCTGCGATTTCGGATCGGCGAGCATTCGCTTTACCTGTTGATGCATTACATCAGGCTGATGGAGCGTTCCTTTCGCCGCCAGACCCAGCAGCGTGTCATCCGGGATGCTGCTCCAAAGGAAGAACGACAGCCGTGACGCCAAGTCGATGTCGCTCACGCGATAGGGGGTGTTGGCGGCCACCGTCGGCGGCTGGGTTTCCAACCGGAAGAGGAATTTCGGGCTCAACAGAACTTTGCGAAGCGCCATTTCGATGCCCGACTCGAATCCGCCTTCTTTGGCGCCGGCGCGATACCGCAGGAGCAGAACTTCCATCTCTTCGTCGGTGACTGGATGGCGATACGCGCGGCGCGCGAGCGTCGACAGGATCCGCTTTGCGCACACTTCGTCGGTCGCCGACGACGGGCTGCAGATTAATACACGGCGGCGGCTATCGGTATCGGTACTGATAGACGCGGTGCCCTTCAACGGTCCGGTAATGCGCAAGTAGGAAAGTTTGGGTACGCCGCCCACCGGCCGGTACGGCTCGCGTCGAACCGACGGATCGAAGAGGTCTTCGGGAACCGTAGCCGTCTTAGCTGCGAAGTACGCCTGAACCAGATGCTCGCCGCCCTTGACGTGCACGACGACCTTCATTTTCTCGAGCACTTTTCGCTCGCGCTCTTCCCTGCCCGCCGCGAGTCGGTTGCGCGAAGTCCACTCCGGTCCACCGAGCCCCGCCGACAATATATTGACGCTGTCGATCGCGATATCGAGCTGGTGGATTTCAGTCGAGAAGTTCTCGAACCCATCATTCGCGCCGTTCTCTTTCGGGTGCGTCTCAATCAGGTAATCGCCGTCTGCGGGAAAGACATAGTGAATTGCCAGGCCGCCGCGAGTACCGAACGGCATGTCATCGCTGAAGCGGCCAGCTTCGCTGCGATCGGTCGGCTCGAAGAACGTCTCGGGCGTCGGCAAGCCGCGGGGACGTTCCAGTGCAACCTGACTGATCTTGGCGGCTGCATTGAGGTAGCGTTCCGTCAGCGCGGGAGAGAGCGTCAGAGCGTCGGCGTTGTTGTCAAAACCGTAACCGGCCGTGTCGGCCGGCAGCATGGACGTTACGTCGATATCGAGAGCCAGCAGGTCGCGAATTGCGTTCTGATACTCAGTGCGGTTCAGACGCTGCAGCCCGGGCCGTCCCGGGTTGGGATTTGCCAGGGCGGCACGGTCGAGCTCGGTTTCCAAATATTTCACTAAGCTATTCGCCGTCGCCTTATCCGGACGCGGCATTTTCGCGGGGGGCATGGCGCCGGTTCCCAGCTTGCGAATCACTTTCTCCCACGACTCCATATTCTTCGCAGGATCGGAAATGTCGAGAGCGGTCAACGCCAGGCCACCCGACTTTAGTTTCTCGTTGTGGCACGTGTAGCAGTATTTCGTGACGACCGCTTTAGATGCCGCCGCCGGTGAAGGTGGCTCTGCGGCGGGCTGTGGCGCTGCCGCTGCGACCGCGGGCGAAGGCTGAGCCGCCGGCTGCTGCGCGTTACTGCGCACGCCGTATCCCAGAACCAAAATCGCCGATATGGCGACAACCGAAAACATCAACCGGCGTTTCATTTCTTAGCAGTCTCCTCAGGCGGCAGCGCTTCTTCAGGAACCAGATTGGGACAGAATCCGGGACAGGGGATTTCTTTCGCCCCGAGCTTGCGCAGCAGCACCGCTGTTTGCGGTTGCGCGGCGAACGAATTGCCATATTCCACGCCGTCAGCAACGGCCAGCGGCGTTCGGCCGCTCTTGTCGATCACGTCGAGCTTCGCCCCTTTGTCGAACAGGTACTGCACTACGCTGTTTGCTCCGCGATAGGCGGCAGCGTGCATCGCCGTCTCGCCGGTGTCGGCAACGAAATTCACATCGAGATGCTGTTCTTCCACCAGCAGCTTGACGGCTTCCAGAACTTCGGCTTCAGTCGCCCGGTCCTGGTTCGACGCCCAAGCAATGCCCGCCGCTGCCATGAGGGGCGTGATATTGACGCCGGTGTTGATTTTCGGATCGGCGCCATGTTCCAACAGAAGCCGCATCACTTCGACATCCGCCGAGTAGGATGCAAGCAGCAACGCGGTCGCGCCTACCAGGCGACGCCGGTAGCGCGCGCCTTCCCATCGAGGTTCCATGTCGGTGTTACGGCCGTTGACGTCAGCGCCGTGTGCCAGGAGCGATTTGATGATGCGAATCCGGTCGATGTTAACAGTAATAAGGATGTCGCTGACGTGCCAGTTGGCAACATGCACGGCAGCTTGAAGTGGACGGCCCCAGGAGTTGTTCCGGCCGTTGCCGCCTTCGCTGCCGACATCGCGGAGCTGCTCGCGGAACGTCGGCGTCTTGAACTTGAGCTTCACTTCGGCCGCTTTGCTGCCGGTAACGGTCACCTCAGTGGAGCCGCCTTCGGCGTTCGGATCGGCGCCCTTGTCGAGGAGCAAGTCGACTAAATCCGCGTGGCCGTTGATGATCCCGGTGAGCAGCGGCGTCGCGAGATCGCCCGCCCGCTTCTCATTGACGTCGGCGCCGGCCGCGAGCATCGCCTGCACACTGCGCATGTCTCCCTTGCGCACTGCGAACAGGAACGGCGTCGTTCCGGCGTGGGACGTCGCGTGGATGTCAGCGCCCAGTTCCAGCAGCGCCGTCACCATGTTGCTATCGCCATCGGCGGCTGCCCACATCAGCGCCGTTTGACCGTTCCAGGTCTCCTTCGCGTTCACGTCGGCACCGGCCCGCACTAGCGTCTTGACCGCGTCGACGTTCGACGATCGCGCGGCGTGCATCACCGGCGTCTCGCCAGAGTTCACGAAATTGATCGGGTCGTTCGGTTTTGCGCCCGCCTTGAGAAGAAGGTCGAGCACGGCGGCGTTGCCCTGATCGGCGGCAAGAGCCAGTGGTGTGACTCCAAACTTGTTTTGGGCATTAACGTTGGCGCCCGCGCGTATGAGAGCGGCCATCGACTCGGCATCACTCCGATAGGCGGCCCAGTGGAGCGCGGTCGCTCCGTCGGGCTGCGGCGCGTTCACATCAACCTTATTCTTTAGCAGCGCCTGGAAGCGCTGTGCGTCGCCATGCTGGACGGCATCGGCGAGCGGCGACGGCGCTGGGCTTTTAACTTCTACATCCGCGGCGCCCAATCTTACCGCGAGTAAAGTCGACACTACTACGAGCCAGCATCGTTGAGATAGCATATTCCTCGCCAACGTTCTTATATTAATAGTGTTAGATCAGATTTTCAACCCTGCCCAATGGCAGTCGCAGGGCCGGGCCCTGGCATAGCCTAGATTGATGGCCATTCTGCCACTCGATTTGCGTGGCTTGCCTTCGTTCCGCCCCAGGCGCCTCCGCGTTACCCTACCGTTCCGTCTTGAACAGAGTTGTACAGACCACTCCCGGAACCGCAACGTTTAGCGGATCCACGCAGCAAGTGAACGTGTCGTTCACAACCAAGCTCGCTTGCCATGAATACACGACCCGCTACAATAGCATGGCGAGGCTGAGTCCGCCCGTCTCATGTTTTACTGGGCAAACCGGGTGGCGATGGAGGAAAGCGAATACGTGAGTGGATCGGAGGAGCGTAGACATGACAGTCGGAAGCGCAGCGATCCCAGCGTCGTTAAAGTGCTCCTGCAAGATGAGAACGGGAGATCTCGTTGGGTTACAGCATACCTAAGTAATGTGACCGAAGGAGGGGCCGGTCTTTCGCTCATGACACCACTTGAGACCGGTTCGCGGGTGGTGATCAAAGGCAATCTTGGCGAAGGTCGGACCGACGTTCAGATCGATGCCGATGTGAGGTGGTGTGCGCGGGGGAGCGGCGGGGTGTTCAATGTGGGCCTCAAACTCTCAGGCAAGCGCTCCGACGATACCGTGTGAGTGACATGGGATGGAAATTTGGTGTTAAAAAAACTGCGGGCGGCACTCAACTCGCCTTAGCGAATGCTCCACGTCTCACGCAGTCGTGGATCTGCTCATGGTTGAGCAACGCCTTCTCGTAAACCTGGCTGACGGCACGCGCTTGTTCCGCCCTTTCAAGGGCTTTGTCGAGCTCCACGCCGGTTAGGCCGGATGAAGCGGTAAGAGATTGGGTGTACGCTGTCTCAGCTTCATAACAGCGTTCCAGTAATGAGTGCCATATTTCGCAAGGCATATGACCGTTGACGATCCTTTCTTTGCATAATGAACACACTTGGCGATTCGCATCCGTCCGCCTTGTTTGTTCCGCCAGATCCAAGCGACGATGGACTTCTTGTCGTTCGGACTATCGCACTGGCGGGTCGTAACTAGAGACGATGCCAGGACGTGATATGTTGCAAAATTTTAACGTGAAATCGCAGTTCAGATTTTGTTCGTTATGGTCGGAAACTAGTGAACTAAGGACCGAGACTTGCTTAAACGAATTCCTCGCCTAGTCCCTGATCTGAACGACGGCTTCGATCTCAAAAGGGATAGCGTAAGGAGCGATGCGACACCGATTGAAGTTCGGGCATGTCTCCGATTTCTCCTGCCTGCGAGAAACATGAGCTTGCCCGTTCGCACGGCCAGGACGTAGTTCCCAGCAGGTGCAGTCAACTCCGGCAGGATGATGCCCAACTCTAGCAATCGCTTTTCGGCGGACATCCTGCTCCTCTTACAGCCGGCGCAACCCTTCAGTTGGCGGTCCAAGGCTTGCTATCAGCATTTCAATTTCCGATGTGATCTCCGACTCACTGACGAATTGAATCGTTGCATCGTCGAGCATGAACTTGCAACCAAGCCGTTGCCCGCCCGCACCGAACTCCAGTTCGTATGCTCGAAGGCGTTTGCCGTCGAACGGAAGGTTCATGCCGGTATGGTAGCACCCGGACTTTTACAACTTCGTCACAGAAGTTGGGAATTAGGAACAATAAGCAGCGTAACCCGCTTTTCACCGTTTTTCACGGAATCTTACCGAACTTAAGACTTCTGTCCAGCGTCAATGTGTATATGAGCAAACAACTGCGTCAGTCGCATAAAGGAGAATGGACCGAACCTACGAAATTCGATCAGCTACGCATCAAAACGGAAACGCAGCTCCTACGCGTCATCAACGCCGAATTGGACCTTGGCCTTCGGGACACGCATCAAGCACTCAAATTTATAGATACCTTGGCTGATGCCGAAACGTACCGTCATCGAGCGAACAGGGCCTACGCTACAGTCTCCCGTCTGCTTCCCCTGGTGGTTGAGATTACCGGCGAGGAAAGAAGTAAGATGCAAGCAAAACTGAACCGTCTTCAGAAGATGCTGGAGGCACTCTCGGCCGTTGGCTCGAACCTGACTCCCGCCGAAGATGACATCGCCGTTCTGGCCCGCGCCGTGTGGGAAGCGAGAGGTTGCCCGGAGGGAGTACCGGAAGAGGATTGGTTCCGGGCAGAGCGGGCGTTGAAAGCGAATAAGGGATCGAATCTGGTTTGCGTGTGAGGCGGTACCGCTTCGCCTCCGATCGCTTCGCGGCACTGGTGGGAGTGGGAGCGGGCCATCCTTCGACAAAAGAGCGGCGGAATCTTCCACCGCTCAGAGGGGTGCAGTCGGTTAAGAAGGGCCGGTTACCACCGGTATCCAAAACCTACGGATGGTTCGGCGCGGTGCGTGGTGCGATCCACGCCCGAAAGACCGGCCAGATCATAAGTCGGCGAATTGTACACGAAACCGCGGTATTCGGCTCGCAGGAAAACGTGGTGCGTGAGGTCGAAGTCGGCTCCGCCGCCATAGACGAAAGCGGCCCGAGCTTGTGAACTGGCGCCCGCGAAATCCTTGGGATCGAAGATCAGACCGCCGGCTCCCGCCAGCACGAACGGCGTGAACTTGCGCATCGGAAGGCGAAATACATAGGCCGCCGAAATCTCGTGCGAATAGTTCTTAACGCCCAACACTCCGCTGTTCGAGCCGTAGCTCTGGGTGTTGAGCGAATACCCGTAGTTGGCTTCAACGCCGCTATGAGTATTGAAGAAGTAGCGATAGCTGCCGAGCACGCCGCCGCTGTTGGTGGCCTTGTTCTCGATGCCATTATTGGTAGTGCTTTTCACAAAACTGCCGAACGCCTGTACCGAGACTTCATTGTGCCCCGGAGTTTCCGATTGCGAAAACGCCGGCAGCGCCATCGCGGCGATGCTCACAAACGATGTGACGACGAATTTCCTGCTGAACATTTCATTTCTCCTTTGTTCTACCTAACACCGGCTCTTTTTCTGATGTCCCCCGGTGTTCGGTCTATTGAAAGCAAGCCGCAGTCCAATCATTCCGAGTCAATGAGCTCTAGTAAATGCGGAACTGCCGCTCGAAAGCGATGCTGGAACGCCGCGCAGGTGTTCGGCACTTGCCGGGATGCCGGCAGACTTTCCGAGATCAGCGGACCTGCTACTCACGGCGTCCTCGGTCTGCGTCAGCGAGGTAACAAGCGCACTGCGCGACACACTGCGTACGATTGGGTCCACTACAAAACGCACGCCGGCAGGAATGTCGCGGCTCAGCGCTACGGCCTCGATTTCGATATAGACTCCGCCGTCACGCTGAGCGAGGCGGCCAATGCTAAACAGCTTCCAGACATAACCGCCGCCTTGGCCCTCCGGCATCCGGTGCTGGGTGGGCCGGCCGTAGTCTTCGATTTCCTGGACGCGCGTGGTTCTCGAAACACTATAGAAACGCCGCTCATCCAATCGAACGTTCGTCGACTGATAATCCGCATCGAGCATTGTCTTCAGGAAGAATGCCCTGTTCATCAGCTGCATCGAAAAGAAATCGTTGGAATCCTGGCGCGCAACCGTTTTGGACGCAATCACCGACGGCCGGTAAAACTCTTGGTAGCGATCGTAGTCCTCGGTGACTTCGAGAATTTCATCAAGCTTCACGTTGGGGAGAAATGCCGCCGCGATCCAGTGGTGAATCAACCCTCCGGGCACTTTTCGGGGACTGGGTCCGGGCGCCGGAGCCACGACAATCTCGCCGCCATGCACTTTAGCGATCCGTTCGGAATTCTCGTCCGTCCACAGAAAGCCGCCGCCGGGACGAACACGATCCTGCAAGCTGACGCTCACCGACTGTATGTAATCATCCCAGGCGGCGACAGTTTCGGCCTTCAGATTCGCAGCGCGCGCTTGCACCGGCAGCAGCAGCGCTCCCGCCAATATCGCGAGCGCCAGCTTGGACCCGCCGAAGGATGAGTGAAACGGAAGCCATGTCCACACTGCGCGGGGAGTATTGGCAGCGATCTGGGGTAGAGGAGCTCCGATAATCGCCTCGGCCAAAGCTCGCGACGCCTTTGATCTGGCGATGAGCTGCGCGCCCTCGGCATACCAGCGGGCAAGCAGCGAGCGCCCCTCTTTTTCAGCGCCCGTGATGAAGGTCATGTCGACGACCAAGGCCCGTTCGCCGATCATGAACGAGGCGGTGCGCCACGCTTGGTCAAGATCGCGCGCTGCTTCGTTGCTGAGGTCTCCCGATAGTTCGAACCGGAAGGCCGATGGTCCGTCATGCATGTAATATTGGAGCGTCTGACTCTTCATTTTCCTGATCTCCAACATTTGCAACGCACGTGAAGCGCCGCTGCAATTGCGCCAAACACCCATGAAAAACGGGGCTGCGAGTCACAGGTGGCGACATATCGGCACAGGTCCGCCGGGCATTTGACGAGGCTTCGGCACCTTCACTTAGCGCCGGCTACTGACAGCCGCCGAGGGCCTTATAGAGCTGCACGACGCTCAGGAGCTCGTTCAAACGGATCTGCGCAGCGACAACTCCGCCTGGAACAGGTCGCGATCAGCGTCGAGTGCGTTCAGTTGGGCGTCGCACCTGTCAGTGCCGCACCAATCAGCGCCACCGCGCCGAACATCTTATCCGTTTCCTCAACTGATCTCTCATTTGCTGCCCTCGCTTTTTGTAATTCCGGATTTCTCGTAACATGCGCCGTGAGGCCCGATGCATCGCCGCAGCGGACGCTCACCATTGCCTTTTAGGTTTTGCAACAGATCTTTCGTCTCTACTCCGCAGGCGACGAACTCCGCACCATCTCTTCCCATCTCCGACAGCAGCTTCTCCCCGCTCTCATCGATGAAGGTAACGTCACTAAGATCCACGACGATGCGCGCAAGGTCTCCGTTCTGCTGGCAGCGTTCCCAGCTGGTGCGCAGCTCGGCGACCCACGGACGCGTTAACCGGCCGCATAGGGTCCACCGTTGTTCTGTTTCCGTGCGCAAGTGAGTGATCCGCAGCATACCGGTCTTGAATCTCCGTCAAGCGAGAATGCATGCGGCGCGCCAGTTATGAAGCTAGTTGAGATCGCGCGCAACCATTGATCCGTCAAGACATCCTGGATCTCGGCAGCACGTTATCGGCTTGCTGGCTGCTGAGCTGGTGACGAGAGTCCGGTATTACGCCGGATTTTCGGCACTTGATCTAGACACCAGTGCGAGAAATGCGAATGCCAAGCTTCTGCATGCGGGATTGCAGAGTAGAACGCTTAATCCCCAGCCGGGCTGCAGCTCCATTCGGTCCGGCAACGATCCAATTGGTATGTTCCAGCGCCGCGATAATTTGCTGGCGCTCTGTGTCATCCAGGATCGCTCGCATATTGTGGGAACTTCCGCTGGGACTCGCCGACTGCGTACCCGCTGCTGCCGCCATAGCCATTGAATTCGCGTTTGATACCCGCAAATCGTCGCCCGGGATATTCAAGACTGGGCCCTTGGTGAGGATCACCGCGCGCTCGATCGACATTCTGCAGCTCGCGGATGTTGCCCGGCCACGGATACTTGACCAGCGTCGTCATCGTTTCGGACGGGATCGTGTCGATGCTCTTGCTCAGCCGCCGGCTGAATTGCTGCACGAAGTGGCGGACCAGCAGAGGAATGTCTTCGGGCCGCTCGCGCAACGCCGGAACCCGGACGGGAAATACGTTGAGGCGGTAGTACAGATCGGAGCGGAATTTCTGCTCGTTCACCAGAGCTTCGAGATCGCGGTTGGTGGCGGCGATCAACCGCGCATCGGTGCGCAGAGTGCGGGTCGATCCCAGCCGCTCGAACTCGCGCTCCTGCAGAACGCGCAGCAGCTTCGGCTGCAGTTCGAGCGGCACTTCGCCGATTTCATCCAGGAACATCGTGCCGTGATTGGCCAGCTCAAAGCGCCCGACCCGCTGCGCGATCGCGCCGGTGAAAGGCTCCGCGCTCGTGGCCGAACAGCTCGCTTTCCAGCAGTCCGGTGGGAATCGCCGCGCAGTTGAGCTTTACGAAGCCGTTCGATTGGCGCGTGCTCAGGTTGTGCACGGCACGCGCGATCAATTCTTTGCCGGTGCCGGTTTCGCCGTAGATCAGCACCGTGGAATCGGTGGGCGCCACGGTTTCCACTTGCTGCAGCACGCGGCGCAAAGCCTCGCTCTTGCCGACGATCTCCTCGAACTTCAACTCGCTGCGAATTTCGTCTTCGAGGTAAAGCTTCTCCTGCGCGAGCTTGTTCCTGAGGTCCGATACTTCGCCAAAGGCCCGCGCATTTTCGATGGCGATCGCCACTTGGCGCGCGATCTGGCCAAGAAACGCAAGATCGTCCTCCGAAAAGGCGTGTTCCCGCCAAGGCTGCCCAGGCTGAGGACTCCCACAATACCGCCGCGTCCAGTCAGCGGCACGTGCGCCAAGGACTGAATCCCTGACTTGCGGCATGGAGGACTCGTCCTCGATCTCCTCCTTTGAAAGAATGACAGACTCGCCCGATCTGAATACTCGAAGCGCGCTGGCCTTCTCGTCGGCAGGAGGCTCGAAGCCTTCTTCGATGATTCCCGGATTGTCCGGAAAATCCAGCGCATAGAGACGCAGTTTCTTATCTTCGGGGCTCGGCAGGTCGATCCCTACGCCATCGCATTGCATGGCGCGGCGGATGTTCGCGGATACTTCGCGCAGCACATCGCGCAGATTGAGGTTCGACACCACTCGATTGGTAAGGTCCAGCAGCAGCTCCAGACGCTCCTGCGCGCGCTGCGACGCCTGGAAATTGATGGCGTCATCCATCGCCAAGGCGATCTGATCGGCGACCAGCGAGCAGAATCGTACCTCCTCCTGGGAGTAAGCGTCGCGATGCGACGCTGGCGATCACTAGGCTCCCAGCCGCCGATGTGCGGTGGTTAACGGAAACGCACATACCGATTGGATACCCGCCTGCCGCATGAGATCGGTCGAGGCTGGAAAGCGCGTTTCCCCGTCCAGAGTTGCGGAGGACCACCGTCTCCTGATGCTCGGTATACCCAGGCCGCCATTGTCCCTTCTTTGTCGATCTCGGAAGGAACAGAATCGGGCTTGCGGCAGCCGGAGCACACATGCCAATGAACTTTGTTCGATCCCTCATCGTACTGCGCAATCGCATCAAACTGAATGACTTGACCGAGTTCTTCGATGAGGAGTTGAAATAAGTCCTGTGGTTCTTTCTGGGCTCGCACGGAGGCCGCGATCCGGATCAGGGACTCGTATCTTGCCGCCGTAGACTGATGTGATTCCTGTTCCAAGACCGCCGAAGTCGACATTTATCGGAATCCGCCCTATGTGGGTTGGATGCCGACCGTCCGCAGAGGATTCGCGAATTTCCCGAAGATCGATGTACGAGATAGCCGACTTTAAGTTAGGAGGCGGCGCTCTTAGTTTAATTTCCCTGTAGGCACTGGCTGTCCCCTTCGGACTCACGCCTTGACGTTCGAGCTCCGCAAGACCCGACAGCAACTGGTACCGGCTCCCGGCCGGTCGAACTGGATAAACCTTTCCGGCGTCGTTCTTGTTAAGGTGAGGAGACTGCGGGTTTGGGCCGCGAGGCGGTCCGTTCCGGTGTAAAGTGGAATCGTCTCCGCTTTTGAAACGGCAGCAAGCCACCAGACAACCAACACTAGGTGCCAACGTGAAGCTAACTGATCTGCGCGGGATTCTTCAATACGTTCCGCAATTCCGCGAAAAGACATTCATTCTTGCCGTGGACGGAGGCATCGTCGCAGAGGAAAACTTCGCCAACATCCTCCTGGACGTTGCAGTGCTGCGTTCTTTGAACATCCGCGTGGTGATCGTGCACGGTGCGGCGGAGCAAATTAAGGCTCTCGCCGAGAAGCAGGGCGTCCAGGCGTCCAACCTGGATGGCACCGGCGTGACCGATGCCGCGACCTTGCAACTGGCCATAGAAGCCGCGAACCGTCTCACGCACGAGATCCTTCAGGGTCTTTCGGCCAACGACCTCCGTGCCGCCTGCACGAACGCCATCGTTGCGCATCCGCTGGGGATCATCCATGGCGTCGACCAACTGTTTACCGGGAAGGTCGAGCGTGTCGATATCGAACTTCTTCAAACGTTGTTGAACCAGGGATTGTTCCCGTCGTTCCGCCACTCGGCTTCGATGGCGACGGTAAGACATACCGCGTCAACTCCGACAGCATCGCGGTCGCGGCGGCCGAGGCTTTGAAGGCGACCAAGTTGATTTTCATGACGCCCGCAGGATGGGCTGCAGTACAACGGTGAACTCATTCGCCAGATGCTGGTAGCGGACTTGCAGAAACTTGTGCAATCCGCGCCCGGCGGATTTGTCCCGGAAATGGTTTCGAAGGCGCGCCACGCAGCAGCCGCCTGCGCCGCGGGGGTGCAGCGCGTCCACATTGTCAATGGCCGCGAGGACGAAGGGCTGCTCGCGGAAGTGTTTTCCAACGAGGGCATCGGCACGCTGATTTACGCCAACGAATACGAACAGATCCGGCCGGCCAGGAAGAAAGATATTCGGGCGATCCAGCAGTTGACCAAGAAGGCAGTGGAGGCCGAAGAGCTGGTGCGGCGGACACGCGGCGAGATTGAGAAGAACCTGGCGGATTACTATATCTTCGAAATCGACAAGAACCCGGTCGCATGCGTGGCATTGCACGTTTATCCCGCGCAGCAACAAGGCGAACTCGCCAGTCTATATGTCGATCCGTCGCATGAGAATCAGGGCATCGGCCGGAAGCTGATTCAATTCGTCGAAAATAAAGCTCGCGAGATGGGCCTGACTGAATTGATCGCGCTATCGACGCAGACGTTTACTTATTTCCAGTCGAAGGGCGGCTTTATCGAAGGTACACCTGATGACCTTCCGCCGGCCCGCCGCGAAAAATACAACCACAGTGGACGGAACTCGAAAGTTCTGGTGAAGAAGTTAAAGGCTGCCGGATGAGCCTTGACTACTGGTTCACGTGCACGATCTTGGCGGGCGGGAAGCCGTTGAAAGAAGTGCTGCTGGCGGCGCAGTAAGCGCCCATGTTTTCGGAATAAACGAAGTCGCCAATCTCCAAGTCCGGGAGTTGCTCGGTCAAGCTGATGGTATCGAGGGCATCACAAGTGGGCCCGAAGACCGAGCAAATCTGCGTGGGGCCTTTCTTGAAACTTCTCACGGGATACCGGGCGTGATCGAAAATTACGCCGCTATAAGTGTGATAGACGCCGTCGTTGAGGTAGTAACAAAGCTTACCGCCGCGCACGGCCTTACCGATGATCTGTGACACGGAACTAACGGCGGAAGCCACTAGGAAACGCCCCGGCTCAGCGAGAATTTCAATCGGTTCTGGGAAAAGCCGGTCCAACTCGGAGTTGATCGTTTTGGCGAGTCTTCTGAAGGGCGGGACCGTATCGTCGTAATGGGCGGGAAAACCGCCGCCGATGTCGATGAGCTTGAGATCGAAGCCGCGCGCCTTGGCCTCCGCGAAAATCCCCGCGGCCAGGTGCAACGCCTGGCTGTAGTTCTCAGGGTTGGTGCACTGGCTACCGACGTGGAAGCTGAGCCCCTCCACTTCCAGCTTGTTATTGTGAGCGAAAGCGATCAGGTCGACGGCTTCGCCGGGCAAGGCGCCGAACTTGCTTGAGAGCTCTACCATCGATCCGGTGTTAGGGACGCGCAGCCGCAGCGCCAACCCTGAGTGCGGCGCGTAGCGGGCAATCTTGATCACCTCTTCATGGTTATCGTAGGTGACTAAAGGCTTGTATGGATCCAAACGCTGCAGCGTTTCGATCGCTTTGATCGGATTCGCATAAATGATGCGATCCCAAATGAAATCCTGCCGCTGTTTCGCGGGGAGGTGCTTGATTTTGTCGTGAACCTGGAGGAACTCGGCCACGCTGGCGACGTCGAAGCTGGCCCCGGCATCGTAGAACGTCTGCACGATCGCCGGATCATTGTTAGCTTTCACCGCGTAGTAAACCTGCACGCGCGGCAGGTACTTGCGGAATTGTTCGTAGTTTTCGCGAAGTACCTTATGGTCCACGACGACGATCGGTGTGCCGTGTTTTTTGGCCAGTTGGAGCAGTCTCTTGTGGTCCATGGCTTAGAGTCCCAGTGCGGTTTAAATGCCGTCGCCTTCGGCGATGAGGAAATTCTTGAACTGCCATGGGTCGGACAAATCGATCTGCGGCTTGTTATACCCACTGAATGCGTTTGCGTAATGTTTCAGAGGGGTCCAATCCGAGGCCACCGAAATAAACTTGCCCAGGTAAGGCTTGCTAATACCGAGCACATACTCGTGGGGCAGATCGTCAGGCACGCGCACACCCTGGCGCGGATTTTCAACCATCCACATGCACGCGGCGACAACCGAGATGGCTACCTGCATCGTTGTTGCGTTCTGGTGCGGTACCAGGCGGCGCGACTCCTCGATTTCGAGATCGGTTCCGCACCACCACGATTGGTACGGGTGCCCCATCACCAGCGCGCCCAGGATATCCTCTCCCTTGATAATTTCGTCAGTCATGATGCGGACGCGAGATTGTAGCTGGTAATCGTAACCACGCAATTCGTGGAGCGAGGCAATGGCGGAGTCGCACGGACAATAGGCGTAGTGGACCGTTGGCCGGTATATCGCTTTGCCGTCTTCCCAAACGGTGAGCTTTTCGGTGATGGTGAATGCCTCGCCGTGGCGCACGATCATGCCGACTACCCTGTGATCCGGCGGCACCCACGTCGAAACGAACGTGTTGATGCCCATCCGGGCCAGGCAGATCTGACTCTTGGGACCATCCGGATGTTCGTAGGCGTAAGCAGGCAGTTCTTTTTCATGGGTGCCCCAGCCCATTTCGGCTGTGGTGGTTCCCTCTTCGCGGAAGCCTTCGACACTCCAGGTATTGACGAACTCATCCACCTGCTTGGGCTGATCCGTGATCTGTGTATCGCGCTCGCTGCAGTGAATCACCTTGACGCCGAGTTGCTGGGCCAAGTGATTGAAGTTCTGCGCCTTGGCGTGGTGAGCGATCACCTCCGATTGCGCCTCGTTGAATTTCTTGTCCGCGAGGGCATGCTGCGCAATGTCCAGGAGCGCGTGCTTGGTGAAATGGCTGATCAGGCCGGGGTTTGCTCCGTGTTCGATCACAGCCGTGGGCCCTGGCTCACTCCAGGTAGCGATCATACGACGCAGATTCATGTGCCGCCAGTAAAGGGTTCGCTCGGTAGGGTGCTTGTTTTCGGCGCCCGCGTACGGATCCCAGACCTCGACCGACGTATTCAGGTAGAGGACACCCCGGTCATGGCACCACTGCAAGATTTCGCAACAGTCGATGTTCCATGCCAGGTCGATTAGCAGGTCTCCGTTTGAAACGTGCTGGCCCAGCAGGCTCCCCAGATTCTCTGGTGTCACACGGTCCTTGATGAACGTTATGCCCTGCTCGATCCAGGGTTTCAGGGCATCGTCGTTTGGCTCAAACTCGATAATAGTAATGCGCTTCGGATCAATCGCAATGTGCTTGATCAAAATAGGCAGCGCGCAGCGCGCTACTGCTCCAAAACCTACGAACAAGACTCGATTCGGAAATACAACCATTGTTGTTCCTCCCCAATGTGGTGACCGGAGCTATGGCAGGCGAACAGAACCATGCGACAGTCTGGTAAAGTAAACCTCTCCGCGTCGTCAGACAAGCGAGAAACGCTAAAGGCCATACTAGAGTAACAACTTTGTCGTTAGGGATTGTTTCAATTTCGCTTCAATCCACTCGTCGAAGGTGGTCATGACACCCCGCGGATTTGCCACTCCCGTAGCGCATGGCTGAACAGCTTTACGGGCAGAATTGGATGGCTAAACCCGTCCTAACGATCTAAACTGAGGGTGTAATGCGCCGTATGGGTCCCCTGCCCAGATTGGATCTTTTTGGACTCATTCCAGTGATAGTGTGCTGCTCTATCGCGGCTAAAGCGGCCCCGCCAAGTGCCGGATCAGCCCGACCTGGGACATTGAATGCAATCACAGGCGAGGTTTCCATAAATGGAGCCCCAGTAAACCCAATCAACACCGCCCCGGTAACCATCGACGGTGGCGGCAGAATCAAAACGGGACAGGGCATGGCGGAAATTTTGCTCAGCCCGGGAAGTTTTTTACGGCTTGGCAAGGCGAGCGAATTAACGCTGGATGCCGCTGGGACCCGTGGAATCAGCGCCCGGCTCCAAAGAGGTGAGGCGCTGTTGGAGGTTCTCGACGCGGGTGCCGCTCTCACCATCGAGGAGAATGGTGTGACCGCTATCGTGCAGAGCCCGGGGTTGTACGAGTTCGACCAAAAGCAGTCAATGGTCGCGGTTTATGCGGGCCAAGTTCGATTGAACAAGAACGGCCGGCAACTTGTCGCCACTGCTGGGCTCGGCGTTGGAACGCGCCGCTTTCGTGTATTTGGGACCAGTCCCGATCCCGGCAACGCTCTCCTCTCATGGAGCCGAAGCCGTTCTGAACAACTCAGCATCGAAAGCCGGGCATCCGCGCAGGAAAATACCGGTTCCGGAAGATTGCGGGGATCTCAATGGCATTGGGATCCGTGGTCGGCGTCCTACACGTTTCTCTCTGCGTCAGGATTCGTGACGGGACCTTTCGGTTGGCCTTACTTTTCCCCCGGCTACGCGCCGGATTTCATTCCGCTGCATCGCGGCGACTCTTGGCTCTACGGCGCGCCAGAATTGCCGAACCATGGTTTCCGTGGTGGTTCCGGTCCCTTCGAGCTAGAACGAGGGAACGTCAGGCCCACGGTCCCCTTATCAGCCCCCGGGGAACCTCAGTTTCCAAGTAACCGATAGACCTCGCGTTATCGCAATGCACCGACGGTGTATTGCAACTGGGCGTAGGCGATCTGGTAGTCGTAGATGGCCGACACATTTTCGATTTGAGCCTGCGTCAGATTGAGTTGCGCCTGCGTGATCTCGACGATGGATGCGAGGCCAAGATTGTATCGGCCCTGCGCCAGTTCCAGCGCCAACTGCGCCTGCTTCAAAGCTTTCGGTCACGGGTATTCGCTGATACGCCGTTGACGCGGAAATCCAGGCCGAGCGTACGTCGCGCTCGAACCTGTTGCTGCAGATTGCGAAGGCGCTCGCCGGTCGCCTGGGCTTCATAATGGGCGGCACCCTTCCGCGCAGCGTAACAGATGGCCGTTAAAGATCGGGAATATCCACATTCACCGCCGCCCCTTCATATCCATAGGGAGCGACCCGTGGATCCTGATCGAGATAAGGCAGTCCGCCGCCAACGGCTATGAGGCTGACTGTTGGACGGGAAAGATCGGCCTCCGCTTTCTCAAACGACTGGGCTCCCTGCAACCGAATCTGAGGTCCCGTAATTCAGGCCGGTTCTGAATCGCATCCGCAATCAGCGGATCCGGAGTGCGGGCGGAGTCCCCGGGGGGGCAACACTCGCCAACTGGTAGCGGACAACCTGCTCTTGGCCGAGTGACGCGCGCCAGGTCGGCATAAGCCTGCTCCACCGCATCTTGGGAACGAATCAGGAGCAGTTTCGCTTCGGAAAGATTAACATTAGCAAAACTCACGTCCAGAGCGGACTTAAGGTTAGCGTTCGCGAGCGCGGTGACCTGATCCGTCAGAGTTTGGCGGGCCCGGATGGTGTCATTCGCGACCGTCGACGAACGCCTGCGCCTGCAGGACGCCAAAATAGCCGCGGTTGACTCCGAGCACCGTGTCGTAGACGGTTGCCTGGGTGGTCTGATCGGCAGCCTGAGCCTGGAATTGCGATTGATCCACCAGATTTTTCGTTCTTCCGAAATCGGCTACCAAGCTGGGTAATTTGAAGCCCCTGATCCGAAACGGCTAAAAAGCTGCGAAGCAGAAAGCGCACCTGCCCCAAGACGGCTCTGTGCGAGGCCTTGGGAGCCGGTGATTTCGCCGTCGACCACTGGGTAGTACGGCAGCTCTGTTTTCCGTGATTCGCTGGCCGGCAGCCGCCGCTGTATTCCGGGCCGCCGCAATCTGCGGATGGCTCTTTAACGCCAACGCCGTGGCTTGGGGCAGAGTAAGAGCGGCCTGACCCGGCGGCGCGGGCGCGGAGGGAAGCGTGGCCGGTGAGGTCTGGGGTACCGCCGGGGAAGGGGGCGGCGGGACTGCGGGTGCAGCGGGTACTTGAGCACCCGAAGCGATGCAACCAGCCCACAAAGTCATACTAACGACGACCGCCTTGCTAGGCATCTCGAGCTACAGTCTCCTTGCGCTGATAAATCACGATATAAGCCGCTGGGACGATAAAAATTGTCAGAAGGACCGAAGCGCTCAGCCCGCCAATGATCGCCTGCGCCATGGGCGCATATTGCTCGGCGCCCGTGCCCAGTTTGAGTGCCATCGGAATCATTCCGATAGATGGTGGCGAGCGATGTCATCAGAATCGGCCGCAGGCGTACCCGGCAGGACGTGATGACGGCATCGCTCACGGACATGCCCTGCTCGCGAAGCCGGTGCGCAAAATCGACGATCAGGATGCTGTTCGATGCCGCAATTCCGACCAGCATGAGCACGCCCATCAGCGACATCACGTTCAAGGTGGTCCCGGTGAGCGACCAGAATCACCAGCACGCCGATCAGTGCCCATCGGAATCGCGAGCATGATGAGCACCGGATCGATAAAGGAACGGAACTGCGCCACCAGAATCAGGTAGAGCAGAACGAACGACAGGCTGAGTCCGATGGCGAAGCTGCGGAACGATTGCTGCATGCCGAGCACCATGCCGCGCAGATTCACGCGCATGTTGGCGGCATGCGGAATCGTCGCCACGATGTTCTGGATCGCCTTGGTGACCCGGCCCAGGTCTTCGCTCTTCGGCGGTGACATAAACGTCGGCGGTGCGCTGGATCTGGTAGTGATCCACTTCGGTAGGGCTTTGAAGGTTGACCAGTTTCACAACGGTGTCGAGCGTGGTGGGCTCTTTCAGATTCGGCGCGCGCAGCGGAATGTTTTTGAGATCAAGCGGCGTGTGAATCGCCGGCGTGCCGTTCTCGTAATATTGAACGGTCAGGAAATAGTTGTTTCCCGTTTTGCCGGTCGGACCAGTAATTGGGAGCGATCATCGCGTTCGAATTCAGCGCCGTGATGACGTTGTCGACGATTTCTTTCTGGGTCAGGCCGAGTTCCGCGGCATGAACGCGGTCGACGTCCATGCGCAGGCCGGGATAATCCATGTCCTGCGGAATGTAAACCTGCGCCGACGTTGTCAAGCTTTGAGATCCGCGCCGCGAGTTCCTGCGCCAAGCGGAAATCCCCGGCAGGTCGGGGCTGGTGACCTGAACGTCGATGGGCGCGGGCATGCCGGTGTTCAGAACGGCGTCCACCATCGATCCGCTTTGGACGAAGGTTCGCAACTCCGGGAACTGCTCGGTGAATGGCGCGTTTGCACGCGGTCCATGTATTCGTAGCTGCTGGTCTTATGATCGTCGGTGAGCTGGGTCTGAATGGTCGCCGTGTAGGCGCCGGAGTTCGTGGTGTAGAGAGAGGAGAAATCGTTCACCACGCCGATATTGGAAACGGTGAGTGCGGAAATCGTCAGGCGCGACCGTTTTCTTGATCAGATCCTCCACTTTGGCGACATAGTCGTTCGTCAGTTCGATGCGGGAGCCGGTGGGCGCTTTCAGATTGATCGTGAATTGCCCGGCGTCGGAGCGCGGGAAGAACGAGAGCCCGAGCAAGGGAAAGAGCCCGAGGCTAAGCACGAACGCGCCCATCAGCACGCCACCGTGAAGAGCGGGAACCTGCGTCGCGCGCCGCACCAGTTTTTCGTACACATCCAGCAGGCGGTTAAATCCGCGATTGAAGGCGGCATTGAAGCGCCGCCCACAGGAACGTTTGGCTCCGTCGATGCGCCCGCCTGCGCCGTGTTCGCCGTGACCGTGCGGAACCGCCTTCAGAAAGCGCGAGCAGAACAGCGGGATCACCGTCATCGCGACGATAAAGGAAACCACCAGCGCAATGCAGAACGACAGCGCCAGCGCCGAGAACAGGAACTTACTGACGCCGAAGAGCAACGTGACCGGGAAGAAGTCGACTACCGCGACCAGCGTCGCCGCCAGCACAGCCAGCGTAACTTCGGAGGCGCCCACCTCCGCGGCGACCGCCGGCGATTCGCCCATTTCCAGATGCCGGTAAATATTTTCAATCGAAATCACCGAATTGTCGATGACGCGGGAAAAAGCCAGCGCGAGACCCCCCAGGATCATCGTGTTGATGGTGGCGTTGCCTAAATTCAGAAAGATGAACGTTGCCAGAGCCGAGATCGGAATCGAGAGCAGAACGGCGGTGGTTGCCCGGAAGTTTCCCAGAAACAGCAGGATCATGAGGCTGGTCAGCACGAGCCCGATCAGCGTTTCATGCAGCACCGTATTGATCGCTTCTTTCACGAAGACCGACTGATCGAAAAGAGATCCGCCTTCATCTGCTTCGGGATATCGAACAGATGCCCGATCACGTTCCGGACGCCGTTGACTACCTGAATGGTGTTGGTATCGCCGCCCTGTTTCAGGATCGGGATGTAGGAAGATTTCTGGCCGTCGACGCGCACGATGTTGTATTGCGTGGCGCTTGAGTCTTCAGCCTTTCCGACATCGCCGACACGGACCCAAGAGCCGCCGACCGTTTTGAGCGGCACATCGTTCAACTCCGCCATGTTGTCGACGAGACTGTTGGAGTAGATGTAATAATCGAACGGCCCCATCTTTACGTCGCCCGCCGGCAGAATCAGATTCTGATTGTTCACGGCGTTGACGACGTCCATAACGCTGAGATCGCGGGAAAGGAGCTTGAACGGATCGACATGGATCATGATCTGCCGGTACTTTCCGCCGAAGGTAGCGGGGATGGATACGCCGGGCACGGTCACAATCTGATTGCGGATGGCAAACTGGGCAAAATCGTGGAGCTGGGTCTCGGTCAGGCCGGCGCCTTTGACCGCGACCAGCGAGACCGGCAGACTCGACGCATCGGATTTCAGGACCACCGGCGGCAGCGTTCCCGGCGGCAGACGCTTCAAATCGGCCAGGGCAAGATTCGAAAGCTGCGTCACGTCGGCATCGGCGCTGGTGTTCGACTGAAAAAAGACGCGAATCATGCTGACGCCGAGAATGGAGTGCGACTCCATATGGTCGATGCCGCTAGCCAGCGTGAAGAAACGCTCCAGCGGCGCGGTGATGTTCGCCTCGATATCCTGCGGCGGCATGCCTGAATAGAAAGTGGCGACGACCACTTGGGGCAGATTGATCGCGGGGAAAAGATCGACCGGCATGCCCAAAACGGCGACGACGCCGAGCACGACGACCACCAGGCAGAGGACGATGATGAAGTAGGGGTTACGAATCGAAAAGGCCGACATATTGAACGTCCTTCTACTTTTGGGCGCTTCCCTCAAAGGAGACAGACTGCTGGAGTTTCGGTTTCACGTTCTGTCCTGCTTTCAGTCCGCTGCGATCGCTTACCACCACCTGCTCGGCCGGCCGTTAGACCGCTGCTGACGTCCACGTAATCCGGCATCTGGATGCCAAGCGTGACCGGCCTGATTTCGATACGGTTGTCTGAATCCACCACCATCACCGAGGTCTGGTCGCCTTGACGATCGATGGCCTGCAAGGGCACAACCAGCGCCGCGGGATTATTGCCCAGGGTGATGTCGGCTTCCGCGTACGTCCCCGGAATCAATTTCCCATCGGGGTTGGGAATGTCTACTTCGGTGTGCATGGTTCGCGTTGCACCGCTGACGTCGACGGAGAAGCGCGCCACTTTGCCACGAACGGTCAAGTTGTTTAACGCGGGTACGCGGACCTCCACCGGATCGCCGACATGGATGTATTTCACATCCGACTCCGGCACCGGGATCACCAGTCTATAGAGATTTTCGTCCGAGAGCCGAACCAACGGTGTTGCTTGGGTAGAGGTGGTGCCGGCCTGCATGAGCGCGCCGAGATTGGCATAGCGCTGCGTAACTACGCCATCGAAAGGAGCCGTGATCTTCGAATAGTCGTAAAGCGCTTGGTCGTGGCTAAGCTTGGCTTTGGCCATGACCAATTGGCTCTGAGCTCCCTGATAAGCGCCCTTAGCCGCTTCGACTTGAGATTCGGCTGCCAGATCCTTTCCCTGGGCATCGTCCACTTCCTGTTGGGCGACCAGGCCGGGCTGCGCTTTAGCGACACCCGCCAGCCGCTGATACTGCAGATGCACCATATTGTGTTGGGCTTTTGCCCGGCCCATTTCGCTCTCGGCGCGCGAGACCTGGTCCTGCTGCGCGCGGATGGCGGCCTTGTCCTCATCCAGTTGCGCTTGCAGTTCGGGCACCTCAAGCACGGCCATAATTTGGCCTTTACGCACATGAGAACCGTAATCTACGCTGAGCGACTTGACGTAGCCAGCCTCTTTGGCATAAACCTCGATTTCCTGAAATGGCACCAGTTCCGAACTGAGGGTCAGCCGCTCCGCAACGGGGCGGAGCTTCACGATTGCGGTTCCGACTACTTCTTCCGGTGTGGAGCTTGGCGAATCACTGGTCTTCGCCGACACGTCTCGCCGGGTACAGGACGAGATCAGCGCAATTGCCAGAATTCCGGCAAACGTTGCAGCTTTTCGGCCGGGTTTGGTCACTGCCGTGAAACCTTTAGTCGGCAGCCTTCCTCGAAACTGCTGGATTGCATTTGCGTGTTGGATAACATTTAGCTGACTGAAGGAGACTCACGACCTGATTCGGGGGTTGCCCAAGACATCCGGCACCCCGAATGTATCTCATCCGGTTTTCGGTGAGCCATACCAGGAGCTTGGTATTTTTGGAAAAAAGGCCTGGTAGTTCGCTTCGGAAAAGCAAAAGCTCGGTTAGCATAGAATCGATGCCGGTGCGAAAGGTAGGTCTGCTTTATTCCAATCAAGGTGGTGCGGACCGGGTATCCATCAGTTCGCGTCTTGCCAGTTCGCGTCTGGCTTTGTTCATTGGCTTCGGCGGTCTCCTGATGATCATGGCTCTAGCCGGAATCGACGCCCTGCGGGTGTTCCAACGGTTCCGGGAGAGTGACGAACGGATCCGAGGGCGTTATCTATCTCAAAATCACGTCCTAAACGACATCCGGTCGGATGTTTACCTTTCAGGGACCTACGTTAGGGATTATCTGCTCGAGCCAGATCCCGCCAGGGCCGCGATTTTCCGTGCCAGCCTGGAAGATGTTCGAAAGCACATGGAATCTTCGCTCGAAGTCTACGGTCGACAGAGCGCGCCGGCGGAGGCCGAACATTATTCGGCGCTGAAAACGCAGTTGACGAACTACTGGGGCATTTTGGCGCCGGTCTTTCAGTGGGATGCACTCGAAAGGCGCCGGTCGGGGTATACTTTCCTGCGCGACGAAGTATTTCCACGGCGGCAGAACATGCTGGCGATCGCCGATAGAATCACTGCGATCAACGAACAACAGCTCACCGCCGGGAATGAACAGGTGGTTTCCCTGTTGCTTCGCTTCCAAACGCGTGTTCTGGTCACTCTGGTGGCCGCACTCGTTCTCGGTATAGGAATGGCAGCGTTCAGTATCCGCAGAATTCTGAGGCTGGAGAACCAGGCTCGCCTGCGCTATGAGGAAACGGCCGAAGCGCGCAGCCAGCTGAAGGATCTCTCTGCGCGCCTTGTGCAAGCGCAGGAAACCGAGCGCCGCGCTCTTTCGCGAGAATTACACGATGAAGTCGGCCAGTCACTCTCGGCAGTCCTGGTTGAATTGCGTAACCTTTCGTCCGGCCTGGGCATCCGTTCGGCGGAACAGACACGCAGCCACGTGGAAACAGTGAAGGGCCTGGTAGAGAGCGCGGTCCGGGTGATTCGCAACATGGCTTTGCTGCTACGGCCATCCATGCTGGATGACCTGGGATTGATTCCCGCGCTCAAATGGCAGGCCCGGGAATGCGCCAAGCGGACCTCTATGAACGTGAACGTAGCGACCGAAGTCGAGTCTGACGACCTTCCCGACGAGTATAAGACCTGCGTTTATCGCGTTGTGCAGGAGGCGTTGCACAATTGCGAACGCCATTCGCACGCTACGACGGTGCGCATCCGGGTCGAACAGAAATTTGACCGTTTGACGCTGGTCATCCAAGACGATGGGCAAGGCTTTGATGTCCGGCATATGAAAGGAGTGGGCCTGCTCGGCGTCCAAGAGCGTGTTGCGCGGCTCGGGGGCATAGCGAGCATACACTCAAAGCCAGGAGACGGAACCATTCTCTCAATAGAGTTGCCGTTAACCCCGGAGCAGCGGAGTATCGAAACCCGTGGAACCTATTCGCATCCTGTTAGCTGACGATCACACAGTCATGCGGCGGGGCTTGCGGCTTCTGCTGGACAGCCAGCCTGAATTTAGCGTGGTCGCTGAGGCGGCAGATGGGCGGCAGGCGGTTGAGCAAGCCGAAGCGACTCATCCGGATGTCGCCGTAATCGATATCGCCATGCCCAATTTGAGCGGCATCGAAGCCGCACAGCGCATAACGGCGGCGCACCCCCACACCGCGGTTGTGATTCTCAGCATGCACTCCGACGAAGGCTACGTTTTGCGAGCCCTGAAGGCTGGCGCCAAAGGCTACCTGCTCAAGGATTCTCCCGAAGGCGATTTGATCGAGGCCATCAAGGCCGTGCATCAAGGCAAGACGTTTTTCGGCCCGGAGATCAGCAAAATGCTGGTGGAGGATTACGTCCGAGAAATCAGAACGAGGGGAGCAGAAGATGCCTACGATCTGCTGACCTCGCGGGAGCGTGAGATCCTACAACTCGTAGCGGAACGGAAACTGAATAAGGAAATCGCCGCTGCATTGAATCTAAGTCCTTACACGGTAGAAACGCATCGCCGAAACTTGCAGGAGAAGTTGAATCTGCATAGCCTCGCCGATTTGATCCTCTACGCGGTCAGAAAAGGCATCATTTCCTGACCGCCGAGGTCAACTCTGCGGAGATATCCGGGTCCCGGGAAATAAACCGCAATACAGCCTGGATCGCATGGAGAGCGGTGTTTCTGCGCAGCGGCCGCACCAGGACATCATAGCCGCCATGTTGCAATACGCTGCGCCACAAGTCGTCTCCGCTTACGGGCGAAACCAGCAAGATACAGCTTCGTGACGAACACTTCGCGAGGCGATCCATCACTTCACGCCAGGGATATCCGGGCTGATTACGATCACACAAGATGATCTCAAAATGGCTTTGCGAGGCCAACTGGAAAGCATCCCGCGGGGAATGCGTAAGGCGCAGATCCCAATTGTATTGCTGCGCCATGCACATTAGTAAAATGTTGTCGTCACTAGACGTCGAGAGAGCCAGGATCCGCAAACGCTGTTCAGGGGATGGGGGCTCTTCCTCTTGCCTTTTGAACCAACTCGTTAGCCGCACGATTTACGTCCTTCGACTCTCCGCCAGAACGGCGGGCTTTCGCATGCTATCCCAGTAGGACAACGCCAATTTAACAAGACGTTCAACTTTGAGTGCCTGAAGCGGCTTGGGAAGAACGTCGTATCCGCGCCGTCGGGTAAGTTCCTGAGATAGGTATGTGTCAGACACACCAGACACTAAGATGACGCACGGGGTATGCGGCAAAGACGCGAGCCTCTCCACGGCTGCCCGCCAATCGGTTTCCGGCCAATCGCGGTCGATCAGGATCACCGGCGCGGTCAGTTGGCTGGCGACGGAGTACGCTTCCTCGCAGGATTCAGCGAAGCGGACGTCCAATGGTTCCTGGCCGAAAACATTGGCAAGAACGTGCCGGTCTTGCTCGTTGACTACGAGGGCAACCACGGGGATGCGCGGCGAGGGAGTTATGGGGCGAGAGACTCCGGTGAACAACGAATGAACCATCTCCCAGACCCGCGACATTCGAAAACCCCCACCGCTATGCCCATCGGACGACGGCGATCGAAGAGTTCCACTCATCGTCCATATCTCCGCCCTCGAGCTTAACGTCGATCGAGTATCTTCGGAAATACCAGGCCTATGGTATTCGTAAGCGGAAAATTCCAGTAGAGACGCGCCTCCATCCCTTGCAAGCGCGTGGTCATGTTAGATATCGAGAACTGGATTAGTGGCCATCTTCCCGCGCTGGCAACAGCATGCGCGGTTCCATCCGATTGTGCAGCTATTACAGCAAGCGGCTATCAGGGCTTGTAGCTCGACGACAAATAGTCGACCAGACCATTGCGCTCTTCGGGAGTTACCACAGCGCCCCACCCGGTCATTTTCGTCACTTCGCGATCCCATTGCGCGCGTGTGAGGCGCTGCTGGCGCATCATGTGCTCGTCGTGGCAGACAAAGCAGGCGGCCTTGTAGCCGCTAGGTGCGGGTTGAGTTTCGGCCTCAGGCGCCGCGGTGTAGGCAGGCCGCGTCGCTGATATCGTGACGGCCCTCGGTTGCGCGGCGTTGTAGAGGTAGCCATTGGGATTCCACTCGGCTTCGAGTGGCTGGGATTGACCGGATTCGTTGGTAGCGCGCGAGATTAGCGTGTATTGGCCTTCAGCAGCTTCCCACGTGTAGGCGAATTTGCGGAACCCATACTTGGTGGGCTTACTGGTGAAGTTCGCGGGCACCCATGTCCTGCCGGCATCCGCGGAGATCTCGACTTTGACAACGGGAGAAGTATTGGACCATGCCACGCCCTGCACGGTAACAACTCCGGGCGCGGCCCACTCGCCGGGACTCGCGATCACGGACTTCACGTTGAGGTCTGTGACGGGAACCATGTCCTTCGGGTCGACGGCTGTGCCGGGAGCGACGCGCTGGGCCGGATGCCGGTAGGCCGTCTTCATCCAGAAACCATCAAAGTCGTGATCGAGGAGCTCGATGCGGGTGAGCCACTTGATCCAGGAGTCGCTAGCCCAGCCCGGGGCGATGACGCGAAGGGGGAAGCCGTGATCCGGGGTGAGCGGCTTACCGTTCATCTCCCAGGCGACGAGAGTATCTGGATGCATCGCCTTGCCGACTTCCAGGGTGCGCTGAAACTTCGGCATTTTAGCGAACGGTACGTCGGCGCCATTCAGCAGGAGTTGTGTGGCCCCGGGTTTGACGCCGGCTTTTCCCAGGACATCTCTTAATCGGACGCCGCTCCAGCGGGCATTACCGACGCTGCCGAATCGCCATTGGGCGCCGGCGACGTGCGGCTGATAAAAGCTGCGGCCGTTTCCGGCGCATTCGAGCACGCTGACCATCTCAACACGCGGAAGTTTCTTCAAATCGTCGAGGGTGAGGGTGAGTGGGTGATCCACCAGTCCCGCGATTTCCAGTTTCCAGTCCAGGAGTTTGATCTCTGGAACCGTGGTGTGGCACCGGACGAAAAAGTGTTCGACGGGCGTGATCTCGTCGATGAAGCCTTCGACAGGCATTTCGAGATCTTTTGGGCTGGGCGAGAGCGTGATGAGGCTAGCCGGCTGTCCGGCCGCCGGGTTGCTGCGCGGCAACAACGCCGCCGCGCCAGTGAGGAAGAGACCTCGTCGAGTGAGCTTCATGCCTTTGCCACCTTTCGTTGGTTTATTGTATCTGGCCGCAGTCTAGTATGCGACCAACAGTCTAGCGAGTGCGAAGTGCGTCGACATAATTCACAGCGAAAGGGTGAAGGACTTCGCGCGACAACCCATTACGACCACATCAGAAGGCTGGGCCTCGTCTCGGGCCTTCTCAACTTGTTTTTCGGCAACTCGTCGACGCCCTGCCGGCAGTGCGGCCAGCGGCGTTCGCGCGGGGCAAAGCATCCCGCGCCGTGCTGAGCGGGCTTTATTCTCAAATCACGAAAGCAGGAGTAAGATATGCCCATGACTCCTGATTCTAAGCAAGTCAGACGTGCTTTGAACAGCGGGCAATTCGTACCGTTTTTTCAACCGATAGTAGCGGTACGGACTGCTGAACTAGTCGGGTTTGAAGTTCTGGCTCGCTGGGACCACCCGGACACGGGCATCATCGCGCCGGACGTTTTCATGCCGCTGGCCGAGAAAGAGGGCTGGATTCGGGAGTTGACTGCGATCATCGTTCGCAGCGCATTTGTCTCCGCGGCAGAGGAGCTGCCGGCTCCTTTAACGATTTCGATCAATATCTCTCCTTTGGAGTTACACCACGCGGAACTGACGCAACAAATCGTGCGGCACCTGTGAGGCCACTTCAATCGCCATTTGCTGCGACGTAGTGCCCGCGGCGCTTTGCGCGCCAAGTACCACCGAGTATACGCCTACCTGATCCGCTGCCGGTATCCACTGAATTACCCCCGCGACGCCGATTTTGTTTTCGCTCAGGAAACGGTAGAGCGTGGCGCGGCTAACACCCAGAATCTCGGCCGTCAATTGTTTATTGCGGCCGGATAGTTCATATACATGCCGGATGTGACGTGCTTCGACTTCGGCCAGCGTCATACCGGTCCCGTCTTCGTCCACCAGCTTTCCCTCCCGTATGTATTCCGGTAGGTCGGCTACATCGATCAAGTCTCCGTCAGCCATAGTGCAGGCGTGTCCGATAGCATTTTCCAATTCGCGAATATTGCCCGGCCAATTACACCGCGATAGCAGAGTCTGGGCGCGCCGGGATAGCCCATGGATCTGTTTCCCCATCTGGTCCGAAAAGATCTTGATAAAATGCCGCTCGAGCAAGGGTAAATCGTCCTTGCGTTCCGCGAGAGTGGGGAGTTTAATCTCCAGCATGGACAGCCGGTAATATAAGTCTTCGCGAAACTCCTTCTCTTTGACCATCGCGCGCAGATCGCGATTGGTGGCCGCGATGACGCGCAGGCTGACTTTGCGCACCGCATTGGATCCGACGCGCTGCACCTCGCCGTTCTGCAGGGCGCGGAGGAACTTGGCCTGCATATTGAGCGGAACTTCGCCGATTTCGTCGAGAAAAAGAGTTCCTCCGTCGGCAGCTTCAAAGAGCCCGGCACGGTCCCCGGTGGCGCCTGTGAAGGAGCCGCGGACATGCCCGAACAACTCGGATTCAAAGAGCGATTCCACAATCGCGGCACAATTGCAGACCACGAAAGGCTTTGCCCGGACCGGGGACAACTGATGAATGGCGCGGGCCACGAGTTCTTTGCCGGTTCCCGTGGCTCCATGCACCAGCACCGAGCGGAAGTGGGGAGCGACGCGGCGCACCATGGCGAAAACGTCGAGCATGGGAGCGCTCTGGCCGATCATGTCAGCGAAGCGGCTGGCGCTCAGCAACTCATCCTGAAGGGAGCCGGCGCGGTGGCGTTTGGCCGCATTGACGATGAGCGAATCCAGGCGTTCGCTTAAGGTCGCCGGCGGGATCGGTTTGGTGAGAAAATCGCAAGCTCCTTTTTGGATGGCCTCCACGGCGAGGTCGGTACTGTCCTCGCTAGTGAAGATCACCACATCGATGGTGGGGTCCCATTCGACGATGCGGGCCAATAATTCCATGCCGCTCAGACCGGGCATGACCTGATCCAAGATTACAATGTCGGGATGAACGCGGCGAATCAGGTCCCAGCCTTCGACGGGATCGGTGCACGACGAGATATGAATATCCGGCCGGTCAAGAACCGTTTCGATAAACTCGAGAACGAAGGGGTCGTCGTCTACAGCAACGAGTTCGACCATCTACGTTCTGCCGAAGGTAGGCATATCCAGATGGTAGTACACATGGGGCCGTTGCACCTCAGCGCCAGCTCGGCCTCCGGGCCAGCCGCGATGCGGCGATAATCTCACTGTTGATCGGCTGCGGTCTGGGGCGCTCGGAGTCCGTAGGGCTTAGAGTTGAAGCTATTCAACGCCGCGAGGATCACTGGGCAAGCGTGGATCTCGTGGGCAAGGGCGGCCGCGTGCGAACGATTCCCGTTCCAGCTTGGGTCAAGACCGCCGCAAGCAGGATCTCAGCCGAGCCGTAAACGATCGCCTGCCATTCGCGCCGCAGACATGACCGGATTTTGGGAGCGTGGAAAGCATCCGTTCGAAGCTGACAGCTTCGGAACGGACCACCGACGGGTTGGGTGTCAAACACTCAGATGCGCGCGCACCATTTCGTCCGTCAATTCGCCAATGGAGCCGGCAGCGACGCGGCGGCCCTTGTCGAGAATGCAGAACTCGCTCGCCACGCGCCGCGCGAACGGCAGCTTCTGCTCCACCAGCAGCACGGTAAGTCCTTCTTCCTTGTTGAGCCGCGAGATGATGTCGCCGATTTCGTGGACGATGTTGGGCTGAATTCCTTCCGTGGGCTCGTCAAGAATCAGCAGCTTCGGCTCGAGCACCAGGGCGCGGCCGATGGCGAGTTGCTGCTGCTGCCCGCCGGAAAGATCGCCGCCGCGCCGCTTCAGCATCTTCTTCAGCACGGGAAACAGGTCGAAAATGCGGTCGGGAATCGGTGCGCGGGCCGTTCTTGCGGACGCCCAGACCCACGCGCAGATTTTCCTCGACCGTCAGATGCGAAAAAATCTCACGCCCTTGCGGCACATACCCGATGCCGAGCCTGCGCGCGCTGCTCGGCGGGCAGTTTCACCAAATCGTTCCGTCAAAGGTGATACTGCCCGAACTGGTCGGCTGCAGACCCATGATGCATTTGAGCAAGCGTGGTCTTGCCCATGCCGTTGCGGCCCATCAGGCACATGCGCGAACCGGCGGGTGACGGCGAGATCGACATCCCACAACGTGTGGCTGCCGCCATAGAACTGGTTGAGAGCTTTGATTGCCAGCATGCTCACACTCCCAGATAAACTTCGATGACGCGCGGGTCCTTCTGCACTTTGTCCATATCGCCTTCGGCAATGACGTGCCCTTCGTGCAACACGATCACGCGCTTGGCAATGGATCGAACGAACGCCATGTCATGCTCGACAACCACTACCGAGTGCTCGCCCGCCAGCGACAGCAGCAGCTCGGAGGTGCGCTCGATCTCGTGCGGCGTCATGCCGGCAACCGGCTCGTCGACCAGCAGCAACTCCGGATTCTGCATCAGCAGCATGCCGATTTCGAGCCACTGCTTCTGGCCGTGCGCGAGGATTCTGCCCGGACGACTCGCGCTGCGCCGAGAGGCCGATGATGTCCAGCACCTCGTCGATTCGCTTGCTGTTGCGCGGGCGAGATGCGCGCGCGCAGCGTTTTCAGGAACGACCGGTCGCCGGCCAGCGCCAGTTCCAGGTTCTCGAACACCGTCAGCTGCTCGAACACGGTCGGCTTCTGAAATTCCGCCCGATTCCGGCTGCCACGATTTCCGGCTTCGGACATCTGAAGCAGATTGATGTCGCTGCCAAACCACGCGGTTCCGGAATCCGGGCGGGTCTTCCCGGTGATGACGTCCATCATGGTGGTCTTGCCGGCGCCGTTCGGGCCGATGATGCAGAGCAGTTCGCCCGGATCGACGTGCAGCGAGAGTCGTTGAGCGCCTTGAAGCCGTCGAAGCTGACGGTCAGGTTCTCGAGATAAAGCCTCTTGTCGCGAGCGCTCATTTTCTGGCTCGACTGCTCATTTCAGTGCTTTCGCTCCGCGCCGGAGACGAAGGCCGATAATCCCGCGCGGCAGAAACAGCGTTACCAGCACGAACAACGCGCCCAGCGCGTAAAGCCATACTTCGGGAAACGCGCCGGTGAGATAGGTCTTCGCATAGTTCACCAGCACTGCGCCGGCGATCGCGCCGTAGAGCGTGCCCCGCCCTCCCACCGCCACCCAGATGACGGCTTCGATCGAATTGATCGGCGAAAACTCGCTGGGGTTGATGATCCCGATTTGCGGAACATACAGCGCGCCGGCGATTCCGGCGAGAACGGCTGAAAACACGAAAATCCACAGCTTGAACGATTCCACCGGATAACCAAGAAAACGGGTCCGGCTCTCCGCATCGCGAATGGCGCGCATCACCCGCCCGGCTCGCGATTCGACAATCGCCCGGCAAGCCAGGTAGCTGGCCGCCAGCGCGACGGCGGTGATCACCAGCAGCACCACGTGAGTGCGGTCGGAATGCAGGTCGAAACCCAGGATGTCCTTGAAATCGGTGAATCCGTTGTTGCCGCCGAAGCCCATGTCGTTGCGGAAGAACGCCAGCATCAAGGCGTAGGTCAGCGCCTGGGTGATGATCGAAAAGTACACGCCGGTGACGCGCGACCGGAACGCAAACCATCCGAACACCAGCGCCAGCAAGCGCCGGCGCCAGCACCATCATGAGCAAGCGCGAACGGCAAAATGATTGAAGCCGTGCCAGAACCACGGCAGAGACTTCCAGTTCAGAAACACCATGAAGTCGGGCAGGATCGGGATCGCCATACACGCCCCGCGGGCCGATCTGCCGCATCAGATACATGCCCATGGCGTAGCCGCCCAGCGAAAAAAAGGCCGCATGCCCCAGGCTCAGAATGCCGCAGTAACCCCAGATCAGATCGACCGCCAGCGCCAGCATCCCGTAACAGAGATACTTGCCGATCAGAGTGATGCCGTAAGGCCGAAAGGTGAAAGCGCGGAGGACGCCGGCACAACCTGGTTGAGGATGGGCACGGCGATGGCCACCACGGCGAGCACTGCCAGAAACCACGTGCCTCCGCGATCGCTTGCCGTGCGCTTCCAGAGTACCGTGTATTGCTGAGCCACTGTCTACTTATCCTCCGCTGCCCGGCCGGTTGGCGGGAACAGACCGCGCGGCCGGATCTGAATGAAAAGAATCAGCGCGACCAGAACGAAAATCTTTGCCAGCACCGCACCGGCGTAGGGCTCAAGCAGTTGGTTGACGATTCCCATCGACATGCCGCCGATCAGCGAGCCCCACAGATTTCCGACGCCGCCAAAAACAACCACCATGAACGAATCGATGATGTAGGACTGTCCCAGATTCGGATCCGACGTTGGTCAACTGGCTCAGCGCCACACCCGCCACGCCGGCGATCCCCGATCCCAGCCCGAACGTCATCGCATCCACCCACTCGGTGCGGATACCCATGGCCTTGGCCATGGCCCGGTTCTGCGAAACGGCCCGGATGTCGAGACCGATGCCGGGTGCGCTTCAACACCAGCAGGATCAGCGCAGAAAACAATCAGCGTGAAGATGACGATGTAGAGCCGGTTGTAGGTGATCGCAAGCGCGTCGTTCAGCTGCAGCGAGCCGCTCATCCAGTCCGGCGTAACCACCGACCGGTTGAGCGCCGTAAAAATCGACCGCACCAATTGCTGCAGGATCAGGCTCACGCCGAACGTCGCCAGCAGCGTCTCCAGCGGCCTTCCGTAAAGAAACCGGATGATCGTGCGCTCCATCAGAACGCCCGTCAAGCCCCGCCACGATAAATGCCGCGGGAATCGCCACCAGGATCGAGATCCCGATGTGTCCGGGCATCGCCATCTGAACGACGTAGGTGGTGTAGGCGCCCAGCATCATCAACTCGCCATGCGCCATGTTGATGACGCCCATGACGCCGAACGTGATGGCCAGCCCGATGGCGATCAGAACCAGCACCGACCCCAGGCTCAGTCCGAAGAACAAGGTCTCGATGCCGGAATAGAAGGTGCGCCAGCGGTCGATGGTGTTCACTGCAGTGGCAGCGGCCTGCCGCACTTTCTCGTCGCTTTCGACGAAGCTGCCGTCGGGCGATTTATCGAGCAGCAGCGCCAGCCTGTTCCGCACATCCTGGCTGACGCTGTGGCTCAGCGTGGCAATCGCGTCGAGACGCGCCTTGGTGTCCGAGCCGTCCAGCGCCGCCAGCGCCAGAGCCGTGGCGATTTCCTTCTTGACGCTGGAATTGGTTTCCACGCGCAGTCGCTGGCGCAGCAGCGCGACGGTCGGCTCGTCCAGGGACTGCGACATGTCCCGCACCGCGTCCAGCCGCACCGCCGCGTCCGGGCTCGACAAGCGCGAAGTGCGCCACAGTCGTCCGCAACGTGCTGTCTCAAACCGTTGTTGGTGCCGATTTTGGTCAGGCTGTCCGCGGAGGCGGATCCGGCGCTCTTCAGCGTCAGCGGATCGATCAAATTGAGCGGGGTCCCCATCCGCCGACTTGACGATGAAAACTTTCTGATCGCTGTTGCGGAAATAGAGCCGGTCTTCCAGCAGCGCCGTGAGCACAGCGCGAACGCTCGGATGGCCGGTCTGGCCCAGCCGTTCGGCGATAGTCGCCTTGTCGGAGTACGACGCTTCCCGCAATTCGCCCGAGCGTCGACAGGAAAGCTCGCGTCGTTGGGCGATTGGGCGTGTAGCGGAGACTACGCCCCAGAGGGCGAGCAGCAGCGCGAACAGCCACTGCCCGCCCGCAGGGAAGTGTCTTCATTATTTGTAGTTCTGTCCCGAACACTTCTTGGTGACCTTGTTGTAGTTGCCGCACTTCAGCGTCACCCAATCCGCTTCGATGTCCTTGCTGCCCGGCAGATAGTCGGACCAGGCATCGCCCGGCACGGCGCCGGCGGATTTCCAAACCACGTTGAACTGGCCGTCGGCCTTCACCTCGCCGATGTAGACCGGTTTGGTGATGTGATGATTCGGCAACACCTTGGCGATGCCGCCGGTGAGGTTCGGCGTTTCCAGTGCCGGGAAGCGCCGCGAGCACCTTCTCCACGTCGGTCGATTTCGCTTTCTGCACCGCCTTCACCCAGAGATTGAAGCCGATGTAGTGCGCCTCCATCGGATCGTTGGTGGTGCGCTTCGGGTTCTTGATGAAGGCGTGCCACTGATCGATGAACGCCTTGTTGGCCGGCGTGTTGATGCTTTCGAAGTAGTTCCAGGCCGCCAGATGCCCAACCAGCGGCTTGGTGTCGAGGCCCGAAAGTTCTTCCTCGCCAACCGAGAACGCGACGACCGGAATATCTTCCGCCGAAATCTTCTGGTTGCCAAGTTCTTTGTAGAAAGGCACGTTGGCGTCGCCGTTGATGGTGGAGACCACCGCGGTCTTCTTGCCCGCCGAGCCGAACTTCTTGATGGCGGCAACGCGCGTCTGCCAGTCGGAGTAGCCGAACGGCGTGTAGTTGATCGAGATATCTTCCGGCTTCACGCCTTTCGCAAGCAGGTAAGCTTCGAGGATCTTGTTGGTCGTGCGCGGATAGACGTAGTCCGTTCCTTCCAGCACCCAGCGCTTCACGCCGACTTCCTTCATCAGGTAATCCACCGCGGGGATGGCCTGCTGATTCGGCGCCGCGCCGGTGTAGATCACGTTCTTCGACGACTCTTCGCCTTCGTACTGAACCGGGTAGAAGAGCAAGCCATTGTCTTTTTCGAAAACCGGCAGCACCGATTTTCTCGAAACCGATGTCCAGCATCCGAACACCACCGCGACTTTGTCTTTTTCCAGCAACTGCGCTGCCTTCTCGGCGAACAGCGGCCAGTTGGACGCCGGATCGACGACCACGGCTTCAAGCTTCTTGCCCAGCAATCCGCCCTTCTTGTTCTGGGCGTCGATCATCATCAGGACCGTGTCCTTCAGCGTCGTTTCGCTGATGGCCATGGTGCCTGAAAGCGAATGCAGCACGCCTACCTTGATGGTGTCCTGGGCCGCCGCGACTCTGGGAGAATACGATCCCGGCGATCAGCAGCCAGGCGGTCATAAACATGTGCTTTACGTTTCATAGAATTGACTCCTTCATTCTGAATGCTCCTTCATTGAGCTCGAGTACGATGCGCTTACATCTGGATCTGGAGGCCGACTCCCGCCTGCCAGAAATTGGGTTCTCACCCGGTTGAATCTGGTGTCCTTGTAGAACGTCATCACGCGCGCCTTGAACTGCTTGATGACGTAGTTGAAGTTGACTTCGGTGGTCTTCTGGTCGTAGCTCGGCGATTGTCCCATGGGTGAAATTCCGCCTTGGCATATTTGCCGAGGATCTCGAACTTGCCTTTGAACTTGCCGATCGGAACTACTTTCGGAAACAGGTAGCTGGCCAGGCCGTACGCTCCCTGGCTCTTGGCATAAGCCGCCTCATATCCGCCCAGCCGGTTGTAGTCCGCGAATACTCGCTTTCGATCGTGAACGACGCCGCCGTTCGGCAGCTTTCTTCTCCATCAGGAAATCGACGGTCGACGCAGTGTGGCCGGCTTGAACTTGAGTCGCTCCGCCGATGGCCAGCAGGTTCTTATCGCCATAGTAGGTCCCGTTCAGGTAGTAGCCGTCCTCTGGATCCCAGAAATCGATCTGAACGCGCGCGGCTCCGATGACTTTCGGAATTCCCAGTCGGCCGACTTGCCGTCGAACACGCCAACCGAAACCTTCACCTTCTTGGCAAAAGTCGCCCCAGTACATACGCCGTTATCGCGGCCTTGATACACGAAGGGATATCCGTCCTGAACGCCGTCTGTATAGACCTTCCACTCATTCGAGTAGAACGGGCCGTAGAGATTCGCGCGATCGCTGGGCGGCAGGAAGCGGCCGACCCAGATGTTGAACTTCAGGAGAGAATTCGAATTGCGCCACCGCGTCCAAAATCGCCGATCTTGTTGGTGACGCTGTCGTAGTCGGTATTGAACATGAACTTGATGTCTTCGTAGACAGGTCCGTTGATGTAGATGACGGAGCGTGATCGAGCTGCGAACTGGTTGTTGAAATCTGCCGCCGTTGGTTGCGGTGTGGTCGTAACTGGTTTGCAATCCCGCGCCAACCGTAACTGGACCCAGGTTGATCTGCGCCCGTGACTGTGGGGCGAGCACAGCCAGTCCCACCAGCAAAAGAGATACGGGGGCGCATCTGACCGCAATGAAAGCAGGTTCACTGCGGTCAAATCGTCTAAGCATGAGTTGGTATTCTCCTGTGGGCGCACAAAGCACCTGTTGAATTTGTTGGTGTTACAAATCTGGAAACTAACTTCGGTAGGCGAACAGGGCCAGTGGTCTCAGCAAGTGAGTCCGCTACAAAGCGAAGGGGGATAAATCAAAACACGCGACGGGGTTGGTGTGTCGTTCCCTCGGCTCCACGAAAGTGTAACACGAAGGTTACATCGATGCTTCATAGCTTATTCTGATCGGCATCCAAAGGAATTTCTATATTCCAACGCCGACAGTGCATGCGAAGCCCGCAGCCGCTAGCCGTGGTGATGGTGTCCATCTCCGTGGTGATGATCCCCATCGTCATGTGTATGCGAGTGAGGCATGATGGCAGGCCGTCCGGATGCAGTCAACCCGCGCGAACGTTGTTCATTGAGCCAATCGATCACGCGATCCAATCCTTCGCCGGTCTTCAGATTGGTGAACACAAAAGGCAGGTCGCCGCGCATGCGTTTGGCATCGCGATCCATCACTTCGAGCGAAGCGCCGACATACGGCGCCAGGTCGATCTTGTTGATCACCAGCAGACCGCTGCGCATGATTCCCGGACCGCCTTTGCGCGGAATCTTATCGCCGCCCGCAACGTCGATGACGTAGATCAAAGCGTCCACCAATTCCGGACTGAAAGCGGCAGCCAGATTGTCGCCGCCGCTCTCGACGAAAATCAACTGCAATCCCGCTGTGCGCGGCTTCCAGTTCGTCGATCGCTTCCAGGTTCATGGACGCGTCTTCGCGAATGGCGGCATGCGGGCAGCCGCCGGTCTCGACGCCCAGCACGCGGTCTGCGGGAAGCGTGCCTTGGCGGATCAGGAATTCGGCGTCCTCCTTGGTGTAGATGTCGTTGGTGACCACGGCCAGATTCACCTCGGGCCACAGGCGCTTGCTCAGCTGATCCACCAGCGCGGTTTTTCCGCTGCCCACTGGTCCGGCGACGCCGACTCGAAATGCTCTCATTCAGCATGTCTCCTTCAAAACAAAAAATATCGTTGCGCCAGAGGCAGGACCTGCGGCGGGTTCGCACGTCAGCAATTCGCCGTCGGCGCGCACTTCGTAGGTTTCCGGATCACTTCGATCTTCGGCGTCGCCGAATTGTGGACCATGTCGCTTTTGCCAACGTGCGGCAGTTCTGCACCGCTACCGCCGCTTTCGGAAGCCGCTGCCGATGCCCGCCATCGGCAGCGAAGCTCTGCGAGACAAACGTCACCGACGTGGCTGCGGTCGCGCCGCCGAACGATCCGAACATCGGCCGGTAGAGCACCGGCTGCGGCGTCGGAATGGAGGCGTTGGCGTCGCCCATCACGCTCCAGGCGATGAAGCCGCCCTTGATGACCATCTCCGGCTTCACGCCGAACAAGGCCGGCTTCCACAGCACCAGGTCCGCCAGCTTGCCCGGCTCGATGGAGCCGACTTCGTGCGCGATGCCGTGCGTGATCGCGGGATTGATGGTGTACTTCGCGACGTAACGCTTCACGCGGAAATTGTCGTTGCGAGCCGAATCGTCCGGCAGCGCGCCGCGCTGCACTTTCATCTTGTGCGCCGTCTGCCAGGTGCGCGTCACCACTTCGCCGATGCGCCCCATGGCCTGCGAATCGCTCGAGATCATGCTGAACACGCCCAGATCGTGCAGGATATCTTCGGCCGCGATCGTCTCCGGCCGGATGCGGCTCTCGGCGAACGCGACATCTTCCGGCACCAGCGGATTCAGGTGATGGCACACCATCAGCATGTCCAGATGTTCGGCGATGGTGTTCACCGTGTAAGGCCGCGTGGGATTGGTGGACGACGGCAGAATGTTCGGCAACGCGGCGATGCGGATGATGTCCGGCGCGTGGCCGCCGCCCGCGCCTTCGGTGTGATACGTGTGAATCGTGCGGCCGGCGATGGCCGCGATGGTGTCCTCGACGAACCCCGCTTCGTTGATCGTGTCGGTGTGAATGGCGACCTGCACGTCGAATTCGTCGGCGACGCGCAGGCAGGCATCGATGGCGGCCGGCGTGGTGCCCCAATCCTCATGCAGCTTCAAGCCGCACGCGCCGGCGCGCACTTGTTCGACCAGCGGCTCGCTGCGTGCGCGGCGTTGCCCTTTCCCAGAAATCCGAAATTCATGGGCCACGCTTCGGCCGCTTGCAGCATCCGCGCCAGATTCCACGCGCCGGGCGTGCAGGTGGTGGCGTTGGTGCCGGTGGCCGGACCGGTGCCGCCGCCGATCATGGTGGTGATGCCGTTCGAAAGCGCTTCGTAGATCTGCTGCGGCGAAATGAAGTGGATGTGGCTGTCGATGCCGCCGGCGGTGACGATCAGGTTCTCGCCCGCGATCACTTCGGTGGACGCGCCGACGACCAGTTCCGGATCGACGCCGTCCATGGTGTCGGGATTTCCCGCTTTGCCGACCTTCACGATGCGCCCGTCGCGAATGCCGATATCGCCTTTCACGATGCCCCAGTGATCGATGATCAGCGCGTTGGTGATGACCAGATCCAGCGCGCCGTCGGCTCGCGAGTGGCGCGGGAGCTTTGCCCCATGCCGTCGCGAATCACTTTGCCGCCGCCGAAGGTGATCTCGTCGCCATAGACCGCGAAGTCTTTTTCGACTTCGATGATCAGTTCGGTATCGGCCAGCCGCACGCGGTCGCCCGTTGGTGGGCCCGTACAGATCGGCGTAGGTGCGGCGAGGAATCGAGAGGCTCATCTCGTGTTCCCTTGCCCTTGATGGCCGAAGATCACTCGATCGCCCGCGAACTCCACCAACTGGACTTCTTTCTCTTCGCCCGGCTCGAAGCGGACGGCGGTGCCGGCCGCGAATATTCAGCCGCATGCCGCGCGCCGCCTCGCGGTCGAAATCGAGCGCGTCGTTCACTTCGAAGAAATGATAGTGGCTGCCCACCTGCACCGGGCCGGTCGCCGGTGTGCTTGACGACCACGCGGCGCGGTGTCGTCGGCCGACGTTGGCCAGAATTCGATCTCGCTCTAAGAAATATTCGCCTGGTTTCATTCTGATGCCTCGTTCGCATTCGGCCTCATTGAATCGGATCGTGCACCGTCACCAGCTTGGTGCCGTCCGGAAAAGTGGCTTCCACTTGGACTTCGTGAATCATCTCCGCGATGCCCGTCCATGACGTCGTCGCGCCGTCAAGAATCTTCGCGCCCAGAGTCATGATTTCGGCAACGGTCTTCCCGTCGCGCGCCCACTCCAGAATCTCGGCGGTGAGGATCGCCATGGCTTCCGGATAATTCAGCTTCAGTCCGCGGGCGCGCCGTTTTCGTGCAACATCGGCTGCGACGATGAATCAGCAGCCGCTCCTGCTCGCGGGCCGTCAGATGCATAAAGCCGCTAATAGACCTTTCTGGGAAGAACCGCGTCTTCGCCTGTAAGGAACTTCTTCGAAATCTTCCAAACGGCGGCGAGCGTGGCCGGTAGTTCACGAGCGGAAACGCTCAATCCTCGTACGGCGATGCCGTCGGCGGCGAGCGTGCTCGATCCCCATATCATAACCCCGGGCTTGGATTGGCCGCTACAAAAATCGTTCAATTTCGATTCAAGCTCGCGCCACTTCGATGGATTCACTCCGACCGAGCATGCGTAGAAATTCGCAAGGTGGGAATATTCACCGAGCCGGGCGACCGATCGAAGCGAACGCTTTCCCGGTTCCAGGATCAAGTTTTCGAGAAGCAGAGGACGCGACGGCGAACGCAGTTCAGTTTGAATGTGCAAGCTGTCGAACGCGAACGTTTCTCCCATCGCCTGGCGGCCTGGAGCCAAGACATCCCACCAAAAGAGCGTGGCGCCTTGGGCAAGCGAAACAGAAGTGCGCTGACGATGCCGTGATCCGGCAAATGGAAGAATCGCATCCGGCAGGTATTCGAGCAACGCGCCTTCGGCCACGTGAATCTGATGTGCTGCTCGGATTCGGCGTCTCCTTCGCGATGCCGATAAAGCCGCGTTGCCCCCGTGGTCGTCACCTGTACGACGCTACCAACTTCCGCATCGATATCCAAGCTCAGATGATCGCCCGAGAGGACGCCGCCGGATACGTTATGCAAATGAACCATGGAACGTCCGCCGTCGTCCGAAAAAGCGCGTACCACTTTCCAGGGCGGCTGCTGTTGCTCCACGTGCATGCGGGTGCTGCCCTCCCGCGCGTCGAAGCGCAGGACAAGTCGAGCCGCTAGCTGATGAACAGACGTGTTTCGAGCGACCCGTGACGCATCGACGCCAACTCCGGCAGCGGTGTGAAGCACCCGACCTCCCTATTTTCTGAAGCGAGCGCTGCGGCGCAGATGGATGGCTTCAAATTCCAGATGATTTGGCTCGCGGCGATCTGCCCAAGGGGCATCAAGCGCTGGCAAACCGAGATGAGCCCGGCAATCGACTGCCGCAAGTACGCAAGCACAATATCGTTTTCCGGAATTTCGAGGTGGGCGCCGGTCATGCCGAAAGCCACTGGGTACGCCAGGCCATCGGGGATCACAGTTTCGCTTACCATGGCGTTGACCAATTGCGAGAAACGCCGTCCGATCTTCATTGCACCATCGCGCGATTCCCGCGCGACCCTCCGCGCACAAAACTCGTCGCTCAATTGCCCGGCATCTTCACCGCACCACGCCCGTCGCACGAAGCTCGCGTCAAGCACCCCGGTTTCAGCCAAATAGTCTCGAAAAAACGACTCCGCAGTATCGGAACCTAAGCAGCCTTCGTCAACCAGCGTCTCCAACCCGAACGAGTGGGCCCCAGCTCCTATCGGAAGCGCGGAGTCGGCTACCTGCAGCAGGTCGAGGAGGGTGTGCAACTTAAGCTGATGGTAATACAGACAAGAATTACCGCGCACGTCCAGCGTTGGCTCGACGCGCTCCGGCCGATGATTGGTATTCCACAACTTGGCGGTGACAAAAATGTCCGCACGCTCAATTCCTAGCGGCGAGTCCGGCGTGCAAGGCTTGGCCCACTCTCGCTGATTCCGGTATCGTTCCGCGCAATCGAACTGTCGAAATCCCGCTTCCAGCGCGTCTCTAGTGGCACTTATCGTCACGGCTGGATCGGGAATTAGAGTGCCGAAACCGAGTGCGGGGATAGGGCCGGCTCCGCCGCTCAGCGGTATTCTTCTCGCCCGAAAATCAGAACAGCCCATCATGATGAAGCGCGCGGCCGCTCCTCAATAGCTGGCGGCGGCCGCTAACTGTCGAATGGGGCGCACCCGCGAGGAGCGGCGTGTTTCAATTCCGAGCTTTCGCATCTTATAGATCAGCGTCGTTCGCGGCAATCCCAGGCGGTTGGCCGCTCCGTCCTGCCCTCCAATCAGCCAGTCGGTCTGCTTCAAGGTTTCCAGGATATGCTCCCGATCGGCATCGGCAAGAGTGCGGGAAACGCTCTCTGAACGTCTGCTTCACCGTCTGCTTCAGGTCCAGCGGCAGACGCAGCACCGACCCGGGCGAAAAGAGCACCGCGCGCTCGATGAAATTTTGCAGTTCCCGAATATTTCCCGGCCAGTCGTGCGCCTTCAGGACCTCCACCACTTCATCGGGAATCGAATCGATGGGCTTGTTGAGCCGGGCAGCACATTTTGCCACGAAGAACTCCGTCAACGGCAGGATGTCCTGAATGCGTTCACGCAACGGAGGCAAGCAGATTGGAATCACGTTCAACCGGTAGTACAAGTCTGCCCGAAACAGCTTCTTGGCGACGAGCCGCTCGAGATCCTGGTTTGTCGCTGCCACTACCCGCACGTTGACCCGGACGGTCTGGCCGCTGCCCAATCGCTCGAACTCCTTTTCTTGCAGGGCGCGTAAGAGCTTGGGTTGAAGTTCCAACGGCAGGTCGCCGATCTCGTCCAGAAAGAGCGTGCCTCCGTCCGCCATTTGAAATCGCCCCTGGGTTTGCGCCCACGCTCCCGTGAAGGCGCCTCTTTCGTGGCCAAATAGTTCGCTCTCCAACAAAGCACCCGGAATCGCGGCGCAGTTGAGGGCCACAAAACGTTGGTTACGGCGAGGGCTAGCCTCGTGAATGGCTCTCGCAATCACTTCTTTTCCGGTGCCGGTTTCGCCCTGGATCAAGACAGCGGAGTCTACTGGCGCCACCCGTTCCACATCTGTAAGCAACGCACGGAATTTCGGACTGGACCCGATCAAATCTAAAGTAGTCATTACGTTTTTCCTTTGTGAATGTGAGACTTGTTCCACGCTTTACTCCGATCAAAAGCCGGGCTGCACTCGCGCGAGCGCGGTCCCCAGTCGCGCTGCTCTTAATACTTGGGTTCATTGCCTTGCACCTATTTGTGATTCCGGCTTGAGTTGATTCATGACTCGCCCGAAAAACTCGACCAGTTCTTCAGGCGTTTCAAACCCCGTGTTTTGTCCCGACATTACGTGCTCTGCCCGTCCTGCGAAATGCGCTGACCCTGGTTCCGCTGGGTCGCGAAACTGAACGACGAAGACCCGATCCGGCGAGTTCTTCGGCGATGCTCGGGCTTTGCGGTTTCTTCCTTCCGCCTTTTTTTGGATCCCTTCCCGCCCTTGCCGTTCAGCACGTGATTCAGAATAGAGCCTGAAGTCCGTTTTAAGCCATAGAAGGGGCGTGGAAGTTCCGTAGAGCTTTCGTTAAAGGTAAGATTAGAACTGGCCCACGAAGGCCATTGGTGACACAGTGGCATCGCGGGCTATTTTTGTATTCCCACCGTTTCGGCTGGACGCCGGGAACGAACAATTTGGCGCGATTCGAACGTGGTGAACCTGCGGCCGAAGACGTTTGAGGTTTTGCTGTACCTGGTGCAAAATGCTCAGCGGTTGGTGACCAAGCGGGAACTGCTCGACAGCGTCTGGGCCGGCGCCAGCGTAAGTGATGAATTGCTCAGAGGGTACATCCGGGAACTGCGCGACGCGCTGGGCGACGATGCCAAGAAACCCCGTTACATCGAGACGGTTCCGACGCGTGGCTATCGCTTCCTGCCTTCGGTAAACGACGAGTCCTCCGTTCCAACGCCATCTTCGCGGCAAAATCCGGCGAAAGCGCCGCAGGAGGTGCGGGTGGGGATCCTTCATTCCCTTACCGGCACCATGGCGTTGACGGAAAGCCCTGTGGTCGACGCCACTCTGCTGGCGATCGAGGAAATCAACGAGCGCGGCGGGATTCTAGGCCGGGAAATTCAGCCCGTGGTGATCGACGGCGCCTCGGATGAACGAGCGTTCGCCCGTCAGGCGGCGGCCCTGATCGCCGAGGCGAAGGTTTGCGTGATATTTGGCTGCTGGACTTCCGCCAGCCGCAAGTCGGTGCTTCCCGATCGTGGAGCAGCGGGATCATCTGCTGATGTATCCCACTCAGTACGAAGGCATGGAACAGTGCGCCAATATCTTCTACACGGGCGCCGCGCCGAATCAACAAATCATTCCGGCAGTGAGCTGGGCGGTGGGTTTCCTGCGAAAGAAACGCTTCTTTCTGGTGGGCTGGAACTCGGTCTATTCGCGGGCGGCGAATGCGATCATCCGGGACGAAGTGGAAGCCTGCGGCGGCGAGATCGTGGGAGAAGAATATGTGCTGCCGGATAGCACCGAGGTAACTCGAGTGGTTCGTACGATCGCTCAAACTGAGCCGGATCTCATTTTCAATTCGCTGGTCGGCGATATGAACCTGTTCTACACGCGCTTGCTGCGGGCCGCCGGAATCACGCCCGAGAAAATTCCGACCGTTTATTTCAGCGTCGGGGAAATCGAGCTGCAGAGTTTGTCGGCAAAAGAAATCGTGGGCGACTACGCCGCTTGGAACTACTTTCAGAGCCTGGACCGGCCGGAGAACCACGCATTTGTAAAGAGGTTTCGTTCCCGCTATGGCCGCCAGCGCGTGGTCGCCGATACCATGGAGGCCGGATATTTGGGGGTGCACTTGTGGGCGCAAGCCGCGCACGCGGCCGATCCCGATGACGTGGCGGAGACCCGCCGGGCGCTGCCGAATCAGAGCTTTGAAGCTCCTGGAGGACGGGTTCGAATCGATGCCGAGAATCAACACACCTGGAAGACGATGCGCTTGGGCAGGATCGTCGAGGGCGGGCAGTTTGAAGTCGTGTGGAGCTCCGAAAAGCCGATCCGCCCAGAGCCCTATCCCAGCTCACGTTCTCCGGCTGCCTGGGATGACTTTCTGAACAATCTATACAGCGCATGGGGTAGTAACTGGACTGGATCACAGAACGCCACTTCAGCGGAATCATAGGCATTTGGAGGTGCTATGGTGGAACACCTTGTCGGGCGCGTGGCCGAATTGTGGCGCTATCCCGTGAAGTCAATGCTGGGAGAGCGGAGAGACCAGATACCGATCACGCCGCGTGGGGCTCTGGGGGATCGGGCGTGGGCTCTTCGAGAGACTGCGACCGGGCGAATCGCCAGCGCAAAGAGGTTCCCGCAATTGCTCGGGTTCCAGGCCTGGTATGAAGTGGCGCCGACGTTCGCTTCACCCGGCCATATCGAGATCGGTTTGCCCAACGGGCGAACGATTTCGCCGGATGATCCGGACGCGTCGGCGATCATCTCAGATTTGCTGGGTCACAGCGTGCGCCTGGAGAATCAGCCCGCGAGCGACGAGAAGACGGGCATCGATCGGGACACAGTGTTCGGCGATGTGCCCGTGAATCAGATGAAAGCGGACTGGACGCCCGAGTCCATGCCCGACTATTTCCAACTGATGACGGGCACGTTCTTTGAGATTGGAGCAGTGTTCATATTAGCCAGCGGCTCCGTAGACCACCTGCGCAAGCTTCAAGGCGGCACGGCACAGATTGACCGGCGCCGGTTCCGGCCGAACATCTACATCGAGTCCGAGGCCGAATGGGGTGGTTTTGTGGAGGACTCCTGGCTGGGTGGTGCCCTCAACATCGGTGAAGCGGTTAGAGTTGACGGTTTCCAGCCTACGATATGGTGCGTGACCTCGACGCTCGCCCAACAAGAACTTCCGCGCGACCTGAGCATTCTTCGGACTACCGCTCAGCATCATCGTGGATGCCTAGGTGTCTACGCGACGGTGACCGGGTCAGGATTGCTCCACGTCGGAGATGCAGTTTACCTAGTAGGCCAAGGGACCGATACAGCGCGTTCCATGTCTGAGTCCGCCTGACAGGCGGCGTCGGTCTGCCGACTCGAACCGTGGTCAATCGCCGATCGCATTATTCGAACTCGACGCGATTTCAAGACGTTAGCAACGGCATCCGCCTTGCCTTAGTCATTTCGACCGATGGGGCGCGTGAGCCTCGATGTAAGGAGAAATTATGACAAGTGCAAATGCGGCGATGAAACCGGCACAGATCCGCTTGGACAAGCGCTCGGCTGCCTATTGGCGTGTCACGATCGACAACCCGCCGATCAACGTGATGGGGCCGGAGATGGTTCGTAAGTTCCAGGAAGTGATCGATGCTCTTGAAACCGACGAGCAAGTCAGGGTTGTGGTCTTCGACAGTGCTGTCGAGGGTTACTTCTTGAATCATTCCGATTTCCTGGCGAAGCTTGAAGATCTTACTTCGATGCCGGCCGGTCCGACCGGTTTGCCGCCGTGGCCAGATTTTCTAGTGCGGCTCACTCGCCTTCCAGTCGCTTCCATCGCCCTGATCCGCGGCCGGGCGACAGGCAACGGCAGTGAGCTCACGCTCGCCTGCGACATGAGTTTCGCCAGCCGCGAGAAAGCCATCATTTCGCAATGGGAAGTGGGCGTGGGGATGGTCGCCGGCGGCGGTCCCATGGCGCGGCTGCCCCAACTCATCGGGCGAAATCGCGCTCTTGAAGTGCTCTTGAGCTCGGAAGACGTCAGGGGAGATCAGGCCGAGGCGTACGGATACGTGAATCGCGCGTTGCCCGACGCCGAACTAGATGCGTTCGTGGAAGCGCTTGCGGGTCGCATCGCCAAGTTCGACAAATGGGCGATTGCCAACACCAAGCGCCTGGTTAACACCAGCCTGCCGCCGGACGTCGAACTCGGCGCCGGGTGGGATGCGTGCATCGCTTCGCTTGGAAGACCGGCTGCGCAGGAGGGGATTAAGGCGCTGATCGCGCGCGGTTTTCACAAGCCGGGGGACGTCGAAAATCGGCTCGGATATTATCTCGGTCAAATCGGCGGTTAGGCCGCAAGCGAAGGGAAACTATGTCCAACAACAAAGCAGAAATCGCCATTGAAGAACGGCCCGCGTCGCCGAATCCGCTGGACGCAATCCCTGACGAAATTCCATACGATGTGCCCTACGGGCCGCCCATATCGCTAGACCGGGCGCAGACGATTATCCAGGCCGCGGTGGCAGAGGCCAAGAGGCGGAACTGGAAAATGAACGTAGCAGTAGCGGATTCTGGCGGCAGCCTAGTAGCGTTTCAGCGAATGGATGGCGCTATGCTCGCCTCGATTCAAATTGCGGAACACAAGGCGCGGGCAGCCGTGACCTTCCGGCGCCCGACGAAGGTCTTCGAGGATGGCATCCAGCTTATGCATCTCAACTACCTGCTGGCGTTCGATGGCGTCATTGCATCACGAGGCGGCATTCCACTGATCGAGCAGGGCGCGATTATCGGTGCGATCGGTTGTTCGGGAGGCACCGACTCCCAGGACGAAGTCGTGAGCAAAGCGGGAGCGGCATTAGTTAACAAATAGGCGCCGGATACCGGCGGTCCGGCAGGAAGCAGCACATGGCCATAAGTAACGTCACTCGAGCGTAGGTTCGGCGAGGGAGATGGGGCATGAAACGCAACAGTATTGGGGTCACTGTGATGGTTGGAGCAATGCTGTCTATCCTGGGGACGCTGGCTATCGCGGCGCAGGATAAATACACGGTAAGCGTGCCAAATGGGCTCGCATTCTCTGACTTCAGGGGGTACGAGAACTGGCGGGTGGTGGCCGTCAGCCAGACTGATAATTTGCTGAAGGTGATGGTCGCTAATCCCACCATGATCGACGCCTACCGGGCCGGCGTTCCGGGCAATGGGAAGACGTTCCCGGACGGTTCCAAGATCGCAAAAATAGAATGGAAACCCAAGAAGAGCACGGAAGCTCCTTTTTCAGTGAGGGTGCCGGACGTGTTGCAAGACGTTTTCTTTATCGAGAAGAACAGCAAGAAATTTCCCGCGACGAAGGGATGGGCGTACGCCGCGTTTGACTACGAACCCGCGTCGGACAGGTTCAAACCCGATCCCACTGGCGTCGTCACGTGCGGCTTCGCGTGCCATACGATCGTGGCCTCCAAGGACTACATTTTCACGGCGTACGGCAAGAGATGAACCGTCCGAGTGACGCTTAGCTGATTAAAGCACTGAACGGCGGCTGGGGTGCAATGCCTCTCGCGCGAAAGAATGATCGAATGCGGCATCGATCGTATTAGATCAAACATCCCCAGATATTTGCACTCCTCTCCAAAGCCGCCTCACCACGCGGACGGCAGCCCGGATCTCGGCCTCAGTTTTTCCCAATATTTATTCTTCGATCGTCGAGGTGAGCAATGAACCAGCCGGCTTCGACCCGAATCGTCGGCTTCAAGCTCAAGCGACGACGATCGCTGGAATATCCAGGTTGTGAGTCTGGGAGAACTTTCTCGCCCCAGAACGCCAATTGCGCTTGAATCTCGTACAGTTCTAAGCATTTTCTGTCGAAACAGTAAGCACACGGAAGCGGCAAGATGCCGAATGAACACATAGAAATCGCGATCATCGGAGCTGGTCCGACCGGCATCGGGGCCGCACTTCGTCTCCTGGAACTGCAGCATAAGGAATTCGCACTGATAGACGGAGGCGACGTGCCGGGGGGGTTGGCCTCATCCTGCGTGGATTCGGCCGGTTTCACGTGGGATCTTGGCGGGCACGTTCAGTTCTCGCACTATCGCAAATTTGACGAGTACATGGACCTGGCATTTCCGGTCGAAGGCTGGCTATGGCACGAACGCGAAAGCTGGATTTGGTTGCGCGACCGCTTCGTACCTTATCCATTTCAAAACAACCTTCACCGGCTCGAACCCGCAGATCGCTGGCTGGCAATGAGGGGGCTGATCTCTGCAGCTTCTCATGCTCACCGGCAGGCCCCTTCCAACTTCCACGAATGGATTCTGGCAACCTTTGGAACCGGCATCGCCGAGTTGTTTATGTTGCCGTACAACCGTAAAGTTTGGGCACACCCCTTAGATCGGATGGATTATCGCTGGGTGGGCGAACGCGTCTCGGTTCCTTCGATCAGTGACGCCGTGAAATCGGTATGTTTGAATCAGGATCAGGTCTCTTGGGGTCCTAACCGCCGTTTCCGCTTTCCGCTGCGCGGCGGAACCGGCGGGATTTGGACATCTCTGGGAGCCCGCATCCCAGCCGCGAGCCTCAGGATGCGAACACGAGTGGAAAGCATCGATGCTTCCCGGCATATCCTACACCTCGGCGACGGCGGAGAGTTGCCCTACGGAACATTGATCAACACTGCGCCGCTCGACTGGCTGACTCGAACGCTCGACAACTCCCAGCTTTCGAACAAGACAGACCAGCTGCAGTTCTCCACAGTTCACGTGATCGGAATTGGCTTGGAAGGCCAGCCGCCGGAGTCCATCCGAAAAATGTGCTGGATGTATTTTCCCGGTGAGGAGACCGGTTTCTATCGCGTGACGGTCTTTAGTAACTACAGCCCTAACAACGTTCCCCGCGCTGGCGCATCGTGGTCGTTGATGGCCGAGGTCTCAGAGTCGAATCACTCCCCTCGAAATCGCGCGACGATCGTCGATGAGACAGTTCGCCAAATGATTGCGATAGGCTTGATCCCGAACGGCGATGCGATTCGGAGTCGATGGCACAAAATCCTTACCCCAGGCTATCCCACACCTTCCTTGGGCCGTGATCAAATTCTTGATACCGTGCTCCCAGACTTGGAATCGATGAACATCTATTCCCGTGGGCGTTTTGGTGCCTGGAAATACGAGGTAAGCAATCAGGACCATTCGTTCATGCAAGGCGTGGAAGCCGTTGACCGCATTCTCCTGGGCCGCTTTGAGCCAACCCTGCATTGCCCAGATGCGGTGAACCGCCAGTACAACGAGTTCCCCTACGCCGAATCGGAAGCAGCCTGATCCGGCCGCACTAGAAACAAATCGGCCCGGGAGTGGATCTCCGGGCCAAAATCCACTCGGGCCAGAGTCAGCATGTCAATCGTTCGGTCTGGCACAGCCTCCAACCCTAGCGCGGCCGCGTCCGAGATGCGCCGTAGCCTCTTTGACTCCACGAGATATGTCGTCCCATCTTCGGCGCCGAGCAGTTCACCTTCTTCCAGCATCAGGTCCGCCGGAATGCGTTCAAAGCAGATTCCTCGTCCATCTGGAATGGCAGTATCGAATCCATGGATGAGGTCATTCGCCCATCGGTTCTCATGAATCTGGTAAAGCAACTGTTCCCGCGCCTTGACCGCACGATCCCAGGTGAGCGATTCCGCCATCTTCCGCCCGTTCGCCGCGAGACGGCCTCTCAAGTCCGCATCCCGCAAAACCTGTTCGATGGCATCCGCCATTGCAGAGGTAACACGCGGCGGCACGACGAGTGCAGTCTTTCCTTGCATCGCATAGTCCTCCGTGCCATACGGAGTGGTAATCACTGCAGTCCCGCAAGCCATGGCTTCGATGGGAGGAAGCGGAAAGCTTTCATACCATGAAGGGCAGAGAACCACGTCGCTCTCGGCATACAATTTGCTGAGAGTCTCGTGACCGAGTTTGCCGTGGAAGAAATAAGGAGCCCAGGGATTATCGGGCGGGAGTGCCTTATTCTCAAATCCGTAAACGTGCCACTCCAGGCGTTCTCCAAACCGAGCCTTTGCCTCCTGCATGGCCGCGACTGCCTCCGGGAAGCCCTTCCACTTTTCCGGCCGCGAGTAGGTGACGACGCGGAGCACGCCATCTGCGAGGCTCTTCTTAGGCCTAAGCTGAAACATGCTGCAGTTTATCCCGTGATTGACGAAGGGGACCTGTTCGTCAAATCGCCTGGCAAACTCGGCCGAAAGCCATGACGAGTTGGCAATCCGGTAGATCGGGAATTGGAACGAATTCCGGCACAGCAATTTGATCAGCGGGTTGCCCTGAAAGCCAATCTCCGGTGTAGCGTCTAACGAATAGAAGACTTCGTCGTAGTGTTGTGGGAAATGGACCGGCTTCCCTTGTTTACTCTGCCAGGCCGGCAGGATCGAATCCCAATTGTTGGCGATGATCAGATCGCATTTGGGGATCGCCGGAGTAAGCAAGTTCATGTATGCCGCGAAGAACTGATATTCCCCGATAAAATCCCGCGGTGTCCGGTTCAAGAGATGGTAAGGCAGGTACTCCTTTGTAGGCGCGGAGTCGAAGAAGATGTCGACTTCGAAGTCGAGGTCCGGAAAAGGATGCTCTTCCGGCCAGAGGAACCTTGGCCAAGTAGAGATACTCACATCGTGGCCGAGTTGCTGGAAGCGTTTTGCATATTCGAGAGCGCAGGCTGCGCCCCCAGTGCGAATCCTGCCCGTGGGGCCCAATAGGAACGCTAGGGAGAGTGGTGGTGGCACCAATCAATTAAAACAGAACGGGCACTGCGTAGGGGGAGACTACGAGGCAAGCCAGACTAACTTTACACGAACGAGATTTGCTAGAAGTCCCGGCGAAGAACTGACGTCGACCGTCAGATCGCCGACATCCACTTCCCCGTTCGCCCGTCGATTCAATGACATGGACTGGCAAGTGACCTGCACTATCAACTGAAGCATAGGGGGCCGCCTGATGGTGACGCCAGATTTCACTTCGCAATTTTTTGGTGAGTTCTTTCAAAGTATTCACTCTAACCAGGTCGATAACTGGGACCACCGGCGTTTTGGACCGGAGAACCCGAATTTCAGCGTGGATATCGCCGCGTTCAACATGCGCTTCGCGCTGGCGAACTTCGATCACTTCGGCTGGGTGTATGACCAGCTGTCCGACGCCGCATCGCGCGACTATATCATTCGGTTTGTTCTTTATAAAATCCTTGGCCATACGCACGTACGCCTTCCGCAAATCACGCCTGGCTTCTGGCAGCTGTACAACAGCGTTGAATCCCATCTAGTGAGCCGCGCCAAGGAGCCTTTCCCTTCGCAGTGGCTTCCGGTGCCGATCTACGTTAATCAATACCATTTGCCCTTCTGCGGGAGCGAGGTTAAGGTGAACACCAGCGACGTTTCCTTACTGGAGACGTTGCTGTTCGATCAGTATCGATACTGCCAGGGCGGCACTGAGATTTCGGTGCAGCCGGGCGATGTTGTGATCGATGCGGGGGCGTGCTGGGGCGACACTACCCTGGCTTTTTCCGCACGGGCCGGAAAACAGGGGCGCGTCTTCGGATTCGAAATGATTGACGAAAACCTCACGGTTCTGCACGGAAACCTGACCCAGAATCCGGTATTGGCAGAAACTATAGAAATTGTCGAATCGCCGCTGGCTTCGACATCCGGCCAGGAGTACTGGGTAAGCTCCAACGGTGCGGCATCCACCCTGCTGCCAACTCCGGGACCCGGCAAGCGAGTTGTCAGCACCTCGATTGACGACTTCGTGAAAGCCAGGAATCTGAAAACTGTGAACTTCATTAAATTCGATATTGAGGGCGCTGAAAAAGACGCGCTCCTCGGGGCCAAGGAAACCATTCAACAACATAAGCCCACGTTAGCTGTCTCCGTTTATCACAAGAGCGAGGACATCGTCGAGCTGCCTCGGATCATTAAAACCTTCTATCCCGGGTACTGCCTATATCTCCATGGAGTCTGTTTGAACTACGGAGAGACAATTCTCTTCGCGCGCGCACTCTAATTGAGAGGCAGAGAAAGCACGAATGTAAGCGCGGATTCCACCCATTCGTGCAACGCTTCGTCAGAATCGCTGCCGTCCGAGTTAACGAACAGCATCGATTTCATCGGCCTGCCGGTAAAGTTCATGGGCCGGGCGCTTGAGCGTCCGTTGCCATCGTTGAACGGATGGGTATCTACTAAGCTCCGATGGGAGCAAGAATTTCGTATGGGCCGAGTTTCTCGCCTGGCTGGAGCGGCATATACATGAATCAGTTCAGTTTAGCCGATCAGAAAGCACGTCGCGCCTGGTTAACGCGCCATCCGTCAGTTATATTTTCAAATTCTCGCTCTGGCGCAGAGTTGAGCCTCCTTCAAAAAGTTGTGAAAGGATGACCATACGGACGCTATCCCGGCAATCCTTTAAAAGAGAGCCTGTCATCAGAAATTTCCCCCGCTACCGGCGAGTGATGTTGTTTGTCTCGGCACGCGGCACAGCTTACAGGATTATTTCAGCATCAAATTCAGTGGCGTGAGGCGTGCCACCTTCTGCGGACTTTGAACGTCGGGTACTAGTAGTTTCAATTTGCTAGAACTGAGTGTAGGATAAGGCAGTTTGGTGTACACTAATGCCCTACAGAAACCGAACGGGAGACGCCGGATGATGCCGTATCGCAGAGGTCTTTTGGCTAAGACACTACTTACGCTTATTTTCGTCGGAGGGGCCGTGACTGCTTCCGCCGACTCAATATCGCTGGAAGCTGGATACCCGGCCTCGGGGACGGGCATCTACACGGGTCTCTACGAATGGGACTACTCGATCACGGCTACTAACCCGATCGGTAATGGCTCCACCATCGAGATATTCGGTGTAGCTGGCGTACCCGGAGGGGATGCCCTGGGATTCAACGGATGGAGTGGAGGGGTTTCACCCAGTGGGGATGTTACATTCACATTCAACGAAACTTCCATTGATTGTTCGGCAACTTGCATGGACGATATAGTTCTGTATTCCAGCTACAACAGCGGTGCTCAAATTGAACTATACGACCAGTTTCATTGCCGTCGACCCGACAGTGCTCGGCCCCTCGGCGGCTGTGCCAGAACCGGAATCAATCAGTTTGTTGTTGACGGGGATAATCGCTTTAGGCTTGTTGGGGAAAAAGCGCCTGCGCTAATTTTAGTCAGTGTAGCCGACCATTCGGAAGCAATCCGGCCATCTCAGATCACACCGGAAATTGAGCAATTCATTTCCAGCCTTGGCTCGCCATTGACCTGACTAGAGGGACGCAGAAAATTCAGCGATTCTTGTCCTAACCGTCATATAGCTTCCTCTCGTGAGAAGTAGCACGACGAGCGGAGATGATGCGGATCACTTCGTCGGAATCTTCAACTCTGTAGGCGTGATGTACGTACCACCGATTGTTGCAAACTGACAGGTCTTCTGTTGATGTTTTGTTGGCCACTTGGTTCCGGTTGACGGGTTCTGTCGGGCCGAACCGACGGGGTTAGTTTGGAACAAGCTCGGTTTTTCCCGCCCCTAATATATAAAGAAGGGAGACGGGAATTTCAACTTGCGTGAAACGGCTTTTCTAATTTGCGCTGATTGCCGAGGATCTGAGTAAAAGGATTCGTATTCAATATGTTGGAACATTTGAGGTGGGTTTTGTTTGCGCGGCGAAAGCCGAAAAGTTGATCGTAGAAAAGGGACCGAAGGGAACACCTAGGTACCACTCAGGTACACATTGGGGCGAAGTAGGGAGCTGAAAAGAACACTTTGGATGGGTTGCTCCAGCAGTATCCTAATTGGATGCTGACCTAAGCTTAGGAGAACCGGGGCCCGAGGAATGAGAACTCGCGATCCCCGTATTGATCCAGGCTTGCACGACGTTCGCCGTCGGGATGCGGTTGCCGTTGAAGCTGGCGCCCACGAGATACCGGCGGCCGCCTAGCCGAATTGATTTTACAAGCTCGATGAGTTCATGAATGCGCGGGGCTTTGAGAATGTCGCGGTCGTAGCCGCGATTGTCACATTCGTTAGCCACCTCGATCAGGATGTTTCGATAACCCTTGCCGCCGAGCCACTCGATCGCATTACGTACGCCGGCCTTAACAGCATCGTCGCTCTCGAGTCGCTGATCCTGCCCTGCGTAGAACAAACTGACGATCGCCACCATACCGAGCTCGTCCGCTCGGTCCAGTATGCGTTCTAGCCGGCTCATGTAGTCTGACCGCAGCGAGCCATCGGACCCGAAAGCGCTGTTGTGCCAAGGCTGGACCTTCGAGTATCCCTCGGGGCTGCCACCCTGGAGGTTGATGGTGAACGCCAGCAGTCCGAAGCTCCGCCACTCAGGCATCGCCGCGACGAACTCGCGCGTGTTGCGGTCGGGGTCCCATCTCTTGGTATCTGGATAAGCCCAGCGAGATCGTGTCTCAGGGTTGAGATCGTCGAAGATACCCTGCACCATGCGCGAGTTCATGAGCAGGCCCTCGATCCGCATTCCCTTGAATTGCCGTCCTGGGTAGGTCGGCTTGCCGTTGATCATGAAGCGGTCGCCGTCAATCGATACTGTTGTGCGTCGGCTGGCCGCTGGCAGTGCCGGGGCCGCCAGAAGAGCAAGAAAGCTGCGTCGGTTCATTATATTTCGACCCTCCCCGTCGCCCGTCTGGCTCAAGAAAGGAGCACTGAACGACGGCTATCGACTATATACCCATATCACAAGCCATCGTTCGTAGCGCGAGAACGCCGATAGTGCTGCATACCGGGTGAGTACCAGGACCATTTGCTCGCCGAGCCTAAAGAAGTGATCCTCCACCGAACGCATTGAACCAGCACCACAACCGATCTGAGCTGCGCTTCAAAACGGGGGTGACGCAGTTCTTCAGGAACTAGATCCTGTTTCAGCAACTCCGAAGCGTTCTAAGTGCGGTACATTAATCGCCAGAAATCGTGGTAGATCAGTTCGCGCCGAAGCTCCAACTAGTGATATTGGTCGTCTCGTATGCGTCTCCCGTCGCCGCGGTAAATCCTAAGACCGCTTTTCCACCCGTATCGAGATTTAACAAAGTGCTCAGGTTGACCTGCGCCGTAAGAGCTGCAGTTGAATTTCCGTCGATATAAACGTTCATCGTTGAGCTTCCGTCATAGGTGATCTTCACCGTACGAGTCGCGGCATCGTACAAAGTTATCCCGGGATTGGAGTTGACGACGCTGAGGGTTGACGATGCGGTATGATCGCTGGAATTGGACGCCGGGGCGCTGCTCTCGATTGCCACATGA
>CAVZRE010000029.1:0-12953 GCA_963777595.1 Terriglobia bacterium
AGTTGGGACAGCAGTTTCTGCCAGGCCGCTGAATGCCAGTGCAAAATTGCCAAGCCTAACTTTTGGGTGACCTGCACCTGTCCCTAACAGTTAGAAGCAGACACTGCAGAACCGGCTCCGGACCTGCGAGGGGACAAGGCAGGCGACGCTCTGGCACCCGGTATCCAGTACCTACGCCATCGGTAGTTCTTCGTCAAATTCACTTACCCATCAGCCAAGTCTAGAGGAACTGTGAGGAGATAGACCGCAACGACGGTACGACCAGGTTTAGCGGCCGAGGGATTTCGTCGCTTTGTTATACATTCGCAACGGTGATTATCCAGCCGTCACTTTGTGGTCGAGCCTCCCTTTTGACGTAGAGCAAGCAAACCGTCCAATGGTCCTCATTTTGCGTCGACTAACGGATTACTGCTGATAGACGTCGGGCCGATAGATCGGACTTTAACCATTCCCCTACACTGGCTTTATGACGTTTCGCGTAGTCCCCGAATACGAGCCGGTTGCCAACAGTTATGCGGCTGTTTGTCAGGAACTTCCGGGCTGCGGTTCAGCCGGCGACACCGAAGTAAATATAGAAAAAGCGATTCGTCTTTATCTCGAACCGGCCACCTGAGACCTTCCCCAAGATGCCAAACTCCTCAAGGTGACGGTAGGGTGAACGCGGAACGCCTAGTCCCACATCGGATCAGTTCAAATCAAAATCCTGCGACAAAATCGGTTTTGAGTTGGTCGGCAGTTCTGGCAGGCTTCAGAAGTGACGTCATCCGGTTACTGGCAAGCAAGTAATCGTCGCTCACCATCGAGGTCGCATTCTTCCACTCGGAACGACGCGGACCATCATCGACGGCAGCGGGATCGAACGGGACAAATGGTCTGATTGACTCCGGGTGCACGTATGGAAGTTTATTACTTCTCCAGACGCCCTCGTGTTCTTTAATGGCTATAATCCCCGATCCTGTCCGATTCAGAATCTCGTCTCGCGCGACATTGGTGAAGACTAGAGGTGAACAAGTGTCAGTGTGCCTTGGGCCGGCTCTGCTATCAGAATGTCGCCCCGGCTAGTCCGGCTCAACGCAGAAGCGCGGGCGTGTCCCCGCAAAGCCTGATGAGAGTTTTTTCAAGGTTCCATCGCAGTAACAGAGTAACGTCAAGATTTTCCAGCCGCAGCCACAAACAACCTTCGCGATCCGCCGTCAGTTCGGCTACGCCCTACGGGCGGGAACCCTGGGAGTTCTCTCTCTTCATTTCACGAAATGCGAAGCCATCGAATCGGACCAGCCCGGTTCCGGTTCCAATCCAAAGATAACCTGTCCGCTCGTCTGGCTGATGGAATAGGACCGGACCGTGGGGAAAGCCGCCGCTCGGAATCCCAGTGGTCGTGCAGATATTGGGAAATGGGCAGATTCGGATCGAGGCCAAAGGCCGAGCTTGCAAGGGAAAAGCACGCCGCCAGGAGCCAAGTCGCGCGGCGGGGCAATCGAGAGCAGGGCTACGTCCACCGAACCGAGCACCCCGAAAAGACAGGGGAGGCTTCGAGAGAAGTCTCGACTCTGCACGCGCGAGTGCCTTCGTCACGTTGTTCTCAGCTGAAGTCACAGGTAAGTGCAAGGCAGGGCATTCGTTATGGAAAGAACTCACACTTCTCGATGATGATTTCGAAAGCATGCATCAGCGGCTCGGGCGCGTTGCAACTGCCCTAAAGTTCCCCGCAAGCTGCCGATGACACTAATGGGAGCTTCTTGAAAACATGACGGATCGCGTCCAGGCTAGCGGGTAATGCGCTGGAAAGTGTCGCCGCGGCACGGGGTGCTTACCCGGCTTGAAAGGCACTCACCTGGAATGTAGTCGCATTTTGCGGTCTCGGTGCGCTGTATCTATCGAGAGCCGCCGAGCGACTCTAGCACAGTCCGGATTGAAACGTACATAGGCCGCCTGCCGTTAGTGATCATTCTGCCGTCGGTGTGCTGTCGCAACGAGTGCCAGCGGGCTACTCCTTTCCCGGCGAACCGGCGGAACTCCGGGAGCCGCAGCACTTGGCGTCCAAAGCTGGTTCTGGCTAAAGTAATGGAGTGGAACGAACAGAGGTCGTCGTCGCTGCCCTGCGCGAAGCGCAACATCTCCATATCGCGTCCAGGCATCAGCGCGCCCGCTGCCGGCCAAATCCATGATGGCCTCGGACCGTAAACAGGAAACGTGGCGGCGGATCGAGCAGATCTTCCTTCAGGCGATCGAAATCCCGCAGCCGGAGCGCGACGCCTTCCTCGGTCAGGCCTGCGGCGCAGATCAGGAACTGCATCGCGAAGTGGAGAGCCTGCTCCTGCGGGACGAAATCACTGGCGGCGGCGAAGCTGACAACGTGATCGCCGGCATCATTGCCGACGCGGCCGCGGGCTTGTTTGACGACGATCGCATGCCCGATAGTATGGCCGGCGCTGTCATCGGCAATTATCGGATCATACGCGAAATCGGCCGCGGAGGCATGGGCGCCGTGTATCTTGCCGTGCGCGCCGACCTCGGTTTCGAACAGCAGGTGGCTATCAAACTCGTCAGACGGGGAATCGATACCGACACCGTGCTCAAACGATTCTGGTACGAACGTCGCATTTTGGCCGGGCTGGATCATCCTTATATCACTCGACTTCTCGACGGCGGGACGTCTCCCAACGGACGGCCCTATTTCGTCATGGAGTATGTGGACGGCAAGCCGCTCGACTTATTCCTGCCGCAATCCGGGCTATCTCTCAATCAGCGCTGCGTTCTCTTCCGCAAGATTTGCGAAGCCGTCACCTACGCCCATCGCAACGCGATCATTCATCTTGACCTCAAGCCCGCCAACGTTCTGGTCACCGCGGACGCCACGCCCAAACTTCTCGACTTCGGCATCGCCCGGCTGCTGAGCGCCGATTCCCCGGAAAATACCTCTTGGGGTCCGCCGGCAGCCCAAGCCATGACTCCCGACTTCGCCAGCCCGGAACAGATCGCCGGTGATCCCGTGACCACCGCGATGGATGTCTTTTCGCTGGGCGCGACCTTGCGCGTCATGTTGAAGTCGGACGAGGCGCCGGCGCTCCGCCTCGATCTCCGGATCATCCTCGGAAAGGCCACCCGCGCCGAACCGGACCAACGCTATGCTTCCGTGGCTGACTTGAGCGAAGATGTCCGCCGCTATCTCGAGGGTCTGCCGATCCAGGCCCGCGACCAGACTTCTGCCCTACCGGGCCCTCCGCTTCATCCAGCGCCATCGCGCCGGAACTGCCGTCGCGTTACTGTTTCTCCTCCTGATCCTGGGCGGTATGGTCGCGATCGTCAGAGCGTCGCGCAATGCCGATCGTCAGCGCCAGGCCGCGGAACTCCGCCTGGGTCACGCCCTCGAAATGGCGAACCACACGCTCACCGATGTGAATAGCGTGATGGCTCAACTGCCCGGCACAACCGCCGCCCGCCGGCAGATGGTTCGCAGCACCGAGGAATACCTGGACCAACTCGCCAGGGACTCCGGCAACGACCCTCGCGTGCTCGCCGCACTCGCCACCGCTTACGTGCGGGTCGGCGAGGTGCAGGGCAACCCTGATTTCACCAACCTCGGAGATTCCTCCGGTGCTCTCGATACCTATCGCAAGGCTCTCGAAATGCTTGATCCGCTCTTAAAAAAGGATCCCGAAAATCGCAAACTACTGGAACTCTCCGAGGAAGCACATCTCGGCATCGGCAACGTGGAGGGGGACCGCGGGTCCAACGAAAAAGCGGAGGTCGAAGCTCGCGCTGCCATCGAGATCTCCCGCAAACTTCTTGCGGCCAACCCTCGGGACCCCGGCGCGCGCCTCAGATTTCTGACCGCGCACTGGATCCGTCTGAAGTATTATCCGTCGGGTCGTGAAGGTGCGGAAGAAGAGGCGAGGCGTACCTGCCGGAAGCGATTCAACTCGCACACGAGATATCCGCAAGACGTCAGCATTCAATCGAACCTCGCGGCTTATTACAATCTGCTGGGCGGGATCGCCGGCCGCCGCGAAGCGCTCGAAGAAAGCCTTTCCTATTACCGCAAATGTATCGCGCTACGCGAAGAGGCCGCGCGACTCCAGCCTCGCAATCCCACCGTGCTGCGAGAACTCGCGGTGAGCTATGGCCAGGCCGGCGACTTTTTGGGTAGTCCCATCTACGTCAACCTGGGCGATTTCAAGGCAGCCCTCAAGTACTTCCGTGCAGGAAGCCAGAATCGTCGAGGACCTTAGCCGCAGCGATCCTTCGGATCAACGCGCACGCTACGACATCGGCATGGCCTGGATGAGGATCGGGGTAACCCTGCAGGCAAAAGGTGACCTTGCGGCATCGAACCTCGCCCTCGCGCGCTCAATGGCTGAATTCGGATCCATGCATGGCGGTGTGCCCGACCAGGCGCCATATCAGCGCGCCCTCGAACTGGCATACGAATATGAGGGACGCAACAGCTCGATGCTGGGCGATCGGCGGGGCGCGATGGAATGGTATGGCAAGTCGCTTGCGCTCGCCGGCGATCAACTGCGTAAGGATCCGCGCGAAATGGCGGCAAAGCGGCAGTCTGTCGAGTCCGGTGGCCGACTCGCCGTGTTGCTCGCGTCCCAGGGCGACGTCCCCGGCGCACAAAAATTAATCGAGCGCGTGTTGAAAGCCGCGGAAGGGACGCCGGCAGCCTGGCAGGGTCTCGCCTGGAAATTCCAGGCGCAAGTCTACTTGACCGAGAAAAATTGCCCGGCAGCTTCGCAGGCCTACCAAAAAGCCATCGCCATCTGGGCGAGCGATCCGGCGGTGGCCAAAACTCCTCAACATCCCGCCGAGTTGCGCGAGGCCAAAAGCGGTTTGAGGCAGTGTTCTTCGAAGGCGTCGAATTAAGACGATTCGGTCGACCGCAAGGCGATAGCAGGCGGTCCAAACCAAGTGGTCAACGCGTCAGCGAGCCCGGGTTGAGTCGAGTCTCCCACCCAGGCAATGTAGGGTAATAACTTACTTCGCAAATCAAGGGGTGATATCCATGGGTTTGGAGTTTTGGAAGGTTCAACTCCCCGGATGCTTGGTTCGGCTGTCTTTGGCTCGTGTTCGTTGGTTTGCTTGTAGTAATGAAGCGTTCAATGGTTCGGGAAAGAGAGGCTGATATGACTAAACGATTGCGTACGTTAGAAGTTGCAGTAGCGGAAACAGTTTGGGCGGTCGGGCCGAGCAACGCCGCGGGTGCGGCAACCGGAGTCCCCCATTGGCGCTTAACGGGCTCGTTTTTTGGCCCTAGCGCGCTGGCGCTTAGCAGTATCCTTCAGGATTGCGGAGTGCGGCACTGTTAGCACTGCGACGAAACAGGCCGTCCAGCTTGTCGGCCGGATCGGCGCCAACGCAACGAGCGGCATACTTCGCGGATCTGAATTGGTTTCAAGTGGTGCCTCATTTAACTATACTTTCTCTGTTTCTCAGTTAGGTTTTTGATCGGACCCGATGAGCCCTCAGAGGCGCTGTCGTTGGGGGCTTTGGCTCTATGGGTTGTTTTGGGGGATTGTGTTTCCCCTTGAGATTTGCAGGCTATATCGACAAGGGGAAGGTTCTCCTGTTTCGGTGGTGGGAGTGGCAGATCCCATAATCGAACACACGGGATGTCGAGCTTTGTCGATAGTGCGTATAGGTCCTTGTCTGTGGAGTAGATAGTCCCAACCCGTCTGGTCTTGGCAATAGCCGCGATCTGTCGGTCGTACTTCATTTTGGCCCACGTCTCAATCCCGCTTTGCTTGGCCTTAATCTTTCCGTCCTTCAAGCAAATTTCAACATGGGCAACGGTCTCAAGGTCATCAAAGCCCGCAATCTCAAACACTGATTTCTTACGAATCATATTGAGGATAGTCTGCCCAATTGTCAGATGCGAGCAAAAGGAACTCGGCGGTAGAGCTGGGAGCGGGGATGATAATTTTCGATCTCTGCTGGCTAAGCCTGTGAACCAGGTAGCTAATCCTGTCCTGGGCGCGAAGGATTGGCTGCTTCTTGTCGTCAAGAGGAACCTTGGCCTTGGGATCAAAGAGAATAAAGAGAAACCCAGTGTCTAAGGCTTATTTCAGCGCTCATTCGCCACTCCTTATCTTTCTAGCTTCCTGCAAGGGATCTTCGAGGTCTTGCCATGCACTGCGAATTTTCCGAATCTGTTCGACGGCCTGATCGAGCGGGCTATCGTCCAGATTCGACCCAGGGACTGAAATCTTCCACTCTCCACGTTTCATCAGCGTCCCGACGCCAGCGACCAGTTCCGTTTACTCGGATAAGAGACCCAAAATCTCTCTCGCTATAGCCTTAGCTATATCCCTCCCGGCGCGGCAGTTGTAAACGTGAGAATCAACGTCTTGGAGTTCTACGGAAACGACATCTTGTTTGCCGCCTATCTTGATTACTTGGCCCGGAAAAGTCCCGCCTTTGTAAATGTTGGAATATCAAAACCGGGCTGTAAAATCCGCTCAATCGGGCTCCCGATAATTTTCGTGTTCGTAGAACACGGATTCGCGGGCACGACGTGCTCGATGCAGGCAGAGTCGATGCGAGATGCGATCCTGCGCGCGCATCGCTTCGTCTGGCGCGTCACCAGTCCAGATCAGGCAGCCACGGTTCTTAACATCGAACTCACATTGCGGGAACCTGAATGTTCAGCGTCATGCTGCCGTTCTTAAGGCTGTGGAAACGCGGCTCAACGTCTCTGCCTACCAACTGGCCGAAGTCGGACACGTAGTCCCCGATGTCGGTCAACGTGAAGTTCTCTAACTTTACGCCCTCCACGTGGAAAGTAATGATCTTATAATTCGGATCTTCCCTACGCCCCAGAGCATTCCGCCTCTCGTGATAAACTTCGAATAGGTTTTCGTGCTCGCAGTGCTCGACCCACCGCTTGCACGACAAAATTCCGCGAGATTACTAACCAAGGGACACTTTTTAGTGTTCCTTGCATTCTTCCCATGCTTGGCAATTATATGCTAGTTCGGCGCTTTCCGCGCTTCTGCCTTTGATACTTCACGCTACTGGGCATGAGAGCGACTCTTCTTTCCCGGTCAACCGATCCCACGTCAACCGCTTGCCCACGATCTGGCGTACGGCCAAGTCGAAGCGGTCAGCGTCGTCATTCCATATCCTTGCGGTTGTTGTAGCGGAACGCCTGCTCATCCAGATACCGGAACAGATGGAACGGCTCCACGCGAAACGTAGGTGCCGTTCATGCCGCGCTTCAGCAGGCTCCAGAAGTTCTCCAGGCCGTTCGTGTGGATGTTGCCGTCAACGTACTCTACGGCGTGGTCTACGACTTGATGCGCGAATTCGCCGTCCAGCCCTTCGTACGAAAGCAGCGCATCGGTGTAGAGCGCGGAACCAGCTTCGACATGCTTGCGGACTTCCGCCTGAAGCGCTTTCTTCTTGCGGTTCGGGACAACTTTCGTGCGAACCTTGCCGCCGCGCTCAAGAATGCCCATCACAGCCGTCTTATCTTTGCCGCCCGTGCCGGTGATTCGCTGCGCGCGCTTGCCCGCGTGCATGTTGCGGGCCTTGCCGCCGATGAAAGTTTCATCGGCTTCGATTTCGCCGGACAGCTTGTCGATGGTGCCCGTGGTGAGCGCAAGGCGAATGCGGTGATCCATGAACCACGCCGTCTTCTGCGTCACGCCGATGGCGCGGTGAATCTCGTAGCTGCTGATTCCGTTCTTGCAGTTCACGATCAGCCACATCGCCATCAGCCATTTATCCAAGACCGATGGGCGACTCTTCCATGATGGTGCCGGTCTTGGCTGTGAACTGCCGCGCATCATGTTTGGAGCTGCACTGCCAGCGGTTGTACTTCGCGAGGAACACGACGGCCTTGCTGCCGCAACGCGGGCATACAACGCCTTCAGGCCAGCGGCGGGCAACTAGATAGTTGCGGCAGTTGGTCGGATCGGCAAAGTAGATAACCGCTTCCTGAAGAGTCTTGGGTTCGTGTTCCATGACTCAAGTATGCCGGAGCCATGCTGATTTGTCAAGTAAGTTGTTGCCCAAGTTGGAGGCCCTGTCCACCGTCCGGGGGATGCACGTGGGCAGCGTCGCCAGCCAGCAGGACTCTTCTGTCGCGATAGGTCGCGGCCTGCCGGGTTTTGTCCGTGAACCTGGAGATCCAGGTGGGACTGTGGACGCCGTAGTCGGTGTTGTAAACGGCGATGAGCGCCTCACTAACATCGCGCAGGGTTGGTTCGGCGGTGGCTCCGACGTGCTGCTCGGTTAAAAGGACACGTACCGGTCCGCCGTCCGACATCCGGGCTGAGAGCGTGAAAGAGGCCAAGTCGCGTCACGAGCGCATGCCCCATTCGGGCTCTTCAGCTAACTCAACCTCGGCAATCAGATTACTGGTTGTCGCATCCCACCCGGGGAAGTCGATGCCGGCTGCCTTGCGGATCAGGACTGCGTCCGCCATCGCACCCGATCAAGATATTGCGCGCGCAACGACTGGCCATCAGACAAAGCGATGTCGATCCCGGTGTCGTCCTGCGCGAAACCGACGACTTCGCTGCCCTATAGAATACCGGCCGCGCCGAGTTCGTTGACCCAGTCCGCCAGGATGCGCTCGATGTGGTTCTGCCACAACCCGAGCCCGTAGTTGTGCCGGGTGGGGAAATCGCTGATGTCGAGCGGGATCAGGGAGAACCCAGCGACCTGCGCTATGGTTCCCTGCGACAGGAATCGATCGACGATTCCACGCTGATCGAAAATCTCGAGGGTGCGAGAGTGCAGACCTCCCGCGCGGGAGCCGGCAAGATCCTGATTGGCGCGACGTTCGAAGATGGCGACGTCTACGCCAGCCAGTGCCAACTCACCCGCTAACATCAAGCCGGTGGGGCCTCCTCCGGCGATGACCACCGCACGGTCTTGGGCGCGGCCTCCAGCGGGATCGACGTTTGCAGCCCTCAATTCGGTGGACGCGTCAAAGCGGTTCGTTCGTTCTGACATATTAACGGGCCAATCGTCAGGTTGGTTTTGCGGGTTTTGAGGACGCAGGGATGCTCAATCACCTGTGCCATTCTTACTCCCTCAGGTTAATCGAATTCAGGCTAAAATTCGATGCTTTGTAAGGATCTCGTCTGAGATATATCTAGTTTGTTATCAGTTACTTAGCTTTTATCGGCAGCGACTGCTATTCTGGAATTGGAAGAAGTCGTCGCGCGGCAGCCTTAGCGCTGTATCTCGAGAGTGGTGCAGGCATCGATCGCAGTGAGCAGGGTGTCTCGAAACTCCCCGGCATCCACCTCGGCCCAGAAGCGATGTTCCCAGCCGGTGAGAGTACCGATGCTCCACAGGAGGGCAATGCGGAGAGTACCGGCCTCGCGGCGGAAGAGCCAACGATACTCGCCGGTGACTTCGTACCAGAAGCATTCCCCCGTTCCTGCGGCCATCGCGCTCTCCAGAGCGAAGCGTAGATCCGCCAGTGCCGAACTAAGGTTCCTGCCGGTTACGGTCGCGTGCGCACCGTTGTGTTCGATTGTGCCGACAACGCGGCCAAACGAATCGCCTTCCAGCGTGACTTGCATTTGCAGTTTCAGTTTACTTCAGAGGAAACGAGCGGCTCCGCAGAGCCATATACACCGTTTAGTACGCCCATAACTTTCCTATACTTTTGGGCTCTTGCCGGAAGGCGGAAAGGAATGCATACTGGCGCAGGGTGGAGAATGCAAAGGTGGACTCTCGCTTACCGCCGCTCGCCTACACAAAAATGGAGACGCTACCGTCCGAAAGGAAATTGATTGCCGCGCTCGGCATCGCCGCGGGCGCGGGGATTGCACTCGCTGTGTCGGGACGGGCCGTGCATAAGAGGGAACGCGCACTACACGCGCCAACGATCGTTCCGCAACGGAACCGGTAATTGTGATAGTGTTTCGCGGAAGCTGTTTCCGGCTCACGTCATGATCTCGGAGAAGATGTCCGGGAATCACGATACGGCTTATGCTCAGGGGAGCCCGCTCTCGTGTGTTTCTTTGCCTCCCAAGGACGCGCCGTCGTATGCAGTCGACCTCCCGCCGGTGCGCTGTGAGGCACAGGCGTTCGAGGCCGCCTCGCCAGTCGAAAACTCCGTGATGCAGCGAGTGGCAGCCACCGTACTCGACGCCCTGATCGTCTTTGCGGCCTGCTGCATTTTCTTTGCGATTTTCCAGGGCTTCCACGCAAGTGCGCCGATCGACCGGTTTGAGGAGATCATGCTGACCTGCGCGGTAATGCTGATCGCTGCATTCTATGCCTTTCTTTTCAAGATGGGTGGCGGCGATACGGTGGGGCAGATCTGGCTGAGAATGGGCCTCCTTCGCGCGTTCGATAGCCGGCGTAATGGCCTCGCTTAAACTCCTAGCCGGACATCATCTCCTGTAGAGCCGGGCCGGCTACACAATTTTTCAGGCAGAGCGACGACTCACGCGACAACGAACTTTCTGTTGACACCCCGGCTCCCGTCAAGTACTTTGTATTAGAAAGTGGTTTACGGCTGGAGGAGTCAAGTGAGAGACATTTCGGTTGGGCAATCCCGCTCCATGGGCGTGAAACTGATGGTGGTTTGCGGACTCGCCGTGGCGATGACGATCCCCGCGTTCCTGGTTGGCGAACTGGTGGAGGACCGGACCCGGCGCGCGGGGCAGGTGGTTCGGGAGATCAGCGGGCACGTGGGAGGACCGCAGACGTTTCTCGGGCCACCTTGCTGGCCGTACACACCGCCGCAAACGCAAGGCCAAATTGCAGTACGAGGGACGTACTTCGTGTTTCCGGCTCAGGCCACGGCCGCGGTGAAGACCACTACGGAAGAGCGTACCCGATCGTTATTCAAGGTACCGGTGTTTCGGGCGGATTTGAAGTTCAATGCGGTGTTCGATTTGTCTGAATCACCGAATGCAGCGCCGCAGGGCGCCGACTGGACTGGAACCATGCCGAGATGGTGGTGGGCGCCAGCGATCCCCTGGGCGCGCTGTCCGACGCGGTGCTCACCCTGGACGGCACGACGACCACCATGGTTCCGGTGCAGCTTAACTGCAGTTTTCCTGCGGGTGAAGATGTCAGCAATCCCGTCAAACTGACGCTGTTCGGCAGCAGGCTGGTTGTAAACCCGTCACAACATAAGCAACTCACCGTGACGTCCAGTCTGCGATTTTCGGGCGCTCAGCGGATCGCGGTACTGGCCTACGGCAAGACGACGCGCTTGACCGCACAAGGGGATTGGCCGAGTCCTGGCTTCGACGGAGGTTTTCTACCGGTCAGCCGGACGGTATCGAAGAGGGGCTTCACTGCGGAGTGGTCGGTACCGTTCCTCGCGCGCGGGGTTCCCTCCGAAGGGCCGATGACTTCGATCGGCGGGCTGGGTGCTTCCGCGTTAGGCGTGTCGTTCATCGAGGTGGCGGACCCTTATCAATCAGTGAGTCGCTCACTAAAATACGCGCTGCTGTTCTGGGATTACTGTTCCTCTCCTATTTTGTTTTTGAGGTGACAACCGGCAAGCGAGTTCACCCGGCACAATACATCCTGGTTGGGATCGCCCACATTATCTTTTACCTGCTGCTTTTGTCGCTGGCTGAAAGAATTGGCTTCGATGTCGGATTTCTGCTGGCAGGTGCTTCCACCGTCGCATTGCTCGCGGCCAATGCGGGCTGGTTGTTTGCGAGCCGTCTGCAGGCAGTCCGGGCGTTCGTGATTTTCAGTTCGCTGTACGGCGCGATTTATTGGTTGCTGCGGCTGGAGGACAACGCCTTACTGCTGGGCGCGATTGTCAGCTTTCTGGTACTGGTGGGCGCGATGTACTTCACACGAGATCTGGATTGGTACAGCTCGAGAACACTCGACCGGGAGCCGCCGCCCTTGGTTCCTCGCTGAGCCAGGATATTGGTGAGCCGGCGTTCTTCCTGGTGATCAGTAGCCCTTCTGCTTATCCACCACGTTGATGAGCGGCTTGCCGTCGACGAAGCGCTGGATATTTTCTTTGATGGTGCCGACCATGCGGCCGTTGTCCATGTCGGAGCGGCCGGCGATGTGCGGGCGTGATGATGGCATTGTCGAAACTTCCAGAGCGGGTGGCCTTTGGTAGCGGCTCGGGATCCATGACATCGACGCCGGCGCCCGCGAGCTTGCGGCTAGTCGAGCGCCTTCACCAGGCCAGGCATTTCGTAGATGCCGCCCCGGCTGACGGCGATGAAGTAGGAGTTCTTCTTCATCAGCTCGAACTCCTTGCAGCCCGACCATCTTGTGGCTCTTCTCGGTATGCGGGGTGGAGATGAAGACGACGTCGGCCAGCGGCATCACTTCGTCAATCTGGTCGGGCTTCACGATAGCGATCGACGAAGGACATGAAGGGCTTATCTTCCGGGATCGACGCCGATGACTTTCATGCCGAACGCATTGGCGCGCGATGCGCGATCTGCATGCCGACGCCGCCCACGCCGATCACCACCGCCGTCTTGCCGCGCAGTTCGATGCCCTTGAATGGCTGCGCTTATCCCATTCCTGCTTTCTGCTTGAGCTCTTCGTAGTGGTAGAGCATGCGGGTGAGCATGAGCAGCATGGCGAAGGCGTGGTCGGCGATCTCCGGACCTTGCACAACCTTGTTGTTGGTGAGGATGATGTTGCTGTCGCGCAGGTCGTTGCTGCCGGACAGGAAGAGCACGTTTTCGACGCCCGCGCTCATGATCGCGACCCACTTGAGGTTCTTGCCGGCGCGCACTTCGGCCGGCTTGATGTTGCCGATGTAGGCGTCCGCGTCGACGATTTCCTGCATGACGTTCTGATCGTTGACTGCGACAATGACGCGCTTTGTCGGTGACGCTTTGGAAGTCTTTGGCGAGTCTTGGCGTCGCCGCGGACCAGAATCTTTTTGGTCTGGGCGGAGAGAGTGCAGGTAAGGATGGCGAGGAGAAGAATCAGGCGGTACATGTAGAGGTGATTGTATCTAAGTTGGAGTGCGGGACGAGGGC
>CAVZRE010000030.1:0-157457 GCA_963777595.1 Terriglobia bacterium
GTGGTGAGGCTAAGGTATTAGGGAACTAGCGTTATCAGGCGGGGAATTCGATCCGTCCAGGTACTTCTCCAGCGGTTCGCATCGCACCGACCTTTTGCCGGTTTCGGTCGTAGACGAGAATGTTGGGATTCCTCATCACCAGCGCGGCATCCACGGCCCACCCCTGGGGCAGCGCGGCGATCGCATCACTGTCGACGATCAGAACGTCCGCGTCCTCGCAGCCGGCGGCCGCCATTTCCGAGGATGCTTCGAAGATCCAGACTGTGTGTCCCGTGTAAACCAGTCCCATCAACAACCCGAAGAAGGGAACACGTTTGGCGATGTCGGGCAGCGACGGCTTTTGACCGGGGCTTCCCGTGAGGGCTCCGGAAGCCGCAATCGCCGCAACATTTCTCGGGTCTTGAGACGGGATCACCGCGCTTACAGCTTCAACCATCTGGGACGGGATGGACCCTTGCGCAGGCGCCGGAATAATAAAATGGCCACGGTCGGGGCGAACGAGCGAGACTCCACGGCTGCCGGCCGCCTGCTTCCGCACCTTGGCGAAAAAGGTCTCGATTCCAGGCCACTCGATCAAGTTTGAGGAGCGCTCCGCCTGGTCCTTCGCCTTCATAAGCACCGACGAATCCAGTTGGTCCGAGAAGTCCGCTTTGGTGTGGAGCGCTACTCTCAGGTGATTGGCTGCAATCAATTTAAAAACGGCTTCCGCTTGCGGCGGCGCCTTGTCTTCTGCATTCTCACGGTAATAGTGAATTATCGGGCCATCGACTCGGGCGGCCTCCAGGGCTTCCTCGAGCGCGCTAAGACTGACCTCCTGGCTCCCGAGTAAGACTTTTCCTGAGGCGAGCACGCTGATTTTCAGCGCCGCTGGGGATGCGCTGGTTTCCTGGTCCGTCACCACTAAAAGCTTAGCAAGGTTAACCCCCATTAAATTTGCCCACAAATGTAGCCGCCCGCCGGATGGGTGCGGTTACGCTCAAAGATGATGGTTAACGCTGGTAGAGTTCGAATCCCCGGGCATGATGCTTGCCGCAGCGCCTCTGCCGGCTGCGGATACCTTGACGGTCATTATGCCTCCGTTGTCTCCACGGTGCAGGCATGGGCGCCAGAGCGCGACATAGCGCAGCACTTCTTTCGGAAGCCACTCGTTTGTCGCATAAAATTAACTGATGCAGCTCAAGGACCGTGTAGCCCTCGTAACCGGCGCCAGCCGGGGTATCGGCAAGGCCATCGCCGAAACCTTCGCTCGAGAGGGAGCCCAGGTAGCCATCTGCGGACGCAAGCAGGAGACTCTTGATACCGTCGCGCGGGAAATCGGACACAGCGTCTTCCCCGTCGCCTGTCACGTCGGGCGCGCGGACGCGCTGCAGAGTCTGGCCGAGACCTTGCACGCCCGCTTCGGCCGAATCGACATTCTGGTCAACAACGCCGCTACCAATGTAGCCCAAGGGCCTGCTCTTTCCATTGACGACGCCCAATTCGATAAGATGATTGAGGTCAATCTCAAGAGCGCCTTCCGTTTAATTCGCCTTGTCGGCCCAGGAATGTGCGACCGGGGCTCGGGATCGATCATCAACATAGCATCGATCTCCGGATTGCGGCCGCAATTTGAAGGACTGATGTACAGCGCCACCAAGGCGGCGCTCATAATGATGACCCAGAGCTATGCCTTGGAGTTAGGGCCGAAAGGTGTACGTGTGAATGCCATAGCCCCAGGTCTCATCCGCACGGTGTTGAGTGAGTATTATTGGAAAGACGATACACGCAGGGAGAAACATATTGAGGGCCAACCGATCAAGCATTTGGGAGAGCCGCAAGAAGTAGCGGAAATCGCGCTGCTGCTGGCAAGCGATCGGGCATCCTATCTGACCGGTCAAACTCTCGTGGTCGACGGAGGCGCAACCCTGCGAAGTATATGAAATCCGTTTTTCTATTTATGGCAATTACGTGGAAGGTTTTCGCGCAGTCGAACCCTGTTGTGGATCAGGTAGTCGCGGCAGTGAACATGAGGGATTTTGCGGCCGCCGACCACATGGTCAGCGCAGCCCAGGCACACGGTGTGACGTCGACTTCAGCTCTCGCGCTTTCGTGGATGGCGAGGGGCGCGCTCGCGTTCCACGATTACGATCGCGCGGATAAATACGCCGCCGACACCAGGAATGAAGCGCTCACGCTGCTAAAACACCGTAGCCTTGACGCCGAACCGGACCTTCCGATCGCCCTTGGAGCTTCCATCGAGGTCCAGGCTCAAGCTCTGGCCGCCCGGGGCCGTCGCGGCGAGGCCGTCGCGTTTCTCCAACAGGAAATCAAGGCCTGGCGTGCCACTTCCATCTTGCTGCGGCTCCAAAAGAACCTCAACCTCCTGACTCTCGAAGGCAAACCTGCGCCTGCATTAGATTTGACTCACTACGTGGGCTCCGTTCCGGCGCCGCTCGCTTCCCTCCACGGTCATCCGGTGCTTTTGTTCTTCTGGGCGCATTGGTGCGGCGACTGCAAAGTGGAAGTCTCCGTCTTGCAACAAATCAACTCCACCTTCGGTCCGAAGGGGCTGATCATGATCGCGCCGACCCAGCATTACGGCTACGCCGCCGCTGGGCAAGAGGTGCCGCGAGACGTTGAGACGAAGTGGATCGAGGAGAACCGCCAGAAATACTACGGCCGCGTCGGCCCCATGGCAGTCCCGGTCAGCGAACAGAACTTCCTGACTTACGGCGCGAGCTCGATGCCGACTTTTGTCCTCATCGATAAGGCCGGCATCGTCCGCCTCTATTACCCAGGCAAGATGACCTACGAAGATTTAGCTCCACGGATCGCCAAGCTCCTGACGTGAGCCCTCTAGGCGCTCAGCCGACCGAATCCAAAAGTTTCATCAGCGTCGACCGCTCTCCCTCATACGAAAACTCTTTCATTACCCGCTCCCGCGCCGCACGCCGGATCCGCAGCCTCTCACCATCATCAACGTCCAGCCATTCCATCACCGCCTCTCCCAGCCGGTGTAACTGCCATCGCGGAACAATGATGCCGTCCACACCCGGAGTAATCACTTCGGGAATTCCTCCCGCATCGCTCCCGATGCAGCCGCACCCGGCGGCCATCGCCTCCAGCAAAGCGTTCGGCATCCCGTCCCAAAGCGAAGGCTGCAGATAGACATCGCACAGCTGCAAATGTCGATTGACCTCTTCAGCTGTAGCCAATTGGCCTGTGACCAGCACCCGATTCTCCTCGAACGTTCCCGGAGCCATCCACTGCATCACCTTCATCGCCTCCGACGGCCGTACCTCACCAATAATCAACAGACACGCCGGACGATTCTCGCGTACTCGTCGCAAAGCCTGCAGCAGATACTGCTGACCCTTCTTTTCGCGCAACTCTCCCGCGAATCCCAAAACCGCTTCATTCGCCCGGATCCCAAGCTGTTCGCGCAAAGAGCTATCAACGGCCGCCGGTCGAAAGACGTCGTGATCGACGGCATTCCGCAGCCAGACGACCTCCTCGCGGCCGCACAAAGCTTTCACCTTACCGGATAGTTCCCGGGTGACAGCAGTGATGTTACCGGCATGCTGCAAGGTCCAAAGCAGCCGGGCGAAATCGCCGGGAGGAAACATATCGCGATCCAGATCGTTTCCGCGAACACTGACCACGGACGGAATGGACTTCAGCCGCCCGATCCACGCCGCGAGGAATCCCGCCGGCGAAAGATAGTGTCCCCAGACGGCGTCATACCGGTGCTGGCTCATCAGCCAGTCCACGAGATTCATCGTGTGAGGCAGCGTCGTATCCCATTCGCGAAACCGTCCCATGCGATAGATGGACGGCGTCTCCTCTTGCTGCGCCACCACGCCTGGCTGTACGGTTCGCGTCCAGGCAACTACATCTACATCCACCCCGATTTCGACGAGCGCCTGCGAGATGCGCCCTGCGCTCGTCGCGACACCTCCGAAATCGGGCGGATAGCGTTCCGTCAAGAACATCATCCGCCGGTTCATGCGAAGGAATGCACCGTCGCCTTGAGACCGCGCTGGTATCCGTCGATCAACTTGTCCCACGCTGCATTCGCGGCATCGTCGATTTGCCGGCGTGACGGATCGGCGTCAAACCATGCAATCGTCCGCCGAATCCCTTGCCAGAAAGGGGTGGTCGCGCAGTAGTCCGGGACAAATCGTTTGATCTTACTGTTGTCGAAAACCACGCTAACGCTCTTGTCCCCGATCAAACCGCCCAATGCGTCCGGCAAGCCCGCGCCGATGTAATCGGAAGGGATGTGAATCAACTCCGGCTCGACCCCGGCAGCTTCACCCACAATCCGATAGAACTGATCCCAACACATGACTTCATCGCTGGTGATGTGGAATGCGTGTCCGATGGCCTGCCTGTGGCCAAGCAGCCCTACCAGACCCTTGGCAAAATCGGTATTGTGGGTGATCACCCAGAGTGACGACCCATCGCCCGGCACAATCACTTTCTTCCCGCGACGCATCCGATCAACAGCGGTATAGGATTTTGACCAGCTATTCACCGCAAGCGTAATCTGCGTGTCGCCATACGTCAACGAAGGCCGCACGATGGTAACGGGAAAACCTTCGTCTCGATACGCCCGTAGTAGCCGTTCTTCGCAAGCAATCTTGTTTCGCGAATAATCCCAGTAAGGATTCGCCAAAGGTGTGGATTCGGTGATCAGGTAATGAGTTGCCGGTTTCTGGTAAGCGCTGGCTGAACTGATAAAGATAAACTGGCTCGTCCGTCCGCGGAAAAGATTTAAGTCGCGCTCGATATGAGCGGGCGTGAAGGCAATCCAGTCGACGACTACATCGAAACTCCTCCCGGCTAGCGCCCGAGCGGCGCCGGCCTCGTCATCCATATCGGCGGTCAACGTTGTCGCTCCGGCAGGCAGACCTGTAGGAGCCCTTTGCCCGCGCGTGAGCAGCGTTAAGTCGATGCCGCGCTCAATCGCCAGGCGCGAACACGCCGTGCTGATGATCCCGGTCCCTCCGATAAACAGAACTTTCATCTTCTTGCCTCCCGTGTGCTACGTTTCACATTATGCAACGCCGAAGTTTCCTTGCCGTTCCCCTCGTAAGTTTTCAATTAGCACATGGTCGTTCGGACGAACATGTCTATGCATACGGCGACGGCATCCCGCATTCGCCCGAAGACTATGCGAAACTGCTGGCGAGTCTCACCTCCGGCGGCAAAGTAGAATCCGACGAATACTCGCGCGGAGGCATCGTCGAGAAACTCGAGGCGCGTGTCGCGTCCATGCTGGGCAAGGAAGCAGCCGTCTGGCTGCCCACGGGAACGCTGGCCAATCATCTCGCGGTGAGGATGCTGGCCGGGACCAAACGCCGCGTCCTGGTGCAAGCTGAAAGTCATTTGCAGAATGATTGCGGCGACTGCGCCGAGACACTCAGCGGTCTTCATCTCATCGGACTCGCACCGGGCAAAGCGACTTTCACCCTGGAGGAAGCGGACCGCGCGTTCAACGACGCGCTGCTCGGACGAGTCGTGACGCCGGTAGGAGCTCTTCAGATCGAGTCGCCGGTGCGACGGCAACACGGAGAGCGGTTCGATTTTGATGAGATGGCGAAGATTGCCGCATGGGCGCGCAAACGTGAGATCGGACTGCATCTTGATGGCGCGCGATTATTTCTTGAGAGCGCGTATACCAAGCGCCCCGTGAAAGACTATGCCGCACTTTGCGACACGGTCTACATCTCGATGTACAAATACTTCAATGCGTCGAGCGGCGCTGTGCTGGCCGGCAAGAAAGCCGTGCTCGCCGATCTCTTTCAAACCCGCCGCATGTTCGGTGGCGGACTGCAGCAGGTCTGGCCGTTCGCCGCTGTGGCGCTCCATTATATGAACGGTTTCGAGGAGCGCTTTCGCGCGGCCGTCGCAACGTCCGAAGAAGTGATTGCGATGCTCTCGCGTGACGGGCATTTTAAAATAGAGCGCGTTCCGAATGGCACCAACATTTTTCGTCTGCGTGTCGACGACGTCAACGCTCAGGTGTACCAAGGCAGGCTGGAGGAAGCCGGTATCTCGGCGCGCTTTCCAGTGAGTAACGACTGGTTCACTTTGCAGGTCAATGAGACGTGGGCCCGCGTGCCTACGGAGGAGATAGTCAGAAGGTTTCGAAAAGCTTTGGGATAACACCTGGAAACTTACTAAGTTGCGCTGAAGTTTCACACTTCACGCAGACTTTTGCAAAGTTGTTAAAACATATTAAACATTGCTGTTTCAAGCGGTTTGCCTTGGGTAATCGTAACCTTTGCGGGAGCATCTTCATCTTACTAATCGGAAGTAGAAAATTAAAATACGGAGATTAGTCATGAAGATCAACTTTCTTATCGGTTTCGCAATCCTCGGTCTTTCCCTCGCCAGCGCCAAGAGCTATGAAATCAGCGTCGACAGCGTGTCCAAAGTAGGCGATGTCCAACTGCAACCGGGCTCCTACAAAGTAACCCTCGACGGTTCCAAGGTGAAATTCACGAACCAGGATTCGGGCAAGTCGGTCGAAGCTACCGGCACGGTCGAGAATAACGGCAAGAGCAAGTTCGACGCCACGGCGCTCGAAACTGAACAGAACAATGGCGTGACGACGGTCCACGAAATCGACCTCGGTGGAACCCGCACTGACATTAAGTTCCAGTAATCTTTTTTGATGCGGCGGGCGAAACCAATGTTTCGCCTGCCGCTTCTGGTGTGTGCCTATCAGATCTTAGTCTCACAGGCGTTCTTCACTACTCTTCACCTCGATAAACTTTCCCACCGCAAACTCCAATTCCCCAATCGAGTGTGCAGCCGAAATCTGTACCCGGATCCGAGCCTTCCCCTGAGGTACAACGGGATACGAGAATCCCACGACATAAACGCCGCGCTCTAAGAGCGCGTCAGCCATCCGAGTCGCAACCACCGCATCGCCCAACAGGATTGGCACAATAGGATGTACACCCGGTACGATGTTGAATCCCGCCCCCGTCATCTTCTCCCGGAAGAAACGCGTATTTTCATGTAATCGCTCGCGTAATTCCCCAGACGTTGAAACCAGGTCGAGCACCTTGAGCGAAGCCGCGACAATTGGGGGAGCCACGGAGTTCGAAAACAAATAAGGTCTCGAGCGTTGTCGCAGCAATTCGATAATCTCGCGCCTTCCGCTCGTGTAACCCCCGCTCGCGCCTCCAAGAGCCTTTCCCAAGGTCCCGGTGAGGATATCGATTCGCCCCATTACATCGTGGTAGTCGTGTGTCCCACGTCCCAACTTCCCCATGAAACCGACTGCATGCGAATCGTCGACCATTACCATGGCGCGGTGCTTCTCGGCGAGATCGCAAATCTCCGGCAGCTTGGCGATAAAGCCGTCCATGGAGAAAACTCCATCTGTCGCAATGAGCTTACGTCGCGCGCCGGACGCCTGTTTGAGCCGATCCTCCAGTTCCGCCATATCGCCGTTCTTGTAACGAAATCGCGCAGCCTTCGATAGCCGCACGCCATCGATTATGCTGGCGTGATTCAATTCGTCCGAAATGACCGCATCCTCAGCCTCCAGCAGCGTCTCAAACAAGCCGCCATTAGCATCGAAGCACGACCCATAGAGAATCGTGTCTTCGGTTCCCAGAAAATCGCTGATGCGTTCTTCGAGCTGTTTGTGGATACCCTGCGTCCCGCAGATAAATCGCACACTCGCGAGTCCGTAGCCCCACTTGTCTAAAGCCTCGTGAGCCGCCGCGAGAATATCGGGATGGTCCGCGAGCCCCAAATAATTGTTGGCGCAAAGATTGAGCACCTGGCCGCGAGACACATCGATTTCGGCGCCCTGCGCGCTCTGGATCACCCGCTCTTGCTTGTAAAGTCCGGCCGACCGGATCGAGCCCAACTGATCTTGAAGCTCCTGCTGAATTGAACCGAACATTTCGCCTCCTGTTTTAGCGTGCAATTCGCGGCCAAATGTATTCGCCTTCACTTCCCGACAGCTAACCGCGCCGCGAGTAACTCAGGTAATCCGGCCTCCCGAATCTTCCGCTGAGTGGACTTCACATCATACGGCACCCGGTGATAAAAAACGATTTCGCCATCCGTATCGTAGATGGCATAGGCCGCCCGGTGATCGCCATCGCGCGGTTGCCCCACCGACCCAGGGTTGATCAGGTACGCCGATGCCGGATCGATCTCCAGCAGGTAACGCGTTTGCCATTCCGGATGTAACCTGCCAATCGCTTCCACCTGGCCGCTCCGCCAGCGGAAACCGCCCTGAATGTGCGTGTGCCCGAAGAACAGCAACGACGATTCGGCGTACGGAAACGCTCCGAACGCATCCGCTTCGTTCACTAGATAATCGTCTTCATCCACCGGTGAACCATGAATCAGTTGAAAGCTCCCGACCGGCACCGGCCCCATTGGTAACTGCCGGATGAAGTCCGCGTTCTCCGGAGTCAGTTGCGTCATGGTCCACAGACTGGCCGCCTGCGCTACCGGATTGAACCAATCCAGGTCTTCCATACCGACGCACGCCCGGTCGTGATTTCCTCGAACCGTTGCCGTGACATGCACGCGAACCCAATCGACCACCGGGTTGGGATCCGCCCCGTAGCCCACCAGGTCGCCGCAACAGAGCACTTGGTCATACTTGCCGGCGGCGTCATCCAGCACGGACTGGAGAGCTTCCCAATTGCTATGTAAATCGCTGATGACCAGGTAGCGCACGGAGAGCTAAGCTGACTTCCCTTTCACCAGACGGATCAGCGTGATCTCAGGAGGGGCGCCCAGGCGCGCTGGGATTCCGATTGTGCCGATGCCGCGCGTCACATAACAGGCGGCACGGCCTTGTTGATAGAAACCGGAAACATAGCGCGTGAAGACCCGCGCGAGGTTCAGCGTCTGGTTTAAGATCTCAACGGTTACTTGCCCCCCATGCGTATGTCCCGAGAGGGTGACATCCCATCCTTGCCGCGCCGCTGTCGGAAAAACATCGGGATTATGAGACAGCAGAATGTTTACCGCACCCGGACGGATCAGGGACTCCGCGCCCGGCAGGTAGTGAGCGCGATCCTGAAACGCCTGATAATCGACGCCACAGAAGTTCAGTTCCGCTGAGCCGTAGCGATGCGTCTCGTTCTGCATACGAAGAAAGTTCACGCCCTGCTTCGCTCCATGTAGAGTGACATAGTCTTCCAATCTGGAGAAGTGCTCATGGTTGCCCAGGCATCCCAAGATGCGGTTGGCGCGAATCCGGGCGCATTGTTTCAAGGCCAGGTCCACCGGATCCGCTTGCGAGGAAATCAGGTCGCCGGTCACCAGTGCGATATCCGGACGCAGTTCATTCGCCGCGTCGATCACTCGCGCCAGTTGGTCCTCGGTAAGAAAAGGCCCCAGATGCAGATCGCTGAGCTGGACAATGCGAAGGCGCTCCAGATCGCGCGGCAGGTTCGGAACCGGAATCTCGATCTCCTGCACGCCAAAACTGGTGCGTCCAATCGTCGCCCCGTACCCTGCGATAACAAAAGGCGCACCCACCGCTACTTTGCCCGCGGCCACAATCAGTTTGCGTCGCTCCGGCTGATGTTCCACTGAAACCCGGCTCGCGGCGAACTTTGCCAGGAAGTATAGTGCAACAGCGGGTGTCGAGCTGAAACACCACAGAAACGTGACGAGTTTGGCGAAATTTACATTCCCCCAGCCCAGCGCCGAGCCAAGCGGGCCGGCGAACCGGCCGAATTCCGCCAGGGCGCCCACCATAAAAAATGCCCCCATCGCTACAAAAAACGCGGCGATCAGGCCAACGACGCGCTTCGAATATCGATCGTGAGCCCCTCGCAGCACCTGCCACGCTATGGCGCATTGCGCAGTCGCCATGACGGGCAGAATGACTAGATCTGTGAAATGGGGGTTAGTGGCGGTGACCAACTCCTATTTTAAGCCCTGTGGACCATCCTCCGCTGCTAAGCTAAAACACGTGAAGACCGCGTCTTACGGTTCCTGGCCATCGCCGGTCACTTCCGACCTGATCGTCGCGCAATCCGTTGGCCTTTCTGAAATCCGCCTGGACGGCAGGGAAATCTATTGGCTCGAATCGCGTCCATATGAAGCCGGACGCAGCGTGGTGGTCGGCCGGACGAGCGCCACCGACTTTGTTTCGGCGCCTTTCAATGTCCGGACCAAAGTCCACGAATACGGCGGCGGCGCATGGGCTATCTCGGAGGGCGTCCTTTATTTTTCTCATTTCGTCGATCAGCGGCTCTATGTGCAGAAACCTGGCTCGTCAGGCCCACAACCCCTCACGCCGGAAGGAGATATGCGTTACGCCGACGGTGTGATCGACTCCCGCCGCTCCGCGTGGCTCGGTGTGCGCGAAGATCACTCCATCACCGGCGCCGAGCCCGTCAATACCCTTGTCTCGATAGGTGCCGGCGGCCACACCATCCTCGCATCCGGCCACGATTTCTATTCTTCGCCGCGTCTCTCGCCGGACGGCCGCCGGTTAGCTTATCTCGCCTGGGACCATCCGTCTATGCCATGGGTGGGCACGACCCTCTATGTCATGGAGCTGATGGAGAACGGTGCTCCCGCCGAGCAGCCTCAAGCGATTGCTGGTGGAGAGAAAGAGTCCGTCTTTCAGCCCGAATGGGCGCCTGACACTGGCGGTCTGTTTTTCATCTCCGATCGCACTGGTTGGTGGAATCTTTACCGTTACGACTCGGCCGCAGCAAAAATCCATCCGATCGCCCCTATGGACGCCGAATTCGGCCAACCCCAATGGGTCTGCGGCATGTCGACCTATGCGTTCGCAGGTCCGCGGCGCCTGGTCTGCTCGTACTCCTCCAAAGGCCTGGGCCGTCTCGCCACCATCGACCTCGAATTCCACACATTCACTCCGCTCGACCTTCCTTATACCGATTATTCCTCGGTTCGTGCCCACGACGACATGGTAGTTTTCCGCGCCGGTTCTCCAACCCGTCCTGCCAGTTTCATGCTGCTCGATCTGGCGACGGGGCAATTGGAAACACTCAGGAAGTCCACGCTCGCCGCCGACGATCCCAAGCTGGCGCGATACTTCACCAAAGTGGAAGCTATCGAGTTCCCGACGGAAGAGAATCGCACTGCGTTCGGCCTCTACTATCCAGCCTTCCATCCCGACTATCAAGCCCCGGCGACCGAGAAACCGCCCCTTCTGGTAAAGTGCCACGGAGGTCCGACCTCTTCGGCGTCCAGCACACTCGATCTGCGAATTCAATATTGGACCAGCCGCGGCATCTCAGTGCTTGATGTCAACTACGGCGGCAGCGCCGGCTTCGGCCGGGCATACCGCGAGCGGCTCAATGGAAACTGGGGCATTGTCGATGTGAGCGATTGCGTAAACGGGGCGCGGTTTCTGGCCCAAAGTGGATTGGTTGACGGCGACCGCAGCGTGATTACCGGCGGCAGTGCAGGAGGCTATACGACTCTCGCCGCACTCGTCTTCCATGGCTATTTCCGCGGCGGCGCCAGCTATTACGGAATCGGCGACCTGACCGCGCTCGCCCGCGATACGCACAAGTTCGAAGCACGCTACCTGGACTCCTTGGTCGGCCCCTATCCCGAACGCGCGGATCTGTATCGAGAGCGTTCGCCCCTTGCCCACGTGGACCGTCTCTCCCATCCTGTAATCTTTTTCCAGGGAGAAGAGGACCGGGTCGTACCGCCGAACCAGGCCGAAGCCATGGTGCAGGCGCTACGCAGCCGTGGTATCGCGGTGGGCTACTTCCTCTTCGCCGGCGAGCAGCACGGCTTCCGCAAGGCAGAAAATATCAAACGCGCCCTTGACGCCGAGCTTTATTTCTATGCCGTGAATGTCTTTCGCTGCGCTCTCGCATTCGCAGCGCTATGAGACTTCATCGTGTGTCGACAAGGCGCAGCCTTATTTTTGTACAGTTCACTGTTCTGAAATATCTTGATTCGTCCTGTCCTTCAGCATCGCTGTCGCAAATACCGAGATAATCGCGCAAACTAAAACGAAGATCGAAATGGCCGAATCCGAGTGATACCGGCTCATCAACGAAGACGCAATCAGCGGCGCCGGCCCCCCGGCAATCAAAGACGAAAGTTGATATCCGAGCGAAGCCCCGCTATACCGCAGCCGTCCCGGAAAGGACTCTGCAATCAAGGCGGCCTGCGGCCCATACATGATGTCATGCGGAAGCAGCGAAAGCACAATCGCGATCGCTACTAATGCCGGCACTCTCGTATCGAGAAGCGAAAAATACGCGAAGCCCCAGACTCCTGTGATCGCCGCCCCGAACATGTACACTCTCTTGCGGCCCCAGCGATCGGAAAGATGTCCGAACAGAGGAATGGAGACAAACGACAGCATCGCCGCCGCCAGCACGCATGTCAGCAGAAAGTCCCGCTGCAAATGCAACACCCCCGTGCCATATGCAAACACGAACGCGGTAAACAGATAGAACGGCGCTTGCTCAGCCATGCGGCACAACGCGGTGAGTATGATTGCGCGCGGATGACGTCGAATCACTTCGAGCACCGGCGCCCGCTCAATCCGCCGCTCCTTTACCAGACGAACAAATACCGGGGTTTCCAAAATCCCCAGACGGATGTACATGCCGACCGCGACCAGCACAATACTGAAAAGGAAAGGGACACGCCATCCCCAAGTCAGGAACTGCTCGCCGGAGATTGCGCTGATCGCCAACACCGCGAGATTCGATAGAAAAAGCCCCGCCGGCACGCCAAATTGCGGCCACGAGGCGATGAAGCCCCGATGCTGATTCGATTGCGCCCACTCCATGGCGAGCAGCACCGACCCACCCCACTCACCGCCCACGCCAACGCCTTGCACAAAGCGCAGCACCGTCAGCAGGATCCCTCCCCAGATGCCGATATGTTCGTAACCGGGGACCAGCGCAACCAGAAAAGTAGCACTTCCCATCAGCAGCAAAGTCGTAATCAACGCGGCTTTCCGCCCGAGCCGGTCCCCGTAATGGCCAAAGATTGCGGCGCCGATCGGCCGCGCGAGAAAACCCACGGCGTACACCCCAAACGCCTCTAGAGTCCCTACAAAAGGGTCGGCGCGCGGGAAGTAGAGCCGCGCAAACACCAGTCCCGTGACCGTGCTGTAAAGAAAAAAGTCGTACCACTCAATTGCAGTGCCTATGGTGCTCGCCAAAACCGCACGCCGCAACTGCCGCCGGTGTTCGACTTCTTTCAAAGACATCTAGTCAGTCTAGCCGAATCGTAAAGTCCCGAAGCATCCACAGTCAGCACTGCCAGCAGTCCTTTCAGGAGCAGTCCGCCTACTGGGAGACGCAGAGCCCGCTGAGCTAGGGGTAAACTTGTGTGACAGGATTTAGCCGGTCGCTCGTAAACGAGAGACGTCTTTCCGGTATTTTGCGTCTGGTACCTGTGAAAGCGGCAGTCTGCCGGAAGATCATTCACCGCTCAAACCCGTGACGGAATACAAGACCGCAAACGCCGACGAAACCATCGCGCTCGGACGCCGCCTCGCCCAGGATCTGAAAGGAGTCGTCCTGCTGATCGGCAATCTCGGGGCCGGTAAGACCACCCTGGTGAAGGGCATCGCAGAAGGACTCCGCGCTGCCAACGAAGAGGAGGTTACCAGCCCAACCTTTACACTCATTCACGAATACGGCGACCCCGCCCTTATTTATCACATCGATCTCTACCGCCTGGATACAGAGCGCGAAGTCGAATCCCTGGGCCTCGGAGAGCTCTTTACGACTGGAATCCTGGTGATGATCGAATGGGGGGAACGTTTCCCCCGCTTGATGCCTTTGCCTCGCACCGAAATCGAGATCACAATTGACGATACTGATCCCAACGGCGAATCGCGCATAATCATATGTAGACAACTAACCTGAATGAGCAATCACGATTGGGCTCTGATCCTCGGCGCAAGCAGTGGTTTTGGCGAAGCGACCGCACTCGAACTAGCCGCGGCGGGAATGAATATTTGCGGCGTACACCTGGACCGCCGCGAGACGATTGGACACGTCGCGGAAATTGAAGAAGAAATACGTGCCGAAGGCCGCGAGGCATTCTTTATCAACGGCAATGCCGCGGATGAAACCAGGCGTACCGCGATTATTGCAGCTCTCAGCGAAAGACTAAATCCTAATGAGGACAAGGTGAGAGTGCTATTACATTCTCTGGCCTTTGGAGCGTTAAAGCCGATCACGGGCCCAGGTGCCCTTACGCAAAAACAGATCGAGATGACCTGCGATGTTATGGGTCACAGTCTTATCTATTGGGCAAGAGACCTGGTGGATGCGGGCTTGATGGGATCGGGGGGGCGTATTTTCGCGATGACCAGCGAAGGAAGCACCCGGGTTTTACCAAATTACGGTGCAGTGGCTGCCGCGAAAGTAATTCTGGAGTCCCATATTCGCCAGCTTGCGGTAGAATTTGCGCCTTTAGGAATTACCGCCAACGCAATACTCGCCGGCGTTACAGATACACCCGCGCTTAGGAAAATTCCGGGCAATGAACGTTTACTCGAAGTTGCCGCTTCTCACAATCCCCATCGGCGGCTTACCAACGCTTTAGACATCGCCCGCTGCATCAGAGTCCTCTCTACCCCGGAAACAGCCTGGATGACTGGAAATACTATACGAGTGGACGGAGGGGAGGGAATTGTTGGATCGGTCTAATGAGGGGCAGGACCGGCCTGCCCCCAAAGTCAAACTAAACAGCTAAACCCTTCCGCCCCCAACCCGCACATTTTCCTGCTGCTGGGTGGCGTACCATGCGTCGAATTCGCGCTGGGCCTGTTCCTTCGTCTGGCCATACTTCTCCTGGAGGGCGCCGACGATCTGCTCGCGATTTCCATTCAACCGCGTAATATCGTCATCGGTGAACTTCCCCCATTGCTCTTTAAAGGAGCCTTTTAGCTGTTTCCATTTGCCTTCCACTTGATCTTGGTTCATAAGTCACCTCGCGTAGAGTAATTGCACGCAGTCCGCCAATGACCACCTGTAAGGTACTGATTCTTCCATTTATCACTGAGCAATATTGTTTGTCGTGCAAAGCGTAAAACCGGAATTTCGGCTTGACCTGCAGCTATGCCAATCCGCTACGCGCTCAACACCGACTGCGATGCCACCGTACCCTCCGCAAACTCTCCGCTTTCGACGATACCCCGCAGCGCATTCAGAAAACGTGCTGCCGCCATGCCATTCCAAACGGTATGATCGACGCAACAAAAGAGCGTCACTGTAGGACGGACCACAGCCTGACCGTTCACCGCGACGACCTGATCACGCACGCGCCCCACGCCAAGAGCAGCGGCGGTATTAAAGAGAAGAGGAGCGCACAGATCCACTTGTGGCAAACAGGTGACCTGGAAAGTGCCGCTGGCCTTTCGCCTGTACCAGGGCTGCCGGAGTAATCCGCCGATCAGTGCCCGCCGCAACGAGGAAAAAGGCACGATCCATCCAAATCGGCGAAGCGCACGCAACATCTTCCGGTTCTCTTCCATTGCCTCCGGGGTTCGCCTGACCACCTCGGCGGCGATCGCTCTCAAATCTTTTTCTGCTGCATCCTCGATAATCAGTACGGGGGTGATGCTGGCATCCCCCGCAACGGAGAGACAAATGTCGATCGTCGACGGACTTACTCTCGAGTTACCAGCCACCAGTTGGTGCAGTTCCGGATTTCGTGCCAGTACCATCGCCGCCGCGCGCACAAAAATGTGAGTCCACGTGATGGGTGCGCCTTCAGCCTTGAAGCGCTTCAGAATCGCCGTACCGGCTGTGGCGTCGGCGTCGAGAGCTTCGAAACCGCCTGCTTGTCCGCATTCCTGGAGACCATCGCGCAACCATAATTCTGCGTTGTCCAACCGGGTGACCTTGTTCTCCACATGTATAAAGTTGACATGGCGCCTTGGCTATCGCAAAACAAATCATAACTTAAATGTGAAAACCATCACATAAAGGAGGCCTGAGAGTTCATCTCGGTATGCTGATGACGCCCCGTTCCTCACTCACTCCCGCTATAATGCAGGAACTCCCTCAGGTCACGATTCGAGAACAAAGCAAACGCGGAGCTTAACAGCAGGACGCTGCACCCTCCATAGATCAGCCGTATATTGTCCCCCAGCAGATCGCTTACGACGCCTATTAGAGACAGCGTAAGGGGAGTCAGGCCTTGCGTCACCATCAGAAGGACAGCGGCCACAGTGCCTCGTCTCTCCGGTTCGGTCTGCAAGATAAATGCGTTGAGGGAAACTAGCGTGACCACGCCGATCAGTGTACCCAGAGTCGCCAGTGCGATGACGGCCGGCCAGAGGATGCTGAAAGAAGCCAGCGCCAGTATCGCTACCGCGCAGCCCAGCACACATCCGAATACCACCCTGTGGCGTTGGCCGGGAGCCGGATGAAATTTTCCGCCGACCGCATAGCCGGTCAGAATTCCTACGCTGAGCGCCGCCAGAAGATAGCCGAATCGACCCAGCGGCTGATGCAGAGTGTTCGTCGCGTAGAACGGCAAGAGCATAAATACGGGCGTGGTCAGCACGTTGAGTGGGATCGCGGCCAACAGCAGCGCCCTCATCCCGGCTCTCCGCCATACATAGGAAAAGCCTTCCCGCACATCATGAAAAATGCTGTGGTGTGGTTGGGGGCTGGCGGGAACAACCTCGGTGCTTACCCGCACCAGCGACTCGGCAGCCGCGGAAACAAAGTAAGTAACAGCGTCCACCCAATAAAGAATCGCCGGGAGGTAGCGCGTCAACAACATACCTCCCAGAAACTGCCCCAGAATCATCGAAAGAAATCCCGAAGCCTGCGCGAAAGCCATTGCCGCCCCGATCTGGGCTGTCGCCACGAGGCTCGGAATCAATGCGTTCAGCGCGGGATTGGTGAAAGCGATGGCGCTCGACAGAATGAGATTGCCGAGGAAAAGGCCAGCCGTCAGCGCCGCAAGGTGCGACGTTCCCTGCCGCATCAGAAGCGCCAGTGCGCAGGACACTACGCCGCACAAGATGTCGGAAATAATCAGGACGTTGCGCCTCGACCACCGGTCTGCAACGGCGCCGCCGAGGGGCGATAAGAGCAGCAAAGGCAGTGCGGAGACGGAACTCATCAGTCCCACCAGGCTTGCCGAATTGGTCGACTGTTTCAGCCAGTACGCCGTTGCTGCCAATGCAATCTGCGTACCTGCCTGATTCACCAGCTGGCCCTGCGTGAGGAGCAGGAAATTCCGATTGAGGAAGCTGTCTTTACTCATTGCGGCGAGCGCCCAAAGCAGCTTCGATAAGATCCGCCGCTCGCCGCTCGCCTCCTGCCCTTTCGATCGATTGCCCAAGAACCTTCGCCCGTTCACGATATCGGGGTTCTTCCAGCATCTTCCGCAGAAGCTTCACCAGTTGATCGCGACTGGGCCGCGAAGGAACCACATCGCCGGCGCCGCACCGCACCAACCGCGCAGCCGACCCAAATTGATCTCCGGCGAGCGGCATCGCCAGTACCGGAACGCCCTCGGCCAGGGATTCGAGGACCGTATTGGTCCCCCCATGGCAAAAGGTAACCGCGGCTCGCGCCAGGACAGCCAGTTGCGGAGCGTTGTGCACCACGATTGGCTGTCCTGGAAGATCTGAATAACTCGACAGATCGCCCTTGCCTCCCAACGTAATCGCCAGTTGCGCGCCCGTGGCGTGGCAGGCCGCCGCGAGGTTGCTCAGAACTCCATCCGAATCGGAATGCACAGTTCCCAGCGTCGCATAGACCAACGGTCTCCCATCCAGCTGATCGAATGGGAATTCGACTCCAGCGGAGGCAGTTCTTCTGAGCAGCCCAATATAGTGAAAGTGTGGGGGCAGGGACTTGTTTGGAAAGTCGAAGTCGGTCGTCTGTTGAGAGATCTCGGCGATGGGTGAACGCGATTCGTACAACGACCCGAGCGGTTTCAATCCCCAACGTTTTCTGCAGCTGTTGATCGCGCGCAGCATCGGCCTGCAACCGAAATCGAAGCCCTTATGCAGAGCGCGGTTGCGCAGACGGGCGAAAAGATTCTCGCTGTACTGCCATGGCGTGGCGGCCGGGGGAACTGAAGGGTCGGGAACCGCGGCGATGGCATTGCAAATCGTGACGAACGGAATTCCGAGATAGTCGGCGAGCGTAGAGCCGGCCGGTTGTCCTTGATCGACTAACAACGCCGTGATGCCCTTGGACCGCATCGCCTCCGGAGCGTCACGCAGGATCATTTCGATTTCCGTCGTCGCTGTAGCCAGTCCGAAACGAAGGGCCTCAAGCCCCTTCAGGCTCGAGAGCTTTTCTGAAAATTGGCGAAACGAACCCGGCGGGTGGTCGGCCACGCCCAAAGCACAAAAACCCGCGCCCTCCGAGGCGGCCAAAGGCGCGACGTCAGGGATATTAAAAATAGTAAAGTGGTGTCCACGCCGGCGCAGCTCGCGGCCAACTGTTGTCATTCCCGTAACGTGGCTTGGACCCGGTGGACAAACAACGCCGAAGTGCAGCATGCAGGCTAAGACCCACAATTATAGCCCGCTTCCCTTGCGTGGCAAGCTTGAGTCAGTCGGAGCGTCCAGCAGGCTAGCGCTGTTCGCGGTCTGCCCGGTTGCGCGACGGCATCAATGATCGCGTGCGATTAATCCGAGACCACGGCCGACCCGGTTACCTCATCAGCATAGGTATTCACCCGGCCGATCAATAAATGAATCTCCTGCTCGCTCAGCTGCCAGGCTTTGAGCGTATCAATCAGATGATTCACGAACCGGGCGAAATGCTCCTTCTCGATCCCGCGCCCGAAATGAGCCTGATGAATGGAGATGCCGGAATACCTCACCGGGCCGTCGAGAGCCGCGGCGAAAAATTCGTATTGCATCGCATAAAGCCGGTCGACTGAGGCATTCTCGAAAAACGTCGCCAGTTCCGGATCTTTGAGCACGCGATCGTAGAAGGAACGAACGAGGTTCTTCACTCCCTGCTCTCCGCCGATCCGGTCGAACAGGGTGATTAACTTCTGCATGGCCTTAGTATGCAAGAATTCCGGAGTTTTGGTGATACTTTTGTGGCATTCATCGAGTTTCATCTCCGTCGGCGCTAAACACACTCCGGCCGCACAACTAACGCACGTCTACTAAGGCACCTTCGCAGCTTCGATTTGTACTGTTGCATCCGCCAGCCCGGCCGCCGACGCATTGATGGTAATGCGTCCGCTCTGTTGCGCACGGATAATCGCGACTACGCGGCCTTGATAAGCATGCCGCGACGTTGCCTGAAACGATTCATGGCTGGCATTATCCGCATTGTCAACGGCGGCGATCACGGCCGGCCCCGATATCTTAAATTGAACTAAATCCTTGGCGCGCGGTGCCCGGACGCCATTTCGATCGACTATTTGAGCCGTCACGTAAGCGACGTCATTCCATTCGACCGTCAAGCGCGGACGGTCCGCGGAGAACTCGATCTTCGTTGCCTGGCCCGCAGTCCTTAATTCTTCCGATGCCGCGTCTTGGCCTTTGTTCTTTCCGACCGCGCGAAGCAGGCCGGCTTCGAATGGGACATTCCATATTCGAGGCGATGCATCCTGTGGCAAAGGTTTCGAGCCTAACGTTTTGCCGTTTAGCAGCAACTCCACTTCGTCGCAATTGCTATAGATCTCCACCGTCTCAGGATGGGGTGTGAGAATTGCCGGAGTCCAGTCGGCGAACAGCGTCTGGGCGCTCTGTAGCGGATTGAAACCGGGATCATCCGGAATCGCCTGCTCTCGGCTGACTCGCCTCGTAATATGAACCACCGGCTGTACGGCCCACCAGCTTTGGCGCTCCAGACCGGCCGGCTTTACCATTCCGACGCGATCCAGCAGCCCCGACCCCGCGCCGACCATCGGCCAGTGGCGCGATTCTCCCAGGTAGTCGATTCCACTCCAAAGAAATTGACCGGCGAACGGAGGGTTGTCGCGCATGGCAAGCCAGGCGCGGCGATTGTGCTGCGTCTCGGTGCCGACTATCTTACGCGAAGGTTTGTCTTCGCGGGCTTTCAACAGTTCGTTTTCGCGATAGTTCTGTCCGACGACATCGAGCATGTCGGCAAGACCATCTTCATAGTCGTGGCTGACATTGGGACGAAACAACGCCTGCGTCACGGGACGCGTAGGATCGAACTCGTGGAAGGTATCGACCAGGCTGCGCAGAATCTCCTTGGAGAGTTCGGCCTTCGGCGTATCGTGGATCTCGTTTCCGGCGCTGTACAGCACGATGCTCGGATGATTGCGGTCGCGCTTCACGGTATCGCGAGTGTCGATCTTCGACCATTCGCGGAAGTAGAGATGATAGTCGTAAGGATTCTTGGCGACCGTCCAGCAGTCGAACATCTCCTCCATCACCAGCACGCCCATTCGGTCGCAAATGTCGAGGAAATCGGGTGAAGGGGGATTGTGCGCCGTGCGAATCGAGTTGACGCCCAACTCCCTCAGGGCCAGGAGCCGGCGGACCCATGCGCCATCGGGTACCGCGGCGCCTAAACCACCCGCCTCATGATGCAGGCATACGCCCTTCAGCTTTAAATTTTGCCCGTTGAGTTTGAATCCGGTGGCCGCGTCGAAATAGGCATCACGGATTCCGAAGGTTGTTGAGTCGATATCAAGCGTCTTGTCACCCTCTACAACCGTAGTGATCATTTTATAGAGCGCCGGATTTCCGACGCCCCACAGCTTCGGCGATTTCACGTCCAGGGTGTGTTCGAATGCGGCTCTCTTCCCAGGTTCGATCGTAATAGCGCGGGTCTTGGCGCCCCCGATTCCACCGCCTCGCGGATCCACGATCATGAACTGCAAGGCAACCGTGCGCACGCCCGCGGATTGATTCACCACCGCGCTCTCAACATGCACTGAAGCCAATTCAGCGGCGACCTTCGGCGTCGACACGAAGGTCGCCCATTGATCGATGTGCACCGGATCCATGACCAGCAGACGAACGGGGCGATAGATACCGGCTCCCGAATACCACCGTGAGGCGGGCTCGGCGGAATTGTCAGCGCGGACCGCGAGGACATTGTCGCTCTTTGGCCCGAAGTTCAAGTGCCCGGTGAGCTCATAACGGAAGCTTACATAGCCGTAGGGGCGTTTGCCGAGATGCAGTCCGTTGATCCAGACATCGCTATTTGCCATAACGCCATCGAACTCGACGAAGACGCGTCGCGTCGCGAAATCCGCGGGCGCCGTGAAATGCTTTCGATACCAGCCGATGCCTGCCGGTAGAAAAGCGCCTGCGCCACCAGTCGGATTGCTTTCTTCGAATGGGCCTTCGATGCTCCAGTCGTGCGGGACGTTAACGGTCCGCCACCCGGAGTCGTTGAAGGCAGACGTTGCGGCCCCGGGAGCGTCGGCTTTCAGAAACCGCCAATCAGCATCGAACTGCAGGGTGACGCGAGGAGCGCCGGCGGCGGACGCAGCTAAACAGAAAACAGATAGCAGCAAACGCATCTTAATGTTACGGTACGACAGTCGGAGGCGGCTGCCGGCACGCTGAAATCAGGCGATCCGTATTATGGTTGCCTCCTAGCGCGACCATCGCGCCCAGTCGCAGGCCTCCGATCAACCCGAAAAGGTCTCGCGAAAATTTGCCGCGCCGGTACCGGACTCACCGCCTGCACCACAGGTTTCAGGACTACTCTTATTTAACCCGGCAATCAGATTTCTTACAGGACGCAGAGCTTCAGCATTTCCGCGATCTCTGAAGCGCGCGGGCTTCGCCGGAGTTCCGCTGCGAGGGGCCCTCGAAGCAGGCCGACGATCGTTGGCGACGCGTTGAGGAACGGGAATCTCCATCTTACCCTCGATTAATTCTCCCGGTCCGGCTGAAATTTTTCGACGAAACGTCAAACCAGACATTCTTTTGCGAACTTCTACTACAGAATTCTGGCCGGCCATTCGAACAAAGCGTTGGAGGTGAATGGAAACTCATGCGCCAGCGGCGCCCAGGTTATCCAGGCGACTCCCGCGTCCACCGATGCCCAGTTGTGGTCTTTTCAGCCAACCGCCAGAGGGACGTTTCCATCGGGTAGACTACCGGTTCCGTGGTCGGCCCTGGCCCCAAGAACATTACGCGGATGCGGCAAGAGCGAGAATAGAATCAATTTGCCGCAGATGATTGATGTCGTGGCCCCCAATCGTCTCGACAATTGTCTGCAGCGTCATGGCCCCCCGCTCCGGGTGAGTCACAATGCGGCTGAAGGCTGCCGTTGGAAGACTCGCAATGAGCGCCAGATTCCACTGGCGAACCGCGGTGAAGACTCCGAGCGCTGCCTCCGCCGAGTAAGCGGCGTAGTTCTTGGCCCATTCCTCCTGATCGAAAGGCTGAATGATATGCTCCTGCTGGGCCAGCGTCTGGCGGATGCGGAACGCGAACACCATTTCGCAATCCGCCAGGTGGCACAAGACCTCGCGCACACTCCACTTGCCCGGAAAGGGCGTGCGGTTCACTTCGGCCTCCGAAAGCTTGGACAGGACAGACGACAGTTTTTGAGGCATAGCCGCCATGACTTCGGTGGGATTGTTGTCAGCGAGGAAAGACGCGTAAGGGTTCATTTCTTCAAATTAGCAAAGCTAGCGGCGTTGGACCCAGGGCGTCACTTGAGTGCAAGTATCCGTACGTCAGAAAGCGGAGTGCTGAAGACGGCCTTCCCGCCTTCGCAGACGTCTCAATTTGGGAGCTTCCACTGTCTGCTTCGTTTGACCGCCGTGGGGTCCTCTGCCCTGAGATCTGGCGACCATAGCCGAAGGAGACTCCGCGGGCTAGTCAGATGCGACGAACTGACGGACGCCGTCGACATAGGTTGCCCGTACATCGATTTTGTGATTGGACTCGTCGTAATTGAAAACGACAATATCCGCGCGCTCGCCGGTTTGCAACCCATGTTGGCGTTGCGGGATTTTGGTCCAGCGCGCGGGATTGACCGTGGCCGTTTGTACCGCGTCGCGCAAAGAGAGTCCGCCGAGATGCATCAGATTCTCGATGCCCCGATCGATGCGCAGCGCGGAACCGGCCAGTTTCTCCGTACCGGCCAGTACGACGCGACCGTCCGCCGTATGATCGACGGCCTGTTCGCCAAGTTGATAGCGGCCGACGGCGGCGCCGGCGGGCGCAGCAGCATCGGTCACCAGGATGCTGCGCTCCACGGTTTTGGCTCGAAGAGCTACTTTGAGGAACGATGACGGCAGATGGATGCCATCGACAATAAAGCCGGCGCAAAGCCGGTCGTCGGCCAATTGGTCCCAGATGTAATTAGGATGCCGACGGAGTATCGCATGGGCGCCATTGCCGAGATGCGTCGACATGGTGGCCCCTGCGCGCACCGCGGCGTCAATCTGTTCCGCGGAAGCTCCGGTGTGTCCGATGCTGACGATGACTCCCTCGCCAACCAGCGCCTCAATGTAGCGCGGGGCTTCGGGCCAGTGAGGAGATAGAGTGACCAGGCGGATGAGTCCATGGGTCGCGTCTCGCCAGCGAGCCCATTCATCGAGATCGGGCGGGCGAACCCACTGTCGCGGGATGCGCGCCGCGCGGCCCATCGTCGGGACCAATATACGGTCCTTCCACGTGGATGCCTTCGATCAGGCTGGCTTCCGGAATCTGTTGCTTGGCGCGCCAAAGGTTCTGCAATGCGCCCAGCATATCGGCGGGCGATCCGGTAATCACGGTCGGGAAAGAAGCGCGTGATACCGGTCCTTAACAGAGCCTGGATGGAGCGCGAAATCTCTTCGCAAGAAGCCGAAGGATCGATGTAGTCTACCCCCGCGTAGCCATTAACCTGAATGTCGATGAAGCCGGGAGCGAGATAGTGCCCCTCAACCGGTCCTTCCTTGAGTTCGCAAGGTTCCACGGTATTGATGAATTGATCAAAGTTGAGAGTGATGGGTTCGCCGGTTGCGACGTCGATGCCGGAACAAGTCATAGTGTCACCGTTTTATCCACTTTTTTTTCACACCTTACCAACAGCCCAGCCCCTGTAACCTGATGAGAAACAGGGCTCATAAAAGCTGTTGAAATCGGCTGAATGAGGCCGATCAGCACTAGCGCTGAGGGTCTCTCCCACGATACAACGGAACAGTCGAATGGCTGCGGCGTTGAGCCGGTGGTAAATCTCGGGGGAGGTGGCTGCCGGTTGGCGCCGCAGGTCCGATCCAACCTTGCGTGCCGGTCATTGTTGACGTTTGCGGAGGTCTCCCTGCGCGCCGCTGCAATCCCCTATACAATAAAACAGGGTAGCCTTTCCCGCCGTGAGCAGCCTCCTCGATCCTGAACTTCAGCGAAAAATCGATCACCCGCGGATACTCCGTGACGATCCGAGCTTTGCTGCGGGAAAAATGGCCGCGTTCCAGTATTTCGCGGTTGGCGTGTTTATTTTCCTCATCGCCGGCTTCTGGCAACTGCAGGTGCAGCAGCCCGAAGTCTATAGCGAAGCGGCAGAGCGCAATCGCGTTAAACAGTTCCCCATCCAGGCCCCTCGAGGCAAGATCCTCGACCGCGACGGGCGCGTGATTGTCGACAATCATTCTTCCTGGGGCGTCATGCTTACCCGTGAAAGCTTCAAGGAGGAGCACCTGCCCACGATCGCCGAGGGTCTTCACCTGGATCTGGATGAACTCCAGACCAAAGTGGCGAAGTATCGCAGGCGCCCCACCTACCAGCCCATCATTATCAAGGAAGAGCTTACGCCCGCCGACCTCGCCTTCGTCGAAGCGCACCACGACCCTGAGTTTTTCCCGGAGCTTGAACTGTTTCATGCCCAGCCGCGCCTTTATCCGGAAAATGGCATGGGAGCCCACTGGATCGGTTACACCGGTGAAATCAGCGAGGCAGAACTCGATACTGCCGAGTTTGCCAAATATAATCCCGGAGCCGTCATCGGCAAGTTCGGCATCGAACGCCAGTACAACGACACTCTCATGGGTACAGACGGCGAGCGTCAGGTGGAAGTCGACAACCGTGGAACTCCGCGAAAAGTGCTGCAGACCACTGATGCCATTCCAGGGAAGAATCTACAACTCACCATCGACCTCGATCTGCAAGTGGTCGCGGATTTGGTGATGGAGGGCAAGAAAGGCGCGATCGTTGCTTTGGACCCCCGGAATGGCGAAATCCTCGCGATGGCGTCGCGCCCCACTTTTGATCCCAACAAATTCACCGCCCGCATCAAATCTGCCGATCTGAAGGAACTGACTTCTGATCCGAACATGCCGTTTCTCAATCGCGCGATTCAATCGCAGCTTGCGCCCGGCTCGACCTTCAAGCCCATCATGGCGCTGGCCGGCCTCGAGACCGGTATCATCGATCGGGATTGGACCGTCACCTGTCCGGGCGGCGCAAGTTTCTATGGTCAGTATTACCGCTGTTGGGCGCCGCGAGGACACGGCAGGATCAGTATGCTAAGGGGTATCGTCGAATCCTGCGACGTATATTTCTACAACGTCGGCGACCGTATCGGAATCGAGAATATCGCGCACTACGCCGATTTGGTCGGATTCGGTAAGAAGACCGGTGTCGACTTGCCTGGTGAAGCGTCCGGCGTGGTGCCGTCGCCCGCGCGAAAAATTCGCCTGACCAGGGAGAAGTGGTACAAGGGTGAGACGATTTCCGTGTCGATCGGTCAGGGGGATCTGCAGGTTTCGCCGCTGCAGTTGGCTTATGTAATGGGTGGGCTCGCTTCCGATGGGGTGTCCTTCACTCCTCACCTGCTGAAATCCCTTACTCCAGCCGCGAAGCCGCGCGTGTGGGGCATCGACAAGGAGCATGCGGAGTTTGTGAAGGGTGCCATGCTGCAGGTGGTGAACATTGGGACCGGATATGCAGGCAGGCTGCCGGGCATCGAGGTATGCGGCAAGACCGGCACCGCTCAAACGGCTTCGGACGCCTACATGAAAGCGCATCACCTCGCCAATAATGCCTGGTTCGTAGCGTATGCGCCGAAGGATAATCCGCAGATCGTGATTGCAGCTCTGTGGGAAGGGGGCGGTCACGGGCCGGAGGCCGCTGAATTAGTCCGTGACGTGATGAAAGCATATTTCGACAAACAAGCCCGTCTGAAACAGAGTTCGGCGCGCGGTGCCCGGCCGGCCAGTCCCGCCAATCGGCTATTCAGCTCTCTCCTTCCGCCCGCCCCTCAACCATGACCACCTATCTCTCGTTGCGCGATTTCGACTGGCCGATGTTTCTCATTGTTCTGCTCATTTGCGGCGTTGGAGTGCTCCAGATTTTCAGCGCTACCATCGGCACACCATGGCAAGGATACTGGTGGAAACAGATCGTTTACATCCTGACAGGCATGCTCCTGATGTGGGCTGTGGCGCAGATCGACTACCATTATCTGCTGGGCCATGTCTTCTCCATGTATGGTGTCGCTGTGTGTGCCCTGACAGGTGTTTATTTCTTCGGTAGCGCGGCTTTTGGATCGACGCGGTGGATCGCTCTCCCCGGGGGTCTACGTTTGCAAGTATCGGAATTTGCCAAGTTGGTGATAATCTTGTTAGTAGCTCGCTTCTTAACGGAGCTGAAAAACGATGTACCGACGCTGCAGGATCTTCTAAAGATCACAGGTCTGGTCGCATTTCCGGCAATGCTGATTCTGGCTGAGCCGGATCTGGGTACCGCCCTAACGTACATCCCGATTTTGGTTGTAGGTGTATTTCTGGCAGGAATGCCGTGGAAGTATTGGGCGGCAATTGGAGTCATCTTTCTTTTGGTCCTGCTGCCAGTTTATAGGTACGCGCTCAAAGACTATCAGCGAGCGCGGTTGAATGTTTTTCTAGGTGAAGATCAGGATCCCCGAGGGTCCGGGTACCAGGTGATACAGTCGAAGATCGCAATTGGTTCGGGTGGAATGTGGGGCAAAGGGGTGACTAAGGGAACCCAGACGCGGCTCCGTTTTCTGCCTGTTCCCGATAAGGATTTCATCTTTTCGGCCTTCGCCGAGGAGCACGGGTTTGTCGGCGTCATGTTGGTGCTCTCGTTTTATTTGATTCTGCTGATGCAAATTGTGCAGAATGCTCAAACCGCCCCTGATCGCGCGGGAATGTACATTTGTATGGGCGTTGCCGCCCTGGTGTTGTTTCACATCTTGGTCAACGTAGGAATGGTGATCGGACGAATGCCGGTAACCGGCATTCCCCTTCCGCTGATGAGCTACGGCGGCTCGAGTATCTGGTCTTCCTTCATGATGCTCGGGCTGGTGAATAACGTTCGTTTACGCCGCTTCGTGAACTGATTTTTTGGATCCTGCATGAAGCCGGCCGGTGGTCGTAGAGAATTAGATTTAGCTGTGGTGCCATATTGAAGTAGTAACGTTTTAAAAACTAGTTATTGTGGTTGGGAGCCTAAGGACCCTCGGAAGGCACGGCGCGCCGGAAGCGCTGTTCTCCGAATGAGGATCGGTTTCCCAAGGGCTCGTTTAGCGTAGAGTCCAGCAAACTGGTCATCCGAAGACTGGTCTGATCCTGGAGACTCCGCCGAAACGTGCGCGGCGTGTGTTTTCTTTCGAGATTAGCTGTACCGTGAGGCCCCCTGTTCAGGTCTCGCACCCGAAACCCACGCGGGGTTAAATCTTTCCTCCTTCGCTCCGAGCTTCCTCCCGGAAGCCCAACGGAGGGAATTTGCATGTCGAAAGAGTTAGTCGTCTCCGCCACACGGCACGAGACGAGAATAGCGATCCTCGAGGACGATACCGTCGTCGAGATCTATTATCAACGCGAGAAAGAATATTCACTGGCGGGGAGCATTCATAAGGGTAAAGTTACCCGCGTCCTCCCCGGAATGCAGTCAGCATTCGTCGATATCGGTCTGGAACGCGACGCATTCCTCTATGTCTCCGATTTCTTCGAAGACAATGAAGAGTACGACAAAGTAGTTTCGAGCGTCGAGGATAAGGTCCTCAAGCTTGAAAAAGGCCCCGAGCGGGCACTCCCGGAAAGAATCTCCTCAGTCGAAGCGGCGGTTACGCTCACCGAAAGCGTCGCGGAACTGACCAGCGATATCGTCATCAGCGAAGCCGAACCGGTAGTCATTGATTCCGCTCCGGCCGAACCCAAACCGACCGAGATTCGAACCGACCGGGAACCTCGGACTGATGGTCGCGATCGGGACAACCGGCGCGGGGGCCGTGGCCGCCGGGGCAGGCGCCGGCGCGGAGGACCCACGAGCAGCCTCCCCGAATCTAAGTTTTACTCTCCTCGCAAAGACGAGCCCGAAGTTGTCGCGTCGTCCGACGCCGCCGTTGCCGCGTCCGAACCCGAAGATGACGATTTTCCCGTTCTTCCGGGTGAGTCCCTGGCCAAGTATTCAGCACCGGAACCTAGAGAAAACGCTCCAAAAGAGGCTGTGCCTGGCGAAGAGGCCCTGACGGGCGAAGAACCAGAAACGGCCGAGGACGCCCCCATGGAGGCGGCGCCTGCTGCTGCAGTTGCCGCGGCAGCCGAGCCTGAATCGGTCGCCGAGCCGATAGCTCCACCTGCAGGTCCCGAGCCACCTCCACTACCTGCCTCTGTTCTTGCCGCGGAGCAGCCGGCCGAGCCCATCCACATTCATGTTGAAGTGGAAGGGCCGCCCGAGCCAGCCGCTACCGCTTTCGGCGAAACGTCCATGGCAGAGCCCGAGGATGTCGCAGCCTCGTCGGTCGAGGCAGCGCAACCTGATTTCTCGATTATCGAAGTTGTCTCTGAAGAGATCGTTATAGTTGCTCAGGAATCAGAATTGGGCCCGGTTGAATCGGCTGCTTTAGAAAACGAAGCCGAAACCGGCGAAGAAGACCAAATCGCTGTTCAGGAAGATGAAGGTCCCGAACCTGCCCGTATCCCAACCAGTCTGACGGCTGCGCTACGAGAGCAGGGTAACCGGTTCCCCCATCGCCTTTCACGACGAGCCCGCCGCAAAATGCGTGGTGGTGGGTTCCAGGGCGAACCGCGAAATCCCGCGGCCGTCGCACCGGAGACAGGAACAGTCGAGCCCGTCGAACCGGCTTCGGACAGCCCCACCATTGCACCTGTTGCCGCGGTTGCTCCCGTTGCTGCCGTACCCGAGCCGCGTCCCCAACGTGGTCGCAACGAACGTCCCGAACGCGGGGAACGCAATGACCGTCCGGACCGCTCCGGCCGTCCCGATCGCCCGGAACGCGGGGAACGCCCAGATCGTGGAGAGCGCCCAGACCGTGGAGAACGTACTGAGCGTGGAGAACGTACTGAGCGTGGAGAACGTACTGAGCGGCCCGAACGCGCCGAGCGCCCCGACCGGGAACGTACTCCCGCTACCAGCATCAGCGAACTGCTACGCGAAGGCCAGGAGATCATCGTCCAGATCGCCAAGGAGCCTTTGGGCCAGAAAGGTGCTCGCATCACTTCGCACATCGCCCTTCCCGGACGCTTTCTGGTATACATGCCAACCGTCGACCATGTCGGCGTCTCCCGCAAAATTCCTTCCGACGAAGAGCGACTGCGCCTCAAGCGCATCCTGCAGACCAATCGCGTCGGCATGACCGGCGGCTTTATCGTCCGCACGGCAGGGGAAGGGAAGAGCGAAGAGGAACTTCGCGCCGACATGCACTTCCTCTACAATCTCTGGCTCGATATCCGCCAGAAAGCCGAGAAGAAGCCCGCGCCGCTGCTCCTGCATCACGATCTCGACCTGGTGCAGCGCATTCTCCGCGACCAGCTCACGTCTTCCTTCAAGACCATCTGGGTGGACAACGAGGAAGCCTTCGAAAGCGTGCTGAGGTTCGTGCAGCGGTTCCAGCCCGCGCTCGTCCAACGAGTCAAACTGTACACCCGCACCAATCCGATCTTCGACGAATTCAACATTACGGCCGAGCTTGAAAAGGCGCTACGCCCCAAGGTTTGGCTGAAATCCGGCGGCTATATCGTTATCAATCAAACCGAAGCTCTGGTCGCGATCGACGTCAATACCGGCAAATATGTCGGCAAGTCCAATCGCCTCGAAGACACTATTGTCCGCGTCAATACCGACGCCATCCGGGAGATCGTTCGCCAGATTCGCCTTCGCGACCTCGGCGGTATTATCGTCGTTGACTTCATCGACATGGACGAGCGCAAGAATCGCCAGAAGGTCATGCAGGCGCTCGAAGAAGCCATGCGAGTCGACCGTGCGCCATACAAAATCCTGGCGTTCAACGATTTCGGCTTGGTCGCCATCACCCGCAAACGCGTCAAACAATCGCTCGAACGGACTCTTTGTTCGCCGTGCCCGGTTTGCGAAGGCGCGGGCTACATCAAGAGCGTCCAGACAGTGGTTGGCGAAATTCTGGTTGAAGCGCAGAAGATGGCCAAGATGATCGAAGGAGACGACGTGCTGTTGCGCGTCAATCCCGAGGTCGCCAAGGTTCTTAAATCCAATCGCAACGACTACCTGCAGGAGATCGAAGAAATCGTCGGACGTACCGTGATGGTGAAGAGCGACGCATCCCTACACCAAACCAAGTTCGACCTTGCATAGTACACTGCTTGAATGCCACTGACGTTATTCCGCGCGGGGCAGGCCATCGCTTTTTTGTGGCCTGCCCGGCCGCGGGTTCGAAAAAAATTACGGTGTGGCGCCTCGGCTGCATAGCGGCCGCTTTCTGAATGACGGCAATCCTGGAAATCCGTGATCTCGTTAAGCATTTCACGACCCATCGCGCGGTTAATGGCATCTCTCTCGCTTTAGAACAGGGCCGCTTCTACTCGCTTCTCGGGCCTTCCGGATGCGGCAAGACCACCACCCTCCGCCTGATCGCCGGCTTCGAGACACCGACCTCCGGCGAGATCCGGCTCAACGGACAGATCATCAACGACGTCAAGCCGTACGACCGCAATGTCTCGACTGTCTTCCAAAGCTACGCACTGTTCCCTCATCTCACGGTGCAATCTAATGTGGAATTCGGTCTCCGCCAGAAGAAGATCGCCGGGTTCCGAAGCAAAGCGGAAGAGGCAATCCGCATGGTCCAACTCGAAGGCAAGAACGATCGGATGCCTGCGCAACTCTCCGGGGGAGAACGCCAGCGGGTGGCGCTCGCCCGCTCCCTGGTCGTCGCGCCCGACGTTCTTTTGCTCGATGAGCCCTTGGCCGCGCTCGACCCCAAGCTCCGCAAGCAGATGCGAGCCGAACTGAAAGACATGCAGCGACGTGCTGGTATTACATTCCTTTTTGTCACCCATGACCAGGAGGAGGCTCTGTCGCTGTCCGACGCCATCGCGGTGATGAATCAGGGCATTGTCGAACAGTTCGGCACGCCCGAAGACGTCTACCTTCGCCCGTCTACACGCTTCGTCGCCGGCTTCCTCGGGATCGTCAACTGGATTGACACCGTCGGCATCCGGCCGGAATCAATGCGCATCTCCCGGAGTGCGCCGGAGAGTGGCCGGTCGCGGCGCGCGACCGTGACACGTTCCGTCTTTCTGGGCAACCTGTTACAAGTTCACGCACGGCTCGAGACGGGAGAGGATGCGATCACCGAAATTGCCCGGAGTGAAGGAGCATTTGCCGAGGGAGAGCCTGTCTTCCTTGACTGGCATCCGCAAGATGAAATGCGGCTGTAGGGAGCGAATGTTGGGAGGCGAAGCAATTGTCGGCTTGATTTCAGACACGCATGGTCTCATGCGGTCCGAGGCGCTGACGGCGCTGCAGGGATCTGATCTGATCATCCACGCTGGGGATGTTGGGGCGCCGGGTATCCTCGAGCAACTGCGCAATCTCGCACCCGTTGTCGCGGTCCAAGGCAACATTGACAAAGGGGACTGGGCTTCTCAGCTACCCATGACCGCAGTCGCTAAGATTTGCTCGAAACTGATTTATGTCTTACACGACATTCATCAGCTGGACCTCGATCCTCATGCGGCTAAATTCGAGGTGATTGTCAGCGGACACTCCCACAAACCCGTCCATAGAGAGAGCTCCGGCGTCCTCTACGTAAATCCCGGGAGTGCCGGACCTCGGCGTTTTGTACTGCCGGTTACCGTCGCACGTCTTCACTTGCGACGGTCGAAATGGAGCGTCGAATTGATCGACCTGTCGCGAAACGATGCTTGATTTTGTGAGCTTGCCCAGCCGGAGCTGACCTGTCCCCACGCTATCCTAAACCTTTGTGGGAAAAATAATTGCAATCGACGGGCCCGCCGGCGCGGGCAAGAGCACTGTTGCGCGCCGCGTTGCGACGCGTCTCGGGTTTACGTACATCGACACCGGGGCCATGTATCGCGCGCTCGCGCTATGGGCGCTGCGCCAGAATCTCGATCCGTCCGATCATCACCGCATGGAACAATTGGCCCTCGCTGCGGAAATTGCGCTTGACCCCTCCAATGCCCTTGTTTACCTCAACGCGGAGGACGTCAGCGAAGACATCCGCACCACCGCCGTATCGGACGCGGCCTCGCGCGTTGCCGCTATCCCGGCAGTGCGTCGTGCAATGGTGGACAAACAACGCGCCATTGCCGCTTCGCAGAACGTCGTCATGGAGGGCCGTGATATCGGCACTGTCGTCTTCCCCAAAGCCAGCGTGAAAATCTTTCTCGACGCCAATCCGGATACTCGCGTGGACCGCCGCCAATTACAGACCGGCAGTCCAAAACCGGAAATCGCAGAGGAGATTGCCGACCGCGACCGCCGCGACAGCACGCGTCCCGATTCTCCGCTCGCTCAGGCGCCGGACGCTGTGTACGTCGACTCCACCTCGCTCAGCCTCGAAGAAGTAGAAGAAGCGGTGCTCCGGTTGGTGCGTGAGCGCATCAGCAACGGCAAGGACTACCGCGATCACAATTGATCCGATACGCAATGATGAACAATTTATTAGTGATGAAATTTGGCGGAACCAGCGTCGGTTCCGCCGCCCGTATGAAGGCATCCGCGGGTATCGCCATGGATGCAGCCAAGACGCGTCCTGTGGCGATTGTCGTCTCGGCTATGTCCAAGATAACGGACCTGCTGCTTGACACCATGAAGCATGCCGAAGCCGGTGATCAAAAGGGCATCGAGACTAATATCGCGCTCCTGCGCCACCGCCATCACGAAGCTCTCGCTGAAGTCCTGCCTGAACCCCAGCAGGAGGATATCCGGCTCCAGGTAGACGCTCTGGTGGACGAGTTCGAGCGGATCATTAGCGGCATGCTGATGTTGGGTGATCGTCCCGTGCGTTCTGTCGACGAAGCCGTCGCCATTGGGGAGCGTCTGTCCGCGCTGATCGTCAGCGAATATATGGAAAGCCAGGGCGCGCGTTCCGCCGCCGTGAACGCCGCCGAGGTCGTGGTGACTGACGCGGTTTTCGGGAACGCCTCTCCCGTCATGAAAGCGACCGAGGTGAAGGCGCGCGCGAAATTGTGGCCCATGCTGGAAGCCGGTATGCTGCCCGTCGTGACAGGCTTCAATGGCGCGACGGCCGATGGACGCCCGACGACTCTCGGCCGCGGCGGGTCCGACTTCTCGGCTTCCATTCTCGCCGCTGCATTGAATGCGCAGGAACTGTGGATCTGGACCGATGTCGACGGCATCATGAGCGCCGACCCTCGTCTCGTGCCGAACGCCAAAGTGCTTGACGAACTCAGTTTCGCCGAAGCCGCGGAGTTGGCATACAACGGCGCCAAGGTTCTCCACCCGAGGACGCTCGCTCCTCTGGTCGAGAAGCGCATTCCGGTCTGGAGCAAGAATAGTTTCGATCCTGAAAAGCCAGGTACGCGCATCGTCCCCGAATTATCGGTGGCGTGCGGAGCTCGTGCCGTGACGTCCATGGCGAAGGTCACGCTGGTGTCGATCGAACCGGCCAGCCCGGCCATCTCGGGTGTGCTGGTGATGGCGCGCGCGCTCGATGCATTGGCCCGCACGAACGTGGAAATCCTGGCCATCACGGGTTCGAGTTATCGGCAGAGCTTCTGTTTTCTGGTCCGGCAGGAGGAACAACCGTTAGCCATGCAGGCGATTGAATCGGCACTTGCGCTCGAACTCGCCCATGGCTATGTGAACGCTCCCGAGATCGATACCGAAGTCGGGTTGCTGGCGATCGTCGGCGAAGGGATGCGCGGAAGTCAAGGACTCGCCGCGCGAATTTTCACCGCGATTTCGCGCGAGAAAGTCAACATCATTGCCATTGCGCAGGGTTCCAGCGAAATCACTATCGCCGTTGTGGTGCGCCGCGAAGGACTCGATAAGGCCGTTCGCGCGGTGCACACCGAATGCCAGCTCGGGATATAGATTCTCGCCAGTAGCGAAGTGGCTACCTGACGGGCCTTTATGGATATATGGGTATCATCTGAGACGGCTCATCGGCTGATACTTGGCCGCTCGAAAGATAAAGCGCCTGGCGAGCGAAGCCGGCTTCCATTCCGGATCGACGAGAGGAGTCGCCAGAAGATAGTCATCATCCTAATCAAATTCATGCTCGATTTTCCGTGCTCACCCTACAGAATCGATATGTCCGACATTTATCAAGGTGAATAGCAGAAGTATGTTATTCCCGCGATCTATAATAAAGATCTGTCCCGCTTATAGACGTTTCGGGGCTGCTTACACGCCGAGATTGATACCAAAAAGCACGCTGCAAAGCGGACCTGCCACGGCCACTTTCAGAGAACCTGCCCCGCGCCACTGTCCATACTTAAAACATTTTTCAGTCTGGCAGTTCTGCCACAAACGTACACGTGTGCTTGTGAACACACTCTTAATTGCCAATTTCAAGGGGCTGCGAGATGATGTAGATTCGGGACAAAAGTCACGCGTAAAACGGTTCATTCACGAGCGGTGCATGTTCAGGTTGAACTCCCTTTGCACGCTTCAGTAAGATACAGCGCAACTTGGCGAAAACGATGGTGTTAGCTTACTGTGACTTGCCGCTCAGTTGCCCCGGAATAAATCAAATTATCTTTACGCGTTACATTTCAAAGTTTAGTAGACGTCTCCATGTATTGGCAGTAAACAAGTGTGCTTTAGCTTCAAAACAAGGAGCCGATAGACGGGAGCCATATGAACATCTGTGTTCTAGGCGGTGATGGTTATTGTGGCTGGGCCACAGCGCTTTATTTGTCCCAAAGAGGACACACGGTAGCTGTCGTTGATAATTTCCTCAGACGTCAGTGGGACTTTGAACTAGGCGCGCAAACACTTACGCCGATCCAACCTCTTACGGATCGCCTGCGTGTATGGCAGGAGCTGACAGGAAAGTCCATTGAATTATTCGTGGGCGACGTCAACGATTATGATTTCCTGGCGGGGGTAATCGCGAGCTTCCGGCCCGATGCGGTAGTTCACTTTGCCGAACAGCGGTCGGCTCCCTACTCAATGATTGATCGTAAACACGCGGTGTTTACGCAGGTCAACAATGTGGTCGGCACTCTGAATCTCATCTTTGCGCTCAAGGAGCTACGGCCTGACTGCCATTTAATCAAGCTCGGGACGATGGGAGAGTACGGCACGCCGAATATCGATATTGAAGAAGGCTACATCCGCATCGAGCACAACGGCCGGTCGGACGTCCTTCCCTTTCCGAAACAGCCGGGATCGTTTTATCACCTCTCGAAGGTGCACGACAGCCACAACCTGATGTTTGCCTGCAAGATTTGGGGTCTGCGGGCCACCGATTTAAATCAGGGAGTTGTCTACGGAACTGTGACTGACGAAGTCGTGGTCGACGAGGCGCTCATTAACCGTTTCGACTACGATGACGTCTTTGGTACGGTGCTCAATCGTTTCTGCGCACAGGCTGCGGTGGGACATCCGCTGACCGTCTACGGCAAAGGCGGCCAGACACGCGGGTTCCTGGATATTCGCGACACCGTTCGGTGCATCGAGATCGCCTGCCTGAATCCGGCCAAGGCAGGGGAGTGCCGGGTATTCAACCAGTTCACCGAGCAGTTCTCCGTTCTGGAACTCGCGGAAATGGTGAAGGCCGCGGCGTGGAAACTAGGGTTGCATGTCGATATCGAGCACCTGCCGGACCCGCGCGTCGAAGCTGAAGAGCACTACTACAACGCTAAGCACTCCAAACTGATTGATCTTGGGTTAGAGCCTCATTACCTCTCCGACTCGCTGCTCGATTCGCTGATGAACATAGCGATCCGCTATGAAGATCGCATCGACACTTCGCTGTTTCTGCCTCAGGTGCAGTGGCGGAAGCCGCGGAATCCCTCGCGGCCGAGGATTGAAGGCGATCGCGTTGCTGTAAGAAATGGCGTGATGACGAGCGGCGGGAGCTTCTGAATTGTGCGGCATTGCCGGCTTTACGCACATAGGTCGCGCAGCAGTGCCCGGGCGAATTCAGAGTGCCATAGCCACCCTCAAGCATCGCGGTCCTAACCAGCAAGGCGTCTTTGAGTCCGAGACAGTATCGCTTGGCGCTGCGCGTTTAAAGATTATCGACATTGAGTGCGGCGATCAGCCCATCGTCTCAGAGGACGGCGGCTTCGTTATCGTTTTCAACGGCGAAATCTACAACCATCTCGAACTCCGGCGTGAACTCGAAGGCCGGGGATATCGTTTCCGTTCTCATAGCGATACCGAAACCGTCTTGAATGCGTTCATCGAGTGGGACACGGATTGTTTTTCGAGGCTGCGCGGCATGTTCGCAGTGGCGCTCTGGCGTCAGTCCGACCGGCGCCTCGTCCTTGCCCGCGATCGCATGGGGATCAAGCCGCTCTATTTCGCGCATCATCGCGAAGACTTGTACTTCGGTTCGGAACTGAAGTCGATCCTGGTCCATCCCGAGATTGAGCGCTATTTAAGCCTCGACGGTCTCGATTGTTATCTATCCTTGAACTACGTACCCGCGCCCTGGACCCTGGTCGAAGGCATCGAAAAGCTGTTGCCTGGCCAATGGATGGAGTGGCGTCGCGGCGTGGTCCGAACCGAACAATATTGGCAGTTGCCGACCGCTGCGGAGAAGCACTGGACTCAGGAGACGGCTGAAGCGGAGCTAGATCGTCTTCTGAAGCAGTCCGTGCGGGAGCATCTGGCGTCCGACGTGCCGTTGGGCGTCTGGTTGAGCGGCGGCCTGGACTCCTCCAGCCTGGTGCATTATGCTGCCGAGGCATCGTCGACCCGACTCAAGACCTTTTCTATCACGTTTCGTGGCCGCAGTTTCGACGAAGGGCGATACGTGCGCCAGGTGGCGGAACAATATGGCACCGAGCACACCGAACTCGATCTCAACCCCGAACAGGATCTGCCCGGTGCGATCCACGAACTGGCCTATTACGCGGACGAGCCCAACGCGGATTCCGGCGCTCTGCCGGTATGGTTCCTTTCGCGCTTGACCAAATCGAGCGCAACGGTTGCGCTGAGCGGGGAAGGCGCGGACGAACTGTTCGGCGGATACCTGATGCAGCGCGCAAGCCTGTTGGCCCGTAACGCGCGCAAGCTCCCTGCGCCGTACTGCGCGCTTACTCCTGGCTGCAGCCCACCGTTGGCCGGTCTCGAACGATAAGATCGGCTTCGAGTATAAGTTGAAGCGCTTCCTCGAAGGCTGCCGGATGCCGGCCGCGCGGGCGCTATGTGTATTGGAGCGGCACCTTCGACGATGCGGAAAAGTCGCTCCCTGGTTCAGAAGCCTCTGCCTCCGGCCTTGAATTCCGTCTTGCAGGAGTTGACAGCGGGTGAAGACGACTTGCAATCGTATCTCTGGTTCGACCAGAAGTATTTTCTTCCCGGACAACATTCTGACCAAGGTGGACCACACCAGCATGGCTCATGCTATCGAAGTAAGCGCCGCCGTTCCTGGACCACCGCATTGTGGAGTTCGCGAGTTCGCTTCCCGCGAGCATGAAAATTCAGGGCTCCCGCCAGAAGGTGATCCTGCGGGATCTGATGACGCGGCAAACTCCGGCCCGCAATCCTGAACCGGAAGAAAATCGGCTTTGACATTCCTACCCACGACTGGTTTCGCGGACCTCTTCGGCCGTTGCTCGAAGAAGCCGTGGCCTTTGCGTCCGCTGAACATGGCGATTTTTTCCGCATCCCGAGAATTGAAGCGCTGGTGCGCGCCCATTTCGACCGGCGCGCCAACCTGGGCTATCATCTTTGGGGATTGATGACACTGTTCTTTTGGATGAAAAAATGGGGAATTCAGACCAGGGTGCCGGACGGGCAGGCTCGGCGGACGATGGAAAACGTTTTCACTTCTACCTGATCGTTCTGCTGGTGGCGGCCGCGGTCTATGCGGGCTGCATGATTTCGCCGCCATCCCTGATGGACGACGTGGACGCCGTGCAGGCGCAGATTGCGCGCAACATGCTCACCTCGGGCGACTGGGTGACGGCCCGGCTGGACGGCATTCCCTATCTCGAAAAAGCGCCGCTCATCTATTGGCTGATCGCCGGCTCGTATCGAGATTTTCGGCGCGACTGACTGGGCCGCGCGCATGCCGGTGGTACTGGCTGCATGGCGCTCGCGTGGATTACCACGGCGTTCGGGATGTGGGCGTTCGGGAGGCGAGCCGGATTCTACGCGGGACTGTGCATCTCCACCTGCTTCGGCCTCTTTCTTTTCACCCGCATTCTGATTCCGGATGTGATGCTCACCGCGAGCATCGCGCTCTCGATGTGGGCGTTTCTGCGCGCCATCGACGAGGCTGAAAAGCGTCCGCGCTGGTGGGCTCTTCGTCCTGGCGGCGAGCCTGGGTACCAGCCTGCTATTCAAGAGCCTGGTCGGCGTCGTGTTCCCCATCGCGGCGGCGCTCATTTATCTTGGCATCACACGCCAGTGGTGCCGACCGGAGAGTCTGGAAGGCTCTGCATCCATTGAGCGGGGTGCTGGTCGTCCTTTTGATTGCCGCGCCCTGGCACATCTTAGCGGCACTTCGCAATCCGCCGTATTTCGACTTCACGATGCGCAGCGCTCCCGGTGAATACCACGGCTTCCTGTGGTTTTATTTCATCAATGAGCAATTGCTTCGGTTTCTGAACATGCGCTATCCGCGCGACTACGACACGGTTCCGCGGCTGTACTTTCTGGCTGTTTCATCTGCTGTGGCTGTTTCCGTGGAGCGTGTATTTTCCGCCCATCGTGAAGCTCAATTTCAAGCCCGTCGATCGGGCTGGAAAGACGCGTTTGCTGGCTCTCTGCTGGACCGGCTTTATCCTGGTGTTCTTCACCTTTTCCACGACGCAGGAATACTATTCGATGCCCTGTTATCCGGCGCTGGCGCTGCTGCTGGGATCGGCCATGGCAGAGGGCGGCAAGTGGATCCGTTACGGCACACGGGTGCTGTGCGGGATCTTCGTCGTGGCGGCGGGAGCGGTGCTCACCCTGTATTTCCTGTCGTTGAATCTACCCGACGCCAGGCGATATTTCCGCGGCGCTCAGTTCCAATCCCGGCGCCTATAAGCTGTCCCTGGGCCATATGGAAGACTTGACCATCGCGTCATTCGCTTACCTCCGGCTTCCGCTTCTTCTGGCTGCGCTCGCGTTTCTTGTGGGAGCGGCGGGCACCTTTCGCGCCGCCGGGAAACGCGCGTTTCTCGCCGCGACGCTCATGGCCGTTCTATTCTTTCAAGCGGCGCGGATTGCCATGGCGGCTTTCGATCCGTTCCTTTCCTCCCGGCCACTTGCGGAAGCGCTGCTTCATGCGCCCCCTGGAAAGCTCATCGTGGATCATCACTACTACACGTTTTCCTCAATCTTCTTCTATACCAATCGCGACGCTCTCCTGCTCAACGGCCGCTTTAATAACCTGGTATACGGTTCCTATGCGCCGGGCGCGCCTAATATCTTCATCGACGACTCACAATGGAAAAGCATGTGGCTGCAGCCGGAGCGCTGCTATCTGGTGATTACCGAGAAAGCGGCGGAGCGATTGAACGATCTGGTCGCGAGGGACAAGTTGAAGATCGTGGCTCAAAGCGGTGGGAAACTGCTCCTGACGAACCACCCGGAAGTCGAGTAGCCTGAGGATATGCCGCATTTGAGCGAGATGTTTCTCGCGATCGCAGCCATACCGTTCCTTTATTACCTGATCGCGATCTATAGCTCCTGGCGGTATTTCGAAAAACCGGTGAGTTCGCCGGACCCCTCCTTCACGCCGCCCGTCAGCATTCTGAAACCGATACGAGGTCTCGATCCAGACGCTTTCGACAATCTCGCCAGTTTCTGCCGCATCGATTATCCCGAATTCGAAATCGTCTTCTGCATCGATTCGGATGACGACGCTGTGCGGGCGATCATTGCCAGACTTCAGAGCGAGTTCCCGCACTGCCGCATCCGCACTTTATATGGTTCAGGACGCATCGCAACCAACGATAAAGTGGCCAAGCTTGCGCGGTTGGTAGGCGATGCCGCTTATGAAGTGGTAGTCATCAGCGATAGTGACGTGCGAGTGCGGCCTGACTACCTGCGCGCACTGACCGCTCCGCTACAAGACCCCAAAGTCGGCGCTGTCACTTGTTTTTATGTCCCGACTGATGTCACCACGTTTACCGATCACTTGCAGAGCGTCGGGATGATGTCCGACTTCTACGCCGGCGTCCTGGTCGACTGGCAACTCGAAGGAATTAAGTTCGCGCTTGGCCCGACCATCGCCACCACGCAAGCGCATCTTAACGGCTTCGGGGGCTACCCGGAACTGGAGAATCGCCCTGCCGACGATTTGTTGGTGGGCCGGTTGATTGCCGAGCAAGGCTACGAAGTAGTGCTGCTCAACTATTCCATCGAGACCGTTTGTGATTATGCGTCGATGAAAGACCTGCTTCTCAAACGGCTCCGCTGGATCGTAGTGATGCGTCACATGCGTCCGTGGGGACACTTCGGATTGCTCTTGACGCAAGGCTTACCCTGGTCTCTTGCGGCCGTGTTAGCACACCCTTCGGTATCCGTGGCCCTTGGGTTCTTGGGAACTTACATCGGGCTAAGAATCGCGATGACCTGGGTCATCGGAATCCGCGGCTTGCACCAGGCGCGCCTGTGGAAGCAACTGCCGCTGATTCCGGTATGGGACGCAGTTGCGTTCGCTATTTGGCTCACCAGTTTTTCCCGCAACAGCATCCGGTGGCGCGGCGCCGATTATTACATCCGGGATGGCCGCCTGGTCCCGGTAGCGTCGGCGCGCGCCGGTGATTAAGTCGAGTACCTTTTAAATGACAAATTCTCCGTATCTGGAGTTTCTTGAGAAGCGAGAGAATCATCAGCTGCTTGGCTAAGTTACCTGTCAGTAGCTTGGAGTAAGTCGCCCTTGAGCGTCTATGCCTTTTCGAGGAAGGTACTACCACGAAAGTGGTTTCAAAGAGCTACTCCCCAATGGTTGGTGTGGAATAGGCCGTGTGCGCCTATTCATCCATACTGCGTAGGGCAGGATCGCTATCAGCGATACCGCATAGAAAGCAAAAATCACGACCATCGTAGTAACAACGACGACAGATCTTACGATATGTCCCATGTCTTTGAATGTGTCATAAAATACAGTACAAATCAATATACATTTTTCTAGGATGGCAGTTTACGTGAAGTTACTCGACCATGGCGGCGCACGAGATCTTTGCGTGGCTCTCAACGATGGCGCGCCGGCTCAACAGGAATATCTCTAAGAAGGAGACCACAACACGAGCAGCTTTACCCGCCCACGAGCACCACGCCAGCCAACACGGCCAACGCGCCCGCAGCCCTTCGGGGTCCAATCTGCTCATGTAAGACAAATTTTGCAAGCAGCGTTTCCAGGACAAAGCTTGCGGCGGATGCCGGCACGGCGAAGCTCAACGGCTCCTTCTGCACCAGGGCCATGAAGGCGAAAAACGACATTGTATTGCAGAGAATGCTGAGAATCAAAAGTCGGCGTTGTGCAATGATGTGCACTAAACGCGCGAAACCGTGCGCGGTCACCGACTGCTCACCGGCGCGCTTCATTTCGAAGCTCTGCAGGAGATCGCCAAAGACAGTCGCAAACACCATGGTCGCTACCAGGACCCACTTCATTTCGTATCCCGAGCCGCAGGCGTGGTGTTGCCGGAAGTCGAACCCACCAGGACTGCGCCGGCAAAGATCAACAGCGTTCCGAGCCAGCGCTGCTGCGTCACCGTTTCATGCAGGAAGACTCTACCGAGAAATACGGCGATCACGTAGCCGATCGCGGTCACTGGAAGTACGAAGCTCAGGTCCGCCAGGCTGAACAGCGCCATTCGCGTCAACAGCGCCAGGATCAACGCGGCAATGCCAGTCGCCACGAAAGGATTCAGCATGGCGTGGAGATAAAGTGCGGGATTCATCGACATCTGTTCGGGAACTTGCCGCATGCCCCACGCCATGGCCGAGTTTCCCACGGCCCGGAGCGCCAGAAATAGAAGCACTACCGCGTAGGTTTTGAAAGCAGTGCGATTCATCGTCCGAGGGTCTTCCCTAAATAGTCGGCGATCACCTTCACTTGAGCATCCGAGGCCTCGGCGCCGCGCGATACCATATTCTGCACCAGCGAAGTCCAGTCCGCCGGCTTCATCCGCTGACTGGTGACTACTTCGATAGAATGGCAATCCGTTCCACAAGTCTTCTCCACTAATGCTTTTTCGCCTCCAGCAGGCAGTATGAACGGAGCATAGGCGCCGACCTTCGGCGCGTCCCGCCGGGCCGCGGCGGCTGCGGCTACGGCTTTCGAAACCTCGACGGGTAACGGCTTGCGCGGAACATCGGGCAGCGCGAACGAGATCAGGCTATTGCTCGTCCCTCCGCCCAAAAAGCCTCCTCCGCCGGACGCCATGATGGCGACGTATTGCCGGCCGTCCCGCCCCAAGTACGTCATGGGATTGGTGTGGCCGCTGGCTTCGAGCTTAACCTCCCATAGCAGTTTCCCAGTCTTCGAGTCGAACGCTCGGAAGCGCTTGTCGTTGGTCGCCCCGATGAATACCAGGCCACCAGCCGTGGCGATGCTTCCGCCCAAATTCAGAGTTCCCGTGTTGTGGACGCCGACCGCTTCGAGCGATTCGATGGTACCGAGCACAGACTTCCACGCGATGTCTCCAGTCGTCAGATCGACCGCGATCAATTCTCCGAACGGGGGGTTCTGGCACGGGATCCTCTCTTCGCGGTTCCAGAAGCGCGCATAGGGTCCATAGGATGATGTCCGGCGGTAGTCGATGCCGTTTTTCTCCAGGTGACCCCACTGGCCGATGTCCATCACGTTGGCGAATAACAAACCGGCCGAGGGATCGACTGAGACACCCCCCCAGTTGCCTCCCCCCAGGGTGCTCGGAAAAAACAGCGCATTGCCTTCGAGCGGGAGCGGCGTAAACGGCCCTCCGATGACCATCTGATTCGAATCGAACAATTCCTTGCAGAACCGCGCATGCTCGGGCGAGCGGTTGTACATGTCCGCCATGCTGAATGTGTTCTTCGAGAGCGGCGGCGGCTTCAACGGAAACGGCTGCGTCTTGGACGTCACCTCTCCCGGTACCTTGCTCTGCGGCACCGGCCGCTCTTCCATTCCGTAGACCGGCTCGCCAGTCACGCGATCGAAGACGAATAGCAGACCCATCTTAGTGATCTGCGCCACGGCAGGGATCACGCGCCCTCCGCGGTGAATATCGAACAAAGCGGGAGGAGCGGCCAGGTCATAATCCCAGAGGTCGTGATGAACTAATTGGTGGAACCACTTCTTCTCACCGGTTCGGGCATCGAGAGCCACGAGCGAATTCCCATACAAGCCATTGCCGACGCGATCCGCGCCATAGAAATCGGCCGTGGGAGAGCCTGTGGGCGCGTAGACAATGCCGCGATGTACGTCGACAGTGAAGAATCCCCAGGTATTGGTACCTGAACGATTCTTCCACGCTCCCTCGGGCCAGGTCTCTGATCCCGGTTCTCCGGGGCGCGGCACAGTGTGAAAGGTCCAGAGCAGTTTTCCGGTTTTGGCATCCCAGCCGCGAATGTCCCCGTAGGCGCCGGCAGGTGGGTAGCCTTCGCCGTTGGCGCATCCGGTGATGACGACATCGCCGAAGATGGCCGGCGGCGAGTCGAGCGTGTATTTTCCGTTTTTCAGATCTCCCAGCACGCCTTTCTTCAGGTCGACTCGGCCTTCGTCTCCGAAGCCGGGAGCAGGCTTGCCGGTCGTAACGTCGAGAGCCAGCAGGTAAGGTCCGTTGCCTGCGAAGACGCGCGAATGCAAGCCGTCCTTACCCGGCCAATAGGCTAGACCGCGCAGGGCGCTTGGTTTCGCATCGTGTTTCCACAGCAATTCGCCGGTCTCCGGAACAATGGCGTAGATGCCATCGGGCGCGGTCACATACATGATGCCATCCACCACGAGAGGGACGGCCTCGGAGCCAGGTTTGCCGGTACGAAAGATCCATGCCGGCTTGAGGTTTTCGACGTTACCGCGATCGATCTGGCGCAAGGTGGAGAACCGCATCGCGCCTGGGTCGTTGCCGAAAGAAGGCCAATCCGTCTGCGCCAGACCTATGTGTGAGAGAAAAAAAAGTGCCGCGAAAAAACGAATCACTCCACTACTTTAGCGCGGACCCTCCTGAAAAAGGCCGATCACGTTGCCCGCCGGATCGCGGAAGGTGGCGTTGCCGGCGTGATCCGTTTCGACGACTTCGCCGCCGTTGGCGATGACCCGGGCAAGGATATCGTCGATTTGGCGGACCCAAATATATGGGAGTACACCAGGCGTTCGCACCGGTTCTCGATCCGATATCCACGTGCCACTGACGTAGGTTGCCGGGTCGGCGAAGGTGGGACGATCGCTGTCCTCATGCCGGATGCTCCAGCCGAACACTTTTTCATAAAACGCGGCTGACTGGCGGGTATCGATTGCGGGGATTTCCAGGTAGCACCCGCGCGGGCCGGGCAGCCGTTCGACGGAACTCCCGGTTTCCGAAACAGTCGCGCCCCAGACTTCGGGTTTTACGTCCGCGACTGATTGCGAGAAAGTCCAGCGATGTCCGTCGAGATCTTCGGCGGTGTATTGCCGTTCGCCGAACGGGCAGGTCTGAGGCGGGCTGAGGATGCGGGCGCCTCGCTCCTTCGCGTGTGCATAGTGCCGGTCGACATCTTCGACGTGCACGGAGAGCGTCTGGCTGACTTCATTGGGACGCGGCGTGCGCAGTTCGGCGGCGTCCGGCGCATTGGCGAAACCTTGACCGATGCGCGGGGAGCTGAGGATCACGCCGCCACTCCCGATCGCCAGTTGCGCGTGGCTCACTTTTCCGTCCGCAGCGGTGATGCGGAGCCGTTCTTTGAATCCGAAGACATCGCACAACCAGTCGACCGCGTTGTGGATGTCGTTGTAGATCAGGCCAGGGATGATATCTCCGCCTGGTGCTGAGCGATTCTGGATCATTCAAGTGCCTCCTCTGACATATGGTAGTTTTTTGCGGAAGGAACCCAATTGCCATTTGGCCACGAATGGCTGAGGGCCGGTCGGGATCGTGCAGAATTACGGGAGAAACCCAACTCGTGCTTCCAGATTGACAGGCGCCGTGGACGGTAGTCAACCGGGGTGCTCGCTATCGAACATCGGGGTGGAATGTTGGTTGAGATTTCTCCCTGATTACACTAAGGGCATGTCTTCCGAGAGCGTAGCCCGGATGGCGCATATGCGTCGCCTTGTAGAGCAATTGCAGTCGATCGAAGAGCGCCTGCGGGAAGGTGGCGGGGTGGTCCGAGTGGAGAAACAGCATCGCGCCGGGAAGTTGACTGCTCGCGAGCGCATCGCAAAATTGCTCGATCCCGGGGCGAGGTTTGTCGAAATTGGTCTGCTGGTCGCGTATGACAAGTACGACGGACAGGCTCCAGCTGCCGGGGTGGTGACGGGGTTCGGACGGATCGAAGGACGGGTCGCCGTAGTTGTGGCGAATGATGCGACTGTGAAGGCCGGAGCGTGGTGGCCGGAGACGATTACGAAGATCCTGCGCGCGCAGGAGATCGCGATGCGGAACCGCGTGCCGATCGTGTATCTGGTGGATTCCGCCGGCGTCAACTTGCCTTACCAGGACGGCATCTTTCCGGGGCAGTATGGCGCCGGCCGCATTTTCTTCTATAATTCAATTATGCGGCGCAAGCTCCGTGTGCCGCAGATCGCTGCCGTGATGGGTCCATGCATCGCAGGCGGCGCGTACCTCCCCGCTCTGAGCGATGTCCTCATTATGGTCGACAAAACCAGTTTTATGGGTCTGGGCGGGCCGAACCTCGTCAAAGGAGCTACCGGCCAGACTACCGATCAGGAGACCCTCGGCGGCGCACGAATGCACAACACCGTCAGCGGCGTGGCGCACTATCTGGCGCGCAACGACGACCACTGTCTGCAGATGATCCGAGAGCGCTTCCGCCGGTTGGCGGAGCCTCCTTCGCCGCGGAAAGTTGTTGAGCCTGCGAGAGATACTGGCGAGATTTACAGTATGCTGCCGGCGGACCACCGGCAGCCTTATTCCATGGAAGAGGTGCTGCTGCGGATTCTGGATGGCGACGATTTCCAGGAGTTTCAGGCGGAGTTCGCTCCGGAGATGCTGTGCGCAAACGCCCGCCTGGGCGGACATCCAGTCGCGGTCATCGCCAATCGCAGAGGCTTTCTCAAGACTTCGGAAGGGCCACGGATCGGGGGCATTGTGTATACGGAATCGGCACGGAAAGTGGCCTATTTTGTCGAGCAGGCGGAGCGGGCGCGAACGCCAATCATTTATGTCCAGGATGTGTCGGGTTTTATGGTCGGGATCGATGCCGAGAGCTCCGGGATCATTCGCGCAGGGGCGGAGATGGTGGAGTCGATGTCATGCGCGACTGTGCCGAAGCTGGTCCTCACGGTGAATCATGCCAGTGGGGCAGGGTATTACGCGATGGCCGGTCAGGGGTTCGACCCGCACTTCGCGTTCGGCTGGCCGACGGCGCGGATCGGCGTCATGGAAGGCGATTCGGCGGTGCAGGCTTTATTTTCCGTGGAACTCGAAAAGTTGAAAGCTACCGGGCAGGTGATGCCGGAGGATCTGCAGGAGGCGATTGCGCGGACTCGGGCGGATTATGAACAGTGGCTGGATGCGCGGCATGCGGCCGCGCGCGGTCATGTGGACGCGATTCTCGATCCGCTGGATACGCGGGAGGTGTTGATGCTGGCTTTGGAACTGGTGAGTCAGAACGCAAGCTGTGATTTTCGCTGGAATCAAGGCACAGACTGAAGTCTCAAGCTGCGCGGGACATACAAGAAGGTTGGGAGCAGGGATGATTCGGATTGCGAACGGGCAGGGATTTTGGGGCGATTGGCTGGAGGCTCCGGTGCGCCTGGTCGAGCAGGGGCCGCTCGATTATCTCGCGTTGGATTATCTGGCTGAAGTGACGATGTCCATCCTGCAGAAGCAGCGGCAGTCCGATTCCAGGCTGGGCTATGCGCGCGATTTTCCGCCGCTCATCGAACGAATTTCCAAGCAGATCCGGCACAAGAGGATCAAAGTCATTGCGAATGCCGGTGGGGTGAATCCCGTAGCTTGCGCGCAGGAGGTTTTGCGACTTGCGCCCGGGCTGAAGGTCGCGGTGGTCCTGGGCGACGATGTCCTGCACCGGCTGGATGAATTTCTGGCTAAAGGTTATGAGATGCGCGACCTGGATACGCGCCTGCAATTGGCTTCGATCCGTAATCGCGTGTTGGCTGCAAACGCCTACATAGGCGCCTTCCCGCTGGCGCGGGCGTTGGATACGGGCGCGGACGTGGTGATTACGGGACGCTGCACCGATCCGGCACTGACGTTGGCGCCGATGATTCACCGGTTCGGCTGGGGTCCCGAGGAATATGACAAGCTGGCTGCGGGAACCGTCGCCGGCCACATTATCGAATGCGGAACGCAGGCGACTGGCGGCAATTGCCAGGTGGACTGGCAGAGTCTTCCGGACATGGATAATATCGGCTACCCGATTGTCGAAGCGCATGCGGACGGAACATTCGTGGTCACCAAGCATACGGGGACAGGCGGGCGTGTGCACTCCGACATCGTCAAAGAGCAGCTTCTCTACGAACTGGGCGATCCGAGAAACTATATCAATCCGGATTGCATCGCAGATTTCACGTCGATCGAGCTTGCCGACATCGCGCCGGATCATGTCCGGGTTTCCGGAATTCGCGGCAACGCGCGCCCGGCCGAGATCAAGCTCTCCATCGCTTATTCGAATGGCTGGAAGGCGATTGGGACGCTGGTTTACAGTTGGCCGCAGGCGATCGAGAAGGCTCGCGCAGCCGACGCGATCGTGCGGAAGCGGCTGCATTCGCTGGGCCTCGAGTTTGAAGAAATCCATAGCGAATATTTCGGCGTGAATGCGGTGCTGGGTCCGGCTGCGCCTGAGGTTTCCGATCCGCCCGAAGTGCAGCTTCGCATCGGGGTGAGGGGACAGGACCGTAAAGCGATTGACCGGTTCACGCGCGAGATGATTCCGCTGGTGTTGAGCGGTCCGCCGGGCGGCACTGGGTATGGCGAGGGGCGTCCTAAGGTGCGCGAAGTGGTGTCGTACTGGGGCGCGCTGGTACCTCAGGAAGAGATTCAGACTCGCGTGGAGGTGGTGTCTTGAAAGTCGCGCTGGGGAAGATCGCGCATACGCGCTCGGGGGACAAGGGCGATATGTCCAATATCGGGGTTATTGCCTGGCGCAGGGAGGATTACTCCGTACTGGTACGCGAGGTCACGGCGGAGCGCGTGAAGGCTTATTTCGGGGAGCTCGTGAAGGGCGAGGTGGAGCGCTTCGAACTGCCCAATTTAGGTGCGTTGAACTTTCTGTTGCATGAGGCTTTGGACGGCGGCGGGACTCTTTCACTGCGAATTGACGCGCAGGGGAAGAATATGGGGTCCGCGCTATTGGGGATGGAGATCGATGTCTGACGTGGTTGAAATCCGGCAAGAGGACCGGCTGCTGCGCGTGACGCTCAACCGTCCGGAGAAGCGGAACGCGCTCAATCTTTCTTTGTGCCGTGGATTGGTGGCGGCTTTGGAACGCGCTGATTCCGATGCAACGGTTGGGGCTGTCCTGCTCACCGGCAGCGGGAAGGCGTTTTGCGCCGGGATGGATCTTTCCGAAGCTTTGCAAGCCGACCGGGCCGAATTGGACGATCTGCACGAGCGGCTTTTCACGGTCGGGTACCGGATAAAAAAGCCGATCATCGCCGGAGTTCACGGGCCAGCATTGGCGGGGGGGACCGGGCTCGCGGCAAATGCTCACATTCTGGTGGCCTCCGGGGACGCGAAGTTTGGCCTGACCGAGATCCGGATCGGGCTATGGCCAATCCTCATTTTTCGAGCGATGAAGGCTGCGATTGGGGAGCGGCGGGCGACGGAGTTAGCCTTGACGGGCCGGATTTTCGACGGTCGCGAGGCCTTCAGTTACGGGTTGGTCCACGAAGTATCGGAAGAGCCGCTTACCCGGGCGGCCGAGATTGCATTGCAGGTCAGTCAGGCGAGCGCAGACGCCATCGGCTGCGGACTCGAATATGTCAACCGGACGAGGGATAAATCCTGGGACGAGGCCGGCCGGATCGGATGGGAGTTGCGCCATGTAGCGATGGCTTCGCCGGATTTTTCGGCGGGTGTACGCAAATTCTTGGGGAAGCGGGACCCCACATATGGTGGTGGGTAGCCGAATTGGATCTAAGTTTTGTGGGGTGATCCCTTTACTTTTGCCGAAAACGTGGCTAAGATTGAAATCGGTCCTCCCCCGAGCACAAAGAGGTTTGAACAGTGCTTAGACTGAAAAGAGTAGAACTACAAGGATTCAAATCCTTTTGTGACAAAACTGAGCTGCGCTTTAACGGCAGCGGCATCGCAGCAGTCGTCGGCCCCAACGGGTGCGGTAAGTCCAACCTGAGCGACGCGATCAGTTGGGTTTTGGGCGAACAATCCGCCCGCAGCCTCCGTGGAACCCGCATGGAGGACGTAATTTTTGCCGGAACCCGCAACCGCAAGCCGGTTGGGATGGCCAGCGTTACCATGACTCTGGTGAATCCGCGGATTGACCCGACCGTCACACCCGATACGCCGGTCGAAGTCAAGATCGTCGATGCGTCTGAGGAAGTGTCTAACGGCAACGGGACCAATGGGCATCACGCGAATGGTCACCAGAACGGCCACGTTAACGGCGCCATTCCTGCGGCGGCGAATCGGGCACGATGCGACTCGCGGGCCGGTGACCATCGGCGTGAACCGGCCGGGAGAAGTGACGATCACGCGCCGTCTATACCGGTCGGGTGAGAGCGAATATCTGATCGACGGACATACCGCCCGTCTGCGCGATATTCAGGAGCTGTTCATGGGCTCCGGACTCGGACCGGAGAGCTACGCCATCATCGAACAGGGCCGCATTGGACAGATTCTCAGCTCTAAGCCTCAGGATCGCCGGGCCATTATCGAAGAGGCTGCCGGGATTACGCGGTTCAAGACGAAGAAGCGGCTGGCGGAGGGGCGTCTCGAATCGGCGCGACAGAATCTGGCGCGTGTATTCGACATCCTGGAGGAAGTTACCCGGCAGGTGAATTCTCTCAAGCGGCAGGCGTCCAAGGCGCGCCGATATGGAGAGTTGAAACTGGATCTGGACGCGCGGTTGCGGACAGTTCTGGCGAGCCGGCATCGGATCCTGGCGAGCGAGATCGAGAAGACCGCGGCCGATCTGGAGGCGGTTTCGGGGGAACTAAAGCAGGCTACCGAAACGGTCGAGTTAAGCGAGGCCGAGCGCAAGACAGTGCAGGCCGCCTGCTATGACGTGGAAGCGCGTCTGACCGAAGCTCGCAAGCAACTGGCCGAACTCAACGTCGAGTCCGAGCGAACCCGCGGCAAGTTGGAAGGCCATGTACGTGAGAGCGCGTCCATCGAACAGCGGATGGGGCAGGGCGAGGTGGAAGTCCAAAGCCTGCAGGGACGAATTGAAGCTTGCGGCGTAGAGCGGGAGGCGCTGAGCGGTACAGTGGGCGAACTGGAAGAAGGTATCCAGGGAACGCGAACGGAGCTTCTAGAAAAGAATCAGGTCCGTGAACAGTTGCAGTCGCGGGTCCGGGAGCACGAACGCACCATCGAGCAGGAGCGGATGCTGGTGCTCCGGTTGCTGGGCGAAACTTCCAACCTGAAGAACCAACTGGCCCAGATGGACGAATTTCTGGCCGGGATCGCTCGGGAAACCAGTCGCGTGACACGCGAAGAACAGGGCGCGGCAGCGGAGATCGCGCGCCTGACCAGTCTCCGCGCGCAGGTGTCGGAGAACATGAGCCAGCGCCAGATGGAGTTGGAGACGGTCACCGGCGAGCGTCGTAAGACCGAAAGCGATCTGGCGTTGCAGCGGAAGACCGCGGCGGATCTGCGGAACGAAGCCGATCAGATCCGGCGGGACTGCTCGCATTTGCAGGCGCGCAAAGAATCCATCGAGAACGTGCTTTCTCACCACTCCTACACGGGAGAATCGGTGAAAAAGCTGTTGGCCGCACTGGAGCAAGGCCGCGCGGGAGACTTCAAACCTCACGGCCTGCTGGCGGACTTTATCGAGGTGGATACGGCGTATGAACGAGCGACTGAAGAGTTTTTGCAAGACGAATTGGAATATGTAGTGGTGGGTGCATGGGAGGATGCGGAGCGCGGAATGCAGTTTCTTCGCAGCGACCTGGAGGGACGCGCCACGTTCCTGGTCGAATCCAAAACTGTAACCGCGCTTCCATCGTTGGGGGAGGCCGCGGAGGAAATCCCAGGCCTTCCCCGGCTGGCGGACCATGTTCGCATGACGAACGGGCTCAGCCAGGCCGCCGCTCACCTTTTACCGAAACTGTCGCGCTGCTTTATTGCGGAGACTCCGCGAGCAGGCGCGCGAATTCAGTACGCAACATCCGGATCTATATTTCCTGCTTGACGATGGGCAGTTCTACCGCGGACAAACGCTTGGCGGCGGCCGTAAGAAGGCGAGCGGTCCGCTGGCATTGAAGCGCGAAGCGCGAGAGCTAAAACGTAAGCTGATGGAGCGCGAGGGCGAGCTGCAGCTGAAGGTTTACGATCTGGAGCGGATTAGCGGCGAGATTGTGCAGATGGAAGGCGATCTGGAACGTCTGCGCGCGCTGCAGCAATCGCGCGAAAAGGATGCTCTGGCGCTCGATCACGAGCTGCGAAAGCTTGCGGAGGAGAACAATCGAGCGAATTCGCGAGTCTCGGTGGCACGTCTGGAACTCGAGCGCCTGACGCGGGAACAACAGCGTGCGGGCGAGCAGCGGGACCGCAATCGCGCGGTGGTGGTCCAGAAGGAAGAAGAGCGCTCGAACCGTGAAGCAGCGCTCGAAGCTTTGCGTCAGGCAAGCGAAGAGATCGAGGGTGAAGCTGCACAGGCAGCGGAGTCCCATTCGACGCTACGGGCTCAACTCGCGGCACTCGAGGAACGCTATCGTGCGGCCAAGTCGGCGCTGGGACGCCTGGACCAGCAGCATCGGGATATGACCGCACGGCGCCAGGAGGTTGGCCGGGAGATTGAACGGTTGGGCGAGCACCGTTCCCGCCTTCTGGCAGAGAATATTGAGCTCGACAAGAAATCCAATGCGCTGGCGGAAGCCGTAGTCACTGTAGAGTCTGCAGTTCTGCGGCTGAGCGCTGAAGAGACGGAGGGGCGTTCAGCCCTGCAGGCTGTAGATGCCGGACTTAGGGAGATCCGCTCGGGTATCGAAGCGCTGCACACGCGGCGCTCGGAGATCGAGGTGGATTTGGTGCGCCGGGAAGCGGAACTGAAATACCTCGACGAAACAGGCCGCAAGGAATTGGGTTGCGGACTTCTGGAGATTGAGGGCGCCGAGATGCTGGATGGGGAAGCTTTGGAAGAGGCCGATCGGGCGTATCGAGAGGTCAAGAGCAAGATTGAGGCGCTCGGGCCAATCAACCCCGAAGCCCTGGCGGAGTTCGAAGATGCGCAGCAACGCCATGACTTTCTTACAGCGCAGCGTCAGGATTTGCTTGATTCCATACGCGACACCGAGCAGGCCATACAGGAGATCGACCGCGTATCGAAAACTCGTTTCAACGAAGCCTTCGAAGCTGTCAACGCCTACTTCCGCGAAACCTTCCAGGTGCTTTTCGGCGGCGGTATGGGCGAAATGCGTCTGACTGACGAAAATAACGCCGGCGAGTCCGGCATCGAGATCATTGCGTGCCCCCCGGGAAGAAGCTACAGAACATTCTGCTGCTTTCCGGCGGAGAGAAAGCGCTGGCTGCTTTGTCGTTACTCATGGCGATTTTCCGCTACCAGCCGAGTCCGTTTTGTGTATTGGATGAGGTGGATGCACCGCTCGACGAAGCTAATGTTCTGCGTCTGACAAAGCTTCTGAGGCAGATGTCGGAGAACACGCAGTTCATCATGATCACGCATTCCAAGAAAACGATGGAGTCGGCGCAGGCAATGTACGGCGTTACGATGCAGGAAGCAGGGGTTTCCAAGCTGGTGTCGGTCAAATTCGGGTCCCAACCGGAGCGCACGGCCGTAGCGTAGAGCCCTCTTGGCCGAGCGGCGGATTTCGATCAAGTTTCGCCTAGGTCGAGGTTGCGGCGGCATCCGGAAGCCGTCGAATTCACGGGACGGAGTCGAGCTGGACGAGCGGCCCAAATAGTACCGCATAACCCCAAATCCGGCTTGCGAGTGACCATATGGCATGTTACCATCCGTAAGCAATGATCTCGCTTACCCTTGGCAGCTTATCCTATCCGCTCCGCAAATTCGCTGTCATAATTGCGTTACTTGCCGTTTCTCTGACGTTGACCTCGAATCGGGCGGCTGCGAACGAGATCTTGGCGAGCAGCTTCAACCATCCTTGTACCAGTACGCCCTGCGGCTACGAGGGAGACCCTACTTTTCAGCTTTACCAGCAATTCACTCTGACTGCGACTGTAACGATTTCCTCTATCGATGAGGACTTGGCATACACCTTCGACACTCCGATGCTTGCGTCGGATTTGATCGAGACTATTATTAACGATTCGTCAGATTCGCCGGGTAACACCGTTCTGGCTACCGACACTGGCGTGACCGGTACCCTTGCCGTTTACAGTAATTACAGCGATGTCAATTTTGCATTTGGTTCAGTGACTTTGGGCCCGGGAACTTATTGGCTGGACCTGACTGATGACTTAGGGGCAACTTACCCTGTTTTCAATTGGGACAACGAGACCTCCGCGTCTACGGATCCCGCGGGACCCGGCGGTTACTTCGATCAACTCATGGTTTTCGATCAGACCCAGCGTAGTTCCGATACTCTGGCGGCGACGATCAATGGAACCATTGTAGGCGCAGCACCTTTAGACGCGGCACCCGAACCGGCGACCGTCTTCTCCTCGCTCTGCGCTCTTGCGGCAATAGGGTGGATCGGACGGCGTACTCGCTCGGATCCCGAACCTCTTAGCTCTCCTGAACGCGTAGTACATTAGGGAGAATGTCCGGCCCTCAGGCTCAACTCTCACCCGAAACAAAGTCCATACCGGCGGCCGGGCAACCCGCTCTCCTCGAACTTGCGATTCGTCTAGCGCTCGTCCTATCGATTCTGATCGTGTACGCGCAGGTGCGCCACTTCGATTTTGTCGATTACGACGACACCGCATACGTCTCGCAGAACCGTCACGTTCAGGAAGGCCTCACTGCGGAAAATTTCAAGTGGGCCTTCACGGCGATCGTCTCGAGCAACTGGATGCCGGTCACGCTGCTGTCGCATATGCTCGATGTGCAACTGTTTGGACTGCACAGCGGCATGCACCACCTGGTGAACGTCGTCTTCCACATCCTGGCTGCGCTCCTGCTGTACGCCATGCTGCAACGGGCCACGCGAGCGACGGGATGCAGCGCCTTCGTAGCCCTCGTCTTCGCGCTGCATCCGCTCCATGTGGGATCAGTCGCGTGGGTGGCGGAGCGAAAGGATGTTCTGAGTGCATTTTTCTTTTTTCTGGCGCTTTATTGCTACGTGCGTTATACCGAAGAGCCCAGTCCGGCACGTTACCTATCTGTCGTCGCGAGTTTTTGTCTCGGGCTAATGTCGAAGCCGATGTTGGTGACGTTTCCGTTTCTTCTTCTGCTGCTGGACCTGTGGCCGCTGCAACGGCTGCGCTGGCCCAATCCTGCGCCGAAAATCTTCCGGGAGAAGCTACCGTTATTCGCGTTGTCGGCCGCTGCGTCGGGCGTTACCTATTGGGCGCAGAAATCGACTGGCGCAGTCCAACTCATCCCGTTTGGGATGCGCCTCAAGAACGCACTGGTCTCGTATGTTATTTATCTAGGGCAGACTTTCTGGCCTGCCCGGCTGGCGGTCTTTTATCCGTATCCTCGCGAAATTGCAGTTTGGCACGCGGTAGCAGCTCTGACCCTGATTTTGGTTCTGTCGATTCCGGCGATCCTGGCATGGCAAAAGCGTCCTTATTTGACGATCGGCTGGTTTTGGTATCTGGGGACTCTGGTTCCCGTAGTCGGGTTGGTGCAAGTCGGTCAGCAGCCGCACGCGGACCGTTACACCTACCTGCCGATTGTGGGCCTGACGGTGATGCTGGCGTGGGGTGCAGCTGAAGTCGCCGGCAAGTGGCCGAAGAGTAAGCCTGTGATTGCAGCGACGGCTATCCTTGTTTGCGCGTTGCTGATGGGGGATGCCTGGAAACAAGTGTCTTACTGGCAAAACACCGAGACGCTCTTCGAACATGCCCTGGAAGTTACGGACAACAACTGGATGGTCCAAACTTATCTGGCAATGCATCTGGTGAGGCTTCCGGGTCGACGCGGCGATGCGGTGGAGCACTTCGGGGAGGCATTGCGCATCAATCCGGACTATGTCGAAGCCAACAACGACCTGGGATGGTGTCTGGCCGACGCCGGGCTTTGCGGCGCCGCGATCCCCCATTTCGAGGCGGCTCTTCGCATAAAACCGGATATGGCTGAAGCGAGGGACAATCTTGGACGCTGCCTGGTGAGCGGCGGACAGTATGATGCCGCCATAGGACAATTTGAGGCGGCGGTCCGCATCCAGCCGGATAACCCTGCGTTTCACTTTGAACTCGGGCAGGCGCTCGAGAAAGCGCCGGGACGCACCAGTGAGGCCATAAGGGAGTACCAGGCGGTACTACGTCTGAGCCCAAACGCGGTCGCGGCGGATCATAGCCTCGGGATGCTGCTGGCGGGTCTGGGCCGGACCCAAGAAGCGCTGGCGCATCTCGAGGCGGCGCAACAGCTTCGACCAGATCCCGAGAGGTCGAAGACGATTGACCGGCTGCGGTCTGGCCGCCAATGACAGGAAAAATGGGCGCGCCCAGGTCTGAAACTCGTAGTACGGAATTACTCCAAGTGTAAAGCCTTGATGTTTCGTTGTTGTTACATTGGTAAGAGTGGATCGCCAAAGCAGCGGACAACTTTCGCCGCCACAACGAAAGCTGTCTCATCTCGCAGTCCAGCTGTGTCTGATCGTTTCCGTCCTGGTCATTTTTGCTCAAGTGGCATCTTTCGAGTTCACGGATTACGATGACGGCCTGTACGTTTATCACAATGCGTACGTACGGAGCGGGCTGAATCTCGAAAGCATCCGGTGGGCCTTTACCGCAGTGGTGGCCAGCAACTGGATGCCTGTTACTTTGCTGTCCCACATCGTTGCTTATCAGTTCTTTGGCCTGCACAGCGGAATGCATCATCTGGTCAACGTGGTTTTTCATTTACTGGCGGCCTTACTCTTGTTTGCCGCGATACGGCGGGCGACCGGCGCTTCGGGACCGAGCGCGTTCGTCGCCTTCGTGTTTGCGCTGCACCCCATGCATGTGGAATCGGTCGCATGGATCTCCGAGCGCAAGGATGTGTTTGGAGCATTTTTCTTTTTTCTGGCGCTCTACTACTACGTTCTCTACACCGAGCGGCCGGGACTTGTCCGCTACCTGGCATTCGCTGCGCCCTTCTGCTTCGGCCTGATGTCCAAGCCGACGGTGGTGACCTTTCCATTCATGCTCCTGCTGCTCGACGAATGGCCTTTATCCCGGAAGCGGGAGGCGAAGTTACTTTGGGAGAAGCTTCCGTTATTCGCGCTTTCAGCCGTCTGTTGCGTCATGACTTTTTGGACCCAGCACGATGCCGGCTCCGTTCTGGCCGTTCCGTTTGGGACGCGGGTGGAGAACGCTTTCGTTTCGTGTGTGACTTATATCGGGCAAATGTTCTGGCCTGTAAGGCTGGCGGTTTTCTATCCGCTGTCGCAGCGGATTTCGCCCTGGGATGCGACGCTAGCGGTGTTGTTGGTTCTTGGGGTTACGGTGTTGGTAATCGTCGGGTGGCAAAAGCGTCCTTACCTCGCGGTGGGGTGGTTCTGGTACCTTGGATCGCTGATTCCGGTAATCGGGCTGGTGCAGGTAGGTTTACAGGCTCATGCCGACCGCTATAGCTACATTCCGATGACCGGCTTGTCCATCATGCTGGCCTGGGGTGCCGCGGACGTGGCGAGAGAATGGCCGTGGGCCAGAACCGCAGTGGCTTGGGCGGCTTTGGCGGTTTGCGTTGCCTACGTTCCGCTGGCCTGGAAACAGACCACGTATTGGCGGAACACCGAGACGCTTTTTCAGCACGCCATCGATGTGACACCGAATAATTGGGGCGCAGAATATTATCTCGGCAATTACCTGATGAAGACTGCCGGACGGCGCGGCGAAGCTGTCGACCATTTTGAGGCTGCGCTGCGCATCAATCCGGATCTCGCCGTAGCTCATAACAACATCGGACTGTGCATGGTGGAGGCCGATCTTTACTCCGCGGCAATTCCGCATTTCGAGAAAGCCCTGCGGATCCAGCCGGATTTCGGCGAGGCGGGCAACAATCTGGGCTGGTGTCTGAACAAGGCGGGACGCTACGCTGATGCCATCCCCTATCTGCAGGCGGCTGTGCGAGTTGAGCCGAATCAAGCCGGATTTCGTTTTAATCTCGCGAGCGCGTTCGAGAAGTTGCCCGACCATCAGCCAGAAGCCATTACCGAATATCAGGCTGCCCTACGGCTAAGACCTGATTATGTGGAAGCGGCGCACAATCTGGGAATGCTGCTCGCAAGCGTTGGGCGCACAGACGAAGCCATTGTGCAGTTGGAAGCCGCGGAGCGAGTCCGTCCCGACACCGAGAGGTCGGAGACGATTGAACGGTTGCGTTCGGGCCGCATGTGAAAGGGCCGTCCCGACGATCTGGGCCCACATCGCCAGATTTTTGACGGCTTTCGATTCGGTCAAGGCAACTCATTGCCAAGGGGGGCTTCCAATACTTCTCGAATCTTTTTAACCAGCGCATCCGCACTGAATGGCTTTGCGATGTATGCGACATCCCGGTCGAGAACGCCGCGGCGGCCAATCACGTCGGCGGTATAGCCGGAAGTGAAGAGTACTCTCAGATTGGGGCGCAGCTTTTTCATCCGGTCTGATAGAAGTTTGCCATTCATTCCCGGCATCACCACATCGGTCAACAGCAAGTCTATCCTGCCCAAATGCCGGCCGGCCACAGCAAACGCATCACTTGCGTCGAATGCTGCGATGACCTGAAAGCCGTAACGTTGCAATGTCGCGGCGACGAAGGAGCGGACCGCATCCTGATCCTCAACCACCAGGATAGTGGCAAGTGACCCTTCCGCAGGGAGACCTGGTCCTTCCACTTCCGAAGCAACGTCGTCGGTTCGGGGAAAGTATATTTTGAAAGATGTCCCCATGCCTACTTCGCTGGTGACATCAATCCAGCCGCCGCCATGCCGGATGATCCCGTAGACGGTGGATAATCCCAGCCCAGTTCCCGTACCGGGTTCTTTGGTGGTGAAGAACGGCTCAAAAATCTGTTCACGGATTGTCTCGTCCATGCCGTGCCCGGTGTCCGATACGGTCATCAAAACATACCTGCCGGGCCCGGCGTCGGGATGACGAGTCTCCTTACCTTCGCTGAGATTGACGTTCCGGGTGGTGATGGAAAGCATTCCTCCGTCAACCATGGCGTCGCGGGCGTTTACCGTGAGATTCACGATCACCTGATGGATCTGGTCGGGGTCCGCCATGATATTGCCGAGAGAGTCCGCCAGACGGGTCTCCAGATGAATATCGTCACCCAGCAGGCGTTGCAACATGGAACCGGAATCTTTGATCGCGGCGTTTAGATCGAGGATCCTTGGCCGGATTACCTGCTTGTTGCTGAATGCGAGCAACTGCTTCACGAGGCCGGCGGCGTGTTCACCGGCTTTCTTAATTTCGCTCGCGTAAGTAATTAGCGGATCGGAGCTTCGTAGCTGCTTCAGCAGGAGATCGCTATAGCCATTGATCACCGTCAACAGATTATTGAAATCGTGAGCAACGCCACCGGCCAGCCGGCCAACGCTTTCAAGTTTTTGAGATTGCCGGAACTGCTCTTCGAGTTTCGATTTCTCGCATTCGACGCGTTTGCGCTCGGTGATGTCCTCGACGAAGCCGTCGTAGTAGACGGGCGTCCCGTCAGATCCACAAACCTGACGGGCGTTCATCGAAATCCAGAGCGGCGTTCCGTCCCTGCGCTTGAACTGGCAGACGAACCCGCGGGCACTCCCTTTTTCGGCGATTATTTTCGTTATGCGGGCACGATCCTCAGGATCCAGCCAGACCTGACTGCCGGTGTCCGTCAGGGCAGACACGGCTTCTTCAGAGGTGGGGTAGCCGAGCATTCCCGCCAGAGCCGGATTCGCAGCCAGGCACTTTCCCGCAATCGAGGTTCTAAAGATCCCTTCGAGAGCGCCATCAAAGATCTGCCGGTATTGTCTTTCGGCCTCCTTCCGATCGGCAATGTCCCGCACGCAAGAGATCATGGTGGCGGAGCCGTCCAGATCGAAAATATGAGTGTTGATTTCCACCGGCAGCCTCCGCCCGTCCTTGGCGAGCAGCGCTCCTTCTATAACCAGGTGCCCTTCGGAGAATAGGCGCTGGGCAATGGCCGGTGCATTGGAATGATTTTCAGGAGGGTCGATATCCTTGACGCGCAAGCGTAAGAACTCGTCTCGCGTGTAGCCCAGAAAGCGACAGGCATTATCGTTGACATCGACCACCTGACTCGACAGGCCGCCGGGTTCAAGCTTAAAAACGATCAAGGTGTCTGAAACGCTGTTGAAAAGCTGCCGGTGATGACGTTCCGCTTTGGCCAGCGCGTCATTGGCCACCAGGAGACCGACTTCCGCCCGCTTACGACAGGTGATGTCGATAGTTTGAGAGATCGCGCAGGGTTGACCGTCGAGCTCAATCAATTCCAGAGAGAGCAAGCCTACACCAATTTCGCCATTCTTCCTGCGAAACCGATACTCGGCATTGCGAAGTTCTCCCGTGGCGCGAAACTGCTTCATGAGCGCGTAGTGTTCAGCCGCATCTGCCCACATTTCCACCTCGGTGGTGATACGTCCGATGACGTCCTCTCGACGGTATCCCCCGATGCGTTCGATTCCTTCATTAATTTCAAGGATTCGATCGCCTTCCGGCTCTAATCGGAAAATGATCGTACCCGAGGGGCTGGAGCGGAAGACTCTGGAGAAATTCTCCTCGGATTTTCGCAGCGCCTGTTCGGTTCTCTTGCGCTCGGTGATGTTCACGTGGGTGCCGACCATTCTGGTGGGTTGGTTGCCGCCGTCTCTTTCGATGACCGCGCCGCGGCACAGCACCCAAATCCAATCGCCCGACTTGTTTCGCATCCGCAGTTCGTCGCAGAATGCGCTACCGTCCCTTACGCGGGCGCCATGCGTCTCACCGATTCTTCGCAGGTCGTCAGGATGGACAAAGGCTCTCCAGGTTTGATAATCGCGGGCAAACTCATCCGGCTCAAACCCGAGCATCCGACAGTATCCTGGACTGAACATAGCCCGTCCGGTTGCCATGTCCCAGTCCCAAAAGCCCTCGCTGCTGGCTTCGAGGATAAGCGCGAGGCGCTCTTCGCCCTTTCGCAGTTCCTCCTGCATACGCTTGCGCTCTGTAATGTCTTCGACGAAGCCTTCATAATAGGCCGCAAGTTGATCCTGGGGATTTACTTTTCGGGCATTGAACGATACCCAAATTGCGGTCCCATCCTTGCGCCGGAACTGGCACTCCATTCCACGAATTTCGCTTTTCTTGTCGAGGGTGCGCAAAGTTCGAGAGCGATCATCTGGGTTGAGCCACACCTGGTGACTGCTGTCGGTGATCGCCGATATCGCCTCCTCCACCGAATCATAACCGAGCATCCTAGCCATCGCAGGATTCGCAGCCAGAATTGTTCCTTCCAGGGTGGTTCGATAAATCCCTTCGAGAGCGCACTCGAAAATGTGACGGTATTTGGTTTCGGCTTCCTGAAGTGTTTTCTCGGCGATCTTGCGTTCCGTGATATCTTTCCCGAAAACCGAGATGCCGACGGTGAGTTCGCCCTGACGGATCGGATTGAAAGACAGTTCGAGCGTTCGGCCGTCGGATAAGGGGAACTCCCGGCGGAAAGGACCTTCCGAGATCGACCGCTGGTACAAAGGAGGCCAAAGCGTTGCGGCATCCGATGGAAGCAATTGGAACGGGTCCATTCCAACCGTGACCTGAACACCAAAATTGCGCTGGATATGATCGCTCAGGGCACTGTTAAACATCACCAGCTTGAAATCGAGGTCGACCGACCAGACCAGGTCGTTGGTACTCTCAATGAGGGCTGCAAGATAGGCATCCGAGCGATATTGCTTGCTTTCATGCGGCGCGCCAGCCTTCGCATCCTGCCTGGTCACCCAGTATCCTGTGATTTCTCCGGCGGAATTGCGGAGGATTATCTTGGAATCGTTCGCACCTGCTGCATTTGGTTCTGCGGCGGCTTGATCCAGCCCGGCAAACTTCGAGCTTGCCCACGTTACATTTCCATGAATATCGGTGAGCGCGACACCAAACGGCAGCGATTCAATTGCGGCGCAAATAGCGGTACTGTTTCGCACTGTATTTGTATCGTACTGCAAACGCATAACGAGTTACATCATTTTCGATACGATATCGGAGGTAAAAGGCAAGATCAGGGCCGGCGTGCGGAAATTGGCGAGCGAGTGCCCCGGCACGGCGATCTCATGGATTTTTCTGCAATCTTAAACAGCCTTTTCTATCTCGCGCGTCAGCCACGACCGGGCGAGCTTCCAGTCACGCATCACGCTCTGGGACGAAATCTTGAGCACTTCAGCCGTTTCATCCACGGTCAGGCCGCCAAAGAAGCGGAGTTCCACTACCTTGGCTTTCCGCGGATCGAACTCGGCCAGGGCTTGCAAGGCGTCATCGAGGCGGACCATCTCATCATTCTGCATGACGGCTCCATCGATCGACTCGTTGAGTTCCATGCGGATCACTCCGCCGCCGCGCTTTCCGGCTGATTTCGATCGTGCCGCGTCTACCAGGATTCTGCGCATCAGCCGCGCGGAAACCGCGAAGAAGTGGGCCCGGTCCTGCCATTGCGCAATTCTGGCGTCCACCAGCTTTAAGTAGGCTTCGTGGACCAGCGCGGTCGCTTGGAAGCTGTTCTCGCCGTTCTCACGCCGCATGTAGCGGCGCGCCATGCGACGCAATTCGTCGTAAACGACCGGCGTAAGCTTTTCGAGCGCGTGCTCATCACCGCTGCCCCAGGCTTGCAGCAATTGTGTAATGTCGTGCTCATCCGCTTCGGGCAAAAAAACTCCTCATAGTTATTGTAGTTTTCCGCGCCTGTTTTCGCTTACCGGATGAATCAGGAGGCGAGCATGAAAGCGATCTCGATTTTGATCCTCATGGCGGTGGCTGCGCTCGGAGCGGAGAGCGGCAACCCCGACATCGTTGTATTGCTCCACAGCAACAATGAGAATCCGTCTATAATCGGGCCCGCCGAGAGACAGGCCGTGAGTCTACTGGCGCGCGCCGGGGTTTCTCTCGAATGGAGGTCTGGCAACGCGGCTTACCGCGGGCCAGCCGAGGTTATCGAAGCTATTTTAACCACGCCCGATGCTACCTTCAAGCCGGGTGCGCTGGCGTATGCTGTCCTTGGGCAACAAACGGGAACGCGCATCGAAGTCTTTTACAACCGCATTGATGCCAACCGCCGTGATGCGGAGATCGTGTCCGTTCTCGCTTACGTTTTGGTTCACGAGATCACCCATATTGTGGAGGGAACCAAACGCCACTCCGACACCGGCATCATGAAGGCGCACTGGGACAGATCGGATCACCAGCTCATTCGCAGTTCCAGTCTGTCGTTTGCTCAAGATGATCTCCGGATGATTCATGAGTGGGTGGAGCGCCACAACCGTTCTATGATTGCCGGCGTTCGCTGATGCCGCTGCGCAGGCATGGCATGCGAAGGCGCCGGACAGAGGAAGTCTTCGTCGCAGCGGGATGGGCGTGACGGACGTGGCTGCTGCGCAGGCCGACGGGCCACAAAGGCGAGGGTCTATCCTACCGGCGAGTTCAACAGGTTCAGCACGTTTTCGGTTGTGTCGGTCTCGCCTAACCGCGGAAAAATCTTTTCGACGGAATTACGGTGCGACTCGGCGTCCCGGTCAGTCATCGCATCCACCACCAGAGCGACGTTGTAGCCATAATCGTACGCGCTGCGGGCGGTCGATTCTACTCCTGCACTGGTGGAGATGCCCGTTAGGACAATCTGAGTCACTCCGCGCGCGCGCAAATACTCGTCGAGAGAGGTCCCGATGAAGGCGCCCCAGCTTCTCTTGCTGACGACGTGATCGGCGGGCTGCTGGTCCAAATCAGGAACCAGTTCGGCCCAATCAGCGGCGAACGAAAACTTGCGCGGACCGGCGTCGATGCGCCCTGGAGGCGGGGCAATCACATGGACCAGGACAACGGGGAGCCCCCTTTCGCGAAACGCGCGAGCGAGTCGGGCGGCCCGGCCGATGATTTCCGCGGCAGGGTGTGCGGTCGGCATGCCGGTAATGCCTTTTTGCAAGTCGATGACGACGAGGGCAGGGACAGGATCGAGTGTTATAGACATAGGTTTGGCTTTAGGAATTCGTGACGGTTATCGGGGCTGCTTCTTGACAAACAGGTTGCTGCACAGAATGCTGATGGCGGCGATGCCTGCAAAGAAAATGACCAGCGACAAGTCGTCTCCGCTGGAAACTTTTCCTACTCGAAACAGGATGTATCCGAGAGCTATATTGATGAGCCCCCAGAGGACGTTCACCGTGGGCGACGATAATCCCTTGCCGGGTGGGTGAGCGAAGGGAGTCGGAAATCGGTCGCCGGAGATGCCCTGCACGAAATGCGGTACGGCGTTAGCCAGAAACATTCCGGCGAAGAAGCAAGCGATGTAGTAATACCAGGTCATTTAGATTTCCTTTTTTTAGGGAGCGGTGGTGAGTGCCTCTCGTGAAGTCGACAGGCCCATTTCCCGATAGACCGGCCGCATGGCTGCGGTCACCTTGGGCAGCTCGAACGTAAACCATAGCGAGCCCGCAAGGCAGCAGGCTCCGGTAAAGATGACTGTATGCGGCGCTCCGATGCGGTGAGCCAGCGCGCCGGCCAGCAGGCTGCCGAAAGGCGCCGCGCCGAAGAAGGCCATAGTGTAGTAGCTCATCACGCGGGCCCGCTTATCGTCCGGTACCAGCGACTGAATGATCGTATTGCTGACGGACGAACACTGGATCAGCCCGAAACCGGCGAACACCATCAGGATCAGCGACAACCACAACGTATGGGAGAGGCCAAAGAGAATCAGAGCTGCGCCCAGCATCGCGGACGCAATCTGAAGCATGCGCGACAGCCCCACTACCGACTTGCGAACCGCCAGCGACAGCGCGGATGTCAGGGCACCCACTCCTGAAGCTGCCGTCAGCCAGCCCAGCGTATATGCGCCGCCATGCAGCACCTGCGCTGCGAAGACCGGCAGCAGCACGCCGTAAGGAAAGCCCATCAGGCTGATCAGCGAAAAGAGCAACAGGATTGTGCGCATGGGTCGGAAGGTGCGGACGTAGTCCCAACCTTCGCGCATTTGTTCGAGCATACTGGCAGATTTGCGGCGGCTTTCCATCGGTTTGATACGCATCAACAGTAAGGACGCGATCACGGCAAAGTAACTGACGCCGTCGATCAGGAAACACCAGCCTTCGCCGGCCACTCCGATCACGATGCCAGCAATCGCCGGGCCGATTAGCCGCGCACCGTTCGCCATGGAGGAGTTGATGGCGATGGCATTGCTGAGGTCGTTCCGGTCATCCACCATCTGGGAGAGAAAGGACTGGCGTCCCGGCATATCGAAGGCGTTGATCAATCCTTGGAGAGCGGTGAGCGCGATGATTTCGCCGAGCGTGATGACATGCGCCAGAGTCAGCGCGGCAAGGGCGAGCGACTGGATGGCAGCGGCCGCCTGGGTCCAGACCAGCAGCTTGCGCCGCTCGAGCCGTTCCACCCAAACGCCCGCGAAAGGGCCAAGGAGAAATGAAACGATTTGTCCGGAAAAGCTCACCACACCGAGTAGCAGGGCCGAATGGGTGAGGTGATATACCAGCCACGTAGTCGCCAGCTTTGTCATCCAGGTGCCGATGACAGAAATGCTCTGGCCGAAGAAGAAGAGCTTGAAATTACGATGCCGGAGCGCTCGCCACGCGTGCGAGAGGGCTCCGCCCGTTTGTGGGATGTCCTGAACGGCCGAACTGCCTGACGGAGTCTTCACAATTCCCCCAGCCGTTTGATTAGAGCCGTGACCATGGGCACTTGCCTCTGTTCCTCCACGTCGAGCTTGGAGATGGCATCGGCAAGCCATGACCTCTTCGCCACGCGCGTATCATTGCGGATCGTTTGGCCTTTCGTGGTCAGCGCGACGATCATCTGGCGGCCATCGGTCGGATGCGGCCTGCGCTCCACGAGTTCCATTTCTTCGAGGACCGCGAGGGCGGCTCCCATGGATTGAGGCTTGACGCCCTCGGCGCGAGCCAGTTCAGCGGTCGTTGCGGGACCTTCGGTGTCGAGGCGTAGCATGACGGCCTTCTGTGTCCAGGAAAGTTCGTGTGACTCCGAAGGAGCCGCGGAACGAAGTTTTCGGACGAGCATCCGAAGGGCCAGCGCCAGTTCGGTTGCGGCCTCGTCAGGGGTTATCCTCGCCATCCATTTACGAGGTTAGCCTATTGACAGCCAAACTTGCAAGTTTGGCTTCTAAGTTGTGATGCGGCTCACGCCCAGAGGGCTGTGACGGGTTTGCCTTTTACCAGCTCCCGCGGCTGATTCAGGCTGATTCAGCACCTGCATGTCGGGATCGATTCCCAGCGCGTAATAGACAGTAGCGAGCAGGTCGTTCGGATGCATCGGCTTGTCCTTCGGCGAGGATGCCGTCTGATCCGATTCGCCGTATTGCGCGCCCGCGGCGATGCCGCAACCGGCGACTACGGCGCTATAGCAATAGGGCCAGTGATCGCGGCCGTCCGGAGCGTTGGAGTTGCCGGAGGTGCTGACGCCCATGCGCGGCGAGCGTCCGAACTCCCCGATGGCCACGACCAGCGTGTCCTTCAGCATTCCGCGCTGGGCCATGTCTTCGAGCAGCGCGGAGAGCGACCGGTCGAGGATGGGGCAATGCAGATTCTTGAGCGGCCTGAAGTTGGCGGCGTGAGTATCCCACGAATCGACTTCCGGATTGCCGTTGGCCACCGCGGGCCAGTTCATCTGCACGAATCGCGTTCCGGCTTCGATCAGCCGACGCGAGAGCAGCAGGCCCTGCCCGAAGGTTGTGCGGCCATAGCGCTCGCGCACCTTGTCGGGCTCTTTGTTCAGATCGAAGGCGTCGCGCGCTTTGCCGGAAAGCACCAGGTCGAACGCCTTGCCGTAGTATTCGTCAATGGCGTAATCGTTGAGCGCTTTTTCCAGATCCGGCATGGAGCCGTTGATGCCTTTGAGCAGCGCGAAGCGATCCTTCATCCGCTCCGGCGGAACTTCCTTGCGCAGCGTGAGATCGTCGAGCTGGATCGGCTTGTTGGGGTCCTGATACAGGCGGTAGGGATCATAGGCTTTGCCGAGAAATCCCGCGGCGCCGCCTTTGCCGATCACGCCCGGATTCCTGCAAGGGACGCGGCAGTTCGACAAACGGCAGCACCGGCTCGGTAGGCGGCTTCAGCTTCGAGACGTGGCTGCCGGCAGTGGGGAAATCGGCGGGAGAGGGCGGCTCCAGCTGTCCCGAAGGCGACACCTTGTCCGGCGGATAGCCCGTCAGCATCTGGTAGATCGCCGCGGTGTGATTGAACAGGCCGTTGGGCGTGTAACTCATCGAGCGGATCAGCGTGCACTTATCCAGCTGCTCCGCCATCATGGGCATGGTCTCGCTGATTTGCGTGCCCGGGATCTTGGTCTTGATCGGCTTGAACTCGCCGCGGACGTTGGCGGGCGCGTCCGGCTTGGGATCCCAGATATCGATATGGCTGGGTCCGCCTTGCAGGAAGACCATGATCACCGACTTGGCGCTCTCGAAGCCTCGGCTTCCCGCCAGCTTATTGGTAATCGACAGCTGCCTTGCGCCTTTTGCCATCCGAAGAAGTTCGCCAGGTTCAGACCCAGCATCCCGATCGAGCCCGCCCGCAGCAGTTCGCGCCGCGTCGGTCCTTCGCAGGTCATGCAACCCCGTCCTGGAATCGATAACATCGTTTTACTCCTAACTAGTTGTACAAAAATGCTTTGCTATTCACCAGCGCCCACAGCAGATCCTGCGCGCGCGATGCTCTGCCGCCACTGCCGCGAGATAAGTAATGCCGCTGATCGAGTTCATTGGAATTGGGCATGCGGCTCAAGCGTACGCCAGATACAGATCTTCGATCAGATCGCGGTCGTTCGCTCCCGCTCAGCACGGTCTTCGCGATGCGCCCGCTGGGATCGGCGATGGCATCGGAGATGGTCTTGCCGTTCACCAGGTTCAAAGCCTGCGGCAGGCTCAAGTCGGTCTTGCGTTCGCTCTCGCAGGCGGATTCACGCTGCGGACGGCCAAACAGATCGAGGAAGCCATCCTTGCCGACGTGCGGATCGGGGAATTCTTCAGCCGTGGTGTCGGCGGGAACCTCGGGGAAGTTGGGGCGCACGCCGGTCGCCTGCGTCAACGCGTCCATCAACTGTTCCGCATTCAGACGGCGCGGAATGGCATGCGAGAAGTTGATGTTGTCGGTCTGGTTCCATTCATTGGTCGCGATGCTTGCCTGATAGACGCGCGAGTTCACGATGGTCCGGATCAGATGCCGGACGTCGAAATCATGGTCTTTAAAGTCCTTAGTCAGTGCGTTGAGCAACGCCTCATTTGAAGGCGGATTCGACGCGCGGATATCGTCCACCGGATCGATGATGCCCTTCCCCAGGAAATAACTCCACAGCCGGTTGGCCATCGACTTTGCAAAGAAGGGATTGTCCTTCGAGGTGATCCAATTAGCGAAAGCTTCCCGGCGATTGGCGTCAGCAGGCAGCGGTGTAGGCGCGATGCTCGCAGTAGTCGCAGCCACCAGAAACTTCGGCCGCATCACGCGATCGTCCTTGGGATGATGCACGTCGTAATCGTCGCGCTTGTCGTAGACGATCTCTTCGCCGCTTTCGAAGCCGGGCCGCAGCCCGACGGTCGAGAAGAACGAGGTCATCTCGTAATACTGATTTTGCGTCCAGCGCTCAAAGGGATGATCGTGGCATTGCGTGCAGACCATGCGGACGCCCAGGAACACTTGCGTGGTCTTCTCCATGGTCGGCTTGGGTTCGCGCGTCACGCGGAAGTAATTGGTCGCCGGGTTCTCGTTTGAACTGCCGCGGCTCAGCAACAACTCGCGCACGAAGATGTCGTAGGGTTTGTTGGTCGCGACCGACTCGCGAATCCATTCGCGGAATTCCCAGACGCCTTTGTCGCCCAGGTACTTGCGGTTATTCTGCAGCAGATCGCCCCACTTGAGCGTCCAATGATCGACGTATGATTTACGCGCCATCAGATTGTCGATCATCCTGGCGCGTTTCGAACTGCGAGGGCGTGGTGTCCGCGAGGAAACGCCCGGATTTCTTCGGCGGTCGGAAGCTGACCGGTCAAGTCCTCCGAGACGCGCCGCAGGAAAGTGGCATCGTCAACGGCGGGCGAGGGCTGAATTTTCAAGCCGCTGCAGCTTGGCGTCGATCAATTGATCGATGTAGTTATTTTGCGGCAGCTGCTTCCAGACAAAGCCCGGCTTCGGGATTCAGCACGGTGACCGGAACGGTTCCGAACTTACCCTCATAGCGGACCAGCATCGTCGCTTCGCCGATGCGCGATCGCCTTTCACCATCGCGTCGGAAGTCACATCGGCGGTATCGGGGATGTTGCTTGCGATCACGGCTTCTTTGGTGACGTCGCGCACGCCGCCATCCGAGATAATGCGCGATGACTTTGATCTGCTGCTCCAGACCCGGCTTCGCCATCTCGACTTCTGGCCGGCTGCATTTCGACTCGTTCCACCTTATCTTTGGCCGGATCGCCGAACGGCACACCTTGCGCAATCCAGTTGTAGATGGTCTTGTAATACTTCGAGCCGGGCTCGATGCGCAGTCCGCCGCCGTGCGCCACTTCCTGCGTGGGCTTGGCCAGCATCAGGCTGCGGCCCGGATCGGACGCGATTGAAGCGGCGTCCGGAAAGATCGTACAGCAGCGCCTGATAATCGAACTCGGGATCGTAGCCGCGCAGCGAGAGCTTGAATCCGTTCTTGCCTTTCGCCGCGCCGTGGCACGTGCCCGACGTGCAGCCGACCTTGTTCAGGATCGGCGCCACATCGCGCAGGAAGGTCACTTGATCGGGCGCCTGCGCGCTTAGCGCAACGGCGCTAACTGGCTGCCAGAAGTAACTTTAGACGAACCTTCATCGGTTGCTCCTTTTAAGACTTCAAACGGAATTGCTCGGGAAGTAATGGTTTCGCGCTGCCCATCTACCATGAGTGCCGCGCTGATGACCAGATCGTATTTGGCAGGGGTGGTGGCACGAGTCGTGGTTATGGTAAACGTGCCCGTCGAGCCGCCTTTAGCGGAGGGCTTCATGTCGATTACGCGGAGATCGCGAACCCCGGGAGCATCCGCGGCGACGCTCCCGGGCATTACCAGACCTTTGTTGTTGGCGACGATCTTCCACTCAAACTTATAAGCGTCGCCTTCTCCCATCTGTTGATGTCCGGTGGAGCGGACTTCGAGCGTTGCGGGCGGCATTGTCGTAATCGCTGCGGGCATCGCCATCTCCAGCCACGACGCGGTGAACGGTTTCTGCCGGTCGCTCGATGCGGCGTCGGGTAAACCGGTTCCCGCCGCAACATCGATTACCGTGCCGAGCCCTGACGCCCGGCGGCGCAGCACCGAGCCGTCCGAGAGTTTCGCATCGCCCACAATCGCGAGATCCGATTTGGGCATTGCGGCATCCGGCGCGACGGTGAGCGTCAGGACGGCGCGACGACTGAGTGAACGCTGGTTGCTGGGATCGACCGTCTCGGCCGCAATGTAGCCGCCGTCGACGGCCCAGCCTTTTGGCAGGTCAGGAATCGTCACTTGAATTGGACCATCGTAGCCTCGCCGATCGGCGTTCACCTGAATCAGCGCCGTGCCGCCGCGGGGGACGTTAACGAAAGGCGGAGTTGCAGATAACCGAAAGTCTTCCGCTTGCTTCCGTACGGTGAGCCGGTAGCCAAAGTCCGGACCGCCGCGTTGGGCAATATCCTCCACTGCCACCGTGATTTCATGCGTGTCTTCCGGGACCTTGAAATTCAGATAGGGATCGCCGCTGGTGCGACCCACCGCATTGACGGCAAACACGTCGACGGCAGGCGGAATATCGCCCGCCGACACAAGCTTTTTGCCCTTTGCATCGTAAATAGTGATGAGGGCGTCGAGTTGCGAAGTCTCGAGTTCCCGCGACTGCAGTTCAAATAGAAATGACTCGCCGGGCGTGACGTGGAGCTGCATGCGGTCCACTTGCGCAGGCTTGCGCGATTCTCCCATTCACTACGACTGGGACAACTAAGGGACCCTTCACCGGCGCGATCACTTCTGGATAATCGCTGACGGCGAGACGGAACGGCAGCGTCGGCGAGCCGGGCATCGAGGCCAGTCGCAAAGTCTCCCTCGGAGCGGCAATTTGACCGTCGACTTGCACTGGCCCTGCCTTACTCACGAACTCGACGTCCACGCTGTGGCCGCGCTGCCCGCCTAAGGGAAAGATGGATTCGGCGTAGGGATATGAGCCCATCTTCAAACGATAGAAATTCTGCTCCTGCTGCTGAACCGGGCATCGTGAACTTCGACAAAATAGTCGCCCTCGTGAGGGAAGGTGTAATCGATGCGCGCATCCACTCCAATGCCGGGGGCGTCCTCATCGCGCGCGACAAGTTGTCCTTTGGCATCATAAATTTCTAGCACCGGGTCGACGGCCGACCCGCAGCGCCGCGCTTCCACTTCGAACACGCGATGCTCTCCGGCCTTGCCGGACACGCGGTAGAAATCACGATCGGCGCCGTTCAAAGTGCCGTTAATAGTGACAGGCGTGGGCTTCACCTGCTGCGCTGTGGCGACGGAATCGTTGGGTTCCTCTTCGTCAATCTCAGGGAAAGCGCCAACTGTGAACAGCAGGATGTTCGAGATACCTTGCGAGGTGACCACGCGAATAGGATACGTGCCTACGGCGATATCGCCTTTGGGCTCGACCAGGAACGGAAGACCTTTGCCGGTCGGCGTGAGAGGCGTAAAGATGACGGGCAGGGTTGTCACGATCTTCGCGTCGGCGGAAATCTCCCGGCCTACCAATGTCAGTGTGAACGTCTTGCCTTGTTGCGCGCCGCGCGGATGCAACTGAGTGAGCACCGGAGCGGCCATGAGTGCTACCTGGCATGCGAGAACGAGCAAGAATTTTATTCACGGCTGGGCATCCCCCGCGAGAGCGCTTCTGAAATTGGCACCGGCACAAAATCTTTCAAAAGATCGCCGGTCGCCGCGTTGTAAATCCTAACGTGGCCGTCGAAGCCTCCGGTCGCCAGCCGGTCGCCGGCGGGATTGAAGGCTACTGCATAGATTCCGGCTTGATGTCCTTTGCACGATGCGACCGGTTTACCGGAATCGCCGTCATAAATGTTCACCTGCGCGCCCATCCCAGCGACGGCGATCTTCCCGTCCGAAGACCATGCCAACGCTGCGATCACTCCATCCTGACGCGGCAGTTTGCGCAGCAACGTGGTGTCGTCGGCGATTTTCATGACTTTCGGCCGGTCCATCAGATAGATGTACGGAATGCGTTCCTCGCCACCGATCACCACGACGTCTTTCTTCGGGTGCCGTGCGACCGCGGCCAGTTCACCCCGCAGCAGGTTCACATTCTCCATGAATTGGCCAGAGGCGACGTCGCTTAATTTTGCGGCGCGGTCGCGTCCCACAGAGACGACGCGCTTCCCATTCAGGCCGAAAACCGTGCCCAGAACCCAGTTCTCATGATTGCCGATTTTCTGCAACTCTTTACCGGAAGCTGCTTCGATCAGCCGCACGGTATTGTCCGCGCCACCCACGGCGATAACTTTTCCATCCGGAGAAATCGATGCGCCGAAGACCGTGTCACTGGTCAGCATGATGGAGCGTGTGAGTTTGGCGGAAGCCGGGTCCCAAATTTGGACCTCGCCGAAACGCGCCGGCGTCCCACCGGCCGCGATGATCGCTGAGCCGTCGGGGGAATAAACGATGCTATTGAGGCGTTCCGATTGACCCACAAGGCGCGCAACCATGCCGCTGCCGTCGGCTTTGTGCAGCAGCAGTTCGCGGTAGCCGGAAACGGCCAGCATCTTACCGTCGGGCGAGAAGGCGAGAGCGCTGATCACCGGCGGCTGATGGTACAGAGGAGGATGGTCCTGCGAGATGTTGTCCTTCACCGCGGCGGGTGTGTCGTTCTTCGCGCCAGCGGCAATCCAGGAGGAGATGGACGCGATCTGTTCTGGCGGTCAGAGGCGCTGCGCCTAAAGGCATCGCAGGCTTTTGTTCTCCCTTGATGTACTTGACGATGAGACTGCCCGCGGGGTCTCCGGCATGGAACGCGGGACCGTGTTTTCCGCCCTTGTTGAGAGCGTCAAAACTTGTAAGATCGAGTCCGGAACTCTTGACCGCGGGCTGATGACAGCCTTGGCACTGTCTTTGCAGGATCGGGCGGACGTCGCGGAAATAGCTGGTGTCAGTCTCGCCTGCCAGGACAGTCGGCAACCAACAGGCGACCAAAAGCAAGGTTCGCATCGGTGTGAAGAAAAGTTTATCACCGTGGAGCCCACAAAGGGGAATTGCGGTCCACGCGGAAAATCTGGACGGGGTGCTCAGGTATACCTGAGTTTCCTGCTCGTCCGAGCGGGACCGGTATAGGCGCACAGGAAGGCGGCACCACACGTCGGCGAGCGCGACGGGTTTTGGCGAACGCAGGAACTGTAGGGCTCGAATAGCATCGAGGAGTTGCGCACTCACCAGGTACTTGCTTCCGGCGAGAAACGCGCCGCCTAGTATGTACATGACGAGCCTTGCCTGTCGCGTCACGATGGTCAACTTTCCAAAGCGCGCATGCGACAATGACGGCGATGGTCTAAAGTTATGCTCAGCCGTAGAAAATTGTTGCGATCAGCCGCAGTGGTTCCGTTCCTGGCAGCGGCGAAGGCGGAGGAACTAATGCCGGGATTGCGAATCATCAACGGCGCGGTGAATACTGCGGTTTTTGAACGCAACGGCAAAATTCTGCTGATCGATTCCGGCGACCTTCAAAAGCCTCTCGCCGAATGGGCTCTCTTTACGCACCATCACCCGGATCAAGCATCGGGAGCGGCAATTCTCGCCGCGTCCGGAACCAAGATCGCTGCGCCTGCCGCGGAGCGCCGTTTCTTCGAAGATGCGAAGAGCGTATGGGAAACCGCTGACAATCGTCTGGACCATGACTATAATTGCCGTCCCGATCTGGTGACGTTGCGGGATGCGGTACCTGTGACCACGGCAGTCAAGAATGGGGATGTTCACGAATGGCAGGGACTCAAATTCGAAGTGCTCGAAACACCGGGCCACACTGATGGCTCCGTAACTTATCTGGTCCAGCTTGAAGGTAAACGGATTGCCTTTACGGGAGATTTGATCTACTCGCCCGGCCAGATCCATGACTTCTATAGTCTTCAGAAGGCCTTTCCGGGGATGGGAGGCGGCTATTGGGGTTTCGGTGGGGCGGTGGATGACGTCAAAGCAAGCCTGGATCGGGTTCTCGAACGAAATCCAGATATAGTGATACCGTCCCACGGCACGATCATCAATGACTTTGCGGCTGCCGCGGAAAAACTTAAACAGAATCTGGACGCAGTGATGGAGAACTATCTGACGACGTGCGCGTGGCGCGCTAATAAGTCGGGGATTTACAAGAAGAATACGCCGCGCATGTTCGAGCCGCTGCCCGCTGCCGGTTATCCGAAGTGGTTTCGCGATATCACTTACACTACTAAGGCGATTGTGGCGGACGATAAATCCGTCTTTCTATCCGACTGCGGGAGCACTCGCGTGTTGGATGAATTAGGTAAGTTACAAAGGGCGGGGGAAATCGGACAGATCGAAGGGCTGTGGGTGACCCACTACCATGATGATCACACTGAAGCTGTCAATGCGGCGCGCCGGCGTTTTGGGTTTACAGTCTACGCGCAGAGGGCGCTAGTGGATATCCTGGAACATCCGACGGCCTATCAAGGGCCGTGCCTCTATCCGGAATCCGTGCATGTCGATCATGTGCTGGCGGATCGCGAGTCGTTTAGCTGGAAGGGGTTCAAGATGACGGCCTTCAATTTTCCCAGCCAGACGCTTTACCACGATGGGCTATTGGTGGAACGGGACGGCCAAAAAGTCTTCTTTACTGGGGACGGCTTTTCCAGTCGAAGCTTTTCCGATGTCTGCAGCCAGAACCGCAATTTCAGCGGGCGCGACGTCGGGTTCGAGAAGTGTTGTCGGATCTTGCTTGAAACCAAGCCCGACGTCCTTATGACGGCGCATTGGGGCCCGCTGTTTATGACTGAAGAATATCTAAATCAGTTCATCAGTTATCTGCAGGCGCGGGAAAGAATCTACGAAAAGTTGTTCCCGTATGACAATGTCAACTTTGGTATCGATCCCTACTGGCTCCGCGCATACCCATTTCGACAGAAGGCACTGCCGGGCAGTGAAGTCGAGATCGAAGCGCGGGTCTTGAATCACGCCGCCAAGCCGAAGACGGTGCAGGTTTCGCTGAAACTGCAACAGGGATGGAAGAGCGTTCACACGACGGGCGAGTTGACGATTCCGTCCCGTACGGAAGGACGCTTGCGCTTCACTGCAGTCGCACCCTCAACCACGGCACGCCGGCGGCACGTGCTAGGACTTTCCGCCGTCGTCGACAATCAGCCGGTCGGCGAATTCGGCGCCGCGATCGTAGACCTACTTTCTGCTTAAGAGACATCCATGAAACAAGCATGAAAGAAGGTGTCACTTCGATGGCACCGCGACCCACGCGCGCCGGAGCCGCAGGCCTCACGGCTGGGGCAGGTAGCTGACTGAACCAACTTGATTGTTCGCCTGTCGAAGGCGGCTATCGGCCTCCTGCGTTTCGCTATGACGTCACCTCCATCAGGTTTGTCAAACGGTCTTTCACCTTCGAGCTGTGGAACCTGCTCGGCATACCAATGCAAACGGCCCTCAGTCGCCTGAGGGCCGTATTTGAAAATCTACCGCTGTCGCACGGCCGAGTCGACCGGGAAATGGTCGACTACACGGGAGTGACTACCAGCGAGATCCGCCGCGACCACCACCACCGCCGCCACCGTTGCGACCACGACCACCACCGCCGCCACCGCCGCCAGCCGTTTTGGGACGGGCTTCATTTACATTCAACGCTCTGCCACCAAGTTCCTGGCCATTAATTACCGCAATGGCATTATTGCCCTCTGCGTCATTCGCCATTTCCACGAAAGCAAACCCTCTGGGCTGCCCCGAATCACGGTCGGTCACGATGTTCACGCGGTCAACTGTACCGTATGCCTCAAAAAGCCCACGGAGATCTTGCTCGGTCGTACCGAAGCTTAAATTTCCTACGAAAATATTCTTCATCTATTCTTCCTTTTGATTTGAGAGCGAAGCAATTCGGGGTGGGAGCGAACTCGGACCTAAATTAGCGGAGCGGTCAAATACAGCTTTAAGCCTAGCACGTTCTGCTTTAGAGTGTCGGGCAGTTTAAAAAAATCGACAAAACCCTGGGTGAAAAATCGCACCTTCACTTCGGCCCTGCTACAATCGCCACGGAAGCCAGTCTTGGCCGGTGCTGGGCCCGGGCTTCAAACCCGGCGAGCGGTACTTTGTATCGCTGGTGGGTTCGACCCCCACTGGCTTCCGCCATTTGTATAGCAGAAATCATCAATCATCAGGTCTTGAGCGAAGAATTCAAAGTTTAAGAAACCGCGGCACAAGTGAATGAATTCGGAGCTAGCCGGATCCGAGAAAGCACCGCCTCGCAGGCATTTTGTCCGCACTATTGTTGGGCACCGCCGCATTCGGGACAGAATTTAGCGACCTTGGGCATGGATTTTCCGCAGTTGATGCAGAATTTGGAACCGCCCGGAGTGGCCGGTCCTGGGGACGCTGCTCCGGCTTGCGGCAGAGGATCAGGAGGCGCGGCAGCAGGAGGGGGTGGCGGCGTGGGTGGATGCATCGCGCCCATCATCTGTTGCGCCATTGCGAAGCCTGCGCCAAGTCCGACGCCTGCTCCGGCCACTCCGCCACCTTCGTTCGCCGCGGCGATGGGCAGGGACTGCGCCACCTGGAATTGCGTGTAGCGGCCCATATCTCCGATCATGTTCATGCCGATCCGTTGATCGAGCAGCTTCTGGAGTTCGTCCGGAAGAGAAATGTTTTCGACGACGAAGGTGTCGAGGGAAAGGCCAAGGTCGGCGAATCCCGGCTTGGCGGTAGCCAACATGACTGCGCCGAGATGCGCCTGATTGGAGGCCATGTCCAGGAAACTTACATTGCTGGAGGCGAAAGCGTCGGTCATCATACCGATGATCGTGTTGCGCAACTGGCCTTCGAGATCGGCTACCTGATAAGCGGCGCGAGTTCCGCTCACTTTCTGGTAGAACACTTTAGGATCTTCGATGTGATAAGCGTAAATTCCATAGGCGCGCATGCGCACAGCGCCGAACTCTTTGTCGCGGATAGTAATAGGGGTTGCGGTCCCCCACTTCTGATTGGTCTGGAGGCGCGTCGAGAAGAAATAAACGTCCGACTTGAAGGGAGATCTGAAGGCTTTGTCCCAATTCTTGAGGTAAGTAAGGATGGGAAGAGTATGGGTGCTGAGCGTATACAGTCCCGGCCCGAAGACGTCGGCGATCTGGCCTTCATTGACGAATACAGCGGCCTGGGAATCTCGCACCGTCAATTGACCGCCGTTCTGGATCTCCATATCTTCCATGGGAAACCGGTATGCGAGGATGCCCTCGGCAGGCTCAGTCCAATGGATGACATCGATAAATTGCTTCGAGAAGAAACTCATATAGCTCGTCGGCTCCCTCAAAAGTATACTGCAGGTGTTTACGCGAAAGGGCGAACATTAGTTCATTGCACCGGCTACGAAACTCTGCCATACAAGCTATACAATGAAATGTGAAGCGCCGCGAATTTATCCAGACCACAACTGCCACGATCCCGCTGCTTGGCAAGGCCGCCCAGCAGCGGGCGACTATTGCCACCGAGATCGTTCGCCTGAAACTCAAACACACCTGGACTACGGTGATGTCATCGAGCAATTATCGCGATACATTGCAGGTACGCTATGTTCGCGATGGGCTGACGGGGTATGGCGAAGGGGCTCCCATTGTCAGGTATAACGAGTCAGCCGTGACGGGGAAAGATGCCGTGGAAAAGGTCCGCGGACTGCTCGAAACAGCTGATCCCGCTGCATTCGCGAAGTTGACGGCGGAAGTATTCAAGCGTATTGACGGTCAGTACGCGGCCAAGTCTGCGATGAATATTGCGCTGATGGATTGGACCGGGAAGAAGCTCGGTGTGCCGTTGTACCGGTACTTCGGCGTCGATGCAGCCGATGCGCCGATCACGACATTCTCGATCGGCATTGACGATCCCGCGAAGACGCGAGCCAAGGTCGAAGAGGCTGCGCAGTTTCCGGTCCTGAAGATAAAAGTGGGCCTAAATTCGGACGAAGCGACAATGGCTGCGGTCCGGGCGGTGACGAAGAAGCCGCTGCGAGTCGACGCCAATGAGGGATGGAAGAACAAAGAAGAGGCCGTTCGGAAGATCAACTGGTTGGAAACGCAGGGGGTTGAGTTCATTGAGCAGCCGATGCCGGCGGAGATGATCGAGGAGACGCGATGGGTCCGCAGCCGTGTCCATATGCCGATCATCGCGGATGAGTCCTGCCTGCATCCGCAGGATATTCCAAAATTGCGCGATGCCTTCGACGGGATCAACGTGAAGCTCGACAAGTGCGGAGGGATGCTGGAGGCTTACCGTATGATCCAGATTGCGCGATCTCTGGGAATGAAGGTGATGATCGGGTGCATGGTGTCGAGTTCGTGCACCGTCACGGCTGCAGCGCAACTTTCACCGCTTGTCGATTATGCCGATCTGGACGGCAATCTGCTGATCTCGAACGATCCTTATACGGGTGTGACGGTCCGCGATGGCAAACTGATTTTACCCAAGGGGCCCGGGCTGGGTCTCGTTAAGATTTAAGACTCGCTCAGAGTCTGTCATGCAAGCTCGGCTCGCGTTTTCGCGATGACGGCCAGATATTCGCGGGCCAACTCTTCGATACGGTCGTAGCGATTATCGCGAATCAGTTTGGCGTCCACGAGTTCGCCCCCAACCGCTACGGCACACGCGCCTGCTTTGAGAAATTCTCCCGCGGTTTCGAGGTTGACACCCCCGGTGGGAATCACTTCAATTTGCGGAAAGGGTCCTTTGAGGGCCTTGATGTATTTGGGCCCGCCAAGCGCGTTCGCGGGGAAGACTTTGACAACGTCCGAGCCCGCCTGCCACGCGGCCAGCACTTCCGTGGGAGTCAATGCACCCGCGCAAATCACCTTGGAATAACGTTTGCAGATTTCGATAGTGGCGAGATTGAGGCTCGGAGTGACAAAAAACTGCGCCCCGGCCAGCATGCAGGCGCGCGCGGTCTCCGGATCGAGCACGGTTCCAGCGCCAAGCATGATCCTGTCCCCAAACTGATCGGCAATCTTTTCGAGTGCTTTGATCGCGCCTGGAACCGTCATGGTAATTTCCGCCGAGCGGACGCCGCCACGATAGATGGCTTCAATCGATTTGATGGCCGTCTCGGCCGAAGAAGTGCGCACCACCGGTACGATGCCGATGCTGGTGATGCAAGAGAGAATCTGCTGCGAAGTCACATTTCTACGGTATCAAACCTAAAACTAGCTCCATGCGAAAACTTCAACTGTATGGCGAGTTGTGAGGGTGCCGAACGCCGTGCTTGTGACGGTAGTATTCGGCCCGGGTGCGAGGCTCGAACGCGACTGCTGAGAGATCGAGGCTTCAGCTGTGTTCTTGTGACTTCGCGTGTGACGTAAAAGCTTCCGGAACATCTTAAAACCCGCCACACTGTAAGATGATAGTTCGCCCATGAAGCTGAATAGCTATACCATCACGCAGGGGCGTGATCGCGCACCGGCGCGCAGTTACCTGAAGGCCATCGGGTTTACAGACGACGATCTGAAGAAACCTATCATCGGAATCGCCAACACCTGGACCGAAACCATGAACTGCAATTACAAATTGCGGGACCTGGCAGTGCATGTGAAGGCCGGAATCCGGGCGGCCGGCGGCACACCGATGGAGTTCAATACGATCGCAATCAGCGACGGCATCACCATGGGTACGGAAGGCATGAAGGCTTCTCTGGTCAGCCGTGAGGTGATTGCCGACTCCATCGAACTGGTTGCGCGCGGCCATATGTTCGACGGCATCGTCGCGCTGGTGGCCTGCGACAAAACCATTCCGGGCGCGGCGATGGCGCTGTTGCGGTTGAATACTCCCGGCGTCGTGCTGTATGGCGGATCGATTCTGCCGGGCCGCTACAAGGATCACGACATCACCATTCAGGACGTCTTCGAAGCGGTCGGCGCGGCGGCTGCGGGCAAGATCACGGACGAGGAACTCCTCGAAATAGAGAATCACGCATGTCCTGGCGCCGGCGCTTGTGGCGGGCAGTTCACCGCCAATACGATGGCGACGGTGATGGAGCTTATCGGTATGTCGCCGATGGGTACGGCGTCCATTCCGCAGGTAGACCCACGGAAGGAGGCGGTTGCGTACCGTTGCGGCGAGATTATTCTGGATTGCGTGCGCCGGGAACGCAAGCCGCGCGATTTCGTGACCCGCGCGGCGTTCGAAAATGCGATTGCGGGAGTAGCCGGTACGGGCGGATCGACAAATGCCGTGCTGCATCTTTTGGCATTGGCGCGGGAAGCGGGCGTCTCCCTTGTGCTCGACGATTTCCAGAAGATCAGCGATCGCACTCCGCTGTTCGTGGATTTGAAACCCGGCGGTAAATATGTCGCGGTCGATGTCGATAAAGCCGGAGGAATTCCAGTGATAGCGCAGCGGCTCGTGGAAGGGAAGCTGGTAGATGGGTCCGCTGTCACCTGCACCGGACGCACGCTCGCGGAAGAAGCCGCAGACGCGCGTGAAACGCCCGGGCAGGAAGTAATCCGTCCGCTGGATCGGCCCCTCAAGCCGACCGGCGGTCTGGGAATTCTGCGGGGCACCCTGGCGCCGGACGGCTGCGTGATTAAGCTTTCAGGTCACGACAAACGTCAGCATCGGGGACCGGCGCGAGTTTTCAATCGTGAGGAAGATGCCATGGCAGCAGTCACGGGCGGCAGGATCCACGCGGGTGATGTGGTGGTGATCCGCTATGAAGGACCGCGCGGCGGGCCCGGTATGCGCGAGATGTTGGGAGTGACTGGGGCGATCGTCGGGGCAGGTCTCTCGGATTCCGTTGCTCTGGTCACGGACGGCCGCTTCAGCGGCGCCACTCACGGCTTTATGATCGCGCACGTCGCGCCGGAAGCTCAAAACGGCGGCCCGATCGGTGCCCTGAATGAAGGCGATATCATCAACATCGACGTGGATCGCGGCGCAATCGATATCGAAATTAATGCCGAAGATCTCATGCGGCGGTTGAAGAACTGGAAGGCTCCCGAAATGCGCTACACGTGGGGGGTCTTTGCCAAGTATTGCGCCCTGGTCCGGTCGGCATCGGAAGGGGCGGTTACCTCGCGGTAGGCGCGCCTAAGAAAATGCGAATTTTATTTATTGGAGACATTTTTGCGTCTTACGGCAGGCGCGTTGTCGCGGATCATCTCGCAGATATCCAGTCGAGCCAGGCGATCGACTTGACCATTGCGAATGGCGAAAACTCGGCAGGCGGCTTCGGCATCACGCCGTCGATTGCCGAAGAGCTTTTTGGCCTCGGGATCGATGTGATCACCACAGGAAACCACATCTGGGATAAAAAGGACATCTACGATTATTTCGTCAAGCGGCCCCAGTTGATCCGCCCGGCGAACTATCCGGCAGGTTGTCCCGGGCATGGGCTTTACATAGCGCGCACTAAACAGAATCTCCCCGTCGCCGTGATCAACCTGCAAGGCCGGACATACATGCCCAGCACGGACTGCCCGTTCCGCAAGGCAGATGCGATTCTCGAGAGTCTCGAGCCCGAGGTACGGGTGCGTTTTGTCGATTTCCACGCCGAGGTTACGAGTGAAAAAACTGCCATGGGATGGTATCTGGAGGGACGTGTTTCGGCTGTGATTGGGACGCACACGCACATTCCGACAGCCGATACACGAATCCTCGCAGGAGGCACCGCATATCAAACGGATTGCGGGATGACGGGCGCATACGAGTCGGTGATCGGCGTGGATCGCGAGCTTATCATCCGTCGTTTTCTCACGGCGTTGCCTGCCCGCATGGAGCCGGCGACGCGCGGAGTGGAACTGCATTCCGTGATCATCGATGTTGATGAGACTACCGGCAAAGCTGTGGCGATCCGCCGTCACATGGTGCGCGGAGATTAGAGTCGCAGCTAGGCCTCGAAAAACGGGGTATAAAGAGTGGGGACCCGTGGCTCAGATGCTCGAAGGCCATTTCTTCAATCCGGCGATACAAGGCGCGGCACCAGCTCTCATTCAAACGTTCGGAACACTGCTATTCTGCGCGGTATTTCTGTTCTTATGGCGCCAATCCGGAGTCGTTTATTTCAGGTTCTGGAGTTTGGCCTGGGCGATCGAGTCGCTGGCATTGCTCTCGAGCCTGGCAGCCCATTGGACCGGTTCGGCGATCTTCCTGTGGCTGAGGGCACTACTCGAGATCGCCTTTGCGCTCTCGTTACTCTTCGCGGCGCAGACAGTCGACTCGACGACGTGGCGATTCCGCAAGTCGTCGCGATCCTTGTTCCTTTACCCGATAATCCTGCTGTTGTTTTACGCGTTGGTATGGCATCTTCCCCTACGGCGGTTCTACGGTCTGCACGCCGGTGTTCTGGCGTTGATTTACGGCTATAGCTTTTTTAGTATCGGCGTCGGAACCACCTTGAAGCGCGGAATTGGCGGAAAGATGCTGCGGTTTGCTTTGGCCTGTCTTTGCGTGCAGTACATCGTTCGCGCGTCTATGTATATCTACTCGGCGAGCGGCGAAGTGGCAGCATGGATGGCGCCCTTCGAATGGATCAGCGTTTATGACCTGGTTGCGCAGACTCTGCTGGCATTCTCAGCCATGGCGATGTGGATACAGACTCAGCAAGAGAGCATTGCGCAGCTTCGATCGGAATTAGATGCGCTCGAAAAGAACGCGAGGGGAACCTCTCAGCTGGATCATCTCACGGGGTTGCACAATCGTATGGCGCTCGAAAGCCATCTCGATGAGAATTTCACGGGTGTGGTCACGGTCTGCGATCTGGATTACTTTAAGGAGATTAACGATCGTTTCGGCCACCTGGTTGGCGACGAGGTGTTGCGCAGCGTAGGGCATCTGATCCGAAAATCGATCCGGGTGGAGGATCAGGCGTTCCGTTGGGGCGGCGACGAATTCGTGGTTTTATTCAGGAATCAGCGCCTGGAGATCGCGCAAGGCCGTATGGCGGCATTGGAAGTTCGCCTGACAGCGTACCGGATTCGCGGTTACGGTCTGTTTCCGTTGGGGCTGAGCTGGGGCGCGGCAGAAGGAGTAGAGACGCCATTGCAACCCATCCTCGAGCAGGCTGATCTGGAGATGTACCATTACAAGCGGCGGACGCATGCGAAAAACGCATAGGTTTACAAGTCCAACTCCCAGAACTGCCCGTTTAAGTCGTGACCAAAGCTGTGGTGTTTCTCTTCGTTGACCAGATGGAAGCCGGCGTGTTCGTAGACTTTGCGAGCCGCCCGCAGAATGTCGTTGGTCCACAACGTCACCTTGTGATACCCGCAATGGCGCGCAAATGCGACGCATTCATGAACCAGCTTGGCGCCAATCCGGAGCCCTCTCGCGGAGGGTTCAACGAGCAGCAATCGAAGCTTGGCGACCGTATCTGATTCCTTGACGAGAAAGACGCATCCGGCTCTTTCACCATTATGTTCGGCGATCCAGCAGCGTTCGCGGCGTGGATCGAAGTGAGTCAAAAACTTCCCCGCGATCTCCGCCACAAGACCTTCGAATGTCGAATCCCAGTTATATTCCCGCGCATATATTTCGCCATGCCTGGCGACAACCCAACCGATATCTCCAGGACGGTGAGGACGCAAAATAACGGTGCTCGCGGCCTTCTCGTGCGAGTCGAGCAACTGCCGGATGGTAGACATGGACTCCACGAGTCGCTGTTGGCGCGCCGGATCAAGCTCCTGCAGCATCTCCCTAATCTCGATGCTCGAACCGGTGTTGAGCCGTTGAAAAGCCGCGACGCCCCGGCGGGTCAGCGTGAGGTGATTCACACGGCGGTCGTCATTGGATTTGAGGCGCTTCACCAGCCTGCGGCGTTCGAAGCTCTTCAAGAGCCGGCTGAGATAACCGGGATCGAGGCCCAGGTCAGGAACCAACGTGGCGGAGCGGGTACCCGGTTGCTTGCCGATTTCGAAAAGGACACGGGCCTGGGTGAGAGAGAACGGCGTGTTGACAAGTCCTTCGCGAAGCAGCCCAATCCGCTTCGTATAGAAACGATTGAAGCTACGGACCAGCTCGATGATCTCGTCGGGTGCTGCCATACGGATCATGTTGGCAAATTAGTTGCCTCCAGTCAACTAATTGCGTGCGCCTTACGTTTCCACTAAAGGAGTAAGTTAACCGTCAATCTGCAAGCGCTCACCATGGCAGGACGTGATCGGCTGCGAGCCACCGGTGCCATTCCACTCGCAGCACACGAGCTCTCACGGCTGGGTCCTGACTCATGAGCAACTGCGCTTCCTCCAAAGGAATTGCCTTGAATATCACCAGACCGGTCAGTTCGTCGGGTGTCTTCACGTCACCTGCGGCGCCCAGCTTGCCCTCTTTGCGCAGTTGTTCAATGTAGCGATCATGGGCAGCGAGCACAGGATCACGCGGGGCCCAGGCGCTGCCCCGATAGAGCATACCCAGCGGATGCAGTTTCTGATTGTCCGGCGCGTCCGGATTCTGATTATGAATTCGAACATACTCGTCGCCGATTCCGGGTGGTCCATTCCACTCGTACACGTCGACAGTATTGCGTCGTTTCAGGACCATCGGGTCGTGCACCGCGATCTGCCTGGCTTCATGAAGAGAATCTACCTTCAGGATAAAAATGCCGCTGATTGTCGTAGGGTTGTCGTCAAACGGTCCGTCCGCGGCCAGGTCGCCGTCCTGTTCCAACTGGCGAAGATTGGACGTATGCTCCGACTGAACTCGGCGGCTTGCGGATGCGGATAGCGCCTTGCGGGTTGGATCGGGGCGCAAGAAAACCACGAAGTACGGGGCACTTTGTGCCTGCAAAGTGAGCGCCGCGAGAACCACGCACAGCGCCCTAAATTTCATTCCCATATCAATCTATTGTGCACAGTCGTGTTACCGGGGCGCCGCAAGACGGTCGAAGAACTCTCATTTACTTCTTCGGATCGGGATCTCCGGCAAAAAGTTCGCTCCACATGTCGCCTTGTTCCTTCCATTCAGGGTTCTCGAGGCCCGAGATCTGCAACTCCGGAACGTTCAACTTGCCGTGTCCATAGATGCAAATATATTCGACCTCGGGACGCCCGAATTGCAGCATCCGGCTCCAGGAACCGCGTTCCACCGGCATACGCAGCCGCCGTAGACAGACGCGGCAACGATATCGCTGGTCGAGCACGGACAGGTATAGCAGTCCGGCGAGCGCGAGAAATAATAGACCCACCAGGAGCGTGTAAAGCCCGTCCCAGAAGAATATCGCCCAATTTACGGCCGGGAGGGGATAGCGCGGAGTCCACGAGTAGTTAATCTCACACAGAAAAACTGCGGCGATGGCGCAACTCAAGACCAGCTTCAATGCCAGGAAACCCCAGTAACGCACAATCTGTTTGACTCTGTCACTCATTGGTTAGTTCCCAAGTCCGTCAGCGCCTGAGCAGATTTTTCAGGAGAAATGCAAGATTTGCCGGACGTTCTGCAAGGCGCCTCATAAAGTACGGATACCACGCTTCGCCATACGGAATGTAAAGACGCAGACGGAATCCATCAGTCACCAGCTTCCGCTGAAGATCGAGGCGAATTCCGTACAGCATCTGGAACTCGAAACGATCGGGCGAAATCCCATGCTTCCGGCAGTGCGCGATCACCTTCCTGATGATGGCTTCATCGTGCGTCGCTATTGCGGGATAAGTACCTGCCGCCAATAATACGAAGGCGAGGTCCAGATAGTTCCTATCCACATCGCGCTTCCGCGGGAATGCTACATCAGGATGCTCCAGGTAGGCGCCTTTGCAAAGTCGCACTGGAATTCCTCGCGCATTGAGGCGGGCGATATCCTCAGCGCTGCGATAGAGGTACGCCTGAATGACGGTCCCGCAAGCACCGTACCGCGCGTGTAAGTCTTCTACGAGGCGCAAGGTGCGGTCCGTATATGCGCTTGACTCCATGTCTACGCGGACAAAAGATCTGACTTGGGCTGCGTATTCCACCAGGGCCGCCACATTCTCGCGACACTTTTCCTCGCTGACAGCAATTCCGAACTGCGTCAGTTTTAAAGAAACGTTGCTCTGGATGCCTGCTTTGATGATTGCGCGCAGCGATTCGATGTACACATCGCGGCAGTGCTCCGACTCGGCAACATTTCCCACATTCTCGCCCAGGTAATCAAGCGTCGCTGAAATCCCTTCGCCATTGACCCGACTGCAGACTTGCAGAACTTCACCGAGCGTGTCGCCCGCAACAAACCTGTGGGCTAGCCGGTGGCCAATACCAGATGTCTCGATCCAACGCCGCAACCACCGTTCGCGGGATAGAAACAGCAAGAGGCTGCGCAACATGCCGGCTCTTCTATTGTACCGGGACCAGGAACTTAAACTGAGGGTGAGTCTTCGACTTTGCCCTGCATACGTCGTACGCCAGCGGCCTCACTTTTCTGTGTGGTGATAGGTCTTCTCGTCGTCTACTGCCATCCCTTCGCCTCGATCCATCTCCTCAAAGCTGCACGTGGAATCGAGAATCGGTTCGGCCTCCGGATAACGCTTCTGGGTATGACGGCTGAACGGCACCGTTTGATTAACCTTCTCGTCGAGTTTGTCTTTTTCGTCCGGCATAAAACACCTCGCCTATTGAAGCAGCACGATGGTAGCCATAACCGATCTTTGCGAGATCTCGTGCGATGCGAGGTGAACGGACGATGGATTGCCGCTCGAGTGCGGGGCGGCGAGAAGCGTGGAGAGTTCTTGCGATACTGGCGAATGACGAGGACATGAAATGGGAGCAGAGTCTAACGCGGTCCGCAGTACCGAAGCTTATTTAAAGCCGCTTCTAATCTTCGATCTCGACGGAACTCTCATCGACTCCCGGCTCGATCTGGCGAACGCAGTAAATGCGACGCGCGACTCCGTGGGGATGCTACCGCTGAGCAACGAGACGGTGTACTCTTATGTCGGTAACGGTGTACCGGTGCTGATCAAACGGTCGCTGGGCGACGGCGCATCGGATGAGACGTTAGCGGCCGCGCAGGAATTCTTCCTCGATTATTACCGCAGGCACATGCTGGACTTCACCACGCTTTATCCCGGAACCGCAGAAGCGCTGGAGGAGCTTAGTGGCGCTGGCATGAAGCTTGCGGTTCTGACCAACAAGCCCGTACGGTTCAGCGAGGCGATCGTGGAAGGCCTAGGTATTGCGCGGTTCTTTTTGCACGTATATGGAGGGAACAGCTTCGAACGGAAAAAGCCGCATCCCATGGGTATCGAAACGTTAATGCAGGAGTGTGGCGCGGCGCGCCGAAACACCATCATGATTGGCGACAGCTCGGTCGACGTGCAAACAGCGCGCAACGCTTCCGTGCATGCCTGGGGCGTGAGCTATGGCTTCCAACCGGAGTCGCTGGTAGCCGACCCACCCGACTGGATGGCGCATTCCATGGCGGAAGTCGCGGAGCGAGCGCTCGGAACGCCGCTCTGATGCCGTGCTTGTTTTGCGAGATTGCAGACGGCAACGAGCCGTCGGAAATCGTATACCAGGACGGGTTGGCTGTTGCCTTTCTCGACCACCGGCCGCTTTTTCCAGGACATGTACTCCTGATTCCACGCCGCCACATCGTCACCCTGGCGGAGTTACCTGCCGCTGATGTCGCTCAGTTCTTTCAAACCGTACAGCGATTGGAAGCCGCCGTCGAACGAGCTACACAAGCCGACGGTTCGTTCATCGCCATCAACAACATTGTCAGCCAAAGCGTTCCGCACCTGCATGTGCACATCGTTCCACGGCGCAAGAAAGACGGATTGAAAGGCTTTTTCTGGCCGCGCTCGCGCTATCGCGATGACGCGCATCGCAGAGAAGTAGCCGACCAGATTCGCGCAGTGTTGGTTTGACATCGGCAGCGGTCAATAAAAGACTTCCACGGGTTCGTCGTAACTGCGTTGCCGTTTCTCGGCGCGTTGCGACTTCCTGGCTCTCTCGTCGCTGAGACAGACCGCATGCGCGGCCAGCAAACCGAACAACAACCATGCCGGCTGGCTGCAATCCCAGTTTAATGAGAAGACTCCGACGACCCATACTGCCAACGTGGTCAACCAAAAGCTCTTGGCCGTCCCAGTCATTCTTCCGGCGGTCATCGTCAACACGGCAAGCACCGCCAGAGAACAGGCTAGACCGACCATGCCGGTTTCCGCGAACATGGTGAACGACGTCGGGCGGCCACCCAAGCTATAACTCATGGCTACGGCCGGCCGCCCCTGCGTGCCGGCCCCGAGACCCATTAAAGGTGTTGAGCGAAGGCTCTGCACTTCCATATTCATCACTGTCGTCACTTCGATGTCGCCTTTACGGGTTTCTTCGATAACACCCCGCCAGACTTTGGAAGGCATGAACACGATGGTGGCGACGGCAAGCAGCACCATCGTGGCAAAGGCATTGTTTCGGGTGCGCACCAATACCGTATGGAACGTCCAGAAAACCAGGCTGAGGCCCACGGCCATAGCGATCATGGAACTGGCCGAGCCGGTCAGCAGAATCGCGCAAATCGCGAAACCCATCTGGAGGCGGTAGAGCGAGACGATGGGTCCCTTTTCCCGCAGGATCAGGTAGTAGGCTGCCGGCAGACTGAGAGCCAGCAGGAAAGCTAGCTGATTTGCGTCATACCCAGCGGTAGAACTGCGTTGCAGCAGTGTCATCTGGCCGGGCAGAAAACCTTTCACTGTCGCCAGGGCCGGAATCATTCCGCCGAGCACGAATGCGCTCAGGAGGCTCAATACATCTTTTTCTTCGACGCACATTTCCCAGACCAGGAGCACCAGCACGAAAAGCTGCAGGTAGTTCATAACGCGATGAACGGTTAAATCCGGCGCGACGCTCCAGCAAAGTGTCGCGGCCGACCACAGGATGAAGGCGGCCATCGCCATATGCACCGGTCCCAGGCCCCGGACCTGTCTGCGCGCCACTACCGCGATCAGTGCCGCACCCATGGCGGCCAGACCAGTCGCGGTGCTGATGGCGCCGATGAGCGGAATCTCGGTGGCATAAGTCACTGGAATGGAGAAAACGTACAGCCAAAGCAAGATGAAAGCGAGTCGAGTCGTCATGCGAGTAGTTTCCCTAAGAGCAGAATAGGCGACAATCGCGAGATGGATGCTGGTGGTTGGGAGGGTTGATCGCGCGAAAGTTCTGACGCTACCAGGACTCGCTCCGGTGCTTCCGCTCACTTTCGCTGGGGTTGATACCGGTATACGTCCGGCTTACTCTCGCGGAACTGCAAATGTTTGTTGAGCCGCGTTCCTGTTGGGGACGGGTTGGCGGAGCGCTCAGGACGGCTGTACCAGGGGTTGCGGTACTCTCATGTGTCTTTCGTTTTTTCCTTCAAGCTGTGGCTGTCTCCGCCTTTTTTCCGACCTCGGGCGAGAGCGGAGCGATCGGCCCAAAAGCTCTCTGGTCTGCCAAGCTGGACTCTGTGTTACGCTCACCCCAAATGAATCGAGGCGTTACCTTTACTCTCCAGGCCCGGTGCCCGGACACAGGGGCCCGTGCGGGGATCTTGCACACGGCCCACGGGGACATTGAAACGCCGGTTTTTATGCCAGTCGGGACACAGGCCACAGTCAAAGGACTCTCGCAGCGCGATCTCTGGGACGATCTGCAGGCCAAAATTATCTTGGGCAATACGTACCATCTGTTTCTACGTCCCGGACACGAGTCCATTCGAAAATTGGGTGGGTTGCATCGTTTCATGTCGTGGCCCGGCGCGATTCTCACCGATTCGGGAGGCTTTCAGGTGTTCAGCCTGAGTGGCCTGCGCCGGATCTCGGAAGATGGCGTGTTATTCCAGTCCCATTTGAACGGCGATGCGCACAAGTTCACGCCGGAATCGACGGTCGATGTGCAACTGGCGTTCGGCAGCGATATCGCGATGATGCTGGACGAGTGTCCGCCGTACCCGGTCAGTCACGAAACGGCGCGCGCGGCGATGGAACGAACGGTGCGCTGGGCGCGGCGCGGGATGGAGCATTTTCGCAAGCAACCCCCGGAAGTGACCACCCGGCATGCTCTCTTCCCAATCGTGCAGGGCTCCATGTTCCAGGATCTGCGGAGAAGTTGCACACGCGAACTCTTGGATCTCGATGCCGATGGATATGCGGTTGGCGGGCTATCAGTTGGCGAGCCGCGTCCTTTGAGTCTGGAGATGACTGAGGCCACGCGTGACCTTCTTCCTGAAGACCGGCCGCGTTATGCCATGGGCGTCGGAATGCCGGACGAATTGCCGGAATATGTGGCACGCGGCATCGACATGATGGATTGCGTGCTGCCCTCGCGTAACGCCCGCAACGGCTGGCTGTTTACGAGCGAGGGGCGAGTGATCATCAAGCACGCGCGATATAAAGAAGATGAAGGACCGCTCGACCCGGCGTGCGGTTGCTACACTTGTCGAAACTATTCGCGCGCCTACCTGCGTCACTTATTTCAGGCAGGTGAAATTCTCTACGCTTCGCTCGGCACCCGGCACAATCTCCGGCGCTACCTTGACATCATGATTGGGATCAGGCAGTCTATCCTATTGGGTCGTTTCCCACAATTTTTGAATCGCATTCGTGGCGCAGCCGCTCAACTGGTGGACTAGGCGATTGGTCTGTAAGTTCATTTGCAAGGCGCAGTCCTGGCAAGCGCTATAGTGAAATGGTTTAAATCCTGCGCGTCTGGGCTTTGGGTCGGCTAAAGTTCGCGTACACGCACGGAGAGGAATTTTCCGTTAAAATATAATGACGTTGTCTGTTAGTTTTTTTCCGAGCGTCCTTTTGCAGGGCGCCATGCCGGCGCCGAGCGCGCTGCTGCAATTCGCCCCCATCGTCGTCATCTTCGGTATCTTTTATCTACTACTCTTCCTGCCGATGCAGAAGCAGAAGAAAGCCCTGGCAAAGATGTTGTCCGAACTGAAGAACGGGGATGCAGTGGTGACGACTGGCGGAATTGTGGGTACGATCACGGCCGTAGACAACGATACGATAACATTGAGAGTTAAGCCCGATAACTTGAAGTTGCAGTTTGCCCGCTCCGCCGTATCCGCCCTGGTTACCAGCGAAGGCTCCAAGTAACGGGTTCCACTGAAGGCTAATTTTTTCATGCAGAGACATCTGACGACGAAGACCATCGTAATTGTTGCCACCATCCTGCTGTGCCTGTATGGCATCTTTGGTATCCCGCGGTCGCGGGCGGATATCCTGGGCAACGTTCGAAAGAACATCCGGCTCGGCCTCGATTTGAAAGGCGGGAGTTACCTGGTGCTGCAGGTACAGGTGCAGGACGCCGTCAAGAGCGAGGCGCAGCGCAACATCGATTCGATGAAAGAGGAGCTGCGGAAACGCGGCATCGATTTCAACAACATCGATCGTAACGATCCGACTACAATCCAGCAGGCGGATTCGATTCAAATCAACGTGCAGGGGATTCCGGCCGCCAAGTCCGGGGATTTCCGATCGGTAATTTCAGACCGGTTCCCCCAATGGCTGTTGACGCCGGTGAACGCGACGGACTACAAGCTGACGATGAAGCCTTCTGAACTGGTGGAACTCAAGCGCCAGGCGGTGGATCAGTCCATTCAGACGATCGAGAACCGAGTGAATGCACTGGGTTTGACGGAACCGAGCGTGACGCAATACGGCCGTTCCGACGCCGAGTACGAAATCCTGGTTCAGCTGCCGGATATCGACGATCCGGCGCGCGTGAAGGACCTGATCGGGCAGGTGGCGCAACTCGAGATCGACGAAGTCAAAGAAGGACCTTTTGCCAGCCAGGATGCCGCGCTGGCGCAAAAGGGCGGTGTGCTGCCGCTCAACACGAAACTGGCTTTCTGGCCGCGCGGAGGCGAAAAGGGTGAATGGTATCTGGTTTCCCGGACTCCCGTGATTGTCGGCCAGGATCTTCGCAACGCGCGTCCGTCGCAGGACGAGAACCGGCGGTGGGAAGCGAGTTTCACGCTTTCGCAGGACGGCGGGCAGCGTTTCGAGCGCTACACTTCGGCTAATATCGGCAACAAGCTGGCAGTGCTGCTCGACAACCAGATCAAGAGCGTAGCGGACATCAAGAGCGCGATTAGCGATTCTGGACGAATCATGGGCCTGGCAAACCAGCAGGAAGCGGAAGACCTGGCCCTGGTGCTGAAGTCCGGCTCGCTGCCGGCGGGAATCGTTTATGAACAGGAACGCACGGTAGGACCTTCGCTCGGCGCGGATTCGGTCCGCGAAGGAATCTATGCCGGTATTGCGGGGTTGGCTGCGGTGATCGTGGTGATGCTGGTCTATTACAAGAAGAGCGGGATTAATGCGGTGCTGGCGCTGCTACTCAATACCGTGATCCTGATGGCGGCGCTTTCCTATTTCGGCGCGACGTTGACTCTACCCGGCATCGCCGGAATCATTCTGACCATTGGTATGGCGGTCGATAGCAACGTGCTGATTTTCGAACGGATTCGGGAGGAGCTCAGGGCAGGGAAGGCGGTGCCCGCGGCGATCGACGCCGGTTTTGGCAAGGCGTGGTGGACGATTGTCGACACGCACGTCACGACCATTGTTTCGTGCCTGTTCCTGTTCCTGTTTGGGACAGGTCCCGTGCGTGGTTTTGCGGTAACCCTGGTCATCGGATTGTTGGCTAACGTGTTTACGGCGGTATTCGTGTCGAAGGTAATCTTCGATTATGAGATGTCCGCGCGGAAGCAGGTTACGGCTTTGAGTATATGAGGCGCCCCATACGACAGACCCACTGTGGTATGCCGGCCTGCAAAGCAGGCGGCAAGCAGCCCTGTTGGCGTGAACTAATTTATCTCCGGCAGGCGGGAACAACTCCCGTGAGACCGGTGTCTATAAAGGTGCAGTGATCGATGGAATTATTTCGAAGTACGAATTACGACTTCCTGGGCAAGAAGTGGCCGTTCATTATCGCGTCGCTGGTCCTGACGGCTGCGGGGTTGATTAGTCTGGCGATCCATGGGGGCCCCCGCTACGGAATCGAGTTCAAGGGCGGCATGTTGATCACGGTGAAGTTTTTGGGTGCTCCGCCGGTCAATGAAGTACGTGCGGCTTTGGACAAAGCTTTGCCCTTAGCACCGACGGTACAGAGTTTTGAATCTTCGGAAAACGAGATCTCCATCGGGACTGCGGGCGCGGACGATCAGACCTTGTCGAAGAATCACCAGATTGTTTTAGATACGTTGAAAGCGAGATTCGGCCAGAACAACGGCAAACTGGATCTCAACAACGCTGGTGTCAGTGCGTTGGAGGATCGTCTGCGCGGGCCGCTTCAGAATGCCGGGGCCGGGATGAGCGATCAGGATCTGCTGAAGGTGTCGCAGGCAATCATGGATTTTCGGAACACCCCTCCGCGCTCAGGGCTGATTGCGAATCTGGAGGATTTGAGCAAAGTCCCCGGCGTAACGCCGCAGGTGATGAGCGTCATCAGGCAGGAATGTTACCTGGCTCCCTACTCGGCGCTGCGCGGCACGGAAGTGGTGGGGCCGCAGGTGGGCGCCGATCTGCGGCGTCAGGCGATCTATGCGACACTCCTTGCGCTGGCCGGTATGTTGGCCTATATTTGGTTTCGTTTTGAGTGGATGTACGGCTTGGGCGCGGTGATCGCGGTTTTCCACGACACGATTATTACGATCGGAATGTTCTCTCTCTTCAATAAAGAGATGGACCTGACGGTAATCGCGGCGCTGTTGACGTTGGTCGGCTACTCCATGAACGATACGATTGTCATCTTCGATCGGATTCGCGAGAATCTGAAGATGAATTTGCGGATGCCGCTCGAAGCGGTGATGAATCTCAGCGTGAACCAGACGTTGAGCCGGACGGTCATGACGTCGGGTCTGACGTTCCTCACCTGCATCGCTCTGTTTTTGTTCGGTGGTCCGGTACTGCATGGTTTTTCGTTTGCGCTAGTCTGTGGCATTATTGTGGGAACCTACTCTTCGGTGTTTATCGCAAGCCCGATCGTTTTGTTCTGCCGCGATTATAGTGATAAGCGCCGGAAGCCCGCGGTAGTCGTTGGCAGCGGCGCGGTCCGCTCGAAGAGTCCGGCCGCGAAGGTTTCGAAGTGAAATGTGTGACGGATCGACGTCCGTTTGTAGTAAGTAAGACAGACATTGAGTTCTGTGCCTTTTAGCGTTAGATGTGGCCTGGTTGCCGCAGCGGGGTTGGGCGCCATTCCGAAAAAATCCGCAAACACTTGCGCGCGGGGCGTCCGAATGAAATAGAATAAGCTACTTCCGGATTTCAAAATCGGAAGAGCGTAGATGAAGGGAGAATGGCGGTATGTTTGAGCAAACATTCGTCGACGGCACTGGCAAAACCAATAGGTCCTGGACTATCCTGGTATCGTTTGCAGTCCAGATTTTGCTGGTAGCGATCGCGGTTATCATTCCTCTGATTTACTTTGATGCGTTGCCCAAAACGCAGTTAACTACGTTTTTGACAGCGCCTCCGCCTCCGCCACCACCACCGCCTCCTCCTCCGGCGGCAGCGGTGAAAGTGGTGCAGGTGAAACGGCAATTCGACATGGGCCACTTGACCGCGCCCAAAACCATCCCCAAAGAAATTAAGATGATCAAGGAAGAAGAGATTCCCTCTTCGGCTGGCGTTCCCGGCGGCGTTGCCGGCGGCGTACCCGGCGGTCAACTCGGCGGCGTGCTGGGCGGTATCGTGGGAGGGCTTCCCTCCGCGGCGCCACCGCCACCACCACCTCCGCCTCCTCCGGCGGAGAAGCCCAAACCTGTGGTGCCTCAGTCCATCCGGGTGGGTGGCAACGTAGAAGCGGCCAACCTGCTCCGGCAGATCAAGCCGGGCTATCCGCCGCTAGCCAAGCAGGCTCGTATTCAAGGGACTGTCCGGTTCAATGCCATCATTGCGAAGGACGGGACGATTCAGAATTTGCAAGTGGTCAGCGGGCATCCCATGTTGGTGCAGTCGGCGCTCGAGGCGGTAAGGCAGTGGGTCTACAAACCGACTTTGCTCAACGGCGAGCCGGTCGAAGTCATCACCACCATCGACGTGAACTTTACATTGAATCAGTAAATCGTGAGCGCGCCGGTTCTACGGAACCGCGCGCATAAACAAGCGGTTGTTCCGAGCCGCGCGCGTAAGCGAGCGGGTTCAAACGAAAACAGTTCAGCAGTTATAAATTCAACTCGCAGGAGAAAAACAGAAGATGCTTTTACAGGTGCAAGTATGGGCGTTCATGCTGCTTCAGGAAGCCGGGGCTCCGGGTTGGGACCCCCGTTCACTCTGGAACCAGATGGGTGGTTTGGCAAAGGCGGTCGTCATCGTCATGTTCCTGATGTCGGCTTGGTCGATTGGTGTCATGATCGATCGTTTGATGGCGTTCAATGCGGCACGCAAGCAGTCCCGGGCATTCGCCCCGGCGGTTGCCGGCGCCCTGCGTGAAGGCAAGTTGGATGAAGCGATCAAGATTGCCGATCGTTACAAGAAGAGCCATCTGGCGAAAGTGGTCGTTGCCGGTCTGCAGGAGTTCCAGGCTCATCAATCGAGCAGTGAGATCTCCGGAGAAGAAATCGATGCCTCGAAGCGTGCTCTCGAGCGCGCGGAAGCGATTGTACACGCGGAATTGAAGCGTGGAGTTTCGGCCCTTGCGACCATCGGTTCAACGGCCCCGTTCGTAGGTCTGTTCGGAACCGTCGTCGGCATCATTAACGCCTTCCAAACGATGGCCGCTGAAAAGTCTCCTGGTATCGGCGCGATCGCCGGTGGTATTTCGGAAGCTCTTGTCACCACCGCCATCGGGTTGTTCGTGGCCGTCCCCGCCGTCTGGATGTTCAACTACTTCACCGGACGCGTGGATGCTTTCGACGTCGAGATGGGCAACTCCAGTTCCGAGCTGATCGACTACTTTTTAAAACGTTCGCAGATGCGTGCGGGCGCACGCAAGTAACGTAATACAGACATCGTTCTGTTAGAGTCAGCGAGTTGATGGTTGTCCGGGCGCGGTATTAAAGCCGCGCCCGGCAAAAGGCAGACACTGGAGAAGATATGAAATTAAAAAAGGCGCCACCGCCAGTATCGGACATCAATGTCACTCCCATGGTTGACGTGATGCTCGTCGTGCTGATCATCTTCATGGTGATCACGCCGATGCTGTCGAAGACCGTGACGGTGGACAAATATAAGGCTCGTAACGCGGTTGCGATGTCCGATGCCGACAAAGAAGACGCCGTAGAAATTGCAGTGACACGCGACGGCAGCTGTTTCCTCAGCCCCGGCACAATCAGGGTTCAACCCGATGAACTCGCGCCGAAGGTCAAGGATCTTCTTGCCAACCGTCCCGTCAAGACTGTTTACATTTCGGCCGATATCCGTGCAAAGTACGGACGTGTCGCGGATGTAGTGGACAATCTGCGCGCGGGCGGCGTGGACGACGTCGGTCTACTGACTGAGCAGGTCGCGCAGACTGGTGACACCAAACCCGAGGGTTCGGGTGGTGGGAATTAAGGAGATATTGATATGGCAATGAACCTTGGAGGCGGGGGTGGCGCCCTGTCTACCATCAATATGACGCCGATGATCGACATTCTCCTAGTCCTGTTGATCATCTTTATGGCCATTTCGCCGGTGACGCCGCACGGGTTGGACGCGTTGGCCCCTCAGCCACCGCCGCCAAATTCGCCGCCGCCTCCCGACAACGACCGGACGGTAGTCATCATCATCGACAAAGATAAGCATTGGAAGCTTAACAATGAAGACGTCTCTCCGGATAAACTTCAGGATCGTCTCATTGAGGTTTTCAAAACTCGCGCCGAGAAGGTGGTTTTCGTCAAGGGCGATCCGGATCTTGATTTCGGGGTGGTTGCCAGGGCGATCGACATCGCTCACGGCGCCGGGATCGACAAGGTCGGTTTGATGACGCCGAAGGTTGAGCTAGGCCAGTAAGCAAGCGGGCGCGAGCGAGCTCTCACTGGGTGCGCCGCGCCTCTGTTACGTGACACGTCACATATGACGAACTTAGAATACTCCTGTGGTGGAGGACTTACTTAAGGATGCGGCAGTTCACTATGAAACCAAGACTGATTGTGCTGGCCGCGGCGCTGGTTGCGCTCGTGACCCTCACGTCCGGATGCCAGAAGCTCAGGGCCCGCGATAATCTGAATCGCGGAGTACAGGCATTCAAGGCAACTAAGTATTCGGACGCGGTGGAATACTTCAAGAAGGCTGTGGAACTTGACCCCGATTTTCCCACAGCGCGGCTGTATCTGGCTACTGCGTATATGAGCCAGTATATTCCGGGCGCCGATTCGCCGGAGAACAAACAGTACGCGCAGTCCGCCATGGACCAATTTACCAAGGTGCTTGCTGCCAATCCCAAAGATCTGCTCGCAACCCAGTCCATTGCGAATATCTATTTCCAGCAAAAGGATTGGGATAAAGCCGAGGAATGGAACCGCAAGGTTGTCGAACTCGACCCGAATAACAAAGAGGCGTACTACACGCTTGGTGTTATTCCCTGGACGCGATTCCTGATCGCGGATCGTCAGGCTCGCGTCGACATGGCAATGAAGCCGGAAGATCCCGGTCCGCTGAAGGACAAGAAAATCCGCGCTGAATTGAAGGAAAAATGGATGCCGCAGCTTGACGCGGGCATCAAGGCGGAACAGGATGCCCTGAAGGCGGATCCGGACTATGAAAATGCGATGGCGTACATGAACCTGCTCATCCGTTATCGTGCCGATCTGCTGGATACTCCCGCCGAGTACAAGAAGGCTGTTGAAGAGGCTGACAACTGGGTCCAGAAGACGCTGGCGACCCAGAAGAAGAATGCCGAGAAGAAAGCTGCCGCCACTGCATCCGGCGGCGCCGCGAAGTAAAATTGAGAGACAGGCTCCGGTCTGTCTCTTTCGTAAATGCCCAATGAAGCTGAACCAGCCGCCGGTCCGGACGTAAGCCCGCTGGCGGCTGTGCCGTTAGAAGCGCCCTCAATTTCGCAAGCCTCCGGCGGCAACGCCCCTTCTGTCAACGAGGCCTATGAGCGACTCGTCGCGCAAGTACGCGAGATACGTCCCAACGAAGATCTGGCTCCGCTGCTCGAAGCCTACCAGTTTGCCGACAAACAACATCAAGGACAGTTGAGAGCCTCAGGCGAGCCGTACATGACTCACCCGCTCGCGGTCGCTCTCATACTGGCCAACATGCGGATGGACATGGTAAGTCTGCAGACCGGCCTGCTGCACGACGTAGTCGAAGACACCAGCGTCACGGTCGAGGAAATCCGCAAGAAATTCGGTCCGGAAGTCGCGCGCTGCGTAGATGGCGTGACCAAACTGGCGAAGTTCGACTTCTTCTCCGCCGAAGATCGCCAGGCCGAGAGCTTCCGCAAGATGCTCCTGGCGATGGTCGGCGATATCCGCGTCATCCTGATCAAACTGGCCGACCGCCTCCACAACATGAGGACTCTCAGCAGTCTTTCCGCCGACCGCCAGGAACGCATCGCTCGTGAGACTCTCGAAATCTACGCTCCCATCGCTCATCGCCTGGGCATGGGAAAAGTTCGCGGCGAACTGGAAGACCTTGGCTTCCGTTACCTCGATCCCGCTGCTTATGCCGAGATCTCGAAGACTATAGATGAAAAGCGCGAGGAGAATGAGCGCTTGCTCGCTCAGGTGAAGGCCACCGTGGAAGAAGAACTGCGGCGAGAAGGCATCCCGGCCAAGATCGAAGCGCGGCTGAAGCGCGCCTTTTCGGTCTATCAGAAACTGAAACGGCAAAAGATCACCATCGACCAGGTGTACGATCTCACGGCGCTGCGCATCGTCACCGATTCGGTGAAGAACTGCTACGCGGCTCTTGGTGTCATTCATAATGAATGGCGCCCCATTCCGGGACGCATTAAAGACTTCATCGCTATCCCCCGTCCCAATCTCTACCAATCGCTCCACACGTCGGTCCTGGGGCCGGAAGGGCACCATTTCGAGGTTCAGATCCGGACCGAAGAGATGCACCGGGTTGCCGAAGAAGGCATCGCCGCGCATTGGAAGTACAAAGAGGGGAAAAAAGGTCCGGCCGAGGACGATCAGCGGATGGTCTGGCTCCGGCATCTTGTCGAGTGGCAGCAGGACATGCCCGATCCGGGCGAGTTCATGTCGACGCTGAAAGTCGATCTGTACCCTGAAGAAGTCTATACCTTCACGCCCAAGGGCCGCGTGATTGTGCTGCCCCGCGGCGCGACCCCCATCGATTTTGCCTATGCGATTCACTCGGACGTGGGAACCACTTGTGTCGGGGCGAAGGTCAACGGCCGCATCGTGCCGCTACGCTACATCCTGAAGAATGGCGACGCCGTCGAAATTCTGACCCAACCCGGACACCAGCCAAGCAAGGACTGGCTGTCGCTCGTAAAAACGTCGCGGGCCCGCAACAAGATCAAGCACATCATCAACGCGAGCGAGCGCAGCAAGGCCATCGAGATCGGACAGAAATATCTCGAAAAGGAAGCGCGGCGCATGGGTGTGCAGATGGCTCGTATTGCGCGGGTCGAGTTGGAGCGGGTCGCCTCGGATTATGGGATGGCCAAGGTCGAGGACCTTTACGCCAGCCTTGGCTACGGGAAGTTCAGCGCGCGCCAGGTTTTGCAGAAAGCTTCTCCCGGGCTCGTCTGTCCCGAAGAGCCTGCCGTGCAACCTTCGGTATCGACCGAAACGCCGGCCACCATCTCACCCGCTGAGCGCCAGAATCGTGCGACCCAGGGCGATGGCGTAGTCAAAGTGAAGGGCGTTGACGATCTCCTGGTTTACCGCGCCAAATGCTGCAATCCCATCCGTGGCGAGGGGATTGTTGGCTACGTCACCCGCGGGAAAGGGATTGCCGTGCATTCGAAAGCCTGTCCCAATGTGCAGAACCTGATGTATGAGGTCGAGCGCAAGATCGACGTCGAGTGGGAGCGAAGTGCCGACGAGGCATTCCCCGTGCGCATTGTGGTGCACACCGACGACCGGCCGGGGCTGCTGGCCAATATCACGTCAACACTCTCCGACGAGAAAACAAATATCCGGAGCCTGGAGGCGCGCACCGAATTCGATTCGACGTCGGACGGCGCGCTGGTGGAAATGACCGTAGACGTGAGGGACAAGAAACAACTGGAAAAACTGGTGAATGCCTTGCGCCGCATCTCCGGCGTTCGCGATGTCGAGCGCCAGCTTTCGTAGCGCTCGTCTTTGAGACTCTATGCCCAACATCCTCTGCACCGACCCCGAGCACATCGCGATCTCCAAATCTCGCGGCATCAACATCGATTGGAAAGATGCGCATCACAGCACCTACGATCTGACGTGGCTCCGGGATCACTGTCCTTGTGCCGCCTGCACGGGAGCCCACGGCACCACGCCCCGGCCTAAGTCATCTGAACAAACCCCGAATCCGTTCCAAATGTATACACGCAAGCTGAAAATGGATGCGGTTGAGCCCGTCGGCAATTATGCGATCCGCATTCAATGGTCTGACGGACACGGCTCCGGGATCTATTCATTCGAGCACCTGCGGAAGATTTGCCCATGCGACGCATGTCAGTCGTGAGAATTCTAACTTCGGCATAGCAGTTGCTCTTACGGTATGTGAAACTGTGATACTTCCGACCGGCTCCGATCCCCGGCGCAATGAGAGCGCAACAATGGCTGAAGAAGCGACTGCGAAAGCAACTGTCTTAGTGGTAGACGACGAACCCATGATCACAACGATTCTGTCCGCGATATTACGCAAGGCAGGCTATACGGTCTTAGCCGCGACGGGACCTCGCGAAGCCTTCGAACTCTGCCAAAGAACGGACGCGGAAGTCGCGCTGGCAATTGTCGACTACCTGATGCCGGAACAGAACGGCGCTGAGTTGGCTGTCTGTTTGCAGGAGTTGCATCCGGGGATGCGGATTGTGATGATGTCCGGATACACCGGGCCGGATATGAAGATGAACGACGTGCCATGCGCTATACATGGCTTCCTGCAAAAGCCCTTCAAGGTCGAAGCGGCGATCGCCGTGGTGCAAAAAGTACTGAACTAGTCAATCGGGAGGGGTAGGCCCGCTGACCTACCCCTCATCCCATACGCTCTAACTACTGTCCGAAGCCTCCATGTCCCCGGAAGGCTGAACCTGGACCACCGAATCCATGCCCGCCGTGAGCAGTAAACTCGCTCTGTTGGGTTGGGGATAGAATGGCATAGAGGGAAGCGCGAGCCGTTGATGAATTCGTCAACAGTTGTCCTTCCATCGTGCCGATCTGGCCGGCGAGAGTAGCGATTTCGGCCGTGTTGTTGCTGGTAACGGCTGCCGCCAAGGAGGTTCGAGCCGTCTTCAAGCTCGCCATAATCGGTTGATTGGCCGTTGCCTCGGTAGTAAAGATCGTGGTCGCCTGCGCTTGCTGTCCGGCGTTCAGGGTGAGTTGCTTAGTCAGTCGCGCCACTTCTCGTTGCACCATGGTCGTAGGGCTTGGAGCGGTGGTCTGAGCGAAAGTGAGTCCAGCGAAAATTAAGCCAAAAGTAACGTATTTAAGTGTATGTCTCATTAAAGGGCACCTCTACTTAGTTGGAAGCGTAGGAGAGGTATCCTGGTTGCATTCAGGAAGTTAAATGACGTAAAGGCGACGCTAGGGCCGCCATCGTTCCTGATGTCTCTGCCGGATTCAGACGCGGTCGACTTCCTTCAGCCAATCGGGCCGCTTCAACACCTCACGTGGTTTGCTGCCGTCAGGCGGACCAATAATGCCGTCGCGATGCATCATGTCCAGGATCCGTGCTGCGCGTCCGTAGCCGAGCCGCAGACGCCGCTGCAGGGTAGAGGTCGAAGCCTTGCCGGCTTCAAGGACCACCCGCAAGGCTTCTTCGTACATCGGATCCTGGTCACCGCTCGGGGGTTCACCCTCGGGAGCCTCGCCGTCCTCGGACGACGGTGCAATCAAATAGGACTCATCATATTCGGGCGTGGCCTGCCGCTTCCAGAAGTCCACTACGCCGTTGATCTCGGTTTCAGTAACAAACGCTCCGTGGACACGCGTGAGACGCGAAGACCCGGGCGGGAGGAACAGCATGTCGCCTTTGCCCAACAGGTGCTCTGCGCCCATCACGTCGAGAATCGTGCGCGAGTCGACCCGAGTGGCCACGCGAAAGCTGATGCGGGCAGGGAAGTTGGCTTTGATCAGACCGGTGATGACGTCTACGCTGGGCCGTTGCGTGGCCAGCACCAGGTGCATGCCCACCGCGCGGGCCATCTGGGCCAGCCTTGTCACGGATTCTTCCACGTTCTTACCCTCGAGCATCATCAGATCGGCCAGTTCATCGATCAGGATCAGGATGAAAGGTAGGGGTTTCAGTTCCTCGGTCGCGGTCTCCTGTTCTTCAAACAAGCTGCGCGGCTGTTCTTGCAGCTTGCGCACCTTTTTGTTGAACTGATCGATGTTGCGCGCCCCATGCTCAGCCAGCAGACGCAGACGCCGTTCCATCTCGAGCACCGCGTTCTTCAGCGCATTGGTGGCCTTACGTGGATCTGTGATAACCGGCGTCAGAAGATGCGGAATGCCTTCGTACATGCCAAGTTCCACGCGCTTGGGATCGACCATGATCATGCGCACCTCGTCGGGTGTCGACTTATAAAGAATCGACATCACCAGCGAGTTGATCATCACCGATTTACCCGAGCCTGTCGAGCCGGCGATCAGGGCATGCGGCATAGTGTCGAGCGCGGCTACCTTGATACGGCCGTTGATGTCCTTACCCATCGAGATAGTCAATCGCGAGTTGGAGCTCTGGAACTCTTCCGACTCCAGGATCTGGCGGAGCGCAATCACTTCCCGGCGAGTATTCGGAACTTCGACGCCAACAGTCATCTTGCCGGGGATTCGCTCGATCAGGATGGACTCCGCTTGCAACCCCAGACAGAGGTCTTCACGGAGCGCGATAATGCGAGAGTATTTGACGCCTGCGTCGGGCTTGAATTCGAAAGTAGTGACCACTGGACCCGGGTTGATCTGTACCACCGAACCCATCACTGAGAACTCTTCGAACTTGGCCTTGATCGCTGACGCGGTGTTCTTCAATTCCTGCTCGTCGAAAGCGGTTCGCGCCGGAGGCTCGTTAAGGAATTCCGTTGATGGAAGCTGGAAGACGGTCTGTTGCCGGGCGGGTTCCGGGGTGCGCCGAGGCGGCTCAGGAGCGGCGAACGGAGGCATCACTCCCCCCTGTGGAGGAGCAACGGGCTGCTCTTCGAGCACACAGATGGGGATCTCGTTCTCACTTACCGGTTGGCGCCCAACCGCAGTTTCCCACGGCAGTTCATCGAGAGTTGCCGTGGTCGGCAGGTCCAATTCGGCCTGGGCCTCAGAACGTTTTCTTCCTGCCACGCTTCTCCTGAGTTGCGGGGCCAACGCCGTTGCCAGTCAGCGGCCCCCTCGCCGTTGTAGCCGAAGCACGGGCGGCATCGGCTTCGAGTGCCAATCTCCTCGCTTCTCTCTTCGCTTCTTTTCTCTCTAACGCGTGGTCGTGCCGGCGTTCCCGCCATTCGCGAAACTCATTCACCGCGCGCTGTAAGACGCTGACGACAGGTACGAACCAATGGGTCAACTTCTCAAGCGTAAATGCTGAAAACAAATAGACAGAAACGATCATCCCAGTCACCGCGACGATCCCGGCTCCCAGGGGATTCAGATTTTCCCGCAGCCGGTCCGCCAGCATTTCGCCGGTGACTCCGCCAATCGGAATCATATGGTCGAAGATCATCACATTCCGGAAGAGCGAAGCCGCGGCGCTGAAACAGGAGAGGAATAGTATGAACCCAGCGAGACGGAAAACCGGGGTGTTGATCTCCTCGGAGCGGATCCACTTCCAGCCGGTGACAAATGCGAGGAGGGGAAATAGGAAAGCAGCAATTCCGAATGCCTGCAGACCGACATCCGCAATATGCGCCCCGAACGGACCGGCGAGGTTCAGAGGGCGCAGGTGCGCAGTGGCTGTATCCCACGACGGATCCTGAGCATGGTACGAGGCCAAGCTGAGGAGCAAGAGGATGCCTCCCGCGAGGAACACGAATCCCATGACCTCGTTGAGGCGCTTTGATGGCGTCGGTGTAAGTACCCTCATCGCGGTTGGCGGCCGGACAAGAGCCAGAGCAGTCTTGATTATATACTCATTGACGGCCTGTAACACAGCCGCATTTTTACGCCGGGTCCAAGCATCTCCCATTCTGGTGCTCCGCTTGCTCTGTCGGGCAGGAGATCAACGGCGTTTGCGGGCCTGCCGGCTGCCCAGCCCGTTTGGGGTTAAGGAATATTCACGTTACCGATTCGCAGGCACCCGCGGGTTCCGAACGTCGGTTAAATATTGACAGGCCACGATTTAAGGGCGTTAATGGAAGTAATCGAGAGTAACCCTCTCGAATGGGGTTCGTCTTAACAGATGGAGAGTATGTTCAATGCGTAAAACTTTCGCTGTCGCGGCTTTGATCGCCGCTTGCCTGTGGGCACAGAGCCCAGCCGCCAACCCAGCCGCGCAGAAAGAAACCGCGCAGAACGTCCAGATGAACACGCCGACGTTTCATAGTACGACGCGTCTCATTCAGGTAAACGTGATCGTCCGCCACAAGGGCCAACCCGTCACGGATCTTAAAAAAGAGGATTTCAAGCTGTTCGACAACGGCAAGCAGGAAAGCATAGCGACGTTCTCGGAGGAGTCCAGCAACGGCAAACTTCCTGCGTCTCCTGTGAAACTGCCTCCCGGCGTCTATACCAACAAGCTGATGTCCAAGCCTGGAACGCCGCAGAGCGTCACCGTAATTTTGCTGGATATGCAGAACACCGGCGGCAGGGCTGGCACGGCGATGGCTCAGCAGATGTTTGCGCGGCAGCAGGTCGTTAAGTTCCTGCAGACGATTCGTCCCGAGGATCGCGTCGGTGTTTATCTACTGACGGGCGCGGGCCTCAAGGTTCTGCACGATTACACCACCGACTCGACCGGCCTGTTGCGCGCACTGAACGCGTTCGGCGACGGCAAAACTCTGCCTGATGTATCCCAAGATGAAGCGATGTCGTTCGGCACCGACATGGTCAGCTTGGGGAACTGGGTAACCACTGGCGCCACCGGGATGCAGCGCGACTTCTACATGATGGACCGGATCACGGGAACGCTGAAGGTCATCGAATTCATCGCCAACCATCTGTCCAGCTTACCGGGACGCAAGAATTTGATTTGGGTTTCGACCGGATTTCCACTCCAAATCGGCTACAACAGCATTCGCGAGATGAATGATCCCAGTCGGATACAAGCGACCTTTGGCGACGAAGTTACCAAGACGGTAAAGGCGGTTAACGACGCCAATGTCGCCATCTATCCGGTGGACTCGCGCGGGTTGGTTGCTGACGGACGCTTTAGCGCGGAAAACCAAAAGGTTAACTTGAAGCCGAAGATGTCGATGGGTCCGATTGTTGAGAACCAGCAGACCATGGAAGAGCTCGCCAGCCGAACCGGAGGCAAAGCTTACTACAACACGAACGATCTTAAGAGCGCCATTCGCAATGCTATCGAGGACGCTAGCACCACCTACACCTTGGGTTTTTATCCGAAGGATGAGGAGTACGACGGCAAGTTCCACAAGCTCTCGGTCAAGGTAGAACATGCTGGAATCGGTTATGACGTCCGTTTCCGCAAAGGTTATTTCGACTTCGAGAACAAGGTGAGCGACGAGAAGACCCGCAAAGCCGAAATCGCGGATGCCGTGCTGAGCCCGCTCGATTCGAGCGCGCTGGGTGTCAGCGTGGGTACTGCCCGCACAGACAAGCCAGCGCCGAACTCGATGATCATCCGCCTGGAAGTGGATCCGGACGGTATCGGTTGGGCGCCCAAGGGTGACCGCATGAATGGCAAACTGGACGTTTTCCTGGTCCAGAAGAACGATCGCGGGAACCAGTTTAACGGCCAGGACGACACCATCGAGCTAAATCTGACGCATGAGCAATACGACAAGATGATGAAGAGCGCCGGGTTGATCTTGCCGGATCGGACCGTTCCCCTGGTTTCTCAAGCTTCGCAGCTCCGAATCGTAGTGCGCGACAATGCATCGGGAAGCTTGGGCAGTGTAACAGTTCCGTTGAAGCTGGCTTCAAACAGTCAACCGAACCTGATCAAACGTTAGCTTCCAGTTTATCCCTGACAATAGCGCGGCGGGCCTCTTCGATGCTCGCCGCCTTAATTCCTTCAAAGCCTCGAATTTTGTCAGGGAGTGCCAACACCTCTGGCGATGCCTTGCCGGCAAGCACCGCATCGATTAGATCTCGATACCACACTATTAGAGCTCTCTCTTCGCGCCGGTGACGCGAATATCCGAAAAGATCGAAGGGAGTTCCACGCAGTCCTTTGCACCGTGCAAGCAGCCGGAGCGGCGTACGGAACCACGGGCCGAACCTCATCTTCTTTTTGAGACCCAGCGATCTTAGCAGCGGGGGATGAAGGTTGTAGCTGATGGATTCTACGTCATCCCACATATTCCGCGTGCGTGCTTCAAAGGCCGGATCGGTGAGCAACCGCGCGACTTCGTACTCGTCCTTATAAGCCATTAGCTTAAAAAGATTCGCAGCTACCGCATCGGCAAGATCGGGCCGGTCCATGTTGACCCGGTCGACGGCTGAGCGCCATTCTCGCGCCCAAGCTTCGCTTTGGTACGCAACCAGTTCCTGGTAGTAGTCGAGAGAATTCGGCTCCTGGGGAACGCGCGCCGGGGCGGGGAACTCATAATACGCACGGCCGGCCGAGAACGCTTGCAGGTTGCGGTCGACGTCCACTCCATTCAACCGGATAGCTGCCTCGATCGAGCGCGCCTGAATGGGGATATACCCACCCTGCCATGCGACGCCGGCCAGAAACATATTGACGAACAGGTGCGAGCCGAACAACTCCTCTGCGATCCGGGAGGCATCCACCATGATGCAGCGGCCCCTCATGGTGGCGTTCTGAATCGCGTCGAGCAGCGGATGAGAATCGCACCGCCGGTCTTGACGGACGGCCTCGGACGTCGGCGTGACGTCCGCATTAATCACCGCCGCAGTGCGTTCAGGATCGGCACATTTAAGATTCTCAGCGCTAATGGCGCCGAGAAGATCGAAGCCCAGTATCAGGTCCGCGTTTCCGGTATTGATACGGGCTGCGACTTCCACAGGTTCATGAGTGAGGATCAGGTGCGATACTACCGCCCCGCCTTTTTGCGCCAGACCTGTTTGATCGAGCGTAGCAACAGAAAGGCCGTCCATTGCCGCGGCAGTCGCCAGCAAAGCGTTGATCGTAATGACGCCAGTGCCGCCGATCCCAGGGGATAGAATCCGGTAAACGCTGTCAAACGCAGGCGCAGGCCTTTCCGACGGGGCCCGGAACACGGACTTAGGCGCTCCCTTTTCCTTGCTCCCCGCACTTAATTTCAGTGTTACAAACGAAGGGCAATCTCCGAGGCTGCACGTATAGTCTTTATTACATGACGCCTGATGGATCCGCATCTTCGCGCCCGAACTCCGTCTCGACCGGTTGCAGGCTCATGCAGTTGGACTGCTTCACGCAGTCTCCGCAGCCCTCGCAGACGCGCTCATTGATCACCAGTCGATGAACGGGCTCCGCCAATTTCCCGCGCGACCGCAAACGCCGCTTCTCGGCCGCGCACTGCTGGTCGTAGAGAATTACGCTCACGCCCTCGACCTTGGCCGCCTCGCGCATCACAGCGGTGAGTTCGAGGCGATCGCTCACTCGAACGATTGGAGCCCAGTCGGCATCTTTTGGATACCTATTTTCTGACAGTACGAAAATTTTACGTACGCCCATCGCCGCCAGCATGCGTGTGATGGCAGGCGGGTCCATAGCGTTCGCCGAAGCCTGTCCGCCAGTCATCGCCACAGCGCGGTTGTACAGCAGCTTGTAGGTGATGTTGACACCAGCTGCTACGCTGGCCTGCACCGACAGCATCCCCGAATGCAAAAACGTGCCGTCGCCGAGATTCTGAAAAATATGCTTGCGATCGGAGAAGGGAGCGATGCCGTTCCACGGCGCGCCCTCTCCGCCCATCTGGGTGATCCACTCGAACCCTCGCCCCGCGTCATGGAGCATAATCGCCATGCCATGGCAGCCAGTCCCGCCCGCTGCGATCTCGCCCGGCAGTACGATGGTCGACCGGTTATGCGGGCAGCCGGAACAAAAGTTAGGAACTCGTTCAAGCCCTTGCGTGACAGGCTTCGGCCTGCCAAGGGAACGCGGGGTCCCAAAGCCCAGCCGAGCCGTAATCATATCGGGATCGAGTTCGCCGTGTGCGGGAAACCACGCGTTACCCTTGGCATCCTCCTTCCCGATCACCATGGGGCGCACTCCACGGTTATAGAGCGCATCGCGAATCTGAAACTCGAGAAAGCTGCGCTTCTCCTCGACCACGATAAGTGTCTCGAGGCCCTCGGCAAATTCAGCCGTAAACGCCGGTTCGACTGGGTAGGTCACCGCATACTTGGCAATGCGAATCCCGCGCGCCACCAGATCTTCCGCCGTGATACCGCAATCGGCCAGCGACTGCATTAAATCGTAGTAAGCCTTGCCCGCCGACGCGATCCCAATCCGCGCACTGGCTCGCGCCCCATGCCAGCGATTCAGCCGGTTGGCGCGCGTCCATTCCTTCGCAGCGTCCAAACGCCGGCGGTTCATCTCGTACTCCATCGGCAGCGAATAGGGCGTGAGCAGCCGGTGGTCGTTATGTTTCTGATAGCCTTCGGGGTTGACGAAAGATGAACGCTCGGGATCGACACTCACGGTTCCCCCGCCGTCGCAGACGTTGGTCACCATCTTCATCCCGGCCCATGCCCCCGTATAGCGCGAGAGCGCAATGGCGGCGAGGCCGTAATCGAGGATCTCCTGCGTGTTGCCGGGAAATAAAGTAGGGATGCAGAAGTTCATCAGGCTGAAATCGCTCTGATGCGGGATCGTGGAGCTCTTGGCGTTGTGATCGTCGCCCGCCAAGACCAGAGCTGCGCCCTGGCCGGCAGCTCCGGCGAAACCGGCATGACGAAGAATGTCGCTGGAGCGATCGACTCCGGGCCCTTTGCCGTACCAGATGCCGACGATGCCGTCCCATTTACCGCCGTTCACCACATGCTGGATCTGGCTGCCGAAAATCGCGGTTGCGGCGAGGTCTTCGTTCACGCCGGGTTGAAAGTGAATGCCGAGTTCCTTGAGCAGTGGGCCCGCGCGCCGCAACGCCATATCGTAGCCACCGAGTGGAGAGCCTTCGTAGCCGGAGATATAGGATGCGGTCTTAAGGCCTGCGTGACGATCGCGGCGCATCTGATCGAGCGGCAGACGCACAAGGGCCTGAATCCCGGTGAGATACACGGTTCCGCGTTCAATGGTATAGCGATCGTTGAGTTGCACTTCCGCTCTTGCCGCCACACTCAGAATAGCGTGAGCGCGCCCGTTGCCGCTCAAACTTGGCTGAACCAAGTGAGAGGAATTTAAGGTTCTGGATCAGCGCACGGGATTCTCTTGAAACTTGGCCAAGGCTGCGACCTTACCCCAAGCGCTACCTGAATCGATCGCCTCAGCCGCGATCTTTACACCCTGTCTCAGCCCTTCGACCGTTTCCGCGGCGAGCAAGGAAATTGCCGCGTTGGCCAGAACAATATCGCGAGCAGGACCGCGTTCGCCTGCGAAAACCTTGCGGGCGATCTCGCAGTTTTCCGACACCACACCGCCGGCGAGATCGGAGAGTTGCGCCCGCGGCAGCCCGAAATCTTCCGGCGTCAGAATCAGTCTTTCAACCTGCCCAGTCTTGATCGCAAATACCACCGTCTCCGCGGTAGTCGTCACCTCGTCCAGCCCGTCGCGTCCGTAGACTACGAAACCGCGCTTCAAACCGAGCCGGCAGAGCGCTTCCGCGATCAGTTCCGCATGGTTCTCCGTGGTGGTCCCGACCACCTGAAGGTTAGCTCCCGCGGGGTTGGCCAGAGGGCCCAGCAGATTGAAGACGGTCCGCATCTTGAGTTCACGCCGGATTGGCTGTACATGCCTCGTCGCCGCGTGATACGCCGGAGCGAAGAGGAACGCGATCCCTACTTCGCGAATCGCGCGCGCGGCCTCCCCAGGCGAAAGGTCGATCCGGACGCCGAGCGCTTCGAGCAAATCGGCACTCCCGCACTTGCTCGAGATGGACCGGTTGCCGTGTTTGGCGACTCGCACACCGGCGGCTGCGGCCACGAACGCGGCGATGGTTGAAATGTTGAATGTCGCGAGACCATCGCCGCCCGTCCCGCAAGTATCGAGCAGGGGTTCACCAGCGGGAAGCCCCGTGTCGAATGGACCAGCAAAGCGCCGCATGGCTCGCGCGAAGCCCGTGAGTTCGGACGCTGATTCCCCTTTCATGCGGAGGGCAGTCAGGAAGGCTGCGATCTGCGGAGGCGTCGAGGAGCCCTCCAGTATTACGGCCATCGTCTCTTCGGCCTCGGATTCCGTTAACGTTTGTCCCGCCACGACGGCGTGCAAAGAAGGGAGAATGGACATTTTGGTGTATCGTAGAGATTAGCTGTGAAGCGACGAGCTTGATTTCCCACTTTACAGCGAAATCGGAATTCCATGAAAATTCACGAGTACCAGGGTAAGGCTATCCTCGCCCAATACAAAGTCCCTGTGCCCCGGGGTGAAGTCGCGTTCACGGTAGCGGAAGTGGACTCGGCAGCCAAGAAATTGGGTGGCGGCGTGGTAGTAAAAGCGCAGATCCATGCGGGCGGCCGCGGTAAGGGCACGTTTATGCATGATGCGGAATTGAAGGGCATCAAGTTCCCTGAGTCTGCCGAAGAAGCCGCGCTTTTCGCCGAGCAGATGCTTGGCGGGACGCTGGTCACCAAACAAAACAAGCCGGACGGCCGCAAGGTGCAGCGCTTACTCGTGGAAGAGAAGATGCCCTATGATGGGGCCAAGGAACTCTATTTGGGCATCGTGCTCAATCGCGCCATGGGTTTGCCGGTATTCATGGCGTCTTCGAAAGGCGGGGGAGAAATTGAAGAGGTAGCAGCCGAGACGCCGGATTTAATACTCAAGGAAGCCTTCGATCCTCGATCCGGTCTCGCACCTTATCAGGCGCGCAAACTGGCGTTCGGAATCGGCATTCCTGGTCCCAGCGTGAACGCTGCCGCAGCAGTTATGATGGCCCTGGCGAAGGCTTACGTCGAGATGGATATGTCGCTCGCCGAGATTAATCCATTCCTCTGGACGGCCGATGGAAAGGTCGTTGCTTGCGACGCCAAAATAAACTTCGACGACAATGCTCTGTTCAGACACAAGGAACTCCTGGAATTGCGCGATCTGAATGAAGAAGATCCGCTGGAAGTGGAGGCATCCAAATTCGGCCTGAACTACATCAAACTGGACGGCAACATCGCGTGCATGGTGAACGGCGCGGGACTGGCAATGGCCACCATGGACATCATCAAGTACGCGGGCGGGAGCCCGGCGAACTTCCTCGACGTCGGAGGCGGCGCCAACGCAGAGCAGATCAAGAACGCGTTCCGTATCCTTTTAGCTGACAAAGCCGTGAAAGCGGTGCTGATCAATATTTTCGGTGGCATTCTGCGCTGCGACGTGCTGGCGAACGGAGTGGTGGCGGCAGCGCGCGATTTGCATATATCAGTGCCGATCGTCATTCGAATGGAAGGCACCAACGTGGAGTTGGGCCGTAAGATTCTACTCGAATCGGGCTTCGACTTTACTGTTGCGGAAGACATGCAAGACGCGGCGAAAAAGGTTGTCGCGCTGGCGGGGAAGGTGTAAGCGATGAGCGTACTGGTAAACAAGGAAACGCGGCTGATCGTTCAAGGTTTCACCGGCCGGGAAGGGACCTTTCACACCACGCAGGCTATCGCGTATGGAACCAACGTGGTCGGCGGAGTGACGCCGGGAAAGGGCGGAACAACGCACCTGGATCTTCCGGTGTTCGATACTGTGGCCAAAGCGGTCGACTGCAACTGATGCCAACGCGTCCGTGATCTTTGTGCCGCCGCCCTTTGCAGCGGACGCGATCATGGAAGGTGCCGACGCCGGGTTGCCGCTGGTGGTTTGCATTACAGAGGGCATCCCAGTTCTCGATATGGTGAAGGCGTGGGAGTTTTTAAAAGGCAAGTCGACCCGGCTGATCGGACCGAATTGTCCCGGAATTATTTCGCCGGGATCGTGCAAGATCGGCATTATGCCGGGACACATTCATCTGCAAGGGCATGTCGGAGTGGTGTCTCGCTCGGGCACCCTGACTTATGAAGCCGTCGGCCAGTTAACCAAATTGGGAATCGGCCAATCGACCTGTATTGGCATTGGTGGCGATCCCATTATCGGGACCACCTTCCTCGATGCCATAAAGTTATTTAACGCGGATCCCGATACCCACGCGATCGTAATGATCGGCGAGATCGGCGGCAGTGCGGAAGAGACTGCGGCAGCCTATATAGGGGAGCATGTGAAGAAGCCGGTCGTTGGATTCATCGCAGGAAAGACCGCGCCTCCCGGCCGCCGCATGGGTCATGCGGGCGCCATTACCGAGGGTGGTTCCGGTACCTGGGAGGGCAAGGTGGAAGCCATGCGAGCGGTCGGGATCACGGTTTGCGAATCGGCCGCGGATATCGGCAGCAACGTGGAGAAATTGCTAAAAGGACTATGAGTTTGCAACGTACGTTTTCAATAATCAAACCGGACGCCGTAGCGTCTGGGCATGCCGGCAATATCTTGGCACATCTCCAAAATGCAGGCTTTCGCATAGTCGGACTGCGCATGCTGAAAATCAGCCCGGAGGAAGCAGAGGGCTTCTACGCCGTTCATAAAGAAAGGCCGTTCTTTTCCGGGCTGGTCAAGTTTATGACCGAGGGTCCGGTTATTGTTATGGCTTTGGAGCGGGAAGACGCAATCAAGAAGCTGCGCGAAGTGATGGGCGCGACGAATCCCGCTAACGCAGCGGAAGGGACTATCCGGAAGCTGTACGCGTCGAGTATTGAGCGAAATGCGATTCATGGCTCTGATGCGCCGGAGACGGCGGAAGTCGAGCTTCGCTACTTCTTCCGAACCATCGAACTCGCCTAGCGGAGACGGTCAGGATGCTACAATGGTGAAGTTGTGATTACGACGATTATCTTAACGACGGTACACGTGATTGTGTGCGTCTTCCTGATAGTGGTTGTGCTGCTGCAGAGCGGCAAAGCAGCGGACTTGGCTGGAGCCTTTGGCGGCATGGGTTCGCAAACGGCATTTGGCCCGCGAGGATCGGCCACGCTGCTCTCGAAAGCGACGACGATATCGGCGATAGTCTTCATGCTGACCTCGATCTCGCTCTCGATCATGGCCACGAGGAGTAGCGGTGGAGCGGTGGGCAACTCGGTACTGGAACGGCACCAGGTGAAAACCGCTCCGGTCACGAATCAGACGCAATTGCCGGTGGGCCCCCCGCCAGCAGCGCCGCCGGCGAATTCGGCTCCCAAGCCAACCCCGGCACCGGCGAAGAAGTAGTTTCAAGAATACGCCCCAATAATGCGGAGGTGGCGGAATTGGCAGACGCACTAGCTTGAGGTGCTAGCGGGAGCAATCTCGTGGGGGTTCAAGTCCCCCTCTCCGCACCATTTTAGAATCATAGACTTACCGATTTTCATCAATTTGGCCTTTCTTTGTTTTGTGACGTAATTTGTGCCAAGTTCCCGTGCTCTCTGGCGAGGAACTCTTCGGCTCTGCGATCTTCGCCGCCGACGCAACGGCGAAGATGTCGTAACAACTTGTCATGGACCTGCGGAAATCCATGCTCGTCGACGAATTCATGTCGGGCTAGGCGTTCGGTCCGGAAGAGCGCTGCGAAGACGTTCTCGAACATCTCCACTCGCGACTTGAACCGTTCAAGGATTTGGTGGACGACGCCGGACCCGCTGTTACCCGTGCGCCCTTCGAACATCCACCCCTTTACCTTTTCTTCCGTCTCGATGGGCGGAAGATACGTGAGCGTAAGAAAGTAATCGCTCTCGAAGTGAGCGCCCTCGTCCATGAACTGCTGGCGGCGCTCATCATCGATCACCTGCGTCACTGCTTGAGGGAAAGAACCCTTGTCGGGATAGCCAGGAGCTCGGGACCGAATCAGGTCTGCGTGTAGCATCCACCCACTGCCGAGGCGGATGACAGAATTTAGACGGGCGGTCAGGGCATGCATTTCAGCGTGCGTGGCTGAATGCATGTCCGGACCGCGAAACGACCATCCAGCGAGCAATGACCCATCCTGCTGTAGCAGGATGCCGTCTTCGATCAGAGCGAACGGCAGCAAAATATCGGCCAAGCCGCGAGCGCGTGATCGATGTTCGGTGATTTGCATAAATGCGCTTACCTCCAACCACTCGGCGTCTCGGTAGTTTGGCCGTGGAGACCGCTCTTTGCTGGGTAGAAATCTACGTACCGAATATGCCGGAGGTAGACGGAGCGGAGGAGGGGGTCGGCCTTGCCCATGCGTTGCAAGGCCCCCATCGAAGCGACCCACAGTGCAGCAGCCAGACCAATCCCCCACCACGACGCGAGACTGAACGCGAGACCACCGGCGATCATCACCATGACGAGCACCAGTTCGCGATCGCCGCCAAGCAGGAGATTTGGCCGATTGGCGGATTGATGAATCATGGTCTCTCGGGGTTTGTCGATCGCGTCCATGATTTAGATCACCGCCGCAGTTAAGCCGAAAGCGCTCGACAGCATGGGCGCTGCGAAGACGAGAACCGATACGACCAGGCCAATCATGCATGCCCGCCGTCCGAATTCGGTGAGTTCTCCGCCCCATAACATGGCGCCGCCGGCAATCGCGATGCCGATCAGACCAATGGCATAAGCTACGGGACCGGTCAGCGACGTAGCTATCGCAGTCATCGGTCGTTCCCACGGCAAGGTGCCCGCCGCCGCCGCGTTCGCCCGCGTGGCGAAGGCATAAGCGAGCGCAAGAAGAGCCGAAGCTCGCATCCGGAGGACACGGGACGACGGCCTTTCGAACCACTGAGTAAGCTGTTTATTCATTTTTCTGTTTCTCCTTTTCCGTTCACACGTACTCGATCTGATATCGGCCATCCCGATATCCCGTAACGAGCGCTACTTCTCTGACCTTTCGCCCGGCCATCAGGTCCGGCTCCTGATCAACGAAGACCACCAAATCCACAGCCTCAGCAATCAACGTCTGCTGTGGCGCGGATGTCGCCTCTGCCACCAGGCTTTCGAGGCGAATTAAACCGCTCAAGGCATCATTGGCGTGCACCGTCGCTGCACCGCCAGGGTGGCCGGTATTCCAGGCCTTCAACATCGTGTGGGCTTCAGCGCCGCGGACTTCTCCCACGACGATGCGAGTGGGCTTCAATCTCATGCAGGCCCGAAGACAGTCGAGCATGGACACGCTGCCTACGGCCAGTAGATCGACATGATTCCGGACGGAGCACTGAAGTTCAGTCGTGTCTTCGATTGAGACGACGCGGTCATGGGGTGCCACCTCGGCCATGACGTCGAGGACAGCGTTCACGAACGTAGTCTTCCCGGAGCCCGTCGCTCCGACCGTCAGGATGTTCTTTTTCCCGGCGACAGCAGCGCGGATGATCTGGGCGTGACTCAGGCCCCGGACATCGTCCACGAAATTGTCGCGCTTACGTAGATGATTCAGCGGATCGCTTTTGCAAGTAAGAATTCCCGCCTGTTCATACTCAATAAGCGAGAAAATCCTTTTGGGACGCAGGCGAATTGCGAATACCGGACGTCGCACGATGGGCGAAACTATACCTTCGAAGCGACTGCCATCGAGCGGAAGTTCCGTCTCAAGAATGGGCCGCTCGTGATTCATGACGGTGCCTTTCCAAGCGGCGATGGTGTTCAGCGCGCTCGCCGCCTGGGCCGGCGGCATAGAACCAAGGTGTTGAAAACCTTGACCCATTCGCTTGACCCACAGTGTTGAATCGGGATTCAAGACGATGTCTTCCGTTGCGTCATCGGCGAGCAAGTCGAGCACCGTGTCGCCGAGTTCGCGCTTCAACTTAGCTTCGAGGCGGGTATGTTGCTCATCGTGTCCAAGCCCCGGAATTGCTCTTGAATGGTCGGCAATTTGTGTGCTATTTATTGGCATCAGGGGGGACGTTTCCCTCTACTCTGTAGGCCGCCTTGGCTCGTGGTCGTGACAGAGTCTTCAGGACGTTTTCGGACCGAGGACGCGCCATGGCAGTAATCACCATCCCCTTCGACTACAACGAAATAACCCATCCCCAGATCGTTCCGATCTGCATAGCCGACACGGACGCGAAGGGAAACCTTGTGTGTCCCGTCTGGATCGAGCACGGTGTCGTGCCGGTTGTAGGCCGGCTCCTAAGAATCGCCGAGCGTGTGTTATTGGACAAATTCCGGGCTTCCGAGATCACCGAGTACGCCGTACATTCGTTTTCCCGGAAGTATGGCGATGACGTGGGCGACCGTCCAACGGTGCGGGTCTTGAATCGCGCGCGCTTGCATGCTGAGGACCTTCGCGTGGGCGGCCGGCGGGCACGGCGCAAGTTTGATGTTGAACTGTTTGCCGAGACCCTTGAGTCGCTCCAAGATCAGTACAATCTGGTTGCAGATCTGGAAAGGAAGCAAAAGGTAGACCTTATCGTCGCGCAATTGGACGTTCTCGGCCTTGACCGGGTTAAGGAAATGCTTCCGTTCATGTTGCGCAACGCCGAAGGCAAGGAGCTCATGGACGAATTCGGCCAGAAGCGGAACACGCTCACAATTCGGTTTTATCGTGGGATGCGGAAGGCAGCGAAAGCGGCAGGCATTTCGTGGGACTGAATCGTTCCCGGCTGGCGTTTAAGGCTTGTGCCTTCAGTGCCATAATGCAATGGACTGATGCCGCCTGAAGAGTCGCCAGCAGAAAAGTTCGACAGACTCAAAAAGCAGCTTCAGAACTCGATCCTCAGAGATTACCCTAACCCTGAGCGGAAGGGCTGTCCCGGTGACGCGGTCCTGCGCGAGCTGGCTGAGCGCCCATTGGATCAGGCTGTCGAAGACGATCCGCACTGGCACCACATCACGCACTGCTCCGAGTGCTACCGCGAGTTCCTCGGCTTCAACAACGCGTTCCGTGAACGGGCGAAGGTTCGCCGGGCTCGAGTGGGATGGGCGCTGGCGGCCGCAACTGTTGTGCTCGTGGTTGGAGTGCTCGTTGCGCTGAGTCAAGGCTCGTTTTTCACGAAGCGCCCCCAGAATGCCGAACTCGCCTGGGTGGACGACACTGTAGTGGTACCGTCCGAAACGCGTTCCGGCAATGCCGGTGAAGAGAAGCCGATATTTCTCAGGCGGCTTCCGCTGCGATTGACTGTTGAGCTCCCTATTGGGAGCAAGGCGGGGACGTACGAACTGCAATTGAAAATGAACGACCGGACGATGGTTTCGACGGCGGGGGATGCAGAAATACTTAACGGCACAACGGCGTTCATCGCCAGGGTCGATCTTTCAAAGCTTGACACCGGAAGTTATTCGATGGTGATTCGGCAGGTCCCAAATGACTGGAACCTATATCCCGTGGTGCTTAAGTGATACGAAAGGTGTCCTGACCTTCTGCTGCCCGAACGTATACACATGCGACTGATCGCGGGTTAGACAAGATCTGGTGGAACGGCTTTCTCATGCGCCATTTCCCGCACGAGGGAACGCAGCTCGCGGTTCTAATCCATCCTCTTCATGATGAAAAGTGCGGAGATCGTCTTCCATTCAACATTCCTTTCTTACTCTGTTCGCGATCCGGCGCTGGCGCGGCTCTCATACAGCGCTTGACTCATGTTCCAGAGCCTGACTGCGACGCTGCTGTCGTACGTAATCTGTTTTGTGTGCGTCTCTCGGCACTGCCTGAAGAATCTGCCGGAGACACCGTCGAGATCGGACGAGGACGCGACGTAGACAGGAGTTCTCGCTCCGCCTTCCGGAAATGCAAGCAAGGATGGAATGCGCTTTAACAACCACGGGACTGCTGCAGGCAGACCTCGCATGTTGTCACCCAGGCGTGTGAGCGTGGGTCCGGGACTAAAACAGTTCGCGGTAATCGTCGTTCCTGCGAGGCGCCTTGAGAGTTCGTAAGTAAACAGAATGTTGCAAAGCTTCGAGCGCTTATAGGCCCCCAACCAGTTGTATCGCCGCTCACCCTGGAGATTAGAAAAATCCAGTTCTCCGCTATGGAACTCCGAGGACGCGGTGAGAATTCTTCCGGCGGGCGCGACCCGGAGGAGATCGAGCAGAAGGTGAGTTAGCGCGAACGGCGCAAGGTGATTAACGGCGAAGGTTTTCTCAAGACCATCCGGCGTCACTTCTCTTTCTGCGAACACCGCGGCCGCATTGTTGATCAGGACATCTATCCGTGACAAACTTCCATGAAGCTTTTCCGCAAGACGATGGATCTCTGCCTGCGATGACAGGTCTGCGAGGAACAGGATGGGCTCGTTGCCGGAAGCATATTGCGCGATTTCGGTGCGCATGAAATTCGCCCGCGTTCGATCACGGCCCACCATAACAACTTCCGCACCTCGTTCCGCTAGCAGGATGGCAGTGGCCAGCCCGACGCCGCTTGTCGCGCCCGTGATGACGACCGTCTTTCCGCTCATCGAGATCTCGCTCTGTGGTACGGCGCTCAACATTTTCAGAGCCAAGCGCAGTGCAATTTCAGGAAGCGTTCGCAACAGCGCAGGGCCAAACCTGCTTCCAGGTCGGCCCGGCCATTTTGAATTACAGCTGAGACGTCGATACTGCTCGGGTGCCTCATTGCTGCGTCCGCGAGGTCGACGACGTGACGCTTATTTTGCTTTCTGGGCAGCCGCCGCAGCCTCGGTAGATGGCGGCACAATACCTTTCATCCGCAGATAAACCGCCATGGTCCCGTACATCTCGTTATCGTGGGCCACGTTGAAATTAAGCAGGCCGAGTTTTGATTTATTGCCGAGCGGCGTCTTCACGATCGCCGCCCCGTCGGCGTCGGTCATCCCGCTGTAAGCGTCGTCGCAGAGTTCGCCGGACGCTTTGAGCGCGGCAACCAGATCGGCCTTGCTTGTTTTTGTGGCGGCGTCGCCGCGCTTCATTTCACCTTTCGTCATGCTGCACATCGCCATCTGCGCGTCGGCGACATGCGCGATCAGTTGTCCAAAAGTTCGGACCTCAGGGGCTGGCTTAAACGCGTAATCCGCTTCCGGCATCTTCTCAGCTGCCTTGAGGATATTAGCGCTCACTCCCTTGTAGACCGCAGTTACCTCGGCGGTCATGGGGTTCTGCGCCCGCAAGGCCGAAGCAGCGGCGAACACGACGAAAGAAAGACTCGAAACAACTCTTTTCATAGGACTCCTTTGGGCTCTCAAAATAAGTCAGCTAATTCGCTCCAGCTCACGGCTGGAGCGCTCGAGGATGGTCCACACCTTAGAGTTGCGACCATCCTCCGTCTACCGGAAGTTCGGCGCCGGTCGTGAAGGTCGCATCGAACGCGAGGAAGAGGACGGCCTTGGCGATTTCCTCCGACTTCCCCCAGCGCTTCATGGGAACCATGCCGGCCATCTGCTGCCTCATCTGGGCGACCGCGTCTTTATCGGGAAACACTTTGCCAAGGATCGGCGTGTCGATGGGGCCGGGCGTCACCGCGTTGACGCGAATCTCGCGAGGAATCAGCTCGGCGGCGAGCGTCCGGGCGAATGATCGCAGCGCAGCCTTGGCAGCTCCATATGCGAGCTGACCGGGCATTCCCTTGACGTTGGCGATCGAGGTCGTGAGGACGACAGAGCCACCCCGGTTTATCAGCGGCGCGAGCTTCTGCACCGCGAAAACCGGCCCTTTGGCGTTCAGGTTGAACATCTCGTCGAAGACGGCCTCGGTGAGGCTTTCGAGAGGCGCCCGGATGCTGAACCCGGCGTTGACGAACAGCAGGTCGAAGGTGTCGAACTCGGCCTTCGCCTTAGAGGCGAGGGCGTCGATGTCCGTCAACGACCGCGCGTCGCTCGAAACCACGACGGCGTCCTTTCCAAGCTCTTTCTGCGCCGATTCCAGGCCGGCATTCGAGCGACCCGTCACCAGAACGCGCGCACCCCCATCGAGGAGCATCTTCGCGGTCGCGAGCCCCATGCCGCTCGTGCCGCCGATAATCACCACCTTTTTATCTTGGTACCGTTCCATATGTATTCTCCTTGCGAAGTTAGGTTGCTTTGCTGATAACTGTTTGGTACGACAATAGACCCGCGGACGATCATTTAGCTCCGCAATCGCCTGCTGATTCCGGTTACCGGGATTCAGCCGCGACCGGCGCTACTTCAGGACACCGCGCTCACGGGTGCCGGGTAAGACAAATCGACGCCAGAGACCTTGACGACGGCCTGCCACGCGGCTTCCTGGCTGGCGCGATCGTGGAGGTGCGGCTGGCGCTGCACCTCAATTGGGCCTGAGAACTTCCCTTGTGCCGAGGCGAAGAATTGCCCTGAGACGTCGGTTCCGAACTCCGACGCCTGTATGTAGCGACGGGCCGCGGTCTCCGGCGTTTGATTCATGCCGGGAATGAGCTTCACGATTGGAATCATCAGATACCTCAACGCCGGGCCAGCGCTTCGCACCACCTTGGTGTCGGTCGCGCCACCGGGCGAGACAGCGTACACGGCCATGCCGGAGGGTAGCCGGCGCGCCAGAGCCGCGACCCACCAAGCGATAATGAGCTTCGCGTCGGCATACGCATTGTTGGGCACGTACTTCACGTTCGGCCCGTTGCGAATCAGGGCTTCCACAGCGGCGGTTCGGTCACCGTGGTGGTATTTGGCCGCGAAAGCGGGCAGATCGGTGTATTTGAACATGGGTACGCCCCCTCGGGCAGGCTCCGCGCCGGCGATAACAATTCGCGCGTTGGGGCTCAGCAGGTTGGCGCGGAGCAAACCGACAGCCAGTTGATGATGGCCGATCAGCGGCGCCTGAGAAGCTTCGATGCCCTCCGCAGTGAGCGCGCGCTTTTTGACGGGGACCAACCCGGCATTGAGCAGCAGGAAATCGATCGGCTGACCCCGCTTGACCAGCTCGTCGAGGGCGGACTGCACGCTGGACGGCGAGTCCAGATCCAGCTCCAGCGGCGTGAAGATGTTTTTCTTGGTCTCAGCCGCGAGTTGAGCAGCCGTTTGCTGGACCCGGGCCAGGCTGCGCCCGGTGACGATGACCTGTTTATAGCCCTTGGCGGCGAGCAAGCCGGCTGCCGCATAACCGAGCCCGGACGTGGTGCCGGTGACGAGCGCGAACGAATTTTTCATGGCGTCTCCATGTGAAGGGTGAAGCTCGAAGGGGCCCCGCGAGGCAGGAGCCACCTTGTAATTTTGAACTGTTCAGTTCTATATTGCTTGGTACGATGGAAATTGTCAAGGAGTTTTAAACTGAATGGTTCAGAATACCCCTAAGCCGCGTGGACGGCCGCGTAGCTTCGACGAGACGGGGGCGCTGGAAAAGGCGACTCAGGTGTTCTGGTCGAAAGGCTACGACGGCGTGACGATTGACGATCTGGTCGCCGGGATGGGTGTCGGACGGCCGAGCCTGTATGCCGTCTTTGGCGACAAGCGGGCGATATTCTTGCGTGTCCTCAAGGCGTATGCCGAGGCGAAGGGCGCTCGCGCTGCGAAGGCGCTCCTCTCTCCACAGAGTCTCCGCGACTCGATCGCGGCCTTTCTGAGGTACGCCGTCGAAAGTGCGACCGAGAAAGGGTCCGCCCGAGGCTGCCTTCTGATTTGCGTCGCGCCACTCGTGGACGATGCTGAGGTTAAGCGGTTCCTGCAGAACGCGGTCGCGGGCGGCGCGGCGCTGGTGGAAGGTCGTTTCCGGCACGCGATCAGCGCAGGCGAAATCCCGTCCGACTTTCCGGTGGTCGAACGCGCGATCCAAGTCACGGATTTTGCTCGTGCCCTTACGATGCGTGCGCTGATAGGCACGCCGCGCAAGACGCTCCTCAAGGAGGCTGAGGAAGCTGCCGAATTGGTGCTCCTGCCGCCGCGTAGGGCGTCAAAATGAGATCTCAGCACCGCAGAGCCACCCAATTCATGGGGATCTCGCTCGTCTCGTCCTTAAGAGTGTGATAACGTCCTTGTCACACTCATAGGGATAAAACCCATCGGCTCCGCAGTAAGACCTTCACCGATAACGGAAGTGATCCGCTCGATTCGTCCACGAGTCCGAAGCACTGGCGACGAAGGCGAGACGACATCCTGCAAAATGCTGAAGGCCTGCTGGGTTGGGGCTTAGGCCCGGTTCGTCGATCATGCCCTGGCTTCCAAAGCTTGATCGAATTGGATCGCTGCTTGTCTGACCGATAGCAAAGTTGGCCTGTCGACTGGGATCTTACTTCAGCTCGCGTACTCGCAAATTACACTTGGCCGTAAAATGCGCATGGCTGACATCTGGCCGCCGCAAACCCGCGCCTGACGGCGAAGTGTAGACTCAGCCTTTCGGCCCACCACCACCGTGCCGCTGCGTATGGAATTTTGCTTGGCGTCAAACGCACCCGTGATGATGGTTGAGAACTTCGCGCTGCGCCTGAACAATGATGCGTCTCCCTGCGCCTGCAACAATTGCAGTGCTGCTTCGATCTGGTTGTCGGTTTGAGGAGCGAGCGGAATCCATGGGACCTCCACATCTGGTTTCACCCCGGAGCCTTCGAAGCGTTGGCCGCTCCACGTGACGTACTCTGCCTTCGGCATGACCAGCATGTATCCGTAACCGACTTTAAAACCTGATCCCGGTATCAGACGGCCTGCGGTTTCAGTCCCGACCAGTTTCGCCAAACGATTCTCCGATGCGAAGGCGGCAACCATCTCGCCGGCGCTAACGGTGTGTTCGTTGGTAAGAATTGCCACCCGATTGTGCCAGCGTTTGGGACCGAGTCCCTCAGAAACCAGCACGACAGACGGATCGCGACCGACGAACTGAATTGCCATCGATGCGATCGCGAGAGGGTTGGGAAGATCGGTCGGAAGCCGATCGAGTTTGCGCAGCGCGTTCTTGTCGAAACCCATTTCGGCTCGTTTTCGAGTCACGGTGTAGCCGATCGGCAGTTTGTCGGGAGTGAGATGGCTCATCAGCCGCAGAACGCCCAGACCTCCGCCGAGATGTCCCCGCAGATCGAGAACCAGGCTGTCGAACGACGAGAGCTCCGCGACTGCTTTGTCGATCGCGCGGGCGACGTCCAAGCCCAGGAGGCCCGGAAGAATGCTGACCTTCAGATAACCGGTAGTGGCTGAAAGCGGCTTCGAAACAACTGCTTCGGGTTCGGCGTAAGGCTGCTTGCGTGAACGTGGCGTAGGGATCGAAATCGTCAGCGTCAGGTCTTCCGACCCGCGCTGGATTTGTGCAACGACTTCAGTGCCCATGGCGAACATTGGCGCTTCCGGTGGTGTGATGGGCTTGCCGTTGACGGCAGTCAGAACATCCAGCGGACGCAAACCGGCTTTGTGGCCTGGGCCGCCGGAATGAACGTCCTGCGCCACCCACCGCGGTCCTGCCGCCGTTTCAGTCCGGCGAAAGCTAGCGCCGATTGACAGCCGACCAGGCACGCGCCGTACCGACTGATGAAAGAAGCCGGTATGACTCGTGCCGAGTTTACGCACCAGGTCGTGCACCGCAAGTTCGAATTCCTCAGGATCGCCGATCGAAACTATGCGGTCTCTCGATTCTGAGGCCAGTCTCGGCCAATCCGTTCCTCTGAAGCGCGGATCGAAATACTTTTTCGTGACGGTCGCAGCCGTCTTGTCGAATACTTCAGCGCGCTGAGCGGATGTCAGATTTCTCGATTGTGAATCGTTTCGTGCCATCTCCAATTACCTCGAAGCCCGCCCACAGGTTGGGCTTGGCCTTGTCTCCGTAGTTCTTGATGAAATCCAGCTGTGCTTGCCGAAGCGCCTCATTTACCGTCGATCCCGCCTTCAGGTGCTCGTAGAACGACTCCATTACCGTCGCGGTTGCTCGGTCATCAACATTCCACAGACTGGCAACGACGCTGCGGGCGCCTGCGGTCAGGAACGCGCGCGCCAAATTCATGACGCCTTCCTGACCCTGCAATCTGCCGCTGCCCGTTTCGCAAGCGGACAGAACCACTACGTCCGCATTCATTCGGGCCCGGCGTATTTCTCTCGCCTGCCAGAGACCGTCATCGGATTCGCTGCCGGGCGCAAACACCAATGCTGCTCGATCCGGCTCCATCTGATCGCTGACTCCGTGTGCGGCCAAATGGATTACTTTGAAGTCCGCGAGCGGCTTCGATTTCACAGCTTCTTCCGTTGCCTGAGCGCCGTCTAAAATTACGCTCTCGAGGACCGAAGACCTTCGCCGCCTCGGTTATTTCTTCGTGTGCAAAACGCAGGGGCCTCAGACCTCCCGAGCGCAAATCCGATATCCCACGAGTCGCGGCGGGGGCCGACTGCCCCGATTGGGCGGGCGGACTGAACGCAACACCCAGGAAGGGCTTGCGGGCAACGCCCGGATTCGGTGTTTTGTTCAACGTGTAGTAAATCGTCGCTGATGGCACGGCGGACAGCGTCACGTCGCGGCTGAGGTACTCGCCGCCTTGATTCACCAGTGCGCTGAAGGGAATCAGATGGAGCGGACCGTCTGGCACAACAATGAGCGACGCCACGTTCCGGCTGATGACAGGCTCGATGATCTGCTTGTAGAGTTCCTGTCCGGTGGCCCGTGAATCCCCGTTCTCGCGAATTGCTTTCACGAAGGCGCGGGAAGCGTTACTAATCTGCGCTCGGGCGGGAAGCTTCTGGATCTGCAGGCCGGTGTGGCTGATCTTGATCGCATAGGAGCCCTTTTCGTCGAGCACGTACTCCACGAGATTCTCTTGAGGGCGGAGTTGTGCCTGCAAAGCAGCGACAGTCACGGGTTGCCTTCGGACCAGGCCCATCTCCTTCCGCTGCCTAGCGTATTCGACGGGATTCAATTGGGTGTAAGCCTGATCGAGTTGCTCCAAAACCTGCCGCGTTCGAACGGCGGTGAGATGGTCGTGCATCAAGGATCTTTGAAGCCGTGCAATCTCAACTTCGCCTGGTGTTTGCGCAGTGGGCACCGTGCCCGCCTGTCTCGCGTACCGAATGGAATCGAGTAGGGCACGTCCACGGGCATTTTCGATGATCGAGAACGCGTATGGCGCATTGTGCATCTGATTCCACGCCAGACGGAAGTGGCCAAGATAGATCTGGCTTAGCGCGCCAATCATGCCACTCTTCACTTGCGAAGTTGGCGCATTGACGAGCAGACCCTCGACCAGGTACGTCGCCCGCTGAAAGGATTTATCGGCACCGCGCACATCACCCAGCGCGGTCTGCACCTCCGCCTTCTCGGAGACGAACACCGGAAGGTCATACCCCTCCTCCACGCGTTGAACGGCTTGAATGCCCTCATCGATCGCGGCAGAGGCTTTCACAGGCTGGTTTGTGGCTCGATAAAACTGCGACAAACGAAGGCAGGACTCGCCTTCCTGGCGAGGCAAAGCGGCTTCCTTTGAAACTCCAACAGCCTGGCGGAGGTATTTCTCAGCGGTGGGCAGATCGCCGCGCTTCGTCGCAATCTGTCCCGCTTCGATAAGCAGTTCGGTCTCTGCACCGAGAACGTGTTGGCTTTCGGCTTCAGCGAGAGTTGTGGCGATCAACTTGTTCGCCATCTCCTTGTTCTGATCGCTCTGTGGCTCAGGGAGATTGCCAAGAGCGCGGATTTTCGCGATGGAAAGCTGAAGTGGTACTTGGGTGTATCCGTTCTTTCGGGCGAGATCGGCGGCTCGATCAATGATGCGTATGGCTTGATCGGCCGCCCCGTGAACGGCCATGCCGTTTGCCAGCCACGTCGCAAAATTGATATGCGCCGCCACGTCGCCGAGTTGCTCTGCCTTCGCGATGGCTCCAAAGAGTGCGATGCCCGCTTTCCCAAGATCACCATTCACGCCCGCTACCAGTGCCAATTCGCCCTTTGCCCGGTTCTCCCATTTCTGGTCGCCGGTCCTGGATGCAATTGCGAGGACTTCGTTCCAATCCTCTGCTGCTGCGGCCGTGTTCGTATTCAGATCGATGTTGCCCAACAGGGCCAGCCCACGGATTCTAAGCGCCGGATCGTTCTGGGCGACCGGCATGGCGAGAGCGTTTACGACCTCTGCGCGCACTGAGCTGTAGGAGCCATTTTCAAGGTCGCGATGCAGTCGGCCCAGTTTGGCGTACATTTCGTTTCGAGCGTCCCCGGTGCGGTGATACTCGGCTTCGGCCTTCGCGTAGAGGGGTCCTGCCTTTTGCCATTCGCTGCGATCCCCAAACTTGTCGGCCTGAGCGATGAGTTCCGCTGGTGTTTGTGCATTCACGCACATCGGCACGATCCCGGAAACTATGAGTGCGACGATCTGGGCGCGGGGACCTGAAATACAGCGGACGGGGTTGTTGGTTTTATTGACTTTAGAGAACAGCATGGATACCTGCATTCACCCTGTAGGTTTTCGGGAGGGTGACGCGTGACAGAAAATTTCAAAAATTTAGCGGAAAGTTTCCGGAAGGTTTCAAATCAGAGATGTTTGAACCGGAACTGGCAGAACCTGTTTCAGAGAATTTCCAAATACTTTCACTTCCATCGTAAAAGCGCAAGCCCGTAGATGTCACGTCAGCCATGTGGCGTGCCGTACGGAGCAGGGGCGCTCGTGTCCCCTTTTTGGCGGAGACGACTGATGGACAAAACTACACAGGCGGTTCACCAGCAGATCGCAGCAATGGGCGCTCAGGTTTTTGAAGTCGGGCTGTTTAAACCTTCTGCTGCGGATGAGGGTCGCGCGGTCATGATACCGAGGACATGGGACCGGGATACGTTGATTCGCTCGATTCCATGGCTACGGCTTCAGAACGCCGACGGGCGTAACATCTATGTCCGGCCAAAGGGTGAGCATGACCTTAGCCTCGTCGATGACCTGACCGGTGAGGCCGTGAAACGAATGAAGGCGGCGGGCTTTACTCCGGCGGCGTTAGTGGAAACCTCACCAGGTAACTTCCAAGCGTGGGTCAAGCATCCCCGTCAGTTGCCTCGGGATTTGAGCACGATGGCTGCGCGCAAGCTCGCCGAAGAATTTGGCGGTGACCGCGGCGCTGCGGATTGGCGGCATTTTGGAAGACTATCCGGATTCACAAACCGGAAGGGGAAATATATGGGCGAGGGCGGGCTGTATCCGTTCGTTCGGCTAATTGAGGCATCAGGGGAGGCCTATGCTAAGGGCGAGCGTTTCGTCGAGGCCATCACCGCCCAGCGGGAGACGGAATATCGAAGCCGAGAACTGCAGCGGCGACCATCGAACGCGCTGCCACGAGATCGTTCGAAAAGCATCGAGGAGTTCCGATCGAATCCACGATACGGTGGCGATGATACCCGGGTCGATTTAGCATTCGCCATTTATGCCCTCTCCCACGGTTCGAGTGTTGATCAAGTGGCATCGGCGATCCACAGTCGGGACCTTTCGCATAAGGGCGACGAGAAACGGCAGAATCAATATGTGGACCGCACGATCGCGAAAGCCCGAAAGGTGACGGAAAGCGTATACGTCCGGTAGCAAGCTTCAATGCGGTAAAGCTGCGCCGGCAGGCGCGGGCGTGCGACCGCCAGATATCAGCGATGCGCGTTTCACGACAATTTGACGTAGGCGCCCGATTCGCGGGACGCCGGTTCCCAATGGAGCAGACGGGCATCGGGCTTCCGGCGGACCAGTTCCCCGAGCCTGATCGCTTAGACCGAATACTCAGCAGTGCCGCAACGGCAAGTCCCACAATCACTAAACCGACGGTTCCGATCAAGAACTCCTTGAAGTGATGGAGGATGGTACGGCATCGCGATATGCTCCATGCGGGCAGGCCATCCCAGGGAGCTTAAAGTTGCACACGATGAGCCAATGAAGGATTTCAGCAAGTCCAAGAGGTTGAAAATGAAGAGGCCGCCGAAGGATCGGCTGAAACGTTCCCAGAACGAGTGACTCTCCAGAGTCGCAATTCGCCAAAGCAATGCCCAAGTGAAGGCCAACTCCGATGAGCACGTCGAGCAAGATAGCCATCTGGCGCTTCTTCTTCGATCGCGGAGGGACGAGTTCTCGGATCGTTCGGATCGGATTGCCCAAGCATTGTGCGGAGGAAAAGTCAAGACGAAAGGCGCCGGCAGCTCGCTACCGGACTGTTCAGCACTAAGCTAGAGTTTATAGCGTGCCATGTACTCGGACACCATGTTCAGGGCCACCAAGAGAAGAGTGCGGCTGAGACTCGCAACCCTTCGGAGTTTATCAGCGAGGCAGATTCGAATACTAGGTATCTAGAAGATATTGCTCGATTCCCAGTCTCGAAATTCAGGCTGATGGCTACGCGTCAAGATGATGATGAACAACTTCGGTCACCGAAGCTCAGGAGTCCTACCGATGTTCAGAAACTTAGACGTGGCATTGCATCGCACACGCTGAAAGATATGTTCTAAAGCTTTTTGTCTTGTTCATAGGTAGTTTCTTCTTCGCGCGTTCCCAGAACGCATTTGATGCCGCGGCCGTTATGCAACGACGACATCCACCGCAGATGGTCCGGATGCATTTTGTGATGACCGCTTTCCGCCAGTGGAGCACTGACAACAAATTCCCCGACCTCGTGGTTTATGCGAGCTTCCATCGCTACCGAATGCTCATGGCTTCCATAGAAGAGGCTTTCTGTGGCGTTGGGGGGCGGGGCGATTTCGAAGATCAGAGCCGATTCATGGAAGCGGGGGGACGGCCCTATCTTGATATGTATACAAAACGCGACTGCACGTTAAAGTGGAACTTCACCATGGAGATGGGTCTTCGTCGGCGAGTCCTTATTAGAACCCGGATGCGATCATTAGTCGGACGCGAGGATTATCCCCGGCAAGTTGGATTGGCTCGCGGCGATCAGGCCGAATTACGCGCCACCCGGAGAGTGCTGCGACCGGGAACTCACATGAGTGAGAAGTCGGCTACACGCTGATTGACGACCGCGCGGCGGCCAAGTCTTGCCCATGGTTAATCGCACCGCGTTTACCTTCCCGTCAGCCTCGTCAGGTGTGTGGCTCCGACGACGGCACCCAATCATCACCGACAAGCTGCGTAAAGAAGCAAGGCGCATGCCGCGACGAAAGCTAATCTCGCCTTCGGACCCAAAACAGCGAACCAGAACAAAAACATTCGCATGGCTTCATTATCTCCAGATGTACACCAGCCGGGTGCCGACCCAAATGCCCAGAATGAACAGAGCAAGCGCCGCCGCCAAACCGAGAGTGAACCACTGTTTTTCCCGCGACAGCCGCCGCAGGCCCTCGATATCTGGCTGCCTAGCCCCAGCCCCTCGACGGAACTCCTCCATCAGCTTCGCGACCTCTTGCCTCATCACTACGCCGGACTCTCGGACTTCCTGCGCGAGAGCACCGCCAGCGCGAACCTGAACCTTTTCGGCCGCAGCTTCGAAATCTCGGACCGCCGCCTGCATTCGTTCAAGCACCTTGGCGACGGCCGCTTCGAAGACAAGGCGATTGAGGGTCACCACGGCCATCATCGGATCATCCGGATCAATCCGGATTCCATGCTGGATCGACACTTCGGCAGCCAACCGTTTCAGGTCACTCGTTGTCGGTGGAGATTCCATTTCAGAACGGCACCCGGTCGAGCTGCTCGAAAAGATCTCGTTGGACGATCTTCAGCCGCTGCTTCGCCATGATCGGGAGCTTCGCCGCGCTGATCGCCTCCTGGAACGTCAGTTTGGCGGCGATCATCTCTTCTACATCGCGACCAAAGGTATCCTGATTCCGCTTCGAGAATATGACCGCACCACAGACCTTCTCCGAGTTCTCTCGATACGCCGCCATCTCCGAGAACTTCTTCCCCTCCGCCTCGACACGACCGAAATATTCGTTCACCCAGACAACGATGTTCCGCTCAGCAGTCGTCTGCGCGAGTTCGTGGAAGCCGTTCAGCGTATCGAGTAGCGCCTGGCCGCCGGTGATCACGGTGTGGACGTAAACGCGCCGGCCGTTTTGGCGGAGGTATTCGAGAGCGCTGTTCTCCAGCAGGTAGTGCCACAGCGGCAGGAACGTGGACGCCCCGTTATCGACAACGAACGTTGCGCCCTCTTCGTTGACGAAGCGTTCAATAAGGGAATCGAAGGCGCGCTGCTCGATTCTGTTGTGCTCATCGCGCAGGTTCAGCCGGTCCGCTGCCAGAGCGCCATACTGCGCAAAGGTTCGATTTACCGGGTCGGTGTCGATGCAGCGCACTTCCTTCCCTTTCTCCCGCAGGTATTGCGCAAGAATCGACGCGACGAGGCTCTTGCCGACGCCGCCCTTTCCCTGCAGCGTGAGGTGAATCGCTCCGGTGGACTCGATTCCGTTGGTACCGTTTGTGATGTTGGCCTTGGCCATGATTCTCCTTCCAGTCAAATCAGTTTCTTAACGTCGGGTTCGGGGTTGTACTGAAAGCCCGGCCGCCGGTCTTCGCGTTCACGGATGTTGGCAAGCGGGTCATCCGGTGCCGGTGACTTCTCAGGCTCTGTTCGGATTTCTCGCGCCGCCTTCTCGGTCGACGCCGATACCGGCTGGTCGGCGACGCAGTGTGGCTTCCGGAACCAGAGGCAACCGTAACAGCGGGCGCGGCGGTTTTGTCTCGGCGTTTTAGCTGGCCCGTGTAGTGGGACAGCCGGGCATACCCGATCTCGATTCCGATTTCGTTCAGCCAAATCCAAATGTCTTTGAGGCTATGTCCGGCATCGAACAGCGCTTTGATGTCCGGCCACGCCTGCCGAATTTGACCGGCTTTCGTGCGTGGTTTCTCCGCCATGCGTGCGCGGAGCCGAGTCAGGTCCAGTGTGCTTTTAGGGGGTTGATCCAAGCGGCCTCTATCCCGTAGGCCGCGAGAAAGGTGGGTCGTGACAGACGCTTTCAGTTTTTCAACGCAATGTTTCGGAATGTTTCAGCAGCGCGGCCTGAGCAGCGTCGGTTTCAGAATGTTTCAGTTGTTTACCAGTTCGTTTCGGCTGGGAAGCCGACAGCAAAGACCATACCGCCAAAACAGACGGGTAGTGGAACATAAAGGGTTGTCGCACGTTTTTGATTGCTTCCTGGCCTAGCCTCTTCGTTTCAGGGCGGTTCCGCCGCGCACGAATCTTCCCAACAGGCGCACATTCGCGCACAGCGCTGTCACGCCAATCGCCTGCGACGGCATACGTATTGTGAAGAGCCAACGAAAGGCAAAGACTGTATGGCGGGGACTTCGGGTCGATGATGCGTTTATTGGCCGGATCGAACGGGCAGCGAAGGACGGCGGCTTCTCGAATACGAGCGCGTTCATCCGAGCGGCAATCGAACGCGAACTGGCAGGCCGCGAGAGCGGAGTCGATGCGGCCGAAGATCGCCTCGCCGCAAGTCTCGACCGATTGTCCCGCGAGATCAGGGGCGTCAAGCTCGCCCAGCAAGCTCTTTTTGCATTCGTCGATTCGCTCGTAAAGACGTTGCTGACCTGTGTCGCGGAACCGCCCAGGGACGCCTATGATCAGGCCGTCGCTCGCGGGAAGATCCGATACGACCGCTTTCTGAAGAGCGTCGGCGCAGGGATGGCCGGTGACTCTCAAGCCGCGATGACGGAGTTGCTGAAGCGTGGCGAAGAAAACTGACGAGACCCCAGACAAGGACGGAAATTTTCGGATTCGTCCGAACCGCCCACACGCTGGCGGAAAAAGTGAGTCACGCGCCTGGTCTACGGCACTGCGAACCGTGCTCCGTTATGCCGGAACATCTCGCCGGTCCAAGGCGTCCGCAAACAGCGGTTCCGGTGGCTCGTCGCGAAGGCAGTTTAACCAGCGATGCGCTGTGCGCACGATGTATACGGCGAACAAGACAGCGGGCCAATGGAAAGCCCATGGTCGCTACATTGCACGCGAGAGTGCGAACGGCGGGACGCTTGGGTAAGGTGATGAGCCCTGGAGGCGGCCGCGGAGACCGTGCCGCTTGGAACCAGCGAAGGAGTTGGAGCGGTGGCAGAGCGAGGGCGACCCGCGACTCTGGAAGCTGATTGTGTCACCGGAGTTCGGAGAACGCCTCGACCTTGACCGGCTCACCCGCGAACTCATGGAACGCATGGAGAAGGACCTCGGAACGAAACTGGAGTGGGTGGCTGTCACCCACTTCAACACTGAGCATCCTCATGTACATATCGCGCTGCGTGGCATTCGGGACGACAAATCGGCTCTGGATCTGCCTCGCGATTACGTTCGGCACGGAATCCGGGCTATCGCGGAGGATCTGTGCACCCGGCAACTGGGACATCGTAATCACCTGGATGCGGAGGCTTCGGAGCGTCGCGAGATTCAGGAGCGGCGATTTACGACGCTCGACCGGGCGATCAACCGGGCGAACTCGGTCGAGGTGGAGGGTTCGGACTCAGCGGAGCATTTCGTCATCCGGCGCACCGGAGGAAAAGCCGGCCGAGCGCGGGAGCAACACATCGATGCGCGGTTGCTCGTCTTACAGCAGATGGGTTTGGCGGAACCGATTGCGCCGCAGGAATGGAAAGTCCGCCGCGACTTCGAGACTGTTTTGAAGGCGATGCAGAGGACGAGTGACCGCCAGAAGATGCTGGCTTCTCACGGAGCCCTGCTTTCGGATGAACGGTTGCCCTTGGTGGTTCTGGATCTCAGAAAGCTGAAGATTCTCGAAGGGCGAGTGTTGGCGCACGGTGAGGAGGAAATCGGCAAGGCCGCCGGGCGCCACTACCTCCTCCTGGAAGGCACGGATGCGATGGTGCATCTGATTTACTACACGCCTGAGATGGAAGAAGCGCGGAGCAGCGGCAAACTTCGCGCGAACTCGTTTGTACGGCTTCAGAAGCAATTTGAGAATGGACGACCGGTGCTGGAGGTCCAGGACTCGGGCGATGCGGAACGAGTACTGAAAGACAAGCACCATCTCGGCGAAGTAGCAAAGATGTTCTTGTCGCGGGGCATCGTCCCATCTGAGAACGGGTGGGGCGGTTGGCTGGGTCGATACCAAGCTGCGGTTACGAAGACTGCGACGGAACTGACGGAATCGCAGGTCGATCGCCATTCAGGCCGTGGTCGATAGGGCTCCACACACCGGACAACGTGCAATGGGTATGAAGTTTTGGCTACTGAATACCGCCGTTTCTCTCTTTGACGTAAGTCGTAAATGTTTCGGGCGTGCCGACATATAGGATCTCCGTGCCGTCTTCCTTTATCACCCACCAGTGCGTCAGATCGAGATCGTCATTTTCATTGGGAATGACAAGTTGTCGGTAGCCCTGCGTTAGCTCAAGGAGCTGGTCGTCGCTTTCAATCAAACCGCTGTTCAGAATCTCCACGATTGGCACGGTCCCCCTGAGTGACGGCACCTCATCATTATCGCGGCAGCGCAACCCGGCGCCCGTGGGAAGGCGAGTTACCGAAGTTCAATGTCACACTTGCTCCGCTTCGCGGCATACGGAATAGGCGCAACGCGCGCCCCAAGGAGTGCCGATGTTCTACCAAACACGACCAGATCCCGCCGTCCAGGAACTTGACGGAGAGTTGCTTGAAGGCTCCGGCTTCGAAACCGAAGATCCGGCGACTGAATTCGAATCAGACGAACGTTTTGCGGAGGAGGATGACCTTCAATGAGCCCGCGCGAACAACTGGGGTCCGCCGCGCCCGCGAAACGCGACCACCGTCAGGAAGTCACCGATTCCATCGTCAAGATGCTCGAAGATGGCGTTGCGCCATGGCAGAAGCCGTGGGAGTCCGCCGGCATGCCGTTCAATCCAACAACCGACAAAGCGTACCGAGGCGGCAATGCTGTCCACCTCATGGCGACCGGGCTGTCCCGCGGATATGAAGATCCCCGGTGGATGACTTACAAGCAGGCCGCCGAGAATGGCTGGCAGGTCCGAAAGGGCGAAAAGGGAACGCACATCGAATTCTGGGAGGTGAAGGCGAAGTCGGAAGAGAAGAACGGAGAACCGGACAGAAACGGTAGCGACGAAGCCGCCAAAGAGAATCAGCGCCGCCTCATTCACCGGGTGTACACGGTCTTCAACGCCAAACAGATCGACGGTGTGCCGGCCTTCGAGCGCGAACAGCGGTCCGCATTCGAGGCCGTTCACAGCGGCGAGCGCATCCTCGCGAACTCCGGGGCGAAGATCACGCACGACCAGCGCGACAGCGCCTTCTATCGACCGTCCACGGACAGCATCCATCTGCCTCCGAAGGAAGCGTTCAAGGACGCGCCCGGCTACTACGGCACTGCCCTCCACGAACTTGCTCACTGGACCGGCCATGCCTCTCGACTGAATCGCCCGACGCTGAACGATTCTTACCGATTCGGCGATCTGAACTACGCCAAAGAAGAGCTTCGCGCCGAACTGGCGAGCGTTTTCATCGCCGCTGAAGTCGGGGTTCCCCACGATCCAGCGAACCACGCCGCGTACGTCGGCTCCTGGATCAAGGCACTGAAGGAGGACAAGAACGAGATCTTCCGTGCCGCGCACGACGCATCAGCGGCCACGGACTTTGTGCTCAGTTTGGAACGCGAGGTGTCCAGGGCGGAGGCTCTGGAGATCGGGAATTCGGCGGCGACCGAAATTGAGAAGACGCAGGTGATCCGGGATGAAACCGAAGCCCTGGAGAATGACCGCGATCTTGTCGGCTCCGCCGAAAGCAACCTGTCAACTGGGGGCCAGGAGAGCACGCGGTTCGTGGCGCGCTTCGAGCCTCAGACCGGGACGGTCGCCGTGCATGACAAGCGCCTCGGAGCGGACCAGCACACGCCTGTCGCGACCCTCACGAACTGAACGGCGATGCCCGCCCGTGGAACTTCTTCACCAAAGGCCCCGATCGGAGAAAACGTCACCCGATGGATTGAGCGCGTCCTTTGCCGCAGCGAAGAGCATCACCGCCGAGAAGTTGGGCGACGCTGCCCGGACGTTCACCGCCCAGACCCAAAGCGGCAACTACCGTGGCGAGATCATCGGCGAGACCGACCTGCACGTCGTTCAAAGGCTGTCGCCTCATTCCGCAGTCGCCCACATGAAACACCTGCTCCAACCCATGCCGAGGGTCGGCGACAACGTCGGAATTGGATACGCCAACGAACTGGGCTCGGTGAAGGAATCACGTGAGCGGTCGAGAACAAAGGAACTCGCGCGATGAGAGCACAATCTGGAATGTACCGGACTCCGCGCGATCCTGGCGGGTTCCCGTTCGGCTACAACTGGCGAGCGACCGGCTTGGGGCTGGTGCTGCTGGTGGGATTCAATTTCCTGGCTACGCAATACATTGCCGCTAAATTTCTCTATCAACCGGCACTTGGAAAGCCACTCGTGCGGCTGAGTCGAAGCGCCGATCTACCAGCCGTTCGCCTGGTGCATCTGGGGATTTCAGAACTGCACAAGTCGTGACGATCGTGTAAAGAAGCCGCTGTTTGAGGGCGAAATGATCGTGCTGGGTGGCTGCATTCTCTCGATGGTCGCGTTTTTCATCGCCGCCAACAGGCGGGCGCAGCGGTTATCGGAGAACGCGGAAGACCTCCATGGCTCGGCTCGTTTGGCGCGGCCGGAGGACATTGAAGCAACTGGAATCATGCGAACCCAGGGCGGCGTCTACGTCGGAGGCTGGTACAACAACTCGAGTCGCCGGCTCCAGTATCTGCGCCACAACGGACCGGAACATGTTCTGGCGTTTGCCCCAACCCGATCCGGGAAGGGCGTCGGTCTCGTGATCCCGACATTGCTTGCCTGGGATGACAGCGCCGTCATCTATGACATCAAGGGTGAGAACTGGGCGAAGACCGCTGGATTCCGGGCGAGCCGCGGTCAACTGTGCTTCAAGTTCTCGCCGGTTGAGGATGGAACGTCATCCCGTTTCAATCCGCTGGCAGAGGTTCGTCTGTTCACCCCGCGCGATGTTTCTGACGCCCAGAACATCGCCGACATGATCATTCGAAGCGGCGAGGACAGCCCGATGGAGCGGCACTGGGAAGACAGCGCGGCGTCATTGACCACCGGCATGATTCTGCACGCTTGCTACACCGCCGCCGCCGAGGATCGAGTCGCCTGCCTCGCCGATCTCTCAGGTCTCTTCACGCGGCCCGGTGTCGAATTCCGCGAAACGCTGAACGAGATGGTCTGCTATCCGCATGATACGGAGTACCGGCACGGGTGGCGGACACCCAGCGGCCTGAAAACCTCGACGCATCCGGTTGTTTCCGAAAAAGCGCAGGAGATGCTCGACAAGGAGAGCAAGGAACTGTCCGGCGTCCTGTCGACGGCGAAAACGGCGCTGGCGCTCTACAGCGATCCGCTCGTGGCGCGGAACACAGCGGCCAGCGATTTCACCATCAATGATCTGGTGAACGATGACCGGCCGGTTTCGCTGTATCTGGTTGTGCCGCCGTCCGACAAGATCCGGCTTCGCCGTTTGATCCGCCTGATGTTCACGATGGTCGTCAATCGGCTGACCGAACGGATGGCGTTCGATGGGTCCGAGCAGAAGCGGAACAAGCACCGGCTGCTCTTCCTGATCGACGAGTTTCCGAGCTTGAACCGGATGGAGATCTTCGCCGATGCCCTGTCGTACATGGCAGGATACGGGCTGAAAGCCTATCTGATCACTCAGGACATCCGGCAGATCGTGGATGCCTATGGGCAGAACGAGAGCATCGTGTCGAATTGCCATGTTCGTATTGCGTTCGCGCCCAACCAGGTCGAGACCGCGGAACTGCTCTCGAAGATGACGGGCACAACCACGGTGCAGAAGGCCAGTTTCAACTTCTCCGGCTCGCGGTTCTCTCCGGTGATGTCCCACGTCAACGCGAGCGTGGATCACATCGAGCGCCCGCTGATGACGCCGGACGAGATCATGCGGCTCCGGCCGCCGAAGAAGGAAGGCAGCGGTGATTCGGAGGTGATCACCGAACCCGGCGACATGCTCATCTTCGTTTCCGGCCACTTTCCGATTCTCGGGATGCAGATGCTCTATTTCGCCGATCCGGAACTGGCGCGCCGGTCCGCGATTCCGCCGCCCGAAACGACCCAGAGACAGATTCCGGCGAGGCAGCCAGTTCAGATCGACAAGCCCGAGTTCGTCACCGACGAAGACGTTACGACCGGATTGGAGCGCGGTTTTGTTGAGGAGTTGCGGAGGTCATAGGCATCATGCAGAAGAACCGCATCGAACTCGCGGGCTACCTGGCGGCGAAACCGGAACTCCGATTCCTGCCGTCCGGGACGAAGGTGGCGAACGCCCGTCTCGGCGAGACGTATCATTTCGCCGGGCGCGACGGCAAACCTCAATCTCACACGAACTGGCACAGCCTTGTCTTCTATAGCGAGGTTGCCGACGTTGCGATGACGTACGAGCAGGGCGAGAACATCCATGTCGAAGGCAGCCTGCAGCAGAGAAAGTTCACGCCGGCCGACGGGATCACTCGGACCGTTCACGAAGTTCACGTCAAGGCCTGCCACGTCATCGCCGCCACCCGATTGGAGCGAGAAACCGCAGCGACCCTCCCGCTTTCCACGGAACAGGCGGTCATCCGTCATGACGGCACTTGGCCCGTTTGATCGATTTAGTGGGGATGTGACGCGAATGCGACATCTGGGCCGACTCTGGACGGAGCGCAGTGGTGTAATCCGCGAGTTGCGACAACCCGCCATTGTGAATCGGTGGACTGGAGCGCGTTTATCGATCCCGATGATCCTGCTTTCCTAAACCGTCGAGAACGCTGAAACCGGCGCTACGATTCTTATCTCTGGTTCGGATTTAAGATATATTAGCGGTCCACTGAATAATGCCCATCACGACATCGCTGCACGCGACGGAAAAGCTATACAATCTTTGTGCGCGCAAAGCGAAAGCGCGACTTACGCCGCCAGCCGCCCCCTCGGACATTGAGCTCCTAGTGGGGCTCGGTGTCGCCGCCGACTGGATAGGGTGGGCTTGGGAATTGACTTCCGTTAGATTCTCGGCTCATCGCCGAAAATCCGACCGGCTCGAAAGCCTAGTGGAGCTTCAACGATTCACGTATTTGTGGACTGCGGCGATGCCTTATTTTCGCGACCGGCCATCTTCTCCCTTTAGGCGGTGCCGCCAGCACCGTTGGGGAGCTGAAGCGATTTCGGGTCTTACATCAAATCGCAAATATTGCCAGCGCAACCCCAACTTGCCCCATTTGAAAACGTTGCATACCATTCTGGACGTTCCATGAAGGTCCATGACTTTCCTGGTTGCCTGCCGCCACAACACCCAAATTGTTCGAAGTCATCTATTGCAAATACACAACCTCGTCCGAGCAGGCCAGACCGTTCGGGCGATCGCTGGCTGCAGCTTCGAGTGCCGGCACGATCAGCGCACTAGACTTGCCGGGCATTATCTATGCCACCGAAACTGGCATGTCCATGGCGTCCTGCTATCGACCAGATTCCGCGGACCGAGAAAAGTCGAGCTTTACATCAAGACGATAAACAAAGCGCTGGCGGAAGTGCTCGACGGGGTGGGCAACCGACTCCAGGCTTTGTTCTCGAGACAAATAGCTCACAAGGCGAAATCGTAGGCACGGCCGAAACGGGGATGCCTCCCCGGAAGCGGAGTTTCCGGGGATTACTCCCGCTAAGTCGGCTTCGCAACGCCGATTCGTCACGTGGCGGAAAACGCGCGACACACCGAATTGAAGCGGGCGTCCTAAATACGATGGGCCATGGTTACGGCGCGGATTTTCCCTTCAGGTATCCCGACACCATAGCCGCACCGATCAACCCTCGCGTCTAGGCGGACAAATAGTTGGTCACGACGGGTCTCTCTGGCGGCATACCGGTTAGGTGCAACAGGTGCCGAAAGGAGTGTCGCTGTGAATTGGGTACCCACTCTGCGGAGGATCACCCCTCCTCCGACTATTCTTCGCAAGACATTGCCTCGCTCGAATGGCGCGGCGCCATCTCGGCGTATGTTGCGCATCGCAGCCGTCACCTTCGTGGTCCCATTCTTCATCGTGTCGGCCGCAGGCCTGCGGATCAACTGCTCGCCTTCTCTGCCGCTGGGGCTCTACAGGACGACAATGGAGAGCCGCGCTGCGCTGATTGAGTTCTGTCCTCAGGAGCCATACGGAACATTCGCGGCGGGTCGAGGATACAGATCAACCGGAAACTGCCCGGACGGCGCTGGTCCGCTGATGAAACCCGTGATCGCCAGTGCGGGAGACATCGTGGAGGTCTCGGAACGCGGAATTGCCGTCAATGGGTCGATGCTTCCCAACACCGCGCCGAAGACGAAGGACAGCCAGGGCAGAGCGATGACGCCATGGCCGTTTGGTCAGTATCGGGTCGCGCCGGGCTTCGTCTGGGTCGCGTCGTCCTACAATCCCTGGAGCTTCGATAGCCGTTATTTCGGGCCGATTCCCGTCGGCATCATCCGTGACCGATTGAAGCCGTTTCTGACCCTATGAGTTACCGGCTCAGAGACGGGATGTCGTTCTCTCTTTGCCGTTTGTCTGGGACTGGCTATTTCGACCGGACATCCGGCCGGCATCGTCGCAGCGGTGGCGATGCCAATCCCATGCCTGATGCCGCGATCGCGCAAGCGCGCCTTCGCAAATGCGTTGGCCTACTACGCAGCAGGTCTGTGGCCGATGATCCCAGGCGTGAGCCGGTTCACGGGACACTCTGTTCTCCTGCCGATCCTGCTCTGGGCATGTGCGTCGATGCTTCTTTCGCTGCCCTGGACGTTGGCGTGGACGCCCAGTAATCAGCTTCAATATTTGTGGCGAGTGCCTCTCGCCGAAATCGCAGGAATCATTCCGCCCCTCGGCCTGGTTGGTTTCATTTCGCCCTTGACCGGCGCAGGTTACCTGTTTCCCGGCACCGGCTGGGCAGGGTTGATCGCGACGATGATGTTTCCCGGCTATCGTCCTGGCGCTGGATTCTTCAACGGGTAATCGGCGTGTTCTCGGCGGCGCATTGTCAGCTGTCGTTGCACTGGGACTCGGATCTCAATGTTTCGCTCCCACCGAAGTGAAACCACCAGCCAACTGGGAGGCCGTCAATACACATTTCGGCGACGTTTCCAGACCCTTCCAGGACTTCGTGGCTGCGAGATCGATAGAGCAGCGCATCGCCGCTTCTTCGTCGCGAGTGATCATCTTCCCGGAATCCGTGGTTCCGCTTTGGTCCGATGCGACCTCCGATTTCTGGCGGCAAACACTCGCCGATTGCCGCACTCGCGGCCAGATCGTCGCCATTGGAGCTGGACTGCCCCGCGAGCTATCCGGCGCCGAAAAAGGAAGCTGCCGAAGCGGATCTCATCAAGTCATACGACTTCTCTGCGGCACTTCGAGCCCTCCGGTCGGATGACGACGGCAGGCATTCCGCGCCGGAACCTGGCAGCACAACCAACACACTCGCCGCACCATTCGACAACACTTTGCTCATTCTCGGTGCCGAGTCAACCGTCTTCTATCAACGCGTTCCCGTGCCAATCGGCATGTGGCAGCCCGTCGGCAATCGCGGTGTTCCGCTTCGGGTGAATTCGCCGGGTGTCGTCACAATTGACGGTCAGCGCGCGGCCATCCTGATTTGCTACGAGCAGATTCTTACTTATCCAATTCTCGCGGCAATGCTGGAGCACCCCAGCGTAGTGGTCGGGATCAGCAATATGTATTGGTTCGCCGATACGCCGATTCCCCGGTATCAAGCGTCCGCGCTCCGGGCGTGGGCGAAGCTGTTCCGCCTCCCGTATCTGCTGGCCGTGAACTCATGAGTCGGTCGCAGCTCAACAAAGTACAAACTGATGGCGAAGTCACTTTCCAACGTCCCACACACGAGCCCCGAAGACATGCAACTCAGCCTGTTCTCGGAGGTGACGGAGGCAATTCCAGTTGATAACCTTGAAACGGAGTCCATCAATGCAGGCAACGGACGACATGACACCGCTCGGCCACCAGATTCTGGAGCATTGGAGCAAGTATCGGCCGAAGATGGTCGCGACGCTCACGGCGCGGAATCAGCTACCGCAGGCGATCTTCGCGGCGCAGGAACTGACGGGCAACCTGCTTTACGAACTGGCGGTAGTCCGGAAGATGGACTACCAGATCGCCTGGGAGTTGGCGACGAGGGAGTGGGCGTTTCTTCCGGACGAGGAGGATCAGCCCCAACTGTCGTTCGATCCAGCGACTCTCGACCCCAAGCAACCCTTGCCCGCGATTTCCGCATAAGTGACGCTGACGGAATCGGTCGCGGAAGCCTGCGAGAGAAAGCGCAAGCGAATCTCGCGGCAATCCGCACGCTGAAGCGAATCGAGAGCGAAGACCGTCTCGCGGAGCCAGACGAGAAAGCCATACTCGTGAAATACACGGGCTGGGGCGCGATGCCCGGCGCATTTGAACCTCAGCCTTCACGAGAGTGGAAAGGCATTGCGGACGAGCTGCGGGAAGTTCTCACCGCCGAGGAGTTCGCATCGGCGCGCGCCTCCACGCCGAATGCCCATTACACTTCTCCAGAAGTCATTCAGACGATCTGGAAGGCGATGGAGAGGTTTGGATTCCAGGCGGGTGGGCACATTCTCGAACCGTCCATGGGTGTTGGCCATTTCTTCGGACTCATGCCGGAAGGTCTGTACCCAGGCACGAGGCGCACCGGCGTCGAACTCGACTCGATTACGGCTCGCATCGCCGCCAAACTCTACCCGGATTCGAACGTTCACGGCAAAGCGCTCGAAGACACCGCCCTTCCGAAGGACTTCTTCGACGCAGCGGTCGGAAACATTCCGTTCGGCAACTACCCTGTCTTCGATCCCGCTTATCGCCGAACTCCGCAGTTGACTCGTGGCATCCACGACTATTTCCTCGCGAAGTCTCTTGACGTGGTCCGGCCGGGCGGGTTGATCGCCCTGATTACGAGCCGCTACACGATGGACAAACAGGACTCGGCGGTTCGAGAACACCTGGCGGACGGCGCGGTACTGCTCGGCGCGCTCCGTTTGCCAAACACCGCGTTTAAGGCCAACGCCGGCACCGACGTGACCACCGACATCTTGTTCCTCCAAAAGCGATCGAGCAGCGTGCGGCAAGAGGGCGAACGATGGACGGAACTGGCTCCGATCGACACCCCCGATGGCAAACTCCAGATCAACGAGTATTTCGTTCGGCATCCGGAGATGATGCTCGGGCGTATGGGACTCGAATCCGCGCAGTATGGTGCGGCTCCGGCGCTGATCGGAAGCCTGGACCCGGAAATTCTTGATAAAGCCGTCTCGCGTCTTCCTGCGTCGGTTTATTCGATTGCTGAGAGGCAGGCACCCGCTCATACGTCCGGTGAAGACCAGATCCCGGCTGTTGGGGCAGTCAAAGAAGGTGGGCTGGCTGATCGCGATGGGCAAATCGTCGTTCGCCGCGGCAATGAGTTTAAACCGCTCACGCTCCCGGCGGCGACTTCCGCGCGGATTCGCGGCATGCTTCAGGTCCGTGACGCCGTGCGCGAAGTGTTTCGCACCCAACTTCAGGAGGCCCCGGAAGAAACTATCACCGAGGCACGTCGGCATCTGAACCGCTCATACGATCTCTTCGTTTCCCGGTTCGGGCCGCTCAACGCCGTGCAGAATGTCAGGGCCTTTGGCAACGACCCGGACCAGCCGCTGCTGCTGTCCCTGGAGGAATTCAATCCCGAGACCAAGGTGGCGACGAAGACAGCGATCTTCGATCGCCGCACGCTGGAGCGGTATCGGCCAGTTGAGCGAGTCGAAACCGCCTCGGAAGCGCTGCTTGTGTCCCTGAACGAAACCGGCCAAATCAATTGGCCGCGCATGGAGGCGCTGACCGGCAAACCCGCATCGGATTTGCAGGACGAACTGGGCTCCCTTGCTTACAGGAATCCTGAAGGTGGCGCGTGGGAGACTGCCGACCGGTATCTCAGCGGTAACGTTCGCGCCAAGCTTGTTGCCGCCCAAGCCTCGGCTCGGCTCGATCCTGCCTACCAGCGGAACGTCGAAGCATTGCAGGCAGTGCAACCGCCCGACCTCGGGCCGGGAGAAATCGAAGCGCGTCTCGGCTCGTCGTGGATTCCCCGTTCAGACATTCGGGACTTCGTTGCCGAGTTGCTGGACGTGGCACCGGCGACCGTGAAAGTCGGCTATGCGGAGTCCATCGCAACCTGGACGCTGGAACTGGACTATGCCGCCAAGTACACCGTCAGCAACACGACGACACACGGTACCGCCCGCTTTCGTGCATCCGACCTGGTTGAGCAGTCGCTGAACGGACGGACTCCGACCGCCTACGATGAGGACCCGGAAGGAAACCGCATCGTAAATCAGCCCGAGACAATCGCCGCGCGAGAGAAGCAGCAGCAACTGAAAGATCGTTTCGGGGAGTGGGTCTGGGAAGATCCCAGCCGGGCAAAGCGCCTGGCCGACGACTACAATTTTCGCTTCAACAATATCCGGCTACGAGATTTCGATGGCTCTCATCTCACCTTGCCGGGAATGGTGCGAACGTCACTCCGCGACGGCGATCTTGCACCCCATCAGAAGAATGCAGTCTGGCGAATTCTTCAAGGTGGAAGTCCGCTTTTGGCTCACGTCGTGGGAGCCGGGAAAACCTGGACGATGACGGCCGCCGCCATGGAACTGCGCCGCCTTGATCTGGCCAAGAAACCCATGTTCGTTGTTCCCAACCATCTGGTCGACCAATGGGGTGCGGAGTTTCTCAAGCTTTACCCGCAGGCGCGGTTGTTCATCGCCGGGAAGGAACACTTCGCGACCGAAAACCGGCAGCAGGCGATGGCGCGAATCGCGACCGGGAACTACGATGCCGTCATCGTCTCCCATCGCTCCTTCGAGTTCCTTCCGGTATCGGACGAATACTTCAATCGGTTCGTCCAGAAGCAGGTTGCCGAACTGGACGCGGAGATCGGGCAGGCAAAGGAATCGAAAGACGATAACCGCCGCATCGTGAAGGAGCTGGAAAAAGCAAAGAAGCGGCTCACTGTCCGGCTGAAGAAGCGAGCCGACCGGGAGTCGAAAGACCGCACACTCACCTTCGAGGAACTCGGCGTCGATCAATTATTCGTTGACGAAGCCGACCTGTACAAGAACCTGGCTTACACCACGAAGATGAATCGGATCGCCGGCTTGCCGAACTCCGACAGCAATCGCGCATTCGACATGTTCCTGAAGGCGCGCTATCTGCAGGAGCGGGGAGACGGTCGCGGTGTAGTCTTCGCCACGGGCACTCCGATATCGAATACCCTTGCGGAGATGTACACGATGCAACGGTATCTCGCGCCGGAAATGCTGGCGGAACGCGGCGTCAATCACTTCGATCCGTGGGCCGCGAACTTTGCCGAAGCCGTCACGTCGCTCGAACTTGCCCCGGATGGATCTGGATACCGGATGCACACGCGGTTTGCGAAGTTCATCAACCTGCCGGAGTTGCTGACGATGTTTCGAACCGTTGCCGACGTGCAGACCGCGGACATGCTCAACCTTCCGCGGCCCGAACTCGAGAACGGTCGGCCGAGCGTGGTGGCTGCGCCTGCGAGCCCTGAACTCAAGGCCTTCATCCGCACGCTGACTGAACGCGCCGAGAAACTGAAGAAGGAGCGTGTCGATCCGTCGGTGGACAATATGCTGAAGATCACGGGCGAGGGGCGCAAAGCGGCATTGGACATGCGCCTGGTCCGGCCGGAGATTGAGCCACCGGAGGACACCAAGATTGATCGCGCCGTTGCGCGAATCCTCAAAATCTGGAACGACACTCGGAACGAGCGTTCGACTCAACTGGTCTTCAGCGACCTCTCCACGCCTGATCCCGAGCAAGTTTAATGTCTACTCGGAAATCCGATCGAAGCTCGTCGCCGCGGGCGTTCCGCCGCGAGAGATTGCATTCATTCATGATGCGGAGACCGATACCGCCAAGAAGGTGCTTTTTGATGGCGTGAATGCGGGCAGGGTGCGGATACTTCTCGGGTCCACTGAAAAGATGGGTGCCGGCACCAACGTGCAGCGACGCCTTGTGGCGCTTCATCATCTGGATGCACCATGGCGCCCACGCGACATCGAGCAGCGTGAAGGCCGGATACTGCGCCAGGGCAACACCAATAAAGAGGTGCAGATCTACCGCTATGTGACCGAGGGCTCCTTCGATGCGTACATGTGGCAGACGCTGGAAACCAAGGCGCGCTTTATCCACCAGGTTATGCGCGGTGAAACGTCGGTCCGGTCTGCCGAGGACCTCGACAGTGGCGCTCTCACGTATGCAGAGATCAAAGCAATCGCGTCCGGCAATCCGGCCGTCGTCGAGAAAATCAAGATCGACACTGAAATCCGCAAGCTCGACCAGTTGCGCGCGGTTCATGCAAACCAACAGCGTCACATCCGATGGGAGATTCGCGACCTGCCTCGTCACATCACCGAGACAAAGCAGCGACTCGCAGAAATCGAAGCCGACATCGAGCTCAGGAACAGCACCGAAGCCGCGGACTTCACCATGACGGTCGGCAATCGTGTTTTCTCGGGCAAGGGAGCGCGAGAAGAAGCTGCCAAGGCTCTGACCTTCACGATCCTCTCGTGGAGAGACGATCAGACGATGCAGCCGCGCGGGCAGTTTCGCGGCTTCGAGATTCTGAGCAAGGGCAGAAGCGGCGGATTCGGGCTCCTTCAAGAAGACGAGCGCGTGCCGGAACTGTTCATCCGAGGCCGAGCCACGTATTCCGCGAACTTGAATCCGGCGAATCCGGTTGGGACGGTTCAGAGCATCGAGCATACGTTGAGAAGTCTGGACAAGCTGGCGGCAGAACAGCAGAGCCGTGTGGCACGCGCAGAGAAGGAGCTTGTGGACTACCAGGCACAAGCGGACCGTCCTTTCGAACATGAGGAACGCCTGAAGCAATTGCTTGCCCGTCAATCCGAACTGAATTCCCAGTTGGATCTCGATAAGGGCGATCAACAGGGCGCGGACTCTGCAGCCGAAGTCGGCGAGGATTTCGACAAAGGAAAAGCGCGACGGCCGCAGATGACCACGCCGAGGTGGCGAAGATGGCCGAAGCGTACATGCGGGCGTCAGGAACCGCGATTCGAGAAATGCCTATCGTTCAACGACCAGCGCCGGCGACAGGTTCGGTCACCGGCCGGGCTGTTGCGAAGGATGAGGTCGCATGTTGCAGTTGCGACCTCCGCCAATCGCTTCATCGTCGTCGAGGCTGCCGCGTTGGGCCGCGACATTCAAATCGGAGAACGCATTTCGCTCTCGTTTTCAAATGGCCGTGTAGGCTTGGAGACCAGCACTGGCCTGGCCAGGTGATATCGAGTCCGAGGTTTCACCCTCGGGCAGGTGGCTCCTCCGGCGATACCCGCCAGAACTGGATTCGAGTTCGGCTGCTCATACACTGTCTAGACGGGAACGAGGGCTCCGGCTGAGAAAAGTTCCGAACGGAACCCAAAGAGCGCACTGACTATGCTACGGAGGGGCAAACGTACGCGGCCATCCTCATGGTTAATGAATGCCTCAGCCCTCGACGCACGTACACTTCTGCCATTTGGGCGTTTGGGCCGTTGATGTAGCCCGCTAACAAGCACAATTTAAAAGCTTTGAATGTGCCGCCAACCTTGAGCGGTTTGAAACCGACACTCCCAATGATATAGAATGACCTTCTCAGCTTTCTGTTCGGAAACAGACGGTGGTAAGGCAATCAAGGCGTAATTTTTGGTGGATCGTGTCAAGCGACAATGAACATTCGGCAGACATTTGTCTTTACAAAATACGAGCCTCTTGGCGTCGGCAAACTCGTAGGCCGCCAGGGGGAGAACGCCGAAGTTGAGTTTTTTGACTCTCCTTTTGGCCCAAAAACTGAGCGGCGGTGGTTTAAGGTCGCAGAACTTCGCGCGACAAAACTAGGTTTACAGACTCGGGTTTTCTGGCTGGAGAAGTCGAGTGGCTTGTGGAGAGCCGGTCGCGTTGACGGCTCGCCGATCATCCCTGAACTCCCGGCAACCGCCGAGGAGTGGTATCCGGTAAGGTTCCCAAATCACAACGATCGAAATATTCCTATATCGGAACTGTACGTTCGTTGGTCGAACCCCGTCAGATCCAGCAGAGTTCCTTGCATCACAAGTTTCCGACACACCGTTTTTTGCCGATGGCAGGTCTCCAATAGTCCGCCACCTTCTTGAACAACGGGCCGGCTACAAGGGCTTGACCGGACTCGCATCGTCTTCAATCGAGTTGATCCAGCATCAGGGGGCGGTCGTTCGGCGCGTGCTTAGTGATCCTGTCCAGCGATACATTCTCGCCGATGAAGTGGGCCTGGGTAAGACCATCGAAGCCGGTGTGCTTATTCGCCAGCACCTGATTGATCATCCATGGGACCACGATGTAGCGATTGTGGTTCCAACTCACCTAGTGGAACAGTGGCGCCAAGAGTTGGCTACGAAGTTCTTCGTCAATGAGACGGAGCAGGTCCACCTCATATCGGAGTCGGATCTACCCGGCCGAAAACTGCCCGAGAGTCTCAGCTTATTGGTTGTCGACGAAGCGCATCGAACGGCTTCGTCAGCGTTTCGATTATCCGACCCAAACCACCTCATTTACTCGATCATCTCGTCAATGGCGCGGCGGTCCCGTAGCATTCTTCTCCTTTCGGGTACACCAGTACTGCACCAGGAGACAGGCTTCCTCGCGATGCTGCATTTGCTTGACCCCAACGCACATCCACTCGCTGATGTTGAGGCGTTCAAGAAAAGAGTCACCGAACGCCAAACTGTTGCGGACGCATTGATGGATCTCAGCGATGATGCTAGCGTACTCTTCGCCGAGGAAGCATTAAACCGACTAGAGACATCCTTCGCATCGGACGGTCAACTCGTACAGCTATGCACGCACGTTCGCCAGACTCTGGATGAAGAAATCGGATCTGTTGCCCGTACAGGAAGTTTGGAGCCCTGCGAGAGCATCTATCAGAAACTTACAAACTTCACCGGAGACTATTGAGAACGAGGCGCGCAGATCCGCGAGTCTCTGATTTCCTGTCACAGCGAACCGGCGTAACGACCATTGCCGGAAGTGATGATGCTCGAAACGAAGCGGCCGTTTCCTCGACGCGTGGCGACTCGCGATTCCAGACTCCCTATTCGACAATGCTGTTGTCGCGGAACAGTTCGCCACGTTCGTTGAGGCGAGTATTTCCCACCCCTTAATCCTTGCGGTTCATATTGAGGAACGTCTTCGGGCAATTCAACGGACTGACTCCGCCAGGATAGCGGAACCGCTGTTTTCAAAGGACTTGTTTCCGGCAGAGACTGCTTTTCTCGCGACGCGGTTGAGGTTGATCCGCGATGCTTCGGTCACTGATGATCGAGTACTGCGCCTGGCCGATTGGCTCGCGTCGAACCGAGAGGTCAAGAAAGGTCTGCTCTTCGTCAGTGATTCCGCAATTGCAGACCGTTTTGCTGAACAACTTGCAGATCGCGTCGAGTCTGCAACTGTCATCAGGTACCGGGGAACCGCTGGCGAACTGCAAGCATTCGAATCGACCGCCCAACAAGTGGTGCTGGTCTGTGATCGGCGTGCTGAGGAAGGTCTTAATTTGCAGCGGGTGGGAGCAGTCATCATTCACGGTGACCTTCCACTTGAACCTTCACGTGTTGAGCAACGCATTGGTAGAGTGGACCGCATTGAAGCACGCGGGCACTTGCGAAATGTCGTGTTTGCGGCGGATCACGATTACGAAAGGCAATGGCACGAGTGTCTCCTGAATGGAGTGCGGGTGTTCCACCGATCAGTGGCACCCTTCAATACGCCCTTGCTGAGGCCGTCACTAAATCAAGTCGAATCTTCTCAGAGATGGCGTAGATACTATCGATCGCGAAACCACAACTCTGAGATTGGTTCTAGACAAGGAATTAGAGAAAATTCAGGCGCAGGAAGCACTCGACGCCATCGATGCTGCGAACGAGAGCGATGGAGACTTTTTTTCGGCGATAGTAGCGGCGGATGAGCGCATTAGCGACATCGGTGAATGCGCTCTTAATGCGTGGGTGAAGGATCGCCTTCGGTTCGCATTGTACGACGAGGGAAACGGAATCAAACGGTATGTATACGATCTTCGCAGGCCGACATTGGTGCCATTATCGAATGCCTTGGACCAGTTCATGTCCTGCATCGACGACACGGCACCACGGGTTAACTCCCGATTTCAACTGCCTCTAAAGCCATTCGCACTTGATCGGAGCAAGGCGGAGAAGCACCGCTTGCCCCTGCTTAGAGTCGGTCATCCCTTCATGGAGGCGCTGGAGGTCTCGGTAAGAAATGACGACCGAGGGAGAGCGTTCGCTATGTGGCGTTTCATTCAGTCGGATCGAGAGCCCATTTTGTTTTTTAAGGCTGGATTTCCTAATCGAGGCGGATCTGGCTCCAGCAACGCCTTTAATTGACGAGTTTGGTATGGCCGCGGCCTCTCTTCGTCGCCGGCTTGATGAACTATGTCCACCTCTCTACCGATCTGTTTGGCTCACGGCAGATCTGGAAGTGGTCGGGGATCAATCCCTCGTCCGCACGTTAGCCCTCCCTTATTCGAGGGATGCACGGATAGCTGGAGGCTTCGATCGAAATCTGCGAGGGGAGCGGTGGGAGGAAGCATTAAAGCGGATTGAAATAACAGATTGGGCTGATGTCGTGTTCCGAGCGAAGAACGCAGGGTTCGATACCATCCGTCGAAATCGCGGATTACTAAATTTATATTCGGAAAGAGCCGCAAAATTCCGTGAAGCCGCTGTGATTGCGACAACTCGACTTCAGACTAGGATTTTTAGGCTGTCGGGACATCAAAGGATTGCAGAACAGGCCATGGCAGATCGCGAGCGCGCGGTCGATGAACTAGTTCGCGAGGGTATCTCTATTCCAAAGATAACTCTGGACTGCATCGGAGCCGTTGTCTTATCAGGTACTCCGCTGGAGGCGTGAATGGATAACCCGATTCACGCATTTCAAAAGGCCTATTCAACCCTGATGCTTCTGTGGGTGCTCGTGATGATCTGCTTGCAAGGTTGGTCGATGCCACGTCAAACATCACCAACCTAGATATTGCAGTTGGAGCGGCTGATCTTGCGGGTCTCGTTAGACAGTGCTTGGTGCGCACCAGTCTGGAGTTGGGTGGCAGCGCACAGTTAAGAGTTCCCGCCGGCCAGGGTTGGCCGACACTCTCCCAATGGCAGTTGTTCCGATGCTGCGCCGTCATCGCGGGTTCCTCTGAACTGGTTGTGCATGCCGAAGACTGGCGCCCGGACTGGCTAGACGAAAGGGCGCCGCGAGTGATCGAAGCGGCTGTGTCGCGTTCACAACGTCGGTCACGTTATCCCGTGCCGATCGATCCAGTTGTCACGCCTTTCGGGGGGTTCACAACCTACTCGTCCGGCGGGCAGAGGGCGGCGGTCCGAGCAGCGTTCTTGATGTCGCCTGGGACGAGTCTCATCGTGAATTTACCAACGGGAGCTGGGAAGTCGCTCGTTTTTCAACTCCCAACACTGGTTCATCGCAATACGGGCGCACTGACCATTGTGATCGTGCCAACTGTAGCGCTCGCACGAGATCAGGAGCGAAGATTCTCCGAATTCCAAGATGCTGCAGGCAATCGACTATTCCCCTCGGTGGAAGCCCCTCTCGCCTACCACAGTGGATTATCAATTGAGGAAAAGACGGCGGTCATAACGGCACTGAGGAATGGGCGCCTCCCAATCCTGTTTACTTCTCCCGAAGCCGCCTTCGGTGCTCTTCGTGACCCCTCTTCCAAGCAGCGGAAGAGAAGAGACTTAGATACCTCGTCATTGACGAGGCCCACCTTATCACGCAATGGGGTCAGCAGTTTAGACCGGAGTTTCAGAGCTTGGCTGGGCTGCGGGAGTCATTGCGACTAGCCTGCCCCGACGCATCGTGCGCTGTTCGCACTCTGCTGCTAACCGCAACGCTGACGCAGGATTGCCACGATACCATTAGATTTTTGTTCGGCCACGACGAATGCCAACTCGTCGGCGAACTTGCTCTCAGACCGGAACCGGGATTCTTGATCTCCCGCGCCTGCGTCGATGTGGAACGCGATCGCCGGGTCCTAGAAGCTATCCGTTTCCTGCCAAAGCCGCTGATTGTCTATACGACCCTGCGGGAGGATGCTGAGAGATATTTCGGCTTGCTACACCAAGCCCTCTATGAGAGGGTTCGACTGGTCCGCGGCGGCGACATGTCGGATGTCGGCGCTGGGGAATTATTGCGAGACTGGCAACGTGGGCGTTTTGATATCGTCGTTGCAACGTCGGCCTTCGGCCTCGGGGTGGATCATTCTGAAGTCCGCTCCGTAATTCATGCGTGTCTCCCAGAAACGGTAGATAGGTATTACCAAGAGGTAGGTCGAACGGGTCGTGACGGTCGGGCTTCTGTTGCGCTCCTCGTGACGTCCCCAAATGATTGGAATGTCGCAGAGTCGTTGGCAAAGGAACGGCTCATCAGCGTCAACCGCGGGTTTGAGCGGTGGCAATCGATGTGGGCACGAAGAAACTTGGGGCCGGACGGGCACTACATCGTAAATTTAAACGACCGGCCACCAGACATTGACCAGTCGGGTCCAGGAACATTTGTTGGAACCTCGAACCCTAGTGTTGATGGTACAGGCAGGACTGGTTCGGCTACTACCACACAGGCCGCCACAGTTACAGCAGGGCGAGAACGAAACAGAGGAAGAGTTCAGCCTGCGCAGGAGCGCGGCTCTGAGTAAGTTCATAACTGAAATTCCGGTGGACCCGCTTGACTCCCGCCATTCGAGTAGGCGCATTGGGATTCTGTGGTGCGGAGAACTCGTGAACACCTGTACAGCGTTGATCGACAATCGCTAGACCTAGTCGCAGAACTGCTGGACCTTAAGCGCCCGTTAAACGAATTGTTTCGAGAGATTTACACTTTGGCGAATCCCGATGTGAGGCCACCCTACCTGGCAGGCAGTTGCCCGGTAACTAGAAATTTAGGCATTGAGGACTTCGCGAGTTCTGCTGCTGAAGCGATTGAGTGCAAGTCGGCGAGCACGGTCAGTCCAGAGTTGCATCAAATGCTGGCCAACTATTCTGACGCTGCTCAGCGATGCTGGGTGCTGATGCCGGTGCCGGGTTCGAATCCTGCCCAACGTCGGCGTACGCTGAGCGACGTTGTTCGTTGCCTACACCTTGGTTAGTCAGGGTGTCATCGAGGTTGGGGTTCCGGATGCCTACTTTCCCAGAGAGACTGGGACAAACTCCGAAATTGTCGCCAATTAAATTCGTGATGCGCGGAGCAGACCAGGACGACGCCTTTCCCCCTCCTCCCCCTTCGGCTAGAGCATCTGTCCTGCCGCTAGACTTGCAGGACGTGAATGTCCTTCAAAATACGATGTCACTTCAACGACCGGCCATATCATCTTCTTCCCCGAAAATCTCACCGACCCTAGGCAACCGTTTAGGCGACTCCGCGACATGGTGCCACACTGTGCGCTGGACGCCTTCGTATCGAGGCTGACCTCATGAGCATACTGAATCGTCCGAGTGACGGCTTGGTTAGCGTGCTGATCGCTCTGTGCAAAGCGTTGGTCGCTTATGGGCGAATGTCGGACGACGACCTCATGATTGGTTCGCCCGCGACCGTGGAACGACGAACATGTGAAGAAGACGTTCTGGCGTTGAAAGCAACTAGGCGCCTTCGTCGTTGATGCGAAGGGCCGCACTACCGTCACCCCTACTCTGCGTTCTGTGTCCGGTGAGGAGATCGATCCTTTTCGTGAAGCGGTCCTCGATCTTGTACTCGATCCCAAAATAATACAACCCTATTGGGTAGTAGCGATGACGAGCACGAGGCATCGAAAGCGTCCGACCTGACGCGGGCATTGAGTTGGGTGTTGGCGCAGAATCCGTATTCCTTCCCCATTACTTGGTCAGCAGTCGAAGCGCTCCAGAACGAACAGGGCATCGATCCAACCGTTTTCGTTAACGACACGAGGTGGGGCGGTTGGAGAGTGGTCTGTGTTCCTTGGGTTCTGTGTCTCTACCAACGTCATGGTGTCACGGTAAACCCTGCCTTTCCGGTGGGGGTTGCAGTGCGGCGCATACTCCCATCGGGCGATATGGTATTCGAGACTTTCTCTCGGCGCTATCCGGAATCGTTCCGGTTTTCGACGGAGGCCAATATCGGAGTAGTTGATGCCCAGACCGCCCGTCCCTGGCAAACCCTATCACCACACCAAGTGTCGCCCTCCCTCTCCCTTGCGCTCTTGACACTGGAGGCGGAGGGACTAATTAGGTTGGAACTGCGCTCGGATGCCCCCTCCAGTGCTCTTCTTGGCCGCGGCGGACGGGAATTCAGGACCGCTTCTCATATAGTCATCGGAGGGGCCGTCTAATGGACGTCCAAGATTTACTACTATTCTGGCCAACGAAAGATGACTTGGTCGCGTGTATAAAGACCGATGCCGAGGCGGCAAGCGAAGCGGTGTCGCAGGCCGTTCATCAGCCGATTACGTTTGAACGCCGTCTAATTGGGGGCGATAGAAGCAAGATCCAGACCTGTGACGAACACGAAATCCTCCGAGTGCTGTTGGAACCAAACCTCTCAGATGGGCGAGTAATATTACCGATTTCAGGGAGTTCCGGAACTGGCAAATCACACGTGGTGCGGTGGTTGGACGCGGAAGTCAGAAAAGGACCGGGAGCAGTAAGCCGGGTTGTTATAAGAATACCCAAGGGTACGAGCCTCAAAGGTGTTCTCGGTATCCTGCTGAGCCACATGCACGGCAGTCAGTATGAGTCGTTCCGCCAGGAGCTTTTGCGCGCGCAAAACGAACTCGATCCAGAGGAAGCGGCCGGACTGCTTTGCGAAATGCTGGCGCAGACGCTCAACGATATGTACAACGACGCTAGGCGTCGCCTTCTTGATTCACCACGTGACGCGAATGCCCTGCAGTTGTCCGCTTACTGCAGTCCAAACATGCTCCCATCCCTATTGCGGAATCAGCATCTTCGAGACACGCATTTTGTTCGGGGCAGTTCCGATGTGGGCGTTGTACGACGATCGTTGAGCAGCTACCGGAAAGTAGGTCCGGAGGCGAGGACGATATTCGGCAGCATCAATTCGCCGCTTCCGATCTCGTTTTTGCCCACACTGATCGTTCGCAACTGGGGCCGGCTGAACAGCGAGCAGTGAATCAGTTGGACCGTGCCGAGCGGCGAGACGAAGCGGTTCGAATTCTGAATCTAGCTCTCGATGGTGCGAAGCAAAGATTATTGCGTCTCGATCCGACTGTGGCCGACTTGTTCGACGCCGTCCGCGCTCAGTTATTTCATGAAGGCAAGGAACTCGTGCTTCTTGTAGAGGACTTTGTCGTGCTCTCGGCATTCAGAAGCAGGTACTTCAAGTAATCATTAAGGAGGCATTTCGAGACGGCCGCCAAGTTCTTTGCACGATGAGAACGGTTCTGGCATATACGACCGGGTATATGGATGCAGCGACTGTTCTCACCCGAGCGAATGTCGAATATCGCATTCCTGATGAGCCCGGCACGGAAGATGAGATATTCGAGCGAATTGAACGCCTTGTTGGGGCTTACTTAAACGCCGCGCGCCACGGTCAGCGGACGTTGGAAGATGCGTACGAATCAAAGTCTACGGCTAATACTGGCAGGTGGATTCCGCAATTTGCGGCAAGACTGAACCGGAATCCCAGGCCACGTTTGAGTGTTTCGGCAAGACTGTAGATGGATATGAACTGTTTCCCTTTAACGCCCTGGCTGTCCGGGAGTTCAGCCGGGTCGGGTGCCTGCAGACGGAAGACTCGTTTTCAACCCTCGGTTTGTGATTCAGAATGTCTTGAATAATGTCCTTGTGAACTGTGACTTGTTCGAACTGCGTCAATTCCCACCCATTTCGTTCGCATCATCTGACCGCCCGTTACCTGCTGCAGTGGTCCAAGGGCTTCAGAGGCGTGTTGGCGCGCGGGACATCGAACGCTATTCTGTCTTTTTTACATATTGGGCGGGCTTTCCCTCATCTGTTGCGGAGGTGGAAGTTGTCCATTCCCGCCTATTTCAGGCCTTCGGCCTCGACAAAACCCGCTTTGGGCGAGATCTGCCACTTCCCAAACGGCCGGATCATCCTATTGGGCCGACGCCGACTCCTGCCCCAGATCCCCGACCAGACGCGGTGCGAAATCCCCTTGAAGCGCGGTGGCAAGACATACTTGAGCGTTGGCGTGCCGGTGTGCAACTGCAGCAAGCCGATGCGCGTACCTTGACAAGTGGATCGACGCCCTTGGGAGCCACTTGGTTTGGGACTGGGTGTTGTTCCGTCCCAGGAAGGACGGCGATATCGATATGGTCATCTTACTATATATCCCGAATGCCGCGGGGAACGTCGGACGGGTGAGGACGAATCCATGACAGCCCTGTGTTCTGACGACGCGGTACAGGACGTAACCCGGAGTGCAGGCGTAGTCTCTGCGGTGCTGGCCATCGTCAGGTATCACGGGATTCACAAGAGTTGGGACTACGAGGAGCAGAGGAGGACCTTGCTAGGTACTCGGCTTTGATGTTCCGTATGGCGACCGATGCTGGCCGATTCATCAAGAAGCGCTACTTCAAGGCTGAATGGGATCCATCCCGGCGCTTACGCAAGGACTCCTGACAGGCGCGCGCTTACTTGGGGTCGACGGTGCCACGAAGGATCGGGATCACGCATCCTTGATTGCTGCATTGTTTTCTCCTGCCGATTCGCCAGACGCTGATTTGGAAAGTTCTCAGTCATCCACCTGGATAGAGTTTATTCATGGGCCTCGCTGAAATCATGTCCACCAACGTCGAGAGGCGTACGTGGAGTAGCGTCTAGGACGCCGGTGCTGCTGGATGACATCGGCGCGCGTCAGGGTGGTGCGGACAAGGTCCACGCAATAGACGTGAGCCGGTTGAAGCCCGTCCTTGAAACCACAGTGGCCAACTGGAAGTTCGATCAGTCGCCGCCAGTTCAAGCAGGCGTTGGAGCACTGAAAAATATCAGAGAGCGCTACCAGGAATTGAAGCGACTCGCGCCTGTGATTACGACCCAACAGTCGGAACTGCTGAAGTGGCACGATGAAACGATCGAATGGTTGGGAGCGAAATTCGATAAGGACGAGGTTGTCAAGGAACTAAAGACCTTGATCAACATGGCAAAGGCAGCCGGGTTATCTAGCGGGATGAATTCGCAGGAACTCATCCGGATCTAGAAGACTTTCGCACCGCGAAGATTGTCGCCGCACTTGATGATGTAGGCAAGTTGGCGTCCCGCCCCGACACAAGCACGGTTCTCTCAGTCCTAGGAGAAGGGCACGATCGAGTCGTGGCAGTGGCTCGCCGAACGCGAACCGCAGTCGATCAGTTCTTTGGAACAGTAGAAACTTCTCTTGCTAACGAATTCACCTTGTATGGTGAGGACCCTGAGAATACGTCGATCGGCGCGTTGGTGGCTGAAGTGACGGAGTTCAACACTGTGGTCGAAATGATCGAGGCCTTATGACATTAGCGGATCGCTGCAGTGCGCTTAAGCTCCAAATCGAATCCCGAAACGCCAAAGAAGCCGCCCACGCTAAAGCGGAGGTGTTCCGACAACGCGCGACAGCACTAAGTCAGATCCGGACATCGATGTTGGCGGATTTGGCTCTCGTCGAGGTGTTGGGTCGGCATGCTTTCAAACTGAACAAAACCCCGAGTGTAATAACTGCCAAGGCGGCGAGACAGACATACCTCAGCGCATTGGCCACAAAGCCGAACGAGTCTGGGCAGGAGCAAGGCAACTTCAATCGGGCGGTCCAGAAGATTGCAAAGGACCTCAACGCAGCACTCTATGAGAGCCTCAGTGCGATCGAGCGCGACTTGCCGAGTTCAGATGAGGCTTTCCTTAGACAAATCGAATCATTGCCCCAATACAAGACTAAAGTCGATGAAATCAGGCGGCGTCGGCAAGACTTGCTCGGTGGGCGTAGCATCAAGGAGCGTGGCCCGGCCGAATTGGAGTCCTTGCTGTTGAAGCGTGAACAGCTTCGCGAGTTGGCCGGTTCGCTTAATCCGGCCGAATTCCCTCCTGCCGTCCTTGAGTTCTACAAATGGGCGCGACGTAAAAGAGGGGGCGAAGGTGGAGGCTCTTACTGCGGAAGTTCGCGAATGGCTTTCGACCCGAAACCTGTTGCAGAGCGTCCGGCTTTATGTGAAGGACTGATCTACCTAAAATGCCTGTTCCCGCCTTAGCGATTGGGTTTCTCGGCGACCTTGAGAAGGCCGAGCTCGAACTACTCCACTGGGGTGTGGTTGATGGCGCGTTCCAGAGTGGAGTGAGACAAGAGCGCAGGACTTCCTCGTCCAACGCCAGGCGCAAGGCCGG
>CAVZRE010000031.1:0-82161 GCA_963777595.1 Terriglobia bacterium
TCGGCGGGATCGGGACGCTGTGGGGGCCGGTGGTGGGCACGGTGCTGCTGGAATTGACCTCGGCGCTGCTGCAGAGCTGGTTGGGCGGCAGCCGCGGCGGCATTCAGCTCACGGTGTACGCGCTGATCCTGATGGCGGTGATCTTGTGGCGGCCGGCCGGGCTGCTGAGCGTGTTCACCGGATGGTGGACGCGCGCCTTTGGCCGGCGGCGCGCGCCGCTTCCGGGGTTCGCAGGCGAATGACCGAGGCGCTGGTGGTGCGCGGTCTGTCGAAGCGGTTCGGCGGCTTGCGGGCGGTGCAGGAGCTGAGCTTCTCGGTCGCGGAGGGCGAGACGGTCGCGCTGATCGGGCCGAACGGCGCCGGCAAGACGACGAGCTTCAGCCTGATCACCGGCTATCACCGGCCGGATGCCGGGTCGGTCCAAGCGTTCGGGCGCGAGATCACCGGGTTGCGGCCGCACGACGTGTGCGCGCATGGGCTGGCGCGGACCTTTCAGGTGGCGCGGCCGTTCGGCACGATGACGGTGCTGGCCAATGTGATGACCGGGGCCTTCCTGCGCGACAAGCGGCCGGACGCAGCGCGCGAGCAGGCGCGCAGTGATCGCCTTCGTCGGGCTGTCGGCGAAAGAGGGCATCGCGGCGCGGGACCTCACGACGATCGATCAACGGCGGCTGGAGATGGCGCGCGCTCTGGCGACCAAGCCGCGCATCCTGCTGCTCGACGAGGTGATGGCCGGGCTGAACCCGGCGGAGATCAACCAGGCCGTCGCCCTCGTCGGTAAGCTGGCCTCGCGCGGGCTGACCATCGTGATCGTCGAGCACGTGATGCGGGCGATCATGGCGGTGGCCGGCCGCATCGTCGTGCTGGACCACGGGCAGAAAATCGCCGAGGGCGCCCCGGCCGATGTCGTCGCCAATCCGGAAGTGGTGCGGGCCTATCTGGGGAGCGGCCACGTTCCCGCGCCATCTTGCTGAGGCTCGAGGGCGTGGGGGCGGCGTACGGGTCCGTGCAGGCGATCCGCGACGTCAGCATCGAGGTGGCGGAGGGGGAGGCGGTTGGGCTGTTGGGGGCGAACGGCGCGGGCAAGAGCACGACGTTGCGGGCGATCTCCGGCCTGGTGCGGCTGACGTCGGGGGCAGTGACTTTTGACGGTGCTGACATCGGGGCACTGCCGGCGCACCGGGTCGCCGCACTCGGGATCGCGCATGTGCCGGAGGGGCGGCAGGTGTTCCCGGAGATGACGGTGCGGGAGAATTTGGAGATCGGCGCGGTGATCCCGGCGGCGAAGGCGGAGCGGGCGCGCACGATGGAGCGTGTGTTCGCCATCTTCCCAAAGCTCGCGGCGCGGCACCGGCAATTGGCCGGCACGATGAGCGGGGGCGAGCAGCAGATGCTGGCGGTGGGGCGCGGGCTGATGCTGAAGCCGCGGCTGCTGATGCTGGACGAGCCGAGCCTAGGGCTCGCGCCGGTGGTGGTGGACGCAACGTTTGAGAAGATCGCCGAGATCGGCGCGTTGGGCACGGCGATCCTGCTCGTCGAGCAGAACGCCGCCCGCGCACTGAGCCTGGTAAGCCGGGCCTATGTGCTGGAGAGCGGGCGGGTGATCCTGCACGGGGCGAGCGCGGAACTCGCCGGCAACAAGGAGGTGCAGGCGGCGTATTTGGGGCTTTAAGGCTCGGCCACCACGACCCCCTGCGCCGTGTCAGCGTTGAATTCACCCATGAATTTGTAGCGGCCGGGGGCCAGCGTCGTGCAGGCGGACCATCATCTTGCGGCCGCCGGCGACGACTTTCTCGACGCCGAGATCGGTGCTGTCGAACTCCTCGGCCGTCGGGTCCTCGTTGGTCACGTCGATCATCACGCTGCGCCCCGAGGGCACGCGCAGCTCCTCGGGGATGAAGTGATGGGCGCGCAGTGTGAGCGCGATGCGGAACGGCTCGTCGGCGCGCGCCGCGGGCCCGGCCAGCGCCAGGCCGGCCAGGACGAGCGCCAAACGCCGCATCAAAACGCCCTCGAATAGCTGAGCGAGGGCGAGAGCGCCCGGCTCTCCTGACCCCCGATATTGACGAAGTTGATGCCGGCGCCGACCTGCAGGTCCGGGATTACGGTGTAGGTCAATGAAACGTTTTCCTGGTGATCGGTGCCTGGCGACACGCCGCTGCTGCTGCGCAGCCCGGCCCGCCGTGACAATTCCACCGCGCATAGCTGAAGTTCAGGCCGGCGATCGCGTAGTGTCGATCAAGGCCGGCGATGCCGTCGAAATTGGTGAAGTGCGCGTATTCGAGGAACAGGGTGACTCCGAGCCGCGGACCGAGCGGGATGCCGTCCCCGGTGGGATCGTAGGATCCGCCGATCGATTGGCCGTGCTCGGTCCGGCCGCCCGGCATACCGGTCGCTTCCTGGGTGACGGAGACCTGCCACGCCAGGCCATGCTCGGCCTGGCCGCCGCGTAGCGCCGCCGTGTAGCTGTCGAAACTGCCGGTGTTCGAGGGACCGAATTGCGAGCGCGTGTAGCGGTAGGCGCGGCTCGCCGTCGGGTCGTCGAGACCGGGACGCGAGATTAGCGAATTCGAGAGGACTGAGGTGTCGAGGTAGAACGTCTCGATCGAGAAGCGCATGTCGTTGAGCCCGAGCTTGTCCGCCAGCGAGCCCTGCCGGCCGAGCCGGACAGGCAATTCGTACTGCGAGCCGAAGCCGATCCGCTCGTCCTGCTCATAGTGGGTGCCGAAATTGTAGAAGATGCCGGGCGCCTGCTCGTAGGCCGAGCCGAAATTCGGATGGATCTTGCCGCCATAGATCGAGACGCCGTCCAGCGGGCGGACGGTCAGGTAAAGCTGGCGCAAGGTCAGCCCCTCGCTGTTGAAGACGGCGCTGCGCTGCGGGAAATAGCTGTCCAGATTGTCGTCCCGGTTGCGCTCCAGCTTGATGTCGGAATTCAGGCTCAGCCAGCTTGGATAATTCACGAAGGCCGACAGGTCGGTGTCGTCGAACACGGTGAAGCGCGACTTCGGATCGGCGATGAGGTCGTTCTCCAAATGGGTATCGAGTTGGCCGCCGAAGACGATGTCGTTGCCAAACGGCGCCGGGAAACCCGGCGGCGGCGGGGGCGCCAAGTTCACCGCGGCGCTGGTTTCGGAACTTGGGGTGGATGTCGCCCGCTGTGCATTGGCGGACGACGCGGCGAGCACGAGCGCGAGGCCCGTTCCCGCCGCCAACCATGGGGTGCGGCTCATCGTGCGGCGGTGGTGCCGAGGTCACGCCTTGCGCCTCGCTGGCGATCGCGCGGAAATGGCCGACCGAGGCGCGCGGCGTCTGCGACGGCAAGAGCGGGTCGACGATCCATTGCGCCTTGGCGAGCACGGTGCGGAAGCGGGCGATCATGCCCTGATCGGCCGCCGCCGGGGCTCGAGCGGGTGAGCGCGTCGATCTGCTGGGCGATGTACTGAGGAAGCCGCGGCTATCGTGATACTCGACGATGACGTCGATCCGGCCGCGGTTGAGCGACTCGCCGGATTCGCCGGCCGCCGCGTCGATCGTGTCCGAGCAGATGCGGATCATCTCGGGGACCGAGTCGCGCAGCGCCTTCGGCGCGCCTCCCGGGCCTGGTGCACGGTCGCGATGGTGGCCTGATACAGCGCCTCGGTCTGCGGGCTGCTCGGCGCGCCGATCACGGATGCCTCGAGCTTCATGGCTGCGTGTCGAAGGGCGGGATGCGCTTGGCCGCGACATAACCCTCGATGTCGTCATACAGTTCGCGCACGGGGTGGCCGAAATGCGGTGCGGCGAGCGCGGGCTGACCGGCCTTCAGCAAGTCATGGCCGACGATGAGATGCCCCTCCAGCATGCCGAGGCGGAACAAGAAATCGACGTCGTCCGGCGCGGGCGCGGCGCCGCCCGATGATACCGCGAAAGTCCCCGCCAGCAGCCAACCGAGGCCCCGCGCTCTGAATTTGTCCATGCTCCTGCACTCCGTCGTGTTGCAGCGGCAGGATAGCCGGGCTGAGCGAGAATGCAACTCATTCGCAATTGCATCTGCGACAGGGCAGAGGCACACTCGATCCGACATGAACGATATCTACGGCACCTCGGCGCTCACGCTGCCGATCTCCTGGCTGGCCGCGCTGGCCACCTCGGAGCTGCGGCTGACGGTCTACAGCCTGCGCTGGCTGTACGGGATCGTGCGCTATTTGCACCTGGCGGGGATGGCGTGCTTCGTCGGCATGGTGGTGATCACCGATTTGCGGGGCTTGGGGCTGTTCCCGCCGGGCTCGCTCGACCCGATCCGGCCGCGGCTGGTGATGGTGCTCAATCGGGCGTTCTGGTTGACGATCGCCACCGGGCTGCTGCTGTTCCTGCGCGACCCGCTCGGCGTCGGCTTGCACACGATGTTCCTGCCGAAGCTGCTGCTGGTGAGCGGCGGCTACGCCTACGCGACGGCGCTGCGCCGGACGCCGCTGATGCGGCGCGCGCCGTGGCTGCGCAAGCCGGGCGCGGCAATCTCACTGGCGACTTGGTTGCTGGTGATCGGCGCCTCCACCTGGAACCAGGTGGAGCGCCCCGTCATGGTCGGCCAGGCGCTCCGGCTGCACAACACCGGCAAGTAGGTTATACCAGGGCTCGCTACCCAAGACCTGCCGTAGCGTCACTGCGAGGAGCGCAGCGACGCGGCAGTCCAGGGCGGCAACACTCGTTCGTGCAATCCTGGATCGCCACGACGCCAAAAGGCGTCTCGCAATGACAAGTCATGGTCAGTGGGCCTTGATATTAGAACTTAAACCCCACCCCGACGGTCAGCCCCTGGGCGTAGAAATCAGTGGTGTGCATCTTAGCAACCGGCCCGTTGGTCGAAGTCGGGTCCTGGCCGAAGGGCAGGCCCTTCGACAACGACCGGTCGATCTGGTCGGTCGGCCGCAGCACGCTGCTGTAATAGATGAAGTTGTAGCCGACCGTGAGCTGGACGTTCGGCGTGATGTCGTAGCCGAGCTTCAGATCGACTTCAGGCACGACGGCAAATTTGTTGGTGGACCGGTGCCCCTCGTTGCTGGGCTGGGCGAAGACGCCGTTCGGCCCCTCTTTGAGCGGGATCTGCCCGTTCACCACGCCCGGCGCGCCGGTGACCGCGGGAACGTTGTAGTCCTGGAAGGCGCCGGAGATCGCCTCGCTCTCGTGGCTGAGACCGATGCCGAGCAGGGTGGTCCCCTGCGCCCAGAACGGGCCGTAGCTGTAGCGCCCGCGAATACCGAGCGTGCCGCCGAAGAACTCGTTCTCCGTCTTGAAGTTATCCGCCAGCCAGCCGCTCTGCATCCCATAGAGCGAGTTCGGCAGGCCATTGATGTGCATGTTGAGGCTGAACGCCTCGGTCAGGTTCAAATAGCGGAACCCGCCGAGGCCGCTCACTTCCACATTGGAATCGCGGTAGATGTTCGCCACGCCTGTCGCGCCGACACCCCAAAAATCCAGAGTGCTGCGGAAGCTGGCGTCACCCACCAGTTCGCCCGGCAGCGAGACCGGCACCCCGACCTCCTGCGGCGTGACCGCCATGCCGACGCCGCCGGAGGAATAGGTCTCGCTGTTGAACAGCGGGATGCGCTGGCCGGGACTGCCACTGGAGTCGCTGCGGCGATTGTAGAGCGCGGCATGCTGCTGCAGCAGGAAGCCGCTGCCTTCGACGGCGTAGCTGTGCGTATCGTCGAGCCAGGAGCCGACCGTCACCCGCGCGCCGGAGAACAAGGGGAAGCTCTGGGTGTCCTTGCCGCCCTCAGCGGGCGATTGCGGCGCGCCATAGAGGATCGTGGTGTTGGAGTCCTTGAGGAACCCGCCGCGGTCCGGCTCGGTGAACGGCCCGGTCGAGAGCAGCGGGACGGCGAGCGGCGCGTCCTTCACCGACCAAAGCAAGTATTCCAGGTCGCCGTACAGGCGCGGCGGCGCCAGGCGCACATCGGGCGCGCTGGCAGCCGGCACCGGCGCGGGCGTGTAGCCTGGCGTTTGCGCCGCGGCTTGCACGGGCACCAGGCCGGCAGCGACGATGAGCGCGCCGGCACCGGTCATGATTGCTCGCGTAGTATGCATCGATATCCCTCCGCTCCTGCCGTCGCTAAACGTTACCAACCTCGACTACAAACAGAAGGTCGAAGCCGACCTCCTGGCCAAGGTCAACTGCGACGCTCGAGCCGCTTCTCGGCGCCGACAAGTTCCGCACCGGCATCACCGTCGATTGCGACTTCACCCGTTCCGAAGAGAGCGAGGAAGTCGCTGGACCCACCAAGTCGGTCATGCAAACCTCGATGAAGACCGATGAAGAGACCGGGATGCTGGCCGCTTCTGGCGTGCCCGGTACCGCATCGAACCTGCCGCGCCCCACATCCCGTCCGGGTTCAAGCGGGACCGGCGTTTCCCATCACACGGAGAACATCACCTACCAGACCAGCCGGACCGTGCGCCATACGGTTCACCCTCAAGGCATGATCAAGAAGATCTCCGTCTCGGTGCTGGTCGACCAGAAGGTCCGCTGGCAAGGCTCGGGCGTCAAAGCCAAGCGGATCATCGAGCCGCCTTCGCCCGAAACGCTGAAAACCATTAAGGATCTTCTGGCCGGCGTCATCGGCTCCAGCACGGAACGCGGCGACCAGATACTGGTGGAGACACTGCCGTTTGACGCCACCCTGAATATCGAACCCCCGCCTGCGCCTGCGCCAGTTTCGGCTGTGCCTTCCACCAAATTGCCTCCATGGCTCGTTCCTTATGTCTCCGACCCCAAGAAGTTGATAATCGGCGCGGGCGCCATCGCCGGCTCGCTACTCGTCCTCGCCATGCTGATGTTCATGATCTTCAAGCGCAAGAAAACTAAAGCGTCTGTCCAGGGACAAGCCGCGCTGACGGGCGCTCCCGGCTCCGCTGCCCTCGCTGCCGCCGGCAAGGACAGCGTCCAGAATCAGATCCAGGACAAATTGGCGGCGCAACAGGCTCTCCAGGCGCAAGCTGACGAAGCCGCCCTGACCAGTCTCAAATTACCGGCCGTCACCACTAAAAAATCTGAGGTCCTGGTCAAGCATCTGCGTGACAGCGTGACTAAAGATACGCCCGGTTCAGCCAATATTCTCAGATCGTGGCTGACCGATAACGGCACGGAATAGCATGATTACCAACGCCCAGAACGTCGAGATTCTGAGTGGCGCGCGGAAAGCCGCCATTCTGCTGGTCCTTATAGGCGATGCTGCGAGTGCGGAATTGATTAAGCAACTTAGCGACGATGAAGTACAACTCGTCAGTCGCGAAATCGCCCGTATCCGCACCATAACGTCCGAACAGGCTGAGTCTATCCTCGACGAGTTTTACCAGATGGTCGTCGCCAAAGACTTTGTCGTCAAGGGCGGTATCGACTATGCAAAGAAAATTCTAATCTCCGCCTTCGGACCGGAAGTCGCCAAGAAAATGTACGATCGCCTGGTGAAGGCGTTGGGCAACGATGTGGCTAATCTGGATATTCTCCAGAAGGCCGACCCCCAACAGCTGGCCAAATTCGTTCACAGCGAGCACCCCCAGACCATCGCGCTGGTGCTGTCGCACCTGAACCCCTCTCAGGCTGCCGCCCTGCTGGCTTCACTTCCTCCCGGCATGCGAGCCGACGTTGCCCTGCGGATGGCGAGCCTCGACCAGATTTCGCCCGAAATCATTTCAAAAATCGCGAATATCATAGGCGAAAAGCTCTCTGCGCTCGGAGAATTCAGCCGCCAATCCTATGGCGGCGTGCGTGCCGTGGCCGAAATGTTCAATCGTCTCGATTCGGTTATCAGCAAGGAAATCCTTGAAGTGATCGAAGAACGGAACGCCCCTCTCGTGGAGACTATCCGTCACCTTATGTTCGTGTTCGAAGATCTGCTGTTGATCGATCAGACCGGCATTAAAGAAATCCTGTCACGAGTGGATCGCAAAATCCTCACCGTTGCTCTCAAGGGCACCAGTGACCAATTGCGGGCACACTTTCTCGAAGGTATGTCGCAGCGCGGCTCCGAGATGCTCAAGGAAGACATGGAAAGTCTGGGGCCCATCAAGATCCGCGATGTGGAAGCTGCACAACAGCAGATCATCGCACTGGTCCGGCAGCTGGAAGGTGAGGGCATCATCAATTTGAAGGGCTCCGTGGGCGAACAATATGTTGTCTAGAATCATAGAGCGCTCATCGGGTTCTGAAGTCGACTGTTTAGTCCTGGACTTGGTGAATGTCGATCCAACTCCACCAGCTTCCACCAGGAGTCATCCGTCCGAACCAGACGTAAGCGCCCTAACTGATCGTATTGCCCGCCTCGAACATTCACTGGTCGAAACCGAGGCTGCCGCGTACGCTCGCGGCCGCCGTGAGGCGGAATCGGAAGCCCAGCAGCGTTTCGCCTCATCCATGCAAAGCACCGCGGAAAGGCTGGCGCAATCGATCAAACAGCTCGCCGATATTCGCCCTCGCATTGCGAAGGAGGCGGAAGTCGACCTGCTCCAGCTCTCGCTGGCCATCGCCCAACGCATCCTGCACCGCGAGATAAATATCGATCCCACTGCACTGGAAGCACTCGTCAAGGTCAGCCTCGACCGGCTTGGGCGCCAGGATCAGATTCGCGTGCGCCTGACCCCGGCCCTTGTCGAGCCTGTCCGCGCCATACTCGCGAAACTTGGCTCGCGGCCCACCGACGTGGCGCCTGACCCGGCCCTCGAAGCTGGAGGCATTGTCTTCGAAACGACTCGCGGGCAATTGGATGTCTCCATCCACTCGCAATTAAATGAAATTGAGCGCGGTCTAATCGACCACCTGGAGAAACGGTGACACTCGACCTGCAACGCTATATCAGGCAAATCCCGCGGATCGACCCATTTCGTTCCACGGGCGAGGTAGTTGAGCTGAGAGGGCTGCTCATCGAGTCCATTGGCCCCGCCGCCGCTGTGGGCGACTTCTGCGAAATCCTAGGTTCCTCCGGGCGGACGATCAGGGTTCAGGTAGTCGGCTTCAGCAACGGACGGATTCTCTCGATGCCGCTCGAAGAGACCGACGGCTTACGTCTCGGAGATACCATCGTGGCTCGTCCCCATGCAGCTCGCGTAGCGGTCGGGCCGCAACTCCTCGGCCGCGTTCTTGACGGATTCGGGAAGCCCATGGACGGTAAGCCGGCTCTTCAATCATCCGACGCTTACGAGCTGTACCCAACCCTCGGAAGTCCCCTCGCACGTTCGCACATTACCGAACCGCTCGTTACCGGCATCCGGGTGATCGACGGCATGCTGCCCTGCGGAAAGGGACAGCGCATCGGAATCTTCGGCGGCAGCGGCGTCGGCAAAAGCACACTGCTCGGCGCCATGGCCCGCGAAAGTTCGGCAGACGTCAACGTGATTGCGCTCATCGGCGAGCGCAACCGTGAAGTGCGCGCGTTTATCGACCACGACCTCGGAGAAGCGGGACAGAAGCGTTCCGTGGTGGTGGCGGCTACCTCGGACCGTCCGGCCTTACTGCGAGTGCGCGCTTGTTTCGTCGCTCTCGCCGTTGCCGAATACTTCCGCGATCAGGGCAAGGATGTTCTGCTCGTCATGGATTCCGCCACTCGTCTCGCCATGGCCCAGCGTGAAATCGGCCTTGCCTCCGGCGAACCACCCAGTCAGAAAGGCTATACTCCTTCCGTGTTTGCGCTGCTTCCCAAAGTCTGTGAACGAGCCGGAAATTTTCAGAAAGGCTCGATTACTGGGTTCTTTACCGTGCTGGTCGAAGGAGACGACTTCAATGAGCCCATCTGCGATGCCATCCGCGCCATCCTCGACGGCCACATTATCCTTTCCCGTCAACTTGGCGCAGCCGGCCATTATCCGGCGATTCAGGTGCTCGATTCGGTCAGCCGCCTGCAATCGCAACTCGCGACTCAAGAGCAGAAGGCGCACATGCGCAAGGTTCGCGAAGCGCTGGCAGCCTACAGCCAGGCGGAAGACCTGATCCAACTCGGCGCTTACGTCGCCGGAACCAATCCGGGTCTCGATGCCAGCATCAAAGCGCGTCCTCGGATCATCGATTTCCTCCGCCAGGAAGCGTCCCAAGCCTCCTCTCTCACTGACACGCTCCAGCAGTTGGGCTCGGTCGCCGCGCAACTTCCATGACCCCTTTCCGTTTCCGTCTCGAACGTGTTCTTGCGGTCCGAGTAACGCAATTCCAGTTGGCCGAATCCGCGTACGGCGAGGCAGAAAGCCGGCTGAGGGATGCTCAGACGCGCCACGCGGCGCTAAAGGCTGCCAAAAACGAAACCCGGAATTCGATTGCCCGGATGTCTGATGTCACTGGAAATATGCTCGAGCCCCTTGGCGATTGGTTCCATTGGACTGAGATCGAAGATGGGCGTTTTATCAAACTGGAAAAGACTTTCGCGGACGAGTTAGCAAAACGCCGTCAGGAATTGGTGAAGGCTCACGGCAAGGTACGGCTCCTCGAAAAACTTCGCGACGGTCGCCGCGCCGACTGGCAGAAGGCTTTCGATCGCGAGATCGAGGAGATCGCCGCCGATGCAATCAACAGCCGCTGGGTTCGTAGCCGCTCCGTGTGACATACCCGGGCGACCCCCGTTGCTACAAACCGTTGAATTTGGTCTGATAGAGGGGCAGTGTTATCCTATCGTCCCACTCCGTCTCTCCGCGGCCCATTGTTTTGGCTTCTGAGTCTATCGTTATCCCAAGCGGCTCCAGTCGACTTCAACGCGCAGGTCCGTCCGATCCTGGCCGACAAATGCTATAGCTGTCACGGCCCTGACTCGGGCAAGAAGCTGCCGCTGCGCCTCGACTCGGAAGCGGCTGCCAAGCTTGACTTAGGCGGTGCCCGCCACGCGATTGTCGCTGGCCATCCGGAACAGAGTGAGCTGATCCAGCGCATCACGGCTCAAAAGCCCGCCATGCGGATGCCTCCGGTCTATTCCGGACTCAAACTCACCGAGAACGAGATTGCAACCCTGCGGCAGTGGATCGCGGAGGGTGCTCCCTGGCAGAAGCACTGGTCCCTCATCCCTCCAAAGCGCCCGGAACTCCCCGCTGTCAGTGACCTGCGATGGCCCGTGAATGCGGTAGACCGGTTCATCCTTTCGCGCCTGGATCGCGAGGGCCTGAAGCCATCCCCGGAGGCGTCCAAAGAGACGCTGATACGGCGCGTTTCCCTGGATCTCACAGGCATTCCGCCCACCCCGGCGGAAGTGGATGCTTTTGTCGCGGACGCCTCGCCCGCCGCGTACGAAAAAGTGGTCGATCGATTGTTGCGGTCGCCTCAATACGGCGAACGCATGGCCGCCCGGTGGCTCGATGCCGCGCGCTACGCCGATACCAACGGTTACCAGTATGACGGCGAGCGAGTCATGTGGCGCTGGCGCGATTGGGTAATTCAGGCCTTCAATCGAGATGAACCCTTCAACAAGTTTGCCCTCGATCAACTCGCCGGGGACATGCTGCCGAACGCAACCCCGGACCAGATTATCGCCACCGGTTTCAACCGCAATCACCGCGCCAATACTGAGGACGGAATTATTCCCGAAGAGTATGCCGTGGAGTACGTCGCCGACCGGGTTGATACAACCTCGACGGTGTTTCTCGGAACCACTCTCGGCTGCGCGCGCTGCCATAACCACAAGTACGATCCATTCACCCAGAAGGAGTATTACCAGGTCTTCGCATATTTCAACAATGTGCCTGAGTTGGGACGCGCCTATAAGTTCGGCAACTCGCCACCCCTGGTTCCCGCGCCGACCGCGGAGCAGCAGAAACAGCTGAACGAGCTGAACGCCAGGATCGGAGCGCTGCGCGGTGCCCTCGACCGTCAGGCGAAAACTCTCGCGACAGCAGAGCTTAGCTGGGAGAAATCGGCTCCTTCCGACCGGTGGGCCCCCTCACCCGGCCTTGATGCCGCGAAGTTCGTCGCCCAGCCTCAGGAGTTCGACGGTAAAACCGCTATTGACGTCCCCAAGGCTGGGCTTTTCGATATCGAGGATCGTTGGACTATCTCAGCCTGGGTGCGGCCCGATGAGAGCGTCGACGGTAGCCTTGTAAGCCGTATGCAGGATACTCCCAAAGGTAGAGGTTACGGTATTCACCTGGATCACGGGAAACTGCACGTCAATCTCACCAGCACCTGGGCCGATGACGCCATCCGCATCGAGACCGAACAGTCCATCGCGGGTAATCAGTGGCACCACATCGCGGTGACCTATTCGGGTTCGCGTATGGCGGAGGGTCTCGGTGTTTTTATCGACGGTAAAATCGCTCCCGTCAAAGTTTTGCTCGATACGCTATACCGCCCATTCAACAATAACGTCAAAGATTTCCCGCAACCCCTCAGGCTGGGAACGGGTTGGGGTCCGGAGCGGCGTTTCCACGGCTCGATGGACGAAGTCCGAATTTATCACCGCGTTTTAAATAGTGATGAACTGGCAGCCCTCGGTCTCCGGGAAACCGCTCGCGATATCGCGGCCAAGCCGGTGAAGCAGCGTTCGGTTGCGGAGCAGTTTGCTCTCCGGTCAATGTTTCTGGAATCGGGTGCCCAGGAAAATGTGCGCACAATTACGGCGTCGCTACAGAACCTCCTGCTCGATCGGGAAGCTTTGCAGCGCACGTTTTCCCACCGTGATGGTGATGGCGGAGCGTCCACAACGGCGCGACACCTTCCTATTGATTCGCGGCGCGTACGATAAGCCAGGCGATAAGGTCGAGCCGGGCGTTCCCGCGGCCCTGCCGCCGTTGCCGAAGGGCGCGCCCGACAATCGCCTGGGCTTCGCGGAAGTGGGTGGTCGATCCCGGCGAATCCGCTCACGGCGCGCGTCACGATGAACCGCTTCTGGCAAATGTATTTCGGCACCGGTATCGTCAAGACGGTCGAAGATTTCGGTGTCCAGGGCGAGTGGCCTTCCCATCCCGAATTGCTCGACTGGCTCGCCACCGAATTCGTGCGCACCGGCTGGGACGTCAAGGCCATGCAAAAACTGATCGTCATGTCGGCCACGTACCGGCAGTCGTCGAAGGTCACGCCGGAGCTCTTGCAGCGCGATCCGGAGAACCGTTTGCTGGCCCGCGGTCCCCGCGTTCGCCTGGCTGCGGAGATGGTGCGCGATCAGGCGCTGGCAGTGGCGGGATTACTGGTAGAAAAATTGGGCGGTCCCTCCGTGAAACCCTACCAGCCCGCTGGACTCTGGAAAGAAGTCACGATGCAGGGCGTCGATTATAAACAGGACCATGGCGATAACCTCTACCGGCGTAGTATGTACACATTCTGGAAGCGGACGTCCGCTCCTCCCGAGATGATGAACTTCGACGCCGCGGGCCGCGAAAGTTGCGTAGTCCGTGAGACTCGAACGAATACTCCGTTGCAGGCTCTGAATCTGATGAATGATGTCACCTTCCTCGAGGCCGCGCGGTTCATCGGCCAGCGCATGATCAAAGAAGGCGGCCCGGACGACACGGCGCGCTTGCGCTACGGATTCCGGCTGGTGCTGGCCCGGACTCCGTCGCCGAAAGAGATGGAGATTCTCCTCGACAGCTTGCGATATCATCGCGATCGCTTCGCGACCAATCCGCGGGATGCCGAGACGTTCCTGAATCAGGGCGAGAGTAAGACGGATCCGGCTTTGAATCCCCGGGAACTGGCGTCCTACGCATCCATCGCCAGTTTGATTTTGAATATGGATGAGGCGGTCACCAAGGAATAGTCATGGAACCAGTCGATATCACCAGACGCTATTTCTTTCACCGGGCTTCCACGGGCCTGGGCATCGCAGCCCTTTCGTCGTTGCTAAAGGGCGAGACGCACTGCCGCCCATGGACTCGAAGGGTTTCCCAATTTCCCCCCGAAAGCCAAGCGCGTCATTTATCTGTTCCAACATGGAGCTCCGTCGCAACTCGACCTGTTCGACTATAAGCCGGGCCTCAGCGCACGTCGCGGCGAGGAATTGCCGGACTCTGTTCGCATGGGGCAGCGGCTCACCGGCATGACCGCCTACCAGGCCAAGTTTCCTACCGCGCCTTCGATCTTCAAGTTCACACAAGTACGGCGAAAGCGGCACCACGTTCAGCGAATTGCTGCCGCACACCGGCAAGATAGCCGACCGTCTCTGCCTCATCAAGTCGCTGCAAACCGACGCCATCAATCACGATCCGGCCGTTACTTTTTTTCAAACCGGATTCCAGATCGCCGGCAGGCCCAGCATCGGCGCGTGGATCTCCTACGGGCTCGGTAGCGAAAACAGCGATCTGCCGGCCTTTGTCGTGATGGTTTCGCAAGGTGGCGGCAACTCTCAGGCGCTGGCGGATCGCATGTGGGGCAGCGGCTTTCTGCCGACCAAGTACGCGGCGGTGAAATTTCGATCCGGCGCCGATCCGGTTTTATATCTCTCCAATCCCCCAGGTTACGACGCTGGGATGCGCCGTCATTTCCTCGACGATCTCGGTAAGCTGAACAGCATCGAGGAGCAGAATTATCAGGATCCTGAGATCTCAACGCGTATCGCGCAATACGAACTCGCCTATCGGATGCAGACCTCCGTTCCGGAACTGACGGATCTCTCCAAAGAGCCTCCGAATGTTTTGGAAATGTACGGACCGGACGCCCGCCGGCCCGGTTCCTTTGCCGCCAATTGCATCCTCGCTCGCCGACTTGCCGAACGCGGGCGTCCGTTTCATTCAGCTTTTCCATCGTGGCTGGGATCAGCACAACAATCTCCCCAAGGAAATTCGCGGCCAGTGCCTCGAAACCGATCAACCCTCGGCTGCGCTGATCCAGGATTTGAAACAACGGGGTATGCTGGACGATACGCTGGTCGTCTGGGGCGGCGAGTTCGGCCGCACCGTATATTCGCAAGGCACCTTGACCGACGCGAATTATGGCCGCGACCATCATCCACGATGTTTTTCCATTTGGCTGGCCGGCGGCGGAATCAGAGGCGGCATGACGTTCGGCGAGACCGACGATTTCAGCTACAACGTGGTGAAGGATCCCATGGACATTCACGACCTGCACGCGACCATTCTGCATTGCCTGGGCGTCGACCATACGCAGCTCACCTACAAATTTCAAGGCCGCCGATTCCGCCTCACGGACGTCAAGGGCAATGTGGTCAAAGCGCTGCTCGCCTAGCAGTTGCGCACTAAGTCTTTTAGTTCCCTATATGCTAGGATCCCCATAGCATGGCGATTCGAACCCCGCCAAGAAGCGTCGAGACTGGCGATTCCGAGGCGGCCGCGATACGGTTGCAGCTGGAACGTCTCCTGGCGAGTCCTCATATTTGCCACAGCAAGCGGTGTCAGTCGCTGTTGAAATATGTCGTCGAGGCGTACCTCGATGGTTCCGTCGACCGCGTCAAGGAACGTATCATCGGGTTCGAAGTTTTCGAACGGAATGCGGATTACGATACCAATCAGGATTCGGTCGTTCGCACCACTGCGGCGGAAGTGCGTAAACGCCTAGCCCAATACTATCTGGAGCCTGGTCACGAACACGAGATTCGTGTCATTCTACCGCCAGGCGCCTATCTTCCCGAGTTCCGCCTGCCGGTTCCTCCCGCCATCCCGAAAGAAGCCGGAACTGAAATCGAGATTGCGCCCCAACTGTCCAGACCACGGCCTAGATGGATTGTGCCTGCAGGTGCTCTGTTGCTTCTGGTTTTCGCCTTAGCCTTGTGGCTATATCCCCGTTTCGGCAAAACCGATCTCGACCGTTTCTGGGCGCCGCTGCTCGATGACCGCAGTGAGGCCGTAATCTGCGTCGAGCAGCCGCTGCGGATTTTTCGTTTCTCCGGCTCGCGGGCGGACGACTTGAATGCCATGCTAGTCGGCTCTGGAGATACTCCCCCAGTGCCGGACGAGGCCCGTGAGAGCGTCACGGTTAAACTCTCCGAACTTACGCCGTCCGGTGATCGCTACTTTACTTATGGCGACCTCATGGCCTCCGCGAAACTTGCCGAATTGCTGGCACGCAAGGGCAAGAACTTCCAGGTGTTGGGCGACAGGCTGACCAGTTATCACGATCTGCGCGGCCGTCCGGCGATCCTGCTCGGGCAGTTCAACAACCGCTGGACCAACGGCCTGACAAGCGGACTGCGCTACTACTTCGACAAGAACATGGCCACCCAGACCTACGATCTGCTTGATCGCCAACATCCGGGCAAGATCCTGGCATCTGTCCCCAAGGCGAGCCGTCCCGAGGAGTACGCCATCGTCAGCCGCATCTTCGACCCGTCCACCGAGAAGACCGTCATAGCAGTCGTAGGCATGACTTTCTTCGGGACTCTTGCAGGCGGCGATTTCCTGACGCAACCGGCCTACCTGCAGGACGCTTTCCACGACGCACCCGCCGGTTGGGCGCGAAAGAATATCCAGGTAGTCATCAAAGCCGCCGTCATCGGGGGCTTGCCCGGACCCCCCAAAGTCGTCACAACTTACTTCTGGTAAGCCTTGCGCCAACTCGCGCAGCAGCCGCTAACTCACAACACTACAGATTCCTCAGCATGAATGAACAGATTTGATAACCGTCCACGAATTTGAAAGGTGTTTCGCCGAGTGTATAGTGTCCGCAAGGCAACTCCACTACCTTGGCGTCCATCTTGCGTCGACGCACTTCGTCCACGGTCTGCTTCGACAGATACGGCAGAAACGTCGTATCGTAGCTGGCATAAATGAACGCTGACTTCTTCGACAGGCTCGCGAAGCGATCCATATAGTACATGGGGCTGATCGCCATCCACGCCTCCCGTAAGCGCTCCAGGTCGATATCCGATTCGATGCCCGTGCGGATATGCTGCGTCGAAAGTCCTGTCCAGACGACATCCGCGAAATAAGTGGAGCAATGGTTGAACACGTTGACGCGCAGTCGTAAATCATGCGAACTGGCGAGAAATGCATAACACGATCCCAGACTCGTGCCGACGATCCCTACCCGTTCGTAGCCTTGCCTTTCCAGCCAATCGACGCACGATCGCGAATCGATGACCGCCTGCCGCGTCGCGTCGATAGTACGGGCAATGTTCGCCGATACCGCGTAATCGGCCCGCTCCAGTTCCGAAGGCATACGGAAATCGTGATAAGGCAGGCTTAGGCGTAAAGCGGGTATCCCGAATTTCGCCAGCCCCTGGCACAATGCGGCGTGTTGTCCAAAGCTCGCGTTCCAATGCGGTAACACCACCACGGCGCGCTTTGACGGCTTCTTAGCCGGAAACCACTTCGCCTTCACCTCGTTGTTCTCCGGATACGGCGTGTCGACTGCCGAAGTGAATCGCAGCATATCGCCGTCCAGCCGGAAATCGCGTGGCTCGTCGTACGAGAAGAACTCGTCGCTATTCTTCACCGCCTCGCGGTTGAGCAGCCGGAGATAGGCTTCGGGATCGTGCCCATTGCGCGGCAGCCGCTGGGCGATCGGCCAGCGATGCGCCCACTCAAGGCCCCAGTCAAAGGGACGGACCACTCGATTGTTTGTGCGGAACGCCAGCCGGTTCTCCCATTCAGTCATCCGGCGACCGTACCAATTGGTAATAAGACTCATGCCTACCCTTCAACTCTACCAAGCAGCGCAATGCATTATGCTAGAAACCGATGCGCAATTCTTTTCGCCTTCTCGTTCCCTCCGCCCTGGTGGTCTTCCTGTGTTTTGCCCAGAACCATTCTCTGCCGCAACCTACCGTCGTGACGCCGCCGGAAAGCTGCTGCGGCGGCCCGCCTTCCGACGCCGTCGTGCTGTTCGACGGCAAGGACGCCTCCCAATGGGTACACAAGGATGGCAGTCCGGAAAAGTGGCCGGTGGAAAAAGGCGCCCTGGTTTGCGATACCAATGCCGGCGATATCTTCAGCAAACAGAAGCTTGGCAGCGCTCAAATCCACGTGGAGTTTGCGATTCCATACATGCCGCAGCAGCATGACCAGGCGCGCGGCAATAGCGGCGTCTATATTCAGTCTCGCTACGAAATCCAGGTGCTCGATTCTTTTGAGAATCCCACTTACGCGGATGGTTCCTGCGGCGCGCTCTATGGACAATATCCACCGCTCGTGAACGCCTGCCGTAAGCCTGAGCAGTGGCAGACATACGACATCATTTTCCATGCACCCAAATGCTCAGGCGGCAGCGTGACCGCGCCTGGCACCCTGACCATCCTCCAGAACGGCATCCTCATCCAGGACCATGTCAGCATCAAAGGCCCGACTCCCGGGGCAATGGACAAGAACGTTTGCGAGCCCGCCCAACTGCGCTTGCAAGCGCATCATCATCCCGCCGCTAAAACTACTTTTATGCGCTTCCGCAACATCTGGTATCGCCCGCTCGCAGACTGATTTGCCTTACTGCTGCAGCAATCCGGCGAAGTTGGCGCGAAACCTGTGAGCCGCAAGCAACCATAGGATCACCGTGACGATCGCTAAGGGTAATCCGCTCGGGGCCATTGTCGCGTGGAAGAGGACGATGTTAACGATCACAGGCGCGAGTACCGTCAAAGCCAGCGGAACATAGCGCCCTATGAGTAGCACGATGCCGCCAATCAGTTGCACCGCGAAGATGAAATCCATGTAATGGGATTCGGAGAGCGCGCTGAAATATTGGCCTGCAGGTCCTGCGGGCAGGGGTCCCGTTGGGATGAAGTGCAGAAATCCGTTCAGACCGAATATTGTGAAGATGAGTCCCAGCAAAATGCGGGCGATAAGAGAAACTGTCTTCATACTGTCCGTCTTTTGATGTTGCAAGCTGATGCGAGGTCGCAGGAGAATGGTTTGGCGGCTGCGGCCCATCGCTCAGATGGATGCAGCTTTCTTCAAGTTGCGGCCCTACGCTCTCGACCCGCACAGGAACAGGCTACGCGCCGCGAACGGCCGCCACATCCTCATACCGGCAGCCGTCGCGAAACTCGCAATACTGGCAGTGCTTCAGGTCTGATGGGCGAGGCTGTATGATCCCCTCCCGAATCTCGCTTGCCACGCGAGCCACGGTTTCCAGCCCTTTCTCCAGCCATTCGGAAGTGAGCGGATGCAGTTCACGCCCCGGCAGATTTCCCCAACCGAATGGCCGGTTGTCCTTCCTTACGCCGATAAACACCGTCGCTTCCGGCCTGAGTCCAAGATGGCGCTCCGCCGCGATCGTGTACAGCACACCCTGCAGCTTGGTCTCGTCGTCGGCATTTTGTTTGGTGTTGTTCGAATATTTATAATCGACGATGACCGCGCCTCCGTCGGCCGTCTGATCGATCCGGTCGATCCGTCCGCGAAGCTGCATACCCGGAAACAGAGGGAAATCGAACGACTGCTCGGTCAGACTCGCGCCGGAGCCGTAAGTTTCAAACGTTTCACAAAAGTTCGTCAGATCGGCGAGCATTTGCCGGCGCAGAACTTCCGTGCGGTAGGTTCTTTGAATATGCGCCTTCTCGCAGGCCGCGTCAAAGACGTCATCGAAGAGGGGACGTACCTCGCCTCGCCCGGCAGTCCATTGTTTCAACACATCGTGGACGATGCTGCCTCGCACCAGGTAGCTCAGGCGATCCTCGGGCGTGTCGGGTAGCGACTCCAGGCGCAGCGTCCGGCCGGCGAAAAACTGGAACGGGCAGCGGGCGTAAATTTCGAGACTCGTCGGGCTGAAATGCGTGTGCCGCGCGGCGAGGAAACCCAGAAGTTCGTCGCTCTGCACCTTTGGCGTCGGGCGTATCGAGATCGGAGCCACGGCGAGTAACGGACGCGCCAGAATCGCTTTGCTCTCCGTGGCTCGCAACCTGCCGAAGAATGACGAACGCAAGTTCTCGTCGCCTCGGGTGTTCCTGCGTGGATAGCTTAGGCAGATCTCACGGCGTTTCCGGCCTTGGCTGAGAGGACGCTGGGCGACGGCGTCGAAAAGACACGACTCTTCTTCGTCGCGGTCCCGGCTGTCGCGCAGGCGGATCCCCGCGGCTTGCAATTCTCGGATCGCCGCATCCGGCAGAAATGGATCCTGGGAATGATACCGCGGGAACACTTTCTCGGTCAGGTTCGGAATGAACATGACCGCCGGATCCCACTGGCGCGCCTCGAAAACGCTCATCACGTGGACCACATCGCGTCGGGCATCGGGCACTTCTAAGGGCGTGAGTCGGATCACGGCGCGCGCCGTCGCCCAAAAATCCTGGAGCGTCAGGGTCGTCGCCGAATCGCGGAACTGTTCAGCGGAGAGCCATTGCGCCGCGACATCCAGGGCTGCGGTCCAGGTTTTGGAGGCTGCCGCCTGACTGCGCTCCATGAACGTGTCGTTCCATGAGGGCGAACCATCTTTCGGGCGGAGCGGACCGAAACGTTCGGGGATCTGCGCTAGCACCTCCGCCCACCGTTGCGCACTCCAGCGTGCCGTGCGCCAGGGATCGAGGTCCGCCAGTCGGTCCACGAAATCATCCGTGCCGCGAAAGCCCGCTTGGCGCAGTAGATCGAAACCTGCGCCGGGGAGACGTTCGCGAATCGCGATATCCCAACGGTCGAGGAGCGGGCCGGGCGCCAGGCCGGGCATCAGTCGCAAAGCGGCCTGCGTGGTTTCCAGGTCCCAGCCTGACATCATGGCTTCCAGCAGGTGCATGGCAAAGCCCGCCGTCGGATGATCGGCCAATTTCTGGCTGAAATAAAAGCGCGCAGGGATGCCGAAGCGTTCGAAAGTAGTTTCGAGGAGCGGTGCAATATCCTCGGGTGCGCGTAACACGATTGCGATATCCCGAAAGTCACGGCCGCTCTCGCGATAGAGTAGGATGCGGCGCGCGATCTCGTCGGCTTCACGCTCCAGGTCCTCGGCCTGGAACCATGCGGCCTCGAGCGCGGTAGCTTCTTCCGAATCCACCGGGCCAGCCAGTTCTTCGAAGACGAAGCCCGCCGCGCGCAGGTCGGCCAAAGCGGTCACCGCGGTGGAGAGAGAGGGCAGCGCTACAGTGATCTCCGCCTTGCGGGCTAGGGCTTCGATAAATTCGAGTTCCGGCCGCGGAAAGCCGGCGAAACCGTCGAACCAGATACGGCGAGGGAGATCGGAGCGAGCTGAAATTTCAGCGGCAGCCCGGCGAAGGATCTGTGACCGCGTGAGGAGTTTCCGGCTGGCAATCTGCCGGTCCATGCTGCGCCAGACAGCCAGCAGCGGGCGTGCGAGCGGTGCGTCGATCCGGATGCGCGCGAACTGTTCCGGAGTGCAGCCCGCGGCTTCGAGTTCGCCCAGGGTGTGGACTAGCGCGGCATGAAATCCTGGCAGGCGGCTGACTCGCGCAAATTCGGGCGCATTCACCTCCGCCACCGCGGCTTCCGCGGCCAGCGTCACAATCGCATTGCCGGCGGAGGGGAGATCGCCAACAATTTCGCTCAAAAATGCGGAGAGCGTGAGGATGGAACGCGGGCGGAAGACCAGGCCTTCGCGCGCCAGTTCGTGCCGGAGATGCTGGACGAGTGTCGCAGTCGGAACCACCAGTCGGAAGTCGGAGTCGCGTCGTTTCACGGCCTCGCGGAATTCGGCCAGAACGCGATGGGTTTTACCCGAGCCAGACGGCCCGGTCAGGACGAGCATGAAATTTCACCGTAGCACGAAGAGCGATGCGGACTCTGCCGCCCCCGTGGAGTCAGCAATCTCTACATCTCCGCGTTGAGATACTCCATCATCTTATCCACTGCGCGTCCCCGATGGCTGACGGTCTGCTTTCTTGCTGCCGGAATTTCGGCGAAGGTTGCGCCGAAGGGAGGATAGAAGAACAAGGGGTCATATCCAAAGCCGCCGGCGCCTCTCGGTTCGCGCAGGATCTCGCCTTCCACGGTGCCCCGGAAGGTGCGCGGTTCGTGCCCCGGCAGAATCAGGGCGATCACGGCGACGTAACGCGCTGTTCGGACGGTCTTGTCCTGTAGTTGCTCGAGCAGAAGCTTGTTGTTGGCCGGATCTCCGCCATCCGGGCCGGCGAAACGCGCGGAGTAGATCCCCGGTGCCCCGCCCAGCGCGTCCACTTCGAGACCGGAGTCTTCCGCGAGGATGGGAAACTGATCCGCGAATTGCGCATAGTACCGGACTTTTAAAATCGCATTCTCTTCAAAGGTGGCGCCGGTCTCCTCGGGGGAGGAAATACCGTTGAGGCCGGGCAGCGGGTAGATTTCCCAGGGAGCTTTCGCCCCACCGCGGAACTCGCGCAGCTTGCCCGGATTGCTGGTAGCGCAGTAGAGGATCACTTGATCTTCACGAATTGCCGTTGGATCTCCACCAATTGGCTGATTCCTACCCGCGCGAGGCCTAATAAACGCTCGATATCGGGATCGCCAAACGATCCGCGCTCTGCGGTGAACCCCAATTCAACGAAGCGCCCCGACCCCGTCATTACGATGTTGGCGTCCAAATCGGCGCGGGAGTCTTCGGTGTAGCAGAGGTCCAGCATGGGCTCTCCAGCCACAATTCCAACGCTCGTGGCGGCAAGATAGTCGATAACCGGCATCCGGGGAATGGCTTTCGAATCCACCAGCGCGCGCATCGCCAGACACATGGCGACGAACGCCCCGGTGATGGACGCGGTACGCGTCCCGCCGTCCGCCTGCAGGACGTCGCAGTCCAGAATCACGGTGCGCTCCCCAAGCGCGGCCATGTCGACCACAGCTCGAAGAGAGCGTCCGATCAGCCGCTGGATTTCCTGGGTCCGGCCTGAGGGTTTCCCCTTCGTCACCTCGCGCGCGGACCGCTGGGCGGTCGCACGCGGCAACATGGAGTATTCGGCGGTCACCCAGCCCCGGCCTTGATTCCGCATAAAGGGCGGCACGGTCGGTTCGATGCTGGCAGCACAAATCACCCGCGTATGCCCTAGTGAGATCAGGGCGCTTCCCTCCGCCGTCGCCAGGTAGTCCACTTCTATCGATACCGGTCGAAGTTCGCCGGGCCCCCGTCCGTCAACTCGCATGACTCATCACCAGATAAAGGAACACCATCACGAGGAGGACCGCGAGAATGATGAAGATGACGCACGGTAACCCGCCGCGCACGGACGGCGTCGCCGCCTTCTTGGGGCGCGGCGGTTTGATTTTAGCCATTACTTTGAGACTAGCCCATCCGCTATCGCCCGCGAACATCTATGACGTCGGATCCTCAATCCGGGATACCGGAATGCTACTATGAAGCGAATCCTTATGTCGACGGCAGTCGCGGGAGCAAACAAGGCTAAGATCTCCACCGCTTCCTGGCTCCAGGTCGGATGGATAGCGACGCTCATCATTATCGCCTATTTTCCGGTCATTGCCCGATTGGTTCAGCAGTGGGCCACTGACGATGACATGGGGCACGGCTTCTTCGTGCCTGTGATCGCAGGGTGGATTGCCTGGCAAAAGATTGAGCAGTCCCAATCGGTTCCGGCAACCCCCGACTGGCGCGGTCTCGTGGTGGTTATATGGGGCATGTTACAGCTTTATGTCGCCACGATTGGCGCGGAGCTTTTCCTGGCGCGGACCGCTCTCGTGATTACGATTATTGGCGCAGTCTGGGTTATCGGCGGAATTCGCAATTTGAAAATATTTTCATTCCCGCTCTTTCTGTTGTTCTTCATGGTTCCGATTCCCTCCGTCATCTATACCCGGCTTACGTTTCCGTTGCAGCTTTTCGCCAGTTCCGTTGCGGAATCTTCGCTGACCTTACTCGGCGTTCCCGTGATGCGGCAGGGCAACGTGCTGGAACTGGCAACGATGAAGCTCAACGTAGTGGAGGCTTGCAGCGGTATCCGCTCTCTGCTCTCGCTCACGTTTTTGTCCCTGGTCTATGGCTATTTTTTTGAAACCAGCACTCGGATTCGGGTTCTTCTCTTTCTTTCCACCATCCCCATAGCCATCGTCGCCAATGCCGGACGCGTCACCATTACCGGTCTGCTGGCTCAGGTCAATCCTGAACTCGCTGAAGGCGCCGTCCACGAAGCGGAGGGCTGGGTGATATTTATGATTGCGCTCTGCATCATGGTGGGAGTTCACCAGATCCTGAAGCGCGGCTGGGCGATGCTTCAACGGAGGAAGAATTAAAATGGAAGGTATCTGGAAAAGTAAGTATTTGCGGGTTCTCACCCTCATCTTATTGGCGCAGGCAGTTCTCTTCTACTCCGCATCGCATGGGGACAGCAGACCGCTCCGGCAGCCTTTGAAACAGTTTCCCAAAACCCTGCCGGGCTGGCAGGCTGTCACGGACGGTTTGATCGACGCCGACACCGTGAGTGTTCTAAAGGCTGACGATATTTTGCGACGGTTTTATGTACGGCCGCCGGTGCCGGATTTCAGCCGGTTGTCTCCGGAAATGAAAGCCGCCTTGGTCAACGGTTCGGATGAGCTCTTCATCGCGTACTTCAGTTCACAGCAGACCGGCCAGTCGCCGCACTCTCCTAAGAACTGCCTGCCCGGTTCGGGCTGGCAGCCGTCTGAGACCGGAGAGTTGGCCGTTCAGATTCCAGGCCTCGCTGCCCCGATAACGATTAACAAATACATCGTCAGCCAGGGAGAAGCTTCTAGCGTAGTTCTTTACTGGTACCAGTCTCACGGGCGTGTTGTGGCCAACGAATTTGCGGCGAAATTCTATCTGGTCACCGATTCGATGCGGTACCACCGCAGCGACACCGCGCTCGTTCGCATAACCGTGGCCGTCAAGCGGGACGGTGTAGAACCCGCACTGAAGAGCGCTCTGGATTTGGTTCAGGCCGCCTATCCCGCCATTCTGAATTATCTGCCGAATTGAGACTCAGTCACTGCGGACGCGCGATGCTCCGCCTTAGTCGGACTTCTTCATCGCTTTAGCCCCCAGCCAGCCAACCAGCGCAGCTACCGCTACAACCCCTCCGGCCAGCAACCAAAGACCGTGCATCACGCAGAAAACGAAAGCCGCCGCCAGACCGGCGACCAGGAAGCATCCGCAGGCGCACATGGTCTACTTGCTGTCCTCCGGATCGCTTTTCAGTTCAATCCGTACCAGTTCCATCGGCCCTGTCTGCCGTTGAGGCGACCAGAGGATTTGCCCCCGCCGGACTCCGGAAAGGATTACCACGACAGCCGGATCGCCAGGATGTTCGCTCTCCGGACACTTCTCGCCTCCCGCACACAGCACGCGCATGATACGGAACTGGCCGTTTTCATATTGCTTCTCCTCGTCGGAGGGTTTAGCGAAAGTATAAGGCGGCAAACGCACATCCCGGATCGGAACGTCCAGCGCCTCGGTTCGCAGTTCGATGCGCGCATACTCGGTCGGTTGGTCGCCCAGGTACTTCACCGAATGTGTCTCCGGTTGGCCATGTGACACGCGGATCGCGCCTGCCTTAACCGCGGGTCGATCGATCACCACGCCAGGGGAACGGAAACCCGTCATGTGTTTGAACTCCAGGACGCCGCCGTCGGTAACGTACACGTAGATGGTGACGGGATTCGGCGGGTGGTTGTGAACCGGGGCGGTGTCCTGAGGTGCGTACGTCACACGCGTAGCGCGCACCCAGGGGTTTTCGAATACCAGATGATAGTGATCCGCAGCTACCTGATAGGGATCCTGGGAGAGCAGATGAGCGGTTGAAAGCAGGATCAGGATCGCCTCTTTTTTCATGCCGCCCCGCACCATTCAGGCAGCGGTTCCAAATCCGGCGCAACCCATCCGGCGCGCGCGCTCCGGTCTCGCACGACATTGAATGAATAGAAAAGATTGGGCAGATCGCGATCCTCGCCGAACTGGCGTACAGCGGCCCTCGCTGCGTTAAGACGTGACTCGGGCGCAGCGTCATGCACGGCCAGGGTGATTCTATTTGACCAGAATCGCGTCAATGTCTCATGATAACCGCTGTCTGGGCCATTTGCGACTCCAGTGCTGGCGTTGAAGTGGAGAATGCCGCGTTTCATCTCTGCAAAGACCGCTTCGCAATCGTTATCAAAAGCATAGTATCCGGTGACCGCGACGTGGGCTGCGTGAGTCCATCTCTCCTTGGGTAGAACGCCCGTACGCCAACCGTCCACAAAAGTTTCGAGGGCTTCCTGCGTCTCGAGGAATGGGTAGTCCAGCTTGAGGTCGAACCACGCTCCTCGCCATCTCACCTTGGGATATTGCCCAAGGATTTCGACGCCGGTAACAGCGGCAAAGAGTACGTTGTGGTCGCCGAGTTCTTTGGTTTCGAGCAATGAACAGGAGAGGTTTACGGCGGTACCCGCGACGACCCGAAACTCACTGCCGGCCAGCTCCGGCCCGGACTTTGGCAAGGTGAGCGCGATAATGGGCGGGTGGTAGGAGAGGGCGCAGAAACTGTCGGCCTCCATCGAACTCTCCTGCGAGTTCAGCACGATACGGGCGGCGGGGAGATACGTCACACAGCGGCGGAAGGCGTTCGAGAGGGGCTCGGTAGGTTTCATCGGTTTACCGTCTATTATGAATCAAAGGAATACTATGGTCAATACCTTCGATTGTAAGGAAAAAAATCGTGGACTCTTTAGATTGTAAGGCTCTGGCACTTCTTATGAAGGACGGCCGTACAACCTGGTCGGATCTGGGCCAGGCGTTGGGCCTCTCCGCGCCGGCCGCCGCGGAACGCGCCAGGAAACTCGAAGAGCAGGGAGTCATCAAAGGCTATACCGCATTGGTCAACGCGGAAGCCTTAGGTTATTCGCTGACCGCGTTCGTTTTCGTTACCCTCGCTGACCAGCGGAAACGGCACTCGTTCCATGCAGGCGTGAAGAAGCTCGATCAAGTGGTCGAGTGCCATCATGTTGCGGGCGATGACGATTTCTTGCTGAAAGTGCGATGCCGGGGAACTCGTGATCTGGACCGCTTGCTGGTGGAAGAATTGAAAGGCAGGTTGGGAATCGCCCGCACCCGCACGACCATTGTTTTGGATACTGCGAAAGACACCACCTTGATTCCTGTGGATCTTATTCGAAAAGGAACTGAGGATTTGTAATTCGGAACAGGTCACCGCGTGACTGTTTCCGTGTGCGGGTCCCAGCGGAAAGTAATATCGGCGGGTTGATCTTCGTGGACGCGGCGAATGTCCACCCCATGGCCGACTTCCAGGCAGTCGGGCATTCCTTTGTGGAAAAAGTAAACGCCCCTCAGGACGTTGGGGAGATCGAGAACGGTCACCGTTTTCTGATTGCCCGCGAGCGACGCCGCCACCGAATCGCAAGCCTGTCTGGCGACCAGGGCAACTCCTCGCCACGTGATGAGATTGTGTTCCAGGCACGCGGTTTGGAACACTATAATCGCGATCGCGGCCGGCATACGCCAATGAGCGTTGCGCAGACTCTGCAGTTCAGCGGCCAGGAAAAGCGCAAAGCCTACCGACGGCAGGTAAAGGACGCGCGACTTCTCCAGATCCGGGCCGATCAGCAGAAGTTGTTGGACGGGGAGGGCGGCCACAAACGCGAACAGGAGGAACGCCAGGGCGCGCCGTTTGGATTCGCCGCGTAAGCCGCCATTGAGGCCGACCACTGCGTAGCCTGCCACGCCGAAGACAAATGCGATCCACACCCACCACTGCAGCGATTCAATCCAGTTGATAGGGAAGAACAGGGTTGCCCACAGCCGAAGCAGAAGTGCATTGACAGTCCTGAGAAGGCTGAAGTTGAGAATCGCGGGTGTGTGCGACGCAGTCTGATATCCCCCGATACCGGAGAGCAGTCGCCATCGATAGGCAAACACTGCCAGGGTAAGGGCGGCAACCGGCGCCACACGCTTCCAGATAATGGCCGGGCGGTCGCTTGCGAACGACCGCGCCCAACCGGCCAACAGCAGCAGAATTGGAAGAACGTAAGCCGACTCTTTGCTGATCAGGGCTAGGAACGCCGTCGCCATCACGAGCAGGGTTTTACCCCTCAGGAATAACGAGAGTGTCGCCAGAACGAAGAGCGTGGCGATCAGGTCGAATCGACAGGCGATCCAAGTGACCGTTTCGGGTCGTGAGCCATGAATGCCGAAGAGGACCGCTGCCGTGGCGGCGAAAAAGCGGGTAAGGCTGGTTTGGCGGGCTACGACGTAAACCAGTAGACAATTGGCGAAGTGAATCAGCAAAGTCGCTAGATGCCAGAGCGCCGGACTGTGTCCCGCCCAACGCGCGTCCAAGGCGTACGAAATGTAGCCCAGGGGGCGAAAGAAATGATCCCCGGCAGGGATCGTGAACAGGCCGATGATCTTGCCCGGAGTGAAGTGCAAGGCATAGCCGATGTGCACAAAATCGTCGGATACTAGCGGGATGGTGAGCGTCCAGAGAAGAGCCGCCGGGATGATCAGGAGCAGAAGCGGCCACCATTTGTTCCCGGTGCGCTCGCTGCGTTTCGCGTCCGGCAGACCGAAGCTGACGCTGCACAGAATTACCAGCACGGCGAAGACGGCTTCCAGGTTGATTACTGAGCGCATCCGACGTATTGAACTTCTTCCTCGACTTCGATGCCGAAACGGTCTCGTACCCGCTGTTTCAGCTCGGCGATCACGCTGCGGAGTTCGCGGGCTGTGCCGTCGCCCGTATTGTAGATAAGGTTGGCGTGATAGTCGGCTACGTGGATCCCACCCTCGCGCATACCCTTGGCGCCAACCTGTTCCAGGAACCACGCTGATGGGACCTTGCCTTCGATAATCGAGGTCTTCGGAACCTGGGCGGCTACCATGCCCGGAAGTTCGGCAAGCAGAAAGTTCTTAAAAATGCTGCCTGCGCATTTCATGCTGGGCGGATACTTGGCATTGCGCACTGCGAGGATCTTGTCGGAGGTCGCGCGGAGAGTTGTCGACTCTGCCGGCGTCATCAACAGGTCAACGCTGAAGATAACCCAATCCTTGTGTTTCTTGAAAATGCTTTCGCGATAGTGGAATTCACAAGCCGAATTGTCGATGCGGCGAATTTCGTGGCCGTTGAAGAACTCGACGGAAGTCACGCGCTCGGAGATCGAGTGGCCGTACGCGCCCGCATTCCCGTACACAGCTGCGCCGGTAAAGCCCGGAATGCCCGTCATCGTTTCGAGCCCCTGGAGCCCGTGGTCGATGGTCTTGTCAACCAGATTTTGAAGCACCACGCCGGCATCGGCAGTCACCCGATCGTCTCTGATGGTGATGGTTTGCGCGGTGAGCTTCAGGACAATGCCGCGGAAGCCATCGTCCGCAGCAATGAGGTTGGTGCCTCCCCCAATAACCACATAATCGAGTCCGCTCAGACGCGCGATTTGCAAAGCGGCGATGAAGGACGCCCGGTCAGGCGCTTCCACCAGCAGGCTCGCCGGTCCACCAATTCCGAAACGTGTGTATTGGGAAAGCAGGGCGTCACGCGAAACCATCAGTTGATCGATTTCAGTGAGACGCCGCGCTGTCTCATCGACAGTGGCCATCTCAATTGACCGTAACACAGACCCCATTCGCCCCTTCGTCGTAAACGCGAAGCGCCGGAGAGGCTCAACCCCTCCCGGGGCGGTCTAAGTTCGGGCCGCTATGTACTATACTATTGAAATTTCGCTTCATGCCAACTTCCCAGTCCGCCGCTCCGCGCAACAGAGTCTCACGTCTTGGCACAGCCGCGTTGCACCACAACCATCATGCATAATTTAGGGAATACCAGAAGCTCCCATCGCGCCGATCATTTACTACACACTCCGGACACCTTCGTCCAGGCGCCGCTGCCAGGGATGAAGAACATGACGGCCGTCATCCACATCGCACCGGCGCGCGGCGCGCAATTCACCGAATACACCGCCATCTTTGAACCCGGGGGATCGCTCGGTCCGGTGGCGGATCAGCGCTTCGTTTATGTCCTCGAAGGGCAGCTCGCCGTTCAAGGTACCGTGCTTGCGAAAGGCGGCTTCGCGTACCAGCCCCAGGGCAGTAGTGCGGTTATCGAGTCCGCCGGGAACGCCCGGGCGATCGTGATCGAGAAACCTTATCAGCCACTTCCTGGGACCTACCCTCCCGCCGCGTTCGCGAGTCACGAGAACGCCATCGAATCCAAACCGCTGGACGGCGACGTATCGTTACAAGTGAGTAACCTCTTGCCTGCGGACCCGGCCTTCGACATGGCCGTCAACACCATGACTTTCGAACCCGGCGCGAGCCTCTCGATGGTGGAGATCCACGTGATGGAGCACGGGCTCATGATGCTCCAGGGAGGCGGTATCTATCGTCTCGGTGACCATTGGTACCCCGTGGCGGAAGGCGATTTCATCTGGATGGCGCCCTATTGTCCACAGTGGTTCGGCGCGCTCGGCAAGGTCCCTGCGAAATACCTTATCTACAAGGATTGGAATCGTCATCCATGCGCTTCGAAGTAAACTCGGCCCAATTACAAAACGAGCTCGACAAACTCGCCACCTACTCCGATGTTCCAGCGCCGGCCGTGACACGCATCGTTTATTCCGCTACCGACCTTGCCGCGCGCCGTTATGTGAAATACCTCTGCCGCGAGGCGGGGCTCACGGTGCGCGAAGACGCTGCCGGCAACACCTTCGCCCGCTGGATTGGCGGCGAGCCCGGCTTGCCCCCGATCGGCACCGGGTCCCATATCGACGCCATTCCCAACGCCGGCAAGTATGACGGCACCGTCGGCGTCCTCGGTGGACTCGAAGCCATCCGTGCCCTGCAACGAGCCGGATTTTATCCGCGGCGCTCCATCGAATTGCTGGTCTTCACCGCCGAGGAACCGACACGCTTCGGCATTGGCTGCATGGGTAGCCGTTTCCTGGCAGGCGTGTTACCGCCGGAAGCCGGAGGCCGCCTGCGCGATCCACAAGGCCTTACCCTCGACGAGGTGCGCGACGCCGCAGGCTTCACTGAACCGCTTTCCAGTGTCCCCTTGCCGGCAGGCTACTATGACGGTTTCGTTGAACTGCATATCGAACAGGGACCGCTTCTCGAACGTGCCGGGATACCCTGCGGCATCGTCACCAACATCGCCGCTCCGGCGAGCCTCAATATCACGATAGAAGGAGAGGGAGGACATGCCGGAGCGGCCCTCATGCCCGGACGTCACGATGCATTTTGCGCCGCCGCCGAGTTTGCCCTGGCTGTTGAGGCGGCAGCAAAGTCGACTGGAGCCGTCGACACCGTCGCGACTATTGGAATTTGTGAAGTATTTCCGGGAGCGGTGAATAGTATTCCCAGCCGGGTCCGGATGACGCTTGATGTGCGGGATACAGACGAAGCCCGGCGCGATCGTGTGCTCGAATCTCTCAATAACTCGGGCCACGCGATTGCGCAACGGCGTGGTGTACGGGTTCAGGCGGATCTGTTGAACTCGGATGCTCCGGCGAACTGCGATGCCAGGCTGATTGAGGCTTTGAGCCGCGCCTGCGAAGCCCAGGGCTTGGCCTATCAAAAGATGGTCAGTCGGGCCTACCATGATTCGCTTTTTATGGCTCGCGTCGCTCCCGTGGCAATGCTGTTTATCCCTTGCCGCGGTGGAGTCAGCCATCGTCCCGACGAATATTCGTCCCCCGAAGCGGTAGCCAATGGCGCTAACGTGCTCGCGCAGACGCTCGCTCAACTCGCCGCGTAAACCACTTTCCCTCGCACGCAAACTTCGCCGATGGACTCCTGCCCCGCGAGCGTGAACAGCGCCGATAACAAATCTTCGGCGAGGTCCGCGTGCGCTGACACCATTGCCAGCGGACTGTCTGCGATCGGGCGCAGATACACGTAGTCTGCCGACTTTCCCGCGCACAAGTCTCCGGTCTCATTCTCGATCCCCAGGGCTTCCGCGCCCGCTCGAGTCGCCAAATACAGCAAATGGGCCGAGTTCAGCATCACTCCGGTTCCGGACACGCGTTGCAGCATGTACGATTGCAGGCCTTCCTTCAGCATGCCGAAACCGGTACCGCCACCGACATCTGTCCCCAGCGCGAACCTGACGCCAGCGTCCAGATGACGTTGCATCGGAAAGATGCCGCTTCCCAGCGCGGCATTGCTGCACGGGCAATGCGATATCGCCGCCCTGCTGTTCGCCAGGCGGACCAATTCCTCCTGCGAGGGGTGAACATTGTGAGCCAGGACGGATCGTCGATCTATCAGCGAGAACTTCTCATAAACCGCGAGATAGTCCGCAGCCCATGGAAACAGGCGCGCAACCTCCATCACCTCCAGCGGATTTTCGTTGATATGCGTCTGAAATCGGAGCCCCGGAGTTTCTCCAAGCAAACTTTGGCAGACTTCCAATATCGCTTCAGACGCGGAAAGAGCAAAACGGGGTGTCACAACGTATAGCAGACCGTCCTTGCCGTGATAGCTGCGGATTAGTTCCTGGCTCTGCCGATAGGCCGCGTCGGGTGTCTGGTGCAGCGACGGCAGCAGCATGCGATCTGACAGCACAAGTCCTGATGCAATCCGCAATCCGCTCGCTATAGCGGCATCGAAGAATTCCTCCATGGCCGGTGCGAAGTGAGCGCCAAAGACCATGGCGGTCGTCGTGCCGTGGGATGCGAGCCCGTACAGAAACTCATCGGCGATCTCCCCGGCGTAGATCGGGTCTGCCAGGCACGCCTCCTCCGGTAGGGTATGCTGATCCAGCCAGTCCAGCAGTGAGTATCCCAATCCCCCCAGGATCCGGACTTGCGGATAATGCACGTGAGTATCGATAAATCCCGGCAGGAGATAACCGCCTCGCAGATCGCGGACCGAAGCCTCGGGATGCGCTTGCCGCACCTCTCCGTAATCTCCAAGCCCCCGGATCATGCCGTCTTCTAGCAACAATCCGCCATCGGAAAAAACCTCAAGTGCAGCCTCATCCCGAAAAGGATTTCCTGGGGTGTGAAATACCGCAGCCCGGATGATTTCTCCCATTCATTCAGTATCCCTTGCATTTCCAGGTTCCGTACACAAACGCTAAGCCCTGCCGCCTAGGCTTCTATGTCGTACAGTAAGCAAAGCCTTGAACCGCGTAAAATGGCAACAGCCCCCGATCGAGTGATCGAGGGCTGTAAAAGAGAGGAACCGAAACTAACGGCGTCCGCCGCCACCACCATGGAATCCGCCGCCTCCAAAGCCGCCGCCGCGGAAGCCGCTACCACCGGCGAAACTGCCGCGATAACCACCGCCGGCGAAGCTTCCACCGCGAATTGCAGCGCTGGGTCCGCTGACGCTATACGCATGGCCGCCAACTGCTGCGGAACGGAGCGCCGCAACCGGAGGATGATAGCCCGGACCGAAGTGATGGTAGCCGTAGCCGCCATAAAAGCCCAAGCCGTAGCCGAAGCCCCAATATGGCGCGAACCAGGGGGAGTAGAAGCCCCAACCGAACGGATCGTAGAAGATACCATCGCCAGGTATAAACGTATAAGCCGTATAATAGGGGTCCCAGTACCAGCCGTCTCCGTACCACATGCCAGGCGAGTAGCCGCTGCCGCCGGCATATCTACGAGCCGCATCAACATTGGCTTCCGCTAAATAGGATGACCGCAGGCTCGCCCACCGGTAGAAATCGTCGGAGAACTCCTGCTTGTCGAACTTCTGAGTCTTTAGCTTGGCCACATTCAAAGTAAGTTGATGACCATTCGTCACCTCAATGTTCCTGCCGCCCACCTGGACTACCGCTTTGCCGTCGAATACGCGAATCACTCCGCGATCCGCATCGAACTCATACAGCCCAACCTTCTGCAGTTGCACGCTGGCGCCGTTCTGGTTAATACGAATGTTATTCGCGGGACGGAGGTCTGCCGCATCAATCATGGCGCGACCCTTTTGCAGAGTCATGACAGTGTCTGCCAGTCCCGGCGACACCATCTGTATTGCGCTATTGGAATCAACTCGCAAAAAAATTCCGGGCGTCAACAAAACTTCCACTCTGCCGTTTTGAGTGGAGAGTGCCTGGCCGGGAGCCAATATGGCGCTTCCCACCGCATTCTGGCTGACCGGTTGCCCGTTGATCGCCGCTTGCCCTTCGATGTAATTGACTACTCCGGGTTGCGGGGGTATGGAGCCCCATGCGGGGCTGGATAACACAGCAGCCAGGATGAAGCCACCAACTGAATTCAACCTTGACCACATCATAACCTTCTATAAGCCTCTGCTTAATAGATGCGGTCTCTACCTACACGGTTCCCTCCCAAAGGCTGGGTAGTGGCACACCGGACGGGTCGGTATTAAGAGCTCTTTTTCTTTTAGACGTCGAAAGCGAAGGATGAGTTCCGCCTCCGGAAGACCATCTTCACGCCTTCTGACACGAAGAAGACTGTGTTTGACGAAGATTGAAGAATCCGCGACCACCCCGTAGTAAAACGCGCCGCTACCGACAACGTTGAACGGCGTGCCGGACTGCGCAATGACAGTTCCGGATACCCGCCCAGCCGCCGAACAGCCGTTTGCCCACGAAGGAGTCTTCCTGGCGCCCCCATTTCGGCACCTCGTTGGCGTGCTCCATATGCTGGTGGGTACGTTGGGTGAGGTGTCCCAACCGGCCACCCTTCTGACCAGGAAAATCCGGCGACAGATTTGGGACAAACGCTTATCGAGGCGCTGCCGAGGTTTTCGCCAGCAGCACCACGGCAACGGGTGTCGACCCGGTAGAGCCGACAATACCGGAGGGGGCGTTGTACGTCGCAGTGATCATGTAATTGCCGATTGCCAGAGTGCTGCCCTTAACGGTCAGAACTGCACCAGAGGCAGACAACGGCACACTTCCTAATATGACGCTGCCGGCCGAGAAGCTGACTGTGCCGCTGGATAAGACGATGCCGCTCGCCGCCTTGACCGTGGCGATGAGTTGTGTCGTTCCCGTGGACGCGATCGAAGGAGGATTGGCGGCGACCGACGTTGTCGTCGTAACAGAGGGCGCGCTTACTGTCACCGTCGTCGAACTGCCGGAACTGGAAAAGTTCCCGGTCGCCGTGTAAGAAACTGTTATGGAGTTGGTGCCGATCGCCAGGCTGCTACCTTTCACCGTCAGGTTGGCGCCGGATGCGGTTAACAAAACACTCCCCAATGTCTTGCTGCCAGAGGAGAAAGTAATGTTTCCGGTGGGCTGGGAGGTCCCGCTCGCAGGTTTGACGGTCGCCGAGAGTTGCGTCGAGGCCGTCGACACGATGGCCGCCGGGCTTGCAACTAACGACGTCGTTGTGGCGACCGGCGGCGCCGTCACTGTCACGGTGGCCGATGTGGAGGAACTGGTGAAATTTCCGCTGGCCACATAGTTCACCGAGATCTTGTTGGTCCCGATGGCGAGGCTGCTGCTCTTTAGGGTAAGCGTGGCAATGGATGCGGTCCCCGAGGTCGATAAAGACGCCGTTCCTAACGGCACACTCCCGAGTGCAAATGTCACGTTCCCGGTAGGCGCGGTGGTGTTACTCGTAGCTTTGACGGTGGCCGTCAATTGCGTGGAGGCGCCGGACGCGATGGTCTGCGGGCTCGCTACGATTGAAGTGGTAGTCGCCACCGGCGGCGCGGCGTCAATCACCGATATCGATGCAGCCGAATTGCCGAAGTTGCCGGTAGCCACGTAATTCACGCTGATGCTATTGCTTCCAATGACGAGGCTGCTGCCTTTTACAACCAGCGTCGCACTCGAAGTAGTACCGGATGCTGCTAGCGTAGCCTTGCCGAGCGTGGTCGCGCCAAGTGAGAAGGTTACAGTGCCGGTCGGCGGCGTGCTTCCGCTCGAAGGCTTCACAGTCGCGACCAATTGAGTGGTAGACGTCGATAGAAGGCTTGCCGGACTAGCCGTGACAGCCATGGAAGTGCTTATTACCGGCGCGGTGACGGTGACCGCGGTAGTCCCTGAAGAGCTCACAAAATTGCCGCTAGGCGAGTAGGTCGCGCCAATCGTGTTGTTTCCAGACGATAAACCGTTCCCCTTGAGCATTAGCGTAGCTGCAGCTGTGGAACCGGTTGAAGCTGTCAGAGTCGCTGTGCCAAGCAACTGGCCTTCTAGCGTGAAAGCGACTGTCCCTGTCGGAGCGCTCGATCCGCTGACTGCCATCACCTTTGCTGTCAAGGTGCTGGTCCCCGATGGGGCCATGCTGGTGGAGCTCGCCGCCAGCGTCAGCGTGGTGCCGACACCTGCCGGTGCGCTGGACCATTTCGTGACCAGATTATAGGCGTCGACAGAGCCTAGCCCTGTAGCCAGATCATAGCCGGGACCCGCGCTATACCCGAAAGATCCCGACGTGCAGCCGGTCGAGCCAGTTTTGCAGGGTACGATATTGTTTCCCGCAGTAATGTCGTGGAAAACGCCGGCGGTCTCCGCGAGAACATACAACTTCGGGTTGATGTTGCCCAGGCCCGGCTTCGCCTGGACGCCTTTAGCGACTAGGTATTGATTGAGCAGGGCAATGATTCCGGCAAAAGAAGGAGACGAAGCGGACGTTCCACCAACCACACAGAATGTGCCCTGTGCGTACATCAGATAGCCGTCATGATCCGCGGCCGCTGCCATGGCAACGTCGGGCACGTCACGTGCATTGTCGTTCGGGACACCTTGCCCAGCTTGCCACCAGGGTTTGCTGAACATCGCGCTGGCGCCGCCGCCGCCCGCTTCGATCCCTTGCCCAAGTGGCGTGGCGTTCCAAGCTTTCTCCGGAATGTATGAAGTCGCGGACACCAGATTAGTGCCATTCGAACCCCACCCTGCGCTTCCGCTTTCGACAAATTCCGTACCACCGACTGCCGTCACCTCAGGGATATTGGCCGGAAACGTCACCGCCGGGCCTTGGGTTGCGCTATTCGCACCCTGGGGATCGCATCCTGCCGCTCCTGAATCGCCGGCTGCGTTCATCCAGGTCATTCCCTGCGCGTTGGCTTGTTGTGCCACCGACTGGAAGGAGGCTGGATTGCCGGTTTCACACCCGCCATAACTCAGGCTGATCACCGCCCCTAGATTCTGATCAATTGCGTATTGCAGCGATTCGAAAACATCCTGCGAGTACACGTAGATGATGGTCGCGTTGCGCGCGACTGCGCCAGACCATTCGACATCAAGGTCGGCTTCCATCTGGTCGCCGCTACTGGTACCAGGATCTTTTCCGTATAGGACCATTTGCGGAACTTTGGCGGGCAGGCCGAATTCACTCCGAAATGCCTGGATATCGGACAGCTCGATGTCCGTCTGGCCGGGAATGATCACCTTTTGACCAGAGCCGTCAAATCCTGCCTGATAGAGCGGGGCAAAGTCATAGATGACCGCGAGATCGCCAGGCGCAAGATAGTGCACCCCGCTCGACGTCGTGTAGTCGGGACGCAGGCTTTTCAGCATCTGCTTCAATTTCGGTGGTTTGGGATGAAAATCGTTGAGTCCTCGTATGCCCTCCACCACGTCCGCCAGCGACGCCGGTATCGACGGTTCCACCGTGTTTGCGAAGTGCGTCTCCCCGTGCAATGAATACCGGTGCAACTCCGTGGCGAAAGCCGTAGAAACCGTTTCGGCCGTGCCGCTAAAGGCGATCCAGTTCTTCGCCCTCGCAACTTTTTCTATCTTGAATCCTTCGGCTTGCAGCCACGAAGTAAGCCGTCCCAGATCATTGTCGGTGAATCCGAATCGATCGCCATACTCCTCTGGCGTCAGCCAGCGTTGATAGTCTGGCGAAGATGGGTCTCGTTGCCGCTCGAGAAGCTCCCTGAGTTCGGCGGTCTGTTGCTCAGATGGCCTCAGCACCAGCCGCATGTAATCAACATTTCTCCACGGCTCAATTACGCCTGCATCGGTCCACGTGAGGACCTCAGGGCGGACATTGTTTTGCAAGTCAACACGGCGGTGATCGCCATCGATTGATCCGTAGACACGATCTTGCGGGGCGGCTCCTAAATGGACGGCAATACCCAATAATCCGCCGAGGAATAGAATTCCCGATGTTCTCAAAGTTCCTCCGAACTAAGATGATGTTCAATTTCTTATCGGAGGAATGGGCGAAAATCTTTACTTCACATTGAGTATTTATTTTTGCGCGGCGCCTGCTACTAAGCCCGCGTCGCCTGAGGAGCCGCTTTCTGCGCGATTATCTCTTCGTCAGCCCCGCCTTTCGGTAGTAGCGCGATCGCAGCCGCACCGACAACCGCGAGCGCCAGCACCGCCCCCATCGCGACATTATAATTCCCGTAATGGTCGCGCAGGAAGGACACGCCGTACGGTACCCAGGTTTGACCGATGGTGTTCACCGGCAAGATAATCGCCATGGAGCGCGCCAGGGAGTTAACGCCGAACTGACGAGCCGCCATAAGCGGGATCAGCATATAGTCAGCGCCCATGGCGAAGCCGAATACGAGAGAGAAAACCCAGGGATTGGTCGACGGCTTGACGCCAAGCAGCAGCGGAATCGCCGCAGCCACAATGAAATAGGTTGCCGTCATCACGTATTTCATGGGAAACATGTCCGCGAATTTCCCAATCAGCAGGCGGCCGCTGACGCTCGACCAGGCAATCACTACCGACGAGATACTCCACAGCGCATTGAGTGCGTCCTGATTGGTGAAACCCGCGTCTCTGAACACGAACTTCATGTGCTGGTTGATGGCGCCAATTGACCCGATGGAACAGAAGCTTCCGATCATCAGCAGCCAGAAAGAGCGCTGGCCGAGCAAATATCCGAATGACTTGGCGACGATTGTGTTCTCCGCAGGTGGAGTCGCGTCTCCATCCGCGAACTGTCCCATGTCCGAGGCTTTGTCCCGCAGCACGAAAATCGCCAGAGGCCAGGCAATAAACAGGAAACAGCCCACCACCAGCAACGCCCCATGAAAGTTCAGCCGGCGCGTCAGCGGGGTCACGATGTAGGTGCCGAGCGCCGAAACCAATCCGACCCCGACATACACCACTCCCATCGCCGTGCCGCGCTTCTTCCGAAACCACTGGGAAATGATGATTTGGTGAGGGATCGGCCCCGAGATGATGTACCCGAACGTATAAATAAACCAGAGGAAGTAATAGAAAGGAAGACTGCCGGTCATCTGGCTGAAGCCGACAAATGCCAGAAAGGTCAGTCCCGTTCCCGCCACAATGAGCTTTCTCGGACTGAATCGCGGAATCAAAACCGGTCCGACCCAGAGCGTCAGCACCGCCGCTAGAGGAAATCCCAGCGTGATATCGCTGCGTGACCAGCCGAAGGCTTTCTGATAGTAGTCATAGAAGAACGGCATGCTGTAGTAGGGCAGTCCTACGGCAAAGCCAAAAGTCAGGAAGGCTGCGGCGGTGACCCACCATCCATAAAAACGTTTAGTCATCGGTTTGAGCCAGTTTATCGCGAATGGATGCCCACTGTCGCGAGTGGCCGCCTGCTAAGGCGCCTACACGCTTCCTGGGCCCCGCCAAATCGGGAGGGGACTGGGCACACTTACTTTCCGCACAGCGCTCCGTAAACGCTGCAGTTCATTCAACGAATGGGCTCCGGTCAAACGCGCCGACCGGGTGATGGAATTCTCCGTCAGGATGCATGCCCAAAGAGCCGCAACCAGCAATGCGATGGCAATCAGACCCTGCGAGGTGATTTTGACGATCGGCACGGGAACCCTCTTGCATGTCAATTTCCAAACTTCTGTACCCGCATTTTCAATAGGCTAGCCGTGGTTCAGGGTGACGTTCTGTCACAGTGTGGGCCGGGTGTGCGGCGAGATTGTCATCCCCGCCGTTTCGGAAGCTTCCTTCCTGGGACGAATTCCTGCCGGAAAGGGTACAACTTTCTGATAGGATTCCGTAGTGGATGCGATGCGCTCCTCGTGTGCCTTGTTGCACGCGAAACCATTCCCGACTGGCGGCCGGGTTGCTGCCAAGCTAACGTTTGAACGAGGGAGAATGAATGAGTCCGCAAGACGTACTGCATTTTGCTAAGAAAAACGACGCCCGCCAGGTCGACATCCGTTTTAGTGACATACCTGGCCTGCAGCACCATGTTTCCTATCCCATCACCGAACTGGAAATCGACTCGTTCGAGAACGGCTTCGGCATGGACGGATCGAGTATCCGTGGCTGGGCTGCCATCAATGAGAGCGATATGCTGCTCATTCCCGATCCGGAGACGGCCTTCATGGATCCTTTCACCGAAGTGCCGACTCTGGTCATCACCGGCGATGTGAGAGACCCTATCACCAAACAAAACTACGAGCGCGATCCGCGCTGGATTGCGAAAAAAGCCGAACTGTTCCTCCAAAATAGCGGCCTCGGCGATACGGCGTATTTTGGCGCCGAGGCCGAGTTCTTCATCTTTGACAATGTCCGCTTCGATCAGAACGCACACTCCGGTTTCTACTTCATCGATGCCGAGGAGGGCCGTTGGAATTCCGGCCGCGAGAAAGACAATCTAGGCTACCGCCCCCGCTATAAGGAAGGCTACTTTCCGGTTCCACCGACTGATCACTATCAAGACCTCCGCGCCGAAATGGTGGAAACCATGATCAAGTGCGGCCTTCACATCGAATGCCACCACCATGAAGTCGCTACCGGAGGCCAGTGCGAAATCGATCAGCGTTTTAACACGCTGGTAAAGTCGGCCGACAACATGATGACCTACAAATACATCGTGCGGAATACGGCTGCGCAATATGGGAAGACCGTGACGTTCATGCCCAAGCCGATCTTTGGCGACAACGGCAGTGGCATGCATACGCACCAATCCATCTGGAAGGACGGCAAAGCTTTATTTGCCGGGGATGGCTATGCCGGTCTCAGTCAGATGGCCTTGAACTACATCGGCGGCCTTTTGAAGCATGCGCGGGCTCTTTCAGCCATCATTGCGCCCACCACCAACAGTTACAAACGTCTGGTGCCCGGTTACGAGGCTCCGGTCAACCTGGCGTATTCGCGGCGCAATCGCTCCGCCGCGTGCCGCATTCCGATGTATTCTGCCAGTCCCAAGGCCAAACGCGTCGAATTCCGTCCGCCGGATCCCCTCCGCCAATCCCTACCTCGCTTTCGCCGCCATGCTCATGGCCGGTCTCGACGGAGTGATCAACAAGATAGAGCCCGGCGAACCTCTCGATAAGGATATCTACGACCTTTCGCCTGAGGAAATGAAGGCGGTGCCGTCCATGCCCGGGTCTCTTGAAGAAGCCTTGAACTGTCTTGAAGAGGACCACGGCTTCATGCTGAAAGGGGACGTCTTCACCGAAGAACTGGTCGAAACCTTCATCGACTACAAACGCAAGGCTGAAGCCGATGCGATCCGTCTGCGCCCCCACCCTTACGAATTCGCGCTTTACTACGACATTTAAAGACCGAAGTGCCGCCCAAAGGAACTCTCCGGGCGGCACTTTTTCATTTGGCTCTCCTCACCTCGGACAAGCTAATCATCGCTTCCAACCTTGCGATCATCGTCTGATTACCGGAAAAGCAACGGTGCGAAGTTCGCCAGATTGCGTCGCCATACCATCCACGTGTGCATCCCCGGCGTTTCGATCTCGGTTACGTGGATGCCCTTTCCTTTCAGCCACTCGCGAAACTTACGATTGCTTGCAATGAGGCCATCCTCCGTCCCGCATGCGATCCAGAGCAGCTTGATCTTGCTATTAGCCTTCTCGTCGAGTTCGGGATATGTCTTCTCGTAATCAGCCGGCGACCCTCCGGCGCTGAAGGCGCCAATCCAGGCGAATCGGTCGAGCGCATTCAGTCCGATGAAGAGCGACTCTGCGCCTCCCATTGAAAGGCCCGCGATCGCACGCGATTGCCGGTCTGCCCTCACGCGATAGTCTTTCTCCACCTGCGGCATCACTTCGTTGAACAGAGCATCCCGGAAGCGATTGTAGTTCTTGTCTCGCAGTTCCGGATTGCCCAACGAGCTTCCGTTGCGCGCCACGATTTCCGGTGCGCCGTATCCCAGGGTCATTACCAGCAGCATAGGCTTGGCCTTACCCTGCGCGATCAGGTTATCCAGAATAATATTGGCACGGCCCACCGCCGTCCATCCGCTGGCGTCGTCGCTATAGCCGTGGAAAAGATAAAGCACCGGATATTTCTGCTTGGATTTCGGGTCGTACCCGGGCGGCGTATAGACAAAGTAGTCTCGCTGATCGCCAATAATAGCGGACTTATAAAAGTGATGCTGCACCACGCCGTGCGGGACATCATTGGTTTCCCAGGGCAGCGACGGTGGCCCGGGCACGTGTACCTCGCTGTTCACGCCGCGCAGATTAGGCTTCAGCAGGGAATTGCCAGGGTCAAGCAGGCCTACGCCGTCGGCTTGAAAGGTGTACCCGTAGAAATCGGGTTCCAGCGGCTCCGTCGTGACACTCCAGATTCCTTCCTCGTCCTTTCGCATTGGAACAGCCTTCGCGCCCTCCCGTGCCAGCGCAACCGCCCTGGCATTTGGATCACGAAAACGGAAAGTGACTGAATCGTCGGAGTGGACCTCGGGAGAAATGATGGCCGGGCGAGCTGCTGGACGCTGAGGCGCGGACTGCGTTACAGGCTGTGCCCAGGCGAGAGCGCCCAGTGACAGCAAAGCAATTAAATTCTTCATCCGCGCTTATTCTTTCATAACAGCGTCTGGCCCGCCGCCCCTGACCGAACTCTTTGTCCTATAATCGCCCTGCCCGTTTAGTGGGAACTGTCCCGTTTGGTGGAAACTATAATGAGGAGAAAACCATCGTGGCCGCATCCTTAATCCCGCGAAGAGACTTTCTGCTTGCCGGCGCTTTACCAGTCGCACTCAGAGCGCAGAATGCGGTTTCGCGTCATGGCAAGACCAACGAGACGATCAGCTGCCAACCCGAGTTTTATCATGGATGGCCGACGCTCGCGGCACGCCGGAACGGAGAACTGCTGGTGGCCTATTCGGGAGGCAGAGAGAGTCACGTGTGCCCCTTCGGCCGTGTGGAGCTCATTCGCTCCCCCGACGCTGGCCATACCTGGAGTTGGCCCCAGGTGATCATGGACAGTCCTATTGATGACCGCGATGCGGGCGTGATCGAGACCTCATCGGGTGCGCTGCTGGTCACAACCTTTACGTCCCTTGCCTACGAGGCGCAGTTGAAGCGAACTTCCGGTTGGCCGGCGGAGAAGCTTGCACGCTGGCGCGCCGTGAATCTACGAAGTACCGAGGAAGAGCGGCAGTCCTTGCTGGATACCTGGATGTTACGCTCCCCCGACGGCGGCATGACGTGGTCCGCACCCTTCAGAGTTCCTTTGAATAGTCCTCACGGGCCGGCTGCTTTGGCGGGTGGACGTCTTCTTTATGCCGGAAAGCAACTTTGGCAGCCGCGCCGTAAGGTCGGAGTGTGCGAATCGGTAGACGATGGCCAGACTTGGCGATGGTTGTCCGACATCCCCGCGCGGCCGGGCGATTCCGTGGCCGAGTATCACGAATTGCATGCCGTTGAAGCAGCCAACGGAACCGTTATCGTCCATATCCGTAATCACAATCCGGCGAATTCGGGTGAAACCCTCCAGTCGGAATCAGCCGACGGCGGTACCAACTGGACAGCGCCACATCCAATCGGAGTCTGGGGCTTGCCTTCACATCTGCTGCGCTTACGCGACGGACGGTTGTTGATGTCCTACGGCTACCGCCGTCCTCCCTTCGGCAATCAGGCGCGGATCAGTGCCGACCATGGTAAGACATGGTCGGATCCCATTACCATCTCTGATGACGGCTTTGGGTCGGACCTCGGCTACCCTTCCACCGTTGAAATCGGTAGCGGACAATTGCTCACGGTCTGGTACGAGTCCCTGAAAGGATCGGCGCACGCAGTTTTGCGGCAGGCGCGCTGGTCTGTTTAATTCCCACGCTTTCGTGACGGAGTTCTTATATCCGGATGTTATGATTGCGCCATGCGAAGCGCCATTCTTCTTTTTGTTTTCGCCGCCTCCGTTCATGCGCAATCGGCTCTGCTGCTGATCTCGCTCGATGGCATGCGGCCGGACTACGTCCTGATGGCCGACGAGCATGGTTTAAAAATTCCGAATCTGCGCCGTCTGTCGGCTCAAGGCGCGCACGCCTCAGGAGTGCGCGGCGTGCTGCCTACCGTGACCTATCCCAGCCACACCACCATCCTGACCGGTGTCTGGCCGGCCAGGCACGGCATCTTTTCCAACGTAGTGACCGACCCGATGGGCAAGAACCTTGACGGCTGGTATTGGTACGCCGAGGACATCCGTGTGCCAACTCTTTGGGACGCTGCGTCTAAGGCGGGAATGAAGGTCGGCAGCGTTTCATGGCCGGTGAGTGTCGGCGCGAAAGGCGTCACTTATCTCATCCCCGAATACTGGCGCGCGTCAAAGGGCCCGGACGACATCAAGTTACTTCGGGTGATCTCGACGCCTGGATTGATCAATCAGATTCAGCAGGAGGCGGGAGAATACATCACGGATCTTGATGCTGCGGTTGAGGGCGATCGGCAACGGACCAAATATGCCGCCGCCATCCTGCGGGAGAAAAAAGTGCGCTTCATGACCGTGCATCTCGCAGCCCTCGATCACATCGAGCATCGCGGCGGACCTTTTTCTCCGGACGCGAATGCAGCGCTCGAACAACTGGACCAACAGGTCGGCCAGTTGGAAGAGGCTGCCAAATCGGCCTTCCCAAACGTTACGGTCTGCGTTTTGTCCGACCACGGTTTCGCGCGGACCGATCGTCAGCTGAACATTTTGAAGCCTTTTGTCGACGCCGGCCTGGTCACCTTAGGTAAGGCCGGTAAGATCACCGCATGGGACGCCTTCCCCAAAGGCGATGGTGGTTCAGCCGAGATCTATCTCCACGACCCTCACGATGAGGCGATGCGCCAGAAGGTCAATGACCTACTGCAAAAGCTTGCCGCGGATAGCCGGAATGGAATTGATCGGGTCCTGAACTCGAAGGAAATTGCCGCGCTTGGAGGCGACCCCGAAGCGTCGTTCTGGTTGGATATGAAAGTGAATTTTTCAGTGGACGCCAAGGCCACTACTGGAGAGACCGGACCCAGGAAAGTCGGTGGCACGCACGGTTACATGCCTTCCCATCCCGAATTGCAGGCCTCTTTTTTTATCGCCGGACCGCGCGTAAAACACGGCCTGGACCTCGGCGAAATTGATATGCGCAGCATCGCCCCCACCCTCGCCAAATGTCTGGGAGTGCCTTTTACATCTGGAGATCTTGAAGCGTTGCCGGTTTGCCAGTAACACCAACGGATCTAACGCGCCGGCTTTACCAGCCTGCCCGCCATAGCCGAAGGAATCGTTTCGCCTCGCAGAATCGTCCGCACGGCGCGGCCTTTAAACTGGCGGCCGATATACGGGCTGATCCGATGCCGTTGCTGCAGCATGTCTCGATCCATGACGAACGGGTGCGAGAGATCGACCAATGCGAAATCGGCATCGCAGCCCACCGCAATCCGCCCTTTGCGTAAGATTCGAAAGCGATCTGCGGGATTTGCGGCGAGTAGTTCCGCAATTCGATCGAGCGGCAAACGTTCCAGAAGCGAGGGGAGCGTTGCCTGAATACCCGCGATGCCGCCCCAGATCCGAAAAAAATTATCGCCCTGTTTCATGTCGGGCGGGGCAGGGGAGTGATCGCTGCCGATGATATCCACGCTGCCGTTAACCACCGCCTCCCACAGGCCCTGTTGCTCCGCGGCCTCGCGCAACGGGGGCGCGCATTTTGCGACGGCGCCGAGGCGTTCCATGTCTTCGCCTGTGAAAGTCAGGTAATGGGGACAGGTCTCGATGGAAACATCCGTGCCTCGGGCGCGAGCTTCGAGAGCCGCCGCGACCCCGCGTCCCGAACTGATGTGCACGATGTGTAGCCTGACCCCCGTCTCTCTCGCGAATAGAGTGACCCGGTCGATGGCTTCGATTTCGGCAATCACCGGACGCGAATCCAGATAGTCGCGTACACCGCAGCGACCGGCTTCTATCATTCTCCGCGTCAGGCCGCGCGTAATCTCTTCGCTTTCGGCATGAACCGATACCGGCAGATTGAGGCGCGCCGCTTCACGCATACCTTCATAGAGGGTTAGGTCGTCGGACCGTGGGAATTCTGGCAACCCGGAGTCGGACATGAAAGCTTTGAAGCCAATCACTCCGCATTCCGCAAGTTCCGCTAGGTGGTCCAGATTTCCGGGAATGATCCCGCCCCACAGCGCGAAGTCCGTCACGGACGCCTTTGACAGCGCCGCGTGCTTTTCGTCGAAGGCCTGCGCCGTCACCGTACAGGGCGCGGAGTTCAGCGGCATGTCGAAGAAGAGAGTCCCGCCCGCGGCCGCGAATGCACGGCTGCCGGTGGCTGCGCCCTCCCATTCGGTGCGCCCGGGTTCATTAAAGTGCACGTGCACGTCAATGATCCCCGGCAGTATATCGAGACTCCGTGCGTCGATCTCGCGCTTGCCTGCCGGCAGTTCCGGGCCTATGGCGGAGATGCTTCCATCCTCTACCGCGATATCCTGGCGCTGGCCGCGGATTACGAGGTCAGGCATAAGAACCTTTCTCCCACTGCGAGCGCAGCTTCTACATCTTCCATGAGAACAGCCTCTTCGGGAGAGTGACTGATGCCGCTTGGACTCCTCAGGAAGAGCATGGCGGAAGGAACGTGGGGCGCTACGATCATAGCGTCGTGGCCCGCGCCGCTGGTGATGTGATGAACGGAATAGCCGGCCGAGGCAACCGCCGCTGCGAGGCGATCGCGCAACTCAGAGTTCATTGGGACGGCCGGTTGGTCGAGACGCTGCTCATAGCGCACCTTCACGTCGCGCCGGTTGCCGATACTTGCAGCTGCTGAGATCAGCTGCCGGACCGCGGCTTGCCGGTTCTCGTCGGAACCGTGCCGGACGTCCAGGCTCACGGTCACCCGGCCGGGAATTACGTTCGTCGCATTGGGTTCAATTTGCATCCGGCCTGCCGTTGCGACCAGCCCTTCGTGAGCCGCGGCTTCCTGTTCCACACGCACAATCCACTGCGCTGCAGCAGTCAGCGCATCGCGGCGGCCGGCCATGGGAGTGGTGCCGGCGTGATTGGCCTGACCTTCGAAAGTGATCTCGATGCGGCTCTGTCCGGCAATCGCGTCGACTACTCCGAGAGGCAGGTTCAATCTCTCCAGAACCGGTCCCTGTTCGATGTGGAGTTCGAGGTACGCAGCGGTCTCGGGAGCAAAATGCGCCGCCCCGAGGTCTGCTCGATCCAGGCCGAATCGGCGGATGTATGGCTCGGCAAGCGCGAGAGTGGCTGCGTCGAGTGTGCCCACCCACGCGCGGCTTCCAATGAAAGGCACACCCAGCCGGACGCCCTCTTCTTCGCAGAAGCCGATCACTTCAATCGCCGGATGATGTGCCTGCCGGCTGGCGAGGTCGCACAACTCAATCCCCAGAACCACGCCCAGAATGCCGTCATAGGCGCCCGCGTTCGGGACCGTGTCGAGATGCGAGCCGATGCTCAGCCGCGGTCCCTCGCCCTCTAAGATGCCCCGAAGATTGCCCACCGGATCGACGGTCACTCCCATCCCGATACTGCGCATCCACCCTCCCAGATGCCGGTGCACGTCGTGCATCGGAGGCGAGAGAAACGTGCGCGTAGTACGCCCTGGCTCCTCGGTGAAAGTGGCCAGCGTCCGGCAACAATCGATCACTCGCTGGGCCTGAATGCTCATCGGTGCAGCGTCAGTCCGAGACATCCGTATGGAGGACGCGCATCCGTGTAAACGCCGAAGGATTCGTCCTGCTCCGCAATCGTGTCCCACGTGCGATTGTTGGCTTCGAGTTGGATCTCTTCGATCGCCGGGATGTCCTCCAACATCTTCGTGCCGATCTGATAAATAATCTGCTGAATGCTTCCCGATTCAAATTCTGCGAAAACCTGATTCACCAGCTTCCGGACCTGAGTTGTTATTGAGCCCTTGCTGTAGGCGCTTTGCACACTCCGGTATGTCCATTCGAGATCCAGCCACATATGCAGCGGACGGTTCTTGATTTCCGGAAGCGTGGTGTATTCATCGCGGACGAATCCGTAGAAGGCGCTTCCGCCGAGGCGTAGAAGCTTAAAACCTTGAATGCCGGAACAGATTTCGAGCGGGCCTTCACGCCCGAATTCCAGCCGCGCATAAGCCCGGTCCGGTCCGGAGGGCACGAACACGGGGCACGCGGACGGCTGCGTCACCCGGGAATAAGGGATTTCCGTTGCCGTCAGTTGTGCGCCCTCCGCCTGCGGATAGATGTGCAAAAATTTTTCGCCCAAAAAACGGCAGTAGTCTTCGACATCGCCGCCCGTGAAATTCATGGTTTCGCGCTGGATGAAATTCTTCATCGAGTCAGTGGCGACCAGGTTGGTGTTGTCACCGGTGGTGTACGTTTTCCAAAATGCCTCGCCGTAGATCAGCAGCAGCACATTCACTCCGAATACCGGGCTCTGGCCCTCCGGCTCGTTTCCCGCGCGGTGGAGCCTGTAGGCGATCACGTCGCCTTTTCCGTAGTAGCTGCTCTTCTTACCGCTCGAAAATCGATTCATCGCCACCTGTTTACCTTGCAAAAATATCTTCTAAACGAAAGCGTGCAATTCGATAGACCTGCTGTAGCGCTTCTCGAAACTCGTCTTCCGGCGTCGACTGGAGACGGGTCTCCAGAGCCTGGATAATCCGAAGCTTGGTGCTGCCCTTTACAGCCAGAAGAAAAGGAAACCCGAACTTACTCTTGTAAGCCTCATTGTAATGATGCAGTCGGGCGAATTCCACCGGCGTCATTTGATCGAGCTTAGCCGAACTTTGTTCTTTGGAGGACTGCTCGCTCATTCTCGCTCGTGCCCCTAAGTCTGGGTGGGCGCGCAAGAGCGTAAGTTTCTCCGCCGTAGAGGCTGCCTCAACTTCGGACGTCATGCGTTTGTGGAGATCATCCAACGATGCGAATGGCCGGTGTTTCCACGCGCGGCGAGCCACCCAGGATGAGTGCTCGAAGACGCCTCCCAGATGGTCCACGAAGTCGTTGACCCCCAAGGCATTCAATTGTGAGATCGTCACGAGTGGGCGGCTCCGGTAGATGCCGGCGCCGTTTGCGGCATTCCCAATTTCGTCTGCTGTACCGCCCGGTAAATGCGCTCGGGAGTGGCCGGGCTATCGAGCGTCACGGGTCCCCCGCTCCCGAAACCCGCAATCGCATCGCGAATAGCCTCCCTTACCGATATCGCCAGCATCAGCGGAGGTTCTCCCACTGCTTTGCTGCCAAAGATGACTCCCGGTTCCGACGCGCGTTCCAGAAATGCAACATTGAACGTCTCCGGCATTTCGGGCCACGATGGAAGCTTGTAAGTGGACGCCCCGGCGGTAGCCAGCCTTCCCTGGGAATCCCACAGCAACTCCTCCAGTGTCAGCCAGCCCAAACCTTGCACGAACCCTCCTTCAATCTGTCCGCGATCGATGAGCGGAGAAACCGAATCGCCTACATCTTCCAGGAGGTCGGCACGCAATATACAATGCTCACCGGTAAATCCGTCGACCTCCACTTCTGCGACAGCCGCGCCGTAGGCGTAGTAGAAGAACGGTCGGCCCGTTGCGGTCGGAAGGTCGAAATGAATCTCGGGTGTGCGGTAATAGCCCTGCGCGAACAGCGAGACGCGATGGCGGTAGGCTTCCTCAACCACGCTGGCGAAGCTGACCATGGCCCGGTTCGGGCCCGCCGCGTAAACTTTGCCCGACTCGAAACGCACCGCGGTATCGTCGCAACTTAAAAGATTTGCGGCGATCGGCGTCAGCCGGCCTTTGATCTGCGAACAGGCATCGAACACCGCCGCGCCATTCAGGTCCGTGCTCGCCGATGCCGCGGACGGCGAAGTGTTCGGAACTTTGTCGGTACGGGTTGGCATCAGGCGGATGGCTTCCGGCGTTACTCCCAAGCTATCCGCGGCGATCTGGTGGATCTTGGTGAACAGTCCCTGGCCCATCTCCGTGCCGCCATGGTTGACCTGTACGCTGCCGTCGCGAAAAACTAACACCAGCGCTCCTGCCTGGTTCATCAGGGTTGCAGTGAAGGAGATGCCGAATTTGATCGGCGTGATCGCGAGTCCTCGCTTGGTGTGCCGGTGTGCGTTGTTAAACTCCGCTACCGCTGCACGGCGTGTTTCGAACTCACTGCTCGCTTTCAGCGTGTTCCAGATCGTGCCGATTCGCGCGGCGTCTTTTACCGGTTGCCCGTAGTGAGTCACGTCCCCTTCACGATAGAAATTCCGTTCACGCACCAGGTGCGGAGGAAGGTCCAGCGTGCGCGCCACACGGTCGAGAATGTCTTCAATCACGAGCATGCCCTGCGGACCGCCGAAACCGCGAAAAGCCGTTTGCGACGTCTTATGCGTTTTGCAGATCCAGCCGGACGCGTCGAGCGCCGGAATCAGATAAGCGTTGTCGCAATGAAATAATGCCCGCCAGATGACCGGCTCGGAAAGGTCCAGGCTCCAGCCCCCATCCGAATAGAGCGAAAATTCCACCCCGCGCAAATGGCCATCTTCATCGAAACCCACGGCAAAGCGCGCGTAGAAGGGATGGCGTTTGCCGGTCAGCACCATGTCCAGATGACGAGGCAGGCGCACGCATACCGGCCGCCGGGTTTTCCACGCCCCGAGAGCCGCCAGGGCCGCGAAGGGATTGGCTTGCACTTCCTTACCGCCGAACGCACCGCCCATCCGCAGACACTGCACTGACACCTGATTGCACGGGATGCCGAGCACGCGCGCGGCGATAATCTGGGTCTCGGTAGGATGCTGTGTCGACGAATCGATAATGAAACCGCCGGTTTCATCCATGCGTGCCAGGGCGCACTGCGTTTCCAGATAGAAGTGTTCCTGACCGCCGATCGCGAGTTCCCCGCTCAGCCGATGAGGACTGTTTGCAATCGCCGCGAACGCGTCCCCGCGATGGATCCGCGCGGGAGCGGAATGATAGCTGTTAGCCGCGATGGCATCCTGAATGGTCAGGATAGGAGTCAAGGTACGATAATCCGCTTTGACTCGCGCGGCGCCGAGTTTGGCCGCTTCGAGCGTCTCGCCCAGCACCCAAGCCACTGCTTGCCGGTGGTGCATGATTTCGACCGGAAACAGAGGTTCGTCATGACGGTTAGCGCCGGAATCCCCTTCACCAGGAACGTCCGTCGAAGTCAGGGTAGTGACTACCCCGGGTTCATCAAGTGCCGGCGCGACATCCAGATGAAGCAGCAGCGCGTGAGCGTGGGGCGCGAGAACCGGCCACGCATGCAGGGTTTCCGGATAGCGAGGGAGCAGATCCTCTGTGTAGATCGCTTCGCCCGTCACGTGAGCCCGCGCACTTTCATGCGGCGTCGATTGGCCCGAATACTTCACGCCGCCACCTCCAGGTTCAACTCGTACGCGTATTTTTCAAGGACGCTTTGCGCCATGGCGAGCCGATACTCCGCTGAGCCGCGATGGTCGCTCATGGGCTTCAGTGTCTTGGCAATCACATTCTGCGCTCGCTGCAAAGTACCTTCGTTCCAGGGACGGCCCAGCATCGCGTCTTCGGCTTCCAGCGCACGGATCGGAGTGGCGGCGACCCCTCCGTATCCGAAACGTGCGTGCGCGACGCGTCCCGATGGATCGAGCTTTATCGAGATGGCCGCCGCCACGGTACTGATATCGTCCGCCCGGCGTTTGGCGATCTTGTAGAAGCGCGTCTCAGCCGCGATCGGCTTCGGGATGCGGATGGAAACCAGCACGTCACGTGCGGTAAGAGAGGTCTGCCGGTAGCCATGGAAGAACTCGTTCAATGCGACAGCGCGTTCGCCATCAGCACCCGCGATTTGCACCGAGGCGTCGAGGGCCAGCAGTAGGGGAGCGGAGTCGCCGATGGGGGAAGCCGTTGCGAGATTTCCCCCCAGCGTCGCGCGATTGCGAATCAACGGGGACGCGAAGAGTCGCAGCCAATCGTCTAGCACGGGCGGAGCGTTGGTCCAAAGTTCACCGATTTCGCTCAAGGTGAGGCCCGCGCCAATGACCACCGCATCGTCTGTCTCTTGGAACTGGCGAAGTTCGGGAACACCTTCGAGGCTGATCAGGACCGGCCACCGGCGATCCCGCAGATTCGCTTCCACTGCCAGGTCGGTGCCCCCGGCAATCAGGCGCGCGTGGGGAAATTGTGACAGCAGCTTCAAACCTTCCGAAAGCTTTGATGGACGAAAGAATCGCGAGTCGCCGCTGCTGTATGCGATCGCGCCCGCTTCCGGCGCGAGTTGTCGCATCCGGTCGCGGAACCAGCCCGCCGGCGCGGGCCCAAGCGAGAGCGCGGCATCGCGAATCGGACGGTATCCCGTACAGCGGCAAAGATTGCCGGAGAGCGCGTGAGGATCGCATGGACCGCTGCGCCCGGGGCGATACTGTTCCGCAAAAAGACTGCACCACGAACCCGGGAGTGCAGTATCCGCACTGCGAGCCGGCCTGATCGATCATGGCCTGCTGCACCTCGGAAAGTTGCTCATCTCGGGCGAGCGCCTCTACGGTATAGATCTCCTGGCCGGCCGCCATCGGCAGCAGCATCAGGCAGCTGTTGAATGGCATGAATCGGCTGCCCGATTCTGCCGGCTTCACCATCAACACTGTGCAAGCCCCGCATTCACCCTCGGCGCAGCCTTCTTTGGAGCCGGTAAGTCCTTTGGAACGAATAAAGTCAAGCAGTGTGGTGGACGGAGCGAGACCCTGTGCGACGACCGGCTGGCCGTTCAATAGAAAACGGATTTCGTGCTGCCCGGCAAGGTCCTCTGGCATTTTTGCTTCTCGGATATTGAATCGGGCTCACAGCAGAGTGCGCCAGTAGAAACGCTCTTGACCAAATGTTAACACTGGATGACGAACGTTGCAGCGACGGAGCGGTGCGTCTTCATACCCCGGTGGCACATCTTCCGGGCACAGTCAATCTTACTCGAAAACCATAGCTTAAGGTTCCGCTACGCGTTTACAAGGCGAAGTCGGTGAAGGCAAATCGGATAAGCTCCTTGCGGAACCACGCAGTAGAAGACGACTAAGTTGGAACTCAGAATCGAGCTTTCTCTTCAATCCACAACAGCGGCAACCACCATCTCCAGTACCCTATGAACCCCGTCGTCAGTGCTGGGCGGCGGATCGAAAAACTGGCTATGCGGCTCCGGCTTCCAGCCATCACGCGAGGTGTCCGGCTGATAGGTGAGAGGCAGCCCGGTATTCGCTGGATCGTACTGTGCCGTCGATCCGGCCATTTTGTAAATCACCATATCGAGCGAGGGGATCACATAGATCCCGAAACCTCCAGCGCCCGATTTGAAATAAGCGTCACGCGGCGCGCCCGCGACATGACCATCCTCATTCACTTCAAACTGAAGACTAAAAGGCGCATGCGGATCGTAAGGCGACGGCCGGCTGCACAGCGCCACGTAATCGGCAGGCGCCAACTGCTGCTTACCCCATTGACCATGATGCAAAAGAAGGTAGGCGAAGCGTAGCGCATCCGTGGAATGAACCGCGATGTCCGCGCCTCCGGGCGTATGCGGCAGCGTCTTGCCGTCGCGCGTCCGCGCCCACGACCAGCGTCCCCATTCCATCGGTTTCGCCAGCTTTTCATTGACGTAATCTTGCAACTCCATCCCGGCGAGATGCCGCAGTACAATCGACGCTACGTGAGTCGATTGCGAAGAATACGAATACCCGCCGCCCGGTGCGCACCACATTGGCGCGCGTAGCGCGGCTTGATCCTGATCGAGTGACGCGTCGCGTCTCGGCATCGGTTTTAATTGCTGCAGGACACGATTGACGAACCCGGATGTGCCTTCTTGCATCCCCGAAGTCATGGTCAGAAGTTGGCCTAACTTGATCTCGGCCTTCGATGGGTCGCTCAGCGGAAACGCCTCCGGAAGGTAAGCTTCAGTGAAAACTTTCTGCTCGAGCCCCAGCGGGATCTTCTCGTGCTTTTCCCGCAGGACGATGCCGCAAGCGATGCTCGTAAACGCTTTGCCGATGGACGCCATCGATGGATTCGCTTCGCGGCTGCCGCGCCCGAAGTAGCGTTCGTAGACCAGGTAGCCGTGCCGCACCACCAGTAGCCCTCCGTGCGGACTGGTGCGCTTTGCGTATTCAAACGCACGATCCACTTTGCGCGTGTCGATTCCAGCCGCCGCGCGAATTTTCCCCGCGTCTGTCAAAGTTCGCCAGCCGCCGGCATGGTCCGGGTCGGGAAAATAATCGTCTGCGAAAGCTGGAAGCGTCGCCAGAAAAGCTGCTGCAAGAATGGCCAGATAGGGCATGCGGGCTTTCAGTATATTACGGTTCTTCCTGAGCCAATCATGGGGCAGACCATGGTTCTTCTAGGGTCTGCCCGGCTGCCCAACAGTCGTAGCCTTGTGTCGCCAGCTCTTCACTCCGAACTCTCGGTTCCAGTTTCGTCGCTCGAAGAAATCGAGATTCGCTATGCTGGAGTCGGTGGCACCTCCAAGTACTCGCAATCCAGCCATTCAAGTAAATGGCGAGACGATTTACGCCGACGAAATCCGCGCACGCATGGCGCTCATGCGCGCTCAGGCAGAAGCCTCCGGCCGGGAGTTAACGGCTGAAGAGCGGTTCGCCCTGCGGCCCCAGGCGATTGAGGACCTGATTGATCGTCTGCTCATGCAGCAGGAGGCCCGGCGTTTGAAATTGCAGCCCACTGACGCCGAGATTGAAGCTGCACTCGCCTCCGTCGCTCCGAAATACGACGGCTCGGAAGGTTGTCGCGCCGATGCCGCCGATACCGAATCACGGGAAGACATCACCGCCCGCTTGATGGTCGATCGCCTGCTTTCCCGTTGGTTCGACGCAGTGCGTCCTCCCAAAATTCACGAACTACGCGAATACTATCGCCAGAACCAGGAATCGTTCCGTTCGCCCGAACTGATCGCGGCATCCCACATCGTCAAGCATTCGAAGGAAGGCGACCCTGCCGGCGAAGTTGATGGCGAGCATGCAGCCGAGACCGCCCTGACTGAAATCCGCGCATCGATTCTTGCTGGCGAGGATTTTGCGGCTGCGGCCCAACGCGTCTCTGATTGCCCCGAAAACGCGGGGGACCTCGGCTACTTTCCCCGAGGCGTGATGGTGGACGAGTTTGATGAAGTAGCCTTCCACGCGCCCATTGGTGTAGTCACTCCGCCCTTCCGGACCCAGTTTGGTTGGCACATCGTGCTCGTCAGGGACCGCAAGCCGGAAGGCCTTCGCAGTTTCGACGAGGTTTCCTCCCAGATTCAGGCCAGCATGCTGCGCGCGAAACAGGAGCGTGAGGTTGGCGAGAAATTGGATGCGTTACGCGAAAAAGCGCACTACGTCGAATTGGGACGGCTATGAATCAGCGCGACCTCTTTCGCATTGCCGCAAACCTTCCGCCCTGTTGTGCTCCTACAAAATTGCGCGCAGCAGTGCACCAGGCCTCCGTGCAGACCTCCGCTGAGCGAGAGCGCGCCACGGGCGGATCCACGGAAGAGATGGTCCTGCTCGACGGCGGTCCGTTTCTCATGGGCAGTGAAGATGATGATTGCATCCCCGCCGATGGCGAAGGCCCGATTCGCCAGGTGCAAATCGATTCGTTCTATCTGGACCGCTCTTCGGTGACAAATGAGAAATTCGAGGAATTCGTCAAGGCCAGCGGTTACGCGACGGAAGCCGAGCGCTTCGGTTGGTCTTTTGTGTTCGAGGGACATTTGCGCGAGAAACTCGCGGAGAGGATCCATCCGCCGAAACTGCGTTGGTGGCTGAAGATCGACGGAGCGGACTGGCGTCATCCCGAGGGCCCGGAGAGTAATCTTGCGGGTCGCGAGCATCATCCCGTGGTACAGGTGTCGTGGAATGATGCGGCCGAATATGCCAGGTGGGCTGGCAAACGTCTGCCCACCGAAGCCGAATGGGAATACGCTGCGCGCGGAGGTCTGGAGCAGAAGCGCTTTCCCTGGGGCGACGAACTTACGCCGGAAGGACGGCACCTGTGCAACATCTGGCAGGGAACCTTTCCGGATCTGGATCTGGCGGAAGACGGTTACTCGGCGCCCGCTCCAGTCGATGCCTATCCGCCCAATGGATACGGCCTTCTCGTAATTACCGGGAACACCTGGGAATGGTGTGCCGATTGGTTCTCGCCGAACTTCCATCTGATGGCGACGCGCAACAATCCTGCGGGTCCGTCCGCGGGCGCTACGCGGGCCATGCGTGGAGGATCATACTTATGTCACGCGTCGTACTGCAACCGGTATCGCGTAGCCGCGCGAACCCAGAACACGCCGGATAGCGCCACCACGAATATCGGCTTTCGATGTGCCCGCGATGTCGCTTAGCTCGTTTGTAGAACAGGCTTTAGCCTGTCCTCCGGTTTCGTAGCCGTCCAAGGCTGCGAAGCAGCCTTGGGGTCAACTCTACCAATTCAACTCTTGCGGAAAATATTCCGCAATGAGTTCCTCATAGAATGGGCGCAATGCTTCCACGTCCGGACGCCCTCCGGACTTGGTATAGAGATCATAAGGATTGAACGCCCGTACCCACTTCAACATTTCGCGGTCATGATCCGTCAGCAGGAAGTCATAGGCGCCCTCTCGATGGATCGGGTAACAGGAGTGATATCGGATCATATATTGCGCCTCCTCGGGAAGATAGGGGCTGGAAACCATCCATAAATATTCGTCATGCCCCCAGGAAAGATCCACTTTCGCCAGACCGCAGCCCTCCCCATACACGCCCAGCCGGGTCCGATATTCCGGAACCGATAGATCGGGATTCGCCGCGAACATCTCAGGAAAAACAATCTTCTCGGAGTACGCGCAGCCAACCGGGAAGGTATCGCCGACCACCGCCCATTGCGGTTCGCCCCATAGACACAGCACCTTACCCAGATCGTGAATCAATCCCGCCAGAATGAACCAGCGCGGATGCCCGTCCCGCCGAATCGCCTCCGCCGTCTGCATGGCGTGCTCGATTTGCGACAGGCTGGTGTCGGGATCGCTATCGTCCACCAAAGTGTTCAGATATTCCATCGCCTCCCAAATCCCCATCGGCCGGTGGCGTAACGCTCCATACTCGCGCTTCTTCCCTAAAACGAAATCCCGCGTTTGCTGCGCATGATTCTGCCGGTAAAACTCCTGGACCACGGATGGGGCTTCGGCCGAAAAATTTCGAAATTCCTCGGGTTTCCGGTCCGGACGGTAGCGGTCCTCCACGAAATCGTCCCATTGGGAGAGCGATGTGAGCGGATCCGGGACGGAGGGTTGCATATTCACTTTATTGCACACGTGTGCATAAAAGTCCAGCGGGACCCTTACGTCAGGGGATAATGTGATGTGCCCTCCATTAAGGACATCGCGCGGAAGGCCGGCGTTTCGCATTCCACCGTGTCGCGAGCGCTTCACCATAGCCCGCTCATCGCCCCGGAGACTGCGGCGCGAATTCGCGCGATCGCTCAAAGTTCCGGCTATGTCCCCAGTGCGGTGGCGCGCAGCCTGGTATCGCGGATCACCCGCACCGTTGGTGTAGTGGTCACCTCGATCGCCGATCCCTTCATCGGGGAGGTGGTGGAAGGCATCGAGAGCACCGCCAACGAGCACCATTATTCGGTCATCCTCGCCAACTCCCATGCCGACCCCGAGTTGGAGATCAAGGTTGTCGACAGCTTTAGCGAGCGGCGCGTCGACGGAATTCTGGTGGCCGCGTCGAGGGTTGGAGCGCTCCATGGCAAACGCTTGGCCGGCGCCCACGTGCCCATCGTATTAATCAATAACCAGCATCCCGGAGAGTTCGCACATTCGGTCGGTATCGACAATATCTCGGCTAGCCGCGCAATCGTCACGCACTTGCTCGATTTGGGTCACCGCCGCATCGCCTACATCGGAGATCGTTTGGGATATCAGTCCGATACGGAGCGCTTCAGCGGCTATCGGACAGCGCTGAAATCCCGGCGCCTCGCGATCGCCTCGGACCTGGTTGTGCGCGGCGATGGTAAACCTGCGGAAGGCGAGCAGGCGGCGAATCGGCTATTCCGCTTGAAGCATCCCCCGACCGCCATTTTCTGTTACAACGACATGACGGCGCTCGGTGTGCTCCGCGCCGCGGGAATTCTCGGCCTGAAGATCCCGCACGATGTTTCCCTCGCCGCCTTTGACGATCTTTTCATCTCCTCATATACCCATCCTCCGCTCACCACCATCCGTCAACCGAAGTACGAAATGGGACGTCGCGCCATGTCCATTCTCGTCCAGTTGCTCAAAGGCGAGAAGCCGCAAAGCCGTATCAAATTGCCGGGCGATGTGATCGTTCGAGGAAGCACCGGGCCGCCCCGGCAGTAGGAAGGGCGCTCCAGGGCGTCTGTGCTACGATCCAGATTCCAAGTGTTTCATCGACTAGAAAAGTTAATCCAACAGGCGTTCTCCGCCCAGATCGCCATTCGCTACGGCGTCGACCTCCAGGTCGGCCTCGAACAGCCGCGTCAGCCGGACTTCGGTGAACTCGCCGTACCCGCCGCATTTCAACTGGCTAAACAGTTGAAGCAGGCTCCCAAAAAAATAGCGGCTGAACTCGTCGCGGATATCGGCCCCATCCCCGGCGTCGCAGCACTTGAGATCGCGGGCAACGGCTATATCAATATCCGCTTCGATCGTGGCGCCTACGCGAGCGGCCTCTTGCGCGATCCTTCCGACGCCGGAGATCCCCCACCCCCAAGCGAGAAAATCATCGTCGAGCACACCAATATCAACCCGAACAAAGCGGCGCATATCGGGCATCTGCGCAACGCTGTTTTGGGCGACACTTTTGTCAGGATGATGCGAGCACGCGGACGCAGAGTCGAGGTACAGAATTATATCGACAACACCGGCGTACAAGTTGCCGACGTGGTAGTTGGCTTCCACTTCCTGGAGAAACAGACGCCTGCGCAGGTCGCGGCATTGATCGCAAATCCTCAACGTCGCTTCGACTACCTTTGCTGGGATCTCTACGCCCGCACTTCGCAAAATTATAAGGATGCCCCTGAGACGCTGGCCTGGCGCGCCGAGACGCTGCACTCCATCGAGGCCGGAGCGGGCGAGCTATTCGAATTAGGCCATCTGGTTGCCGACGCCATCGTGCAGGCTCACATCAAAACCATGCTGCGGTTGGGCATCGAATATGACGTGCTGCCGCGCGAGAGCGAGATTCTGCATCTCAAATTCTGGGCCTCCGCCTACGAACTGCTCAAGCAGACGAAGGCCATCTATCTCGAAACTCAGGGCAAGAATGCCGGATGCTGGGTGATGCCCGCGCAGACCTTCTCGTCGGATGAAAATGCGGAGGATAGCAAGGTCATCGTGCGCTCCAACGGCACCGTAACTTATGTGGGCAAGGACATCGCATATCAGCTCTGGAAGTTCGGCTTGCTTGGCAAGGATTTTTTCTACCAGCCGCTTTTCAGCTATCCCGACGGCCACGAGCTTTGGGTCACTACCGATCAACCACAATCCGCGCCGACACCCACGTTCGGCAAGGGTACGCGCGTATTCAATGTGATCGACGTACGCCAGTCCTATCTGCAGGAAGTCGTAGTCGCCGGCTTGAAAGCGCTCGGCGCCGCCGAGCAGGCGGCGCAGTCCATTCATTTTTCTTATGAGATGGTGGCGCTCTCCCCGCGCTGCTGCGCCGATTTGGGAATTGACCTCTCGGAAGAGGACCGCAAGCGTCCCTACGTCGAAGTCTCCGGACGCAAAGGCCTCGGCGTCAAGGCCGACGACCTGATCGATAAGCTCATCGAGACCGCTCTGGGAGAGGTCGAGTCACGGCATCTCGACGACGAACCCGAGATTCGCCGCCGCGCCGCGACACAGATTGCCATCGGCGCGCTACGCTATTTCCTGCTCAAATTCACGCGTCCGACCGTGATTGCTTTCGACTTCCAGGAAGCGCTCAGTTTCGAAGGCGAGACCGGTCCTTATGTGCAGTACGCGGCCGTGCGCGCTCGCAACATTCTGCGCAAGCTGGAAGACCGCGGAGAGCAGTTACCCGATTTCGCGACCGAGCTTTCGAGCGAAGCCTTCGCCCGGCAACTCGCGTCGGAAGATCTCTGGCAGGTGCTGCTCGCGACATCGAAGGCGGGTTCCGCGGTCGAGAAAGCCCTGACGGCAGGAGAACCCGCGCATGTCGCCAAATACGCCTTTCAACTTGCGCAGTCCTTCAGCAATTTTTACCACGAGCACAACGTGCTGGCTGAATCGGATCCCGAGCGCAGAACGTTCCTCTTGTGGATGACAGATTTCTTCCGCACACAATTGGAGAATACCCTCGGCATCCTGGGTATCGAAGTTCCCGAATTCATGTAATTCGAGTCGGGCGGTCACCGTTCTCCCGCTGCCGCAAGTGCCCGCATGGCCACTTATTTCAAATAAGTTTTCAGTGCGTCCACCAGATCCTGCGCCGCTTGCTGCTGTTCATCGGTAGGCTCCCGATTCGGATCCAGCACGTGAAAGCGGATGTGGCCTTCAATCACTTCCGCCATCAGCGAATCGAGTGCGCCGCGGCAAACCGAGATCGCATGCAAAACCTCCGAACATTCCGATTCCTCCGATAAAAGACGCTCAATAGCCCCTACCTGTCCGCCGATGCGCCGGGCCCTGTTCAATAGCCGTTTTTTCTCTTCTACTGTGTGCGCCAAAAAACACCTCTTCGCTCTTTACAATATACCCCCACCGGTATATCCTTGAGGTGCGGGCTTCGCAAACATCACTGCCATGGACTATCATGAACTACTTCCGATGCATCCTCGCGTTTGCAGTGGCGAGCTACGGCTTGGCGCAGCAAACCGATCCGGCGAATCAGTCACCGGCGACCGTTCCACCGTCTGAGCGCTGGAACCTCTATTACCAGGCCACTTCCATCGGCGATTACCACGGCGGATTTCCAGCTCAGTACAGCGGTGCCCTGAGCCTCTCCAATCATCCCGAGGCGGACGTCTCTCTCACCTCTACTCTTTTTCTCGGATGGCGCTTGGGGAACGCTCAGTTTTATATCAATCCCGAGATCGCCGGAGGACGTGGCTTTAGCGGAGTCAATGGCCTCGCCGACCCTCCCAACGGAGAATTGCCGCGCGTCGCGACAGCGACCCCGAAGCCTTACCTTGCGCGTGCCTATATCACCTACGATTTCGGCTTCGGCGACCCGCAGGAAACCATTACGAGCGATGAAAACCAGCTCGCGGGCTCTCGCCCTATGACCCGTTACACCGTTACCGCGGGCCGCTTTTCATTAAGCGATTTCTTCGACGACAACCGGTACACGCACGATCCGCGGACTCAGTTCGAGTCTTGGGCCACCATGTTCAACGGCGCCTGGGACTATCCGGCCGACACGCGAGGTTACACCTGGGGTTTGGTGCAGGAGTTTCATACCAAAAATTGGTCGCTCCGCTATGGAGCCGCCGCCGAGCCTCGCGTTGCCAACGGACTTCGCTTCGACCGCCGCCTGTTTCGGGACCGCGGAGACAATTTCGAGCAGGAGCACCGGCATGACATCCATGGACATCCCGGTGCGATCCGGGTCCTCGAATTCGCCTTGCATACCGACTCCGGCAACTACGCGGAAGCGCTCAAATTGAGTGAGCAAACCGGGGAGGCTCCGAACGTGATTCTGACGCGCCGTCCCGGTACGCTGAAATATGGCTTCGGGATCAGCGCGGACCAGGAACTGACCAAGGACGTCGGCATCTTTCTGCGCCTCGGTTGGAACGATGGCAAAACGGAGAGCTTTGCCTTCACCGCTATCGATCGTTTGGCCAGCAGCGGAATCTCGGTTACGGGAACCCGTTGGAAACGGCCGGACGACACCGTGGCCTCGGCGCTCACAGTGGGCGGGTTATCCGGAGTCCACGCATCGTATCTCGCCCACGGAGGCTACGATTTTCTCATCGGCGACGGACGCTTGACCTATGCACCTGAGTATGTGTGGGAAAGCTACTACAACGCCCGGCTCTTTGCCGGTTTCTTCGCCGCCATCGATGTGCAGCATGACGCGAATCCTGCATATAACCAGGCTCGCGGCCCGGTTTGGGTCTACAGCCTGCGGTTACATTTGCAGGTGGCGTTGCACAAACATGGAACAGCCACCCCCTGACTTGTCAAGGATGATGAGCCGCGAGCCAGCCCTCCCCGTATAATAGGCTTTAGCCTGTGCCTTTCCAGTGCCATAGGCTTTAGTGCCCGGCTGCGCAGCAGCCGCTAATTCAACTCACGAAACTAAAACGGGACGTCGTCCTCAGTCACCCCTTGGCCAAAATCGTCGTGCGATGAGGAAGCTGGGGGCTGTGCCGCCGGTGGACGAGCGCTCCTCGGCATCGAGACCGGGCCTGGCGAATATTCTCCGCTCGACTGATCTCCTCCCCCGCCGCCGGCGCCGCCGCGCCCGCCGAGCAGGACGACGTCTTCCGCAACCACGTCGGTGGTCCAGACCTTCTTGCCGTCCTTATCCTCGTAGCTACGGGTCTGAATGCGGCCTTCCACATAGAGCTGCGTGCCCTTCAGCAAGTAGGGTGCGACATTCTCGCCTTGCCAAAGCGTCACGTTCGTCCAGTTGGTTTCGTCCTTCCACTCACCGGACTGCCTGTCCTTCCAGCGGCGATTGGTCGCCACCGAGAACTTCGTGACAGAGGTCCCCCCTGGAGTGAACTTGGTTTCGGCGTCACGGCCGAGATGCCCTATCAGGATGACTTTATTAACGCTGCGCGATGCCATTACTTCTGCACTGTAGCAGGAGGGCGGAAAAGAGGCAACCCGATTTTTGACTGAGCCTTCCCTATCTACGTCTACGGCTTCTCCACCCCATCTGAAGGCGCCCGGTCGGCGCGCGACGGTCGTTCTGCCTGAGTTCGCAAAATTGGTTGCCGCAACCTGTCCGTCCGACAGCAACATGGATCGCCTGACTCTCCCAGTCCACCAGAAATCGCCTGATCACATATAGTATTTAAGAACATGGGCGCTGGCATTCAGTACTTCCTTCACAGCCTGGGAGTAACTCATGAAGTATTATTCTGGCTGATCTGGTGCCCACTCACATTAGTCGCCTCCGTGGTCGCCGCGCGGCTGATGCGGCATGCGGCCCACCGCGAAACTGCACCACCGTCGGGCCCCCAATCTTCCCCGTTCAAATGGTCTCCTCGCGACGCGCTACTCCTAGCCTCGCTGGCATTGGTGCTCGGTGCCTATATCGCCACAATTCTGGTATGGGAGGATTTTACCTGGTACGACGATTCTTTCCTGACCGCGTATTCACTCCGCGGATCCAATCTCCACGCTCCGATCTGGCCCGAGCTTGGGCGCTTTTTCCCGCTCGCCCTGCAAGAGTTCAATCTGATCAGGCACTTTACGACAACGGTGTCTGGCTATTACTCGCTGCAGATTGCTCAACTCCTGGTCCTCGCTTCGGTGATCTTTATTCTGGACGATCGAATGAGTACCGCCCAGCGAGTGATGCTCACCGCTCTGGTTGTGTTCACTCCCACCTTTGTCGTGAGTTTCTCCGGGCTGACTTATCCGGAACGCAATATCTTGTTCTTACTCGGCTGCCTGGCGCTGTTTATCAAATCGTTCGAAAGGACCCACGCCGTGATCTGGGCTGTCGCCGCCGTGGTTTCCGCGCAGCTCATGCTTTATTTGAAGGAGCCGGTATTCGCGCTCTTGCTGTGTTTTGCCGCTGCAAGACTCATCTTGCGCTCTTGGACGCCCAACCCTGCCCGTTGGAATTTCGCCCATCTGCGGGGACCGGAAAGTCTCTTGGATCTCTGCCTCGCCGCCGTTTCACTGTCCTACCTTGCGATCTACGTCGTCATGAGGTTTCCCCACGCGACATCCCAAGACCTAGCCTGCTGCCGCGCGTCGTTTCGCGAAGTGATTCTCTATTACCTTCGAGTCGACGCGCTCGCGTGGGTTTTCGCAGTGGTGGTCGCAGTCAGAGCCTATAGTATCTTCCGCGGCCGGACGGAGCCTCACTTGTTGTGGGACGGACTCGCATGCGGCGGCGTCGTGTATATGGCCGCCTACCTCGTCCTTCGGATGACCAATACCTACTATATGGCCCCAGTCGACCTGATTGCCGTACCCTACCTGGGGCGTCTCCTGTTTTCCTCATGGAGAGGGATGCGCCCCCTGGTTCGAGTCGCGATTGCCGCGCTCGCCGTAGTCCTCGTCTGTCAGAATCTAGAGCTCTCGGCGCTCAGACTCTTGGAGCGAAAGTTGATCGTCCGCCAGAAGGCCGCGATCGCCAGCGTGATTCTCGAAAAATACCGGCGCGATCCTGGCGCCGTACGTGAGCTCTACTTTCCGTTCGCCAACCTCTACGTGTTGTCGGAATTCGCGGCACATTTGCGCTATCGGGGCCTGCCGCTCGAGGAGGAGGGAGACGGCGGCGAGGGTAAATCCGGGGTGGAAATCTTTTCTCGAAAAGTGCCTACGCTCAAAAGATGTCTCCCCTGGCGCCTTTTCGTCTGTCATCCCGGCGGCGCGGACGCTGGGAGCCTCGTAATCGTATTGCCGGATGATCCTGTCGACCCACCGGATAGGTTGTCTTACCAACAGGAAGAAGAGAAATTGCTGTCGTATGACCCGAACGAACAAACGGCGCACTGGCTGGTCCGCATGGTGGACGTCTTGCGCCGGCTTCCAAAGTGAGACGGCCACGCCCGGCATGAACTGCGGGTTACCAGCGTAACTTCAGATTGGCCTGCAGGCGCTCGGTCGACTTCATCATTTCGTCCCAAGTTACGAGGCGCTGCTGGTATGCCGCCATCCGTCCGAGAATCGCCGTGAGGTTCGACTCGACCGCCTGATCGGCATTGTTGAGATGTTGTCCGGTTCGGATGCTATCGATGAACGCTTTGACATTCGCAATTGCCCCGGAGCGGAAGGTATCGTCTTTCTCTGTTCCCGTCCAGGCGTTCTGGCCGGTAATGCGGACGAGCCCGTTATAGTGGGTATCTGCGGTGCCGCGGATACCGGTTAGCCGCACGCAGAGGTCCGAGAAACTCCCGTTCAACTGGTGCGAACTGAAGGTGGCTTGCGCGTTGTCCGGATACCAGTAGTGGACCAGGAAATGATCGTAAGCGTCACCCGTGTTGAAGTCGGTGCCCGACCAATCGGTGCGACCGCCGGTCCCGCTGGCCTGTATCGGATGAGTGCCCAGGTACCAGTTGGCCATATCGATGACGTGAATGTTCTGCTCTACGATAATGTCGCCGCCAAGTACCCTGTCCATGTAGAAGTTCATCACTTGCTGCTGGCCTGGATCCATTCCCGCTGTCCCTTTATTCTTAGACGGCCTGCCGGCATAATAGAATACCTGCGCCAGGACAGGCTTACCAATGTCGCCGCGACGGATGCGGGATACCAGTTCCTGGAAGACCGGCTGGGACCGGCTCTGAAAATCCACCAGAAAGCTCAGGTTGTGCGCCGCCGCTTTCTTGGCGCTCTCGGCGATCGTTCGGCACCCGGGAACATCCACCGCAACCGGCTTGGCGCAGTACACATGCTTCCCCGCGTCTACGGCTTCCTGCGCATGCAGAGGATGGAAGTACGGCGGAGTCTCGATGATCACGGCGTCGACTTTGGAATGCGCCAACTCCTGGTACGCCCTGGGACCGTAATAGGCCCGGTCGCTCTCGACTTTGAAAGCGTCGCGCGTCTTGTTGAGATGGTCCTCGATGACATCGGCGAGCGCGACGACGCGCGCTCCGGTGAACTCCGGGAAGAACTTCCCGATCCAGTTGCCACGCCCCCCGCACCCGATGAGTCCGACCTCCACCGCCGAGTTCGCTTGCGAGCCGAACACGGTTTGCGGTTTGAGTAAGAGTACTCCCCCCGCCGCTTGCAGAAATTTGCGCCGTTGATTCATATAAACTCCGCTTGAACACGTTTATCTTATCGTGTGACAAAATTGTGTTTCGGTGCTGCGTGCTTCCTTCACGATTGCCCGCCCTGCTCGAATGGCTTCATTCCGGTTACAATGGGACCGTTTATGTCTATACCCACAAGAGAAATTCTGTTAGCCGCGCTAGCCGGTTTTCAAGCTGACAAACAGCGTATCGAAGGACAAATTGTCGAGATACAGGCCCTGTTGAGTGGCGGCACACCGGAGAAAGCCCTCGTCGCTGCACCGGAAAAGAGCACCAGAAGGAAATTCTCCGCGGCCGCCCGGCGCAGGATGGCTGCGGCCCAAAAAGCAAGATGGATGAAAATCAAAGGCGGCGCTGCGCCAAAATCCGCCACGCCGAAACCAGTAAAGATCAAACGGAAATTGAGTGCTGCCGGACGCAAAGCAATTCAGGAATCAATGCGGCGGCGATGGGCCTTAAAGAAGGCTGCAGGAGCGTAGGCAAGTCCCAACTCGACCCGGAAGGAAACCTATGAAAGCAAATAAGGCACTGAAGCGATTGACCAGGATTGCGACGTTGATGTCGGACGTGACCGAGCGATACTCCCCCACCGAGCCCGCTTTGCGCGAAGCGCTCCGGGATGCTGCGAGTGCAGTCACCCGGGCCAAGGAGGCTGTCGGCGAGCAGGCATCGTCAGGCACTCCTAAAAAGGCGGCGGTGAAGCGGGAGACAACGCCTAAGAAGCCCGCTAAACGCGCGGTGGCGAAGCAGGCGTCCGCCGGATCGGCAGCGTGAAGATCGCGGGGACTCGCCAAAATTCGACAACTGTGACGCCCGAGCAGCCCGAATCGCGCAGCCGGAATCGCGCCGCCCGGATCAGGCCACCGGCTTCCGCTGTTCCAATTACCGGCGCTCCCCGCACAAAGTCTCGGCATCCATGTTCCCGCCGGAGAAGATCAACCCGACCCGCTTCACATCCTCGGGAAGTTTGCGAAAGAGCGCGGCGGCAAAAGAAACCGCACCGCTCGGCTCAACCACAAGCTTCATGCGCGTAAAGCAAAAACGTACAGCCTGCATGATCTCTTCCTCGGTGACGAGTAATATATCTTCTACCAACTGTTGGATGATCGGAAACGTGAGTTTGCCCGGCGCGGGTGAACGGAGTCCATCGGCAATCGTTTCAGAGGGCGGAATCTCCACGCGCGTCCCTTTCCGGAACGATTGCCAGGTATCATTCGCCAACTCCGGCTCCACTCCAAAGATGCGGATTTCGGGATTGATCGATTTGGCAATCGTTGCTGACCCGGCGAGTAATCCGCCACCGCCGACGCACACGACCATCGCATCCAGGTCCGGCTGTTCCTCCATCAGTTCGAGTGCGGCAGTGCCCTGTCCCGCGATGATCAACGGATGGTCGTAAGGCGGGACCAGGGTTGCGCCAGTCTCGGCGAGAAGGCGCCGCGCGATGGCTTCCCGATCGTCACGCAGCCGGTCGTACGTGATGATTTCTGCGCCGAGCGCGCGGGTCGGTTCCACCTTGCAGAGGGGTGCATCCCGCGGCATCACAATCGTCGCCTTCGCCCCCACATACTTTGCTGCGATCGCCGTGGCCTGTGCGTGATTCCCGGAGGAGAATGCTACAACTCCCTTCGCGATTACCTCGGCCGACAACGACAGAATCAGATTGGCTGCGCCTCGGATTTTAAACGCCCCTCCGCGCTGCAGATTCTCGCACTTGAAAAACAGTTGCTTACCGGCCAAGGTGGACGCCTCTTCCGAGGTCATCACCGGTGTGCGTTGGGCAAGCACACTGATTCTGGGACGAGCATCACGCACCATTTCGGCAGTGATGCAGGAATTATCGAACAGTTTCGAATTCAAGATGATTCTGGCGCATCCAGCGCATCCGATCCTGGTACTCCTGATGAAGGGTCGAAAAGCCCGCCCAATAATATCCACAGACAAATAGCGCCAGGAACGGCACGGTCAGATAATTCCAGGTCTGAATGGCGAAGACGACCATCCCGAGGAAATAGGTACCGCAAGCGAGTTCGATGTAGGGGAGCCATCCACTCTTGCGCCGGTACTTGGTCTGCTTCACCCGACGCACGGGAGCCGTACCTTCAATCGCATATTTAGGAGTTCGGACGAAACCGGTCTGAATGCCGAAAAGCGCTTCGAGAACAGCCCGCGTATTGATAATCGTCAACGCCACTCCAATCGCCATCAGCATAGGCAGCAGTAGAAGCGAGCGGGTCCAGGTTTTGGGATGAAGTTCTCGATAGGCAATTACGTAGAAGGCCGAAATCGACCAGAACGAGGCAATAATCAGCGGCAGGTCTAAAAATACCATCTCCCACACGCCCATATAGAAACGCACAATCATTACCGGCAGCATGAGAGCCGAGATAACGATCATCATCGGATAAGAGATGTTCGGTGTGAGATGCAGGAACGCCTGGGCCTTCACGCGAAACGGTATCTTGGCCCGGAGGATCATCGGCAGCAGCTTCTTGGCGCACTGCGTCAGGCCTTTCGCCCAACGTGACTGCTGAATCTGGAAGCCATGCATCTCGACCGGCAATTCGGAAGGGCAGTCAAGACCGGGAAGGTAAACGAAGCGCCAACCCTTCAGTTGCGCCCGATAGCTGAGATCGGAATCCTCGGTCAGCGTGTCGTGTTGCCAGCCCCCGGCGTCGTCAACCATCGACCGGCGCATGATGCCCGCCGTACCGTTGAAGTTGAAGAAGCAGCCCGATCGCGACCGCGCACCATGTTCGAGGATAAAATGCCCATCGAGCAGCATGGCCTCCACTTCAGTCAGGAAATTATATTCCCGGTTTAAATAACTCCACCGCGTCTGAACCAGCCCGACCTTGGGATCCACAAAGTGGTGGATCGTCCGGGTAAGAAAGTCGGCCGGCGGTAGAAAATCCGCATCGAAGATCGCGACAAACTCGCCCGTGGCCGTTTGGAGTCCCTCGTGAAGGGCGCCGGCCTTATAGCCATGGCGATTGCTTCGATGGTGGTAATCGATCGGATGGCCTATATTCCGGTAACGCTCGCAAAGGGCTTCGGCGAACTCATGGGTATCGTCGGTAGAATCGTCGAGCACCTGAATCTGCAACAATTCACGCGGATATTCCATCTTGATCACCTCTTCGATGAGGCGTTCGACGACATAGCGCTCGTTAAAAAGTGGCAGCTGGATTGTAACCCGCGGAAGTTGATCGAAGCGGCTCGGTGGCTGGCTGACGGCTTTCTTACGATGCTTGAAATACGTATGGATGATTTCGTAGCGGTGTAGGCCGTACACCGAAAGGATCGCCAGGACCGTAAAATACGGAATCAGAATCGCCCAGTCAAACCAACTGAGATGGTGAATGCCTGCGAAGGTATCGTCAACGGCGAGAAAATGCCTAAAGCCTGAGCTGGCGAGAAGCGCCGGAAAGATCACGTACATAGTCTGCCAGCTACATTGTATCAGCCGCAGCGCCGTCTGTAGTGCAAAAGGTATGGCGGGAAGTGCGCCTTGTTACTTGCTAATACCGCCGTATACGGCTCCGGATACGCTTGGCTAATTTTTCTATTTCTTCGGTTTTCTTCAGATCCCCGATCGAAAGCACGTGCTGCTCACCCTTTTCGAGTCCAGCTTTCAGGGACTGCGCCAGATCGATCAGATCCTGCGCATCCTTCAGATTCCTCTTATAGTCTTCCTTAAGAATCTCGTCGGATTGCAGCTTACCATTCGGCAGGCGCACGGGCGCGTCGTCCCGGCGCGGGGGATTAGAAGCATCGGGCAACTGCGCCACCAGCGCCGTCAGCATGAAAAAGAGGAAGACACCGGCAATTTTCATACACGCCTGCAGGTATGATACCGCCCCGTGACGAGCCTTGTGGAACATGCTTTAGCTTGTCCACACGCCTGCAAGGGCTAAGAAATATTAATCAGACCGTCAGATTCCTGCGGAAATTCCCGGCGCGGGAGGACAATTCTCATACACGGAGACGAGCCTTGTGGAACATGCTTTAGCTTGTCCGCGCGCCCTGCAAGGGCTAAGAAATATTAATCAGACCGTCGGGTTCCCCCGGAAAATCTTCCTCCGGCGCGACGATCTCATAAATCAGGTCAAGCTTATCCTGTAAGGCGCTATTCAATTCCTCCAGTTGCCGGATGCGTTCGAGGAGTTGTTTTTCCCGGTCGGAACTCATGGCTACATTCTAGCGGTGCGTCAGAAGTGCAGGGGCATCGAGATGCGGGACCGCATTGAACTGGAACAGGCGAACCCTTTCACCCTCCACGCGGACCACGGAATAAGCCGTATTGTAGGTGACCCCGGCGAGTTGCATAATCTTTCTGCCATCCAGATCGAGAGCCATCGCTGCCCAGATGGCCGCGGGCGTGGCTGACGTGAAAACGGCGACCTTCCGGGCGCCCTTTTCTTGTAAGACTTCCCATATCTTGGAGGCCGAGCGGACGCGATCGGCGAACGCGGTGAACGATTCACCCGAGTGAGAGTAGCGCCCCTCGATCCAGCAGCGAACGACTGTCGTATCGCAGTGCGACCAGGCCCGATGCACGCGTGACCCCGCATCCTGCATCTCGAGTTGCAACTCTTCGAACCGGCGGCGGAATTCAGCGTCGTCGTGCGCGAGTTGAGGTGCGATATCGCGATATACGCCGTCGAGGTCGAACTCATCCCAGCAATCGCTGACGGCAACTTCAGGGAACTCCGCGCCGCCTTCGCAGTATGCCCCGCGGACTTGTTCGGCTGTCTCGCGCTGCCGTGCCAGCCGTCCCGACCACGCCTGATCGAATCGAATCTCTTGCCGCGCGAACCACCTTCCAAGCCGGCCCGATTGCTCCCGCCCGAGGTCGGACAGGCGATCATATTCTTGCCGACTTCCAGCCTGCCCGTGCCGGATGAAGTAGACTGATAGCACGCCTCCCGAGAGTAGCATGGAAGGTTTTTTTTGTAGTCCTGGTTGCTCACCTGTGCCGCAGCCCCACATTGTTGTCGTGGATAACTTCCTGTAGAATAAAGGATTCGTCACAGGCGCACGGACGTGCAAGGAAACGTTCGCGAGAGATCGAACGTCTCAGCCAATTTGAGCGCAAGTGGAAAGGAAACTCAAGTTCTTCATGAATAGTCTCAGGCTGATCAGCCTGACGGCCGTGTTGGTATGCGTGTGGGGACTCTCTCCATTGTTTGCGCAAACCCAATCGCAGACGTCCAATACTCAAGCTGCTCAGCCCGCGCAGCAGAATCCTCCGGCTGCCGCACCGGCGCCGGCCTCTCAACAAAAGGCCAATCCTTTTGAAACGGTGCCCCAGTCACCCACCCATACGCCTCCTGCACAAACTCCCGCCGCGCCTCCCGCGCAAGGAACCAAACCGCCTTTCGAGACCCTCCCCCAAACTCCCGCCGTCAAGCCGGTGGTGGGCAATCAGAACGTTATCGAAGCCATTGAATTCCGCGGTTCCCGGCGCGTTCCCCAGGAAACTCTGCGCGGCATGATTGTCACGCGCAAAGGCGACGTCTACAACGAGGAGACCCTCCGTCGCGATTTCCACTGCCCTGTGGAACACTCAGCGTTTCGACGACATCCGGATCGAAACTGAACCCGGCGCCACAGGCATCATCGTCCGCTTCGTCGTCACCGAACGGCCGGTAGTCCGGACCATCAAATATGAGGGCGCCAAATCGGTGACTGTATCTGAAATTCTGGATCGCTTCAAAGAGCGCAAGGTCGGCCTCTCGGTGGAATCGCAATACGATCCGGCCAAGGTACAGCGCGCCGCGGTAGTTCTGAAGGAACTGCTCGGCGAACGCGGCCGCCAGTTCGCGAAAGTTGAGCCGGACATCCGCCGTATTCCTCCAAGTTCACTCGAAGTCATTTTTAATGTCGATGAAGGTCCGAAGGTGAAGGTAGGTCACATCACCATCGTCGGAAACCATGTGTTCACGCAGAAACAAGTGATCGAGGCGATGAAGAACACGCATCCGATCGGAATCCCGCACTCCATTTTCCTCGAGAACCTGTTCGATAAGACTTTCGACAAAAGCAAGCTCGAGGAAGATGAAGAGCGCGTGCGCGATGCCTATCAGCAAAAGGGCTACTGGATGGCCAAGGCTTTCGATCCGACCGTCACCTTACGCGATACCGGCGGCGAACGTCAGTGGACGCAAGATCTGGCTTTTCAAACCCAACAAGCCAGGCAAGGCTGCCGATATCCGGATGGTGGTCGAAGAAGGCGCGATGTACAAGTTGCATCAGGTCAATTATGTCGGCGTCAAGCTGTTCCGCACCCCCGATTTACTCACCAGAACGTTCTTCGGCATGGATGTCGGTGATCCGTTTTCCACCGCCAAGTTGCGTAAAGGCCTGGAGAATATGCGCAAGGCCTACGGCGATTTCGGCTACATCGATTTCGTTCCGGAACCTGCAGATCGATACCGTTGCCGGACCAATACGATCGATCTGACTCTCACCGCTGACGAAGGCAAGCAGTTCTTCATCCGCCGCATCGATTTCGTAGGCAACACCACCACGCGCGATAAAGTGATTCGCCGCGAGATTCTGCTCAACGAAGGCGACCTCTTCAGCCAGCGCCTCTGGGATGCGAGCATCTTGCGCCTGAATCAGTTGGGCTACTTCGAAGTTCTCAAGGAGAACGAGTCGTACACGCTCAACCGCAATCCGCAGAGCAATACGGTGGACGTCACGCTCAAGGTGAAGGAGAAGGGCAAGAACTCCATCGGTCTGAACGGCGGCGTGTCGGGTATCGCCGGTAGCTTCCTCGGCTTCAACTATTCGACCAACAACTTCCTGGGCTTGGGCGAAACGCTGTCGCTCTCGAAGCGCAACTCGGCACTCGTATGCGGGACGTCAGTTCTGGGCTTCACCGAGCCATACTTCCTGGATCGCCCGCTGCAACTCGGGTTCAGTGTCTACATCCGCGAGTTCATCTACGATCAGGGCCGGGAAGACGTCCATCCTCACCGGCCAGAACCTGACCTCGTACTACAACGCTCTGGGCTCCGCCAACGTCCTGAACTACACCCAGAAATCGAAGGGCGCGACGGTCAGCATGAGCTATCCCATCAAGCGAAGCTTCTCGCGCTGGGGAGTCAGCTACGGCTTCGACAATTCCACCATCATCACCAAGAGCACCGGCGCCGCCACGTACTTCTCATACATCAACTTCGAAGGAGTCAACGGGCCTAACTCTTTGACCGGCATCCGGACCAGCAAATCGTCCCGTCCTATAGCTACAACTCGAAGAACCATCCTCTCAATCCGACCCACGGCAAGAGCATCTTCTTCTCGACCGAGTTTGCGGCGAGCTTCCTCGGCGGCAACGTCAACACGATCAAGCCGACCTTCGACTTCCAGTATTTCCATACGTCGCCCCGTTGGCATCGCAACGTCTTTGCCTATCACCTGCTCAGTTCCTGGCTGACCGGCTACGGCGGAAAAGTGGCGCCCCCCTTCGCCCGTCAGTACATCGGCGGCGAGCAGGATATCCGCGGCTTCGATTTCTATAGCGTCAGCCCGATTGCCTTCGTCGCCAGCGAGGCCAGCGTCGGCGTCATGAACGCCAACGGGACCCAGCGCACCCAGAACGTCATCGTCAACGGTCAGCCGACCGCGATTGGCGTAACTCAGAACATCCCGATCTACCAGATCATCACGCCCTGGCGGCGATACCCAGGTCGTCACCAATTTCGAATACCGCATTCCGATCATTGGCCCCGTGACCCTGGCGCCATTCCTCGACGCCGGTGTCAATAAAATCACCCGCACGGATCAATTGCAGATGAATCCGGAACGTGTCGAGCAGCTCAATGCCCTGTTCCCCCAAGCTGGATTCAGCGGCAAAGTCCTGATCGCTCCAGGCACTGAGAACATGCGCATGTCGACCGGTCTCGAGATTCAGGTCATGCTGCCGGTCGTCAACGCCCCTTTCCGCGTGTACTATGCATTCAACCCCATGCTGGTGCGAGAATATATTCAGACGCCCTACGTGTTCGACCGTTCGTTCTTTCCCAACAATGCGACCTATCAGAACGCCATCGCTACCTACGGCGTCAACTATCCGTTCTTTGAGAAGCGCGGAACGTTTAAATTCACTATCGGGCGAACGTTTTAAGGATGAAGTAGCCAGGAGCTAGGGTTTTAGGGACTGGATGGGCCTGCCCGGCATTCGTGTTAGTATCGAACCAATTTGAAGGAGTTTTGAGAGTGAAGATGAAATTGACGGTCCTGAGCCTATTGGGCCTGGGAGTAATTCTGCCGGGTGTGAGTTATCCTGCCGCGGCCCAAACGCCTCAGAAGCTGGCTGTGATCAATATCCAGCAGGCGATTGTATCCACTAAGGACGGACAAAAGGCCCGCAACGATTTGCAGGCTAAATTCGGCCCCACGCAAAAAGGACTGCAGGATAAGCAGGCGAAACTCGCCGCGCTTCAGGATCAGTTCCGGAAGGGTCAGAACACCCTCAGCGATGAAGCCAAACAGAAGCTGGCGCGTGATATCGACTCCGCCACTACCAACCTGAAGCGGGATACCGAGGACGCCAATACCGAAGTTCAGGAAGCCGAACGCAAGGTGATGGATGAGCTCGGCGGGAAAATGATGGCCGTCTTGAACAAGTATGCTTCAGACAACGGCTTTGTGCTGGTCATCGATGTCAGCAACCCGCAAACCCCCGTCCTCTTCGCCTCCAACACCATCGACATCACCCGGGAAGTAATCGGCCTTTACGACAAGAACTCCGGAGCGAGTGCACCCTCTGCCCCGCCAGCCGCCGCAGCCCCGAAACCAGCAACCCCGAGACCGGCAACCCCAGCGCCAAAATAATAAACAGGGTTTTCCGTATTCGTGTGCATTCGTGGCCCAAACGTTTACCGCATTTCCTGCAGTCGCGCAATCCGATCTTCAGTGCTCGGATGTGTCGAGAACAGTTTGAACAATCCGTTGCCCGCTAACGGTTTCATGATGTAGAGATGTTGCGTAGCCGGGTTCGCGTCCATCGGGATGCGCTGCGACCACGTTTCGAGCTTTTTTAGGGCTCCGATCAACGGGTACGGCGAACCTACATATTTCGCCGACGCTGCGTCCGCATCGTATTCACGGCTCCGCGAGATCGCCATCTGAATCAGCATGGCGGCGATTGGCGCGAGAATCAGCATCGCTAGTTCCGCGAAGAGATTCCCTCCCCGATCGTCATCGTCTCGTCGCGGACCCAAAAACATCGCCATACGAGCGATCGCAGTGATCGCCGCGGCAATCGTGGCCGCTACGGAACTGATCAGGATGTCGCGATGCAATACGTGGCCGAGTTCGTGAGCGACCACGCCCTCTAATTCTTCATCCCTCATCAGCTCCAGAATGCCCGCCGTAAACGCCACCGATGCGTGCTGCGGATTTCGTCCCGTGGCAAACGCGTTCGGCGACTCTTCCGGTGTGATGTACAGCTTCGGCATAGGAATCCCCATGCGGCTCGCAAGATTGCCCACCAGCGGAGCGATGCGCTGGTAAACCTGTGGATTCGTTTCAGCCGTTAGGGGCTGGGCCCCCGACATCGCCAGCGCCAGCTTGTCGGAAAAGAAGTAGCTGAAAAAGTTTGTCGCCACTGCAATCGCCAGCCCGATATAGATGCCTTGGCGACCCGCGATGGCCGAGCCCCCAATCACCAGAATCGCGCTCAGGAGGCCCAGGAGCAGCGCGGTTTTCAATCCATTCGCATTATGCATATTCTTGTGTGGCAGACTTTAGCCTGTCACCCTTCTCACAAACTTCAGTTCTGTGCCTTCAGCGGTTGCTGCGCAGCATCCCGGTTGTTTCGGTTGCTGCGCAGCAGCCTCTTACGCTGTAATCAGATCGGCTTGTTTCACCTCGGCCTTAGTGAACGTCAGGTGCTTATCCGCATCCGCATCCACCACGATCGTGTCACCCGCCAGATATTTGCCTTCAAGCAACTGCAGTGCCAGAGGATCCTGGATCAGCCTTTGGATCGACCGCTTCATCGGCCGGGCGCCGTAAGTTCGCATCGTAGCCATCGGACATAATCACTTCTTTCGCTGCCGGCGTGATCTCCAAACCGAATCCGCGTTGCGCCAGCAAATCGCGTACCCGCTGCAAGCTGGATGTCGATAATCTTCGACAGATGGTCGTGACGTCAGCGGATTGAACACGATGATGTCGTCCACCCGATTCAGGAACTCCGGCCGGAACGTCTGCCGCAACGCATCGAGGAGCCTTTTCCGGACATCCTCGTGTTTGCCGTTCTTGGCATTCACCGAGAATCCGATCGGCCCGGTTTCATGGATGATCCCCGAACCCACATTCGACGTCATGATGATCACGGTGTTCTTGAAGTTCACCGTGCGACCCTGTCCATCCGTCAAACGGCCGTCGTCCAGTACCTGCAGCATGGCGTTGAACACCTCCGGATGCGCTTTTTCGATTTCGTCGAAAAGCACCACCGAATAAGGTTTACGGCGAACATGCTCGGTCAACTGGCCGCCTTCGTCATAACCGACATATCCCGGAGGCGCGCCGATCATTCTCGACACCGCATGCTTCTCCATGTATTCGGACATATCGACCCGGATCATGGACTTCTCGTCGTCGAACAGGAATTGCGCCAGCGCCCGGGCAAGTTCGGTTTTGCCGACGCCCGTCGGTCCCAGGAAGATGAAGCTCCCGATCGGCCGGTTGGGATCGCTCAAGCCGGCACGATTCCGCCGGATGGCGTTGGCCACCAGCGTTACCGCTTCGTCCTGACCCACCACGCGCTCGTGCAGCCGGCGTTTCCATGTGGATCAGCTTCTGGATCTCGCCTTCCAGCATCCGGGAAACCGGTATGCCGGTCCACTTCGCCACAATCTTCGCGATATCTTCTTCGTCAATCTCTTCTTTGAGGAGCGGCGAATTGCTCTTGATAGTTTCCAGGGCGCGATCGGCCGTTTCGAGTTCACGCTCGATCTCGGCCAGCTTGCCGTATCGCAACTGGGAAGCCTTCTCCCATTCGCCCTGACGCGTGGCCCGCTCTTCGTCGAGACGGGCCTGTTCCTGCTGCTTCCTTCAGAGAGCGGACCCGTTGGATGGCAGTCTTCTCCCGCTCCCAGCGCTCCTTCAGGCCGGCCGACTCGCCGCGCAGCCGCTCCAATTCGTCTTCCACGTGACGCAGCCGTTCCCGGCTGGTCGCTGTCTTTTTCCCGATTCAACGCCTGGCGTTCGATCTCGAGGTGCGACACCCTCCGTTCGATTTGATCGATCTCGATCGGCATGCTGCCGATCTGCAAACGCAGCGCTGAACCGGCTTCATCAATCAGGTCGATTGCCTTGTCGGGCAGGAACCGGTCGGTGATGTAGCGGTCGGAAAGAACCGCAGCCGCTACGATGGCGGCATCTTTGATGCGCACCGCGTGATGGATCTCGATCTTCTCTTTGAGTCCTCGCAGGATGGCAATGGTGTCATCAACACTCGGTTGATCCACCAACACCTGCTGGAACCGCCGCGCCAGCGCCGCGATCCTTCTCGACATATTTCCGGTATTCGTTCAGCGTCGTCGCGCCGATGCAGCGCAGTTCGCCGCGAGCCAGCGCCGGCTTCAACATGTTAGCCGCGTCGATCGCGCCTTCCGCGCCTCCCGCGCCCACCAGCGTATGCAACTCGTCGATGAAGCAGATGACTTCTCCGGCGGACTCGGTAATTTCTTTCAGAACAGCTTTCAGCCGGTCTTCGAATTCGCCGCGGAATTTGGTGCCCGCGACCATGGACGCCAGGTCGATCGCGACCAGCCGCTTATTCCTTAGCTGGTCGGGAACGTCGCCTTTGACGATTCGTTGCGCCAGTCCTTCGACAATGGCCGTCTTGCCGACGCCGGGCTCGCCAATCAGCACCGGATTGTTCTTGGTGCGGCGGCTGAGGACTTGCATGACGCGCCGAATCTCTTCGTCACGCCCAATCACCGGATCGAGCTTACCCTTGCGCGCCTGATCGGTCAGGTCGACGGCATAGCGCTCCAGCGCCTGGTATTTCGATTCAGGATTTTGATCCGTCACCCTCTGGCTCCCCCGCACCGCAACCAGCGCTTTGAGGATCGCCTCATGGTCGGCACGATACTTGATGAGCAAGTTGCCTGCCGGATCGTACTTTTGATCGGAGATCGCGAGCAGCAGATGTTCGGTCGATACAAACTCGTCTTTAAAGCGCTCTGCTTCCTTGAACGCCGACTCCAGCACCTGGTTGAGCGGAGGAGAGATCAACTGTCCGGCCGGTTGGCCGCTGACTTTCGGCAGGGATTCGAGCAGCCGTCCGGCTTCAGTCACAATCGTGTCGGGCTGGACGTTGCATTTCTCGAGCACGGGCCGCACAATCCCTTCCTTCTCCGTGGCGAGTGCCATAAGAAGGTGCAGCGGATGCATGGCTTGATTCTGGTTTTGTTCGGCGATGGATTGCGCCTGCTGGACCGCCTCCTGCGCCTTTTGAGTGAGTTTTTCGAATCTGAACATTTCTTTTATTACCTGATAAACTTCGGGGCCGGTCTCCCGGCCCCACAATATCACTTCTGGTCACCTGACACAGACTTCAATCTGTGTTCTTTTTTGCGATCAGGCCTGGCAAACTTACGCCGCCTGATTCACCTTAATCTGCCTCGGTTTCGCGGCTGCCTTCTTGGCCAGCTTCACGGTCAGGACGCCATTTTTATAATCCGCCTGAACGCCTTCCGTATCGACGGTCGACGGCACCGCGAAGCTCCGCACGAACGTGCCGTAGCTGCGCTCGATCCGGTGATAACCCCGGGAGTTTTCATCCTTTTCAAATTTCCGTTCGCCCTTGATCGTCAGGGTCTGGTTTTCGACGTGCACGCCAATGTCTTCTAACTTGACGTCGGGCAAGTCGGCTTTCACTACTAATTCGTTTTCGGTTTCGACGATGTCAACCGCCGGAGACCACGGGCGGCTGGCCCTCGGCTCACTCATGAAGCGGGTAACAGCGTCCTCGAATAAACGAAGTCCTTGGAGTGGATCGTGGGTAATGCTCATGGTTGAATAGATTCCTTTCGTGTCTTTAGGATTCAGGTTAGTTAGGTAACCTCATCCAGTAACAAGCATAAAATATGAGTGCGTACATGTCAAGTATAATTTTGCTCCCTCCACCTTAACCCGGTCACAACACCTTCCACTATTAAAATCAATAGCTTAACCCCTCTACTCCCTTACGAACCCCCTACCATGAAGGCGAAAGAGCACAGTGCTCCCCAAACCGTAAGGAACTCCAACCCATGGCAACCCCAGCTCAAATCGCAGCCAATCAACGTAACTCCCAGAAATCTACCGGACCCACCTCCCCCGACGGCAAAGCCGCATCCTCGCGTAACCGTCTCTCTCACGGCTTTGCCTCCAGCGCCACCGTCATGCCCGGCGAAGACCCCGCTGAATTCAAAGCCCTCCTCGATAGCCTCATCGACGAATTCCAGCCCGCCACCGTCGCCGAACAGATCCTCGTCGAAAAACTGGCAGTGAACACCTGGCTGAGCCAGCGCGCCTTCCGCCTCCAGGGCTACGCCTTCGCCGCGCAGAGTTTCCAAAATGAGAAATTCGGCATCCCCAAAGACCTTGGACTCCTCATTCGCTACCACGCTGCCGCCGAGCGAGCCTTCCACAAAGCCCACAACGAGCTCGTAAAGGTACAGAAAGAAAGGAGAAAGTCGCAAATTGGCTTCGATCCGCAAAATGCCGTTAAGCCACCCGCGAGCTCGTCCGCCGATCCCGAAGCCGCGGCCAAAATCGTACCCACAACCCCCATCCAGACAGATCCATCGCCCGCCACCACCGCAAAAGCAGCCTCCGCGAGTTCTTTCTCCGTTCCGACAGACGAAATTCTCTTGTCTCCAACCCCCCAACGCCGGTAACTATAGAACATGAGAACGTTTACGTTCGTCTTGTTGTCTCTGTGCGGACGCCTCTATTCCGAGACGCCCCATCCTCCTTTGGGCAATCTCACGGAATCCGCGGAGGCGTGCCCCGCCGGACCTATCGCCAATACCGTCTGCCGCCACTTCGAGGTCTCCTGTCCGGACGTAAAACCCATCCAAGTTCGCGTGCGCGTCACCGAACCCGCGTCCGGAGTTCCATTCCGCGGCACAGTGGTGCTGGGCAGCGGCGGTTCCGGCGCAAGTTTCTACGCCGGCGAAGAGGGGGGCCAAATCCTGGCGAAGGATATCTCGGCTATGGGTTTCCGCATCGTAGACCGCTCCTGGCAGGGTGGCTGGCCGACCGCCGAGGGTGGTCTGCAGAAAGAATCCTGCCGCTATGCGACGCTGCTCACCTGGGTTCACGACCACATTCATAAGGAAGGGAAGTTCGTCGCCACCGGGAACTCGGGCGGCTCCGCCGAGATCGGTTACGCGCTGACCACCTGGGGCCGAGGCGACATCCTCGATGTTGCCATCCCGACTTCCGGCCCCCCACTGGCGCGGCTCGATTACGCCTGCGCCAGACAGGCCTCGCCCGAATGGGCGACTCTCTGTTCGAGCATCGTTCCGAAAGGAGTCATGGAGTGCGATTCCACCTGCATGCTAGGGCCGTCCAACGCCGTCTGCAAGCAGGTCGTCGCCCAACCCACTCCTGAGCAACTCCTGGCGGACAGCGTCATGCGGCCCGGAGCCCTCCTCAACTACCCACACACCAAAGTTTTTTTCCTCTACGGAGCGCACGATTGTGGCGAGCCTGTTCCCATCGGCTTGACGTATGCGACCCAAGTGACCAGCGAAAAATCCATCGGGTTCGTTCCCCATACGCCCCACGCCTTGTTCTCTACCCCCGAGGGCAGGGAAGCGATCCGTAAAGCCATTGACCACGGAACACTGCCGTAACACAGCCTGCTTCAGTCCGTTCCTTTTTCTCGACGCGCAGGCATTTTTGTGTACAAACATAAATGATGCCCGTCGTCGAACCCGGAAATTCTAGATCCCAGGCGCGCTCCATGACCATCTGCCGCGAAGGCATCGTGGCTGCCAGCCAGACCTTGGCATCGCAAGCCGGAGCCCAAGCCTTGGCGCGAGGAGGTTCGGCCATGGATGCCGCCATCGTCGCGAATCTCGTACTGTCGGTCGTCGAGCCGATGAGCTGCGGCGAGCCGGTCATGCGTGATGCCGGAACGCGAGTGAACTATGGAACTTCATCCCCACGCAAAGACGGAGCCGCCATTCCAGAACCTCTTGTGTGACCGACTTATCAACTTTACTCGCAGTCCAGCGAAACCGCCACAATGCCGCGCTCGCGGTCGTCCGCCCCGTCTGGCGGCAGCGCTTTGTCCAATCGGAACGATGCCACAATCGAACGCTTCCCGTGCGCCCGAAAGCGCCGCACCACGTCGTGGTACCCCGGCTCATCCAGAAACTCCGGCATCGCCGGGACACCGTCGATCGCGATCTCCAGACGTCGCGCTCCGAAGTCTTCCGGAACATAGACCCGCAGCCGGATACGGTCCGGACCCGCTTGCCCCGTCAGGTGGATGCGCGCTGAGAATTGTTGCGCGGTCCAACGCGTTCCCCCCACCTCCGGCTCGTGCCAGCCATGCAGTAGATCAACATTGGCCAAACTGTAATGGCTTTCGAGCAGGCAGAACACACGTTCATCTCGCGTCGGGCCGACCGGCGTCGAGAGCCCCGTGGCGCCCACGCTGGCGTAGTCCAGAATCTTCCAGTGCGCTCGCTCGAAGAGCCTTTTTAAACCCGCATGGGAGAAGATCCAAAAATTGCTGTCGTCGCGATTCAGTTCATCCGCGGCCAGAAGATAGGCGATCGGCTGATCCTGCGGCATCGGCTGATCGTTCGGGAAGTAGCGCGCGACGCGAGTGCTCATCACGCAATAGCGCGTCTGCATCGCAAGGCGCTCCATCACATATAACGGATTCTTCAAGTGGTACAGAATGCCTAGAAAAACCGCAAGATCGTAGTTCCTGCGCGGAAGTTGAAATTGGCTGTCCAAATCTACGGCCGCGATTTCGACCTTGGATGAGAGGTGCTGCTTCAGCGCGCGAATCGCTTGCATCCCGTTGTGGTTCGAATCCGGGAAATCGATGGCATCGACGCCGCAGCCCAGCGATTCCAGGAAGAACGCGAGATCACCGTCGCCGCAGCCGATGTCGGCGACTCTCATGCCCGCCGCCGTATCGAGCAGCGAAAGATAACGGTCTCCGAACAGGCGCTCCAGATTCAAAAGATTCCCCAGCGAATCGTATGGATACCATTCGAACCCGCCATCCCCGATAGACCTTCTTGCAGCGGACAACTTCTCGCGAATGGTTTTGGTCAGCAGAGAGAGTTGCGCGGAGGTCATTTGAGACGCGCAAGCCCCGGACCAAATTCATAAACCCCGCCGGCCGCGCAGGACAACGCGACTTCTTTGCCGGCATACCGCACCTGCACGGGCTCGGCATCTTTCGAGCGGATCACCGCGTGCGTCAGCTTGCCATCCTTCCAGGCCATGTCCACGGTAAGAGCGCCTCGAGCGACCAGGCCTTTGATATCGCCG